>WGNL01000012.1 GCA_016124585.1 Bacteroidota bacterium | reverse complement strand
TTGGCTGACCCCGGTAGCGGCTTTCCACTGTCGGTTGGTGTTTAATTTTTGATAATGGATGTTCAATTGTGGTGTTTTAAGGACAAAATTAAAACATCCTCTTGTTGAAAATCAAACACTTAGGTCAGAGCAACTCTATTAGTTCACTTTTAATTAATGGGTTTAGGAACTAAATTAGGCTTTCACAACTTAGCCAAAAAATTGGCCTGCTTTTTTCAATGATTAAATTAAATGTACTGCTTAGCTACATTTCACTGTAGTTAGACTGAACCTCTTTCCCACGGCAATTCATTTTATCATTTAGTTTGAAACAAAAACTACTAAAAATGCTAGCATTACTGGGCATACTCATCCTTTTCGGTTGCGTAGCAAAAATGGCAATCAGTGGGGCTGAATGATTTGGAATGGTTCCACATGATGAGGTTGAATCCTGAAGAAAACTTTCCTTCAGGGCCGTTGGTTATTGAATTGACAATTTAAAACTCTACCTCTTTTTCCAAGACAGCATCTTTCCTTTTTACTTTTACTTTGGTCTTGTCACCTTTTTTGAATTTGGCTAAGCCATCCATGTAATCATAGATAGAATTTACTTGAACATCGCCGATTTGGATGACAATATCCCCTTTTTCCAAGCCAGCTTTGATAGCTGGCCTATCTTCCATCACTGCATCAATTCGCATTCCTTCACCATCAAAGACATAATCTGGCATTACTCCAAGCGTAACTTTGAAACTTGCACCTTGTTGAGACTCATCTTTAGTTTTTGTAAAAACAAGTTTTCCAACTGAATTCAAATCCTTAATCAGCGTTGCGATATACATGGAAACATCATAGATGCCTTGATAATTTATTAACTCGCTGTCATCCGAAGGCTTGTGATAGTCCGTGTGTTGGCCTGTGAAAAAATGCAGTACAGGCAAGTCTTTGAGGTAAAAAGATGTGTGATCTGAAGGGCCTACACCGCTGTCTGTGGTCTTAACCTTGATGCCATCTACATCAATTTTTGCAAGTGCATCCTTCCATGTTGGTGAAGTGCCTACTCCATTTATTGCTAATACTTTTTCATCATTCAATCTACCTACCATATCCATGTTAAGCATGTAATTGACGTTTTCCAGGTTAATGGTTGGACTTTCAACGAATTTTTTTGATCCGATTAATCCCAGTTCTTCAGCAGAAAAAGCGAGAAAAAGATAATTGTTGTTTTTTAAATTGGAGTTTTTCAGATACTTGGCTAAGAAAAGTAGGCTTGCTACTCCACTTGCGTTGTCATCGGCACCATTGTGAATAGCTGGATCACCGACATAAAGTGAAGCACCAGGTAGTCCCATGCCTAAATGGTCGTAGTGTGCACCAATAACCACAGTAGTTTTGGCTGAGTTGTCCAAATATCCAACTACGTTGCTACTGATTCGAGGCTCTCCACCTGTTGTTTCATGGGGATTCGCCTTGTATTGAAAATCAAAAGGTGCGAACCATGAGCCACCCAGACCCTTTGGTTCCAGCCCAATTTCCTCAAACCTTGAGGCAATATATTTTGAAGCAATTTCGCATCCTGATTTTCCCGCTTCTCTCCCTTCAAGCAAATTAGAAGAGAGGTAAACTACATCAACTTGAAGTGATTGGATTAGCTGGGAATTATCTTGGGCATTTAAACTCGAAATGATAACACTGAATGCTGTAAAAAGAATGATAAAATTAAACTTAGTAGCCATTAATGATTTTTTTTGAATTTGAGTATTTTAGATGTTCTCCCAAAAATAAATTGTTGAGAAAATGAAATCCTATTTTAAGTGACTGACTAATAGTGTAATTTGAATTTAATTTTTATTAAATTATGAATGATTTTTATTGTTTGTGTATTAGATTGCTCTGTAAAAAAGAAATTTTTGTTAAGTATTCTCTAATTTCTGAACAATTGTTTTGTAAAATTAGCATAACAAATTAGATTTGCATCGCCAGTCTTGCTGATACTTTCCACCTAATATCTTGGATTTCATTATTCCATACTTTTGTTCGCTGAACTAATGCAATCCCAATTACCGGAAAGAAATAGTGTTTCATAGTGTGAGGGGTAACCGCTTTGGTGGTTGCTCCTTTTTCTTTTAAAAATCCCTGTTCATCAAAGCGATTGCAAAGTTTTCAAGCAGCCGTTTTCTGGATGGGTCTGCATTTACTGCTTCAAGTGATTTTAATGATTTTAACCAATATACTTCTTTCTGTTGCTCAGTTAATGATTTAATGCCAAGTTGTCCGAAAATTTCAAGAACTACGTTTATTTTATTGCTTTCCTTTTCAGTATCAACATTATAGAGCAATGCTAATTTATCTGCAATTTCCTTAGGAGCCAACTCCAATGCCTTTAGGTACAAGTATGTTTTCTTGTTTTGAACAATGTCACCTCCCCATTTTTTTCCAACCTTTTTTGGATCGCCGAATGCATCTAGCAGGTCGTCCTGTAATTGAAATGCAATTCCAAGGTTACGCCCAAAATCAAATAGTAATTCAGCATCTTTTTTTGAGGCTCCGCCAATCAATGCACCCAATTCAATTGCGCAGCCCAGTAACACAGCAGTCTTTAGTTCAATCATTTTCAGGTAATCCTCAATGCTGACATTAGCCTGGGTCTCAAAATCCATGTCCATTTGTTGACCCTCGCAGACTTGAATCGCCATCTTTGTAAATATCCTTGTCAGCTCTGCGACAAAAGGGGAGTCGGTTTGCAACAAGAACTCATAGGCTTTAACAAGCATTACATCTCCCGATAATATGCCAGCATTCAGATTGTATTTATGGTGGACGGTAGGTTTTCCTCTACGAAGTGGGGCAGCATCCATGATGTCATCATGTACCAATGAAAAGTTATGGAAAATCTCGACTGCCATCGCTGCTGGAAGTGATTTTTCAATCCTACTGTCAAATAGGAAATGGCCAGCTAACAACACCATAGGCCTAAGCCGTTTTCCACCTAAGGAAAGAATATAGTTTGCTGGTTCATATAACGCTTTTGGATTATTCTTAAAGTAATTGTTGTGCAAGTACAATTCAAAAGCCTCCTGAAATTGGTGTAAATTTTGCATGTTTCGAATTGAAAATCTAAAATCAAAAGTTGGACAAAAATAAGCTCTGATTTGATTTTGATTACTCCCCTTGTATTAGATATTCTGAATAAGGAACAATTACGGAAGCTACATTAAATGGTATCAGTGCCTTTCGCTACTAGTAATTCAAAAACTTTCACTAGCATCAAATACCTATATCTGGAATAATTTTTTCACATGAAAAAGACAAGACCCGTGAATATTTTACTGATAGAAGACAATCCCGGCGATGTAAGATTAGCGCAGGAAGCTTTCAAAGAGGGTAATCTTGAAGTTCACCTTGATGTGGTAATGGATGGTTTAGAGGCCATTAACTATCTACAAAAACAAGGTCCTTATCAAGAATCAATTCGCCCTGATTTGATTCTTCTTGATTTGAATTTGCCTAAAAAAGATGGCCGGGAGGTGCTTGGGGAAATCAAGCACGACCCAAAGCTAAGGAGCATTCCTGTGGTTATTCTAACCACTTCAAATGCCGAGCAAGATGTTATCCATAGCTATAATCTCCACGTCAACTGTTATATCAACAAGCCAGTTGATTTTGACAAGTTTTTTGAAATTATCAAAAAGATTGAGGACTTCTGGTTGAACACAGCAATCTTACCGACAATGATAAATTGATTGCCTTTCAGTATTTGAGATTTCACAAACTGTAAGAAGATAATGATAAATTAATGAGCACGAAACCTACAAAGCTGTCAATCCTTTCCATTGATTCGTCTAAAGACGATGCAAGTTTAATTGAAGATTATTTGAAAGATCTAGGTAGTAAATTCGACTTTTTTCATGCAAAGACTTTTGGAGAAGGACTTAACATTTTGGGTAAAGAGCCTATTGACTTGACTTTTTTGGATATTCAATTACAAGATATTTCTGGATTTAAGGTGATTTCGCAATTTAAGGAAGAGGCACCAAAGGTACCTGTAGTCATTGTGACAGCACTCAACAATGAAATTATTACCAGCCAAAGCGTAAAGGCAGGAGTACAAGATTTTTTGTTGAAAGGGCAATTTGATGCAAAAACACTTTGCCGTGTGGCCCGTTTTTCAATGCATCGTTTTTCCGTTCAAACTAGGCTAGAAGAGACAGCAATAGAGTTTGAGGCTCATAAAAGGCGTTTTTTAGAAGCTCAAAAAATAGCGCAGTTTGGTACGTGGGAGATGGATGTGGTGACCAATGAAATGAACTGGTCAGAGCAGGTTTTTCGAATTTTTAACTTACAGCTAGGAAGTTTAAATCCTACATTATCGGAGTACATGAGGTATGTCCCTTCTGAAGAAAAAGGAGATGTAAGCACCTTTTTTGAGGAGGCTGGTAGGGATGGTATGGTTCATCAAATAGAACACAGAATCGTATTTGATAGTACAACTGTACGGCACGTAATGGTGCAGGCAATGGTAAAAATTGAAGAATCCGGTCAAAAAGTGGTATTAGTTGGAAGTATTCAAGACATTACTGAACGTAAAACCTCGGAGCGTCTTTTGGTGGAAAAAGCCATTTCAAATCAAACTGCTCGAATTCAAGAGGAAGTGCTCGCAGATCTTGGTTTTCAAATACGTACTCCACTTTCTTCTATTGTCAACTTGATGTTTTTGTTGGGCAACTCCGAAACTTCCCACCAACAGGATTTGCTAATTACCGACTTGAAAACTTCGGTCAACGACCTTTCGATTTCCGTCAATAACCTGCTGAACTTCTCCTTGATGGTAACCGAGAATGTAAAAGATGAGGCGGAAGACATTGTATTGCTCGAATTCCTGAAAGGGGTTGAAAATGTAGTGAAAATTAAAGCAGATGGAGCCAAAATGGCAGTAATCTTCACCCCAGATAAAAATCTGCCTGAGAAAATTACTGCCGACCCCAGGAAAATAACCCAAGTACTTTATAACCTAATCGAACACTCGCTAAAACAGGGTAAGGAAGGTGAAACTATTACTGTTAGTACATCTTGCGATTCAATCAGTAGCGATCAACTTGAGTTAAACATTTGCATTCAAAGCAGTGAAAAGCGCTACAATGCTAATGAACTTAAAGAGATGACAAATGCCGAGGCTCTTATCAAAGATGCCTTTGGAGAAAATGAAAAAGAGGCCGCAGCTTCGAAAAGAATGATTGGCGTAGCTATTTCTTCCAAACTCATCAAATCCCTCGATGGCACGCTGAAATTTGTAAATGGAGATGAAAAAGGCTCTGTGATTTCAATAAAAATCCCAGTAAGACCAACCAAGCAGGTGATTTTCCAAGCAGGATTGGCACCAGTTTCACCAATGAAAATTTTGATGGTGGAAGACCACTTCCTCAATCAGCTGGCAACCAAAAAGGTCCTTACCACTTGGTCAAACTTTGTCTCAGTGGATATTGCAGAAAATGGCCAATTAGGCTACGAAGCTGTTCGTGACAAGGAATATGACCTTGTGCTGATGGATATCCAAATGCCTGTAATGAACGGCATTGACGCCGCCAAAAAAATCAGGGAATTCAGCCAAGTGCCCATCATCGCACTCACGGCCAACTCCACGAAGCAGGAGCAGGAAAAATGCCTTGAAATCGGCATGAACGATTATCTTTCCAAACCTTTTAAACCTACTGAATTGTACGAGCGGATTCTGGCAGTGATGGTGCTAGTGGAAAGCTGATGGATTGAAAAAGGGAGCCGAAAATTTGACTCCCTTTTTTTGATGCTATTTGAAAGCCAAGTATTTTGATTCCGCTGCTAATGCATCTTCCAAAAATTGCTTGAATGCAGGATAATCCGCAGCAGGGATGACATCACGCTTGATTTTGATGTTCCGTACTACTCTGATTTTCCTCGGATTCATTTTTTCGAACTTGATATTGTAAGTAGTTCCTTTGAAATTCAATGCAATATCTTTAGGGACTTCTGTAAATTCCAATCCCTCTGGCAGGTTGATAGTCAAATCCTCCAAGTACTCGTCCTTGTTTTCATAATTCCAGTAATTGATTGGGAAGTTCCGTTGTTCCAATGCAAAATCATTAGCTTCTAAGAAGGTATAGAAATAGGGTACTTTAAAGGTTTTCAAGTCTCCGATTTCAATCACTTCATTTTTCACAGCGTAAGTCGTATTGTAATTGAGCGTGTCAGCTGATGATTCGAAATTTCCAAAACTTACTTCCTTCACTGAAACTGGATTTGTGAATTTGCGGCCAATGCTGCGCTGCAATTCTTCTAACTGCTTGTCTTTCACCAAAGTACTGTAATTGGCACGTAATGATGCCGCACCGTTTCCACTATTCACGGTCTTGACTGCTACCTCCAAATCCCTGTTTTTTATATTGACCTCAGATTTTTGATGTCGAAAATCAAGGATGCGATTATTAGGTTCCAAGCGGAAGAGATTGCTCTTCAGCCCAGGCTCATTGTATGGGATTTCCAATGCTTGGGCACCAATGTCGGTAGAAGGAAGGCTGCCGAAAGGCATATTGCGGTCGGTCAGCTCAAGGTACCACGGTTGATTGTTGATTGTAACTTTTGCGATGCAATGGTTAAATTCAACAGCTGGCAAAGGCATCGTTTTTTCACCATTGTCACGAGTATTCAGCAGTACGAGGTTGGCTTTCAGGCCTGCTTCCCTGGCTAGCGTGGCGTATAATGTTGAAACATCTTTACAGTCACCCAATTTGGTTTGTATCACCTTTGAAGCTCTTTGCGGAACATACGCACTCTGCCGAAAAGGAACTGAACTGTACTGGATATTTTTCACCACATAATCATAGATTTTTCGAGCCTTTTGCTCCTCTGTAAAAGTTTGACCTTCGGGAAACAGGCTGGCTAGCACTTTTTTCACTTCGTAATCAACCTTTGCTTGTGTGGCAGAAAGGTCTGAGTACCAATTGGCGATTTCCTGCCATTCCGGTATAGTTGAAATGTAGAGCATGTTGCCCACATCTTGCAGGTTGGGCATAATTGGCTCGCTTTTCACTGCTGGCACATCTGCCTTTTCCCAGCGGTACAATTTAAAGTTTTCGACTTCCGTGACTGTCGGGTTTATTTCATGATTTGGCGTTTTGAATTCCAGTTTCATGTCTTTTGGTGCCAACAAACAATAGCGGCTGATATCTGAATGCACAAAGGAGTTGAAATAATTTTCATCCCAAAACTCCCTGGCCATTCTGCCATAGGCATAGCTCACGATACGGTATTTGATGTAAACGGCATCGCCAATTTCCAAATTAGGAAACACCAGATTGGTGCCGCTCTGCTCGGCAGCGATTTTGCTACCATTCGCTTTCACGACTTCAGCTTTCTCAATATTGAGCCGTTGACGCCAACTATTGTAACCCAAAGAAGTTTCACTCCAGTTTTCAATTCCTTTTTGGGTCAAAATCCGATAGGCTTCCGTGTAAATGGTTTCTGTGCAACGCTCGGGATACAGGATGGTGCAGCGCTCATCGATGATGTAGGAATAGCCAAAATCTTCTGTTTCTTTAGAGTCTTTGCTCTTTTTTATCAATTCGTAAATATCATATTGGGGGAAATAGGTATCAAGGTTAGGCTTCTTTTCAATCTCCCTTATTTTCCGACGGGAATCAAAATCATTAGGGCTGTAATGAAGTGCTTTTTGGAAATTGGCTAGTGCATCTTCTTCCTTTTTTGTTTGTTTGAAAAGCTCAGCTTGATTCGAAAAATTGGTGCTTGAAAATGGCGCCAACCCTTTCATAATATCCAATGTCTGCTGGGCTTTCTTGAAATCCCGAACACTGTAATAGTAGTTGAACAAACGGGAAAATTCATCTGGGTCATAAGGAAAGATTTCAGCAATGTTTTCATAAATCTTCAATGCTTTTCCATTTTGACCTGCTTCTAGGTATTCCTTTGCCAGTTGCTTTGCAATGCCCAAATCATAATTGTCTTTGAGAAAATTGCTGTAAATATTCATTGAGCCGAGTACATCCTTGCGGAGCATCAACGCCACATTGTGCTTCAGCTCGGCAAAAGAGGAGCTTTCAGGATATGCACGGTATGCCTCATCAATGATACTGACAAGCTCTTCCAAATCGTTCTGTTTTCCATGCAATTGCACCTTCATTTTATAGGTGTCTTCAATTTCGCCATACTCTGCAACCATCAGATGAACCACTTTCCATGCGTCCTCATATTTTTCATTGTCCATGTGTTCATCAAACAATTGGTCGGCAGAGAGGTAGTTTGTGGGGTCTTTTTCCTTGATGTATTGAAGTTCTTTGGTCAATTCAGTGCGGTTTTCCAGCACTGACAAACAGGACAGCAGCTCCAATCGGAGTAGGCTGTTGTCAGGGGCTTTTTTCATGGCTTCCTCAATCACGGCAAGTGCTTCCTGCGATTTTCTGGAACGGGAATACACATCGTTCAACAGAATATAATTGAGCAAATTGTCAGGTTGTTGCTTTATTTTTTGTTCGAAAAAAGCTTCGCCATAAAAAGGCAGCAAATCGGGCATCGATGTATCCAAATCCTTTTTGTAAGGTGCAAACTGAGCCTGGCTGGTGAGTCCTGCTACCTCATTTCCTTTTTCATCCGTAAACCGCACGGCGAAATTGCCAAAAGAATTTTCCTCGGTGCCAAGTTGAACCAGCACCCGGTTTACCCCCTGTCGAAGTTTGCAAGGAACCCGGTAGGTGTCCAGCTCTGTCCGGCGCTCTTCCTGCTCACTGATGAGCAGACGGTCGTTCACCCAAACCTTAATGTTGCCGCTAAAACCTAGGCTCAACAATACGTCTTTATCGCTGTCCGCCGTCACGTAAGTTTGTGCGAACACAATTGCCGTGTAGGAGGAAATATGGTAAGAAGGTACAACCCAACCATCGTTTATTTGTGTAGCTGGCACGAACCACCAGATGTCCGAATTGCGCTCCGACTTGAATTTTTCAGAGCTTTCCGGCTTTGATATTGGTGGGTAATTTTTGTCGAAACCACTACCACCGAGGTTGTCGAATGGGCCGACAAACTGCCAGTTGTTCAGTTGTCCCACTTTGAGCCATTCCTCTTTTAGTTTCGAAATGTTGTTGTCTGAAAGGTAATGATGACCCATTTGGTAGTGGATGGAGCTTTTCATGAACCCAGGGCAATTGGGGTCTTCAAGCAGTTTTTGGCAGAGCTTGAGCTGCTGCTTCGATTTCCTTCCGTAGCCGCCTAGCGTCCCTTGGTCAAACCAAAGTGCATACAAATAAGGGTAGGGGTCTTGCAACTGCTTGCTAGCCCGTTCCCAAAGTGCCGACATTTCAGCAGAATTTCTGTCGTTGTGGTTCATCTTTAGCAGCATGATTGCTGCATCGGCGGAGGTATTTGGGTCTTCCAAGGCTTTTTCAAATAAACGTTTTGCGGCAGCCCTGTCGTTACGGTTGAGGGCTTTCCAGGCATCGTCGTAATCATTGGCGAAAGTGGAAACCCCTAGCAAAATGAGGCATAAAAAGGTGCAAACCCATCGAAGGGTTGCAGATGCATGAGCGTAAATTGACACCATGAAATGTGTTTTAAGGTTGAAAATGTGGTTGTTTGTTAACCAAGTTACTTGGTTGAATCAAAAATAATGGATTGAATAGATATGCAGACAAATCATGTGCTAATTTTTATCAGTAACCAATTAATCAAGCCTCACAAAATATTTTCCATTTTTTACTACAATTCTTTTGCTATATCTTTGACCTTTCCTCTCGCCTGTGGCTCACGTCTGAATTTATTTTACAACTCCCCCATTTACGGTAACTGAAAAACTGAAACAACGCTATGTCCAAAATTTACGCTTTGGCTTTGTCTTGCCTATTCGCTTCGACGCTGCAAGCACAAGTGAATTTTACGGCCAATAACCAAGTAACACCTTATCCTTTTGGTTTTCATCCAGCTGCTAATATTGGCCAATACACCTCTTTTTCCGAAGAACAACTAGCGCTGCTTGCTGCTGGAGGAGCTGCAACCACAGGTGGCAACGTGCTGGGTGCTGGTGTAAAATCCCTGCGCCCTGGCATTTTCGAGAGCTATGTTGAACAGGCGGGTTACGATGCCAACCTGCCAATTTTCCAAAAATACGCTGAACTCGGGATGGGTGAACATACCGTCATTGTTGGGTTTCCCAGTGATGCACACCGTGACGAAACCCAGTATTGTCAAGGCATTCAGTCCACATTGTTTAAAAATATGTACAGCCCGATTTGGGATGGTGGGGCTAATGGAACCCCTTATAACGATTCCAACTATTACGCCGCCTACCTCTACAAAACGGTAAGCATGTACAAGGATTACGTTCGGTTTTGGGAAATCTGGAACGAACCTGGATTCGACTACACTGGTGGACTTGGCTACCTGCCTCCCGGCGCTCCCGGTTCTTGGTGGGACAACAACCCCAACCCCTGCGATTACAAACTCCGTGCACCTATTTTCAACTACGTCCGACTGCTTCGAATCAGTTGGGAAATCATCAAAACACTTGACCCTGATGCCTACGTGGTTGTTTCCGGTACAGGTTACCCATCTTTCCTCGATGCCATTCTTCGCAATACCGATAATCCAGCGGACGGCTCCATATCTGCTGCCTACCCTCTGAAAGGTGGGGCTTATTTTGATGTGATGGGCTACCATAGCTACCCCCACTTTGACGGTGGCTTGCGGGAATACAGCGATAGCATCCAAAACTGGGTCTATTCCCGACATTCTGATGCTGCTGCCGATGCACTTTTAAAAACCAAAAATGCCTACCAAGCCGTACTGGATAGTTACGGCTATAACGGTCAAACTTATCCTGAAAAACTATGGATTATCACTGAAATAAATCTGCCCCGAAAGCCCTTTCCTGAGCCCGGTACTAACGAAAATTATATTGGCTCAGCTGAAGCACAACGAAACTTTATGATAAAAGCGATGGCTACTTGCATGGCCAACGACATCCTGCAAATGCAAGTCTACAAACTTGCTGAAGACACGGAATTTGACAATGCATACTCCGAGTTCGACTTGATGGGACTCTACAAAAGGTTCGATTACAACCAAGGTTATTTTCAGCCGCTGAATGATGAAGGCATCGCTCACAAAACAGGTTCAGATATTCTCTTCGGTAAAATATTCGACCCTGTTCGTACGTCGGAATTGCAGTTGCCAGCTACAGTTGGAGGCGGTGCTTTCAAGGATGAGTATGGCAATTTCACTTATGTACTTTGGGCAAAAACAAGTACCGATTTGAGCGAAGTAGCTAGTGCAACCTACTCATTTCCAGCTAGTTTGAATATTCAGAATTTGCTGAAATGTGAGTGGGACGCCAGTACTTCGCACGATGCAGTATTTTCTCCTTCGGTAAATATCGCCCTGACTGCAACTCCTGTATTTTACACGCAACGCATTTTTACCATGAACGAGTACAGCGCCTGTGCGCCTTTCATGTTGCAGCTCGCTTCACAGGTTACAGGTGCTTCGCAATGGGCTTGGACAATACAAACGCCCAATGGCGTACCTGTCACGTTTTCTACTGCAAATTCCAATATGACGCTGAACAATCCCGGTACTTACACGGTGACGCTACAGGCAAAAAACGCTGCTGGACAAATCATTGCTGAGCAAAACCAGACCCTTTTCGTAACGGCGCAACCTGCACCAATTTTTACAACAGATATTACTGGCCCTATCGTTTATTTTCATAATCAAACCAATTACGGTCTGACCAGTTTCACTTGGGATTTTGGTGATGGAACGACCAGCAATACTGCTGTTCCAACGCATGTTTATATTCAAAGCGGAAATTACAACGTTACGCTGACGGCCACCAATGAGTGCGGAATTGTCAGTGTTTCTCATTCAGTAAGTGTCGTTTCTCCAAACACCACTCAGCTTGACTTCACAGCCAACGATAGTATCCCGGTATTCAAGGGCAAGTTCCGACCTAGCACTTCATGGGATTATGTTCCAAATTGGACAAGTGAGCAACAAGCTGAAATTGCCGCAGGCACCCCTATCCCTTTGGGCGGCGGCGGGGAGGTAACTGGGGTAGGGGTGAAGGCAGTCCGCACCTACACGGGAGAGAGTGCTTTTCTCGATTTGGGCTATGATACTCGTCAAGCTGAGTTTCAGCATTTCAATAATCTGGACCTGCGGGACAATAGCTTTTTGTTGGCTTTTCCTGCTTCGCAAAACCGAGACCCTTACCACTACTGTCCTGATTTGCAAAGTGCACTTTTCAAAGATTTGTACCTCGACATCTGGGACAATGGCCAAAATGGCACGCCAGTCAACGAGGCCAACCCATTTGCCTTGTACGTTTGGAACACGGTAAACAACTACAAGGACTACGTGCGGTTTTGGGAAATCTATAACTCTCCCGACTTTGACTTGACTGGAGACAAGGCCTGGCTGCCCCCTGGAGAACCTGGTAATTGGTGGCAAAACAATCCTGACCCCTGCGATTATGAATTGAAAGCCCCGATTTTCTACTACATTCGAAGCCTCCGCATCGCTTACGAAATCGTGCGCTACCTTGACCCTGATGCCTATGTCACTATCAGTGGGATTGCCTATCCGTCCTTCCTTGATGCTGTTTGTCGAAATACCGATAACCCCTTTGATGGCTCAATTGCTTCCCCCTATCCGCAAAAAGGCGGTGCTTATTTCGATGCTGTTGGCTTCAAAAGTTATCCCCACTTCGATGGCAGTACCCAATATTTTGATGTGAATGCAGGGCAGTTTGCCTATGAGCGACACAGCGATGCTGCCGTGAGCGGCATACCGAGAGTGAAACAAATGTTTCAGGAGGTGCTTGCCAACTATGGTTATGATGGCACACAAATGCCTGAAAAAGAATGGATTATCAGTGAGGCCAATGTTCCACGCCAATCCTTTTATGGCTTCTTAGGCTCGGCGGAAGCACAGCGTAATTGGATTATCAAGGCTTGGGTAGAGAGCGTTAAGGATAAGATTCGGCAACTGAATATTTTCCGCTTGGCAGAAAGCCAGTATATCTGGTTGGCTAATGATGCCTTTGAAGTCATGGGTTTGTACCAAAAAATGGAAGGCGTAACGCCTTACAACCAAACCGTGAACGACGAAGGAATTGCGCTGAAGACTTGTTCTGACCTTCTTTTTGGAACTGATTACAACCAGCAACGTATGGAGGCGATGAACCTCCCCGTCAATGTGGGTGGGGCCGCTTTCAGCGATGCAGAGGGGAAATATGTGTATGTACTTTGGGCAAAAACGGAGACTGACCAAACGGAAAATGCAAACGCAAATTATTCATTTCCTACAAGTTTGAATGTTGGGCAACTCCAACGAAGGGCTTGGAATTACTCGCAAACAGGCCAAGTGATGTCCATTTCACCCAATAATATTTCCCTGACCGGAGCGCCTATTTTCCTTCGGGAAGACAATACGCTCATGCCACCTGTAGCATTTTTCGAAGCTGATTTAACCAATATTTGTGTGAATGAAATGGTGCAGTACAGTAGTCTCGCCACTGGTAATCCAGATAATTGGGAATGGACTTTCGAAGAAGGGTCACCTGCTTCCCATTTTGGACAATCGCCACCAGCTATCAGTTATTTCACACCTGGAGTCTATGAAGTGAAATTAAAAGTGAGCAACCAAGCTGGTGAACACGAAGCTACATATTCCGACTATATCACCGTTCAACCATCTGCTACCGCCAATTTTATGACCGTGATTAACGGCGCAACTGTTCAATTTGTAAACTTGAGTGCAGATCCGATGGGCTTAGGAGGCACACAATTCGAGTGGTGTTACGGGGATGGCGTTTGTCAAATGGCTGCCAACCCCAGCTATGTTTATTACCAAAATGGAACTTACACTGTCACATTAACTGCTACAAACGACTGTGGTACAGCAACTTATGAACAAACTGTCATCATTGATGCTGCACCAACTGCGGTCTTTGGGTTTAATCACAATGGTGATTGCAATGCCCCGATTGCTCAGTTTCTCGACAACAGTTACTCCAATCCTGAGTCCTGGTATTGGTTTTTTCCAGGGGCTTCTCCATCTGAATCTGACTTACGTTACCCAACGGTCAGCTTCCCGGAGGCAGGTTATTATGAAGTGACTTTCATCGTGGGAAATAGCATTGGCGTGGATACTTTGGTTCGTCAGGTTTACATTGAAGGTAATTCTACGACTGAAATTGACGTAAACGTTTGTGCGGGAGGTTCTTATGATGGTATTCAAGTGTTCAATGATACCGTTGTTACCACAGTCTTGCCGACTTGGACACTCAACTGTGACAGTACAATCATAGCTAATATCACTGTAACTGACCATGTTGAAACCGTTTTCAATTACCAGCTTTGCGAAGGCGATTTCTTTCATGGTGTCCAAGTATTGGGGGATACTATTTTTGTGGAAACTTTCCCGCTTCCCGTTGGATGTGACTCTGTTTCTACTTCCATTTTGACAGTATTCCCAAAAGCGTCAGTGGTACTTTTTGATACAATTGCGCCAGGAGAATTTGTAGAGGTTGGTGGTTTGATATTTACTCAAAATGGCGTTTTTGAAGTGCCGCTTCAAACTGTACACGGCTGTGATAGCCTCGTGACTTTACATCTCAGCTTGCTGACTAGCACGAAGAATTTAGTTGTTAATCCGTTGATTATCAAAGCTTTCCCAAACCCATTTAGCCGAAATATTACTTTAGAATTGGAATTGAGCGAGCCATCGGAACTTGATATTGAACTTTTTGATGCATTGGGTCGTCGGGTACAGCTGATTGTTTCAACAGCTAAACTAGGTGCTGGGCACCATCTACTAAGTTTGCAGGATTTAAATATCAGTCCTGGTGTTTACTGGCTAGAAATTACGGCAGCAGGTAAGCAGCGGTTTTTTACCAAATTGATAAAAAATTAAAATAGCAAAAGCGAAAATCCAATAGAATTGCTAACTTTCGCAACATTTTGACAGCTACCCTTTACCTCCCTTCAATTCAGGCATAACTTCGATTATGCCCCACATATCAATACTGGTCTTATTACTCATCTACCCTATTTGGTGTAGTTTGGTCTGTTTTTTGTCTTGTTAGAACTTGACTTGCCAGACTTGCACCAACCAACAAATGTCGGAACGCTTAAACTTAAGATGAGATGAGTTACGACCTGAAAACACTACGATTGGCGCTTGTTTGCTGCAGTCTGTTTGGGCTCCAGCATTCTTCTTTTTCGCAGAATTATAGTTGTCCAGGGGCACTGGGCCCCAATGTTTTTCCTGATGGCACACTTGGGTCGGGAACAGAGAATATTCTGCCCTATGACCCTGGCATATCCCCTGGCTACTGGTACACGCCTACACCACCTCCAGTTGACGGAGCATACTGTGTCGCAAACAGCACGGATGGCTGGACATGGTTTGCGGAACTTTTCTGGCTTGACATCGGCGACAACAGCCCCGACAGCAATGGCTACATGATGGTTGTTAATGCTGACTACACGCCTGGGATTTTCTATGAACGCACGGTCAGTGTTTGCGAAAATACCCCCTATATTTTTTCAGCCGACATCATCAATTTGTTCTTGCCACAATTCCCCGATGCAATTCTCCCAAACGTGGATTTCTTGATAAACGGCAATGTGGTGTACTCAACTGGCGATATTCCGATGAATATGCAATGGCATACCTACGAATTCGCTTTCACTGCCCCGGCAGGTGCCCCTCAGTTTACATTTGCGCTTCGCAACAATGCCCCAGGGGGATTTGGCAATGACCTTGCATTGGATAATATTTCGTTGCGTTTTTGTGGGCCCAAAATTACACTCCCAGCCGTAGTCTCGGGCTGTGGCAACAACCTCGTTTTGCAGCCAAACTTTGAGGGAAACCCTTGGCAAAATGCTTTTTATCAGTGGCAAACCAGCCTTGATGGAGGACAGAGCTGGAGCAATGTTTCAGGTGCAAACAGCCCAACAATTTTGGTTCAAAATGCGCAGTCTGGCCAAAAATTCCGCTTGTTGATGGCAGGTGAAATGGTCAATTTGGACGAACCGTTTTGTCGGGCTGTTTCAAGTATAGCCACGATTGAAATCCCTGTTTATCAAGGATTTATGGAAGTCAATATATGCCAAGGAGAGAGTTTCCCTTTTGCAGGGAATTGGTATTCAAGCTCGGGAATTTACCAAATTCCGCTCGCCACACCTGATGGTTGTGATAGTTTGCTGACTTTGGATTTGACGGTTCATTCAGCCAGCTACACTAGCCTTCAAGCTGAAATTTGCGAAGGTGAAAGTTTTTCCTTCGTAAACCAGTCTATCAGTTCGGGGGGCGATTACCAACTGCATTTGACGAACAGCGTCGGTTGCGATAGCATCGTGACGCTGCAGCTAACCGTGCATCCAAAGGTAACTGTGTCCCTAAATGAGCAAATTTGCGAAGGCAGCAGTTATTATTTTGACGGACAGCATCGGTCTGTTAGCGGTGATTATGTGGCTACTGGTACCACTGTAAATGGTTGCGATAGCACCACCGTGCTTCACTTAGAGGTTTTGCCCCAACTTGTTACAAATTTATCAGTTGGGATTTGTGAAGGTGGTAGTTATTGGTTTGACAATCAAGCACTTAAATCAACAGGTTTTTATCAGGCGCTTTTGCAGACTGAAGCTGGATGTGATAGTTTGGTCACTTTGGACCTTGTCGTTGAACCAATGATTGCTGTACAATTGGAGGCGACAATTTGCGAAGGAAGCTACTATGATTTTGGCGGGCAAATGCTCTCCACGGCAGGGAATTATGAGCATATGTTTCAAACAGCTGGTGGCTGTGACAGTTTGGTAAGCTTGTCTTTGAGCATTGCTACACAAACCACTACAAACCTTTCTGCTGAGATTTGTGAAGGAGGCTCATTCGTTTTCGGGAATGACAGTCTGACTTCATCAGGCACTTACCAACAAGACTTGACTGGATTTTGGGGTTGTGATAGCGCAGTGGTTTTAGTGCTGACAGTATTGCCAGTAGTTGCTACGCAAATTTCAGAAAATATATGCGAAGGAGGTTTTTATATATTTGGCAATCAACAACTTACGTCTCCGGGTCAATACGAACAGCTTTTCCAAACACCAGCGGGTTGTGATAGTTTGGTTACGCTAAATCTATCAATATTGCCTAAATTATTCACCAACCTAAATGCTGAAATTTGTGAAGGAAATTCTTTTCCCTTCGGAAGTATGCAGCTTGATACACCTGGCACTTACCAGCAAAACTTAATCGCTGAAAATGGTTGTGATAGTCTGGTCACGCTTACTTTGTCAGTTTTGCCAATTACAGTCACAAATCTGAATGCACAGATATGTGAAGGCGAAATTTTTTCATTCGGCAATTTAATGCTCAACACTCCTGGCCAGTATTCTCAGACCTACCAGACTTGGGAAGGATGCGACAGCTTGGTCACATTGCAATTACAAGTATGGCCGATTTTATCCACTGATGTTTTAGCAGAAACATGTGAGGGTGTTGCGTTCAAGGGTCATT
Source organism: Bacteroidota bacterium (assembly GCA_016124585.1). GTDB lineage: Bacteria > Bacteroidota > Bacteroidia > Chitinophagales > Saprospiraceae > UBA6168. Next base: position 51,902 of record WGNL01000012.1, on the reverse strand, counting down.
TTTACGAAGCAAGTACCATACTTTTAGATACGCTGTCCAGTGTCGTGACGGGCTGCGACAGCATCGTTCATACACATTTAACGGTTTGGCCAATTGTTACGGTGCCAATTGATATTTCACAGTGCTGGGGAGAAACCTTTGCGGGGCATCAAGTCTTCAGTGATACAACGATGGTATTGCAAGGCCAAACAACACATGGCTGCGATAGCTTTACGGTCTGTAGTATCAAAGTAGCTCATAAAATGGACGTTTCCATTTCAGGCAAAACTATGATTTGTGCTGGTGAATCAACGGAGTTAAGTGCAGGAAATTTCCATGAATATCACTGGTCTAACGGTGAAAGTGCTTCGTCAATAGTCGTCAAAACCAGCGGTGAATACCAAGTTACCGTCAGTAATTCTGAGGGCTGTACGGCGAGTTCCAGCCATTTTTTGATTGTTTCGGAACCTAAAATGGATGTTGAAATAGTGGAGCCCCGCTGCCATGGCGAGCGGAATGGTGAGCTTCACCTTGATTTGCATGGAGGAATTCAACCGTTCAGAATTTCCTACGATGGCGGTGATTTTTCGGAGCAAAAATCAAAGCTGGAATTGGTTGGGGGAATGTATGAAATCATTGCAAAAGACAGTATTGAGTGTACCCTCAGGCACGAAGTTTATTTACCCGACCCCCCAGTTTTTGAAGTGGCGGCAAGTGAAAGCCAAACAGTTAGTTTAGGGGAATCGGTGACGCTGGATGCACAAGCTAATCTACCAATTTCAAAATTGATGTGGTCGCCGCCGCTAGGGCTTAGTTGCAATGATTGTCAAAATCCGGTTGCCATGCCATTTTACACAACTGAATACTTAATTGAAGCTGTTAGTGAAAAAGGGTGTCTGGCACAAAGTAGCGTCCAAATTGTGGTAAATAAGGAGGATGATATTTATGTTCCCAATTCTTTTTCTCCAAATGGGGATGGCATCAACGATTTTTTCACACTTTACCCTGGTAAGAGTGTATCAAAAATCAACCAGTTTTTGGTATTTGACCGCTGGGGTGAACAGGTATTTGGTATTTGGAATGCACCGCCATTTCATCCTTCAACTCATTGGCAGGGCGATTTTAGGGATTTGCCCGCACAAACTGGGGTTTTCGTTTGGTTGGCTGAAATCGAATACATCGACGGCAGGACCCGATTGTTAAAAGGGGATGTGGTTTTGATGAAATGAAACCTGATGACAAAGTGCCATCAGGTTTGCACACATTGATTTGACTAGTTAGTTATTGCTGACCTTGACGTCCATCGCAGGTTTAGGCGCTAGAATTCCATTTGCGACAAACTGTTTTTTCACGTTTTCCTGCATGTAATAGTAAACATCCCAGAAGTGCTCGCTTTTGCACCAAGGTCTAATGTCGAATTTGGTGATTCCAATTTCATGGCCATTTACTAAAATATCAATCGGAGGAGATTTAAGAATTTTAGGGTTAGCATCTGCGACGGATTGCACTACACGTCGAACCTTGTCAATGTCCTCTGCCGCTGAGGTTGCAAACTGCATATCAACCCGAATTGTACCTTGCCCGGAAATATTGGTGATGGCACCTGAAGTTACCGTCCCGTTTGGAATAATGATGTGTTTATTGTCAACAGTTTTAAGAATTGTGTTAAAGACTGTAATAGACTCAACCACTCCCGTGAAATCACCTATTTTAACTAGGTCACCCACCTTGTAGGGCTTGAAGACAAGAATCATTACTCCGCTTGCAAAGTGCCCCAAACTACCTTGCAATGCTAATCCAACAGCTAGTCCTGCACCACCTAAAAGGGCGATAAAAGAAGTAGTTTGCACACCAAACATCCCTGCCACGCTTATTAGCACCATCACTTTTAGCAATACAGTGATTATCGAAGATGTAAATGGTACAACTGTGGCATCAGCACCTCTTTTCATCAGGCTTTTGGAAACAAAATTTGCTACTTTGTTGGCAATCCAAAATCCAACAACAAGTGTAATGAGGGCTAATAAAATTTTTGGAGCAAAGTGCAGTGCAGCTTGTGTAAAATCTTCAAGGTACTTTTCCATATTCCAAAATTGATTTTAGGACAATTCATACCTATTCCAGACAATGAAATGCATACCTAATCGGGAAGGGAACTCACCTCGATTGCTGGAAATAGCATAATTGTCTGTGTGAAGAAAAAGGATGAACCCATATGAAGGGTTGCAAATAATTGGATGGATGCGCTCATCCTAAATGAGTGTTACCCTCCAATTTACTTTTGAGACCACCTAAACTGGATTAAGTAACGGTTTTTGAAAAAATGAATGGGATATGGAATATTATCTAGGGCTTTTGTTGAGACAAGGTCTAGTATAAGCCGATAAAAAAAATCCAGTTTTGCAGTAATGCAAAACTGGATTATGCTTTTCGAGGATAAGTACTTTAATTTGTAGTTTAGCTCAAGTGTGTCTGTTACTTTAGCTTGATAACTGGGTCAAGCATATATTTTCCATTGCCTACTGATTTTACAGATTCACCTGCGTCAAAATCAAGCACAAAAGTGTTGAGGGAAATCCCTAGTTGTTTGTTGATTTTAACTTTCAAGCCTGATGACTGTGCACTTGGAGTTTGGAGGTCATATATAATACTGTCTACCATAACGGTATTTTGAGGCCCTAAAATAAGTCGAACTTCCATCAGGTTATCAAATGGGAGAAACCCAGTAGCCACTGTAGTATCAATATTTTGAAATTGTAAGAGGTCGTATATTCCAGTATTGGTAGTAAGTGTAAACCAATGTGAGGTATCAGCATCTGTTTTAACCTGAATGCTTTGGAGGTCAATATTTACTTGCTGGCAATCGCAAGGGTCGTCTGTTAGGCGGATTTCAACTTGTGCTTTTTCATTGACTTTGTCTTTTTTACAAGCAAATAATCCGATAGCAAGTACAATTAGAAAACTGATTTTAATATTCATGGGTAATTGATTTTAAATGAAAAAGGGGAAGGTGTTCAATCATGGAATGTTGTCATGTTGGAGATTGTTCAGACCTCACTTAACCCGATTGAAAATTCATTTTCTAAAACCTGACTTTTTCAATTAATTGGTTTTCACTAGAATTAACAATACCATAGGTTTGCAACTAAATCAAAAAATATTCTGTCATGAAATTACTGTTTAGTTTGTTAATGCTTGGTTTTACATCTTTTAGTTATGGACAAACAACGATTCAGGGTTCTGTGAAAGATTCCAATGATAGTGAGCCAGTAACTTTTGCAACGATTGCTTTGTATCAAAATGGGATACTTAAAACAGGCGCTGAAACTGACATTGAAGGATATTTTAGAATAACTTCAATTGATTCTGGGATTTATGATATTGAGATAATTTCAACTGGATATGAAGCTTCGAAAATTGTGAATTGTCAGATTAAAGAGGGGGTAATTACTAATTTAAGTGTTAATCTAGAACAAGGTATGAGATGTTTTGAGCCATATACTTTCGTATATTGCTACCCCTTAATTTATCAAGATGATACAACCCAAGGCCATGTCTTCAATAGGGATGAAATAAGGCACTCTCCAAGCAGAAATTGAGGTTTATAAATGTAAATTATGAGGCAGTTAATCTTATTAGTGATAGTATTTTTTGTGATAAATGCTAATGGTCAAACCTATTTGCAAGGTATTGTAAAGGATATTGATTCAGGTGAACCAATAGTGTTTTGTGAAGTACAGCTATTAAAAGGAAATAATATAATTTTATGCACAGAATCTGATATTGAAGGGTTTTATAGCTTTAATGATATTGACGCAGGTGATTATCGTGTCCATTTTGAATCTATAGGATTTAACCATGCCGAATATCATAGAGTTAGGATTACTACTAATGAAGTATATTGGCATGATGTTGGCCTAACAGCAGGTACTGGGTTGGAATGCATCCAAATTTATTTGTCACCCTATCCGCCAATATATGCGCCACATAATATTTCAAGTATGAAATCTTTGAGCCCAAAGGAAATGATGCATATGTCAGTACAATAATTTTTCAAGAACAGTTTACCGCCTTCTCCAAGCTGAATCACTTGTTTCAGGCACCTCCAGCTTTCTTGTTTCTTCCAAGAACAGCCGTAGTGCCACTGCCGCAGCTACTTCTTTTTCATCCATTTCACCCGACGTAAGTGCTTCTTTGGTGAAAAAATTCTTCACGAAATGGGTATCGAAATTTCCAGATGTAAACGCCTCATGCTCTAGCACAAAACGTCCAAAGGGTAGGGTAGTGGCAACGCCTTCAATTTCATAATCAGCGATGGCGGACAACAAGCGACGAATTGCTTCAGGTCTGTCATTACCGAAGGCGACAAGTTTGGCCAACATTGGGTCATAGTAGATTGGGATATCCATCCCCTCTACAAAACCGTCGTCCACTCGGATGCCATTACCTGTGGGTTTGCGATAGGTAGTCAGTTTCCCAATACTTGGGAGGAACTCATTCATGGGGTCTTCGGCGTAAACCCGCAACTCAATGGCATGGCCCTTTAAGCTCAGATCTTCTTGCGAAAAGGCCAATTTTTCGCCTCTTGCTACCCGGATTTGTTGCTCTACGAGATCAATCCCGGTTACCATTTCCGTCACAGGGTGCTCCACTTGTAGGCGGGTATTCATCTCCAGAAAATAGTAGTTAAGGTTTTCATCAACGAGAAACTCAACTGTACCTGCGCCCTTGTACTGGCAGGCCAGTGCTACCTTCACAGCATCGGCGCCCATTGCAGCACGAATACTTGGACTCAGGATTGAACTTGGCGCTTCTTCCACCACTTTTTGATGGCGACGTTGTACGCTGCACTCCCGCTCGAAAAGATGGACAGTATTTCCAAAGGAGTCTGCAAGCACCTGAATTTCAATGTGACGAGGTGAGCCAACATATTTTTCTATGAAAACAGAACCATCGCCAAAAGCACTTTTTGCTTCGCTGATTGCACGCTCCATTTGACTAGCAAGCTCATCCTCATTTTCAACAATACGCATTCCTTTTCCGCCGCCACCAGCCGATGCCTTTACCAAAAGAGGATAACCAACTTCTCTCCCCACTTGTATTGCTTCCTCCACATCGCTGATAGCACCCTCTGTACCAGGTACCATTGGAATATTAAAATGTCGAACGGCTTCTTTGGCAGCTAACTTACTGCCCATGACTTCAATGCTGTGTGGAGAAGGCCCAATGAAAGTGATGCCTGCATCAGTCACAGCCTTTGCAAAATCAGCGTTCTCACTCAAAAAACCATAACCAGGATGGATTCCGTCCACCTTCAAAGACTTGGCTATTTCGATGATTTTATCACCAAGCAAGTAAGATTGGTTGCTGGGAGGTGGGCCGACACAAATAGCTTCGTCGGCAAAGCGAACATGTGGTGAAAGGCGGTCTGCTTCTGAGTAGATTGCAACGGTTTTTATTCCCATTCTTTGGGCAGTTCGCATGACACGAAGTGCAATTTCACCTCGATTTGCGACGAGTATTTTCTTCATTTACAGGTTCAATTTGATTCAGAGGCTTTCGAAAGCCAGCATTAATGGCCCGCAAATCTACTTGTTTCCAAGACTTTGATTGGTCGCTGGCTCACCCTAGTATGGTTTTTTTAAAAAAAAGTTTGTCAGAAATCTGAATTTCAAGCTTAGTGCTATTTGTGCGTTGGTGAAATATAATTTGGTTGTTATGCTTGTTTTTGGTGTTAATTATTTGAAATAGGCATTGCCATTCCTTATTTAATTTAGGTGTAAATTTCTTAAATGATTGATTATTAAATAGTTGCGGATAAAAAAAATTGATTGTACAGTCAACAAATATAATATTGCAACCGTTAAGAGAGATTAGAAAACTTAGCGACACCTTTTACCACTATTTTACTATGAACATCACTACACAACTTTTTAGTAAAGGGGATTTATCAAACAAAGACACGATTCCATCAAAACAGAGAGAAAAAGTAGCAGAAAAGGAAAGTGTCAATTATTTTTTCCCTAGTTATTTATCCATGAACACTATAAAAAAAGCCATTCTGGCTACAGCATCCATCGGGGCTTGTATTTTTTTATTCAACTTTTCAAGCAAACCTGAACGTCAAGTATCAACATGCTTGGAACTTCCCACCTCTGTTTATTCTTCCATTGAACGCAACGGTAAACTCAGCAGCAATGAAAAAATGGATAGTATTTTTACCCAATATAATTGGAGTGAACTTGGGTTCCCTGTTATTACAGATGAAATAAAACTGGCTTTGCAGCACCAACTTCATGTCTTGGAGAATAGCAACTTGAATGACTCTCGCAGAATAGGTAATCTGAAAGTTAGTTTTGGTGAACTTAAAGAGGTATTGGAATTGCTCATCCAAAGGGCTGGAACCCAACCCAGCGACCTTTCCCAATACCTAAATCCAATGCAAACTTGGGGCGAAGACAGAATGGGCAATGTTCATTTTACAGGCTATTTCACGCCAATTTTGAAGGTTAAAAAAGTAAAGGATAACCGTTTCAAATACCCAATTTATGCCTACCCTAAGAAATGGAAAGGCAAATTGCCTAGTCGCCAGCAGATAGAACATGGCGGAGCACTAGATAGCTTAGACCTTGTATTGGCCTATGCTGACAATCCGCTAGATGTTTATTTTATGCAATTGCAAGGCTCAGGCACGGTTGAGTTCTTGGATACCCAAGAACGTTCTTTATTTAGGTATGCAGGTGAAAATGGCCACCGCTACCGTAACATCCAACGTTTTTTCAGAAATCGTAAAGACCTTTCACTAAGCAATTTGTCACCCGAAGGGATTAAACGGTTTTTGATGAAACACCCTGAAAAAATGGATAGTGTACTTCATTACGACCCTTCCTACACTTTCTTTGAACCTAAAGTTGGGCTAGCTAAAGGCGCTGCGAATGTGCCATTGATGGAGGAGATTTCAATTGCAGCAGATGATAGGTATTTTCCTTTAGGTAGCGTAGTACTTGCTGCGATGCCTGTTTATGAAAATGGTAGGATAACGCACCATGAATACAAACTTTTGCTTCCCCAAGATGTAGGCGGTGCAATTAAAGGAGCTGGTCATATCGATGTTTATTGTGGAAATGGAGCTTTGGGGCAAGCTAAGGCCTCAATTTTACACCACTATGGACGGCTATGGGTGCTATTACCCAAGAAAAATGAGCAGGTAGCTTCCTTGGAGTAAGTATTCCCAAAGTCATTTGAAATTAAGGCCAAACCTTAATCCGAAGTTGAGTTGTTTCCAGTTCACACTGTCGTATGTTTCGGTCAACATACCTTTCGTTACAATTTTTGTAAAATTATTCCATCGCAATTTTGGGTAAAATCGAAAACCTACTGTTGGGGCAAGACTGAGCAGTGGCGTAAGTTTCATTTCAAAAAACAAACCTGTACCAATATTGAGGGCAACATTTCGGCTCTTGTTGACCAGAATGACATTGTTCAAATCATCCTTTGGGTATTCGTACCGTAAACTAACTAGTGATATTCCTGGTGATACTTGAAAATATGGTCGAATGAGTTTCTTTTTACCTTCTTTGTCAGTTTTGGAGGATAGGGCAAATTCCAAATTACCCTGAAACCCAATTGAACTTGCCTGAAAATAGTGTTTTTGATATACTGAATTTACAAACATACCCTGAATCGCTGGTCGCAATCTGATTTTTTCATTTTGAAAGGAGAAAGCATAATCAATGACGCCAGAAGTTCCATAATGCATGAAATCAGCCTTTCTGTGAACCACAAAATTCTCAGTTACCACTTGCCATTCTACAGAGCGATTCAAGGTAGTTGAGGCTGAAATGCCAAGTTGGGCACTGGCCTTCGTTATCATGGAAAAAATAATGCAAAGCAGTAAATAATGCTTCATACAATAGGATTCATCAAGTTTTGATTTGGTACCACAAATGATAGCAATGCCAACTAAAACACCTTCGATAACGTCAATCTATTTTGAAAGCGTACATCTGATTTTTTATTAACTTTTGTTCTTTGATATAAAAGACACTCAAAAATAATTAATGGGTTGGGCTGTTCCTTGCAAGATAATTGGGCATAATCTTGGGTCTAGTATATGAAAATAGTGACACTCCAAACATGATTCATTCATATTCTTGGTTTTAACTATTTTTGCCTCAGTTCGGACTTCTGTTTGCCTCCCACGCAGTTTTTCGGCATTTTTTACAATAATTATCTCCAAATCGTGTCTATCTAAGCATGAACTTGAAAATTTTCATTCAAATATTTGTGCTTCTGCTAACGCTGGCAACTATGTCTTGCCAACACAGCAAGAGAAGGGCAGGGACCGGTATCCCACCCTTCAGCGGTGCAGATACAGCTCAAGTTGACGTCGTGTTGGCGGGCTTGAGTTTGGATGAAAAGATTGGACAACTTATTCTGTTTGATGCTACACTTCAGGATTCGCTCCAACAGCAAATGGTTTTTGAAAAAACAGCAGTTGGTCTGGTAGGTGGTGTTTTGATTCACCAAGCCAGTGTTTCAGAATTCATGTACGCTACTGACAGCTTGCAGAGGAGCAGCAACTTACCATTGTTCATTGCAACTGACCAAAAAGTCTCGTTGAGTAACCAATTCTCTGGGCTTAAAAACTTCCCTCTTCCCGCTTCAGTTTCTGCTATTGATTCAGAAGCTTTGACAATTTTCCTTGAACAGAAATGGATTAATGAATCAAAGGCGTTGGGGATAAACCTGACATTTGGCCCAACCCTCAAAATGGATGATTCTACCTCACAAACATTTGACTATCAGACATTTGAGGGAGATGAAATAGCCTTGGAGAAGCGATTTAATAGATTATATGGAAATCTCCAAAGCAACCGGATACTCGCAATTGGCGATAATTTTTCCAAGCTTGAATTCAATGAAAATGACTCGCTTCGAAGAGTGGCTTTGAATAGGTTTTTGACTCAAATAAAAAAGGGTTTAGGAGGCTTGATGGTCAGTGATAAAATTTTCAATCAAGATACTTTAAGCAGCTTGCCACCTTCATACGTTCGAAGCTATTTAAATAGGTATTTAGGGTTCAAAGGCTTGATGGCCATGCAATTAGGAAATGATGAGGCCCCAGAAAAGAAACTTTTGGCTGGGGCAGAACTGGTGGTCACAACGAATCCAACACGGGTCTTTGAAGCGTTTCAACAACTCATTGACTCTGATAAAATCAGCGAACTGGACCTTGACAAAAGGGTTCGGAGAGTTTTACTCGCTAAATCATGGGTAAATGGAGGGGAACTCCCGGTTAAACTTTCGATAATCCCACACGACAGCTTGACACATAAACCCGTAAAGTTTGTTTCTATTTCAGAGAAAAGGGCACCGCAAATTGTCCACAAAGTCCAACTCAGAGCTGCAAATTTTGATGCGAATGTGGATAGGGCCGTCTGTTATTTTGAAGACCCTCGATGGGATTTTTTCATCGGTAAATTATTCGAAAACTCCGTAGTGCTCGCCCGGGACAAAAAAGAAAATTTACCCCTTAAACAAATCTACGACACTGATTTCCAAATATTTAAATATTCACAAGAGAGCTTTAGGGATTTTGAAAAACTGTTTTCCAAGTATGCTGACTTTCGTGAAATAGATAATCCAGTTTCAGCTTCTGGCGAACTTTTGCCAATCAAAATAGAGCAGTCAGATAAACAACCTATGGCAGTTGTTGTACTGGATAAAATTGACTTGCAACCTGGGTTTCACAAGTCTTTTATTGAAAGCTTGAACCTAATGGCTGAGCAGTCGAAAGTCATCGTATTAAATTTTGGCAACCCTAAAAACTTGCGTTATTTTTCAAATAGCGTTAGTTGCCTGCAAATCTTTGAAAAGAACAAATTCACAGAGTCCTACGCAGCCCAACTATTATTTGGAGGTGTAAATGCAGCAGGAAAACTCCCGCTCACGATAAACGAAAGCCTTGCTTTTGGCAGTTCAATAAACCGCAAACCCGTTCGACTCGCTTTTGGCGAGGCTGAAGATGTAGGTATTTCTGAAGAACGCTTGGTTGGTATCAATGCTATTGCTGAGTCAGCTATCGACAACGGTGTTTTTCCAGGATGCCAAGTTGCCATTGCGAAAGATGGGCAGGTCATTTTTTCGAAAAGCTTTGGCCATTTCACTTACAGCAAAAAAGCGGAAGAGGTAAAAAACAATGATTTGTATGATATTGCTTCAATGACCAAAGTATCAGCAACCACAATGGTTGCGATGAAATTGGTGCAGTCCAAGCAACTTGATTTGGATGGAAAAGTGGAGGACTACATTAGCGTGCCTAACGGTTCTGCCGTTGGGAAAATCAAAATTAAACAGCTTCTTCTTCACCAGTCAGGACTCCAAGCACAAATGCCGCTCTCCCGTTTTTTTTCTGGTAAAAATGTGCCTGCCAAGGGCTGCAACGATTATTTCTGTCGCAAACGGAAGGGAAATTACAGCGTAAAGGTTGCCGATGGCCTTTACTTCCGGAAAGATTTTCAAGATACAATACGCAAGCGGGTATTTAATCTTCCAGTTTCATCGAAACCTCAATTCAGATACAGCGATGTAAACTTTTACTTGCTCAAAGATGTCGTAGAGGCCATAACTGCTAAGCCTTTGAACGAGTATGTTTTTGAAAATATATATCGTCCACTTGGTCTACGAACCATCACTTTCAATCCACTGGAAAAATTCCCTAAAAAGCGAATCATACCTACTGAACAGGACAATTATTGGCGAAAAACACTGGTGCAAGGCACAGTACATGACCCATGTGTAGCATTATTGGGCGGGGTTGGAGGCAGTGCGGGTATTTTCAGCGATGCCGAAGATTTGGCGGTACTGTTTCAAATGTTGTTGAATGATGGAAGCTATGGCGGCCTCCAATTTTATGATAAAACCACCATTGAAGATTTTGTGACCAATAAGTACACCAATCACCGTGGCTTGGGTTTTGATAAGCCAGTAAAACGAAAATACCCAACTTACTCTAGCCATGCTTCTCCGAAAACTTATGGGCATACTGGCTTTACAGGAACATGTGTTTGGGTAGATCCAGAACAGCGTTTGGTCTATGTTTTTCTTTCGAACCGGGTAAATCCAAGTTCACGTAACGGAAAGATTTTCACAGAAAATGTGAGAAGCCGAATTCATGAAGTCGTTTACAGCGCTTTTGGAACATTCGATAATAGTTTACCAGAGCTGGAATTGGAAGAAGAAATCGAAATGGAGGAAGGGGCTGGAGGGTAATTTTTTATATGATTTTACAAACAAAAAAGGGATGCAGTGGTGAAACGGCATCCCTTTTTGTTGAAACAGTTCCTATTTTTAAAGCAGTTTTTTCAGGGTTTCTTCCAATTGCTCTCCACGCATACCAGTTGCAGCAATCCGTCCTTCTTTATCAATCAAAAAAGCACGAGGAATGCTGCTAACGCCGTAGGCACGTGCAGGGGCACATTCCCATTTTTTCAGGTCACTGACATGGGTCGGCCAAATAAGCCCGTCCTGTTCGATGGCGCCTTTCCACTTTTTGATTTCATTTTCCTTGGCTTCCTTCAATTTTGCAGGGTCATTACCAATCATCTGCTCCATTCGAGAATCTATGCCATCAAGGGAAACACTGAAAACTGTGAAACCTTGGTCTTTATAAGTATTGTAAGCTTTCAACACATTTGGATTTTCCATGCGACAAGGCCTGCACCAACTAGCCCAAAAGTCAAGCAGCACAACTTTGCCTTTCAAATCTGAAAGTGCGTATTCCTTTCCGCTTGGGCTAGGAAGTTTGATATCCGGGGCAGGTTGTCGTTGCGATTCTTCGTAAAATGTCAATCCATTATTATTCGGCTGCTGTACTTTGGACATATTGGTCAAAAAATTGTCGTAATCTTTGACATAGTCTGAACCTGGGTACGCTGCTTCCAATTTTGCTTTTGCTTTTTTATGAATCTCAACGAAAGCAGGATTGCTGCCAAAAGCCTGCAAGGCAACTAAAACGCTTGCCATAGCATTTGGGGCGTTTTCAATATATGCCTGAACATCAGCAGGTTGTGCTTGTTTTGCTACCAATTTTTGCATCATGTCACGGTAGCCAGGGCAGCTTTCACAACCATTCACTTCATACTGAAACTGGTTCAAATTGGCCAGGTCGCCTTTTACTTCAATGTCTTTCTCGCTTCCATCAAGCACCAAAAAAATTTGTTGCTCACCAACCCGAAGCCTGTAAATTCCTGCCGCAGGGCGTTCAGGGAGGTTCAGAGAAAACTTACCTGATCCATCTGCGTCAGACTTCGTAATTACTAAGTTGGGACTTTCAGGGTTTAAGCCCACCTTGTCAAAATAAACCTGCATGTTGCCAGCATTTGAAATGGCTCCCGAAATATTGAGGCCACTTCCCCCACCCATTCCTTCTTTGCAACTAAAAGCAAATGCTACAAAGGCAAAAAGTATAACCACAAGATTTTTCATGCTCAAAATAATTTATGATTGTTTGATTTTAAGTAATCTAATTTTGGAAAGCGAAGTGAAAATACAGTGAAAAAAGCTGTTAATTATCAAATTTTTCACCCAATGTATTGTCAAATATTGCCTTCCATTCTGCTACACTTCCGTATTTTTCATAATCTATTACAACCTCAGTGCCAAAAACTTCGCCCAGTTTTGTAAAAGAAACATTGTTGTTTATCAGTAAACTTTGGAACTCATCTTCTTTGTCTGGTGGAAGACTGACAACCACACGGCTTTGACTTTCTCCAAATAAGAAACAGTCTTTTCTGAACGTATCCACTGTTTCAACATTGAAACCGAGACCGCTAGCAATGGCACTTTCCATCAGGTTGGCGAACAAGCCACCATCAGATACGTCGTGGGCAGAGTTCAACCATTTTTTTCGGATAAGCTGACGAATCAACTGCTGAATTTCAAATTCTTCGTGCAAGTCGAAATGAGGTGCTGGTGAGTGCTTTACACCTATAACATTTCTTAAATATTCAGAACTTCCGAGGTCGTTCATGATATTTCCTAGCATGTAAATAACATCACCTTCTGCCTTGAAGTTGAGTGTTGTCTGATGTGAAATGTCCTCCAAAATGCCCAGCATTCCAATGGTTGGTGTAGGGTAGACAGGTTCTGTTTTATCACCCAGTTGGCTTTGGTTGTAGAAGCTGACATTGCCGCCTGTAACTGGTGTATTAAACTTGCGGCAAGCATCACCAATGCCTTTGACAGCTTGAACAAATTGATAAAAAACTTCAGGGTTGTAGGGATTTCCAAAGTTTAAACAATTTGTAATTGCAATGGGTACTGCACCAGTGCAAATAATATTTCTTGCAGCTTCAGCAACTGCAATCATAGCTCCGGTGTAAGGGTCAGCATAGACATAGGCAGAATTGCAATCTACGGTAACCGCCAAAGATTTTTTAGAGCCCTTGACGCGGATTAAAGCTGCATCAGAGGGTGCGTTGAAACTTAAATTATTGGTACGCACCATACTGTCGTACTGCTCATAGACCCACCGTTTTGACACCAGGTTTGGCAGTGAGAACAGTTTTCGTGCAGCATCTTTGTAATTCTTGGGTATTTCTAACTTGTTCAGCCGAAACTTACTGACTTCTGACATGTAGGTTGGCTTCGTGTAATCTCGTTCATAAACGGGGGCGCCACCTCCTAAAACAAGAGAGTTGGCGGGTACTTCAGCCACTTTTTCGCCTTGGTAATAATACTCCAATGTGCCTGTGTCGGTCACCTCTCCAATTTGGACGCACTCCAAATCCCATTTTTCGAACACATCAAAAAGTGGCTGTTCCTCACCTGCTTTTCCAACGATTAACATCCGTTCCTGACTCTCGGATAGGAGTATTTCCCATGCTTGCATTTTGTCCTGACGAGTAGGTACTTTGGTTAAATCAATCTTCATACCTGTGCCAGCTTTTGCACTCATTTCAGACGTAGAGCAAGTTATTCCGGCGGCGCCCATGTCTTGCATACCTACAACTGCACCAGTTTTAATAGCCTCAAGGCTGGCCTCAAGCAACAGTTTTTCTTGGAGAGGATCACCAACTTGGACAGCTGGGAGGTCTTCGTGACTTTCTTCATGTAAGTCTGCGCTTGCAAAAGTTGCCCCATGTATTCCATCCTTTCCTGTCCGAGACCCAACGATAAAAACTGGGTTTCCAGGGCCATCAGCAGAAGCCGAAACAGTTTCGCCAACCTTTGCGATTCCAACTGACATGGCGTTAACAAGAATGTTTTGATTGAAACATTCATCAAAAAACACTTCACCTCCGACGGTAGCCACACCAAAGCTGTTTCCATAGTCCCCAATTCCTTTCACAACACCTTTTACCAAACCTTTCATGTGTTGTAGATCTGGGTTCCCGAATCGAAGCGAGTTCAAGCATGCAATTGGCCTTGCACCCATCGTGAAAATATCCCGGTGGATGCCGCCGACACCAGTCGCAGCGCCTTGGTATGGTTCGATGGCACTAGGATGGTTGTGTGATTCAATTTTAAAAGCACATGCAACACCATCGCCTATGTCAACAAGGCCAGCGTTTTCCTCACCAGCACCAGTTAGCAGTCGTTTTCCTTCCCGTGGCAGGGTTTTCAACCATTTGATAGAGTTTTTATAGGAGCAGTGTTCCGACCACATGACGGAATAAATACTTAGTTCCACAAAATTGGGCATGCGCCCCAATACCTCTTTTATCTTCTCAAATTCCTCAGCGCTAAGGCCTAGTTGGGAGGCTGTAGTCGCTGATATTTCCAATTCAGTGGTTTGCATGAAACGTTAAATGTTTGAAACGAGCGGCAAAGATAGCAAGGTGGGGCCTTGCCAATGCTTGTTTCCAGGAATAATCATTTCGTAAAAAATTTCGTTTTTGTTTCAAAATTGTTGTGCCGTCGAAATAAAACTGCGTTTTATCCAAGTAAAGCACATATCATGAGTGCTTACAGCTAAAATTGAACTTCCATTTTTCACAAAATCATATCAAATGAATTTCATGAAAGCATTTTCAAGCTTCGTTTTGGTCAGTATCATTTGCATGGTAATTGCCTGTAAAAAAGAAGCATCTACTCCAAGTGACGCACTTGCCTACGTTCCTTCAAATTCAACCAGTATCACGGCCATCGATTTGAATAAATTGATGCAAAAGGCTGATTTCGAGTCGGTTAAGGAAATGGATTTTTATAAAAACATGGTTTCTGAATCGGAAAAGCAAAACCCGGACATAGCTCATGTACTTCTTGACCCGAAGGCATCTGGTGTGGATTTGAACGGTAAAATTTATGCCGCTACAGCTTTCGACGAGCAGAACCCAGAGGTGATGACAACCTATTTTTACGTTCCACTGAAAGATGCTGCTGCTTTTGAAACCTTGATGAAATCCAGCAAAACTGGGATTACGGAAAAGGAAGGCATTAAAATAATTGACGAAGGCGGCAATTCAATTATGGGTTGGAACAAGTCTTTGGCCGTTTTTGCCTTTTCAAATGATGCCTCTGA
Organism: Bacteroidota bacterium; assembly: GCA_016124585.1. GTDB lineage: Bacteria > Bacteroidota > Bacteroidia > Chitinophagales > Saprospiraceae > UBA6168. The sequence continues at coordinate 36,397 of WGNL01000012.1, read as the reverse complement.
AGAGTTTGAACAACATTTCATTTCTGCCTTTAAATTGGATAAAGACAACAAGGTCGCCAAAGATGCCAAGCTCCAAAGGGCACTTTCTGCCAACCACGATATTACCAGCTATCTTTCCACCAATCCATTAGCTCAGAATAGCGGTGCTGGCTTCGCACTCAGCATGATAGACGTGAAGCCAGAGGCACTGAAGGACAATTTCATCAGCAGTTACGCTGATTTTGAAAATGGGAAAATGATCGGGCACTCCGATTTTGAAATCAACAGTAAATTGGGAGAGGATTTTATCGGTCGTTTTTTCAAAAAAGAAGCCACTGCAGATTTCAGCAAAGTGCTGCCAAACGAGAAAATGACTTTCGCTACCGTGTTGGCACTTGACCTAGTGGGAATCGACAGATTTCTGAGTGAGCGCCCAAGCAGCAAAAAATACGCAGATTTTGCGCTCAACGATATTGGCATCAAACGCAGCGACCTCGTTGATGCCCTAGGTGGGGATGTCATGATAGCAGGCTTTGGAGCAAAAAATTTGAAAGATGCAAAAATTTTGGTTTCCTTGAGTTTGAAGAATGAGGCAAAGGCCCGTGACCTACTTCAAAATGCTGTCAAAGGCGGCAAGCTAAAAGAAGTCGAAAAAGGCGTGTTCACAGTGAGGTCTGTTGGAAACGAGGATTTCAATATTACTGTTAATAAAGGTTTGGGCAAGTTAATTTTGAAAAATGGCATGTTGACCTTCTGTTCTGATGAGGCACTTTTCAACAAAGTGAAGGCTGGTGAGACTGGCGGAGAAGGAACGGTTGCTCTCAAATCCTTTGATAATCAGACACTTGCGGGATGGTTTGATTTTGCAGCTTTGCAAGATGCTGTTGGAGGATTTGATACCAATATCTATAAGGAAATGAATCTTAAGGTGAACGGAAAGGGTGCCGATTTTATCCTAGAAACTAAGGACCCAAGCACAAACAGCCTAAAGGCTTTGTTTGAAATGATTAACGAAGCCTACAAACAGCGAGGGAAATTGCCCGAAGAGGCGCTTTAAGCAAATTATGAAATTCAGGTCTTGATTTTAGCGTGAATTCTGAAGTCAGCTCCTACCAAAATTACAGGCAAAAAACTGAAAAAGCCCGCCACCGTTAGGTGTGCGGGCTTTTTTTGTAGCGAGAGGGAGACTTGAACTCCCGACCTTGCGATTATGAATCGCACGCTCTAACCAGCTGAGCTACCTCGCCATTTTACGGAAGCGGGCGCAAATATAGCTGATTTTGTTTTTTTTTAGTTGCTTCGGAAAAAAAGTTTTTCAAAATTGAGCTCAAGCCTAATCCAGGGCTTTATTTCAGCCTTCTCAACCCGGCTTTAGCCTGTTGGTGTAGACCTGTTTTATGGTCCTCTGGCGATATATCGAGACAAAGATTGAAAGCTGCTTTGGCCTGTTTAGTTCTGCCTAAAGCCTCTAAAATATGGCCTTTTTCCAGTGCTGAACGGCATGCGAAATAGTAGGGGCTGTCACGACCTTGGTCAATTGTATTTTGATAATATGCCAAGGCCTCGTTGTATCTTCCAAGTTTGTGGGTGATGCGCCCCATTCGGTATTGGTATTCTAGGCGGTTTTTCTCGGCTAAATAATCACTCGGTTTTTTTTCTTTCAAAATATCAAATGCCCGCTGAAAGTGACCTCCGTCAAAAAGCACCCGAGCCTTCAACAATTCAACGGCTGGTATATCACCCGACTTAGCTTCTGCATTGGCACTTTTGTCGCTTCCTACAATTGTGTATCCTCTTGATTTACAAAGGTTCATGTTTTTTTTGTAGCTATCCATGTCACCTTGTAGCAGGTAATGCCAAGCCAGTTTTTGATATGCGTCTTTGATGAAATTCCGGCCTTTATAATTGTTCACATAGCGTTGTAGATAAACAGCAGCGTCATCATCTAACCGCTGCAATTTGGCCAATCCCAGCATATAGTCAAGATAGTAAAATGGTTGGTATTGCTTGCCAGTCGGTTTTTTCAACAGGATTTTAATAGCCTCATCCCCCCGGTCCGTACGCATAGCTACATTAGCCATAACGAAACAAGCTAGAGGGTTTTCTGCCGGATTCAACTTTGCATTATTGATTATTTTCCATGCTTCCTCGTTGTCATTTTCAAGGTGTAGCATCAGGTAAGCGTAATAAACATAGATTTCATCTTCATAAATAAAATCCTCTTTTTGGGCAAAATTGAGCACAGCCTCCAATTCTTCTTTGCCCTGCTCCATCGAGCCCTCCATGCTGCTGAGCCAGTTTACGGTCCATTTGTAATTGTCTGGAATAGTGCCAACAATGGCATGTAAAATGCCCAAATCCTTTTTATTAGGCATGAATTTCGGGAATTTCTCCGCATTGTTAGTAAGAAGTTTGAAAGCTTTGTTTGTTTCGAAAAAAGCAGTCGAATATTCTTCAAATTTAAGCCTGGCTAGTGCCCAATGAAGCCGTATGTCTGCCAGTAAAAACAGGTAGTATGGGGAGGTTTTATCCCCTTCGTCTTCAATAATTTCAAGCCTTTTGTCCTTGTTTTTTTCTAATTTTTTAAACTCAGACTCCTCTTCATTAATATAGACATGAAAAAAATCAAGGTAATTCTCAACATGTAGCACCATTAAATTGTCGGGGTCGTTCAAACGGATTTTGGCGAGGTCAGCCTCTGCTTCCACGAAACGAAGGCTGAGTGTTTTTTTGTAGGCTTCCCGAAGCGCAGGGGTCCATTCGAAGTGCTTTTTGGCTTGGGCAGGAAGCAGCAGCAACAGGAAAAAAAGGGGTGATAAATGCTTTAGCAAGGTATTGAATTTTTTGAGCAAGAATTTGCAACAAAATTAGGGCATACTTAGCCTCATCGCTAGGCAACAGGTAAAATAATTGCGGACCAAAAAAATGCAAAAGCCTAACTTTGAGCCACTTAAACATCAAAATCGTTTTTGCAACATGGACAACCCGCTGGATAAAATCGAAGAAACCTTTGAGGTGGACCTGCCAGACAAGGATTCCCTCGATGATTTTGTGGACGCCATTTTACCACAAATCGGGCATCTTGGGGAAGACTTGCGTGAGCAGAAATTTTATGTGATGCCTGGTGGAAAGCCTTGGCTTGAAATTCGTGACGACCCCGGTTTTCAGGAGACGGTCCTCCATTTTTTCAATGAAGGAGGCGAATATCTCCAGTCAGTGGATGGCAATGTGAGTAAGGGCAGATGGCGACTGCTTGATGGCACCAATAAAATGATTATTGAATCTGGGGGAGACAAAGGCCCAGGCCGCAGTGAGCTATTTGAATTGGCGTTTTTGAACCAATATTTTTTCATACTCCGTAAACACGGCAACCAGCACCGGGGAAAACGCTATTTTTTCATGGGCTATGAAGGTGCAGTCCGAGGGCTGAAATGGCGGGATTGCGTGGAATTGCTTTACAATGAGTATCGAAGTCAATGGGGCATGTTCCAGTATTTGCTAATCATTATCCTCGTGATTGTTGTGGCTGTGATTTTATTTTCGTTATGGTAATAACGGCTTAAATTATTGATTATGAGTTAATTGGAGGTGGATAAGGCTAATCTACTAATTCCATTTCAATTTGCCGTTTCGCAAGATTCGTTTCCAAAATCAGCACTTTCACGGGATCACCCATTTTTAAAATCCTCCCAGAGCGCATTCCTTTGGCCCTCAAGCGGCTTTCCGCTACATCAAATGGCTCGTTTAAAGTATCAAACCCGACCATTCCTTCGCATTTGTTGTCTGCTAATTCGATGAAAATACCTCGTTCAATAATTCCCGAAATGAAGCCATCGAACACCTCGCCAACGTGTTTCTGCATGAATTCCACTTGTTTGTATTTGATGCTTTCCCTTTCTGCTTCCATTGCCTTTCGTTCTTGAAGCGAAATGTGTTTGCATTGTTCCGACAGTTTTCCCTTGTCGTAGCGGGTAGTTTTCTCCCCAAGATTGTGGAACAAAATCCGGTGCGCCAGCACATCAGAATAGCGACGGATTGGTGAAGTGAAATGAGAGTAAAAATCAAACCCCAGACCGTAATGGCCAATGTTTTCAGTGGAGTATTCTGCCTTCGCCATTGTGCGGATAGCCAATGGCATCAACATTTTTAGCACTTCATTTTTCTCAGACTCCTTTGCCAATCGATTGAAAGTTTCAGCAATTTCTTGTGGCGTGTTGTACTTCATCTGGAAGCCCAGTTCCTTCGCAAACAAGCCCAACTCCTTCACTTTTTCAGCGTTGGGATAATCGTGGATGCGGTAAACAAATGGGATTTCTGCTTGATTTTCCATTTTTTTGTTGATGAAAGTCGCCACTTCTTTGTTCGCAAGTAGCATGAAATCCTCGATGAGCATGTGGGCGTCCTTACGCTCTTTCACATACACTTCCAATGGTACCCCGTTTGTGTCCAATTTAAAGCGAACTTCCTCAGTTTCGAAGTTGATAGAACCTTTTTTGAAACGCTCTTCCCGAAGTTTGTAAGCGATTCTGTTGAGGCTTTTAAGTTGCTCGGCAAATTCTCCCTCGCCTGTTTCCAAGCATTCCTGCGCCGCTTCATAGCTGAATCGGTGATCTGAGAAAATTATAGTTTTGCCAAACCAGCGGCTAACAACTTTGTCATTTTTATCAAATTCAAAAACGGCAGAAAAAGTCAGCTTTTCTTCTTGAGGCCGCAAAGAGCACAAATTGTTGGAAAGCCGCTCCGGCAACATTGGCAAAACTCTATCCACCAGATAAACCGAGGTAGAACGCTTGTAGGCCTCCTTATCGAGTTGCGTTCCGGGCTTCAAGTAGTGCGTGACATCGGCAATGTGTACCCCCACTTCCGTATTTCCATTTTCAAGGATACGATAGCTCAGGGCGTCATCAAAATCCTTGGCATCTTCTGGGTCAATTGTAAAGGTTGTGATGCCTCTGAAGTCCCTCCGTTGCTGGATTTCCTCTTCAGTTATTTTGTCTGAAATGGCTTCTGATTCAGCTATCACTTCCGGCTCGAAATCAAGCGAGAAGCCTTTGTTGATAAGAATAACCTTCATTTCCAGGTCACTACCTTCTGCACCAAGCACAGTTGTTACCACTCCTTTAGGCCGTTGCCCTGCTTTTTTATGCCATTCTTTTATTTTCACAATTACTCGGTCGCCATCTTCAGCATCTTTGGTATCTTTCGGGTCAACCAAAATATCCATCGGCACTTGAAAATTGGTGGGAGCAACCACTGCCTGTTTGCTTCGAATGTAAATAGTGCCTACAAAAACTTCTGTTGCACGCTCTACTACTTTCAGCACTTCACCTTCAGGTTTTCGGCGGCCACGGGGCGTCCAGACGGCAATCTCAACGAGGTCGCCATGCATGGCTGAGCCCAAGTTTTTGGCAGCAACGTACACATCATCCTCGTGTCCCTCACATTCGATATATGCTGTCCCAGTGCGTGTCATGTCCACGTAGCCAACAAGATTTTTCTTCGGTAAAAACCGTGCAGGTGCAGCTTTCAGAATGAATCGATATTCGCCAAGCGCCCTTAAATGCCCCGCTTCGGTTAATTTGCCGATGGCGTGCGTTATGGCGTCTTTGCTGTTTGCGAGCTTAAGTTTATTAGCAATTTGTTTTGGATTGAACTGTTTTTTCGGGTTTTCGGCGAACAGTTTCAAGACTTCACGCTGGAGATTGGCAGCCGTGAGTTTACGTTCCGGTTTTTTAAATTTTTGCTTGGTCATGTTTTAGAATAAAATTGGTTTTGGGTAAAAACGAAATGGTGAGCAAAAAGCGAGGGTAAGTTTAAAAATCTGAAAATCAGCATTTTGTAAAAAAAACGAACGCTGTTTGGTTGGAGCAAATTTGGCATTTTTTTACCTGAATCGCTTTACCTGTTGAAAAATAAAATGATAATTTAAAAAGGCAGGCTTGAGCAAGGGCGAGCTTGGTTTTAAGTTTTTCATCAGCCCTAAAAACAAATGTGGAAATGAAAAGTTCCGTGGTTGGTAATATTTGAAAAGAATTACTTTTGGCCGAATCAACTTTAAATTGGGATGGCAAAACGACTTTATGTAGCTGCTACGAATCAGCATGTTGGAAAAACGACTTGTACACTTGGTCTTGTCGAAGCCTTTAAACAGTCAGGCTTGCGGGTTGGATACTGCAAGCCAGTCGGGCAGGAAGCCATTGATGTTGAGAACCTACAAGTGGACAAAGATGCACTGCTTTTTTCGACGATGATGCACTTTGATTTGATTGCAAAAATTCACAGTCCGGTCATTCTAGGTAAAGGTGCTACTCAGGCTTTTCTTGACAATCCTTCTGGATTTCCATTTGAAAGCGACATCAAAACTGCGTCAAAAATTCTGGAAGAAGAATACGAACTGGTAATTTACGAAGGCACTGGTCACCCTGGTGTAGGTAGCGTTGTTGGCCTCAGCAATGCCGATGTTGCAGCGCTACTAGATGCTCCAGCTATTTTGGTGGTAGAAGGTGGGGTAGGGTACACCATTGATAGATTGAACCTTTGCCTGTCACTGTTCAGGGAGAAAAAAGTGCAAATTGCAGGTGTCATCATTAACAAAGTCTTGCCTGACAAAATTGAAAAAGTTCGGCATTACGTTGGGTTAAAACTTGATGAATGGGGTATTCCCTTGCTTGGTGTTTTACCTTACGAAAAAAAATTGCTTTACCCTTTACTTTCTACCATCAGCATTGCCATTCATGGCAGGGTGTTATACAATCCGCAAAGTCTCAATCTTTTGGTGGAAAACGTGGTCGCTGCTTCTTTGATGGGAAGCCACAATTTTGAGGAAGACCAAGGAGTGTTGTTGGTTGTAAGTAAAAACAGGCTGAACGAGTCGCTGCTTGGCATCCAAAGGTTAAGTAAGCAAAAAGGCTTGGAAAAATCACCGCTCGCAGGTATCATCATCACTGGTGATGGTAAACAACTGCACCATATTGACGATTTTGCACATGAGCAATACGTAATTGATCATCAAATCCCTGTTATTTCTACGCCATTGGATACTTATGGTACTGCGGTGAAAATCAGCCACCTTGAAGTAAAGATTAATGTGGACACGCTTGGAAAAGCAGGTAGGGCTAGTGAATTGGTACGCAATAATTTGGACCTATCGAAGATAAAATGGTGAGTAATAGGTTATTTACAATACCTCTTTTATTTCTTCTGTAGAAATATCCAAATGGGAAGCGTCAAGCACACATTCACCTTTTTTAATCACTAAAATCTGAGGAGATTCATGGAAAACTGCAAACCGAGTCGCCACTTCGTTCGAAAGTGAACGATAGGCTATTAAGTCAAGGTAAAATGCCTCAAGTTGAGTGGTCGGAAAATCCCAAGTAGCTTCTAAGCGATGCTTCGCCATGAAACTAATGCTGCATCGGGTGCTATGCTTGAAGATAAGGCAGGGAACTTGATGAGAGCGCTCAATAACAGCGTCAATATCAGCCACTAAAGTCAGCGGATTCCAGGTCATATTGAAATTTGTAAGTCAATGGCTACCTGTTTTTTACTTGTAGCCATCAACAAACAAAAAATTATTTGACAAGTTGAACAACCGTCTTAATAGCTTTGAAATTATTGGGGCAACCGTAACCTTTGTTGCAGGAAGCAAAAGAAGAAGCCAAAAGGGCAAAAGCTGCGAGGACAAGGAATTGCTTTAGGGTGCTTTTTTTCATCGTAAATTGATTTTGGATATGTTATTAAAATTGGGTTTCCGAAAACTTTACTGCCTAACGAGATTAACAAGGCAGTTATTTCGGACATCCCGGTTAATTTTGCTGCAAAAATAACGGAAATTCAGGTGCAAGGTTCGATGAATGTTGAAAGTTTAAGGTTTTGACCTAAAATTAACTTTTCATTCATGCGATAATGCCCACTTGAGCCTATCATATAAACTTACATGCGAATTCATCTGATAGCAATGGGCGGGGCAGTGATGCACAATTTGGCACTTGCCCTGCAAAAAAACGGCCATTTAGTGACGGGTTCCGATGACGAAATTTATAACCCTGCCAAAGATAGGTTGGAAAAAGCAGGGCTAATTCCTGATAAATTTGGATGGTTTCCCTCAAAAATAACCAAAGATTTAGATTTCGTGATTCTTGGAATGCATGCAAAATCCGATAATCCTGAGCTCCAGAAAGCCATTGAACTAGGTGTGCAAGTCTATTCATTCCCCGAATTTATTTACCAACATTCCAAGGAAAAAAAACGTATTGTAGTAGCTGGGAGTCATGGTAAGACCACCACTACATCCATGATTATGCACGTGTTGCGTCATGTTGGCCTGCAATTCGATTACCTCGTAGGTGCACAACTTGAAGGTTTTGAAACAATGGTGCAGTTGAGTGATGCCCCATTAATGGTTATCGAAGGGGATGAATACCTGTCTTCGCCTGTTGACCGTAGGCCAAAATTTCTACATTACAGACCTCATCTCCTTGTCGTCACAGGCGTTGCCTGGGACCATATCAATGTTTTCCCAACATACCAAGAATATTGTAACCAATTTGCGTTGTTGTTGGAGAATTTAGCGACAGGTGCTTTGGTTTACTATTATCAACATGACAAGGATTTAGCAGATATCGTAAGGCATTGTAAGTCAAATATTAACGCTGTTCCATATAAGGAGTTTGAAGCAATTAATAAAGCAGGTCAAATATTGGTTAATACGGGCGGTTCAACATGGCATGAACTCCAAATATTCGGAAATCACAACCTTGCAAATTTGGCTGCTGCACAAAAAATATGTCTGGAATTAGGAGTGTCTGAAGACCAATTTTGGGAAGCTGCAAAGACCTTTTCGGGAGCTTCGAAAAGGTTGCAAAAACTGGTGTCCGGCATAGATTTTTCTGCTTGGCTCGACTTTGCCCATGCCCCCTCAAAAGCAAAGGCGACTGTTTTGGCAGTTAAGCAATTGAATCCAGAACGGAAATTGATAGCTTGCCTAGAGCTTCATACTTTTAGTAGTTTAAATAAAGCATTTCTGCCCTTATATGCAGGCACGCTTGACACCGCTGAAATAGCTTGTGTTTTTTTTAGCCCACATACTTTGGAAATGAAAGGAATGCCAGCAATCGACCCAAGTGAAATAAAGCTTGCTTTTGGTTTACCTTCGCTGCAAGTTTTTACTGAAAGAACTGATTTGGAGTGTTTTTTAAGTGAACAAGACTTAGAAAACGCTAATCTCTTATTGATGAGTTCTGGTAATTTTGGTGGAATGGACATACCTACCTTTGTCAAAGAATTAGCCCACAAATAGGATTGAATTATTTTTGAGAACTGGCACTGTCATTAGAAAGTTGGTAATATTTGTTGCCATTTTGTGAGAGAATGGCAATATTCACCAAAACTGAATTCAAAAAATGAAAGAAGGCAACATTACAAAATTCAAGAAAATTCTCGTCGCAAACCGTGGTGAAATCGCCATCCGTGTCTTCAGGGCCGCTACTGAGCTTGGCATCCGGACCGTGGCAGTTTATACCTACGAAGACCGTTTTTCACTCCATCGGCTCAAAGCTGATGAGGCTTACCAAATTGGTGCAGACAATGACCCACTCAAACCCTACCTAAATATTGACGAAATTTTACGGGTTGCCAAAAAATGCGGTGCAGACGCTATCCATCCAGGCTATGGCTTCTTATCTGAGAACGTGGATTTTGTTAGGCGCTGTGCAAAGGCTGGGGTCACTTTCATTGGCCCTAGGCCGCAAGTCATGGAGGCACTTGGCGACAAAGTACGGGCAAAGCAAGTGGCGGAAAAATCGGATGTTCCAATGATACCTGGCAGTGCTGATTTTGAATCGGTGGAACAGGTGGCGGATTGGGCAACAAAAATTGGCTATCCAGTTATTTTGAAAGCGGCAGCTGGCGGTGGTGGTCGTGGAATGAGGGTTTGCCGAACAGAAACCGAATTGCTGAAGAACTACCCAGAGGCACGCAAGGAGGCTGGAAATGCATTTGGAGATGACACGGTTTTTTTAGAAAAGTTTATTGAAAACCCAAAGCATATCGAGGTTCAGTTACTGGGTGATAATTATGGTAAAATCGTTCACCTTTTTGAGCGGGACTGTTCTGTTCAACGCCGATTTCAGAAAGTGGTTGAGATAGCCCCGTCATTGGACTTGCAAAAGGAAACCCGTCAAAAACTATACGACTACGCCCTAAAAATTGGTCGATCGGTACGCTACAACAATGCCGGAACAGTTGAGTTTTTGGTGGATTCTGATGAAAATGTGTATTTCATCGAAGTGAACCCACGGGTGCAAGTAGAACACACGGTAACGGAAGAAGTAACAGGGATTGATATTGTCCGCTCCCAGATTTTGATAGCAGAAGGGCATGGATTGAATGACCCTAAACTTAGGATTGGACATCAAAAAGATGTGGAATGTCATGGTTTTGCAGTTCAATGCCGGATTACCACGGAGCGACCTGCGGAGAATTTTCAACCTGATTACGGTACAATCATTGCCTACCGAAGTCCGTCAGGATTTGGAATCCGATTGGACGGAGGCAATGCCTATGCAGGGTCACAGATTTCACCTTATTTTGATTCAATGCTGGTGAAAGTGACGGCTTGGGGGCGCACCTTCGAAGGGGCATGCGAGCGCCTTTTCCGGGCTTTGTTGGAGTTTCGGGTTCGGGGTGTGGAGACGAATATTGGCTTTTTGGAAAACTTGATTCGAAACAAAGATTTCAAGTCAGGTAAAGCAACCGTCAATTTCATCAATGAGCATCCCGAATTGTTTGAAATGCCAGTGAGCAAGGACCGAGGTACCAAAATCCTTCGGTATCTGGGTGAAACAATTGTAAATGGGAACCCTGATGTGCCGTTCATTGACCCTAGGAAAAAATTGCGAAAACCTGAAGTCCCGATTGTTGCGCAGCAACAGACTAGCACTGGTTGGCTGCCGGGCACGAAGCAAAAATTGGATAAACTTGGTCCAGAAGGATTTGCAAAATGGTTGAAAAACCAGCGCCCTATCCATTTCACAGACACAACCTTTCGGGATGCCCACCAGAGTTTGTTGGCTACGAGGATGCGAACGCATGACATGATGCTTGTGGCGGAAAAATTTGCGCAGGCACATGGGCACAATTTGTTCAGCATGGAAGTTTGGGGCGGTGCCACCTTTGACGTGGCGCTTCGGTTCCTTCGGGAATGCCCATGGAGACGGCTCGAACTGTTGCGTGAGGCAATCCCGAACACCTTGTTGCAAATGCTTTTACGGGGCACAAACGCTGTTGGCTACACTGCCTATCCTGATAATTTAATTGAAAAATTTATCGAACAGGCGGCAAAGTCAGGTATTGATATTTTCCGGATTTTTGACAGTTTGAACTATGTGCCATCCATGCTGACCAGCATCAAAACGGTGCGAGATCAAACCAATTCGATTGCAGAGGCTTGTATTTGCTACACTTCTGATATTTTTGACGAAACGAGGCCAAAGTACCACTTGCCATATTATTTGGACTTGGCCCGGCGATTGGAAGATGCGGGGGCGCATATTCTGGCCATCAAGGATATGGCGGGCTTGCTGAAGCCACAAGCAGCCCGCACCCTCATTGTGGAGCTAAAAAAACAAGTACAAATTCCCATTCACCTGCATACCCACGACACGGCAGGAATTCAGGCTGCTACATACCTAGCTGCTGTTGAGGCTGGCGTTGACGTAGTGGATGTCGCCTTGGCTAGCATGTCTGGGCTCACTTCTCAACCTAATTTCAATTCACTAGTTGCCTCGTTGGCCGGCCATCGCAGGGAAAACAAGTTGGATTTGCACAGTCTTAACTCCTTTTCAAATTATTGGGAAGCCGTTCGGGAAATGTACTACCCATTTGAAGGCGAACTGAAAGCAGGTACGGCAGAAGTGTACGACCATGAGATTCCAGGTGGGCAATACACCAACTTGCGTCCGCAAGCAAGGTCACTTGGGTTAGAACACAAATTTGAGCAAATCAAGGAAAACTACAGGGCTGCTAACTTGCTGCTTGGGGACATTGTAAAGGTGACTCCCAGTTCGAAGGTGGTAGGAGACCTTGCCATGTTCATGACAGCCAACGACATTTCTCCAACGGATGTGCTTGAGCGAGGTGATTCTTTGGCGTTTCCAGATAGTGTGAAGTCACTGGTCAGGGGTGAACTTGGCAAAGTAGAAGGTGGCTTCCCCCCCAGAATCGTAGAGGTAGTGCTCAAAGGTGAAAAACCGATGGAGGGTGAGGCCAACAGTCATTTGCCAGCAGTTGATTTTGAAATAGAAATGGCAGCTTTTCAGGAGAAATTTGGCGAAGAACTAGGCCTTAAAGATTTTCTATCCTTCAAACTTTACCCGAAAGTTTATGAAAAATACCACAGCCATGTGGAAGAATTTGGCGATGTAAGCCGACTGCCTTCCCAGGTGTTTTTCTTTGGACTTCGTCCGAATGAAGAGGTACTAATTGAAATTGCGACGGGTAAAACCCTTCTGATAACATTCATGAACATTACTGAACCAGATGTGGAAGGTAACCGGCTTATCTTTTTTAGGTACAATGGTACGATGCGTTCCTTGAAGGTGCGTGACAAAAACGTCAAATCCGCTGTGGTGCTGAACAAAAAAGCAGAGGGTGAAAATGAAGTGGGGGCACCCTTGCAAGGTAGTTTGGGCAGTATTTTAGTGAAAGAAGGAGACGAGGTAAAACAAAATCAACCACTTTTCACCATTGAAGCCATGAAAATGGAGAGTACTGTGGCTTCACCAAAAGCTGGTCTTGTTAAAAAAATCTACCTAAAAGAAAAAACTTTGGTACATCAGGGGGATGCCGTGATAGAGCTGGCATGATATTTTTTACTCATTTTAATTATTCATAAACTCAAATCAAAAATCTTAATTCAATGAAAAAGCTGAGTTCCTATTTTTTTGCAGCGTTTGTTGCCATTTGTTTTGTGGCATGTGCAAGTGACGGAAATGGCGTTGGTGATTCTTGTTCAATGGAAGGTGAATGGAAAGTCAAAGAGGCTGAAGTTTCGTCTGATAAGTTAGACAAGACCATTTTGGAACTGACCAAAGAAAAAATGAAGGGTACAACTTATTCTTTCACAGCTGACAGTGTTTCAGTTAATTCCAATGGTAGTGGAGGTACGTTCAAAGGTGCCTATACTTTGGATGCAGCTAGCAACACCTTGTCATGGAATGCTATTAGTGCTACTAATGGCCTTGCGTACACAGAGACAATGAAAGTTGTGAGTTGTAACGGTAGTAGCTTAAAGGTGCAAAAGCGTTCACCGGCAGACACTACTATGGCCGCAATCACTAACGCAACATTAGTTTTGGAGCGTGTGAAATAATAATTTTAGGTTAGCATAAAAAGGTTGCCAAATAATAAATTGGCAACCTTTTTTTTTGAAAATGATGGTAATTTGTTGTTTAATTGCGATTTACACATAATTAATTAATGCATAAACGAGTATGTTCTAATTTATCTCTAACGATAAAAAATTGTTACCTGAATATTTTAGCATAGTTCTTGCCTACGTGAAGAAATTAAAATTGCACGAGCTATGTCGAACCTCTTACGAATTCTCTTGTTCGTGCCCCCCATGTTTCTGTTTATTTTTCCAGCATTTGCGCAACTAAGCGGAACAATCGAGCAAAACCCTATTAACAGTTCCTATACTGTATCTGTCATTCCATCTGTTACTTGGGTGCCGCCTTCGAGCATTACGAGCGGTGCTGGCATTACGCTGAGGGCGCCAACTGGCAAACTTCAAGTGACGGATTTTCAGTCGATTACTGGACAGTGGGCCTCTACAGGTGTTTTCACATCTCCAAGTGAAGCTCCTGACTTTGACTATTTTACTTTTGGCCTACTCCAGCCCAATCCAGGTGCTACCTATAACAGTGGTGTGAAATCTCAACTTTTCACCTTCAAAAACAGCCTTGGCTGTAGCTATATTGAAATCATAGACAACCAGACTGATCCACTCAATGTTCAAAACAACTCTATCAATATTGGTGTGGATAACTATTTTAGTGTAGTTGGTGCTGGTAATGGTGTAAATGCCTACTCTGGGAATTCTGCCGATGATAATGTGATCTGCCCACCACTTGCGTTTGCCGCAACACCTGCCATTAATCCATTGCCATGCAATGGGAACTCAACTATAGTTTCGGTTGCCGTTTCAGGAGGAAAAGAACCTTACGAAGTAACGTGGTTGAATCAAAGCAACAATCAGACTGGTACTGGCCAGATTTCTGGTTTCGAAGGCAGCTATAGTTTCTCCCCCATGTTGGCGGGTAATTATGTTTTTACCGTGGTTGATGCTTTAGATAGCATGGCAGTTTCTAACCTACAAATCATGCAGCCAGCCAAACTGCAGATAGACATGCTTGGCTTGGATGTTCCTTGCGAAGGAAATATGGACGGTGAAGTGCAGGTTAAAAAAGCAACTGGAGGCACAGTCTCTGGTAGTTACCATTACAATTGGGATGGGTTTCCAACGGAGACTGACTCAATTTTGTCTTCAGTAACCAATGGTACTTACAATGTTACGGTTACAGATGACAATGGATGCTCTGCTACTGGCTCTGCAACGGTTTCTGCTGCTGGTTTTATGATTTTCTCTCAAACTATTGTCAAAAACGTGTTTTGCAATGGCGCTGAAAATGGCCTGATTGACCTCTATCCAGTAAGCCCATCTGGTGGTCAGGATTTTAGTTTTGACTGGTCAAGTAACGCAAACACTGGAAATTACTCATCAGCCTACAACCTTGGACCTGGCACGTATTCCGTCACCGTTTCTGATGTGAGTTTTGGTTGCTCCGGTTCAGTTACCTACAATATCACTGAACCTCCTGCCATTGAAGTAGATTATCGGTTGACAGAGCCTAAATGTTACGGCGAACAAGGCTTGCTTGAGATAATGGGAATTTCAAATGCACAGGGTGCATGGGATGCAAGTATCATAGGAGGAGAAAATGTGGAAGATGGTGACAAATTTCTTTTAGAACCTGGTATGCCAATGCGACTTGTAGTGGAAGACTCCAAAGGTTGTACTGCTTCTGAAGATTTTATTGTGGCAGCTAGGCAGGAGATGAAGCTTGATTTGGGTAAAAGCTATGACATTAAATATGGCGAAGAAATCCATTTTGACCCTGTCTACTATCCATTCGATAACGTTAGTTTTGAATGGTCTCCAGCAGTAGATTTAAGTTGTTCTGATTGCCCTGACCCAATTTTGATGCCGACAGAAACTAATACCTACCATCTCGTTATGACGGACACGGCCGGTTGCACTATTGATGATTTTGTAAACGTGGCTGTCCATAAGTCTCGGGATATTTTTATACCAAATTCCTTCAGCCCTAACCAAGACGGCATCAACGATACCTTTTATCCTTATGGAGGATTTGAAATCGTTGCAATCCACTCCATGCAGGTCTTTGACCGTTGGGGGGGCAAAATGTTCGAAGCAAAAGAAACTTTCTCGCCAAACGACCCAGATGCAGGGTGGGACGGCCTATCAAAAAACAAGCCCGCAGACCCGGGTACCTACCTGTACACTATGAACGTTGAATTCATTGACGGTGAAATAATCCTTTTCTCTGGAGAGGTAAACCTCATGAAATAGTATTACCAAATTGGCAATTTTTAAATAAGTATTGACGCCATGAAGTTGACTATGTTGAAAACTTCATGGCGTTAAAATAACTTGATTTCAAAGACTGGCAAGTTTGGCCTTGTTTTTGAAAAACCACTAACAATCAACGTTTTATCAAAAAATTCCCCCGGTTAATTCTCCCCCCCTATAACTGGTCGTGGTTTCGCTGGATAATGGTTCGTTTTGTCCGGTTTGCTTACTTGGCATTCTCCTTTTCATTATTCAGTGCAAACTGATTTTCGTGAAGCTAATCACTCATTTATCATGAAACCTCAGCTTACACTAGTAGCTTTATTCCTCTTTTTGGGCACTCTTACCGCACAGGTAAGGTTTAAGGTCAAACTTCTTTCCGACAATCAAACCTATCAGGTCATTTTAAGGCCCGAAACGGACTGGGCAAACCCCCTCAGCACAACAACTGGAGGTCAAGTGACCATGCGAGTGCCTGTGGGTGGCTTTTCGCCTGGTACTATCACCAATATCAAGGGTGTTTGGAAACTAATTAATACAGTTGTATCTCCGACTGAAGCACCTGGATTTGTCTATTATATTTATGGTCTAGACACACCTATAGCAGGTAGCCAAATTACATACACCAATGGTGTTGAAATTCCAGTTTTTAGCTATAAAAATGTTGGAACTTGTACTGGCCCTGTTGAAATAATTAGCAATATCACTGACCCATTCTTAGAGCCCAATTCCCAGAACTTGGGCATAAAAAACTACCTCACTGTTCTTGGTGCGGGTCAAGGTGTTGATGCTTATATTGGAAATTATACCACTTTCCCTGCTGATTGTACACCAATCAGCAATTGCGGCATCGAAGTATATGATGTGGCGCTGGTTTCGCCCAGCGCTTGTGGTGTTGCAGATGGAAAAATTACGATTGATGCAGTACATCAAAGTGGAATTCCGCTTCAGTACACCATAACATATGGTAACACACCCGTGATTTGGCAAAGCGGCAATACATTTTCAAATCTTGCAGCAGGCAATACTTTTTACATTGCCGTACGGGACGTAATTGGCAACTGCTTCGTAAATCTTGGTGCATTTGAATTGGATGGCCCACTAGCAGCCATTATTCAGAATGTGGATTTGAACAATCCAGACTGTGGTGGAACGAATGGTAGCATAGTAATCCATGCGATAAGTGCCAATGGTGGCACATTGCAATATGCGATGTCGGCAAGTGGTCCTTGGCAGGCCTCAAACACATTTAGCGGACTAGCGGAGGGCACCTATACTTTTTATGTTCGGGATATAACGAACAACTGTTACAATCCAGTTGGCACATATGATTTGGTAGGTTGTGTTCCACCAAGTTGTATTTTGACATATGATATGAATGACCTCGGTAATGGCAAATACGAGGTCACAATGCTAACTGACACCACTTGGAATGCTCCTTTGAATGCAACATCCAATCTCCAAGTGACGATAAAGGTGCCAACCGGAGGGTTTATTCCTTCAAACGTGGAGGACGAAACACCTGGTGTTGATTTTGAAATCAGTGAGATAATAACGGCACCAATTGAAGATCCTGACTATGATTATATCACTTTCAGTTTGCAAAGTGCAACCACAGGCATTCCGTACGTTGACGGAGGAACGGTTCATCTTTTCACCTTTGAAAATACAGGTTCATGTGTAGGGGATAGTATCCGATTCATGTTGGAAGATGACCCGTTCACACAGCCTAATAGCCAAAACAGTACAGCAGGCCAATACATTTCTGTTTTAGGATATGGCTCAGCAGATGCACCTATTTGCCTTGCAAAAAATGCTGAAATATGTGATGCTGTTCCACCAGTTGCTCCAACTTGTTTAGTAACCTATGAAGTTGAAAAACTTGCAGGTGATGTTTTCCAGGTTTCAATCATTTCAGACACAACTTGGACAGGGCCTTTGAACAATTTTACGAGCAGCGCCCAAGTCACTTTAAAAGTACCTACTGGTGGATTTGTAGTGGGAAGCCTTACTAGCCTTCAAGGCTCATGGGCAGTTGGCCCTCCAGACCAAGCGCCCAGTGAGGAGCCAACCAGTGACTATTTGACCTTTTATCTGGCCAATCCAACCAATTTGGATGTTTTCCAAGCTGGTGTGAAAGTTCCAGTTTTTACTTTCAAAAATGAAGGAACCTGTCAGAATGGCCAAGTGGTATTGATGGCAGATGATGACCCATTCATGCCACCTAACAGCTTAAACTCGAATGTTGGTCAATATATCTCTCCAGCTGGCTCACAAGGTGAGACGGTGACCATTTGCCTCTCCAACCTACCTGCTGACGATTGTTCAAATGATCCATGTGCAGGTCTCCAGCCAAACTTTGGCCCATTGGAGGCATGTGAAGGTACTTCTTTTGTTTTTCAAGACTCAACAATATCAACTAATGACGCCGTGACTTCCTGGAGCTGGGATTTTGGAGACAACAGTGCTGTCTCAGCCAGCCAATCTCCTTCTCACACATATTCTTCCTCCGGGAATTTTGAGGTTTCATTGACGGTGACGACCCAAGGTGGTTGCTCTGCAACTTACATGGATTTCGTCACCGTTTTTCCTTCTCCTGGTGATGCACCTGTGAGCAGTTATGACATCTGTAATGGACTCTCGGTGACGCTAGAGACTCCGGCAAATATTACTTCTGCTGTTTGGAGTCCGACTACGGGTCTCGATATTACTGACCCGCTAAATCCAATTGCTAGCCCAACGGCTACCACTGTTTACACTTTGACAGCTACAAACAGCTATGGTTGTGTAAACACCAGCCAAGTAACGGTAAATGTGTTAACCAAGCCAGTTATCAGTAGCGTAAACGTTACTCCGATTTCTGACTGTAATAAATCAGATGCCAGCATTCAAATCACTGCAACTGCTGCTGGCGGAATTGAATACGGAATTGATACAGGAAGCGGCATTACTTGGCAGGCAGGTAGCACTTTCGCTAACCTTCAAGCTGGAACTTACTCGGTTTATGTGAGAAATGCGGATGGCTCCTGCGAAGCAGCTTACAATGGCAACCAAATCGTGATTGCTGCACCAACTGCACCGGCAATCACCAACGTGGCTTCCACACCACCGAATGGCTGTGATAACGATGGAACTATCACCATTACTGCTACTGGTGGTCAACCGCCATTGCAGTATAGCATTGGTGGGGCGTTTCAAGCATCGGGTAGCTTTACAGGCTTGGGTGCTGGCACTTACAACATCATAGTGCAAAATTCCAATGGTTCATGTGGAGTTACGGCTAACCCAGTCGTATTCACGCAGCCAGTTCCGCCAACTATTACTCCGATTGCGGATCAAAGCATTTGTGTCGGTTCAAGTATCAACATTACGGCACAATTGAGTGCTTCATTTGTCAGCTACTCAATTACTGGTACTGGTCAATACTCAGGTGATACAATAGTGGGTAACAAACTGAAATTTGTGGCTACTGCCAATGCAGTTGGTACAACTACATACAATGTTACTTTGACCAGGGCGAATGGTTGTTCTGCAACAACATCTTTCAACTTAACAGCCAATGCGGTACCTACAGCAGATTTCACAATTTCTCCGATAATCTGCAAAAATGGTGAAGTTGTGCTACACAATAGTTCAACCAACCCAACAAACGTCTTGACTTGGAGCCTTGCTGGTGCGCAAGTCGTTAGTGCCAGCACTCAAAATAGTACTTCCCCTGATAGCGCAACGATGGTTGTGAAATGGGGCAGTGTTGGCACAAAGACCATTACCTTATCAGTAAACAATGGTGGTTGCATAGCAACTACTTCACAGTCTATCACTGTAGCTGCATTCAATCCAGACGCAACTTTTGATAATACATCGCCAAGTTGTGGTCTTTCAAACGGTGCTATCGACCTGACAGTAAATAATTCAGGTTACACTTTTGCTTGGAGCAATGGTAAAACAACTGAGGACATTTCCAACTTGGCTGCTGGACCTTACAAAGTGACCATCACGGATCCAACTTCACAATGTATGGCCACTGCTTCAACTACATTGACAGGTACACCTGCCCTGACTATCAGTGGAACTTCGGTGGTTCCACCTACCCAATGTACAGGGGCTAATGGTGATGGCAGCTTGACAGCTGTTATCAGTGGAGGTACAGCACCATTCACCTATTCTATCACAGGTGTTACGCCAGTAAATAGCCCACTTCCAACGGTGACATTCAACAATATTGCAGCGGGTACCTATATCCTTAATGTGTCAGATGCTGTAGGTTGCACGGCTGTGAAAACGGTAGTCGTAAATAGCGTTTCAAGCCAGTTGAATGTAACCATGAACGTAGTGGATGCTGGTTGTACAAGTAATAACGGTAGCGTTTCGGCAACAGTAGCAGGTGGTTCAGGAACCTACACTTATAGTCTTTTGGTGAACAATCAACTTGATGTCTCTGACCAGCCAGTCACTGGTTCAACGGTTAGTTTAAATGGCTTGGCTCCCAATACCTACCTGATAATTTTTGAAGATGTCAATGGCTGTATCGCAGCAGGTGCAGGTACGGTTGAGCGAATGGCAGGCACCTTCCCAGCCACTGCACTCATTACACCTGCGAGCTGCGGATCCAGCAATGGTGCAATTCAGTTGAATGGAATCCCAGCTGGTGCAACCTTGGCGTGGAGCATAGGTGGAAATACCAACCCGCTTACGGATTTGCAAGCGGGCGTTTACTCAGCTACAATCACAGAGTCAAATGGCTGTATGTCTGATTCAAATTTTGTAGTAAACACTACTGGAGGCCAAGTGGTGACACTCGGTGGAACGGTAGGAGCTACCTGTGGCCTTGCCAACGGTTCGATAACATTTACTGTAACTGGAGGCGGCCAATACAGCTACAAGTTATTGGGTGCTCCAACTGTTCCCGGTGGTTTTGGAACACCTGACATCCCAACAACAATCACGGACGTTCCCAAAGGGAGCTATGTACTTGAGATTACGGATTTGCTCCAAGCAAACTGTAAGGTTTACCAAGTGGTCACTGTTTCTGGCAGCGATGTTTTCCAAATCAACTCTACCGTTTCATTTGCTACAAGTTGTGGCAACCACAATGGTAAAATTTGCATGGAAATAGCTGGTGGTCAGCTGCCATATACGGTAGTCGCCTCAGAAGGAACCATTGTGCCTGGAAATTCTCCAAACGAATTTTGTGTAACAGGACTTTACGAAGGCATAGTCACGGTTACAGTTACTGGTGCAGGAGGTTGCCAAAAGGTATTTACCGAAGACATGGGCAACTTGTACAATGAACCAACTATCACGATCGACAGTGTGCAGGTGACGCCTGCAACCTGCCCAGATGACAACGGTTCGATTGTTTCAAATTCTACTGCTGAATACGATATTTTCGATACAAACGGTACTTTCATGGGGCATACCCCTTGGATGGCTGCTGCCCCAGGATATTACAATTTGGAGCTGACAATCGGTGACTGCACTGGAACACTTGACAGCGTGTATGTAGGTGGCCCCGATGCTTGGTCTGTAATACCAACCATTGTACATGAAGGCTGTACCACACTTGGGTCAATTTCCTTGAACATTGCAGGAGGGACAGGGCCATACTCTGTGGATTGGAGCAATGGTGAAACAACAACGACTATTTCCAATTTATCTGCGGGAACATACACTGCTTCTATCTCTGATGATAATAATTGTCAGTTTATTGCGGACTTCGAAGTAGCGGACTCTTGCGCCGTATCTCCATGTGCCAATGAAGATGTGTTCTACCTCGACTTGTACAGCCAAAATATCATGGCTCCCGAAACTGAAATCTGTTTGCCTACAAATGAGTCTAATCTAGACGATTACAAACTTACTCTGGATAATTTGCTTTATGATAGACCATTGGGCGATTGTGCAGATGAAACAAATTTCTACGATGGCTTTGATGTATTGCCTTCCCCTGGCCCATACACCTTGGAGCGTTGGGATTATGGCAACGAAAAAGCACCAAATTTCACATTTACCACTCTAGAGGATTTAGTGGCAAAAATGCGAATCATAGATGCTAGTGGAAACTGGGTTTTGGACGGCAGCACTATTTTCGGCGGCAATCCAACAAAAGTGTATGGCAATATGATAGTTAAACATATTGCTAGCGGTTTCTCACTTGATTTGTCGCCAAGCAAGTTGTCCATCCCTCACCCAAGCATTTTCGTTGACAATCACAGCCAGGTACATGTGCTGATTTCAGAATCACCGAACGGTTGCTTGGATACGCTGTTCATCAATTTGATTCAGCCAGGGCCTCCAGCCTCCGATACTATCTTTATTGAGGTAGCAGAGGGTGAAATTGAAACGGTTTGTATTCCTGTGGATGAACTCTACGGCGTTCCTGAATTTTTGACCAACATTGCGCTTTCCTTCACCAATAATGCCCAAATTAACTCTACTTCAACTACATGTGTTGAAGTGATAGGCACGGATGAAGGCACGGATGAGGCTGCCATCGTTATTTGCGATGACCTTGGAGTATGCGATACCACATACATACTTATCAATGTAGTGAAAGGTGGCAACGATATCGAGGTTTACACTGGATTCAGTCCGAATGGGGATGGTGTCAACGACTTTTTCCGAATCCGGAACATTGACAAATATCCAAACAATGACATCAAAATCTACAATCGTTGGGGCAAACAGGTATTTGCTACAAAAGGCTATCACAATAACTGGAGGGCAGATTACCGTGGACAGCGATTGCCAGATGGCTCATATTTCTACTTCCTAAATGTGGAGGTAAATGGTGTCGAAAAGGAATATAAAGGCTTTGTTGAAGTAAGAAGATAGGACGGCTACATAACCATCAAACAAAATTACTACACACTAACCAAAAGGGCTGCAAAGCGGAAACGCTTGCAGCCCTTGTTTTTTGTAAAATTTTCCATCCGGAGAACCTAACGCTGATATAGTTGTTGGCAAAACAGCTAGCATCTGTACCCACTAATTTTCTTCAAAGATTACTCAAAACAAAAAAGGGACGGCGAAATATGCCGTCCCTTTTTCATTGAATTCTTTCTGTTAAAATCAGAACCTAGCCGTGATGCCAGCCAGTACATTGATGCCGTAAGTCGGATAGTAGATCCAACGTTCACGTTTGTTATTCAGAAGGTTATTCACTTCTAGGAAGGCGCCAAATTTTTTCACAAACCAATATTCAGCACCAAGACTTACATCATAGAGCCCATTCAAGGTCGTCCAACGATTCACACCACCAAGGGTGTTGGCAGTCACGCCGTCAGAAAGATTGAGTTGTGCCTTGGCTCTAAGTTTATTGTCGGAAGTGGTATAAATGGCCATAAAATTGGCATCTAAAGCTGGCAGGTGCCAAGGTTTGCGTTCGATGCTGACATCATAGAAGTTTTGACTCAAAACACCTGTGAACGCCAGGTTCTTGAGTATGTTGGCCTTCAAAGAAGCCCGTACGTTGATGATATTGGCATCTGCGTAATGAACCTCGAAATCATGAATTAAATCAGGTTCCGTACCATTGAATTCATGACGAAACAGATAAACCGCCAAGTCGTTCGTTGGCTTGTAGCCACCTTGAATCATGTATTCAAACATCTTGAAATTGCCTTTCAAACCTGCATAGAAATTGAAGTATTTCGTGTTGCGGAGAGTGCCATCTGGAAATTGGGTATTAATGTATGGATTGTAGGTTGCAATGGAGCGAAAGGTATTTTTCTCAAAGCCACCCTCAAGTCCAGTATAAAAAGCGAGTTCGTTACCTGTCAAATTTACCACTACCTCCACATCGGGAAATGGCAAATATTCATCATTGTTTGAAATCAAATTTGCACCAGCTTTGATTTTTATGGCACTACCGTGAAAGGTGAAAGAAGGCGTCAACCAAAAATTGTTCAGCTTCTGTTCTTGGCCGTTGACTTTGAAATTTGTGAAATCGGTACGAAGACCAATATCAAAACTATGTTTGCCACGTATCCATTTGGTGGCATTCAGTTTGAGGTCAAAGCCATTTTCATTGGCGGCGAAATCATCACCCATGTGGTAAAAATCAAAGCCTGCCGAGTAGTTGATGTCGCCTGCCGTTTGAACACCATTGAAAATTTTAGCGCCCATGTCAAAAATGCCGAAAACCTGTTTTACTGCCTCCTTGTCAATATTTTCATGGTTGTCAAAACGGTCAAAAGTATAGCCGTAATAGCTCACACGATTGGAAGTGTAGCCTAAATTGCCCGCTACGGCATAGCCTTTATTATTGTAGTAAGTGCCTTTTCCAGCGACTTTGGTCAGGCCAAATCGTTGATTTTCAATATCTCCGCTCGAATAGTCAGCTTGATGGTGGAAGGCATTGATGCCAATATCCAGTTTGGATTTATCTGCCAACTCAACCAACTTATTATAGGAGGCATCGCCATATATTGACTTTGGCAAACCAGCACCCAATTTGATGTAGCCATTGTAAACATCAGCGATTTCCTCATCCGATTTGTAGGTTACTGGTCGGATTCGTGGTGCAGGATAATCCACTTCAATATTTTTGGGTGTGACCTCGTAAGTCTGTTTTGAAACAGAAGTATCAACAGGTGGAAGCTCTGGTAGCACGGCCACTTTGGCACTCTCAGCTAGTTGTGCCTCGAAAATCTTGACCACTTCAACCTCTTGACCTGGCAAACCGGGCTGTGCAAAAGCGGAAGTTGCCACTGCTGAAAGCAGAAAAAAGAAAATGATTCTTGCGTATTTCATTGTTGCGGATTGTTGTTATAGTTGGATGGTTTCGCCTTGCTGGATAGTTGAAATTTAATCAAAAAACCAACCATCGAGCAGTTTTCATCAATTCCCATCATCCATGAAATTGTTTGATTTGTCGAGCCTGCTGGAGCCGGACGAAGCTTTGTTGAGTGCATCCAGTTTTTTCCTAGCAGTTGGAATGATGTCGTCAGTTTTGACTTCGTAATTTTCGATGAGCGCTTCCAGCACCGTTTTAGCACTGAAAATATCGTCCTGCTCCGCAAAAATGTCAGATAGCAACAACAGACTTTTTCCTACCCAATACGGATAGTTCGAGTTGTCGTTGTTGTTGTCAAGACAGCGCTGCTTTGCTTTTTCGAGGTTCCTTTTTTTATAGTAAACTTCAGCAACCAAGTATCGAGCCTCCGCCGTCTGCTCATTGTCGCTGGTCTGCATCACTTTTGTGAAAGCTGATAGGGCTGCATCCAGTTCGTTGCGGTCAAAGGCAATCTTGCCCAAATAGAAATTCGCCTGTGCCTTATCAGCATCAGCAGCAGTCGCATTGCTGGATACTTTTTTAGCGGCCGTTTGTACACCGTTTGTATCCCCCAGTTTGTATGCCGAGCGCATGGCTCCCAATTGAGCTTCAAGTTTGTCGTCGGCACTGGTGGCTACCGTTTCCCATTTCACAAAATAGTCGTACGCTTTTTTGTAGTCCTTGTCGCCTTTGTAGGCGATGTCGGCAGCCTTGCCAATTGCATCCACATAATACCGATTTCCCGCTCCTTTGGAGATAACGTATTCGTAGTCGCTGAGCGCCTTGTCGTATTGCGTAAGCACAGCGTAGCTCTCGCCACGGTGGTAGTAGGCCACGAGGATGTTTACACCATTTGGGTATTTCTTAATGTAATCTGTGTAATCGGTAACTGCCCGCTCGTAATTGCTTTTTTCATAGGCAGCTTCCGCTGCGGCAAAAGCATTTTCGTCTTTTTGTTGGTTGTCCAGCTTGTATCCAGGAATTGTTTCAAGGAAGGCATTGTATCCGTCTGGGTCGCCCATGTCCTTGATGTAAATTTCCCGAAGGGCAGCCAAAGCCGCATCAGCCTCTTCTTTTTTGGGCTGGTGTGAAAAGACCTGCTTGTAGTAGTTAATGGCAGTTGGGAGGTTACCGGTATTGTAGGCTACCAAGCCCAAGCGCAACAGCGAGTTGTTCACCAAATCGGAGTTGGGGTAGTCACCGACCAAGCGTTTAAAGGCGTCGGTGGCCTTGGTTGCCTGCTTGATGTCTTGGTAGGTCAGCCCAAGTTGGAACAAGGCATCATCAGCAAATTCGGAGGTTTTGTATTTGTTTACGAGGTCTTCCAAGGCAATGATTTTATCTGTCGTGTTGCCTCGCAGCCCCTCGATGATTGCTTTTTGGAAAAGGGCATATTCAAAGCCAGGGTACTTGGCCGTGACGGCTTCATCATAAAACTTGATGGCTTCTTTGTAATTGTTTTTCTTAAACAAACAATCACCAGCCCGCAGCGTGGCATCGCCCAGCACACCGTCTCTCACCGTCTTATTATTGATAAAACTGCGGTTTCGCTTGATGCCTGCAACCGCATCCATGAAATAGCCCTGTGCGGTGATATAGTTTTCCTTCTTCACATAATTATAGCCCTGCAAGTAGTTGGCCATGTAAATGGACGACTCATCTGGCAAAGTCTTTATGTTTTTTGCTAGCGCAATGAACTGGTTGATGTAGTCAATGCTTTTGCTGTAATTCTTGTCTTGATTGGCCAAATCGCCCAGCCAGTAAAGGGCTGTTGCTTTGGTTTCCGTGTTCACCGAGTTGGCAATTGATTTTTCGAGCAGTGTTTGTGCCAATGAATTTCTTCCGTCTTTGATATGTTGCAAGGCTCGCAAATACAGCACCTGTTGGTAGGCTTCCTTGAGCTTGGGTGTTTTGTTGGGCATGCCTTCGAGCGTGGCGATGGCTTGGTCGTAATTACGGGTATTGACGAAGATTTCGCTCATCAAGGTCTGGGCGTCACTGTAGTATTTCGAACCTTGTTTAATGCCCTGCAACGCCGTGAGCGCATCCTTGTCGTAATGCAATTCATAAGAAAGCTTTGCAAAGTTGATCAATGCACTTTCCTGTATGTCTTTATCAAAATCCATTTTGCTGGCAGCTCCAAAAGCAATGCGGGCGCCATTTTTATCATTGTAACGGAGTTTGCAATCCCCTAGATAATAAAGTGCCGTTTGGCCGATGAGGCTGTTCACATCCACCAATTCCTGAAAGTTGCGGGCCGCCTTGCTGTATTCGCCGACCTGGTATTGGGTATAGCCCAATTGATAAAATTCCTCTTCCCGCATCCTTCCTGAGCTTTCCGCAAATTTTTCAAGGTAGGGCAGTGCTTTTTTGTAATCTCCTTTTTCAAAATATGCCTGACCAACCAGTTGGTTCATCTCCTTCAAGTTGCGCAAAGTGCGGTCGTTGAGCTTTGGCTCAGCATATTTTATCAGCTCGTCGTAGTCATGCTGCGCAAAATAGATTTGGGAGATATAATACGGTACGTGTGGTTTGTACTCCTTGGAGCGCTCCACCAACCGGAAACTTTTAATAGCCTCAGCGTACTGGTTATTGAAGAACTTACAAAGCCCGTAATAGTAATTGGCAGGATAAAAATAGTCGCCTTGCACGTCTTTGATTTCCTTGAAATTATCCTCTGCTTCCTTGAATTTTTTCTGTACAAAATAGGAATAACCAATCTTAAAATATAGCTCCTGGCGTTGTGTGGCATTGAGTTCACGGGGGTTGATCTGCTGGTAAAACTCAACTGCTTTATCGTATTTCTGGGCATTGTAGAAATAGTTGGCTACCTCCAACAAGGCTTGACTGGCAAGCGGGTCCGGCTTGTATTTACGGATAAATTCCAAGATAAGCTTTTCGCCGTCCGGTTGGTCCAAGCGAACGGCTGACTTGGCATAGCCCAATTCAGACCGCATCCGAAGCTGTTCCCATTCTGGCTCGTTGGCAGGTATCAGCTGCTCAATGGCCGATTTGTACTCGGTCATGGCATAGCCGTAGACACCTTTTTGGAACAGCTCCTCGCCACGTTTGTAGGCAAGTTGTGACTCTGTGAAAACCGTTGTTTTCTGGGCACTAAGTTGTAGCACGACAAAACACGCCGCCACTACAAAGATTGCACTGGATTTATTCATTATCTGAAGGTTTTTCTTGCTTGATTTATGCTTTTTGTTTCCAAATGCTAGTTCGTAATTAGTTGGAAATCAATCATTTGCAAACAAACGAATCTTTTCTGAAAATCAGTCTGGGAACAAGAATTGGCGGGGTGAAATTATAAAATTTTTAACAGAGGCATCCCTGCATGTTGTTCTAGTTGCTTTTGAAACGTGAATTGTTAGAAGATTCGTATGCATAAGTTGGTTTTCGACTATTGATACCATGCAAATAAAGCGGGTGATTTTCATTTTTTGACATTGATAGCAACTTATTATCTTTTCCCATATTCTAACTCAAACCGACCGTTCCCAACGAAAAAGCGACCGTTCCGTAAAATGCAAGAGATATTGCGGCGCACCCTCCTAATTTGCCGACCATTACCGATTCTGACCTATTTCAAATCACTTTTTTGTTAAGCAAACGGCCCCGGTAAATGTTCAAAAGGGCTACGTGGAAAAACAACAGCAAAATCAAAAAGCGGCATGTGCAAAGTAGCACAGCCGCTTTTTTGTTGAGCGGTTAAACTAATTCCCCTAATTCAACCACTTCAACTATTTCAACCAATTCCCCACTTCCCCCGCTTCACACTTCCATCCAATGCCGCACATATTCCCCCTGGGGGTCGTACTGCCGGGCTTGGTTTTCGATATTGAAATAACGGTCTTCCCGTGGGTCGTTGCCGACGCCAGCGATGTAGTTCCAGTTGCCCCAATTGCTGGCGGTGTCGTAGTCAATTAAAATGCTTTCAAAATATTCGGCACCCAATTGCCAGTTCACTTTCAGGTCGTTCACGAGGTAGCTGGCCACATTTTGCCTGCCTCGGTTCGACATGAACCCCGTTTGCTTTAGCTCTAACATATTGGCGTCCACGAAAGGGACATCCGTGCGGCCTTCCTTCCAGGTCTCGAACAATTGAAAATCATCCACTAATCGGCGGTTCGGCAAATCCCGCAAGCCGCCTTTCAGGAAGAGCTTGTTACCGTGCTTTTTGGCCATGAGCCGGAAGAAATCCCGCCAAAGCAGCTCGAAAAAAATCCAATATGTGCCCTTTGTCTCGCCCTTTTCCTGCTCGAAAACCTTGAGTTCATGGTAAACCTGCTTAGGGGAAAGGCAGCCTTGAGCCAACCAAGCCGAGAATTTGGTGGAATAATCCGACCCCAGCATTTCGTTTCGGGTATCGAAATAGGTTTTGGCGGCTTCCGTGCCCCAGAAATAATCCTTCAGGCGCTGCAAACCAGCTGTCTCACCGCCTTTGAACTGGATAGCCGCACGGGCATCCTGCTCGAAAGGCTCGTGACCAAGTTCCTCCAAACTAGGCATGGTGCCAATATCCAAATCAAAATCAAAAACGGGTAGGGTAGTGGGCGTGGGAAATGGCTCCCGGATTTGCACCGCCCGTTCCACTTCCTTGCGGAATTGGGTGAACACCTCTGGCGTCTGCGTAATCGGAAAAGGCAGGTCGGAGGTGTAGTAGAGCAGCTTGCCACGGGAATAGTGCATCTCCTGGCCGATCGTCCACAGGTTTTCCTCCAGGGCATCCTGCACTTCCAGTTCCTCCTGCGTGCGCTCCCGGTTGCAGAAGACCCAACTGGTTTTGTATTGCTGGGCCAGTTCGAAGATGATAGCTTCGGGTTTTCCGATACGGACGACGAGGTCGCTGCCCAGTTTCCGAAGGGACTGGCGCAAGTCTTCCACGCTTTCCAGAATGAATTTTGCCCGGAACTTCCCGGTCTTCTCAAAGCCGAACTGCCGGGTCTTGCCCAGAAACACCCGCTCATCGAATACATAGACCGGGATGATTTTGTCGCAGTGCTGGATGGCTTCCGTGAGTGCTTCGTTGTCGTGCAGGCGGAGATCCTGCCGAAACCAGACGATTCCTATTTTCGCTGACATGATGAATGGATTTTAGGGATGGTAACAAACCATTTATCATTCAGTTTTGAAAACCAGTTATTAAATCCCCCTACTGCCAATCCGGCATCTCCGCATTCCCAAACATTAGCACCCTGCCCACGCCAGCAGCATTCATAATATTGATGTTTTTGGGAGAATTGGGCGGATTGCTCGTTTCCACAAAAATGACAAAAGCGCCGTTTGCCGAAAACTTGGGGTCGAGGTCGTTGTAGCCCATCGGCTTGTTGATGGAAAGGTCGGTTTCAGCGCCCGTGGCGATGTTTTTCTGAAAAATATGGGAATTGAGCTGACGGCCATCGGGGGTTTCGAGGCCATCAATATCATGGGTAAAAAGAATGGAACTACCATCAATGGAAAAGGCCGGGCCGCCGATATTTCCCGATAAATCGGGGACGAGCACCTGCTCCAAGGAGCCAGCGCTGTTGTACAGCAGAATCCTGCCGATATAGGGCTGGCTGCCGACCGTCCTCGCCGCAATTTTATTGGTGACAGGCGCCCAGTCCACTTCCACATATTCCTCCCCGACGGGCAATTCGGCAAACTGCTCGAACCCGCTGCCATCCACGTTGATTTTGAAAAGTTTGTTCTGGTTCATGTAGAGCAGCTTAGTGCCATCCGGCGACCAGCAGAAATCAATCTGAAACATATCTTTCCCCAGCACGGGCACGGGCGCAGGCACGAGGGTCGGGTCGCTGCCGTCCCGGTTCATCACGTAGATTTGGGTGTTGATGAAATTGTTGTTGAGGAAAGCAATCTTGTTGCCGACTGGGCTGATGCGGGGTCGGTAATTGCTGCTTGGTAGGTCGGAAAGCTGATAGAGTGGAAGGGCTGCATTGCCATTTTGCGCCGCAAAGACATCGTATTTTCCATTGTTTACCTTCGCAAAAACAAAGGGGTGCGGCGGGAAATCCTTCGTCGTGAAACTCCAGACCTCGCTGTAAACTGGGTCGGCCTCACCATCATTGGCTACCACTTGCCAGAAGCAGGTCGAGCCGTATTTCAGGTTGTTCAGCACCAAAAAAGTATCCATAATCCCCGACGCCATCAGCATCCCCGGCCCTTGCAGCGAATGGAAGGTGTAAACATCGTAGGTAATCGGATCGGCTTCGGCGTCGGCGGAAGTCCAACTGAGCGTGAAGCTAATGTCCAAATCCGTTGCGCCGTTGGATGGGCTGATGTTTTCGGGGGCAGTTGGCGGTGTATTGGCCGTTGTTTTTTCCTTCATCAAAATGATGACCGAGCTTTCCAGCCCCTCGGAAATAGTCACGGTCTCCACCCCGGAAACATAATCCGATGTCTCCGCCCGCACCGTGTAAGTCCCGGTTTTGATGCTGTCAAATTTAAATTTCCCCTGCGCATCCGTCTGCACTTGGCTAGTGGCCGGGCTGGTGGAAATGATGGCATTGGCGATGGGCGTGTTCGTTCCGTCCACCAATACTTGACCGCTCAGCGAGCCGAACACATCGGGGGTGATGGTGTCTTCCTTGCAGGCATTGCAAAGCACTAGCAGCATTGCAAGCCATTGGAGGTTTTTTATTGAAAAATAAAACTGCTTCATGTTCATGCTTTAAATTTTCCTGCGTGTTTTTGCCGCCTTGTCATTGCCGAAGGCAACCTCTGAATCACGTACACACTTGACGCAGAGGTTGCCTTCGGCAATGACAAGGCGGCTTTGAAAAATGGGTTAAAATCCCGGGTCAACCTTCTTCTCCGTTTCAAACTTGCGTGAACCTTCCACTTTCCTGCCGAAGTAAAAGTTCACGCCAATATTCCCCCGCCAGTAGAAATCATTGTAGTTGCCCTGCTCCACTTGGTCAAGTCGGTCGTTGAACAGGTAATTATAATCAACGGAAAAGCGGAGCCCGGTGGCGTCGTTCACCAAAATTTCAACCCCAGCACCCAAGTGGACTTTGGGGTAAACAGGTGAAGAATAGTCAAAACGGGTTGCTTTGTTTTCGGTTAAAAGTCCAACGCCACCCTGCAAAAACGGCGTGAATTGGTCGTAGGGAAACAGTCGGTAACTAGCCGTCAGGTCCAAATAAGTGACTTTAGAGGCATAGTATTTTTGCGTCGCAAGGGAGTTTAAACCGAGATTGAAGGCCAAGCCAAAGGCGGGCGTAGGGTTTGTTTGGAAGCCAAAATCAGCGCCCGTTTTCAAAATCGGATTGGGGTAATCGCCTTGGTATAGCAGGCTCGCTGTGCCCAATTGCAGGGCGATGATGCCCCGGCGGTTGTCAATTTTTTTACCGAAAATATCGGTCTTCGGTAGCATTTCCTTTTCCTTTTTGTACTCCTTCACGGGCGATTCGGCCATCTTCCGAGGTTCGAGCGGTGCCCAAAGTTCCCCGTCAATTCCCTCGATGACGAGGCTCATCACCGCTTTTTCGATGGCCTCCGTCACGGCGATTTCCGAAGGTTCGTTGTAGGTAAAACCCGTCTCGACCTCCAGCAACCGCTTGTATTTCACAAACTGAAACAAGCCGCCGTCCAGCGCCTGCGACAGGATGGTTTTCGAAGTGTAAACCGTCTTCAAAATCTTGCCGTTGCTCGCCGACACCGCTCGGAGATAGACTGTCACCCGGTCCTGTCGGTACTGGCTGCTGCCCCCGACGCCAAAATAACGCAGCCCAGCGCCACCCGTAATCACGTTGGCATCATAGCTCACGATGCCGCCCTCGAGGATGACGCCAGCGTAAAGCAGCGGCGGCAGGAGATTATCCTTCCCTTCCCCCGATTCATTGTTGTACTGCGCTCGGCTGCTGCGGATGATTTTGCGTTCGTTGAGCAGGTTGCCCACATTTTCTCGCTCGATAGGCACAAACCAACCGGAATCGTCAAGCGCTTTGAGAAGGATGTTTGTCGCCCCCTGCGTCACTGCTGTGCTCCAACTAGTGCCTCCTTCCGTAGGTTTGTACTGCCCCGTCTGGTCCCGGAATTTATAGACGGCCACCACGATTTTCTCCTTGGGTTCTGGCAGGCTGCGGAGGTCGAGGGTGCTCTGAGTTTCCTCCCCAAGTCTGGCTTTTGTCTGCTGGATGGGCTGGTAGAGGTAGGAGCCACAGCCTGTGAGCATCAGCGATAAGCCGATGATTAGCAGTGGTTTGTAAGTTTGCAGCGGTAAACGTCGGCGAGGTTTCAAACCTCGCCGACGTTGTGCCAAGACAATTTTAAGTAAGTTGCTCATAGGGTATCAGCTTTAAAAAACAGGTTTTACCACAAGGCATGAAATACCTTGTGGTAAAGGGAAAAAGGGGTAGGGGGGCCTTGTGTGTTTGAGCTGGTGTGCGGGAGGGATGGTTATTTAGACATTGGTCATTAGTCATTGGACATTATACAGGGCATTGACAATCAACGATTTAGGGTAGCTAATGTCTAATGACAAATGTCTAATGTCTTTTCAATAAAACGGAATCACAATCTGTGTTGACTCGCCTTGCACTTGGTCAAAAATGGTGATAGTCAAGCCTTCCAAGGTGCTGGCCACATCTACTTGAAAATTACCGAGGGTGTACTGTCCATCCTGCAAGCCATTTTCACCGAACTGGCTGGTGATGATTTGCCGGGAAATCTGGCTGAGCAGCAGGTTGTTCAAGTTGCTGGCAAAGGCATCCACGGTGCTTTTTTGAGTGATGGCCTTATTGTGGTTTTCGGTTGTCAAATCCTGCGCTTGGGCAGAACTCAGTAGCCAATTGTAGTTGAAAGTATCGCCACCAAATGCCGGGTTTTTTGGCTTGTAAACCAAGTCCTGTGCACTCATTTGCGAAGCACATAAAACCAAGGCAAAGGCAAAAAATGTTTTGATAAAAGTATTCATGGCTCAATTTCAATTTTTCATTTTCTCAATAAATACCGCTACCCGAAAGGTCGCTGGTTCCAATTTCTTGATAGGATTTGTCGGGGTTCATGATTTGGTCGTAGAGCGATTGCACCAACTGTATGGCCAATTCTTCCACGATTTCCGCACGGGGTTGGAGGTTCAGTTGCAGGACTTCTTCCCCGTTAAGTTCTACCATTATTCGGGTGCCAATGCCGATGCCCGACGGTTGTTCCCGAATTGTAATGGCATAGTTGGTTTTAACATCTTCCTCGATACTTGACCAACCATTGTAAAAAAGCTCGTAAAAATCATGTGCTAGTTTAGAGCGGGTTTCATCCAGGATTAGTTCTCCGATTTCTCCACCATCCATGCCTAGTTGATCAAGCAGTGAACCCAATTTTTGATCAGGTGCAGCAACTACCAGTGTTTCCGTCTTTGGGCCAAATGCCTGAGAGGAGGCGACAAGGGTTTCATTCTGAAAAATGAACAACTGGATTTTATCAAACTGGCCATCAGCTATTAAGAAATTGGCATTGAGCAAAAGATTAGGTTGCTCAGGTAAGGCCAGCGTTTTGCCTTCTCGAATTAGACTGTCCTTATCAATCAAAACAGCTTGATAGCGAAGATGGAGGGGTGAAGCTGAATGGTTTTGGCACCAACAGGAGATGACGGCCTTTCCATCCGTCTGTTGCAATTCCACCCAAGCCGTAACCTTTGCGGTACGTTGGCCAACTGCCTTCGTCAAAAAAGGCAGTACGAGCAGAATTACAAGTGTTCTTTTCAAAATCCTAAAATTACCTGGGGGGTAATGTGAAGGACAATGGTACAATGGAGTAATGGCTTTTTTAGTATTTGGGAGAATATTCCAGCAGCTTAATTTCCAGTTTGCCGAATGATGACTTTCATGCCATCACCTATTTGTCTTACCGTAAAACTTTGGCCTTGGACATTTTCTAAGACCTGAATTATTTCGTTGGAATTTCCAACCTGAACCAATTCCGAGCTTACTTGTGAGCTATTCAATAACTGTTGGACTATTCGGTTGTCCATGCCATTTTGAATGTTCACCAGTTCATTGCCGGAACCATCGCCTATCAGTTCGTAATAGTTGTTGGTTCCTTTCTGAATCAATGCCAGTTTATTACCCGTTTCAGTTTGGGAAATGATGGCCACATTCCAATCGCCAGATTGTAACACCCGGGCCAGGTTGCCTTCCATGCCAGCTTGGCTTTGCATCAACTGTAAATCGTTGTTTGTACCTATTTGCTGGATGTAGGCATCGTTCCCACCACCTGAATTGCTTGCGTTCAGCAATTCATTGGGCTGTAGCAGCAAATCTGCCTCACTCAGCAATTGAGCTGAGAGAAAATTGAACGACAGCAACACTATCGTCAAAATGGCAGCGCACCTTAGCACCCAAGGTTTTTTCACGTTGGAGGGAATTTTGAAAAAATAGGGGAAGTAATTTTAGTTAAAACAAGTTCGAAGGGAGAAACTTAAATTTCTCCACTTCGAACCTACAAAAGTCTTAACCAGAAAGCTGATATTAATCCCTGTATCTTTAATCTACTTTTTTCTTAGTTGTTTGACTGCGTAACGGTAGCCGTGTTGCCGTTGCCGATTTGGCGAACGATGTTGCTATGCTCCGCTCCGTTTTGTACATTGATAGTTTTGTTTGCATCACCTTCTTGGCGGATGGAGCTGCTGTTCAAATCGCCCTGCTGAACCAACAAAATGGAGTTGTCATTTCCGATTTGAATAAGGCGTGGATCGTTAGCTTGGCCAGCAAAGTTGTTATTGCCATCCTGCAATGTATTGATTTGGTTGCCACTACCTTCTACCGTTGCGTTAAGGCTGTTGGAGACGCCGTTTTGTGTAATGATATTGATATTGGCATCACCGATGATGTTCAATTTGGCAAATTGGTTTTGGCCATCCTGTGCTTGAGTCGTCAGGTTGTTGTTCCCTTTTACATCAATTTGGGCCTCTTGATTACCAACTCCTAATTGTTGTTGGATGGACTGGTTGTTGTCACCCAAGTGTGAAATCAATGCTTTGCTGTCATCGGATTGTAGGTCCTGATTTGCTACGTTGCCATTGCCCTCTTGAGAAACAGTGGCGATGTTTTTGTTCGCTTGGATAGTGGTGACCGCTTGGTTAGCTGAACCAACTTGCTGAATAAAAATCGTGTTAGTGTTGCCAGTTGCCTGATTTTCGGCGGTGTTGCCGTTACCATTCTGACCTAATGTTAAGTCGTTTTCACTGCCAGTGTGAATGATAAGTGTCTTGTTTTGATTTCCAACTTGTGTGATGTTTGAGCTATTGCTATTACCGACTTGCTCAAGGTTGTTGGAGTTTGTTTGGGCAATCATTGCGCCAGCAAAAGCAACAGAAGAACAGATGAGAAAAACCTTTTTCATAGGGAGTTCAATTTGAAATGATGAAAATATATTGAAGTATTGCTGACCAATTGAATGACCAAGCAAACTTCAGGATTATGGATTCCGATTTGTGTATTACCTAATTTGTGTGTGAGTATCACCAGCGGTGACTCTACTTTGGTAAAGTCTAGTGGTAAAGCGGTAAAATTGGCTGCTGTAGATTGAGTGAGATTTGAAGAATGGGTGGTAGATTGTGTTCCTAGTTTCCAGCAGCGTCGCAAAGGTAACAATGCTTCCAGGGTACAGCCAATACGGAATTTACGTAATTTAATACTACGTGTTTCCACGTAAATTATGAACTAATTATATTGTTATGGTAATAAAATTATCAGATGCGCCGTGTTTTTTGGCTGGAGATCAGACCAAATTACGTGAGTTGGCAAACCCTTCCAATACTAATGTTGAAACAAGATTTAGTCTGGCTCATGCCTATTTGGACAAAGGCGAGCAATCTCTCCCACACAAACTTGTTTCAAGTTCAGAGACCTAATCATGTCCCATAATTCTGCTGGTTCAATAGGTAGCCAGCCTTCATGGCATTTAACAACTTAATGCTTTGCCATAGCAGCTTTTCGCCCGGTAATGGCTGTGCTTTTGACCTTACAAAGCCCGACAGCCTTCCA
>WGNL01000003.1 GCA_016124585.1 Bacteroidota bacterium | reverse complement strand
TTGGCTGACCCCGGTAGCGGCTTTCCACTGTCGGTTGGTGTTTAATTTTTGATAATGGATGTTCAATTGTGGTGTTTTAAGGACAAAATTAAAACATCCTCTTGTTGAAAATCAAACACTTAGGTCAGAGCAACTCTATTGATATAGGCTTGGAAGGACATATTGGCAAGTTTTAAAAGGCAGGTTTTCAAAACATATACTTCCGAAAACCTGCCATATCAATTACGCTTTTTCTCTACAGTTAAACATCCATTTCACACCAAATTTATCGGTGCATGAGCCATAGTAATCGCCCCAGAACATATCCTGTAGGTCTTGCTCTACCTTGCCACCAGCGCTCAGCCCATCGAAAAGACGCTTGGTTTCCGCACGGGTATCGGGGCTGAGGCAGATATAATTATTGTTTCCAAAAACAACATGAAAGCCCATGCTTTCCGTGGCATCGGTACCCATGAGATGGTAGGCGCCGCCCATGATGGGCAGGGTCACGTGCATCACGAGGTTCTTGTCGGCCTCAGCCATTGGCGGTTGGTCAGGCGTGGGTGGCACGCTGCCCATGCGCATGATGTCGCCCATGAACTCGCTTTGGAAAACAGTTTTGTAGAAATTGAATGCTTCCTCCGTATTACCGGGGAAGTTGAGGTAAGTGCTTACGCTTGCCATTTTTTAATGATTAATGGTGAATGATTAATGGTAAATTAGGCTTCAGCTAGTTCTTTGACTTTGGCCAAGGCTTTCGGGAAGGTTTCCTGAAAATAACTGGCGTATTCGCCAACAGTGTCCAGTTCCACATTCAGCTCCGTGCCGCCATCCGCCGATGGGAGGAGGAAATAGCTCTCAAAAGCCCCTGTCCAGCCTTTCGAGAAGTCCTCAACACCGTTTTTCACCTCTCCGAGGTGCTCAAAAATCATCGTGTCGTTGGGTACGAGCTTCGCAATCCGGCTTGTCATGCCGCCAGTGCCGCCGTTTTCGTCAGGCCCTAGGAAAAGGATTTTGCTGCCTTCCTTCCAATCACTTTCGGCATAGGAGCCTTCCATGAAAACAGAAGTCCATTTCGGATAGGTTTCGTTGCTCCAAAGTAGGTTCCAGACCGCCTCCCTTGGAGCGTCAATCTGTGTGCTGAAATTCAGTTTTTCCATGATTGCTATTTTTGAGACCCTAGACAATAGATATTAGACTTTAGACAAGCGTTTGACAATCAGCTTCTTATATACAATCTAATGTCTATTGTCTATAGTCAGTTCGGAAGAAATTAGGATTTCGGATAATCGTGGTTGACCAGCCATTGTACGCCAAACTGGTCGGCGCACATGCCAAAATAGGCGCCCCAGAAGGTGTCGGCCAAAGGCATTGAAACATGGCCGCCTTCGGAAAGACCAGCGAATATGCGGTCGGCTTCCTCCTTGCTCTCAGTGTGGACGGAGACGTTGAACAGGTTGCCTTGCACGCCATTTGGGAATGATGGCGGACAGTCGCTGCCCATGAGCACATTCGTGCCGATTGGCAAGGCTACGTGCAGGATTTTGTTGGCTTCGCTATCGGGCAGTGGTTCTTCGGAAGCGGGCATGTCGCCGAAGCGGGAAATCATTTGGAATTCACCCCCAAACACTTTTTTGTAGTGGTTGAATGCGGCTTCACAATTGCCGTTGTAGTTCAGGTAAGGATTAATCAATGCCATGTCGAGTGATTTTAGTTGTTAAAAAATGTTTTAAATTATCGAGCCAAAGGTATGTTTTTGTTTTATTTAAAAAACTTTTTGTTTTATTTTTTCTTCGGTTTCGACAAATTTTCTTGTACCCTGAACTGCACGATGCGGGCTATCAAATCCAAAGGCATTGGCTCGCTGAGCGGGAATTGAACGGATCCTTTGCCCTGCTTATATTTTGAGAGTCCTTCCTCAAAAGCCTCGTGCCCAGCAGGAGTGGCAAAAAAACCAACATGCTCTTTGAAGCCCCCGAAATACACGAGCGGATAACCGTTCAGCTTATAGCCCGGCATTCCGTAGGCCATTTTTTCCACGGCATCGGGAGCGTTGGCTTTGATGGTGGCTCTGACTTCCATCAGGATTTGCTGCACTTCCGCCGGAAATCCAGCGAGGTATTCGGCTACATTTTCTGCTTTGTTCATCTGTCAATCATTAAGTTTCACCAAGCACTGCACATCCTTGCTTTCCCTTCCGTAAATCTCCAGGCAATAGCCCTGAGGGTCGAGGCGAGGGTCGTCCAGCAGTTGCTCGAAAGTCCGGCCAATGGCAGGGATGTCCTGCATAAAGTCCTTGACCAGCTCGCAAATGTAGCTGCCTTTTTTTATGGTAAAAATCGGTAATCCGTATTTCGCCGATTCATTTTTGCTCAACTCGCCAGCGGCTGCCAGGTAGCGGATTTTGCCGTCCTCCATCCAAGAGATGCCATAGTAACCTCGGTCGTCCGAAGCCGGGATTTTAGCGTGAAGCGATTGGTGCGCAGCCAGCACTCCTGCTGGGAAGCTGCTCGCCTCGATGTACATGGCCGGGATGTCTTGCGGGATTTGTGTGAGTTCCATCGGTTGTTTTTTATAAATACTGTTGCAAAATTGGTTTGTTCAAACAGCCCATGAAATGGTAGGCTGCGACAAAGCTGGGGGTAATTACGACAACATTGTCGCTGACCATTTTTCCAAAAAATCAGATGGCGGGTACGAGTGGGATCTCCGGAGCAGCGCTCCGAAGCCTGTGGTAGCTCAGATAAGAACCGACCAAAATCCCCACAAAAACAATTGGGAAAATGGCCTCTCCGCCGAAGCCATCCACTGACCAATGGCTCACGGCAGCAGCGATGAAGTCAAAGGCGAAGCCAGCGTAGGCCCATTCCTTGATGCGGCTGCTGACGGCTGGAATGACCAAGGCAAGCGCTCCAAGTACTTTGAAAACGGTGAGCATCGCCCCAAAATATTCGGGGTAGCCGAGGTGCCGCATGCCCTCTTTGGCCATTTCGGAATTAGAAAAAAGGGCGGGCATCACACCTTCCCACAAGAAGATGATGAGGGTCGTAATCCAGAAGATAATCTTGTACTTTTTCATGACTTTTAATTTTTAATGGTGAAGGAAATTGTTTTAAAAACTGATACTGCAAAGGTGAAATGTTTTGAAAGGGCAGAAAATAGGCATTAGCGACAAAGGCGGGGGTGATTGCGTCAAAACTTTTTGTTTTGAAAATAACACTAGCTTTTAAGCCAGTTTTATATTTGCGACTACTAATCGATTGGTAAAAGAAATAGATATGACGACTGAAACATTCAAAGACCTCGCACTCGCCTTTCCCGGTACCGAAGCTGCCCCGCATTTTGAGCGCACGGCTTTTCGAGTGGTGAAAAAGCGCATCTTCGCTACCCTGCACGAGGCGAGCCAAACGGCCAATATCGTACTGACGCCTGGCGAGCAGGCTGATTTTTGCGAAGCGGGAGAAGGAACTGTTTATCCAGTTCCCAACAAATGGGGGCAAAATGGTTGGACGACTTTTGATTTGAAAACAGCACCGCCAGAATTGGTACAAGCGGCATTGGAACTAGCTTACGAAGCTGTAATCAACAGTGGAAAGAAAGGGAGGTGAAATAGAATTGTGTAAGGTTTTTATTCAAAAATCCCATTATGGCTTGAACATTTGCCGCCTTTATGCTTTAAACCTTAACAGATTTCCGTTTAAGTGAAATCCGTACCACTCGTTTAACTCGTACCTAAACACAGACGGCTTCTAAAACATCATTATCACCTTGCCCTTAAGGTACAACTGCTTTTAATACAAGTTTGGAATAAACCATTTTTAAAAATCTATAAACTCAAAATTTATGAACAGAATGCTTTACGCCCTGGCAGTAGGTCTGTGCCTGCTTTGCCTCCCTAACCTTTTGACTGCCCAGTGCGATGTAACCCCCTCCATCGTGACTACCTCAACTGGGCTTGGCTACCTCGAAATTGACTCCACCGACTCCCAAGTCATTGATTTGATGACCAACTCCACTGCGAATGCCAACTACATCTACGCACTAACCGGAACCGATTTCAACATTATCCGCTTCATCAACGGCCCTTCCGCTGATATTAGCGATTTGAACGCTGGGAAATACTTCATTTGGGGCTTTTCCTACACTGGCACCATCAACCTCGTACCCGGCCAATTGGTCTTCACGGGTTCATTCTCCACAGGCTGCTTCCAGATTTCCAACACGGCGGTCGTCATCCAAAAACTGAACGACGGTGGCAGCAATCCGAACCCCTGCGCCAACGTGAACGGTGGCAGCATTTCGTTGCAACAAGGTGGCACTTCCACGACCATCACCATCGACAGTGTGGCAGATTCTATCATTTTCAATACGACGTTCATCCCTAGCCCAGGCGTGAATTTCACCTACGTCATCACCGATTCTACGGGAACGGTTATCTCTGTTTCCAATAACAATTTCGCAGATTTCAACCTGTACGGCGTAGGAGTCAGCAACGTGTTTGGTCTTGCTTACACAGGCAATTTGCTCGTCATGGTCGGCGATAATATTGACAACCTCACCTTCTCCGATGATTGCTTCAGCCTCACCAGCAATTTCTTAACCATCACTCAAGATAGTGCCACCGTGGTCACTGGCCAATTTTTCGTTTCATCCAATACGTCCGGCATGATTGGCGTGTACAGCATGAACAGCGACGGCACCATCAGCATGGACAACTTCCCTAGCCAAGGCGCCGATGCGGACGGTATTTACTACGATGTGGAAAATGACGTGCTTTATCAACTCAGCCGCACTGGCAATGTGGTCAATGCTTACAGCAACGTGAACGCCAGTTTGGCGATGGGTAATAACCCAACCCTGACAGCAACCTCCACTTCCGATTTTACCAATGGCCGTGAAATCGCCGCTTTGGGTGGCCGTATCGTGGTGACGCAGGACGCCGACCCCGTGAACAACAACATGAACCGCTTGCTGGTGTACGACGCCACTTCTACCAGCATTACATTGGTAAATACCTACGACGTGGACATCAACCTCTGGGGTGTAGCAGCTGACGCAGGTACGCTTTACGCTGTGGTGGACAATTCCAATAAATTGGCGGTTTATGACAATTTTTTCTCCAACCCTGACGGTGCCATTTCACCAACAATGACCGTGACCGTGGATGGAATCGTACGCACGCACGGCCTAACTTACAACGCTGACATGGACATCATGTACATGACCGATGTAGCTGATGCTG
This sequence comes from Bacteroidota bacterium, assembly GCA_016124585.1. Taxonomy (GTDB): domain Bacteria; phylum Bacteroidota; class Bacteroidia; order Chitinophagales; family Saprospiraceae; genus UBA6168. Next base: position 36,141 of record WGNL01000003.1, on the reverse strand, counting down.
GCAGCAATTCTGACGGCGCTTTTGTCATCATCCATGATTTCATGAACGCCATTGCGGACAGCGTGGTGACGATGAGCGAGCAAATCCGGGTGTCTGGCCCGATGAGCATGTTGGGCAATCCAGTTGATATCGCCTATGACCCGAACACGGACATGATTTTTGTGGCGGAACGTGCCAATGGCAGTGGCCGCATTTTGGGTTTCGAAATGCCAACCGTTTCCGGCGACATGGCTCCTACTTACAATGGCCTTTTCCCAGGGGCTTCTGCTATCAATTTCCCATCGCCTGATGGCATGATGGCCGCTACTGCTGCTCACTTGTTTGTGTCTTCCAATACACAAAGCAAGGTCGCTGTAGTCAGTGTTTTGGACAACAACGTGATGGACATGAGCACTTTCAACGCACAGGGCATGGATGCCGATGGCATCTATTACGACCGTGACAACGACCTGCTTTATCAGTTCAATCGCTCCGCAAACGTGGTGAATACCTACACCGATGTGGCCATGAGCATTGATGCTGGAAACGACCCGATGTTGTTCAGCACATCTACCGCCGATGCCATCAATGGCCGTGAAATCGCTGTAAGCGGCGACCGTCTCGTGGTGGCGCAAGATGCCATCGCAGCCAACGGCGATACGAACAAATTCTTGGTGTACAATATCAATAATGGTGCATTGACTTTGGACAAAACCTTCGACGTGGACGTAAACCTTTGGGGAATCCATGCCGATGGTGAAACTTTGTACGCAGTAGTTGACAATTCCAACCTCGTGGTTCGCTACGATGATTTCTTCAGCCAGCCAGCAGGTGCGCTCTCCGCCACCGACTCCGTTGAAATCGAGGGATTGGTGCGCACACATGGCCTTACTTACGATGCTTCCATTGATGCCATGATTTTGACTGACGTAGGCGATGCCGCCAGCGACAGCGACGGTGCCATCATCGTTATCAGCAATTGGACAACGGCCAGCGCCGATGGTACGGTGAGTATGGCCGAGCAAATCCGGGTGGAAGGTGACATGACTTTCCTCGGCAATCCAGTGGATGTAGCTTGGGACAAGCAACGCTCCATGATTTACGTTGCCGAACGCCTCAATGGCGGTGGTCGCATCCTAGGCTTCCGTTTGCCAGCGGCAGATGGCAATATGGCACCGATCTACAATGAATTGTTCGCAGGTGCTTCGGCAGTTTATTTGAACGATGCTGATGGTCAATATTTCCAAGGTGGCAATGGTGGTCATGAAAACTTCATCTTCGCCAACCCAAGTAGCTCCCGTTTAAATAATTTCACATTAGCTGCCTATCCGAACCCAGTTTCCAATTATATGACACTGCAATGGAGCCAGCTTCATGCTGAAAATGGCGACGAAGCGACCATCCGTATCGTTGATATTAATGGGCACATGCTTCAGCAACGTAGTGTAGCAGTATGGGAAGGTACGGTGTCTGTTGGCATGATTGTCAGCGACTTGCAAAGCGGCTTATACCACGTCATCGTGAATACGAGCGAAGGCACGATGTACCAGCGTTTTATAAAAGAATAAGCATGTAATATGCTGCATAATATGTCCCTGTTATAGCTGGACAATTTGCAATTAATTATTACCATGTTTTTATCCTGCTTTGAGCAACGTAGTCCGCTACGTTGCTCATTTTTTTTGCTAAAAAATTAGGTTGTATTCTTACATGAAAAGTATGTGTTTTAAAAATATTTGCTATGCTAAAAGAGACAATATACTTTGCCAAAAAATTTATTAACCATGCCAAAAAAACAAAGCATACAAGACGAGCAAATCAACACCATCGCTTATCACCAATTGGTCGCTGATGCCAAGGAGCGGGTGCAGTCCGGCCAACTCGCAGTGTGGCGGGCCGTCAACAAGGAACTGATTACCCTGTATTGGGACTTAGGCAAGCTGATAGTCGAACGGCAGCAGGAGCATGGCTGGGGCAATTCCGTCGTGGAAATGCTGGCGAAAGACTTGCAGGCGGCGTTTCCAAGGATGTCTGGATTTTCAAAGACAAACCTTTGGAGAATTAGGGCTTTTTACCAAGCCTACAGCCATCCTCAAATTCTCCCACCGACAGTGGGAGAATTTAAATCATCAGAAATGCCACCACCTTGGGCTGAAATTGGCTGGTCTCACAACTACGTCATCATCGAAAAATGCAAAGACCCGCAAGAGCGTTTATTTTACATACATCTTACCAAACGCTACAGCTGGACAAAGAACGTCCTCATCCACCAAATCGAAAACCAGACCTTTGAAAAAACGGTCATCGGGCAAACCAATTTCGAAGAAAAACTGCCGGACAACCTGAAGTCGCAAGCCATCTTGGCGGTGAAGGACGATTACGCCTTTGACTTTCTGGAATTGGGCGACCAGCATTCCGAATACCAGCTCGAACAAGCCATTCTCCAGAATATACGGCAGTTTTTGGTGGAAATGGGCGGTGATTTCTGCTTCATCGCCAACCAGTTTCCACTCGAACTGAGCAGCAAGGACTACCGGGTTGACCTGCTGCTCTACCACCGGGAACTGCAATCCCTGGTGGCCATTGATTTGAAAATCGGGGAGTTCGAGCCGGAGCACACGGGCAAGATGAGCTTCTACCTCTCCCTCCTCGACGACCGCACCAAGAAGCCGCACGAAAACCCCAGCATCGGCATCATCATCTGCAAAAGCAAGGATTTCACCACAGTCGAATTTGCCCTGAAAGACGTCAACAAGCCCATTGGCGTAGCCACCTACAATATCACAAAATCACTTCCCAGGGAGCTACGTGCTTTTTTCCCTGCGCCGGAAGAACTCATCAAGCGGGTAGAAACCGTGATTGAGGCGATTTCAAAAAAGTAAAAAACTGCTATTTTCGCTGCATGAAAAGCATTTCCATCCTCGTGCCCGAATCATCGGTGATGCAAGCAATTTGCGACCCGCAATACCTGTTTTCTGCCGTCAATAATTTCCTGATGACCGCTGGCAAACCTGCGCTTTTCGATGTGAAATTGGTGGGTGCTACCCGGGAGGTGAAGCTGACTGAGGGCCATTTTTCCGTGCATGCCGACCTGCTCTTGGAGGAAGTCGAGCAAACGGATTTGGTTTTTATCCCTGCTCTTTTCGGCGACATGAGCGCTGCTTTGGCGAAAAACAAAGCGCTCGTTCCTTGGATTATCAAACAGCATGACCAAGGTGCCGAACTGGCTTCCCTCTGCGTCGGCGCATTTTTGCTGGCCGATACCGGGCTTTTGGATGGGAAAAAATGTAGCACTCATTGGCTGCATGGGAATGAGTTCCGCCGCATGTTCCCACAAGTGGAACTGGTGGACGGCCGCATCGTGACCGAAGAGGACCGCATCTACTCCAGCGGCGGTGCGAACAGCTACTGGAATCTGCTTTTGCACCTCGTTGAAAAATATACCGACCGGGCCACGGCCATCCTTGCTGCCAAATTTTTTGCCATTGACATCGGGCGGAGCAGCCAATCGGCGTTTGCTATTTTCCAAGGCCAAAAAGCCCATGGCGACGAGGAAATCAAGCAGGTACAGCAGCATATCGAGGATAATTTCACGGAGAAATTCACCATTGATGAACTGGCCGATATGGTGGCGCTCGGCAGGCGCAGCTTCGAGCGCCGTTTCAAGGCAGCGACCAACAACACTGTGCTAGAATACATCCAGCGGGTAAAAATAGAAGTGGCCAAGCGCAGCCTCGAATCGGGCCGCAAGAACGTTAATGAGGTCATGTTCGACGTGGGTTACGGCGATGCCAAAGCCTTCCGGGATGTGTTCAAAAAAGTGACCGGACTGACGCCGATTGATTACCGCAATATTTACAGGAATCAGCAGGCGGCTTGATTTTTCAGCATTTTATTTATCAAAAGATAGCCGCCAGCGAGCAGAATTGCCCCACCTAAAATCCACCATTTCCACCAAAATTCATCCTGCGGCAGTGCCCGCATATCCCCCACCGCTACCATTCCCGCCCAAAAATAGGGGTGCGCCGTGAGCGGGTCGGCGTGTGCTAAATAATCCAGTTTTGCTTGGCGCAATGCCTCATCCTTGGGTTTTCCTTCGGAAAGATGTTGGTAAAAATAGCCCATCAGCTTGGTGGTGGACTGGTCGTTGGCGAGCCACTGGCTCATTACCACGCTACGGCAGCCGGCATAGAAAAAGGCACGGCCAAGGCTCATAACTCCTTCTCCTTCAGCAAGTTGCCCGAAGCCCGTATTGCAGGCACTCATGACGGCCAGTTCGGCGGGCATGTGCATATTGTAGATTTCGTAGGCATGGAGAAAGCCGTCGGCAAGCGTGTCATTCTCGCTCGAAAAAACCAGCCCGGATTGCAGTGGATGCTCATCGTCCGTGAAGGCGTGTGTCGCCAAATGGAGCAGTCGGCTGCCAATAGCCACTGACCGGAAACTGCTTTCTGTGGCTTGGCTGTTCAGGAACAATCTTCCGTGGAAAAAGGCATTTGCCTGCTGCGTTTCCTGAGTGGCGTAAGTCAATTCTGAGAGGCTGGAACGGTAGGCCGCCACCGTTGCGCTGGCGATAGGCGAGGAATAGGTAGGCGCAAATCCGGCGAAAGGAACAGTCGTCTTCCCTGAGGAAGCCGATGGTTTTGCCCATAAAGCCGCTGACCACGCATATTGAATGCTATATTGTTTGATTAAATAAGTTTGGTTGGCAAAATTGGCACTTTCGCTTTCACTGCATAGCATCCCAAAAGGCAGGTAATTCAACACGCCATGTGGCACTATTACGAGTTCGGATTTATTGGCTATATCTTTTTTTATGGGTGAAATTAATTCATGGTATAATTGGTATAGGCGTAGTAAATAGTCTCTATTTGCAGCATCTGAAGCATTGTTCGAGACATCAGAAACATTGAAAGCCCTCAACTTTTCGATGGTTTCCTGCAATCTTTGCATCATGGGTAGCACTTTGCCGTGCAAGCCTTTTTCATCGAAAATAAAACAATAGATATGGCCTTCATCATAAAAATATTCTACCAAAGCGATTTGGCCATCGGCTAGTTTTTTTGACAAAATAGCTTTGGAGACAACGGGAGGTGCATATCGCAATTGATAAAACTCAGGATATAGTTTTTCCAGTTTTTTTAACTGCTCTTCATACGCCAGTTTTATTTCAAAAAGCTGGCTTTGCAAGGCACTAGCGATGGTCTCATCGCCCTCCTCTTCTGCATCGTCCATTTCATCTTCCAAGTTGGCGAGCTGCTGTGCCAGCTTTTCAGTAACTTCTTTTTCGGTGGCTGGTAAATGCGCATTTTGCAAAGCATTGCCCTCATTCAAACTACGCCAAAGTATACTTGCTTTGCTTTTTTCCGACAACTGAAAAGCCTGCCAGAGATAATCTGCATCGTTCGTTTTTTGATACAATTCTATAGCCAAACGAACCCCTCTTTTATAAACCTCAGACACATCGGAATTTAGATATTGGCGGGAGGTTTCAGATTGATAGCTTCTACGCATATTTTCAATCACCTGCACGGTTAAAAGCGTGGTATTTAATGACTCAACTAAATCTTTTTCATCGCTTTTATTCCGCTTAAAGCGGGCCTCCAAATATTTAGCTTTGGCAGCCAATATTTTCAAGAAAATGAGGCTCGCTTGCACGTCATCAGGTGATGGGTTTTTATAAAAATCATATCTATCGGGATTAAAGTTCTTGGCTATTTCTCTAAGCCCATGTTGGCAGTAAACCAGTGCAGTATCCAACTGATTTTTTTCATAAAAAATGCCGGACATATCTTCATAGCAATCGGCAATAAGGTTAATGGGGCGATAACTGCGTTTGACCAGTTTGTCCAAAGCTATTCTGTAATATTTCAGCGCATCATCCCATTTTTTTTGCTCGCCATAAACGGTTGCAATACTGAAATACCCACCAATCAAATATGGATGGTCTTCGGGCATTATTTTTTGCATGGTGCGTATGCCTTTTTGGTAAATTTGGAGGGCTGTTTTATAGTCTTTCAAATCAGCGTAAATATCACCTAATTCACTGTAAAAGCCAGCTGTCTGTGGGTGGTTCTCACCCAATGATACTTTGCTGATTTTGGCTGCTTTTTCCAGAAACGGGAGGGCTTCTTTGTAGCGCTCCATGTCCTCGTAGGCTCTACCAAGGTTTGAATAATACTTGGCGACGCTGGGGTGCATCGTGTCATAATTCATAAGTTTTATTTCCAAGGCTTTTTGACCATATTCCAACGCTTTTTCATAGTCGCCAATCTTCCGGTACAGATAACCCATATTATTATAAATGCGGTTAAAATCTTCGCTATCAGGCGGGGAAGTTTTTTTAAAGATTTCAAATGCTTGTTGGTAATACCTTTCGGCATCTTTATAGGCCGCCATTTTATGATAAGAGAGGCCAATTACCATGAGCACATTGCCGTATTCCGAACTTTCCTTTCCAAATTTTTTCTCATAAATACGAAGTGCATGCAGGTAGGCCTCATTCGCTTTTTCAGGCTCATAAGCTTGGCTTAAAATATTGCCAATGTCTTGGTAACAGTCGGCAGTTTCCTCACTCTCCTCGCCCGTTGTTTTTTTAGTGAGCGCAAGCACCTCCTTGAACAACTCAAGCGACTTTTCATTTTGTCGCAGTTTCCCGTAAGTTTTTGCGAGCCTGTTTAATGCTTTTAGGGTTTGCGGGTCTTCATGTCCCAGCTCTTTTTCCCGTATGTCTAACACTTTTTGGAACAGCTTTTCCGCTTTCTTGTAGTCGCCGTCGTAGTAGGCATCTTTGGCTGTATCGTATTCTTTTTGGGCAGGTTGGGCTGTGCCACTCATTGAAAATAATAGAAAAACAAAAATGCAGGCGATATGTATTGTTCCGTTTTTCATAATTAAACCATTGTTTCGGGATGGCTTGCTGCAAGATATTCTTTTTAAATAAAAATCAGGAGACTGTACGCACAATCTCCCGATTTATAGTCGCACTATTTAACCAACAAGTTACAAATCAAATGGCCCGATGAACTTGATTGTGCCGTTTCCATCTACATTTCCGTACACGGAATACTTCGTTCCAAGGTCATTAAAATGGATAAAATATTGTTTCTCGCCAATATAAAAACCGATGGCCGCTCCAACTTTATCAAATGGCATGGTGTGGTCGGGGCCCCATTGCCAAGCGTCATATACGGAACTGAAGCTATTTGGGTTATTGATATAGTTGGCATATTTCGATCCTTCTTTGTTGAACATATACCTTGTGCTTGGGCCTTGTGGGTCCTTGAGATTGAAAGCCATAGCTCCAACACCAGTCAGATTAAATGGGCATGTACCATTTGCGAGATTTGAAATGGGGGTGACATTGCTCCACTCACCATCAGGGTTCATATATGCGTAATTTAATCCCAATTTATCGAAGGCCATTAAATAAAACTCGCCGTTTTGGTTGCCTTCCAAATTACAGGCTGCGCCAATCCCACCCTGCAATGGGCATGGTGTGGTGCCCAGTTGGCCAATCGGGAACGGCCCCTCCAAAACACCAGGATTGCTGCGCATCCATTGACCTCCATCCCTGCTAATGAGGATAAATTCGGTGCCATACGTGTTATAGGAGGCACCAATTGGCCCCATTTTATTGATTACTTGGCCTGCCCAGTGCTGCGTATATGGTGGCGCTCCGTCCGCTCCGGTCGGCACGCAGTTAGTGACGTCATATTGCGTAGCTAATTGCACGCTCACGATTTTATTGTCATACAGGCTTTTAACGACATAAGATATAGGTTTACCCGTGCGGATGTCTGTGCTTTGCGCCAGCAAATCCACGAGTGCGTTCAAGTTGGTCTGGCCAATGGTTTGAAGTGTTTCTGAGGACGAACCTCCGAACGCAAACACTTTTATTTTCAAATCATCCAGATTGGATAGATAACTGGCGTCAATGCTGCCATCCACCGTATTTACGATGCCGTTGAAGGAGGCATTGATGGAAGCATCCATCTCCGTGATGCTAGAAGTTGACTCTATAAGCATATAATATATGCGACCATAAGTCACGTCAGAAATATAAGTCGGCGGGTTGCCAGGCCCCATGAATTTATCCAAATCCTGTGGGGTCACGCTTTCATCGAACACGCTTTCCGGCGAGGTCGGCTCATCAAAACTCATGGTATAATAACTCTGATTTAATGACACATAATAGCGGTTATAACTCTTGTCGCTGCTGAAGGAAAGCTTGGATTCCAAATCAACAAATGCTGTGCTAACGTCCACACCAACCGCCAAAGCGAACTGCTCCCGGCTTTGTATATTGCTATAATTAAATTCAAAATTCGCAGGCACAACGCCAGTGCTGTTATAAACTATATTATTGATGGCATCGGTCACTTCACTTTTTGTGACGCTGTTGACGGTGAAATAGGATTGCAGGTTGCCGTCCACCACATCGGTGGAAATCCTTCCGCCAGCCCGTGGTACGGTGATGGTGTTTGGAGTGGCCTTGTTCAGCGAGTTGCCTTGCAGCAAGTTGCCAGGGAAAATGATGCCCGCATTTGGGTTGAAAAGCGGAAAGCCTTCGCTACCACCACCACCCTGTTGGACGCTTTGCGTGGTCGTCGTACAGTTCCAGCTTGTACCATCAATTTCAACCGTACTGCTCTGGCTATCAAGGGTTTCGTTAGATGTTTCGATGGGTTCAAAGCCTCCTGCGTGGCTCACGAGTGCGTCAACAGTCTTGAAATCTTCTTTGTCCTTTTTGCATGCTGGAAATGTCAAGAACAATATTGCCGTGGTTAAAAACAGGTAGGAAAGTGACTTTTTCATGTTGGTCAAATTTTTAAGTTTTAATTGAAATTTGACCCCATATAGCAGGCACTGAACGGAGGTTACCCTACAGCTTGAGTTTTTTTTGAAAAAATTTTTAACCGCTTTTTCTAATTTGGCGGGTAACCTTTTTTACCAATCAGTTATATGTCCGTAATCAACGCCACCAACGACTTTGACCAGCACCTGCTAAAAGGCATTTTGGCGGCTGACAATCAAAGCATCCGACGAGTGTACGACTTGGCGCTGCCGTCTGTCATCACCTGGGTCGTGAAAAACAGCGGCACGGAAGCAGATGCCCGGGATATTTATCAAGATGCGTTGATGGCGCTTTTCAGAAAGCTGGAAAGCAGCGATTTTACCCTGACTTGTACTTTGAAAAGTTTCCTGCGCATCATGTGCCGCAACCTTTGGCTGACAAAGCTGCGGGACGCCAAAAAATACCAGGCCGCTCCTTTGGAAAACGTGGAGGAAGTCAGTTTGGAAAAAGATATGGTGGCGCAATTGGAACAGTCGGAGCGCAGTCGTTTGTTCTTTAAGCATTTCGACGGTCTGGGTGAAAATTGCCGTAAAATATTGAGCCTGTTTTTTGATAAAATACCGCTAGCGGATATTGCCAAACAAATGGACACCAGCGAGAATTATATCAAAAAGCGGAAGTTTCAATGCAAGGAGCAATTAATCAATGCCGTGCAAAGCGACCCTATATTTTTGGAATTAAAAAGTTAGACACACCTAAAATTAAGTTGAATTAAAATGGATAATAACGCTAAATATGACTTAATCGAAAACTATATCGCCAACGATATGACACCTGTCGAGCGTGAGCAATTCGAGCAGGACGCCGAACTCATGGAGGCCACCAAATTGCACGAAGCATTGGCGGAAACCTTGAAAGGCGAGAAAATCCATGCGTTCAGGAATGCCTTAAATGCAGTGGACAGTCAATGGGAGAACCCAGCAAAAACCAAACCTTCAGCCAAATTTATTCCATTGAAAATCAAGCGATTACTAGCGGTGGCAGCATCTGTTGCCCTGTTGGTTTTGGCTTGGCATTTTTTCCATCCAGCAAGCCCCCAAACCTTGTTTTCCGATAATTTTCAACCCTACCAAATGGTGCTCAACCAACGCTCCGTCGGGGAGGGTTCTGCGGAAAAAACGGCTTTGGAAAACACAGCCATAAAAAGATATGCGGCCAATGATTTTGCCAATGCCGCTATTTCTTTCCGACAATTAATGGCTACCGAACCTGATAATATAGCCTATCAATTTTATTATGCCATGTCATTATTGGGAAGCGGCGAGGCCAATAATGCCATTCCTGTTTTTGAAAAAATAATGGATACCCCCGGCCATTTATTTATGGAGCAAAGCCGCTGGTATTTATCTTTAGCCTACTTAAAAAATGGCGAAAAAGAAGCAGCTATAAGTTCATTTAAATTCATTCAAGCAGGGCAATATAATTTCACGGAAAAAGAACAGTTACTACAAGAACTTCAATAAGCATATACATATACTTAACTCGTAAAAGGCCGCATTAGTTTTTTTACAAAATGCGAATCGGAAAGTCGGTGCTCAAAAATCCCCTGCAAGCTTGAAATACCTGCGAGTTTATCCAAAATAGATACATAACGCAAGCTGAAAGTCACCAATCTACCAAATTTAATTTCCTTGCCGAGTTTTTTAATGACCAGATTATCATATTGCTTCAAAAATGCAGCGGAAGTATCCTTATTCACAATGCTTTTAGCAGCAATCTCTGCTGCAATTTTAGCCTGAGCCATGGCATGTCCAACACCAAAACCTGTAATCGGGTGGATGGAAGCTGCACTATCGCCTACCAGAAGAAAACCATTCCCAGAATAAGTGGCTTTTGAACTCGGTAATTGCATTTTCGCACCTTTAAAACTACCTAAAAGCCTAGCACCTTTGAATCTTTCTTTTAGATCGGGATGGTTTTCAATGGTTTCCATTAGCAAATGACGAAGGTTCAAGCGGCGATTGATTGCAAACTCTCGGTTAAGTCCAATTTCTACATTTGATATGCTGCCATTTACAGGACAAATGTATATACACAACGGAACAGGTTTTTTCACAAAATAAAACTCAACAGTTGGGCCAGGGCAATAGTTAGTTATGCCCTGGAAATAACCACGCACAAACAAAAAGTCATTTTCTGGTGCTGCTTTTTTTATCAGCAATTGATTAGTAATGAGTGAGCTTGTACCAGCAGCCCAAATTAACATTTTTGGTTGTAAAATCTCGCCTTGCTCCGTCCTCAACTCCCAATTATTGCCTGTTCTACTGATTGACTTTACACCAGAATTTTCCCTAAAATCAATCAACGGCGATTGTTTGATTTTTTCTATAAGAAAATTATCGAAATCAAGCCTTCGACCCAATAGCCTTGCAGTGCTGGCGCTGGAGAATGCTATCATTAGCCTTTTTGACTGGCTATTGACAACGGCAAACCTGCGGCATTCGAGCAAATGATTTTTCGCTTCCGCTAAAAAAGATGGACCAAGTTGTCGGAGGGTGCTGGTGACGTGGCCGTCGAACGATTCGCCACAAACCTTGTCACGAGGAAAACTTGTTCGGTCGAGCAAGATGCATTGAACACCCAGTTTTGCAAGGAACAATGCCGTTGTACTGCCAGCCGGACCGGCCCCAACGATGCATATCTTGGAGGAAGTTTCTATGTTGACACTCATTTCGCCCAAAATTCAGAATTCAGTTTCAAATCGCACCATAAATCCCAAATAAAGCCACGAAATCGAAGTTAAGTTTGCCCTCAAATCCCCATTTTAAATATGGCCTTAGTTTACATTTTAGTCCTCATCGCCGCTGGGCTTCACGCCTTTTGGAATTTTTTGGCAAAAACCATCCCCAGCGGTGCGCCTTTCGTCTGGTTGATGGCGCTCTGCTCCAGCATCATTTTGCTGCCTGCCGTCTTGTGGTATGCCATCAACTATGGACTGCCAACCGACACGAAAAGCCTTGTTTTTATTGTGGGTTCAGCGATTTTCCATCTTGTTTATTTTCTGATTTTACAGCAGGGATACCAAAAAGCCGACCTGTCGGTAGTGTACCCGCTGGCGAGGGGTACTGGGCCGCTGTTCTCCACGGTGGGGGCAGTGATTTTTTTAAGTGAAAAACTGACAGGGCTGGGCATTTTGGGATTGAGCTTGGTGCTGTTGGGTATCATTTTAGTGGTCGGTTTTACCAATAAATCCTGGCGAAATGAGCGCAACCAAATCGGCATCCGCTACGGCCTCGTCATCGGCCTGCTGATTGCCAGCTACACGGTCTGGGATGGCTATGCTGTGAAAGTGCTGGCGATTTCGCCCATTTTGGTGGAGTATTTTTCACACCCGTTCCGGGTACTTGCTTTGACCAAGACCTCCGTGCGGCAGTGGCCGGAAGTCCGTTTTATCTGGAAAAAATATTGGTTGAAGATACTGGCTATCAGCACCTTAGGGCCGCTCGGCTTCATCTTGGTTTTGTATGCGATGCAGACGGCGCCCGTTCATTTTGTTGCGCCAGCTAGGGAACTGAGCATCGTGTTCGGGGTGCTGTTTGGTGGCAAACTGTTGGCAGAGGAACATTACAGAACCCGCTTGGCTGGTGCGTTTTTGATGCTGGTGGGGATTGGGATGATTGCGTGGCAGCATAGGTAGGTAGCCTGTCATGCTGTATTTCTCATCAGCCCCATTTCAAATTGGCCCGAGGAGTTGGACTTTTTTGGAGGATGTGGTAGTTTATTTCTTATTGTAAGTTTCACCTTCGTATGGTGTCCAAAGATAATTGTCTTTAAACGCTTCAAATGTCCCGGGGCTTCCGAGAAATTCGTATAGGTCCTTGCGAATTACAAGTCCTTTAAACAATAAAATGCCATCTGGGTCATTTACGAGTTCATCCCAATATCGAAATTCATCAACTTCAACGCCAACCAAAGCATAACGAAATTTCGGTGCTGATTGAAGCATTTTGTAAAACTCAAAACCAATTTTCGTCATTTCTTTTGCATCGGCTTCAGACTGTATCCCGCTACGGCTAATTCCACCAACAGCAACCATAATTCCTGCTCCTTGTTTACCCGCACCTATTTCATAGCTTTTGTCAGAGGTTTTCAAAACAGGTGTCTTATTAAAGAAAGCGAGAATTGCGTTTCTGTCTACTTTCGTTTCTGCCTCTATCCACATTGAGAAAATCAAAGCCATGTTCTTTGTAAGTTGCTGTTAACCCAGTTGCATCAAGTCTTCCTCACGCTTCCTACAAAGCTAAACACATATTTATGAAAATATCTGTAGTTTTTTTCTTGCGAAGGTCTGCTATGGGGCCGCTAATGCCGCTCCGCTGAACACTGGTTGGAACTTGTGTTTTTCGGCATATAAGTCCATTAATCTTTGCATAAAACACAACAGCCCGGCAAGCTCAAAACCTGCCGGGCTGCCGTTTGAAACAATCGCCTACTGTTTCACCACCTTCCCCTGCATCACATCCTTGCCGGAAAGAATGCGGTAGAGGTAAACGCCCGAAGGCTGTGCCTCCATGTTCACGGAGTGTACCCCGTTGGCACTTTCCCATTTTTGACCCAAAACCTTGCTTCCACTCACCGTGAAAAGCTCTATCTGCATGTCACCGATGGCGTTCATTACCATCACATTCAAGTCTTTGCCAACTGGGTTCGGGAATACCTGAACGCTCATTGGTACTTGCTCCGTTGCCACACTCGGCTCCACAGGTATCAGTGCAATGGCGGCCTCCACCGCAGCCAATGCGTCCACCCGACCGAAGCCGTAAGTGTTGTTGGGTACTTGCGTACCGGGGATGTCGCCGCAGTTCTGTTCCGTGGTCTTCGGTACGGCGGTCTGTTCGATGATATTTTCAATGGTGTCCACCTGGCCAGCCAGATCGGGATTGGCGGAGATGATAAGCGCCACAAGGCCAGCCACGTGCGGCCCAGCCATGCTTGTACCGGAGAAATTGGCGTAGCCACCACCCGGCACACTCGAACGGACGTTGACACCGGGCGCTGAAACATTAGGCTTGAGGCGGTTACTGCCGTCCACCGTCACAGGGCCACGGCTGCTGAATCCTGCAATCGTATCGTTGATGGCAGTAGCGCCAACGGCAAAGCTGTTCTCGAAAAATGCTGGAGGGGCGGACACGCTGCCACAACTGCTGCCACTGTTGCCAGCGGAAATAACGACTACTACACCAGCCAACCGCAGGCTGTTTACCGCTTGGTTCAGCACAAAGAAATTGCTGGGGTTGCAGCCTTCCTCTGTTGAGCAATACCAAGAATTGTTGATGACGTGCGGCGATTTCAGTGGGTCGGGGTTTTCGTTGTTCAGGTCGGTCGGGGCAATGAACCACTGGAAACATTCGAGGTAGGTGAAGGGCGAGCCGTTACCCCGCTCCATGTTGCGGCATGCGCACCATTTTGCATCGGGTGCCACACCGATTTCATTATCTCCGTCGGAGCCGACCATCGTACCCATCGTGTGGGTACCGTGGCTGTTGTCGTCGCAAGGCACGGGCGAATCAAGACCGCAGGGGTTGTCGGGGCTGCCGCTGAGCGGACTGATGCTGTGGATGGCATCGTGCCAATTGTAGTTGTGGTCAACGGTGTCCGTGGGTGCAAAGTAGCCCCGGTATTTGTCATGAAGCGCTGGGTGCGTCCAGTCATAACCTGTGTCTTCACCCCCAACGGTGACGCCCTGACCACGATAGCCGAGCGCCCAGACATCGTCGGCATTGATCATCTGGATGCCCCATTCTATGGCGGAGCGGTCGCTGACGGGTTCTTCCAAATCCTCGATGGGGCCGGGGTTGTGGATATTCGGATTGTCGAGGATTTTCGCCACGTCGGAGCGTTGTGCCAGCGAATTGATCAGGGTCAAATCGCCTTCCGTTTTGATGGCGTTGATGATGAAAAAGCCCTCGTGCGGCGCATTTTTTTCGGTTAAAAAACTGGCGATACCACCTTGAGTGGTTTGGGCAGTCTGGCGCAGGGTATTGAAAACGAAGGTCGCTTTTTCGGCCTTGGTTTTCAGTTGACGGGCGGTGCTGAGGTCAGCCTGTTGCGCCAGCAAAATCAAAAATGGCACGGACTGTCCGCTGCTGGTTTTTGTGAGGAGGGAAGGGTCAATTTTTTGATGCCAGTCATTTTTGGTTTGTCCGTTTGCGAAGCTGAAAAAAGCAAAAAGGACGGCTAATGTGAAGAGTTTTTTCATACAGTGGATGGATTTTTATAAAAATTACCAGGTAAAACTAGGCCAAAAGAGAGGGTATTGAAAGCGGCATTTGGCGTTTGGTCGGGTAATTGCTCACCGCTGCGCCTTCCCAATTAGCCAGAGTGCCACGCCACCAAAGAAAATATTGGGCAACCAAACCCCTAGCCAAGCGGGCAGCGCTTCGTTAGTAGCGAAGGTGATGCTGAACTTTGCGACGAAAACAAAGACCGCTCCCAGTACAATGCCCATTGCCAAGTGCAGGCCCATGCCACCCCGGATTTTACGGGAGGCAATCGCCACGCCGATGAGCGTCACAATGAGCAGCGTGACGGGGTCGGCGGTACGGCGGTACAGCTCGATTTCATAGCCCTTTGTGTTGCCGACACCCCGTAGTTGCTCCTCAGCAATGAACTGTCGGAGCCGGTTCGAGGGGATTTTTTCACGGGTATCATCGTATCGGACAAAGTCCTCGGGTGTGAGCAGTAGCGTCGTGTCCAGTTTTTCCTTGCCGCCTACCACGATGCTTTCCTTCATGCCGTTGAACGTATGGATTTCATAATTGCTCAATTGCCAAATACGCTTGTCGCCCTTCCATCGGGCTTCGTCTGCCTTGAGGTAGCTGGTGAGGCGGTTGCTGTCAATGCGTTCCAGCCGGAAATTGCGGGCAAAGCTGTCCCGCTTGAAATAGTCCCGCACGTATATTTTGGTGTGAGGGTCAACGAACATATGTACGTCACGGGTATTTCCGTGGTCACTCTCCTTCATGATGTAGGCGTGGAAAAAATCGAGGCGGGTTTTGTTGGCGACCGGTATCACGTAGTGGTTCAAAAAAAGATGCAGCAGCGCCAGCATGCCACCCCCAATCAGGTAGGGCCGGATGAAGCGCCGGAAACTCACACCAGCATTCAGAATGGAAATGATTTCAGAATTGTAGGCCATGCGGCTGGTGAAAAAAATCACGGCAATCATGGCAAAAAGCGGCCAGAGGAGACCGTTGATGAAGACGATAAAATTGAAATAGTAATCCTTCGAAACGATCCACGGCCCCAAATGCTCGTCAATGAACTCCTCCACATTCTGGCTAAAATCAATGATGACGGCGATCATCGAGAAGATGAGCACCACGAAGAAGAAGGTGCTCAAAAACTTTTTGATGATGTAGCGGTCGAGGATTTTTAGCATTGAACGCTTCGAATTTTTGCAAATTTACTACGAAAATGGAGGGTAGAGTTGGATGGCTTTTGCTTCATTTTAACAGCCATGAAACAAATTATCAATTTTCCATTATCAATTAATCACAGTCGCTGGCTCATGCTCCGCACCATCTCATTTTTCCAATTCAAAAAATCCCCAGCGATGATATGCCTCCTCGCCTCGCCGACCAGCCAGAGGTAGAAGCAGAGATTATGGAGCGAAGCAATCATGCCACCGAGCTGCTCCCCCGCCACGAACAGGTGGCGCAGGTAGGCCAGCGAATGCACCCGGCTCGTATGGCTGGTGCTTTCGGAGTCAATGGGCGAGTGCTCGTTCTTCCATTTTTCGTTGCGAATATTGATGATGCCCTTGGCGGTGTAGAGGTGGCCATGGCGGGCATTGCGGGTCGGCAGCACGCAGTCGAACATGTCGATGCCGAGGGCAATGCACTCCAAGATGTTCATCGGCGTGCCGACGCCCATCAGGTAGCGGGGTTTTTCCTTCGGTAAAATACCGCAAACCAGTTCCGTCATGGAGTACATATCCTCGTCCGGCTCGCCGACGGAGAGGCCACCGATGGCGTTGCCCTCCCGCTCGAAACTGGCGATCACCTCGGCGGATTCCTTCCGCAAATCAGGGTAGGTGCTGCCCTGTACGATGGGGAAAAGCGTCTGCTCGTAGCCGTAAAGCCCCTCCGTTTCATCGAAGCGGTCACAGCAGCGCTTGAGCCAGCGGTGAGTGAGACCGAGGGAATTTTTGGCGTATTTGTACTCGCAGGGGTAGGGCGTACACTCGTCGAAGGCCATGATGATGTCTGCTCCGATTTCCCGTTGGATGTCCATCGCCCGCTCCGGGGTGAAGACGTGGTTGGAGCCGTCGATATGCGATTTGAATGTGACGCCCTCCTCCTTGATTTTTCGTTGCGCAGCGAGCGAATACACCTGATAGCCGCCACTGTCCGTGAGAATGGGGCACTCCCAGCCGTTGAATTTGTGCAGGCCGCCAGCCGCCTTCAGCACGTCCATACCGGGGCGGAGGTAGAGGTGGTAGGTGTTTCCGAGGATGATTTGGGCCTGCACCTCACGCTCCAGTTCGTGGATGTGGACGGCCTTTACGGCAGCAGCCGTGCCCACGGGCATGAAGATGGGCGTCTCGATGGCGCCATGTGCCGTCTCGATGCGGCCAGCACGGGCGGCGGATTGGGGGGCGGTATGTTGTAGTTGAAAAGTCAAAATAGGTGACGGATTTGGTGGGCGAAGATACGTGGGAGATTATGAAATCTTAAAATATCGCTTTTGAACCTGACATGGATACGCTTGTTCTAAGTAATCACCTACGTTTGCAACCATCATTTCTAACATTTTAAAACTAAACTAACCTATGGCAATCAAGAGAAACGCAACCGCTGTTTGGGAAGGCTCCGGCAAGGACGGAACTGGTCACGTGACTACGCAGAGCACCACCCTGCACAATACCCAATATTCCTACAAAAGTCGCTTCGAGGAAGGTGTGGGCACGAACCCAGAGGAACTCGTAGCTGCGGCGCATTCCGGCTGTTTCACTATGAAACTTTCCTTCGTGCTGGGTGAAGCGGGTTTTACTCCTGAAAAATTAGAAACGACCTGCGTCATCACCTTCGACAACGGTGCGATCACTCGTTCTGACCTGAAAGTCACGGGAACAGTGCCTGGCATCAGCGCGGATAAATTTGAAGAGTGCGTGAAAAACGCCGAACAGAACTGCCCGATTTCCAAATTACTCAACTGCGAAATCAACGCTGAGGGAAGTTTGGCTTAAACTAGATTTTTCGAAGAAATAACCTGCCCGTTGCAACACCACACGGGCGGGTTTGTCTATTTTTACGCAGCACCTTCCGACCAGTTTTTTTTCCAAATACGGTCACAGAACTTACATGAAATTTTTAGGCTTCAACGGGTGAACTCACCGCTGAACCCTGACCAATTTTTGACTTAAATCATTATTTCATAACCTAAAAATTTTTCAAAAATGAGTACACAAGAAATCGCAAACCGATTGGTAGAGCTTTGCAGGGCTGGCGACTATACCACCTGCTACCAAGAACTTTATTCCAATGATGCTGTCAGCATCGAGCCTGACCATACACCAGCGCCTCAACGGGCGGAGGGCATGGATGCAATCCATAAAAAAGGGGAAGCATGGCAAAGTATGATTGAGGAAGTACACGGCAGCAGTGTCAGCGACCCCATTGTGGCAGGTGATAATTTCGCTTGCACGATGGTAGTGGATTGGACGATGAAGGGTCAGGGCAGGTCGCAAATGGAGGAAATCTGCCTGTACAAGATAGCAGATGGCAAAATCGTCTCGGAGCAGTTTATCTATTAAAATCAGCCTGCGGCAGTGGGCAGGGTGCCCACTGCCCATTTTTTACACCAAGAAAGTCACCACAAAAATCAGCACAACCGCTATCATTCCGTACATAAAAACATTGTAGCAGTATGTGAGATAGCGGTATTTTTTGGCCAACACTACTCCCAAAAAGTACAGGTCTTTGGTCATGGCAGTGTACAGAAATTCCTTGTCTCGAATCATTTGCATCATGCCCCAATGGTACTCATCCAATCTCATATTGTGAAAATTCCCAAAGAAAAGCAGGTTGGCAGTCTTGGCCTCGATGGCCTCTTTTGTAATTTTTCCTTCCGTAATTTTTGGCCTAGTTGAAAGCGTGGCTAGAACCATTGCCGTTATGCAAACCACCAAGAGTAGGATGGCTGGCACGATGATGTGCGGATGCTCCTCCATACGCGAGAGAAACTGAGGAATTGAAACCGAAATCACGATGGCGTTAACACTGAGCATGATGTTCGCTTTACTGTCCGCCATGCCACTGAGGTTTATATGCGTGCGATAGGTGGTTCGGTACATGGTTTCCACGCCCCTACCGATTTCAGATTCTCGCAGTTGCAATTCCTTTTTTGCCGCCTTCGCTTCCAATTTAGTCAGTCCCTTTTTTCCCTTGTCCTTGCGGGCAAGGTCGTCCACCGAAGCTACACCAGCAGGGTTCAATCGAAATTCTTGCTTGCGCAATTGCTTGATATGCTTCAGTTTGCGGGGGTTATAAAGTTCCTCGGCGATAGTGGTAAAGTAGCGATGGTTGTTCATGAAATCCAACTCGAACTGAACCCAATCCTGTTCGGTCATCATTTTGCCACGGGTCAGCAGCAGTTCTTGTCGAAGGCGGCCTGTCCGATCCCAGTAGCTCTGCTTGCCGAGGTGGCTGAGGTCGGCATCGCACATGATTTCCTCCAATAGATCCTTGGGCTTGAAAGGCAGGCGGGTGGCCATGATGCAGCGGGTGATGAGGTCAAGGTCTTGATCTGGTAGGTCGAACTTGGAGAGGAATCCAACAGCGTAGCGACAACTGCGCTCCTCGTGCCCCTCGGGGCCTTGGTCATAGCCACTGTCATGGAACCAGGCTGCGAGCTGAAGCAATTGAAGCTCTCGTTCGTCTAGGTTGTTGCCAGTACCAAGCTCAATTACTGCTTCTAAGACGCCTTGGGTGTGGTTGAAATCGTGAAAAACGTATTCCGCACTGATTTTTTTTTGAAAAAAATCAGTCAAATATTGCTCTGTTTGCGAAAGTATTTCGCTGTAGGGTGTGGCCATTCGCTACTTATTGAAAATTGTTCGGGCAAATATCCAAACAAAGCACGCCAACTTGGTTGCTAATTTTCAAGAAGCTAATATTTCCTTTTAAAATGGGAGTTTGACAGGTGTCAGATTTGGACGAATTAGTTCTGGATACGTTCCGACTGCTTTTTGCCAGTCGCCAGTTCTGTTCCGTGCAGGTCCACATGGTAAACTGTTGGCCAACTGCTTTGATCATCGGCAAAAACCCAGATATGGCTCAATTTACAAAGCTTCCCGTTGATGGTCATCGTAGCGATGGGTTCGCCGTTTGCGTCAATTTGCAGATGTATTTTACGCTTGTTGTAGGCTGTCAAGGTGATGTAAAAACCACTGCCAGTGCCATCTTTTTTACTGCTGAAACCGTAGGCGAAAGTGCTTTGCGCCCAAGTCAGTTCCTTGCGCTCCCCAGTGCTACCGTAGCGTAGCCAATAGGCGTCGATTGGGTTGGATTGGTTGAGCTTGCCGGACACCAGGTTCGCATCGTACACGATGGTGTTTTTGTTCTTATTCCTTTGTATAAAAAATAGTGACTTGGCCGTTTTGGGCGGGGTCGGGAAGTCAGCAGGGCGGCTCAACAGCGACATTGGACCTGATTTGGCAGTGCCCTGTGCAAAGATCGGCATAACCATTATGCCAGCAAATACGATAGTGAGGAATAATATGCGTTTGGTCATTTATTTAGCTAAGGTGAAAACGAAAATAACAATCCTTGAAATTATTTTTCTTTTTGCTCCAATTCTTTTTTGCTGTGCACCAGCCTTCTAAGCGCTGTAATATTGGTCAATACGGCCATAACCATGAGCGGAAAGGTGAAAATAGTGATGGTTTCAAAAAGTGGAATCGGCAACCAGTCCACTGTAATTTTCACTTCACTGCCACCCAAAGATGAGTAGATTCCGCAAGCGATCGCAGATACTCCAATAATGATGATGCGTTCTGGGCGCTGCATGATGCCCACATCTGCCGTTGCACCTAAACTCTCTGCCCTAGCTCGGATATAGCTTACCATGAGCGAACCAATAAGGGCAATGAAAGCAAACAAAGAACTTAGGAAATAACTCTGTGCTACCAAATACCAGCAAATTCCCAAGAACATGATTAGCTCGCTATACCTGTCCAATACCGAATCGTAAAGTGCACCATAGGTAGAGGTCATGTGCCCGACCCTTGCCAAGCGACCATCTATCATATCAAAAAGCCCCGCAAAAAGTATCACAACACCCGCCCAGCCGATGTAAGAGTGGTCAGTACGCTCACCGTATTCGCCACCAAAAATTAAGATTACAGTGGCAAACGTATTGATGACCAATCCGATAGTGGTGATGGTGTTGGGCTTTACCTTCCACCGCACCAGCAACTCAATTAGTGGGTTGATAACCCGATAAACCAGCGGCTGTCCATATTTTTTTAGTAGGTTTTCGCTCATAGTCGCTTTCGCTTTGGACGGAAGCGCCATTGCTCCCATCCGTTTTTCTTAACAAAAATAGCAGTATCTATGCTGCACAAGGGAGTGATTTATTGAAAAACCGCAAAATCTACCCTGCCTAGAAGGACGCTTGAAACCTGAAACGTAAACCCAATCCTTTCACACCAAACATGTGTGGAACTTCAGGATTGTCAAGGTAATTGAAACGGCGTAACAGGTCAAACCGAAGCACTTTGAAAATATTTCCTACGGAAACACCCCCTTCAATATAAGGCTCATTTTCCAAAGTATAGTTTACCCGGTTGCCATTCTCATCATTCTGGAATTGGATATACTCAGGATGCTTGTCGGGGTTATTGCTGTCAGACAGGCCGCCGTAAATCGCCTTGAACGTAATCGCTTCCCGCAGTTTCAGTTTGCGCAGCAGCGGTATTTTGTTGAATATCCAGCCGTTGAAATTGTGCTCCAGCATGATGAAAGCATATTGGTCGTTCACGAATTCCTGATAGTTCATCATGTTGAACGAGTTGGTTCGGTAGGTGTAGGTTTGGTTGGCCTTCGGCAAATTGAGCAGAAAATAAGGCACCCCGTTGCCCCAGATTTTACCAGCTTCAAAGTCCATCCTGGTCACACCGAGGAACGACAAGTAAAAGCGTTTCACGATATTCAACGATGCGCTTTGGTAGGCGTAGTCTCCGCCTAGCCCTTTGATTCCGGCATTCAGTTTTAGGGTTAAAATCGGGTATTTGTTGAAAAGCTGCGTCCGGTAGGTGCGGCCTTGGAGGTATTGTTCATTGGGAGCCCAACGGAGTGTCAAGCCTACGTCACTGGTGGTAAATTCACTCGAATGCAGCGTGTCCACCCGCATTTCATCATCCTTCCTAAAGTAGGCAAAATCCGTAGTACCGTATTTTTGGTTGCGGGTATTGGTGTAGGTGAGTTGGTAACTTAAGTGGTTATCTGTTTCCAGAAAGTATTCCCCCTGTATTTTGTTCAACAAAAGCATCCTGTCACGAGTACCACGTTGGAAGGAGAGGAAGAAATTATCAGGGCTGTTGAGCACCAAAATCTGCCCGACGAGGCTCACTTCCTTTTGGTAAATAGCCTTCAAATAGTGCTTGGGGTTCTGCTTAAAATCATCTCGGAAGGAGTACGTGGCAAAGCCTGCATACTTAAATTCCTTGTCTTTCAAGCCATAAGCCCCATAGCCGCCAATGCTGAATTTTTTGTTGAATTTCAAATTGGTCTCTCCACCAAATTTAAAGCGGGTTCCTTCTACTGGGTTGAAGCTGTAAAAATTGGCAATAGGCCCAATGTCCACTGGCCCGAACGCTTTGTAGCCTGTGAAAAGCAGCCCCAAAATGCTCATAGTTCGCTTGAAGCTGGGCATCCCTTGAATGGTATCAATCATTTGGTAAATACCTTGCTCCTTCTCCGTCAGCGGCGTGTGGCGGGCTTTTTGCCAAAAGGCTTCATCTTTGCCGTACACATTATCTACTTCGATTATTTTTTCTGAGCCAGCATACATGCTATCAGGGCGGGGCTGGTGCAGCAGGTAATCCTCATAAGAAGCCGTGCGTGTGCCATAAAAGCCAGAGCCTTTCTTGGTAATGGCAAAGTCCATCACCACTTGGTCTTCCTTGCGAGCCCACATGCCGTTTTCGAGTTGCTCGAACTCTTGCTTCAAGCGTAAATCCTGCACAAAATTTACGTTGATATGGCG
This sequence comes from Bacteroidota bacterium, assembly GCA_016124585.1. GTDB lineage: Bacteria > Bacteroidota > Bacteroidia > Chitinophagales > Saprospiraceae > UBA6168. Next base: position 13,094 of record WGNL01000003.1, on the reverse strand, counting down.
GGTAATGCCAAGGTCTGCCTTCACCAAGGCTAATGTAGCAGTATCACCCCGGGTAATAAATAGGTCACCTTTGAAAGCTATATTCTGGTCATTGTTTGGATAAAATGATATTTTAGTTACGGGCACCCCATTGAGCGTAGCAGTTGAATCCATTATATAAAATCGATAGAAGGAAATTGCGGTACTGCTCAACGGACTGGTAAAGTCCAAATCCAACAAGCGGATATTGTTTTCATAAAGATTTACTTTTTGGTAAAGCACCTCTGTCATGTCCGTCAGGTCCTTATCATCCACATATTCTTTCATGCTGGTGATCTTGATACCATACCGGTGTTCCTTGCGTCCTTCAGGGTCTCTTCTATAAAAGATTTTCGATGACATTTCCTGTATGAAAAACGGCAGAAAAGTCTTGCCATTCACCTCGGACGTATCCACATGGTCTAGGATAAACTGGTAATTCTTGAAAGCCTTACGCTTCCGCAAGGCCTCTGTATCAAAATTGTTAATATCAAATTCTACTTTTTCGTACTTATCTACCTCGTAAAAATCCTCTGCCTCCAAACGGTTCTTTTCTTTGTTTTCGATTACATGCCGCATCAGCTCGACGGCGGGATTGTCCTTTTTTCTGTAGCGTTCCTTTTTAGCGCTTACAACTACTTCTTTAATCTGAAGTGCGGTTGATTCAAGCTCAACATCAATGACCTGTTTTTGCCCCATTGACACTGGAATCAGCTTAGTTTCATAGCCCAAGCTTGCCACCTCCAATTGTGAGCTAGCAATTTTTGCGTCCAGTTCATAAAGGCCATCAAGATCGGTGGTAGTGCCTACAGTAGTACCTTTGAAAGCAACAGTTGCAAATGGTACAGGCTCCTTCGTGTCTTTGTCAATCACTTTCCCTTTGACAGAGGTCAATTTTTGGGCGAAAGCAGGAACTGAAAACAGCAGTAAAAACAGGCTGAAAATCAAATGATTTTTTAAGTTGGTAAAATTCATAAATTGCAATTTCTTCAATCAGGTGGTGGTGTAATTAGGTTAGAAATATGTTTTTTGTTCTCGATAAAAAACTTGAAATACCAAGCATGCAACTGCCATTTTTGGCATTTCACAAGAACTTTCAAGCTTCCGAAAAGTTTTATCCATCGCCCAAAACACAGTAAAACAACCCAAGTTTTAGTTCTAGTCAATGAATTTGCGAAGTATATGCTGTCTTGGATTATAGCATTTGATGTATTTTCAAATTCAATCCCCCCATCTCAACTTTGGCTTTTCGCCGTATTTTTGGCAAAATTCTAATAAAAACCGTAGCATAAATTCCAAAACGGGCATAACCGCCCTATATTTTCCAAATTTCCATCAAATTTCAATTCCAAGTACAATGTCCACCCTTCGCCAGCAGTTCCTCCAACACCTCGCCCAAACCAGCGACATTCCCATGCTCCTCGAAATTGAGCGGGCGGAGGGCAGCTTCCTCTATGATACGACAGGCAAGCGTTACCTCGACCTCATCGCAGGCATCAGCGTCAGTGTACTGGGGCATCGGCATCCTGACGTGGTGGATGCTGTAAAGTCTCAAACCGACCGTTACCTGCATACCCTGGTTTATGGCGAGTATGTGCTTTCTTCACAAGTAGAACTGGCTAGCTTGCTTGCCGCTCATTTACCGCCGCATCTGAACTGCGTTTATTTCACCAACTCAGGCAGTGAGGCCACTGAAGGAGCTATGAAACTGGCCAAACGCTATACTGGCCGCGCCGAAATCATCGCTTGCCGGGAAGCTTATCATGGTAGCACCCAAGGCGCAGCAAGTCTCATGTCTCCCAGTTTTTTTACACAAGGCTACCACCCACTTTTGCCCGGTATCCGGCATATCAATTTCAATGAGGAAGCGGATTTGGAAAAAATTGGTCCGCAGACAGCCTGTGTCATAATTGAACCAGTGCAGGCCGAAGCAGGGGTTCGTTTACCCCAAAATGCTTATCTGAAAAAACTCCGGAAACGCTGCACGGACATGGGAAGTTTGTTGATTTTCGACGAAATACAGGTTGGTTATGGACGAACGGGCTCACTCTGGGCTTTCGAGCAACTCGGTGCCACGCCAGATGTATTGCTGCTGGCCAAGGGCATGGGCGGGGGAATGCCAATCGGGGCATTCATCGGTTCAAAGGAATTGATGCAGGTACTGGGGCAAGAGCCTCCGCTGGGGCATATCACCACCTTTGGCGGGCATCCAGTTAGTTGTGCTGCGGCATTAGCCACGCTGCGTTTTTTGACCGAAACCAAATGCTGGGGAAATGTGCGGGAAAAAGAGACACTCTTCCGCAAGCTGCTCGTGCACCCTGCCATCCAAGAGGTGCGTAGCGCAGGCCTACTGATGGCCGTGGAGGTAGGAGAGTTTCCATTGCTCAGCAAAATCATTGGAGAGTGTGTAGCCAATGGCGTCATCACTGACTGGTTCTTGTTCAACGAGCGAAGCCTCCGCATCGCACCACCTTTGACTATTTCAGAAGAAGAAATCCGGATGGCATGTGAGGTAATAGTAACTGCGATTGATAAATTTTCCGCTGGTTGATTTGATTTTTTAAACCCCTACAACGAGAAAGGGCTTCGCAGTGTGCTGCGAAGCCCTTTCTCGTTGTAGGCAAAATCCAATTTTTTCAGAAGAAATTGGAGCGATGGTCCTCTACATCGGCTTTTTCCCGAAGGGTCTGAATCAGGCCATTTCTTGCCGCACTGCGTGAGGTCATCTGGTTTTGCTGACGTATCTGGGCAATATTGCCAGAACTAGTACCCGGCGTCTTGTTGATAGTCGATAGAACGAAGATACCTGTGTTACCTTGAACCGGTCCAGTAACCTTGTTGAGGTCAGCTTTGAAGGCAGCTGCCACTACTTTCGGCTCTGCTCCACCAGCTTTTGGCATGAAGGCAGAGGCGAATGATACGGCCTGTGCTGTGTCCACTTGAACGCTGTATTGGGCAGCGATGGAAGCCAAATCCTTGCCCTGCGTTTGTTGTTTGACCATTTCGGTCTTCTTTCGGTTAAGCACCTGTGGCTCTATTTCTTCTTTTACATCTTTCCAAGATGGTGTTCCAGCCGGAATGATGGATTTCAAACCAGCAACCACGTATTTATTGATGAAGAATTCGCCTTGGTTTTGGAAACTGTAAACTTGTGGTGACACTTCGCCTTTTTCCACATCACCTACATTTTGGTCGTTGCCAAATGCCCAGCGAACCATCTCACGGCTACCTTGCCCGGCGCTGAGCGGGCCAACGGTGTAATCATTGGCTTTGAGCGCTGGTGAGGTTTCAATCGTAAGTCCCTTGGCAGCAGCAGATTTCTGGAGCGACTCCAGTGTTTTATTTTCTTCCTGTAGTTCGAGTGCCTTTTCACGAACAGCATCCTGTGTGGCTTGGCTTGGGATAATATCCTGTGAAATGTACGCCACTCGAACGCCAGTTTCACCACCGTAGCGCTGTGTCACTTCGATAAGGTGAACACCAAATTGCGTAACCGCAACGTAAACTTTGCCAATTTCTGCTTGGTAGAAGCAAACTTCGTTGAATTCTTTCACCATAGCCCCTGGCTTGAAAACGCCTAGGTCGCCACCCTTACTAGCAGATCCGTCCTCACTGAACTTAACGGCTAGGGAGTCAAAGCGGGCAGAACCCGACTCAATCAGGGTTTTAAGGCTGTCAATTGTTTTTTGTGCAGCAATCAAAGATGCCTGATCAGTAGCCCTGCGGAGAATGTGGCGTGCCTTCACGGAGTCTGGCACCAATTTTCTGCCGAGCATTTTGGCAGCTTTGTAGCTGTTGCCTTCGAGGTAAGGACCATAGACCGCACCAATAGGCATGCTGAAAACTGAGTCTGCAATTGCTGGGTTGAGGTCATTTTTCTTTACGTAGGCTCCGTCCAAAGTACCGTAGTTATTTTCAACGAATACCGTGTCGTTGTCTGTGGACTTGAAACTTGGCAAAAGCTTTTCGATGCCGCCCCGAATATCCGCTGAATCTTGGGCTGTTGGCTTTACATCAAATGCGACATATTCCAATTTACGAGTTTCCTCTTTTTGCTTGTACTGGGCTTTGTTTTCTTCGAAATAGGCCTTGTAGTCTTCATCGGAAAGCGTCACGTCCTTGTTCTCAATTTCAGAAAAAGGAACTTGAACATACAGAAAGTCAACTTTTTGGGTCTGCTCCATGTCCATGACTTCCGCCAACCATGTTGGGGTGTACATCCCTTTTTCGACCATGCTGCTCATTTTCCGCTGAAGGCGGTCTTTGACGATTTCTTTCTCTTGGTGTGCCCAGCGGTATTTGAAGTCAGGCACCAACTGGTTGTCCTTAATCATCTGATCAATCTTACCAGTAGTGACGATGTCCTTCAATTGTCCAAGTTGTTTCCTATCCAATTGTTGGGTAGCTTGGTCGCGATAGCGGCTGGAAATGATCGGGCTTAGCTTGGAGTCGTCATCGCTGAACTGAAGGTCCAGAAGTTCCGCCTTACTAACACCAATACCGATGCAATCAGCTTCTTTCTTCACGATGGCCTCATCCACGTAGAAGTTCCAGAGGTAGGCACGGTCGCTGAACCCATCGCTACCCGAATTTTTATAGAGCATTTCTTGGGTGCCAGCAAACTCACGGTACTCAATTTTACGACCTTCGATTTCGCCGACCGTGGTTCTGCTACTGCCAAGCAAGCTGCTAGTTGATTTGTCGAATGCCAACATTCCGATGAACAGAAACAATGCTCCTGCTATCGTTGCAATCAACAACCATCTTTGTTTGCGAATTTTTCCTATCAGAGCCATGTGCTATGAACTTTAGTTTATTTCTGAAAAAACGATGAGATAATAATGCCGCTTCTTGTACGAGGCTATAACTCAAGTGTTTATCAAAAGGAAAAAAATAATTTTTAAAAAACTGATTCAAAGGGATTTACGCCAGTAGGCGAGCGCAACGCAAATGCAAAAACGATGCCTTTGGGAAAATCCGGGCAAAAGTAAGCGCTTTGGGCAGGAAAACAAAATTTTGATAAGATGTTAGGAAGGGAATATTTGGTTGCAGCCCGACCCAATTGGCGGGCTGCAACCTACCTTTATTTTATGCTTGCTTTTCCGCAAGGAAATTCTTCACCCAATCCAAGGTAACGGACTTAGGTCTTTCAAGCGGCATGCCGAGTGCGCGAGACCAACAAGTGGCTGCCAAAACGCCCATTGCACGGGACACCCCAAATAGCACCGTGTAGAAACTGTATTGATCCAACCCATAATGTACCAGAATGGCACCGGAGTGAGCATCAACATTGGGCCAAGGATTTTTCACCTTACCCAACCCTTGCAAAATCGGTGGTACTACTTCGTAAACTTTCCAAACCACATTCACGATTTCGTCATCAGGGCAGTATTCTTTTGCGAAGCGCATCTGCTCAATGAACCGAGGGTCTGGCTTGCGAAGCACAGCATGACCGTAGCCGGGCACTACTTTACCCCCAGCCAATGTGGACTCCACATAGCTGGCAATTTGCTCCTTCGTAGGGTTACGAGTTTCCAATTTATTCAGCATTTGGAAAATCCAGTGAATCACCTCCTGATTGGCGAGGCCGTGCAACGGGCCAGCCAAAGAATTCATGCAGCCAGCGAAAGCAAGGTATGGATCGCTTAAGGTGGAACCAATTAGGTTCATCGTATGCGCCGAGGCATTGCCACCTTCGTGGTCAGCGTGGATGGTCATGTAGAGGCGCATGAAGTTTTTGAAATCATCGCTCTTCGAAACACCGAGCATGTGTGCGAGGTTGGCCGCCCAGTCCAAGCTTCTGTCAGCTTTGATATGGTCACCACCATGATAAGTTTTGCGGTAGATGTAGGCGGCGAGTACCGGAAGGCGGGCTATCAAATCCATCGTGTCTTCGTAAACCGCATCCCAATAGTCATTTTTGTTCATGCCCTCGCTGTACCGACGTGCGAAGTGAGACTCTGTCTGCATCGCATTGATCCCAATGGAGAACTGGGTCATTGGGTGGGTATGCGCAGGCAGTGTTTCCAATACTTTAAAGACGTGGGCAGGCACTTTGCTGCGGCGCTCCCATTCATCACTCAACCATTCAACCTCGGCCTCAGTAGGTATCTCATCCACTAACATCAACCAGAAAAGGCCCTCTGGCAGCGGCTCCTTGCCTTTGCCCTTTGGGAGTTTCTCGCCCAGTTCTGGCAGGGAGTAGCCACGGAAACGAATGCCTTCTTGGGCATCCAAGAGGGAGGGTTCCCAGAGCATGGTGATGATGTCACGAGAACCGCCAAAAACTTGGTTCAGTTTGACTTCGTCAACGAGAACATTGCCATTCTGCGCAAGCAACTCCTTGATTTCTTGTTTAATGGCGGAGGATTTTTGGAAGAATTTCTGTTTTAAAGCATCCATTTATTGTGCTGGATTTTATCTGGTTGTTAAAAATTAATCGTTTGTTCGACAGGAACGGCAATGCCGTTATTTGGTTTTAGAATTGGGTCGCAAAAGTAGGAATTTTGGCAACCTTGACTTGTTTTTGCACAACAAAAAAGCGGTGCGAAATTCATCCGCACCGCTTTTTTTGAAAAACAAGTTTATTGGCACCGCCAAATGCCTCACAGTGCTTCTAGGTCAAGTTCCATCATTTTGCGGTCGATATCCTGCTGGGGAGCGCCGGACGATTTCATCTCCTTGTAGGCCAGTGCTTTTTTCTCCCGAAGTTGGAGCTGTTGCTGGCGCAAAGTCTTGTTTTGCTCGGCCGTCAAAATACGTTCGAAAGAGGCGTTGTTTCCCGATTGGATAGATTGTATCTTACGCTGGTAAAGCGCTGGATTGCTTGTTTTGATGGGCTCAATCTCTTCCAGGTTGCGATACTTGCGCTCCTGAATCTTCAGCATTTCGCCCTGCTGTTTTTGGTTGAGGTTGTAAAGTTTCGTCAACTGCTCGGTAGCCGTTTGAGCTGGTGTTTTTTCAGTGGCATTTTGTGCCGTTGCGCCAAGCGCACAAAACAAAAACACCAAGCAAAAAATCGGATTTTTCATCGTCAAGGTTTTTAATTGAAATATTTTCGCCGCTAAGTTACAACTTGTGCAAAAACACCAGTTCTATAAGCCTTGTTTTTTGGTAAAAAGTAAGGCGGCTGGCAAAAACACTAATTATTTTGGTTATCGTACAGGACATACTCGTCAGTGAAGATGTGCTCACCGAGCGTTTTTTATGCAACCTCGATGCCTGCAAGGGCGCTTGTTGCTGGGAGGGCGATTTTGGTGCCCCACTGGAAGCAGCCGAGCTGGAAACGCTTGTGAATATTTACGAAGACATCAAGCCATTTCTTCGCCCCGAAGGCGTTCGTACGCTGGAAATGCAGGGGCTCTACGTGAATTATCCAGATATAAATGGCCCGGGCACACCCCTGCTCGAAAATGGTGCCTGCGCCTATCTTACATTTGAAGCGAACGGCATCGCCAAGTGTGGCATCGAAAAAGCCGCTGAGGCAGGCGTGACAGATTTCAAAAAACCGATTTCCTGCCATCTTTATCCTGTCCGGGTGGCCTCCACACCGGAGCTGGGGTTTGAGGCATTGAACTATGATGTGTGGGACATTTGCTCACCAGCTTGCACAGCAGGTAAGAAAGCGAAACTACCTGTCTACAAATTTGTGAAAGACGCCATCATCCGAAAATATGGGGAAGATTTTTACGAAGAACTGGATGCAGCGGCAGGCTATCTCAGCAACAAGGACTGAAGCCTGAAACCGGTATTCTAGATTGTGATTGTTAGTTGCTGTCAAGGTTGAAATCCGGCTGATTATCTCCAAAAAAGAAGGAGAAGGAAATGCCACCCATTACGTACCAGTCATTTTTTTTGTCGTTCCCATTGGCGCTAACACCATCAAGGTAATCGTTGAATGTCGCACGCCAACCTACCTCCACGCCCACTGAAAAAAACTCGAACAAGTCAGCCCGAACACCAACCAGGATTGGAATGCTAGCCGACAGTGTATTTTCATCCGGCTCAGGAAAAAGGCCAATATCCTGAGGGTCGGTGACGCTGACCTTGGGCTTAAAAGTGGCAAGCCCTACGCCCAGCCCTACATAGGGCGACACTTGCCGGGCAAAAATCCCAGTATTGCCTACCCGGCTCCTGCCAATCGGATGATACTCCCCAATGAGGCTAGCTTCCAAGATGGTCGAGTGAAAGCTCCAGCCACGTTGTTTCAAACCGGCGTCCGAATTATTGGCATCGCTGCCGGAAATATAACCGTACAAGAAATTGCCCCGCACTTTGACCTTGTTATTTAGGTGATAACGAAGAAACCCGCCGTAGGAAAGCTTGGTTTCGGAGAGCGCAATGGGGTCTTTGACTAAGTCGCCTTGGTAATTGGCAAATCCACCAAAGGCACCAAATTCCATTTTTTGTTGGGAAAATAGGGCTACGGGTAGGCAGCAAAGGGTAATCACTATTAATCTTGTCATGCGCATTTTATTTGTTCACCTAGGGGAAATGTCGCCAATTATCAAATGGTTTGTGCTTGGGTAAATGCGAAGCTAATGCTTTTCTGCTTGGGGAAAGCAGAACGATGCAGCATTGTTACTCAATTTTGGGAAGATTGTTCAATAGCTTCTAAGCTCAGCTCAATTAATATTCGGCACCGCTTGGAGGATGATAGGACCTTTTAGTTATAGATATACGACTTGAGAGTAGTAACTGGTTTTATTGCCCCTTAATTTCGCATGGGAAAGTGGCAGTCAGACACATTCCTAAAAGTTTTTAAAAAGCTTCGGTTGTTTATCGAAAAAAAACAATATTTCTAAAAATCACACTTCCTTCCGCAGCACCTCCAGCGGCGGCTTCCGCAATACTTCCCGGCTATTCAAAAGCCCAATCACCACCGTTAGACCCGTAATGCTCAAGAAAGTGATAAGCGCAGGCCAGAGGTTCGGTTCGTAGGGGATGTTCAGGGCAAATTTTGCCAGCGCATAACTGCCGACGATGGAAAGGCCGATGCCCGTGAAAGTAGCCAACGTGCCCAGCAGGAAATACTCGACGAGGTTGATGCGGACGATTTGCCGTCGGTGCGCCCCCAACGTGCGCAGCAGCACGCTCTCCTGTATCCGCTGGAATTTGCTCAGCACCACCGAACTGATGAGCACCACCAGCCCCGTCAGGATGCTGAAAAGCGCCATGAAACGGATGACGAAAGAGACTTTGTCAAGCACGGTTTTTACCGATTTCAGGATTTGCTTCAGGTCAACCACCGAGACGTTAGGGTACGCCTGCACCAGTGCCTGCTGGAATTTCGCCGATTGCGCCTCGGAATCCACCCTCGAAATCACGACGTAGAACTGCGGTGCATCCTCCAGCACGCCTTTAGGAAATACGATGAAAAAATTGGTCTGCACCCTTCGGAAATCCACTTTTCGGATGCTGCCCACCACGGTTTCCACGAGTGCGCCCTGCACGTTGAAGGTGATTTTCGAGCCGATTTTTGCCCGCATCCCCTTTGCCACATTGTCAGCGAGAGAGACGTAGATGATGCCATCCGGCCCGACCGTGCCATGCCATTCCCCATCCACGATTTCCTCGGTGTCAATCAACGAATCACGGTAAGTGCAGCGGTATTCCCGCTCGTACACCCAGCCACGGCGAGGGCCTTTTTCCGGTTGGTTTTGACCATCATCGTCATCGTCGCCACGGCGGCGGGGCGGGCGCTTGCCATCGTTTTCTTTTTCCCATTTTTCCCGTTCCCATTTGCCCGTGGTGTCCCGGTCGTTCATTTCCTTGGTGACGCCGTCAATGGTTTCCACTCGCATCGTGACGATGGGCACGACCTGTTTCACAGGCAGACCTTGGTCGGCGGTCAGCTTAGCAACGCCCTCTTTTTGCGGCGGCTGCACATCGAAGATGATCATGTTCGGCACGTCGCCGCTGCCCGTGTACGCCACCTGTTTCAACAAAAGGTCTTGGGTCAAAAACAGTGTGGAAATTAGCGCCGTACCCAGCCCGATGGTCACGATGAGGATGAGGGTTTGGTTGTTGGGGCGGTAAAGATTGGCGATGCCCTGCCGCCAGATGTAGCTCCATTGCGTCGGGAAAAACTTGCGCACCGCCCAAGTGAGCGCCTTTGCCACCCCAGCCAGTACAAGGAACGCCACCCCGATGCCCAACGGGAAGAACAGCGCCTCCAGCGACCAGCCAGTTTGCGCCAGCGTAAAAGCACAAATAAAAAGGAAAATCAGGGTGTAAATGACCCAGTGCCATGGGTCACGACCGCTCGTGTCTTCTTCGTAACTGGCCCGCAGGGTGCGCAGTGGCGACACCCGCCGGATGGCCAACAGCGGCAGCATGGCGAAGAGCACGGTGATGCCAAAACCCGTGGCCACGCCGAGGCCCATCGCCCGCCAGCTCACATCGGCGCTGATGTTTTCGATAGGTAAAAAATCGCCGATGACCTTCGGCAACAGCACTTGCAACAGGCTACCGACCGTGGCACCGAGGATACCGCCCGCCAAGCCCAATGCTACCACTTGCAGCAGGAAGATGCGGAAGGCTTGCCCCCCACTCGCCCCGATGCAGCGCAGCACGGCGATGCTCGGCATTTTATCCTTGATGTAAATATGGACGCTGCTCGCCACCCCGATGCAGCCCAGCAGCAGGGCGATGAATCCGACGAGGTTGAGGAAGGTGTTCATGCTGCCGAAGGCGTCGCCGAGCTGCTCCCGACGCTGCTCCACGGTCTCTACTTCCCAAGGTTTCTTCTCAAGGGCGGGGTCCAGAATGGTGCTTTTCAGGTCGCCGACGTTCGTGCCCTCCTTGAACTTGAAAAAGTATTGGTACCAAACCAAACTGCCTGGCTGCACAAGCCCCGTCTCTTGTAAATATTGTTTCGGAATATAAACCACTGGGGCGATTGACCCGGCAATACCAGCCCGTCCAGGTGCGGAATTCAGTTGACCAGCAATGACGAAGGGCGTGGTTCCCACCCGCACGGTATCGCCCACTTTCAGGTCAAATTGAAGCATGAGGGTTTTTTCGACAAGTGCGACAGCCCCCCCTTCCCCCCCCAAGGGGGGGTGAGTGGCTGCTGGGTTCAACGGTTGACTTGCAGTTTTGAATTCTTCAGCGGCATCGGCAGGCTCGGTGGAGAGCTTTCCGTAAAAAGGGAATTCACCTTCCAGCGCCCGCACTTGCGAGAGGCGGGTGCCGCCGTTTTTGGGGAAATAAACCATCGAAACGAGGCTCCAGGTTTCGGCGTATTTTTCTTCGCCCAGCAGGTCGAAAATTTGGCGAAGGGAGTCGGTTGCAGGCTGTCCACCTTGCACGATGAGGTCAGCGCCCGTCAGGGTTTTGGCCTCCCGGCTGATGTCTTTTTGGAGGTTCTCGCTGAAGGAATTGATGGCTACCAAAGCGGCGATCCCGATGACGATGGAGGAGATGAAAAGCAGCAGGCGACCCCGGTTGCGTCGGCTGTCACGCCAAGCCATTTTTAGCAGCCAAGAAAATGATGTATTGGTCACAGGTGGTGGAAATTGGAAATTGTGAAACTGGAATTTGGGATGGCGAAGTTAAGGGAGTCGGCTCATTTAGAAACAACATCCCTCCCAATACAGCGTTTTTGAAGACGAAAGCCTACAAGAAGCCCTTGGGCAAAAAATTTCCATCGGGAAACAACTCAACGGTAACTTTGTGTTTTAATAGGGTAGAAATAATTGACGATGAGCTATTTTTTGAAGATAAAAGCGGTGGTTGCGCTGATTTTTTTTGCTGGCGCAATATTGGCCCAGACCGCCCACCAAGACCTGCGGGCGGCTGACAAAGCCTATGAGGCAAACAATCTTTCGGTAGCGGAGGCAGGCTACCGCAAGGCAATTGAAAAGGAAAACTCTGCTAAAGGGAATTATAACCTCGGCAACACGACCTATCGTCAGGAGCATTACGACGAGTCCATCAAGCATTACCAAGCTGCTGCCGATGCTGCCAAAGACCGCACGACCAAAGCCCGTGCCTACCATAACCTTGGGAATGCGCTCTACCAAAAAGGCCAATACAAGGAAAGTGTGGATGCCTACAAAAATGCCCTTCGCCAAAATCCCAACGACATAGACACCAAGCGTAACCTCGCCAATGCGATGCGCCATTTGCCGCCACCGCCGCCCAAACAGCAAAACCAACCTAAACAAAACAACAAGAAGCAACAGAAGAACCAGCCGCCACCCTTGGATTCACCCCCGAAGAACAACGATAAAAGCTACAACCCACAGCCAAAGGATAAAAATGGAAAGCCTGAGGACTTGAGCAAACAGGAGGCTAAAGACCTGCTTGACATCATGGACAGGGAGGAGCAGAAGGTACAGCAGAAACTGAAAAAAGCGCAGGCTAGGAATAAGAAGTCGGTGAAGGATTGGTAGTTTTTGGTTTTAGTGAATATTCAAAATAATCATTCAAATTGTTTATTGAATTTTATTGCCGCCATAGTTAATATGACAACGTCAATCACACCACCAATAACACCTCCTAATACTGTAGGGCCATCTGATTTGTAACCTAATACGATATGGTCAATATCATTGAGCATTACAGTTTCATTATTCTTTCTGCCTAAAATATCAATTTCTATGGATTTCAATTCCAATGTAGGTATGGAGTCAGTACCTTCCCAAGCAATATAGCTCGCCTCCAAATATTTCCCTTCGACGATTCTCCCATCTTTTTTTACTATTTCCAGCCAATCTCCAATAGAAAACTCAACATAATCATCTTGATTGGGTACAATGATGGGCCTTTTTTCATGCTGGTTTCTAGATATGCCAGAACCTACGGCAATACCCATTATGGTACATTGGGTTGTGGTAAAAACGATTGTTAAGATGGCAAGTAAGAAAGCTGTTTTCGCATGTTTTATGTATTTGTCACTCAGAAAATAGCTGAAGAAATCTTTAAATTTTATGGCGGTGTATAAAATGTAAGGCTGGGTATAAAAATTAGTGGCATTCCGGAATGGTCATTATCTTAAAGTGACCAAACTACAAAGACTATGACGATATGTCCGGACTGCCACAGCCACAATGTTAAGAAAAATGGCCGAA
>WGNL01000028.1 GCA_016124585.1 Bacteroidota bacterium | reverse complement strand
GCCCCATAAAAGGGGCAATGTTTTTACCAACAGATGTTCTTCCTTCTCAACTCTATCTCGTTGACTGGTCCGTCAAACTTCTTTCCTCCCCTCTTTCCTTACCTATTCGTTCTTTCCTCCATCGGTGTCAATGAACTCGTGCATGTTTCTTTCTTCATGCTTGTCCACATAATAAATGGACTATCGGCTTTAGAAGAAACATGATTTCTTGTGTTTTTTGAAACAGCAGTTTAGCGGTTAAATGCTAAGCCTTGCTTTGTTGTGCTTTTCCTCATTCGGAAAGCGGGCGCAAATGTATGACCGCTGCCGAGACTTTTCCAAATAAAAACTAATCTTTTTTTTAAACAGGAAGGTGTGGAGAACGGTGGAAAACAAAAAATCAGCCTTGAAAGCAAATTATGTTTTGTTTTTATCCTAAATGGTATTTGTGTGAAGGCTATTATTTTGGTAGTGCCAATTGATATTTTTTTAGCCCTTATTTGCCTCATATTCTCTTTATTTGATGATTATCAGGCTAACTATCTTTTACTCAAAAGATGCGATTAAGTTTTACGAAGTGAAATAATAATTAAGGCAATATGATTTTAGGTATAAAAGAAGCGCCACCTCAATTGTGAATCAAGGTGGCGTTTCATGTCAAAGGCAGGAATTATTTAAACTGCGCCAATTTTCCAATCGAATGGGCGATTCTTAAGGTCTGCCAGTTTTTCCTTGAATTTATGGTCAATCAATTCCTTCTGCAATACGATGCGGGCATTTGTCAAATGTTTACCAGTATCAGATTCATACATTAATTTATTATGAACCTCATTAGCAAGCAATGTAGTTTTCTCCAAATTGGCCATTTGGAACACATGCTCGTGTTCATGCAGCAGGTAATCATAAGGGCTGCGGTAGGAGATGAGTTTCACCATGATAGGTGCCGTTTCGATGGCCACGAAAAGTAGCATGATAAAAATACTTGCGTAAAAAATAGCTTTACTACCTTCGGAAAGTCGAGAAAGTGCTTCCATTCGGGCAGCCATGCCGTTGTAACTGGTGCGGACTAAAGCGCCGATTTCTGCCTGAACGGTTGAATCGAGTGACGTGACAGCTTTTTCCTTTTGCTTGATGAGCGGAATGGCAAGGGCTACAAGACTGTCTAATTCGGATTGTGTCTTGTCTGCCTCAGCTTTCTTGGCTCGATATATTGGCCCAAGATTCTTTTTACCTGATCCGCCCGTACCGTCAGCTTCTTGAACGGCGATGCGAGCCAAGGTGTCTCGAACAGCAGTTTTTTCCGCAATTTCATTTTTCAGCTTTGCAATTCCTTGCTGTTGTTCGTCAATCTGGCTTTGGAAGCGGGCTTTCAGCTGGTCTTCCTGTTTTTTGAAAACCTCCTGCTCCATCGTCACAAGTTCCGCTTTAATCTCTTTTTCAAAAATTTTCAATTCAAGTGGTTTTGAAATCACAAGTGCCAACAATACAGCCAGTACTAACCTGGGTGCAGCGACAAGGGCATCCCGCCACCATTTGCCGTTACTTTTCATACTCATTACAATGTAGCGGTCGAGGTTGAAAATCATCAAACCCCAAACGAGGCCAAAGGCAGCGGCCAACAAGTAACTATCGAAGACGGTGTACAAAGCATAACCTGACGAGAAAAAAGCCAATACGCCCGTGAAAAAAACTGTGGCGCCAATTCCCATGTACTTGTTAATGTCGGAAGGGCAGCGCTCCAACATGGCCGTGTCAACGCCGGAACAGAACAGGAAGAATTTTTTCATTTTGTCCATAAGTCAAATATTTCGGGTGAAAACAATGGTGCAAGAACTCCAAAGCAAGGCCGAATATTTGACTCAAAGGATTTTATTCGATGAAAATAAAGTAGGGACAGATGAGTAAACCCCAATAGCGGCAGTAAAGTGAAAAAGAACGACGAAGGGTTTCGTAAACCAATCTTAGCGGGGCCTTTATTCCATAACTTTCAAGATGGTACGAAAAGCGAAAAACTTACCGTCGTAGCGTTCGGCATGTTTGGCTTGAAGGGCAGGGGCTTCCTCCTCTTGGTATCTACGAAGTGCCTCAATACTGTTGCACGTGTACTGGACGGCATAGGTAATTCCTTCTTCGTCAGCGGGTGGTTCGAGCAAGCGCAGGAGGAGGTTTTTTGTGAAAAAACCAGTAGCCATCACCTCTGGAATATGCACACTTCGCATCCAGTCTACCCAATCATTGTGGATGCTGCGTTCTATTTTTACGGTTACATTGTAAATTATCATGTTGTTATTTTAACTGTGCTGCCCAGATTTTGGCGGCAATTTCAACTTTTTATCCTAAAAAAATCCAAAATTGCGAAGCAATGATACCGCCAACTGATACGAAACGTTTGACCTAAAGCAGAAAATCCTTTTGATGAAAAAAATATTACCACTTGCTTTTTTCCTACTCATAGCTGTGTTTGCCAAGGCTCAGTATCTCACGGGCATCTCCAGTTATTACGACGACAGCTTCATAGAATGGCGTTTTTATGCTGAAAACGATGCTGGCGACGAGGATGAAGGCACCTTGAAAATCACTTGGCAACTGCGGGAGGACGATTTCACAGAGTGGGATTATCGCATTGGTGATTCCTACGGTACCATCAAAATGAAATGGAAAGACAACCCTGAAGAATGGGAACTACGAGGCAACAACACCATCGTCAGCGCCCGGACTGTCTGGCCTGGTCAGTTCGAAGAATGGCGGGTTTATGACAGTTCGACCTCACTCACCTTAAAGTCAAAATGGACGAACCAGTGGGACAATTGGCTACTCCGTAATTCCAACAACGGCGATTTTTTTATGTACACCAATTACGAACGTGACCCCCGTGACTGGGTCATTGTGGACGAATTGGACGATAAGGTTTCCTTTGAAATGAAGGTGATGTTGATGTTTGTGGTGATGTTTAACAGTACTCCTAAGCAGTGATGTTTCACACCGCTTTGACATACCATGCATCACAACTGCAATGCCCAGTTGACCCCATCGGTCTTTCAATCTTTTCAAAATCCATCTTTTTGTACAAATTGTTGGCTTGAGCCATCCGGTCAACGGTCTCCAAATAACAGTGGTGGTAACCCATTTCCTTTGCTTTTTCGAGGCAGGTAACTACCATTTTTTTGCCGAATCCTAATCCACGAAGTTCAGGCTGGAAATACATTTTTCTCAATTCGCAAACTTCAGGACTGCAGCCAACTAGCGGCCCAACACCACCACAGCCAAGCACTTCTCTCGTTCCTTTTTGCTCGATTACGAAGAATGCTGAGCGCTCTTTATTGTAGGTCCCGAACATGTCGTCTACCTCAGTATCAAGGATGGAATAGCCTTCGCCGACGCAGCCGAATTCCGTCATCACAGTGCGAATGATGTGGGCAACTTGCTGGTTATCAGCCGATTTGATAGGGCGAAGTATAAATTTGTCGGCAACCAAATTCAAGTTGCCGGGTTTGTTAATCGAATCGTTCATCCCTACGGTTTATTTTCTTCGTAAGTAGTTTGCAAGGCAAAGTCGACCTTTGCACGCAAAGTTCACTAAAATATACAAAGCACATGCAAGAATTGACACTCGCCCATGCGAACGCTTTTTTCGAAAACAAGCTGGATAATTTACTCCGAAAACTAACACCTGATATGCAGCCACTCTGGGGCAAAATGACCCCTCACCACATGGTAGAGCACTTAGCTTGGGTAATTGACGGAGCTATGGGGAAATGGACTGTAACGGTGATAACCCCCGAGGAAAAGCTGCCTCGCATGCGGCAATTTGTGTTTTCAAACTATTCAATTAGCCAAAATTTTAGGCACCCGAACATGCCTGTCGACGGTGAATTGCCACTTCTTAACACACCCAGCATTGAGGCAGCTATTGAAGTTTTTTGGCAAAAATGGGCAGAGTTCGATGCGTTCATGGCTGCCAATCCCGGCATGCGCACCAATCATGTTGTTTTCGGACCGCTGAACTATGATGAGTGGCTTTTCATGCAATTTAAGCATGTGGTCCACCATTTGACGCAGTTTGGACTGACGACTTTGGAAGCGGAAGGGTTGCAGTCGTTGCCACCGCGCCCAGCATAGTAGTTTTTACAATTCAAGTTGCTTTTGGGGCAGTTCATTGGGAAACAATTGGCGAAGCCAAGCCTATTGGACAATTTTGCCGGAGGTTTCAAACATTTCATATTCTCCTTGTTTTCAGGAGAAACTTTCATGTTGAAGATGAAAAAACGATATGCCATCGCCATCGTAATGTGCAGCGTCTTGTTTGTCACCTGCCACTCCGAGTTTATGAGGTTTAGAAAAAACGATGACAAACAGCGAGCTTATTTGCTTGAAAAAGGGCAAACTGATGTGAACTTTGGAAGCTATGAGGTAGAGGGAAGGCACATTCATTACACTTACAGTGGTGATGTGGGGCAGCCGCTTGTCCTGATGGTACATGGCTCGCCTGGCTCATCGGATGCAATGCTTGACTACTTGGCCGATACCAACCTGACCAGCCAAGCGCTGCTAGTAGCGGTGGATAGGCCTGGCTTTGGTTATTCCGATTTTGGCAAAACGGAACGGTCTCTGGTAAAACAGTCAGCGCTGCTTCGGCCTTTGCTCGAAAAATATCGAGTGCAAGGCAAAAAGACCATTCTCGTGGGACATAGCTATGGTGGCCCGCTCATTTGCCGGATAGCCATTGATTTTCCAGATTTGGTGGATGGGCTTGTCATCGTTGCGGGCTCCATCGACCCAGCGTTGGAGCCTCAGTATTGGTGGGCCCGCCCGCTGGACTGGTGGATTTTTCGGTGGATGGCACCAGGAGCGTTTCGGGTAAGCAACCAAGAAATTATTCCATTGAAAAAAGATTTAGAGGAAATGCTGCCACTTTGGCCAAAAATAACTTGTCCAGTAACAGTATTGCAAGGAACAAAGGACAAGCTGGTGGCGCCTGGAAATGCCGAATTTGCAAAGAAAATGCTGGTAAATAGTCGAGACTTAAAGATAGAAATGCTAGAAGGCGACGACCATTTCATCATGTGGTCAAAAGAAGCTTTGGTAATTCAAAAAATTGTCGAGATGCTCAATGCGGATAGTGTGAATGTTCAATGAAAAAAGCAAAGGAAATATTTGGTTTTGACGATAAATGGTTGGTTATCATAGGTATACCTGTTATAACTTTAATTATGAATGCCATGATGTTTGGTGATATCATGGTGAACGATCTCCGGTTTTTTATTACTGCATGCAATGGGATAGGCTTTGTTTACACCTCGGTTTTTTGGCTTGTTTTCAGGCAGGTGGTATTGTTTTTTGCGGAGCGGTTTCCAAAGACGCAAGAATTTAAAAAACGGATGGTGTTCCAATCATTGGTTGTACTCGTGCTGTTTTTTGCCATAAAATCGGCCCTCGACCCGTTGCTGCATCCCCTCATTTCGAACAAGGTGGGCAATAATTTACAGCATAACATAGGCATGACCATCGGTTCATTACTGGTTACTTTCTTAGTACTTACCATCTATGTTACAGCAGGGTTTTACCACCAACTCCGTAAAACTTTGGTGGAAAAAGAGCGACTGACAAAAGAAAACGTGCAAAGCCAGCTTGAAAGCCTAAAGAACCAGGTTAACCCGCATTTCCTTTTCAACAGCTTAAACACTTTAGCCTATCTGATACCGGAAGACCCCGCCAAGGCCGAAAATTTTGTGCAAAAACTCTCGAAAGCATACCGCTATATTCTTGAAATTCGGGAGCGGGAACTGACCACGCTGGCGGAAGAACTTGAATTCCTCGACTCCTACAATTGCTTGCTGAACGAGCGCTTCGGTGATAACCTGCGTATCAACATCCATGTGCCGGAAGAGGCCAAACAGTTATTCATACTGCCGCTTTCACTACAGATGTTGTTTGAGAATGCGATAAAACACAATGTGGTTTCAACTCAAAAACCTTTACACATCGAGGTTTTTGTGGAAAAAGAGGATAGGCTCATCGTTCGGAATAATTTACAGCCCAAAAACCAAGAACAGCCTTCCACGAAAATTGGATTGGAAAACATCAAGAATCGTTACCGCTTGCTGGCTAAACAAGCGGTAGAGGTTATCGTTACGCAGCAATTTTTTATCGTGGTACTGCCATTGGTGCCTGCGTCATCCATTGCAAAAATGCAGCACCAACTAGTAAATTAACTTTTATGCGCTCTTACAGGTGCTTGATTAATAGTTTTTATGAAAATTATTCTTTTTCTATTTGGCTTCGCTGTGTTCTTTTTTCCCGCTGAAAAGGAAATGGAGGGCAGGCTGTTCATTCGTTTCGAAGGCATAGAAAAGCCAACCGGGACCTTGCGGCTTGCACTTTACGACAATCCTTCCGAATTCATGAAGGAAGAGAAAGCGGTGCTTTACAATTTTTTTGTTGACAAAAATGGCAACTTAGAGGCTACTATCGAAAACCTACCCACTGGCACATACGCCTTCGCTGTGTTTTTGGATGAAAACAACAATAAGAAACTCGATAAAAACCTGGTCGGTGTGCCTACGGAACCCTACGGTTTCTCAAAAGACTCGCCTTCGAAATGGCGGTTGCCGACTTGGGAGGAGGTAAAATTTGAGGTAAGGGAAAAGCCGCAAACTTTAAATGTAAATCTAATCCGATGGGCCTTGTTTTAATACCATTCCAATGAGAACACTCATCATTGAAGACGAACAACCAGCCGCTAAACGGCTCGCCAAACTGCTGGGAGAGCACTGTCCAGAGTGCCAGCTGCTCGACATGATTGACAGTGTAGAGGGGGCCGTGAAATGGCTACACAATTTTTCAACGCCCGACCTCATTTTCATGGACATCCAACTCGCTGATGGCCTTAGTTTTGATATTTTCACCCAAACTGCCCTCACTGCTCCCGTCATTTTCACCACTGCATTTGACCACTACACCCTTCGGGCCTTCAAGGTGAACAGCGTGGATTACTTGCTGAAACCGGTTGACCCAACTGAGCTGGTTTCAGCCATTGCTAAATATCGCCAGATTTATCGCCAACCAGATATTTACGATCGTTCGGGCATTGAGAAATTACTGCAATCCATGCTCACCCAGCGAGAATTTAAAGACAGATTTCTTGTTAAGTCAGGTCAACATTTCGTCTACGTCCCTATTTCAGATATTGCTTATTTTTTCTCAGAGGATGGCATAGCCTTTGTGCAATGCTTAGACGGTAAGAAGCATATTATTGAATATACACTTGACCAACTGGAGGGTATGCTCGACCCTCGACTTTTTTTTCGTATCAACCGACAGGCCATTGTAAAACCCGAAGCCATACGCAAAATTT
Organism: Bacteroidota bacterium; assembly: GCA_016124585.1. Taxonomy (GTDB): domain Bacteria; phylum Bacteroidota; class Bacteroidia; order Chitinophagales; family Saprospiraceae; genus UBA6168. Next base: position 41,345 of record WGNL01000028.1, on the reverse strand, counting down.
CCACTTGGTTCAACAGCCGCCTGAAACTAGAACTTTATCCGGTACATGAAACCAATAATGTGGTTAGTCGAGAGCGGGTGCAGGATTTTAAGCGTTGGATGGGTCACTAATTAATGTAAAAGTAACCTTGCCTTAGCCGTTCATTTACCCAATAGCTGTCTCTTTGCAGCAACAAAACACAAAAACACTTCACCATCTACAGTATTGTTCGCAAAAAATCAAATGTGTGTTGAACCATCTGGTGTTTGAACACATCTAGGGGTAAGGCTGTACTTGGCTCAAGCATGAAGAACATCATTCTGAATAAGCACTGAGAGAAAACATAATATCCTACATCACGTAATCACACCCAGTTATGAAAAAGAGTACCTCATTTCAAATAACCGATGAAGTCATTGCATTTGTTCTATTTCTCATCTGCTGCGTCATATCTTTTTTCCGCCACGCAGCTGTAACAGATATTGCCATTTCCTTTGTTAATTAAGTTATTCAAGATTTTTTATTATTTGTAAAAAAATCTTTCAATAATTACGCTAAAAAAGGTACTTTCTTCCTTTGGCCTCCTAGCTACATTTGCTCCGTGCAGTTGGCTCTACATTTAGCCATGCAGTAGGAACAATTTAACCCTCCATTCTTGCATTTTCATAATGCACCTTTCAACGTTATCAAATTATCACAAAAGATAAATGTCGTTGGCCAAAATCGGCCTGCGGCTATGATTAAGAGCAGTTTTTGGGATGGCCTCTCTCAGCATAGTTCTGAGGGGGGCTCCTTTATTTTTTATTGGCATAATTACCTTTCTTCATTTTGTTAAAAATTGGCGAACAAGCTATTTTTCATCACTTGTCCATCGTATCATTGTCGATACCAAATTAATTTTCACCTAAAATCAATTCATGAAAAAGCACGTCTTCACAATTGCTTTACTGGCTATGGCCGTTGCCATGCCATCAACCATCCTTTTAGCGCAAACCCCTGATACACACCAACGAGAAATTGGGCTGGGGGTCTCTGGCAATAGCCTGAACGGTTCCGTGATTTACAAATGGAGAAAATCGGACAATAAGTTCGAACGCTTGCAGGGTACTTTTGGAAATTTTAGTTTCCAAAATAATAACAATAACAAGCTGTATTTCACCATAAATACGGGTGTTTCAATCGGGGTAGAAAACCGGAAGGCAGTGGGGGCGAAAACGACTTTTTACCGTGGCCCTCAATTTTCGTTGGGAACCAGCTTTTCAAAAACCGAGAAAATCAAACCTACATGGAATTTATCACCCCGCATTGGGTACATACTTGGCATACAGCACGATTTCAACGATTTACTTGGTCTTAATATGGAAATTGTGCCAAGTGCTGGCGTTTTATTAAACAAGTTTTCGGGGCAAAAAATCAAATACAACATCAACGGGAGCTTCGCCAGCAATGCATCCCTAAATCTTATGTACAAGTTCTGACGCCATGGATCAGTGCGCCGTCCGTCGAGGTTTTTTGTTGGTGGCTTCTCTGGTAGGCTTACTGTATGCCTTGCTGGTTCCTCCTTTTCAATCGCCCGACGAGACGGCGCACTTCTATCGAACCGCCCATTTGGCTAGTGGCCACCTTATGGGCATTAAAACATCCGACCAACGGCTAGGTGGCAGACTGCCCAAAAGCTTGTCTGAACTGTATCTGCCATTCGCCAACTTGCGTTATGACTACGGGGCTAAAGTTAGCCAGGCTAATTTCCGAAAAGCATGGCAATTAGCACTCAATCCAAACGATGCCATCTTCATTGACTTTCCAAACGTCGGCTACTATTCCCCTTTTCCGTATTTTTTTCAAGCTGGTGTGATGCGTTTTTTGATGGTATTTCAGTGCAGGCCAATGCTGTTGTTATACGTTGGCCGATTGGCCACCTTGGCCATCTGGATATTGCTAATCCTTGCGGCGCTCCGTCTAACGCCACTATTTGCAAAACCAATGGCATGGCTGGCCCTGCTGCCTTCCAGCATGTTTCTTCATGCTTCGCTTACTGGCGATGCAGTCACCAATGGTCTCTGTTTTTGGTTATTGGCTGCGCTGATGTCGTTACTTTTTACCGAAGGAAAAATCGGGAAAAAATTGAATTGGCGCATAGCTGGTATTTTTATTTGCTCTGCAATGATTTCCCTGAGCAAACCTGTCTATTTCCCCATCGTTCTGCTGGCTTGGTTAATACCCAAAGCAAATTTCCATAGCACACTCAGGTTCTATGCATTTGCAGGTGGGCTTTGCCTCACCAACCTAATCCTACTGGCGTGGTGGTACAGCTACGCAGGCGGTCTTTTTATACCCTACGACGAGTACAACCCACTATTCAGGGAAGGTGTGCAATTGAACGAGGGCGTGCAGCCGCATGAGCAGTTGGCCTTTGTGCTGGCGCATCCGCTTGAGTTTTTTAAAATAGCTATCCTTAGCTATTGGGAGAGTGCTCCAGCCACCTTGGCGCATTATTTCGGAAAATTCGGCTGGGAGAAAAATTACCTGCCAAGTTGGATGATTGCACTGCTTTTTATCGCCACAGCTTGGGTTGCTTTATCTGATTCTTCAACTATTGGTCGGCTAAGCTTAAAGCTTCGAATTGGTTTTGGAGCCAGTGCTATTACAATGATGGGCGCTTTGGCGCTAGTTCTGTACATGCAATGGATGCCCGTTGGGGCTGATAGGGTGATGGCACTCAGCGGGCGGTATTTTATTCCGGTTTTCCCATTAATTTTTTTAGCTGTAGGAGGTTTTTTTGTTTCGAAAAGTGAACAGAGAATCTGGTTTTTTTGCAAGATGCTGTTGGCAATTTCGATGTTCTTTGGTGCTTGGGAAGTGATGACCCGGTACTATATTTGAGGCTTCACTAGGTGTCAATATGATTTTTACTTAAAAAATAGCTTTACATGGAAAATGGTGCTGGAGTCATGTTCATATTTATCGTGCTGATAATAGTCCTTGGGCTGATTGCTCTGATGATAATTTCCTTCTGGAAAATTTTTGAAAAAGCTGGACAACCAGGTTGGGCAGCCATTGTGCCCATATACAATCTTGTTATTTGGTCCGACATTATCAAAAAGCCAGGTTGGTGGGCCTTGTACATGCTGATTCCTTACATCGGTATCATCTGGCAGGTATGGGCTACAAATCTTTTGGTGAAAAAATTTGGGAAGGATGAAGGGTTCACCGTGGGCTGCATATTTCTGCCCTTTGTCTTTTGGCCAATTTTGGCGTTTGGTGATGCCAAATTTCAGGATGCCCCCATCATCACGGATAGTAGGGATGTCTTGGATTCAGATTTCGTAAAATAAATTTTATAGTTTTTCCAAAACCCGGAATACATAGCCGAACTCATTTTTCTCATCTGCTGGATGCGCTTCTCGACTCAGTTCCTGCCATTCGTTTTCATCTATTTCAGGAAAAAAAACATCAGCTTCTGGCTCAGCGTCTACTTCTGTCAGGTAAAGGCGGTCGAGGTAAGGCCAGCTTTTGCGGTAGATTTCGCCGCCGCCGATGATAAATGCCTCCAGTTCTCCGTTTGCTTCTGCCAGTTCCAGCGCTTCTTCGATGGAATGCACGATGGTACAGCCTGTTGCCAAGAAAAATGGGTCACGAGTGATGACCACATTGGTACGGTTCGGTAGTGGCTTGCCAATGGACTGGAAGGATTTGCGTCCCATGATGACGTGATGTCCAGTGGTCTTTTTTTTGAAATACTTCAAATCGGCAGGCAAGTACCAAGGTATTAGATTTTTATGCCCAATAGCAAGGTTTCGGGCGGTAGCAACGATGGCTGAGACTATCAAAGTGGCTAAAATTTTACAGTTTTAGTTTTGCACTGCATCATCCACAGGGGCATCTACAGGTGTATTGTCCTGCTGCAATGAGTCGGGCAAGCTTGGTCTTACGAACAATTTTTTAGGTTTCGGCTCCATCAGGTTGGCTTCCATCATTTCCGTTTCTCGGCGCTTTCGGCTTTCACTGATAGTGCCGCGCAAATATTTTTCCATGATGAGTGTAGCGATAGGTGCTGCAAACTTCCCGCCACCGCCGGCATTTTCCACATACACAGCAATCGCAATTTTTGGTTCCTCAATAGGGCCAAACCCGATAAATGTGGAGTGGTCTTCGCCATGCGGGTTCTGCACTGTGCCAGTTTTACCAGCTACCGGCAAGTCGGGAATGCCGGATGAACGAGCAGTTCCAGCCGCAATCACCGCTGCCATTCCATTGACAATGGAGGGGAAATAGTAAGAACCGATGGGTACTTTTATGCGCTTTCGGTAAGGTTCTCTGGCAGGGAGCTTTTTATCGCCTTGGCGGAATTCCTTAACGAAATGTGGTATAAAATAGTAGCCCCGATTGGAAATCATGGCTGCTAGATTTGCCATTTGGATGGTCGTCAGCTCCATTTCCCCTTGTCCGATTCCAAGTGAAATAATGGTTGGCGAACGCCAGCCTCCTTTGTCCTTTGGATACATTTTATCATAGTACTTCGAGTCTGGCACCCGGCCAGTTTTTTCCCCAGGAAAGTCCACGCCTAGTTTTCGGCCAAGGCCGAATGAATGTAAGTAATAGGCCATGGTGTCAAGGCCTTGGCCAGCATTGTAGTAGCCGTAATGGTCAACAATTTCCTTGAATGTTCGGAAAAAATAGGAGTTACAGGACCACTGTAGTGCAATGCTGATATTAGACGGATAGGCATGGCCACGGCATTTTCGCACATCGTGGCCACCGTTCACGTAGTAGCCGCCGCATGGCCACCCGGTTTCTGGGGAGATGGCCCCCATCTGCATTCCAATCAACCCTACTGAAGCCTTGAAGGTGGAACCAGGAGGGTAAGCTGCCATGATAGCACGGTTGAAAAGTGGCTGGTTCTTATCTTTCAGTAATGCCATGTAGGCGTTACCGCGGTCCTGGTCGATGACCATCAAGTTTGGATCGTAAGTGGGGGAGCTGAGGAAGGCCAAGATTTCACCCGTTTTAGGTTCGATAGCCACCACTGCTCCTTTTTTATTTACCATCAACGACTCTGCGTAGGCTTGCAAGTCTATGTCGATGGTGGAAATCAGGTCAAGGCCAGATTCGGGCAGCGTGTCCCGTTTGCCATTTTGAAAACTACCAACATCCCTGCCTAGATTGTCCTTAAGCACGTATTTGGAGCCTTTGATGCCCTTCAATTCTTTTTCATAGGCAAGCTCCAAACCACTTGCGCCGATATAATCGCCCATGACGTAGGCGCCATTTGCTGCTTTGATGTCATCGTCAGTTACTTCCGTGATGTAGCCGAGCATGTGGGCAGCATGATTCACGGGGTAACTGCGGATATTGCGCACCTGCGCAAAAAAGCCCGGGAATTCATACATGCTTTCCTGAAAAACAGCGAAGGCCTCGGGCGAGATTTTATCCATAAAAATGAATGGCTTTATCTTGCTGAAACGCTTATCCCGCTTGAAATCTTTATCCAGCCGTTTGATAAAATCCTCTTTGGTGATGCCGAGCAATCGGCAGAATTTCATGGTGTCCATGCCTGGTTTCACTTGGTAGTAGGTCACCATCAGGTCGTAAACTGGGGCATTGTTGATGAGCAGTTTCCCATTGCGGTCGTAGATAAGCCCACGTGCCGGATATTGGGTTTCCTTGCTCATGGCCACGGCATCGGCCTTGCTCCGGTAGGCGTCACTCAGTACCTGCAACTGGAAGGCTCTGCCCCCCAATAACAACCCTGCCAGTGCAAAAAGCAGCAGGATAACATATTGTCGTTCTTTGTACTGGTTCTCCATTACAAGGATTGAGATACTGAATGAGTGGATATGTTCATCCTTCACCCATTCAATCAATAGTTAGTCTAAAGGGTTGAATAACAATTGAAATATCATGATAAAAACCATAGACGCTAAAAAGCTAACAATTGTTTTTAGCAAAATATCAGCAATATAAACAAAAGTGAAGGCTTCGACGGAGTAATAGAAAAATATATGGGCAAACATTAGGATGGAAACGTACTGAACAAACCAGCCAAGTCCCATTCTAGCTATGGTTGGGCTGTATGACATATTATAGGCGCCTCGTGGTTCAAGCATTTTCAAAACCAAAGACCGAATGAAGCCTGTGAATACAGCAGCGCTGGCATGAACGCCAAGGGTGTCGTAGAGGAAATCAACAGAGATACCCAGCAAAAATGCCAACAAAATGACCAGTGTCTTAGGTGTGCGGAGCGGTAACAACAAAATGAACAACGGGAACACAATGATGTGCAGATAAGGAAAGCTCTCCCATCCAACCCCAATGTTTTTGAATACAAGGCCCTGCAACAACAACAGCCCCACAAAGCGCAAACTATTGACAAGGATAATACTATTCATCTTCGGTTATCACGGATTTCTCCAGTTGCTCTTGTTCGTCTTTGAAAATATTTCGCACAATATACGCATGTTGTAAGTTGCTCAACTTCGCAAACGACCTCACCTCAATAGTGAAAAAATTGCTTCCAGGGTCCATCCAAAGCTTATCCACCACCCCCAATGCAATGCCCGGCGGGAACATCGTGGAGTAGCCGCTGGTCTCGATGGTGTCGCCCTTCGTGACTGGGGCATCCTTTGGGATGTTTTCAAGGTTGAAGATATGGATGTTGTCGCTCTTCCACGTCATCGGGCCGAAGTAGTTCTTGTGCCGTACCCTTGCATTCACGATGGCCTGCCTGTGCAGAATGGACATGGCCACTGAATAATTTTTCGAAACTTTTCGAACGATTCCAATCACTCCATCGTCGCTGACTACACCGCTGTGTGCCGTCACCCCGTCATCACTGCCCTTATTCAGCGTGATGTAATTGTGGTTTTGATTGATGGAATTTCGAATCACCTGTGCTTCTAGAAAACTATACTTGGGCTGCAAAGTATCTGCCCAAACAGTGTCCAGTGGATTCTGTACATTGATTCCAACATTGGCAAGGCGGTCAAGCAGCTTGGAATTTTCCTTTGCCAACCGCTTGTTTTCGTCATAAAGCTGGAAATATTGGTAAGTGGAGGCACTCTTTTTTTGCATCCAACCCGTGAACTGGTTCACGGTATTCGTGTAAACTTTCTCTTGATTGCCATTGTACCGCACGACCAACGAAAAACAGATAGCTTCCAGTAGCACAAACAGTAGGAAGCCGCTCAGTTTTATCAGAAGCTGGACAAGGTTGAACATGGCGGAATGATAAATGGTAAATGATAAATGGTGAATGTTGAACGGCGTCGCTGCTATTCATCATTCACCATTTATCATTCATCATTCTTAGACGCTTTTTCTATCAATCAGGAAGGAAAAACGATCGGTGTTTTTCAATGCAATGCCTGTGCCACGAACAACCGCACGCAGCGGGTCTTCCGCAATATGCACAGGAAGTTTGGTATTGGCACTCAGCCGTTTGTCGAGGCCACGAAGCAACGCGCCACCACCAGTCAGGTACAAACCAGTTTTGTAAATATCGGCAGCCAACTCTGGCGGCGTGGATTCCAAGGCCTTCATCACAGCCTCCTCCACTTTTCCGATGGATTTGTCAATGGCCTGCGATACCTCGTGGTACGAAATCGTAATCTGCTTCGGAATGCCCGTCATTAAGTCACGGCCATTCACGGCATAATCAGGTGGTGGGCTATCAAGTTCGTGCAGGGCAGAGCCGACATGTATTTTGATTTGTTCAGCAGTGCGCTCCCCGATAAGGATATTATGTGCCCGTTTCATGTAGTCCATAATGTCGGCGGTGAACTCGTCACCCGCAGTGCGGATAGACTGGTCGCAAACGATGCCGGAAAGTGCTATCACCGCAATCTCCGTCGTACCGCCCCCGATGTCAATGATGACGTTACCGACTGGCTCCTCCACCTCTAAGCCAATACCCAGCGCAGCAGCCATTGGTTCGTGGATAAGGTAGGTTTCCTTAGAATCAACGTGGTCAGCGGAGTCGAAAACGGCCCTTTTTTCCACTTCCGTAATGCCAGAAGGGATGCAGATGACCATTTTTAAATGGGAAAAAAACCTGCGGCGGTTGCCGATCATGTTGATGAGACCCTCAATCATATTTTCCGCAGCCTGAAAGTCAGCGATAACGCCGTCCCTCAATGGGCGCACGGTTTTTATATTTTCATGGGTTTTCTCGTGCATCTGCATGGCCTTAGTGCCCACGGCAATTGTCTCCCCCGTACGCCGGTCAATGGCCACGATAGACGGCTCGTCCACCACCACTTTGCCATCGCTCATGATGAGCGTGTTGGCAGTTCCCAAGTCTATGGCTAATTCTTGTGTGAAAAAACTGAAAAGTTTCATTAATAGCGTTTGTCGCTGTTTTTTGTAAATGATCTTTTTAAATCGCCCTTGAAGCGGTTGGGGCAAAGGTCTTGAAATGAATGGAAAGTTGTGTTTGTCCGCAATCCAATTTTATATCAAAACATCGAAAAAACCACTGCTTCGCAAAGACGGCACAAAAGAAAAGAAAATCCAATAATTATTGTAGCGAATAAGTAAAACTAATTGATTTTCAGTGAAAAAGGAGTCGCTAACCATTGTCGAATCAAAACCTCCTACCCTAAACTACGACTTCCCACATATCTTTTTTGTTGAAATATTTTCTCGCCAAATCCCGAATTTCCTCAGCCGTAATGTTCTTGATAGCTGTGGCCAGTTCCTCGAAGGCCGTCAGTTCCAAGCCCTCACTCACGAATGTTTTCACTACCTCTGCAATGTTGAAAGGGCCGTCAAGGTTCGTTAGCAGCGTGCCCAACAGGTAGTTTTTTACCATTTCCATCTCGTCGTCGTCCACTAAATCCTGCTGGAGCTTCTCCATTTCCACATAGATTTCCTGCACGGTTTTGTCCACAAACTCATTGCCCACCTCCGTGCCGACGTAAAAGTACCCGCCGTAGAGCATAGTTTCGTGGGCACTGTAAATATTGTAGGTATAGCCTTTTTCCTCTCGGATATTGGTCATCAAGCGGGAGCCGAAATAACCGCCCAGGATGGTGTTCAGCACGTACATCCCATTGTAGTCGGGGTGGTTTCGGTTGAAAAGGTGGCAACCGATGCGCACCGCTTTTTGCACGGTATCTGCTATAGGCTCGTGCAGTTTTTTGGGAAGATGATTTACCTCAAAGTTTGGTACCAGCTTACGCTCTCCCTTCGGAATAGCCTGCCCAAGCTGCTCATCTAGCAGCCGACGTGCCGAGTCATTGATGCGGCCACTCAGGAAAGCCATGCAGTTGCCGCTCGTGTAGTTCTCCTGGAAATGCGTCACCAAATCCTCCCTCGTGATGGCCTCGTAGGTCTTGGCGTAGCTGTTGTAGCCGTAGGGATGGTGCGAACCGTAGAGCAGTTCGGTGAATTTCCGGTAGGCCACGAAGTCGTTTTTCGTCAAATCCACTTGCAGTCGTGCCTTGTTCCGGACGATGAACGAATCCAGTTCTTCCTGCGGAAAAAGCGGCTCGGACAGCATTTCCGAGATGAGCGGCAGCAATTTGTCGAAATGCTTGGTGAGCGTGTGGAGCTGCACCCCGGCCATGTCCATGCTGATGGGCATGGAGAGCGAACCGCCGTAGTAGTCAATCACCTCGGCCAGTTCGGCGGAGGTATGCTGGCGGGTGCCTTCCCGCATCAGGGCAGCCGCACTTCGGGAGGCGAGTTTTTTCCGCTCAAACGGACGCCCGGCAAAGAACACCAGTTCCAGCTTCAGGATGTCCTGCGTGCCGAGGTTGGTTTCATAGACGGGGATTCCGTTCGACAAGTACCAGACATCGGGCGGCGGCACCACTAGGTTTTTCACCTCCCGAATCCGGGGCATTTTTTTTCTGTTCAGCATTTGCGCTTGCGCTGTGATTTTGAGGCGGCAAAGGTAGGAAAAGTTGGGAGGGGAGGAAGTGGGAGTGAGATTTGCCACAACGCATGTGCGGCTGCACATGAATTATGGATTTTAGTGGCTAGAAGGTTTGAGAAGCGGTGATTTCTTGTACTTGTAGATTCGAAACCCTTCCCTTTGTTCAAACCCATCGGGTGCATAGCCCATCTTCAATAATCTATCCATGATTAATGTCATGTTCACTCCAAAGTCATCGTTCATGGAGTCAGCGATCAAGAGTGTTTCCTCTGAATTCTTAAAATTTGAAGCGATGTAGGAAATTGATTCCTCCAAAGTTTTCAATGCACCACTTTGGCTTACCATTGCTTCGGCTTTATCTTTTTTTGATTTGGAACTACTGTAAGCAATGATTCCAACTACAATCAATATGGCAACCGTTACGATTATTATTTTCATTTTTAGTTGTTAAAGGAATACAATAAGATAAATCGAAATGGAAGCAACCGCGCCCATCGTCATCAAAGCAGTTTGGAGGTTGATTTCAAATAGGTTCCTACTATCGCTCCGGCTGATGACCCAAAGCGTCCCTCCAAAAACAATAAGCGCTGATAGAAAAGTCATGGGGTCGGGGCCTGCGAATATATCCCGATTATGAAAATCGATATGGATATATCCTGGTGTATTGTCACTTATTTCCTCGTGTCTATTCCATCGCCAAGCCAGCGAAAGCATCGCCAACGCATTTATTATATTATAGACAAGATAGGCGCAGAACATCATCCAACCGACGTTATTTCGCTTCCAAAATAGGAACAATGCCACTGGCAGCACGATGAGGGGGAGGAAATAGGAAATCGGATCCGTGTCCCACCTGCCATAAGAACTCCTAAAAGAGAACGGCAATATTCCCAATCCTTGTGCAAGCTGATAAACCGCCCATATTCCAAAAACCACCACGATGATATTCAGCTTCTTATCAGCGGAGAAAGGTTCTTTTTGAATGGGGCTTATATTTTCCAATAGATTAGCTCCGATGGCCTTTGCCTTATCTTCCGCTTTTTGAAGATGCTTCTGCCTTTCTTCAATCCTGAACCGCTCGATGGAGACTTCATTTTTCACCGACTGGATATCCGCTTTGCTAATTTCCCGATTCGCCAATTCGAACTTCGCTGCCTCCACTGCTTCGGGCTGATAATTCTCGGCTTCTTCCAGTATTTTTAGGAGTTTGCGGGTGTCGTAGGATTTGTATTTCTGTTGAAAGTCGTTCATTGTATGCGGTCAATTGTGGTGAATTTCTGTACATGTCCCGCAAAGCTAAGTTCTCTGTTGACAATACCTTTATGGAACAGTTACTATGCTAAGGTAGGGAGGGAGGTGTAAGATTGATGTCAATTGATTGAAAAACCTGATAGCCTTACTGTGTGTCCGAGTCCTTTTCAACTCTTTTTCAAGAACATACCTTTTGATGCAGGAAATGTGTCTTTGAATCCAAACTTTTCATACAAATGAGAGGCGTTACCATCAGCTATCAAGCTGATATAGCATGATGACGGCAGTTTGGCGTTTATGAAATTGGCGATATTTTCCATGATTATTCTTCCAATTCCTTTCCCTTGTTTTTCTGGGATCACGCATATATCCACCACCTGACAAAAACAACCTCCATCACCGATTACCCGACCCATGCCAATTATATTTCCTCCTTCTTTTACCATGACGGAATATAAAGAATTATTTAAACCAATATCACAAGCTTCATCTGTCTTGGCAGATAATCCACAAGCTACCCTCATGGTTTGGTATAGTTTAGTTGGTGTTTTATCTTCCATTATCGTTATTGCGCTCATTGGTTATATTATTTTAAGTATTTGCAACAAGCCTTCCATGCCCACTCCACAAAACTAAAAACTCTTTTGACATTACCTCACAGGGGAGTTGCTGCATTTGATATTAAGCGCAGCAAATATGGGTAAAGTCAGTTTGAGAAAACCTTATCCCATCGGAAGTGCCGCTGCGCTCAACACTTCCTCAAACTTGGACTTTTGTCGAGTGGAAGAGGTAGGAAGACTTGGCAGAACTGGGCTGCTACTGTCTTCAGTAGTAAACATACTTGAAACAACGAGATAAGCTTGTTCTCTAACAATGCTATATTAGAGGGCATGCAATTTACTAATACGATATATCCGCTATCTTATTATCTGCTGAAAAATAGAGTGCCATGTATATTGGCGTTTCGCCTTCTTCCAAAATTTTATAGTAGTTGATCTTCTTTACAGGCACTCCCCATCGCACAAGATTTCTATCTTCCAGCAAATCTGTTTTTATACAATTCACATGAATATTTGATGAGTTATTTGACGGATTTTCTATAATCAATTTCTCAACAATTGGATTTGTTCTTTCCTTGAAATTTATAGTAACCACCGAAGTATCAAACTCTCCTTTACTCATCAATTGATTATAGAAATCATACACGGTATTATTCAAGCTACTGTCTGCGGTTGAGGCTGTTTGAAATTGGTCAATTGCATTCAATTCGGGCACATAAAAACCTGCCATCTTGTAAACATCCACTCCCGGTTGCGATATTTTCCAAGGTTGTAAATTAGTAAGTGCAACCACCGTCAGTTTTTTCTCTGGAAAATGTACAAATTTTGCCGAAAAACCATTCATGAAATCACCCCCATGGCCATTTTCTATATATCCGTTATGACAGTTTAATTCCCAACCTAATCCATAACTATATCCATAGCCATAATCGCCATAAGCGTCCATTGGTTCAAAACCATTCTTTAGTTTACAAGGAGTCCACATTTGACGCAAAGATTCATTGTCCAAAATTTTTCCACCCTCTAATGCAATGATCCATTTGGTCAAATCCTCTGCCGTTGTAATAATACCCATATCACCTTGGGAAGAATAAAAATTGCTGATATAAGCGCCATTAATCAATTGATTGTTATCATTCAAATTATACCCGGTGGCTCTGTCTGGAACAATTACCGGAACATTTTCACGCATTGTTTCGGTCATTCCAGCTGGAGTAAAGAGCCGCTCATTCATGAATTCAGATAACGATTGACCGCTTACTTTTTGAATGATGAACCCTAGCAGAAAGTAATTGGAATTGCTATATGCAAAACGTTCTCCAGGTGCAAAATTCAAGGGGGCAGTGGTAACTAGTTTAATAAACTGAAGTTCAGAAATCTCTTTTTTGCGTTCTTCCAACCCTTCACCTGTAGCTCCACCAAGAAGCGGATAACCTGGATGATCCTGACAATAATCCCTGATTCCAGATGTATGGGTTAGAAGGTGCTCGATGGTGATGCTATTCCAGTTTTCAGGTAAAGAATCAAAGTATTTGTTAATCGGGTCGTTGATTGATAATTTCCCATCTTTTTGCAAGAGCATGATGGAAGTTGCAGTAAATGTTTTCCCAATTGAACCGATGTTAAATTTTGAATTTAAAGTAGTTGGAACCTTGTATCCCACATTAGCTAACCCAAGGGCACCGCTCTCAATAATTTTACCATCCAAAACAATGGCATATGAAAGCCCAGGAATTTGTTGTTTTTGCATTTCTGTTTGCAAATACTTCTCTAATTCCTGCTTGACGGTATTGTTGTCCTTATTCGTGCATGAAAAAAACAAAAGGGCAGTCGTTACAAAAAAGAAAATCAGATTTCTTTTGCTGTAGTTTTGAAAGTTTGGTTTCATAACCGGTTAGATTTTTTTTTACGCAGCCCGTACGGTAGCCTGTTTTTATTTTAAAAATTGAAGATACATTTTGCTGCTGAAAGTTTTCCGAGTCTCAGCAATCCATTTTGTAATTTCCCAGTTGTGGCAAGGCTCCCAAAACCTTCCCACAAAGCTACGACCCCCACCCGAAAAATAGCCACAGTTCCAGCAAGAGTCTAGCGCAGCGGCTCTTGCGGGCTACTGCTACGAAACCGCAAGTGCCGCTGCGTGAACACTTGCTCAAACTACTGCTATATTTTAAAGGTGCTGGCGTACTGCTTTTGGGAAAGATGGAAGACTTGGGACAACGGGGAGTAACTAATACCTGCAAGGTTTTGCGGTTGCAAATGTATGCTTGCAAGCACTGTGCTAGGCTTGAAATAACGAATGCCTTGGATAGTAAACATACTTGGATGCCAGAACCTACTAATTTAACTTCTTAACTAGGTTAAACTGACCTGATTCTATGTATAATTTCAACGCCTCTAAAGTATTGCCCTCGAATTCAAAACTAATTCTAGTGGAGGCATCCAATTTAAAAGATGTCTTATTGAGTGGCACGAGCGCTGTAATTGCCCCTTCGCCTCTTTGGTATTTCAATTGACCATTTTCAATGAAGACTCTTCTGCCGCCATCAAAGTTTCCAACATATTTGTTCAGTGTAATGTCATCATAAGAAACCCCATTTAATCTTGACTCCAATTCTTCAAGTGCCCATTGATATTTTCCCAGAAGCATTTCGTTAGACTCATGCACCATAGCATTTTTCATCAATGCAAGGTGTGCATATACTTTAGCCTTTTCTATTTCCATTTCGATAGTTGGCTTCACACCCACACCTTCCCAATTGGTTTTAGTGATGGGACTAATAGAACGGGCCATGGGTATGCTCATGTCGAAATAATCATTTATTAATTTGAAATCTGCCGCATGGGCACCACCTCCTGTTGTTTGCCCAATGATGGTAGCTCTTCCCAAGTTTTTTAAAGAATATGCAAAGGCTTCGCCAGCAGAGAATGTGTTTTGACTGGTAATTACATAAAGCGGTGTTTTTGGCAGCCTTTTGCCAGGGATATAAGGAAGTGTACGTTCTTCTATATAATTGTCACTGCCGTCTCTAAAATGAAATGTATTATAATGAGTTGGAGGGTCTGCTGTGAAAAAATAGCTAAGAAGGAACTGTAAAGTGGCCGCATCGCCCCCTGAATTATCTGACAAGTCAATAATAATTCCATCAGTATGGGCAAGTAGATCCATTGCAGCAGCTATGGCTTTCGTTGTTTCTGGATTTCGGATGTCATAAAAAGCGTTTAGTTTTAGATAGCCAATATTCATGTCCAAGATGGATATTTCCTTGCATCCATAATTATCAAAACGTGATCTTTTAAGAGACGACTCGGTAGGTTTATAATCGTCATCCTGATTATTAGCTTGTTCGATATAATCCTGGGCGGCATCCCCTTCTGGATAAAACTTTATCATGAGGTGTTTGTCGTTCGCAACAGTTTGTAAATCTTCCACAAGTACATTTGCCAGTTCATCTCCGCTTAGGGAATAATACTTGTTCTTTTTAAGATTGCTGATAAGCATTTTATTGGCTTCTGCTCCCTTATCCTTAATTATGTAATTGTCAAGCATAAGGTTTCCAATCTTAATGACTGTGCTATCAATGTACTGCCTCGTTAAAGGTGCTTGAGCTTTTGTGTAAATTGTGGAGAGTAGGATGATGAAAATAACAGGGAATGCTGCCCTTAATTTGAGTTTATTCATTGAATTTAGTTTTTACAGTTGTTAATTATTTTATCCAAGGCGGTGTTCGGGTTTTGAGTGGAAGGCTCCCAATTTTTCGATGATAACAAACGGAAAATTGGGAGCCTAACAGCCCCAAAAGTTTGTCGGTGTGACCAATGTTTCAACGATATAGCATTGAAGTAGCGGTGATTGTGCGCCGGAAGCCAAAATATGAACGAGGTCTAAGTTGGAATCCATCGTTTTTGCCTTAGCCATGCAAATCTTCTTTTACCAGCACAAACAACACATCTTCCATCGGAAATGGATTGCGTTGGACGCAGCGGTGGCTTCTTGATAGGACTGCTGCTTTGTCTGTGCATACTAAGGCGCAGCATATATAGGTAAGATGGTGAATCAGGGGCAACTGGTTTCGAATTGTTATGTCGTGCATTCACTTACTTCTTTTCCCTAAGGACAGCTTCATGCTAGTAAGCGATGCTTTACCTGCCTATTTTTTTCCATAGCCGCTATGTTGAGGTCGGACAACCGCTGGAATGCGGGCTACTGCTACGAAACCGCAAGTGCCGCTGCGCTGGACACTTCCTCAAACTTGGACTTTTATTGGGTGGGAGAGTTGGAAGGAAGACTTGAAAGAACTGGGGTGAGGGGCGTTCATCCTATCTCACACCCTATTTTTGAAAAATGCCCACTAATCTTGCATTTTACGATACTGAAAAAAACGGTGCAGCGACCTCTGCCAATTTTGCAACGATGAGTGCCAACTACACCACGATGAGTATTGATAAATCCATGAAGAGTGCTAACCACGCAATAGCGAATGCCAACTTTGCAACGACGAGTGCCAACTATGCAGCGGCAAGTGCCATAAAAGCACAAACCCCTGCCAACCATGCAGGGGCTTGTGCCAACGAATAAGTGGCCAGTGCCAACTTTTCATGGATTCAGGCATCCGGGTCTTCGGCAAGGCGCTTGAATTGTAAGCCACTTACCCCTTTATAATGCGGGCTTTTGGTAGTGAAAGCCCCTTTGATGTACTCCTTCACGTCCAAAGCCGTATCCACCAAGCCATTTTTACCATAAAGCGCCCGGTTGCGGGTGATGCGGGCCTCCCGCAAAGCCTTGTAAGCAAGGTCAACGGTATTGTTGAGCGCCTTCATCTGCGTCAGCCTGGCTTGCAGGGTGGCGATTTTAAGTTCGTTCTCGGCAGGGTCGTAGGTCGGTTCGGCGGCAAGGATGGCGATGAGGTCCTCAAAATTGTCGGCCTGCATCACGAAGGAGCGCTGCGAAGTAGAGTGCTTGACGTCTTCGGGCGCCTCGTCGGGGCCGGGTGGCGGTGGCGTTGTCTTTTTGGTACTCCCTCTGAGTTTGTCGGCAGCCGTTTTCGCCGTTTTCTTCACATTCGGGAGCGCTTCCGTGCCATTGAAAATAGCGAGTAATTGGGTGACAAGCCCGCCTCTCAGCGGGGCATAATAATCCTGCCGCTCGGATGCATCCCGGTTGTAGATGACCCGCAGCGGCTCCACCGCCGAATGGGCTGCCGCACAGGCTGTGTGCATTGCCGTGAGTGCCGGCAGCTTGAGGCGGTCGGCGGAGGGCAGGTAGAGCGCACCGATGCCCGTGACGGAATTGTTGAGGGATAGAAGATTGGCGATGTTCTTGGCGTGCCCGGTTTCAGAGTTACTGGCCATGAGGAAATTGTTTTATGGTTTATAATATCCGCCTTTGGAATGGCCTTCCGGGGGCGGGGTGGATGATGCGGTTGGTTGATGGTTTATTAGTTTTAATCTGCGATGGAAAGTTGAAGGATTTCCATAATTGGGGCTATATTTATTATGTTCCAATTCTAAACTCTGGCTCCACCCAATTACTTTTCCAATCTAAAGATTCAGATAGCTTAAAAAGCTCTTCATGTTCTTGGGTATAACCCATTATTAATTTATGACCGCTCTGCTGGGGAGATGATTTAAAAAATATTGCATTTTCAAATGACATTCCTGCATTGGCACTGAAATTAAAACTTCCAGTCCAAACAGCTTCAGGTTGCCACAAATTTCTAATATCATTACTATCGTAAGTTTTTCCAAAAACTAAAAATTTATGATGTGCTCTGGGGAAAGCTGGACTTTTATCTGAATTGTAATTTCCAACACACCTAATAGCTTCATCTAACCCTCCTGCCCCATAGCTTACTCCAAAAGAACCAGGGAAAAATCCTGTGTTTATGCTTTTATATAGCTTTTGTATTTTTCTCTTCCAAGCACTATTAGTATTTTCATTTATATCAGGACGTAAGAAATCTTCTTTTTGAACAATAATTTGAACATTGCTAACTTTTGATAATGCAGTTAATATTCTCTCGGAGGTTAACCATGCTACACAACCAACAATTGCCCCATCCTCATATTCTTGAATTTTTTTTACTATTTCATTTTCAACTTCCTTAAAATAAACCTCGACCAATTCAAATTCGGGATTATATAATTTGTAGTTCGCCCTATTCAGAGAAACATGTTGCCCTTGATCTTCATTCCATACTTTTTTATTGTTAAGGTCGTTCATGTGCTATGTATATTATGTTGATTAAGTTTATTTTCCCAGTTGTGGCCAGTATACTTGTTTCCCCGCCCAGCAACATCACGCCACCGTCCGGCAAAGCAAGAAGTCAAAGTTTTTTATGGGTTTTCTCCGTAGTAAGTTCTGAAAATCAGCCCTATCAAATCAGGCCGTAACCTATGGCCTGAATAAACGCAGGCAAGATAAATAAAAGTGAAAATAACTTGTATGCGTTGGATGAAAATAAAGCTGTACTTGTCGTAGCGGCAGAAATGGACTATTCACTTTCCTTTTCAATAATCATATCCACCCATTCCTTCAGTTCAGGGAGTTCATTTTTCAAACTATCCCAAACGATGTCGTAGTCCACGCCGAAGTAATGGTGGATGAGTTTGTCACGCATTCCAGCATAGCCCCTCCAATCCACGAGCGGATATTTGCTTCGGAAGTCGTCTGGCAGGTTTTTGACGGCCTCGCCAATAATTTCGAGGCTTCTGGTAAAAGCCCTTATAAGCACTTCATCATGGGTGAATGCATCGAAGCTGAGGTCTTGCGATTGCGAGGTGAGGAAATTAATCTCCACTTGGATATGTCTCAAAAATTCAATCAGCGAACGAGACATAGCTTACTTCTTTAAGGATATGTGGTTTCAGGAAAGGGCTGAGGCTCTCCAAGGTGACAAGCTCTGTCTTGCGGTTGAACAGGTCTTCCAGGAAATAGGCAAGCCGGATAAAATTTTTGTAAGTCTTTTTGTCTGGTTCAAACTGCACCAGCACATCCACATCGCTGGCCTCTTTTTGTTCCCCCCGCACGAAGGAACCGAACAAACCGATTTTAGCAACGCCAAACCCGGTTATTTCCGCCCGATGCTGCCGCAGCAGGCCGAAGACCTGTTCACGGCTGGCCACTTTTGTTTTATGGCTGGCTGATATGTCTTTTTTGGAAGTAGCCATTGGGTTGTTTTGTGCAAATATAGCATCATGGCGTTTGAAGTAAAATTGAAAAGTACCAGCTTAGAGGAAATTATACCAACCACTCCCCCGCCCAAGCGATCCTTCCCGCCAGTGGCCGCACTTCCTCCTCCATTTCCAGCACCTCCTTGGCGTATTGGTGGATGGCATCGATGGGTTTTTCCGAAGCAATGGCATCCTGCAAGCGGGCATCGGTTTTGTGCAGTTCCTCCACTTGCTCTAGGGTCGGGGCCACGTACAGCCCTGCTAGTTGGCCGAGGTTGTTGGCGCTGAAGATATGGCTGTCGAGGATGCTCTTGGGCAACGAGTCGAAGCCGATGCAAGGCTGTTCGATGGCTTGCGCAATGGTGTAGATGGCGCTGCCGCTGGCCCGCACGTAGTAGGCCCTGCCGAGGCGGCCCATGAGGTCGAGCTTGTCGGGTAGGATGCGGCCCCGCTCGTCGAGCACGTCTTCCCGGATGTGCATCCTGAGCATCTCGACGATGATGAGGTGTCCGGCGCCGCCCTGGTCGCCGAGGGTGATGATGTCCTTCACCCGGCACTCCATGTTGATGGGCGATTCCTTCACCCGAAATGGTCTCACAAGGTCGGAGGGGATGGGTGTCAGACCGCTTTTTTCAAATTCGTTCACGCCCTTGTCGAACTGCGCACTGGCCACCGACATCTGCCGCACGATGGGGAAGTTCACGGCGTTGATGACCACCTCCGGCACCTCCCGCACGTTGGAGAGGGTGTCCTTCACAGTGTTGTTCCCGCCCCGGCGGTTGGAGCTGAAAACGAAGATGGGCGGATTCGAGCTGAAGGCGTTGAAGAAGCTGTAAGGGGCAAGGTTCGGGTTGCCGTCCTTGTCCACCGTGCTCACGAAGGCGATGGGCCTTGGGCCGATGGCTCCGACGATGAACTGGTGGAAGTCATGGCGTGGCACGCTACCGTGCTCTATGATGCGGTATTTGTGTTCGGTGTTGGTGTCCATGTTGACTTAAACTTTTGATGGTTTCAGGTTTCAGGGGTTTCAGGTTTCAGAGGTTTAGGGTTTCAGGGAGAGGCAGGTATAATTGGGTGCGCAGGCTTCTTTAGGTTCAGGTTTGGGATATAGGGATTTAGCATGCGACCTCCCTTAAACCTGAAACCTTTGAAACCCAAAACCCATTTCATCTCCTCACAAAATTACCATCCCCTTTATGAGAAATGGCCAGCAGTCCGAGGAACGTCAGCAACCCATTCAGCACCAGCAGTTCAAAGCTGAACTTGTAGCCGAAGATGGGGTAACCGAGATAGCCGTTGTAAAGGTAAATCAGGCTCGTCAGCAGGATGGCGCCCAAGCAGACGTAGAGCGACAGGCGGTCGTTGATTTGGCGTTTGGTGTAAAAACCGAAGGCAAACAGCCCCAACAACGGCCCGTAGGTGATGCTCGCTGAATCGAAGACCAATTTGATGACCTCGCCTGTGGCCATGAAGTGGAAGACCATGATCAGCACAAAAAAGATGGCGGAGAATGCCAAATGAACCCGTCTGCGGGTGCGGGCATTGGCTTCGCTGTTCACATCGGTTTTTTGGAAGCCGAGGAAGTCGATGCACCAAGCCGTGGTAAGCGAGGTGAGTGCCGAGTCGGAACTGGCGTAACTACTGGCGGTGATGCCGAGTATAAACAGGATGCCCACTGCTGCTGGCGCATACTTGAAAGCGATGGTCGGGAACAGCAGGTCAGTGTCCGGTACGCTGGTGGTGGTGGCGACGCCTTCGGCAAATTTGGTGACTTCCTTCGTGGGGATTTCGATGCCGTTTTGCGAAGCGTAAATAAACAACAACACGCCGAGCGACATGAAGAGCAGGTTCATCAGCACGATGAGCGATGAGTAGGAAAAGATGTTGACCTGAGCGCCTTTGAGCGTTTTCACCGTGAGGATTTTCTGCATGATGTCCTGGTCGAGGCCACTCATCACGATGGCGATGAATGCCCCTGCCACGAACTGCTTGAAGAAGTTCTTCGGGTCGCTCCAGCCACCTTCGAAGAAGAAAATTTGGGAACGGGCATCGTGCTTCACCGTGCTGATGAGGTCACCGATGCCTAGGTGCATGTGCTGCCCGACCAATACGATGGTCAAAATCAGCGAGCTTATGAGGAAAAGGGTCTGTAGCGTATCCGTCCAGATGATGGTCTTGATGCCGCCCTTGAAAGTATAGGTGTAAATGAGGATGATGGTCACTAGTACCGTCACGCCGAATGGGATATGGAAAATCGGCTCGAACACGAAGGCGTGGAGCACTTTTGCCATCAAAAAAAGGCGCAAGGACGAGCCGACCGTGCGGCTCAATAGGAAGAAGGCAGAACCTGTTTTGTACGCCACAGGCCCAAACCGCTGCTCCAAATACCCATAGATGCTCACCAAGTGCAGCCGATAGTACAGCGGCAGCAATACCCACGCAATAACCGCATAGCCCACCATGTAACCCAGCACCGTCTGCATATAGCTCATGGCGGAGGAGTTCACATAACCTGGTACGCTGATGAAGGTGACGCCGGAGATGGATGTTCCAATCATTCCAATGGCGATAATCCACCAAGGTGATTTGCGGCCAGCCATGAAAAACTCGGAATTGTCGGCGTTGCGGCTGGTGTACCACGAGATGCCGATGAGCACCGCAAAATAGGCGATGATGATGCTGAGGATAAGGGTGGGTGAAAGGTTCACTAAGCTGGGAAATTGGGAAACTGGGAAATTAGGAAATTGGGTGATGCAGAATTTCCCAATTTCTCAATTTCCCAGTTTCTATTCACTGTTTCGTTCTTTCCAGAGGAAAAAACCGGAGGTGACAAATACAGCAGCAGAGGCCAGTATGACGGTCGTGGGCAGATTGTCACCAGCGCCGTCCTTGAGTTGGTTGATTTTATCTTGGTTGAACCAAGCGATGAAAACCTGTGCGCCGTTGTTGAGGAAATGCGCAGCAATGGGAATCCAAAGGTTTTTTGTCCAATAAAAAAGCAGCCCGAGCACGAGGCCAAGCAGTAGGATGGCCAGAAAACGCTGGATTTCGAAATGCGTGATGCTGAAAATCAGGGCGGTAAGCCCAATACCGAGCGCTGGTTTTCCCGTGATTTCGATGAGCTTCTGTTGGCCAATGCCCCGGAACACCAACTCCTCGCCGAGCGCTGGCACGATGGCCATCACTATCAAGCTGGCTACCATTTCCCACGGCGATTGCATGACTAGCAAGCCTTCCATCAACTTGACGGTCAGTTTTTCGGTGTGTACCCAAGTTTGTAATGCTGGAAACTGGCCAACTAGCCATTGATTGGCCAAGAATGCTACTTGTGCCAGTGGAAAAGCCGACATGACGAAAAGCAAGCCGAGCAGCAACATGCTCAAATCTGGTGGTACGTTCAATGAGGCAGCCTTGAAGCTCTTTTTTTTGTAAAAAAGCCACAAAGTCAAAATGGCTGGTACAAGGAAACTGGCGGTGTGGTTCAAGAACAAAGCTGCACGCACAAAATAGCGGCTGCCTTGGCTGCTGTGTTCGTCAATGCTGATGGCATCATGCAGGCTTATGCCTCGAAAGTTGGCCGCCAGCATCAGCAGTCCATTGCCGAGGATGGCGCATAACCCGATGAGCAGCAGTAAGGTCAGTAAGACCATGACTGGCTTGGGTGCGAAATATGTTTTGTTGTCTTCCGACTCCACTCGGACGTCGTCCATTTGATAACGGTTTTCCTAATTTAGCGCCAAAGATAGAACTCAGTTGGCAGTTTGCAGACTTGAGCTGCTTTTGAAGCTTAGGCTGCTTCTAATTCCATCCAAAAAATGACAAAATTAAGCGTAAACATCAACAAGGTCGCCCTGATACGGAACTCCAGAGGTGGCAACCTGCCCAACCTCGTACAAGTAGCAATGGACTGCGAAGAATTCGGAGCGCAGGGCATCACCGTACATCCTCGGCCTGATCAGCGGCATATCCGCTACGATGATGTGCCAGCCTTGAAAGCGGTGGTGAAAACGGAATTTAATATCGAAGGCAACCCTACACCTGATTTTATGTCCCTGGTGATAGAAAATAAGCCACACCAAGCTACACTAGTGCCGGATAGCCCTGGCCAGTTGACTTCCGACCACGGCTGGGACACTATCAAGGATGCTGCTTTTTTGAGAGAGATTGTTGGAGAGCTGAAATCTGCGGGTATCCGGGTTTCGCTTTTTGTGGATGCGGAAGAGCGCTTCGTGGAAGGTGCCAAAGCCGTTGGTGCAGACAGGGTGGAGTTTTACACTGGCGAATTTTCGCAGGATTTTTCAAAAAATAAAGAAAAAGCGGTGGAACCTCACCACCGATGCGCTATACTTGCGTCACAAATTGGTATCGGCGTGAATGCTGGACATGATTTGAATCTTGAAAATTTGTGTTTTTACAAAGAACATGTCACTGGCCTGTTGGAAGTGTCCATTGGCCATGCCCTTATCTCCGATGCCCTTTATTTTGGTTTGAGCAATACCATTCAAATGTACCTTCGACAACTGCGTTAACGACCAAATTTTTTCCTCATCAAAGCCGCATTTCTGGTAACAGGTTCGTTGTGTTAAGAAATTGTGAAGAAAATAGTCCCATCTCATAAAAGGTATTCAAGTTCTGCCCATTCAAGATTTTCTAGCAGGAATTAGGTTATAATTTTTTACTCTTAAATAAAATTGTTAAGTATGAAAAAACTTTCACTAGCCCTCGTGCTAACGCTGTTTGGCATATCCACTATGCTGGCTCAGCGAGTCATCATGGGAACAGTCACAGGTGACGACGGCTCTGCCCTAATCGGAGCCACAGTGCTCGTAAAAGGTACATCCTCTGGTACCATCACTGATGTCGACGGTAAGTATTCCATCCGAATCACCGGCGATGAGAACACCCTTGTTTTTAGTTTTACAGGCTTTACAACTGAGGAAGTTGCCGTTGGTGCTTCTAACGTAGTAGATGTCACCCTGAAGTCTGGTCAAGTGTTGGAAGAGGTGGTCGTTACGGCCCTCGGTGTTTCTCGCTACAAAAATGAACTGGCCTATTCGGCACAGAAAGTGGATGGCGATGAAATGACCAACACCCGTGATGCCAACGTGGTGAATGCACTCAGTGGTAGGGTCGCTGGCTTGAACGTCAAGCGAAACAACAGTCTTGGTGGTTCTACAAATATTGTGCTGCGGGGCTCCAAATCGCTCACGGGAGACAACCAGGCACTTTTCGTGATTGACGGTGTTCCTGTTGACAACTCCAACAACAACACCTCCAATCAGCGCAGCGGTCGTCAAGGTTACGACTACGGTAATGCTGCCAACGACATCAACGCAGATGATATTGAGTCTGTGACAGTATTAAAAGGGGCGGCAGCATCTGCGCTTTATGGCTCACGGGCTTCCAATGGTGTGGTAATGATTACCACTAAAAAAGGTAGCAAGGTTAAAGGCATTGGTGTAAGTGTGAACACCGGTATCAATTTTGGCAAAATTGATAAAACTACTTTCGTTAAGTATCAGAAAAAATATGGTGGTGGGTATGGTGCCTATTACCAAGATGTTATTGGTACGGATGCTGATGGCAACGAAATCTATTACGAAGACCAGCCTGAATCGGATTACCTAGACAATTTCTTTTTGAACAGGTATGTGGATAATCCGAATGCAAGGGATAAAATTGTACCAACCAGCGAAGATGCATCATGGGGTGCGCCTTTCGATCCAAACCTCATGGTTTATCAATGGGATGCCTATGACCCAACTTCACCCAACTATGGCAAAAAGACGCCTTGGGTAGCTGCTAAAAATGGTCCAGAAAGTTATTTTGAAACTTCTATTGGAACCAGCAACAGTGTGATGATTGATGGTACCAATGAAAATGGTTATTTCAAATTGGGCTATACCCGCACTACTGACAAGGGTATTTTGCCCAACAGTCAAATTGACAAGAACCTCGTAAACTTTAGTTCTTCCTACAATTTGACAAAGAAACTGAAGGCATTCTCTTCTATCAACTTCACATCTACAGATGGTACGGGACGTTATGGCACGGGCTATGACTCCAAGAACCAAATGACCAGCTTCCGTGAATGGTGGCAGGTAAACGTAGATGTGCAAGAGCAAAAAGCAGCCTATGAAAGGACTGGCCAAAACGTAACATGGAACTGGGCAGATCCAACTGACTTAGTGCCAATTTACTGGGACAATACCTACTGGGTTCGTTACGAAAACTTCTCTACTGACCACCGTAACCGCTACTTCGGGTACCTTGGTGCTACTTTAAATGTGACTCCTTGGCTCGATGTAACAGGTCGTGTATCACTTGACCAATACAGCGAAATCCAAGAGGAACGCATTGCAGTAGGTAGTGTCGATGTGTCTGAATACTCCCGCTTTAACCGTAGTTTCCAAGAAATCAATTATGACCTCTTAGGTCAATTCAAGGAGATGAACCTAGCGGACAACCTGAAATTCAATGCGTTGTTGGGTACGAATATCCGCAAGCAAAATATTTCCTCAATCCGTGCAAAATCTAACGGTGGTTTGTCTTTGCCAGGTCTTTACTCCCTGACGAACTCCAAGAACCCAATAGAAGCCCCAGAAGAAATTGAGACCGCACTGGAGGTAGACGGTGTCTTTGCACAAGCTGGTTTTGTCTATGATAATTGGGCAATTCTTGACTTGACTGCCCGCCGTGACCAAGCTTCAACATTGCCAGCTGGCAACAATATCTATTACTACCCATCTGCATCTTTGGGTATTATTTTCTCAAGGTTCTTGACACCAAGCGATGCGTTCACTTTCGGTAAACTCCGCTTGAACTACGCTGAGGTTGGAAACACTGCACCGCCACTTAGTGTATTGGATGTGTATCGTCTTGGTTCTGTTTTTGGCAGCGCATCTTCTGCATCTGTTTCAGAAATTGACAAATACTCTACCGGTGGTAGTTATCTTTTGACTTCTACCAAGAACAACCCAGACTTGAAGCCAGAACGTACCAAAAGCTACGAAGCAGGTTTGGAACTGCGTTTTTTGAAAGATATGTTGGGCTTCGATGTTACTTATTATAAGATGAACACAGTTGACCAGATACTTCCTGCTGCGGTGTCAAGGGCAACGGGTTACACTGCTAAATTTATCAATGCAGGTGATGTTGAAAACAGAGGCTGGGAGGTTCAGATGTTCCTTCGCCCAATCAATACTCCGAACTTTAAATGGCGTATGGATGTAAACTGGGCCCGCAACCGCAACAAGGTGCTCGACCTAGGTGAAATCGACAACCTGCTTTTGGCATCAATGCAAGGTGGTGTGTCCATCAACGCTTCTGTTGGTGAACCTTATGGCACCATCAAAGGCAACAATTATGTTTACTATGATGCAAACGGAAATGGCGAGCGTGATGCAGGTGAAAACGATAGGGTAGTGAATGCTTCGGGTTACTATGTTTCAACAACCAGCACTTCTGAACTTATAGGAAACGTGAACCCTGATTGGACTGGTGGTGTGAACAACAGTTTCTCTTTTGGAGACCTTTCATTTAGCTTCTTGATCGACGTAAAGAAAGGTGGAGATGTCTTTTCACTTGACCAATACTACGGTTTAGCTACTGGCGAATCTGTTGAAACAGCTGGTAAAAATGATTTAGGAAATGAGGTACGGGCACCCCTTGACCAAGGTGGTGGTATTATCGTTGAGGGTGTATTGGCTGATGGAACACCAAACACAAAACGGTATGATGCGACAAACTTTGGTATCTATGGCTACCGCCGCAACCCTGCTGCTGCATTCGTTTACGATGCAAGCTTTGTAAAACTCCGTGAGGCGACTCTGAACTACAACCTGCCTAAGAGCATGTTCTCTGGTTCAAATGTAATCCAAGGGGCAACTATCGGTATCTATGGCCGGAACTTGTGGATCATTCACAAGAACCTACCAAACGCTGACCCAGAAGATGGCATGAGCGCAGGTAACGTTCAAGGTTATCAGGTAGGTAGCTACCCTACTGCTCGTGTATTCGGTGTAAACCTCAATGTTAAATTCTAGAAGCTAGGTTCTTAGACTGTATGCTTAGGTTGCTCTCTAGCAATCAATAATCTAAGCAGCTTGTTTTAAATCTTTCAACGGACCGTTTCTAATAAATTTCGAATTATGAAAAAAATATTGTTTTTGCTCATAGCCGCTTCGATTGTCTTTACTTCCTGTGACAAGGATTTCGGAGACTTGAATGTGGATAATAAAAACCCAGCTGAAGTGGCGCCAAGTGCCCTGTTTACTACGGCACAGAAGCAGTTGACAGACTTGATGACTAATTCCAATGTCAACAGGAATATTTTCCGAATGCTTGCTCAACAGTGGACTGAAACTACTTACATCGACGAGGCAAACTATGACATTAATACTCGGAATATTCCACAGAATTTCTGGAATGCTATGTATGTGAACGTTTTGAAGAACTTGGACGAGGCACAAACCCTTATTCCAGGTCAGAGTGATGCATTCTATCCTGCAAACGTCAAGACTAATCAAAACTCTTGCGCTGAAATCTTGAACGTTTATGCTTATTCCGCATTGGTATTGACTTTTGGCGATGTGCCTTATTCTGAAGCCCTGGATTTTAAAAATGCCAGTCCTAAGTACGATGATGCATCAACCATTTACAGTGATTTGTTGACTCGCCTTGACAATGCCATCAATGCAATTGATGTAAGTGCAGATGGTTTTGGAAGTAATGACATTCTTTATGGTGGTGACATGGCTGGTTGGGTTAAGTTCGGGAAATCGCTTCAAGCTCGTTTGGCAATGATTATTGCTGACCATGATTCAGCAAAGGCTGGTAGCATTATCAGCAAAGTGGCCAGCGAAATTATTACCAGCAATGATGACAATACTTATTTCCAGTATCTTTCTTCACCACCAAATACGAATAAGATTTGGGAAGATCTAGTACAGAGTGGCCGTAAGGATTTCGTGGGTGCAAATACCTTTATCGACGCAATGAACGATTTGGACGATCCACGTGTGCCTTATTATTTCACTCCAGATGCTGGTGGTGGTTATTCAGGTGGTATTTATGGTGCAAACAATAACTACTCTAGCTATTCTAAGCCAGCCGACCGTATAACAGCACCAGATTTCGAGGCCATTCTCTTCGATGCTGCTGAAGGTAACTTCTTATTGGCCGAAGCTGTTGAGCGTGGCTTTATTTCTGGCGATGCTGGTGCATATTATACTGCTGCCATCCAAGCTTCTTGTGATTATTGGCATGTCGATCCTGCTGAAACGACTGCCTATTTGGCAAAACCTGAAGTAGCCTACGCAACGGCTGCTGGAGATTGGAAGCAGAAAATAGGCACTCAAAAATGGTTAGCACTTTACAACCGTGGCTTCGAATCATGGACAGAATGGAGAAGGCTTGACTATCCAATTCTGGTAGCTCCGCCAGATGCAGTTTCTGATATTCCTGTTCGTTATACCTATCCATCTCAAGAGAGGGTATTAAATGCTGATAGCTACAGTGCTGCTTCTTCAGCAATTGGCGGTGACGAGGTTGATACCAAATTGTTCTGGGATCATAACTAACTGATGCAAATTCTGCCATTATGGTAGATAGCAAAAGCGGCTGTGCCATTTGTTTGGCGCAGCCGCTTTCAATTTCACTTCGATTTAAATTGAAATATTAACCAATATTGATAGTATAGGAATAGGTTGAACTGTTAGGCTTTTGTTCGTCCTCTTTGGCCGCTGGAGTATTTATTGTAACGTAGTTGAACGTAACTTGATTAGTATCCACCACCTGCGGCAATTTAAAATGCACCTGAATCGTCTTGTGATAAATCACCCGTAAACCTCGTGGCTTGTCCACCATAAATTTCATGGATTTCACTAAACGAATAGCCTCCTCATCGCAACCAAAACCTAGTGCATGGCCAATTGTTTTTGCATCCACCACGTCACCTTTGTGGTCAATGTCAAAACGCACAGTTACTGTGCCCTCTAACCGCTGCACAAGAGCCGCTTGGGGGTATTGTAGGTTTTCAGCAATGAATTGTTTCATGGCTTTTGGGCCACCATCGAACCAAGGCTGCTTGATGAAATGCTTATCTTTGGACGGCTTGTGCATGATTGATTATTCAATATTGAACTGCTTGTAATATTTTCTATTTGATAGAATTATCAAGCTTGTACCTATCAGGGTTGGCAATGTCCAGTTTAGCAAGGTGATGCCAAATAGGTTTTGAATCACGGCAAATGCAGTCATAGCAGCGATATAGGAAATGTACATCCGACCGAAATGCTCAAAATACCATTGCATTTTATGACCACTTAACTTTCGGATTTGTTTGCCAAGCACAAACTCCCGAAAATCCTGCCAAGTGGTCAGGCAAAATATTACACCAAAAAAAAGTGCCACTATCCCAAAAGTATGGCCGCCACTGATGATCAAATATGCGCCCCAACCCAATGTGCCAATAGCGACTGCTAGTCCCGTTCCGATGACGGCCTTGTCAAACGCTCCAATGTCCATGCTTCTTTGATGGCCAAACCGATAGCCTGTCAGCGCCATATAAAATCCGAGTACACCAAACAATGCAATCAGTGCGCTTCCAATCACTGCACCCGTGATGACCACAAATAACCATGACCACAAATAAGCAGAGCCTATGAGGCGGTGAATTTTGCCACCTTTTTTCAAAATTATTTGAAGAAGGCCAGATAGCCCTACAATGGCGCCAGCCAATGCATGTAGTATTTTGACTTGTTCCATTTTAAAAAATTAGGGCATTCGCTTGATATACTGACGCAAGGCCTCCAACTGAACCCTCGTGCCCAAAAGGATAAAACTTGAGTTTTCGGTAAGCACGATTTCTGGGCCTGGGTTTACGACATAACTGCCGTCCGAGTGCTTGAAGCCAATGATATTCGCTCCTGTTTCCCGCCTAATATGCAGGTCACGGATGTTTTTCCCTTGGCAAGAGGAGGGCATGTCTCGGTAGTGGATTTCCTCGAATTCAATGTCAGACTCGGATTCGTTGGTGATATACTGAAAGAACTCCGTGGCACCCGGTTTGCTCACTAATGTGGCCATGTAAAAGCCACCAATTTGCTCTGGCATAATGACGTGGTTTGCGCCAGCCAGCTGCAATTTTTTCAATGATTTTGCCTCCGTAGCCCTACTGATGATGTTCAGTCCAGGGTTCATCTGTCGGGCGGTCAGTACAATAAACAGATTTTCAGAATCATCGGGCAGAGCAGTGATTAGTGCTTTTGCTCTCATGATGCCAGCCTGTTGGAGGGCTTCGTCGTGTGTGGCATCCTCCTCGATGTACAGTACCTTGTCTTCGCTCCGCTGGATCTCTTCGATGACAGTCTTGTTTTGTTCCACAATTACGAATGGCATTCGATGGTGGCGAAAATTATTCGCAACCTCCCGCCCGTAACGGCCAAACCCGCAGATGATAACGTGGTCTTTCAATTTTTCAATTTTGTTGTTTATCAAACGGAGGTGCATTTTTTTGAAGACTTCCCCGTTGATGACATAATAGGAAAATACAGAAAGTGCGTACGCAAATATGCCAATATTAAGCAAAATAAGGAAAGAAGAAAACCACTCACCTGCTGGGCTGAGTGGCCTTACCGCACCATATCCTACGGTGGAAATGGTGATGGTGGTCATGAAAAATGCCTCTCGAAAAGAGTAATGTTCCAACCACATGAACCCTCCGGTTCCCAGCAAAAACTCACTTAGTATCAAGATTAAGGCCAGCCTGTTGCTCAACAGGTTGCGAGGTATTGAGTAGAGGCGGTCGCCTCTGACGGGTATGAAAGTTGGTAGTAATCGTCTGTTCAAAACTTTTGTAAAAAGGGCATGGTTGGACAAATATCAGCCTGCCAACCATGCCCCATATTTTTTATTTAATTCAACAATCTTTTAATTTTATCATATTCGGTTTTGTTGGTCTTGGTGCCCCGGCAGCCCAGTTTTTGAGCCTCTGCCTTGATGTCCTTGATGCGGTTTCCTGGATCGGGGTGGGTGCTCAGGAACTCTGGTGGATTGCCACCTTGGCCTTTTATTTTTTCAAAAAAGCCAGCAGCGCCAGCAGCATTCAAGCTACTGTTGCAAAGATAAATAACTGAGTATTCATCGGCCTCAGCTTCATGGCTGCGGCTGAATTTCAATGTCGCCAAGCTGAGTGCAATCTGGGCAAGTACGCCTGGATCTTTTTGGCCCGTCGCAATTTGTCGGAGAGCATCCAAACCATACAATTTTGTCATTTGTTGTGTGGAGTGGCGCTGAGCGGCATGTGCAATCTCGTGGCCCATTACACCGGCCAGTTGGTCTTCCGAATCGAGATATTTGATGATGCCCGTGTAAATGTAAAGGTGGCCACCGGGTACCGCAAAGGCGTTCAGCGTTTTATCATCGTTGATGATTTGAACATTCCAGTCAAAATCATTGGCGTGGGCTACCTTGCCAGACCGAAGTATCTGCATCGTCAGGCCTCGTATGTACTTGTAAACTTCTTCGTTGCCCCTTTCTGGAAGGATAGGGTACGTTTTTGGGTCGCTTGCAATTTGTTCGCTTACTTGTTTGCCCAGCGCCTTGTCGTCGTCAATGGAAAAAAGATTGAAACCGCCCTTGCCAATGCCGCAGTTCCAACTGGTAACCGTGGTAGCCACAATGGCGAGCGAAAGGAAAATTTTTTTAGCAATCATGGTTGTTTTGATTTGAATTCAATGATAGTGTAATTGGCTCAAAGATTCTGAAATAGCCGTTATTCAACGATGAAAACTTGCCATTTTGGTATATGTTCATTGTTGTGGAAGCCTTAATTTTTTATTCACAAGAATCTCGCCTTCAAATCTGGGGTTGGCAACCAACAAGCTTCCTGCTTTCCAAACCAACGGTAGCGGTTGCGGGCAATCCAGTCGTAAATGGCATCCCGGATAAATTTTGGCACAATGCGAAAAACGGTAAGAAGTGGCCATGCACCACCTATTTTACCAAATATCCGAAGTGGAACATCGGAGCGGGTATAAGCTTTTTCACCATCTACCAGCACCACGGTGTTCATTTCGTCGGTCGGCAAATTGTGCAGCTGCAAAAGCTGCTGCCCCTTCTCCGATTGCAGTGAAACAAAGCGGAATTTCGCCTCAGGGTCATGCTGGATGACCCATTGGACAGAACTGTTGCAGAGGTTGCAAACACCATCGAAAAGCAAAATGGGATGTTGTTGGTAATCCATAAAATATTGACAGTCAATTTTTTAAAAAAGCAAAAACGGCGTTTTGGGCATTTTGAAAACGTTGGGTTCCGTTGCCATTTATCTCCGTAAAGCCAGCACCAAGCGAAGTCAATTCTCTACGATAAATGCCTAACAACATGTCCCGGTTATCTGGGTTTTCCCGTTGAGTATCAGGCACCCAAGGGAGGTCAGGAAGACAAAGTAGATAATGGTCGTGACTGCGAAGCTGAAGTTGCTCCAGTATCCAAGGGTCACACCCTCCAAAGCGAACCTCCGACCAGATTTTCAGAACCTCCAGGCTGGTATCGAGAAAAAGCAAATCATCAGCTTGCCAGGTCATTTCGTCTTCTAGGGCCACTTGTCCACGGGCTATTTCCAGTAAATCAGCAGCAACGTACGGTCGATCAAGGTGGTTAAGGTATTGCCTAGCAAACTCTGGTACCCACTGCGTTTCAAATGCCTCAGCCAGCTGTATGGCCAAGGTCGTTTTACCCGAAGATTCAGGCCCTGTCAGTACGATTTTTTTTGTCAAAACGTTGGTGTGAAAAGTTTGAGGTGCCTCTTATTTTTGACCTAAAATAAGAGGCATTTTATCCTAAACAATCATCGTCAAAATTGGTTAATTTCGTTCGGATGGAAAATTCCAACTCGAAATGCTCCAATAACCACTTATCCCAATCCAATTTTCATGCAAGACATTGCGCCATTCCATCGCTGGTTGGATGAATACGACCCGACCCGTGACAAGAACTCCCCGTTCTACGGGCGGGGCTATGATGAGTTTAGGTACACCCAAAAGATTTATGACCACTACATACACCCACATTGGGATTCATTTGGGTCACTGACGCTGTACCTCAAAATCCTGTTTGCGGACTATGAAGAAGGTTTTGCCATTTTTGAATTGATTGGGGAATGGAACGACTGCCTTTATAACGACATCATGTTCTTGAAGCGGGAAGTGGCCGACGAACTCATGCCACACGGCATCCACAAGTTCATCATCATTGCTGAAAACGTGCTGAATTTCCATGCCTCCGATGACTGCTACTACGAGGAATGGTACGAGGATGTGAAGGACGAAGACGGCTGGATTTGCCTGCTCAACCTATTCCCTCACGTACAGGAGGAGATGGATGATGCCCGTTTAGGGTACTACATGAACTTTGGCAAACGTTTGAACGAGGTAAACTGGCGGGTGCTGACCCCCAAGGGGCTACTTCAAAAAGTAGAGGATTTGATGGGTGTAAAACGGCGCTTGCATTAAGCCAAGTTTTTGCTCCGGGCAACCTTTCCTGCACAAATTCACTCATTCCTCCATTCTCTTATTCTCTCATTACCTTTGCAGCTATGAAATCGAAAAACTATCCAATCCTGCTTGCAGCGCTTACCGTGCTGCTCTTTTTTTCTGCCTGCGGCAACGAGCCGAAAACACCGGAATCAACAGAACCGATAGTGACTGGTGGAACGCCACAAATCCAAGACCTTTCCAAGAAAATCGTCAAAGATTCCTCTAACGCCAGCCTCTACGCTACCCGTGGAGCGCTTTGGTATGAAAATGAAAACTACGACGAAGGCATTACCGATTTGGAAAAAGCTATCCAGCTCGACTCAACCAAGCCAGAGTACTACCATATCTTGGCCGATATTTACATGGATTATTATAAATCACGCCAAGGGTTGGAGGTGATGGAGAGGGCTGGGATTCGATTCCCCGACCGGATACCCACATTGTTAAAATTAGCTGAGTATCAATTGATTGTGAAACAAGATATTCAAGCCTTGGCCACGCTCCAGCGCATCCAGCAGCGGGAGCCGCTGAACCCAGAGATGTTCTTTATGTTTGGCAATGTATTCGCTGACATGGGCAAAACTGACCAAGCCATCACCGCTTACCAGAGTGCTGTGGAAAATGACCCCAAGCTCGTGGATGCTTGGGTGAAGCTCGCCAACCTTCTTGCCGACAAAGATTCTCCTGCTGCGGCAAAATATTTCGACAATGCTATCAAAGCCGACTCAACTAACGTTTCGGCGCTGCATGCAAAAGCCTACTATCTTTCCAACAAAAAAAACGACCTAAAAGGAGCCATAGAGCTGTACCGAAAAATCAATATTGTTGACCCGCAATATGCGGAAGGTTACTACAATGTCGGCCTGATATATCTTGACATGGACTCGGTGCAGCAAGCGTACAAAAGCTTTGACCTAGCTGTGAAAGTTTCGCCTGAATTTGCCGAAGCCTATTACCATCGTGGCCTAGCTGCCGAAATGAAGGGCGACAAAACACAAGCGAAATTGGATTATGAAAACACCTTGCGGTTCGATCCTGATTTTGCGGCTGCAAAGGAGGGGGTGCAGCGGCTGAGGTGAAAATGAAAGCTCTGGGGCACTATTATTAAAAATTGGGCAATAATTTTTCTGCTATTTGACGATAATGGGGAGTCATACCCCAGCTTTCCCTCGCACTCCCTCCAGCAACTTCCTCGCCCCCGCCAGCGTCCGCACCCCGTCCCTCGCCATCACCAAACTCCGAGGCGTTTTCTTGACGGTAATTTGCATCTGAACTCCCTGCTCCGAAATGTACTTGAACACCTGCTGGAACATCTTGCTATCGTAAAACGGCGACTGCGGGTTCTCCACAAAATAACAGCGCAACTTGTTGTCTTTCAGGATGATGCGCTCGAAGCCCAATTCCCTCGCAATCCAGCGGAGGCGGAGGCCATCGAAGAGTTCCTGCACGGGCTCAGGCACAGGGCCGAAGCGGTCTTTCAGGTTCTCGCTGAAAACTTCCAACTCAGCCTCCGACTGAATATCGTCAATGGCCGTGTACAGCAACAGGCGCTCACTCGTGCTGCTCACGTACTCGCTCGGGATGTGCATTTCCACGTCCGTGTCCACGTTCACGTCCCTTACGAAGGCCTGTTTTTTCTCCAAATCCTCTTTGAAAACATCCTTGAAATCGGTCTCCTTCAGTTCCTTCACGGCCTCTTCGAGGATGCGCTGGAAAGTCTCGTAGCCGATGTCGGCGATGAAGCCACTCTGTTCCGAGCCGAGCAGGTTGCCCGCCCCCCGGATGTCGAGGTCACGCATGGCAATTTCGAAGCCGGAGCCGAGGTCGTTGTGCTCCTCGATGGTCTTGAGGCGCTTGCGGGCATCGTGCGTGAGCACGGACATGGGCGGCGCAAACAGGTAGCAGAACGCCTTCTTGTTCGAGCGGCCGATGCGGCCCCGCAACTGGTGCAGGTCGCTGAGGCCAAACTCGTTGGCGGCGTTGATAATCATCGTGTTGGCGTTCGGGATGTCGAGGCCCGTTTCGATGATATTCGTGCAGACCAGCACGTCGTATTTTTTGTCAATAAAATCCAGCAACGTGCTCTCCAAATGGTCGCTTTCCATCTGGCCGTGTGCAGTCGCCACATCCACATCGGGGCAGAGGCGCTTGATGAGGGCGGCCATGTCGGCCAGCGTTTTTACTCGGTTGTGGACAAAGAAAACCTGCCCGCCCCGATGGATTTCCTTGTAGATGGCGTCCTTGATGAGCGTCTCGTGCAGCACCCTGATTTCCGTGTGGATGGGCTGTCGGTTGGGCGGCGGCGTGCGGATGATGCTCAGGTCACGGGCAGCCATCAGCGAGAACTGAAGGGTACGGGGAATGGGTGTCGCCGTCAGCGTCAGCGTGTCCACGTTTACTTTCAGGTTGCGCAATTTTTCTTTTGCTGAAACGCCGAATTTTTGCTCCTCGTCAATGACCAGCAGGCCGAGGTCCTTGAACTTCAAATCTTGACTCAACAGGGCGTGGGTGCCTATCAAAATGTCCACCTTTCCCTGCTTCGCATTTTCGAAAACCTCCTTTTTCTCCTTCGCCGTCTTGAAACGGTTGACGTACTCGATATTCAATTTGAATTGCGCAAGCCTATCGCTGAACGTTTTGTAATGCTGAAGGGCGAGGATGGTCGTTGGCACGAGGATAGCCACTTGTTTGCCATCGGTCACCGCTTTGAACGCCGCCCGGATAGCCACTTCCGTTTTCCCAAAACCCACATCGCCGCAAATGAGGCGGTCCATCGGGTAGGGCTTTTCCATGTCCTCCTTCACGTCAATGGTCGCCTTTTCCTGGTCGGGCGTGTCTTCGTAAATAAAGGAGGCTTCGAGTTCGGCTTGCAGGTAATTATCGGGCGGGAAGGCATGGCCGGGCGTGGCTTTGCGGAGCGCATACAGCTTGATGAGTTCCTTCGCAATGTCCTTGACCTTCTTCTTGGCCTTGCTCTTCATCGTCTGCCAAGTGTCCGAGCCGAGCTTGTTGAGCACGGGCGGCGTGCCATCCTTGCCCGTGTACTTCGATATTTTGTGCAACGAGTTGATGCCCACGTAGAGCACGTCGTTGTTTTTGTAAAAAATGCGCACCGACTCCTGTGTGTGGCCGTTCACGGTGATTTTCTCCAGCCCCGAATATTTGCCCACCCCGTGGTCAATATGCACCACGAAGTCGCCGGGCTGTAGTTCCCGCAAGAGTTTGACATTCAGCGCCTTATCTGCTGTAAAACCTTGCCGCAGGCGGTAGTGGTGGTGGCGTTGGAAAATCTGGTGGTCGGTGTAGCAGGCGATGTTCAGGTCGAGGTCGATGAAGCCCTCGTGAATGGCCTTGATGACCGGCTCGAATTTCACCGAACCCACCGCCTCGGCCATATCCTCGAAAATAGCGTGGAAGCGTTCGATTTGCTTGGGGTTGTCGGTGAAAATGAAATTCTCGATGCGTTGCTCGGCGTTGCTCCGCAAATTGTCGCCGAGGAGCTGGAAGTTTTTGTTGAAACTGGGTTGGGTTTTGGCGTGGAAGGA
Source organism: Bacteroidota bacterium (assembly GCA_016124585.1). Classification (GTDB taxonomy): domain Bacteria; phylum Bacteroidota; class Bacteroidia; order Chitinophagales; family Saprospiraceae; genus UBA6168. The sequence goes on along the minus strand of WGNL01000028.1, from coordinate 4,426 downwards.
TTGAGTGATGGAAGGATTGAAGGATTGAATGTTGGGGCCGAGGTTGACGAGCGGAAATTTGGCCACGTCTTCAACCACCTCGTGGGGGCGGATGAACGCCCTGTCCCGGAAGATTTCCCCCAACTCTGTTTCGTCCAACAACGGGAGCGTCTTCGCAAATTCCTCGGCTTTTTCGAAGCAGAGCTGTAGCTTTTCCTCCAAGGCGTTCCAGTCTTTAATCCAAATGACCGTGTTCGGCGCCAGCACATTGAGTAGCGAGACCTTCTGCGATTGGTTAAACTTGGTGTTGATGTTCGGCACGATGCTCACCCGACCGATGTTCTGCACCGAAAGCTGCGTGAGCGGGTCGAAGGTGCGGATGCTCTCCACGTCCTCGTCGAAGAGTTCGATGCGGTAGGGGTAGTCGTTTCCATATGAAAAAATATCCACAATAGCGCCCCGTATGCTGAACTGGCCCGGCTCGTACACAAAATCCTCCCGATTAAAGCCGTATTGGACTAGCATTTCGATGGTGAAATCTACGTCCAGCTTCTGCCCTGGCTGTATTTCGATGCGGGTCTTTTCCAGTTCTGCTGGCGCAACGACTTTTTCAAACAATGCTTCCGGGTAAGTTACCAAAATCTCCGGGCTGCCCATCGGCGAAGAGATTTTATTAATCGCTTCAGTGCGTTCGAGCACGTTCGTCGTGTTCAGTTCCTCAAAATACATGGGCCGCTTGAACGAATCGGGGAAGAAGCGAACGGGCTTTTTTTCCAACAGGCCGGAGATGTCATTTTGCAGATAAGCTGCCTCCTCCTTGTCAATGGCGATGAAAAGTTGCGGCCTTGGGTCGGCGAGGTAGGCTCCGGCGAGGACAAAGGCTTCCTGCGCACCAGCCAAGCCGTTGAGTTGAACGGTTGTCGATGTTGAACGCAGCGCTTCCACCATTTTTTGGGTGCGCTTGTCGTCCCGGTACAGGGCGAGGATGCGGTCTAGGTTGCTCACGGCGGCAAAGGTAGGAAAGGCGGAAACGAGTATGCTAGTTTGTGAAGAAAAACACTTTTTATTCTGTAATCACTTCCAAATACATCGTTTTCAATTTTTCTTCACCATTTAGCACGGTAACATCCATTCTTAAGCTTTGTGAACTATCATTTTTTATACTTGATACCAGTCGTTTAATTTCTTGTGCATTTAAATCTTTAAAAGGAATATTAAATGACTTCTTTTTCTTCCCTATTTCTGCCAAAGAAACTTGTACTGCTAAATCCTTAAATCTGCTTTCATTTTTATAATACAATATGATTTCAAAATCTTCCAACTCATCTATGTATATTTTATTTTCTCTTGGCATTTCACCATTTACCAATAATTCTGCTTTCCATGCTTCGGGCTTTTTACCTTTAGGTTTTTGTTCAATGAATTCCCCATTTCTCCAAGTTTCTATTTTTACAATATTGCCATATTCATCATAATAAAACCAATCCCCATCTTGAACATAGCAATAACCTCTGTAAAAAATATTGAACCAGTCACCCGTTGTGTTTTCTTTATAATGCCCTAAAATTTTAACCTTTCCATTTGGATAGAATTCTTTTAAATAACCGACTACGCAATCACTGCATTGTACGGCTTCCTTGAGCAAAACTTCATCTTTGTCATAGGTTTTTAAAATGCAAGGGCAACAGTCTTCCATATTGTCAAATCCATCTTTGTATTTTTGATAAACGTCCTTTTTTACCTTTACTCCATCAACTTCATAGGTAATGTAACCTCCTCTCTTGGAAGAACTTATACTCACGTTATAAGTCTTTTTTACAGTCAAATTTTCATAAGTGGGTATTTCCTTATTTTGAGCATTAAGTTGGAATAAAAAAGAGCAGAACAATAAAGTGTTTAAAAGATATTTCATGAATTAAGAATGATTAAATTTTTGGCAAAATACATTAAGTTTTAATAGTAATACAACCATTGATTTCTTAACCACACTTCCAAACCTCCAAGTTCCGTTTAACTTTGCGGGGATGACCTTTAAAACCGTCGCTAAGATTTTTCCATGAAGAAATTCACCCTCATCCTGCTCGCCGTTGCTTTGCTCATGCCTTTCAGCGGTTTTTCACAAAAAAAGAAAAAAAATGCCGCTGCTCCGCCTAGTGAGCAGACAGTGAAAGATTACGGAATTCCCAGCTCGGCGGTGTTCTCAATGGGCTTCACGGGCTTCACGCTTTTTGACCCAAATGAGAATAAAACGCTCTACGAATTCAACGCCGATAAGTATTTCACCCCGGCTTCCAACACCAAAATCTTGACGCTGTACACCAGCCTGCGCACCTTGGGTGACTCCATCCCGGCCTTGCAGTACAGCCGCCAAGGCAACCTGCTCGTGTTCTGGGGAACTGGCGACCCGTCCTTCCTGAACCCGCACTTGACGCAGAACCCAGCTATCTTCAATTTTCTAAAATACAGCCCCGAACAACTCCTTTTTTGCGCCGCCAACTACCGGGACAAGCGCTACGGCTCCGGCTGGATGTGGGACGATAATTTCTACGACTACCAAGCGGAGAAAACGCCGCTGCCTATCTACTCCAACACCGCAGATTTCCTGCAAAACGACACGACAAACGGCATTATCGTACAGCCCGCTTTTTTGGCAAAAACCTTGGACTACGATTCCACCCTGCACGAGGATGATTTTATTGGTCGGGTGGAATACGAGAACCGTTTCACGCTGAACACCCTCGCCAAGTCCGGCCAGAAATTCGAGATGCACGTGCCGTTTCACGCTACGCCGCACTTTGTCACAGAGGTGCTAGCTGACACGCTTAAACGAGAGGTAAGCCTCCTCGAATCCAATATGTTGCCTCCGCCGGATGCAAAAACTTTGTACAGTCTCAAGGCAGATAGCCTCTATGCGCTGATGATGCAGGAAAGCGACAATTTCATTGCGGAGCAACTACTGCTGCTCTGCTCTTGGCAGCGAACGGGCTTACTGAACACGGAGCAAGCCATTGATTTTTCGAAGAGAAACCTAATGAGCACCCTACCTGATACCCCAAAATGGGTGGATGGCTCTGGTCTCAGCCGCTACAATCTCGTCACACCCCGCTCGCTGGTAGAACTGCTCAATCGTATCCAAAAACTGATGCCAAGAGAAAGACTGTTTGGCATTTTTGCTGCAGGCGGGGTGAATGGCACTATTAAATCCAATTATAAGAATGGAAATTCTCCCTATATTTTTGCTAAAACAGGTACGCTTCGCAATAACCATTGTCTAAGCGGTTATTTAATTACTAAAACTGGGAAAATGCTGATTTTCAGCTTTATGCATAATAATTATACTGGAAGTATGAGCACGCTTCGAAAGGAAATGGAGAAGGTGCTACGGCAGATATATGAGGAGAATTAGTGGCTATATTGGTGAATTGTTTGATTGTTATGTTATCGGCTTAACTATCAAAACAATACGAAATATAGCAATATGGCAATACAACAATGAATTTTTTTACCGGAACACTTACCACCTTATCCTTTCTTGTTCTTTGCGCTGCCATCGCACTGAACGGGGTGGTGGCATTCGTTTTTTTGCTTCGCAAAAACGGGGACAAGCGTTCCGACCTAGCATTTGCTGGGCTTTTACTGGCTTATTCTTTGACGGCGTTGCACCATGTTTTTATTCTGAAAGGCGTTTTTGAAGCAAAGCCACACTTGACTTCCATGCCTATTTATTTTACACTTTCGCTAGGTGTGTTATTGTTTTTGGCGGTGAAAATGCGGCTGTTTCCAAGCTATAAATTGGTAGGCACAGATATTAAACATGCCATATTGCCTGCTGGGCAGTTTCTATATTTCCTTGGTACTTTTATTTTGACTGAAGGGTTTCTTATGCGGCGGTTTTATTCGCCATTTTATGGTGGCTTGGAAATGGCGCTCTATATTTTTACATTTTATGCTTATCAATTTGCTGCTTATCGCTTCATACGCTTTCAAATATCATCATTACGCAAAAAACAAGAAGGTGGACAACCATTATATGAAGCGCTAGTATTACGACGTATGCTGCGGGTAATGTTGTTATTGTTTTGGATAAACAGCGCTTATATTGTTACTGACTTTGTGATGTACGAATTGCTCCACTTGAATATGCACGATTTTAGGGGCTTTACTCGTTTTGGCGATTTGTCCTTTGCCGCGATGGCAGGCTGGGTGGGACTTTCAGGGTTGCAGTTATTGATGAAGCCACCATACATGAACGTATCAAGTTTTGTTTTTTATGGAGTGAAAAAGTTAATTTCAAAGAGAAATAAAATTGGCGGTGTATCAAATGTAAGGCTGCCTTTCTAAATTATATCTCCAAAAGAAATATCGTAAAGCAGCCACATGGTTTTCCAGTTTCTTGGAGAATGAAAGCCCCTTTCGTACAAGCCTACTGACCCTGGCCCTCACGCCT
>WGNL01000030.1 GCA_016124585.1 Bacteroidota bacterium | reverse complement strand
GAAACGATTCAGGATATTGTCCGATAGGTTGAGAATGCACGACATAAATCAATACCATGAAATAATCGGGCTTTGTGCTGGCCTTTGGAACCACAGCCTAATTTGTCCAAATGATTGATTATCATGTCAAAACAACTCTAATGTTTAGAAATCAAGCCTTCTGTAGAAATTTCTAAGCCAGAATCCGGAAAATCAGTTCTAGTGAGTTCTTTAACCTTTGCGATAACCCTTTTTTGTGGATCAATCTTAGGTCCATGCGTTTTTTGTTGGTAAATTGCAGTGATTTCTCCTTTTTCAAACTCACCTTTTTCATTCGTGTAAACTTTGATAATTGGTGCAATGCCTGCAGGGCCACTCAGACTGAAACGGCCATAGGTGCAAAAATTTCCTAAGCTATAAGCAATGAAACGGTCTTTGTACAATTCAATTGCGCGAGTAACGTGGGGGCCATGGCCGAAGACAATATCGGCCCCGGCATCTATGACTGCATGTGCGAAAGCGTTTACGTTTCCTCTATCCTCTCCTAAAAAAATTTCAGTCTGTTTCGTAACATGCTGATGGTCAGCGCCCTCAGCTCCACCATGAAAAGATACAATCACGATGTCACAAATGGTATCCAGAGAAGCTACGATTGCTTTAGCTCGTGCTAGTTTCCGTAAATCACAAGTGCCAGAATTAGGTGCGAATGCACAAAAACCAAATTTCAACCCATTTCTTTCAAAAATGGCAGTCTCATCTGTACCTTCCAATCCAGCAAAGGAAATTCCAGCGTTTTTCAATACAGCTTTCGTACCTTTTCTGCCAGACAGTCCAAAATCGCCCGAATGGTTGTTAGCAATACTGACCACATCGAAACCAGCATCGTCAAAATGACGAACATAGCTAGCCGGAGACCTAAAAACATAACATTTTGAGGAATCCCTACAAGTTTTTGGGGTTCCTTCCCCATCAAACATGGTGCCTTCCATATTGCCGAAAGTCACATCTGCATCTGTCAAAATTGCTCGAACATCACTCAAAAGGTCTAACCCTCCATTTGATGGAAGGTATACTTTTGAAGGATAGTTGGTGCCTAGCATCATGTCACCGACGCCAATAACACTGACTGACCTGCTATTTTGGCCATAAACAATTGAAGAAGATAAAATAAGAATTGCAAAAAAAAGACCCCCGAATTGGGAGTCTTTTTTCAAAGTTGGTAAAAGCATAAAATCACTTTATTGGTGATGTTTAAACTGGTCTTTAGTTTTGTTTGCTAACTATAATACTGAGTACCTAAAATTTAATCAAATGATTGGTTGTCTAGACCTGCCAATTTCACCAATTCCTGATATTGGGTAGGAGTAAGTCCATCCAAAACATAGTTAATAGGGTTCACAGGTGTGCCTTTGTAATGCACTTCGTAATGACAGTGCGGGCCAGTCGAACTACCCGTGCTACCCACTAAACCAATAGTCTGACCTTTTTTTATTTTCTGGCCTTGTTTTACTTCTACTTTGGACATGTGGCCATACAAAGTTTCGTAGCTGAAACCATGGTTGATGACAACGTGAAGGCCATATCCACCATTATTCTCTACTTTTACCACTACACCATCCCCAGTGGCTTGAATCGGAGTCCCCTGCGGTGCAGAAAAATCCAATCCTTCATGCATCTTCATGATTTTATGAATTGGGTGGAGACGGTAGCCAAATCCAGAAAGTAGTTCGACACGTTGGTTCAATTTATCAACTCGCACAGGCTTTATGCTGGGAATAGAGGCGAGCATTGTTTCTTTGCTTTTGGCCATTTTTTCAATCTCATCAAAGGATTTGGATTGAATAACCATTTGGCGTTTTAACTTATCCACTTTTTGACGGAGCTGCGCCATGAGGTCGCCAGAGCGGCTGAAGTTTTGTAATTCTGCATATTTTACAGAACCACCAGTACCACCTTCCCATACATTTTCGTCAATTGGATCCATTTCAAGTACCATCCGGTGGATGCGGCGGTCACGGTCTTGGATATTGGCAAGGGTTTTTGACACCAAATCGAAATCACCCTGAACAACGTTCAATTCACTTTTGAGCTGGTCTATTTCTTTGATTAAAACTTCCTCTTGAGGGGAAGGAAAGAAACGCCATCCGGCAAGGGTGAGAAGGACACTTGAAACAAGAATAGCGGAAGCAATCCCGAAGATTTTTTTCAACCGTTCCTGAAACGAAAGCCTTATTTTTTCGAACTGTAGTGTTTGTTTGTTGTAGAAGAATTTTTCTCGTCTCATACTTGTTCTGTTGTGAAGCCAAAAACCTAACTTTGCGGCCTAATTTTTTTACCACAAAGGTGGACAAGGCAGAATTGTAATTAACTGACTTAGGGTCCCTCCCAAAAACCAAATAATCCTATTGTCCACATTAATAATTAGCCTTTTCAAAAGAAAACGACGACTTTCCGCCATTTTACTAAACAAAATTTTAATCTTAAACTCACTTTTTGGATATAGTAACAGAATATTCTTCTCAAAGACTGTTTACCTTGTTGATGCGGTTCAAAATAAGTTCAAGAACCGCATAAAATTTTCAAGGCGGCTGCAAATATGCTCAATCTAGTTTGAAAATGAATACATCTGTGGAAAACTTTTGACAATGAAATTTCACTTCATCAAATTCAAATTTGTTAAAACACTAAAAATCAGCATTTTACAATCTTAATAAAAAATAAATAGCTTTTTTTAAATTTGTTAAATTTTTGAAACAAAGCCATTTAACTAATCGAAAAACTTCAAGCAAGGCCGAAATAAGCCACAAAAAAATATTTCATGACCGCACAGCAAATACGTAAAACTTTTCTCGATTTTTTTATTTCCAAACAGCACAAAATCGTTCCTTCCTCTCCAATCGTGAACAAGGATGACCCCACGCTAATGTTCACGAATGCGGGGATGAACCAGTTCAAAGATTATTTTCTTGGAACGCAAACCCCGGAGGTGCGCCGCATTGCCGACACTCAAAAATGCCTTCGAGTTAGTGGTAAACACAATGACTTAGAGGAGGTTGGTCGGGACGGAACGCACCACACTATGTTCGAGATGCTGGGCAATTGGTCATTTGGTGATTATTTCAAAAAAGAAGCCATAGCTTGGTCATGGGAGTTGCTTACTGAGGTTTTCAAATTACCAAAAGATAGATTGTATGCTACCGTCTTTGAGGGCAGCCCATCCGAAAATGTTCCTGCCGATGATGAGGCCAGAAAATATTGGCAAGAAGTGCTGCCAAGCAACCACGTCATCAATGGCAACAAAAAAGATAATTTTTGGGAAATGGGCGACACAGGCCCATGCGGCCCTTGCACCGAAATTCATATCGACCTACGGCCAGACAGCGAGCGTGCTTTGATTCCAGGTGAACAATTGGTGAATAAGGACAACCCACGTGTCATCGAAATTTGGAATAACGTATTTATTCAATTCAACCGCAAAGCCGATGGCTCGTTGGAGGAACTGCCTGAAAAGCACGTGGACACTGGTATGGGCTTCGAGCGACTCACACTCGTAATTCAGGGTAAACTGAACACTTATGACACTGATATTTTCACCCCTACTATACAATTCGTAGAAAAGGAAAGCGGTATCAAATACACAGGGCTTTACCCTGATTTATCTGCTCCATCTAGTGCCAACGAAAATTCTTCCTCCCTCATGAGCGACATCGCCATGCGGGTGATTGCCGACCACATACGTGCGGTGAGTTTCACAATTGCAGATGGGCAGTTACCAGCTAGCAGCGGTGCTGGCTATGTTATCCGACGAATACTTCGCCGGGCAGTTCGGTATTACTATTCGTTCCTGAACATCAAAGAGCCGTTCCTGCACCGGCTCGTGCCCATGCTTGCCGACCAATTTGCAGATGTTTTCCCCGAGTTGAAAGCCCAACAAGAACAAGTCGCCAAAATCATCCAAAGCGAAGAAAAATCATTTTTGAATACCTTAGAAAACGGGTTAAAACGTTTTGCTTCCCTTCGGGAAAAAGGAGGTGTAATCGCTGGTGATGACGCATTCGAATTGTACGATACATTCGGTTTTCCAATTGACTTGACCCGTCTGATGGCTGAAGAAAAAGGCTGGAGCGTTGACGAAAAAGGCTTTGAAAAAGCCATGAAGGAGCAAAAAGAACGTGGCCGAACTGATGCAGAAAAAGAAGTAGGTGACTGGAATATTCTCGAATCCGGTGATGTGGATTTTGTAGGTTATGACCATTTGGAAGTCAACAAATCCAAGGTGTTGCGGTACAGAACCGTCAAAACCAAGAAAGGCAACCAATCGCAAATCGTGCTCAGCACAACGCCATTTTACGCTGAAAGTGGTGGCCAGCGTGGTGATACTGGTTGGATGAATTTTGGCGAAAATGAAAAAATTGCAGTGCTCGATACTTTAAAGGAAAACGATCTGGTCATACATGTAGTGGAACGTTTACCGAAGGAAATAACCGGAAATGTGGAAGCAAAAGTGGATGCCACTAAGCGCCAAGCCACAAGCTCCAACCACACTGGGGCACATTTGCTGCATGCTGCTTTGCACAAAGTTCTAGGTAGCCATGCGTTACAAAAAGGACAGGACGTGGACGATGCCCGTCTCCGCTTCGACTTTTCACATTTTGAAAAACTGACGGAAGATGAAATCCTCCAGATTGAAGCAATGGTGAACCAAAAAATCCGGGAGAATATTGGCCTTGACGAAGTGCGGAACATGCCAATCGAAGACGCCAAAAAGCTGGGCGCCATGATGCTATTTGGTGAAAAATATGGTGAAACTGTCAGGGTGATCACTTTCGATAAAGATTTCAGCCAAGAACTCTGTGGCGGTACGCATGTACAGGCAACTGGTGAAATTGGCCAGTTCAAAATTGTGGGAGAGAGTGCCGTGGCTGCCGGGATTCGACGCATAGAGGCAGTGACTGCTGGCAATGCCGAACAATATTTCTTGGGGCAAATTGCGGAGCTAAATGAAATAAAAAACTTGCTGAAGAGTGCTCAACACCCAGCCAAAGCCATCGCCAGCTTACAAGAAGAAAATCGCAACCTGAAAAAGCAGGTCGAGCAACTGGTGAATGAGCAGGCAGGGGCGCTCAAGTCGCAGCTAAAAGGGCAGTTCCAGGTCGTGAACGGTGTAAACTCCCTCGCTGCAAAACTGCCAATCCAAGACGCCAATGCTGTGAAAACATTGGCCTTTCAATTGGAGCAGGAAGTGGGCAACTGCGTCATCGTCTTCGGCCTAGAAACGGATGGCAAGCCGCAAATCATGGTCTCTGTGAGCAGGGAACTAACTGACCGCTACAATGCAGGCAACATGGTCAGGGAACTGGCCAAGGACATACAAGGCGGCGGCGGTGGGCAGCCGTTCTTTGCCTCAGCGGGAGGGAAGGATGCGAGTGGGCTGGATAAGGCAATTTCACGGGCCAAATCATTACTTGAATAAACTGAAAAGGCCAGTCATTTTGACTGGCCTTTTTTCTTAAAATTTCAATTTTTCAATCACCTCCACTACCCTACTCATCATCTCCTCTGTAAAATCCAAATGCGTCACAAACCGCACCGTTGCTGGCCCGAAAGCAGTTGCTAGAACGCCTTTTTCCTCAAATTTTTTCAAAAAATCCGCCGCAGTGAATGGTGGCGCCAAGTCAAAAATGACGATGTTCGTCTGTACTGGCCTCACGTTGCTCACCCAGTTTTGCTGGCGCAAAGTTTCTCCTAAATTCCTTGCACGGAGGTTATCCTCCCGGAGCCGTCCCACATGGTTTTCAAGGGCAAAAATGCCAGCAGCAGCTAGGTAACCAGCTTGTCGCATCCCGCCACCCATCACTTTTCTGTAGCGCCTAGCTTTTGCGATAAAATCCTGATTACCAATGAGTAAGGAACCTACTGGGGCACCCAACCCCTTGGAAAGACAAATGGAAATACTGTCAAACATACTGCCCCAATCTAAGGTATTTTCACCCGTCTCCACCAACGCATTGAACAGTCGAGCACCATCAAGATGTAGCGCCAAGCCACGGTCCAGGCACATTTGCCGAATGGGCCGAACCTCCTCAAGTGTGTAGTAACTACCACCGCCTTTATTTGCCGTATTTTCCAAAACAACCAATCTTGTACGTGGCAACCAATCATAATTTGGTTTGATGGCTGCCTCAATTTGGTCTTTTGTGATTTTTCCATTTGTGCCAGATATTAGATTGATTGCCACGCCAGAATTGAAAGCGTAGCCACCAACTTCATACTGAAAAATATGCGAAAAATGGTCGCAAATCACCTCGTCGAGCGGTTGGGTATGGCATTTAATGGCAATCTGGTTGGTCATGGTTCCAGATGGGCAAAACAAGGCGGCCTCTTTGCCGAACATATCGGCCGCCTTGGCTTGCAAGGCATTCACCGTAGGGTCATCATTGAAAACATCGTCACCCACTTCGGCAGAATACATTGCTTTCAGCATAGCAGGCGTAGGTTTGGTGACGGTATCGGATATGAGATTGATTTTCATCGTTTATTTTTTCGGAAAGTTAGAAATCGAACAGTTTCAAAATGATTTTTTAAACATTTCCTTAAGCGCTATTTCGAAAAAAATTGAATACCGGGATAATAGAAGCATTTCGAAAAATGCCTAAAAATTTATTAGAATCAACAATTAAACTTCATTTTTTGCAGGATTGGCAATGTTTTCGCACCAAACAATTATCTCCCCAAATGGCTTAAAATTTCATTTAACTAGCCTATTCCATTTTCCATCAAACGCTTTGACACTTAATTCTTCATCATTTAAAGTCAAAAAAATGAATTTACGGAATATTACATTTTTAGGGCTGTCCATCTTATTGTTTTCAGCTTGTCAAAAGGACGAAGCCACTAGTGCAAACCAGCTCGACGTTGAACTAGAACAAACATTGAAAGACGCCTCTGGTGGTGCCGGGAAGTCATACTATGTCCTTCCTTTGAGCAACGAATTCAGCAAAATACCACATGACCCAAGAAACGAAATCACCCAAGCTAAAGTGGATTTGGGTGCATTGCTTTTTCATGAAACTGGTTTAGGGTTAAGCCCCAAACATGCAAATAATGCCGGAAATTATTCTTGTTCAAGCTGTCATTTTGCGAGCGCAGGTTTTCAAGCAGGCACACACCAAGGCATTTCAGACGGAGGAATGGGCTTTGGCATGAACGGCGAAGGCCGGGTTGCCAACCCTGAGTATCAAAGCTCGGAATTGGACGTACAACCAGTCCGCACGCCTTCTGCACTGAACATTGCTTATCAAGAAGCCATTCTTTGGAACGGACAATTCGGCGCATTGGGTGTAAACGCTGGCACTGAATCCAGTTGGACGCCAGGAACACCAAAAGAAAAAAACAACCTTGGATACGAAGGTACCGAGACACAGGCCATCGCAGCCCAAGACGTTCATCGATTAAAAATGAACGACTCTATTTGTACGCAACTCAATTACAAGGAGCTTTTCGATAAGGCATTTCCGGATTCTGACCCTGGGGTACGCTACGGCCAAGAAAATACCGGCCTTGCCATCGCAGCTTACGAGCGTGTCCTTTTAGCCAATCAAGCACCTTTCCAACTTTGGCTGAGAGGAAAGACGAATGCACTTACTGACCAGGAAAAACGTGGGGCTACTTTGTTTTTTGGCAAAGCCAATTGTTCCAGTTGCCACAATGGCCCAAGCCTTGCGACCATGCAATTTTACGCACTTGGTATGAACGATCTTTTTGAGTCTTCAGACATTACTTACGGTGCAAATTCAGAATCTTGTGAAAACAAGGGGCGCTATTGCTTCACCAAAAATGATGCAGATCTTTACAAATTCAAGGTTCCGCAACTTTACAATTTGACTGATTCCAAATTTTACGGTCATGGCGCTAGCTTCCACTCGGTCCGGGAAGTGATTGAGTATAAAAACGCTGGTATCAAGCAGAATGCCAATGTGCCCGAAAGCCAACTCGCTAGCCAATTCAAGCCGCTTGGACTTTCAACTTCTGAAATTGATGATATCACAGCCTTCATTGAAAAAGGCTTACATGATCCGAATCTGATGCGCTTCCAGCCATTGTCCGTACGTTCTGGCCATTGTTTTCCGAACAATGATGTACAGTCCAAAATCGACTTGGGTTGCAACTAATAGTCATCATGTAGTCATTTCGGTAATATCGATAACCTAACAGATTTAACAAAAAGCACAGGCTATCATGCCTGTGCTTTTTTATTGGATAAGGAAAGCTAGTCAACTTGCTTCCTGAACTTAGTAAAATGGCTAAATTTGCCCCGACCTAACCTTTGGCAAAAGCCTATATTGTTTCACCTACTAATTATTTCTGATGAAAAATCTTATCAAATGGCCAACATATCTAGCCATTTCCATATCCACATTTTTAATTTACAGCTGCGGAGGGAACGAAGCAAATGCACCTGAAATGTCGCATGAAATGCCAATGTCTGATGACATGCATCAAAATATTGACACTACTTTTCGCAATATGTTCGAAGAAGTGAATGTTGTGAAAATGCACCTTTTTGGTACTAACATGGCCGATCCTAAACAGGACGAGTATCCCTACACTGGGAAACCAATAGCTGAAGCATACCTTAAATATTTGGGGGAGGGCCTACAACCCAATGAAATTGGAAGCGTGTATGCATGTTACCGCACAGAAATCTACAATTTTTATATTCTGCGGGTACCTGGCAAATATGCATCAAGCGACCTCGTTCTAGCAAAATGGAACAATGCTACCTCAAAACTTGAGAAAATTAGGGATTTGGCCAGTCTGCATTGTGACGAAGGCATTTGTCACCAACAGGATGCCTGGCTAACCGACCTTGATGACGACAGGGTGCTTGACCTCATCACACGCAGTGCAACCATTGACAACGGGAAGGTATCAGATGAAAAATTTGAAGTGTATGACCAGCCGGATACGGGAGCCTTTGCCAAAGCTCCAGATTCTTTGGCTATGCTTGCGCCGGAAACAAGTTACGTGCTGCACCATGAAATGTCAAAAATGTGAAAAGGTCAAAGTGGTGAATTGGGCAAATCGTAATTTAGAAGTGGATATTTGAAATACTTCACCGGTTTTGCCAAATTCCAAAAACACTCGAATAATCAACTCATCACTGTCGCTCACATAAATTTATTATGTCAAAAAAATCAAAAAAACTGCCCAAGGTCGCCTATTTCTGCATGGAATACGGCTTACAAAGCGACTTTAAAATCTATGCTGGTGGACTAGGCATTCTTGCAGGCGACTACCTCAAAGGAGCAAAAGACTACGGCTACCCAATCGTAGGGCTTGGCATCATGTGGAAACAAGGCTACGGTGATCAAATGATTGATGAGAACGGGCAGCCTTTTGATGCATACCGAAACCGTAAGTATAAATTCCTCAAAGACACTGGCATCACGGTCGAGGTTCAGATTCGGAGCGTAAATGTGAAGTGCAAAGTTTGGCTGGTAGATGCCTTCGGTAACGCCCCACTCTACCTGCTAGACACGGATTTATCCGAGAACGCTGACGCTTGGATTTCTGGCCAACTTTACGGCTGGTTCGGTGAGGAGCGGATTGCACAAGAAATGGTACTTGGCATTGGAGGGGTGAAGGCACTTCGAGCCTTGAATATTGAGGTGGATTTGTACCACTTCAATGAAGGTCATGCCCTATTTGCAGGTTTTGAATTATTGCGGGAGCGAATGGAAAAAAAGGGGGATACCTTCAAAAAAGCTGCTAAGAAAGTACGAAAAGAAATCGTTTTCACGACACACACGCCAGTGGTGCAGGGCAATGAAAGCCATCCCATTGACCGAATCATTTACATGGGAGCCAACCTTTGTCTGAAACGGAAGCACCTTTCAAAACTTGGCAGCCTGGATGACAAGGACCATTTTAACATGACAGTTGGTGCGCTGCGTTTGTCAAAAAAATCGAATGCAGTAGCGCAATTGCATGGTGAAACGGCCAATATCATGTGGGCGAATGTGAAAAACCGAAGCAAGATTGACGCCATTACCAATGGAATTCATGTGCCCACGTGGGTGGATGCCAATATCTTGAAAGCTGCCTACGATTTGAGCAATACCGCTCTTGACAGCCTTTGGGCAGCCCATTTGAAAAACAAAAAAGCACTTGTCAGTCTTATCCAAAAAAGAAACGGCGTAAAACTGGACGTAAACAAGCTAATCATCGGGTTCAGTCGGCGGGCAGTACCTTACAAGCGAAGTGACTTGATTTTTAGGAATCCAAAAATCATTGAGCCACTTTTGAAAAACCAGACCGTACAACTCGTATTTTCTGGCAAATCGCACCCGCTTGACGATGCTGGCAAGGCCATCGTGGCAAACCTGGTGGCCATGAGCAAAAAATACCCTAAATCAGTCGTCTTCCTGACGGATTACGACATGACGATAGGGGCAGCGCTCACCCGTGGTGCCGACGTTTGGTTAAACAACCCGATCCGGCCAAAGGAGGCCAGTGGCACCAGCGGCATGAAAGCCAGCATGAACGGTGTGCTTAACCTCAGCATTTTAGATGGTTGGTGGCCCGAAGCATGCGATCATGGGGTGAACGGGTGGCAATTCGGCGATGCGCTAGAATTGGAAGACCCAGTTGCGCAGGATTTGCATGACATGAATGGATTGCACACAGTTTTAACCAAGGAAGTAGTGCCAACATTTTACGAAGATAAAAACCAATGGCGCAGAATGATGCGCAACAGCGTGGTTAGTACCCACGAGCAGTTTTCAGTGAAAAGAATGCTAGAAGAGTACTACGAATTGTTATACAGCTGAATGTTGGTTTGATGCATGCTTAGCAAGCACCAGCGATTCAAGCTTCAATTCAAGCGTTTTACATTTGAAAAAGTAAATCAAAAGTTATGAAAAAAAACTATTTGCTCATCGCAATTTTCGCATTGCTGAGCGGTGCAACTGCATGGTATTATTTAGGTGGCAAAAGCACTTCCAAATCTACCCTCGGATGGGACCGTATCTTCAAAGTCCCAGAAGAAGACATCCAAAAAATTTTCATAGCCAAGCGGACTGGTGATAAAACCACCCTCGAAAGAGATGGAAACGGATGGAAGGTCAATGAACAATGGAAGGCAAATAAATTCATAGTGGATAACTTGCTGGAAGCGGTCACTAGCCTAGAATTGCAGTCCGTGCCACCGCCAGCAGCTACAGAAAGTATTGTTAAAGAATTGGCAGCAAGGGGAATCAAAGTCGAAATTTATGGCAAAAGAGACAAGCTGCTGAGGGCCTACTATATTGGTGGTGTGACTGCGGATGCCCGTGGCACCTATGCCATTTTAGATGGTGCGGAGCAACCAATGATTCTGGAAATCCCGCAAATGGAAGGTCAAATCAGGACCCGATTTGATATTACTGGCGATGACTGGCGTGACCGATATGTTTTCAGCTACAAGCCTGAAGAAATTGATGCTGTGAGCGTGGAGTACCCACAACAGCGGAACAAATCTTTTAAGCTAAAACGCAGCGGTAAAAATTGGGATATAAAACCATTCTACGGCAATGTGCCAGCCATCAACAAACCAGTTTCCAATGGCCGTATCGAAGGGTATCTGGTAGGATTTGGTGGCCTAATGGCTGAGAGCTTTTTCAATGATTTTTCGCAAAAAGATAGCATTCGACAAATGGTGCCATTTTCAGTAGTATCATTGACTGATAAGAAAGGTAATGAACGTAAAGCTGCGTTCTATCCTACTTATCGGGAGGATAAATACACAGGTGAACGGCGTTCTGAAGTCGTGGAACGATATTACACGGACGTCAACACAGGTGACTGGATGATTACCCAGCATAGGGTTTTTGAAAAAATATTCTGGCCGTACGAGGCATTTTTCGAAACCCAAGGTAAGCAAGTGAAAAATTGATTTTCTATAAAAATCAAAAAAGTAAAGCTAGTTGTCGGTAGTCGGCAACTGGCTTTATTTTTTCAATAAAACCAAGAAACCTCCGAAAGTGGTAATTCACCACCCTCTACTTAAAAAAGAATTTCCACAACTAACAAATTGAAATAAATTGCTTTACAAATAAAATAAATTTTAATATTGGCATTAAATATGCCTATGCATTTGGGTAAGACAAGAAGTTTGAAGAACACACCCTGTTTGAACATCAATACCCATGCAAGTTCCCCCTTCTGCTGATACTCAGCGCAGTTTGGAGCAATTCAGGCACCTGCTTTTTCACTTACAAATGGAGTGCGGCTCCATTCACCACATCTTTCGTTTTTTCAAGGAAGAGTCGAGTTTCAAGCATTTTGATGCATTGAAAGCAATCGACCCAAACCTGATGCCACAGCTTTTGGCCAGAGAGCATGTGCTGGAAGCACGGCGGTCAGAATCAGCTGACAAGGCGATGGAGCATCTCCGCACAGCCCTTGAGCTTGATCCTCAATGCCCTGAGGCTTGTCTCGAATTGGCAGGGCTTGCCGAAACGGCAGAGTCTGCTATGATGTGGTACCAGCGTAGTATGGACGCCACGGCCCTCTTGTTGGGCTCGGACATGATGGCCGAACTGTTGGACGATTTTAAGCGAAAACCTTGGAAACAAGTTGAAACGCATACATGGTTTAAGGCAAAAGTCAGTCTGTCGGAAAAGCTGTTCAGGAACGGTTACTATGAAACGGCGGCATTACATTTCCGTGAAATACTGGCACTGAACCCAACCGACGATTTAGAGCTTCGTCCATATTTGCTCACTTGTTTGCTTTGTGAAAACAGACTAAAGGAGGCGGAGCAATTGATACGGGAATATCCAGATGAAATCTCAGCTAAATGGTATTTTGCCAAGGCTTTTCTGCGGTTCAAGCAGCAAGGAGATACGCGAAGCAGCCGCCGCAGCCTGATGCGTGCACTACAGCGCAACCTCTGGGTTTCTGTATTTTTGATGGGCGTGGAAGAAATGCCCCCGGCGCACCTCATTGAGCGGCGGAAGGACAAGGGTTTCAAATTGGGAAGTAGGTTGGAAGCTGCTGACTGTGTAAAATGTATTGGACTCGCATTTTGCGAAGACAGCAGATTGCAGCACTGGCTTTGGGAAGTGCTGAAGGAAAAGTGCGAGGAAGGCTAGCTAATACAAATCTGCACTACTTGGATTCTCTGCTAAAGAACATTCGAGAATCTCAATATTTCCCCAGCATGTACAACATGCCAAAAGTTACTACTGTCAGCACCATACCCGTCATGAAAATTTGGTAGGTGATGCGAAGCCGACGGTATTTGTGGCCAAGCGTTCGGCCTAAGAAATAAAGGTCGTTCACGATGGATTTGTCGATGGTGCCTTCGTGCTCCATCACCCGCATGAGGCTGCGGATGTAATCTTCCCGTTCCATTAAGAAGAAATTTCCGAAGAAAAACAGATTGGAATTTCCTTTTTCGATTGCATCCATAGTGGTATGACCCAGCATTTTAACAGGACGAGTTGCCAAGGTGGCGAAAACGATAGACAAGATGCAGGTAAGCAATAAAACAGATGCTGGATAGACCAGGCTGGGATGCTCTTTTAGGTTGCTGGCCAGCATTGGGATGCCGATGGTGATGAGCAGCGAATTAATACTGAGCATAATGTTCGCCTTGTTGTCGGCGATATTGGTAAGGTCAATCTGATTGCGAAGCGTAGTCTTGAACATCATCTGAGCACTCTTGCTCTTGCTGATAGCAAAGTCAAGCATTTCAACACTGGGCTTTATTTTATCAACCTTTTTGCGCAAAGATTTGACAGTTTTCCGCTTCGATTCTCCATACAGCGCCTGTGCTTCTCCCGTGTAAAAACGGTGGTTTTCCCAGAAATTTAGTCCGTTTTCCAACCATTCATCGTCAGTCATTTTCTGTTCGCAAAACACTTCCCACTCCTTTCGAAGTGCCGCAGATTTTTCCTCGTATGTTGAACCATTGGTATTGAAATCAGAGTCTTTGATTATTTTTTCAATTAAAACCTCTGGCTCTACCCCAACTTTTGTCACGTCAATAAGCCGGGCTACCTGCTCGATTTTTGCTTTGGGATATCCTTCTTTCTCCAGAAACTCAGTAGCGAATTGTTTGCTCACTTCTTCATGCCCCACATATGTTTTTGTGAATCCCGTATCATGAAATAGTCCCGCCAATTCAAGCATTTCCAGCTCTTCTTCATTCAATCGGTACCGGCTGCCCAACTCCTGAGAAGCATCCCGCACTGAAAGCGTATGCCTTAAATCATGGTAGCCATGCGCAGGCTTTAAGCCCTGTTTGAGCAAGTTGAGTACATAAGTTTCTGCGTTTTTTACGATTTGACTCTGCATGGTGGCGTTTTAAGCGGGGCTAAAGGTAGCGGAAATTAGAAACCTGAAGTTGAGAAAGTACACCAACTCATTGCTTTCAGCATTTTGAATAGTTCATATAATCCCCTGCTTTGGTTAAAAATTCCCAACTAAAATCCAGACAAATTCAAGATGTAACTTGTCCAAAAACCGCTTTTTTCTTTCAGAAAACGGCATGATTTTCGTTTTTGCTCAGCTTCCCGCCCATTGTTTATAAATGACTAAATACTTTGTTGACTATGAATCAAACCAGCTTGTTAGCATCTACTATCGAGGTAGAAAACTTACACATTCAATCCAATTCTCAGAAGGAGCTAGAGCGTTCAGAAAAAGAATTCAAAGCCTTGTTCGATCAGTCAAATGATGGGATTATCATCGTGAGAGGAGGCGTGTTTACGGACTGCAATAATCGAATCGTTGAGATGTTTGGCTACCCAAAAGAAGAATTTATCAAGAATACTCCGCTAGACCTTTCGCCAGACTACCAACCTTCAGGCCGTAAATCATTGGATGGTATTTCAGCTAAGGTTCAAGCCGCCATGGCAGGGGAAGTTCAAAACTTTTATTGGCAACATAAACGCAGAAATGGGGAGCTTTTTGATACTGATGTGACTGTATGCCGATTCGATATTGAAGAGGATATATACCTGCAAATTATTGTGCGTGATATAACAGAGTTAATATCCACGAAAGATGCGTTGGCCAATAAAGTGAAAGAATTGGAGCATTATATTGCCAGCAATAATGAGTTGGAACAGTTTGCACATGCTACAGCGCATGATTTAAAAGAACCACTGCGTACCGTTCAAAATTTTGCACAATTGCTCAAAGTTGCTGAAGCTGATAATTTAAAGGAAGGTTCGAAAGAATTTATGGGTTACATCATTTCTGGCGTGGAAAGTATGTCGAAGTTAATTCAGGATTTGTTGGAATATTCAAAGGTTTCAGCTCAAACAGAACAAGCACTTGAAAATGTCAATATTGGACATACGCTTAATCTAATCCAAGTTCAGAATCTTCGTAAACTTATCGAAGAAACCAATGCTAAAATTACTGTTGTCAATTTGCCTGAAACAATAGTTGCAGTACGTCCCAAAATGGCTCAGTTGTTTCAGAATCTACTCAATAATGCTTTGAAATTTCGTTCCAAAGATAGAATTCCAGAAGTCATTATTGAGGCAAAAGACCATGAGAAGTATTGGCTTTTTGAAGTTTCAGACAATGGTATTGGCATTAATGAAGATAATTTGTCAAAAATATTCGAGGTATTTACTCGGCTACATTCCAAAGCTGAATATGAAGGCTCAGGCATTGGTTTGGCTACTTGTCAAAAAATAGTAAAACAGCACGGTGGAAGAATTTGGGCTAGTTCTCGATTAGGTGATGGCACAGTCTTTTCTTTTACTATACCGAAATAGTTTCCCACTTATTTTCAAATTATAAAACTTTGCAGCGATAGGATTGGCTAGTGCAATCCTATCGCTTTTTTATTCTGCCAAATTGATTAATAATACTTGAATTAGTAGCAAAAACTTCAAAGCCGTAAATTCTACCAGCCATACAATCTCATAAATTAAACTACAGATTTGAACATACTGGGGGTAGCACCTTTCTACTATTAAAGTTTTACTCATTTATATTGAGTAAGTCAATTGAATAATTAGTAATTCCTTCACCAAATCAACTAAATTATGAGATTCCCATCCATTTTAGCCTTTCTACTTTGCATTGGTCTGATGACCACCTCATGCGTCAGCAAAAAGAAATTCATGAACGTTCAGTCAGAGCTAGCAAAAGCCAATGAAGACCTTGGTAAATGCGGCGTTAGCCTGAACGAATACATGGCCAAATTGACAAATTGCCAGCAAGAACTAGCTACCAGTCAAAATACTGCTCAGAATCGTCAATCACAGTTGGACGATCTTCGTTCACAACTCGCCGACTGTAAAGCACTGAGAGATAAACAGTTGAGTCAAGTTGGCGACCTTACAGTTCTTTCCCAATCCGCTAACAATAATATTAAAGAAACACTGTCGCAACTGGAGCAAAAGGACAAGTACATCCATTTGTTGCAAGCCGCTAAATCCAAAGCAGACTCCATTAATTTAGCGCTTTCCGTCAATTTGAAAAGTGTTCTTAAGGATGGCATTGAAGATAAAGATGTAGAGATAAAAGTGGACAAAACCGTTGTATTTATTAACCTTTCTGACAAAATGTTGTACGAAAGCGGTAGTGCCAAAATTACTTCTAGAGCCAATGAAGTATTGGGGAAAATTGCCAAAATCGTAGAATCACGTCCCGACGTAGAGGTTATGGTTGAAGGTTATACCGATAATGTGCCCATTAAAACTTCTTGCATGGAAGATAACTGGGATTTAAGTGTTAAAAGGGCAACGTCAGTGGTACGTGCCTTGCAAAACACTCATCATGTTGACCCTAACCGCTTAATCGCAGCAGGGCGTGGAGAATATAATACATTGATGCCTAACACTACTGCGGAAGGTCGCTCTGCCAACCGTCGTACGCGGATTATAATAATGCCTAAATTGAATCAGTTTTATGATTTGTTAAATCCTAATATGGCTCCTAAATAATAATCATTATAACTTATACTGTAGATAAAGGCGGAATGAATCCAATCGTTCCGCCTTTATCTATTTAATTTAATGCAGCATTCTTTATTTCAAAAAATATACTCCCGCCTATCCTGCTTTATTAAAAATCTATCTAATTTTTCACTTTCCTTATTCTTACCTTCGCCCTTGCCTCAAACTTCATTTTTTAATCACATAATGTTTACTAGATAAAATTCAGAGCATGAAAAAACATTTCTTCTTATTTTCCTTGTCCTTGCTAGTTTCAATTAGCACATTTTCACAAGAACCAAATTGGGATGATTTAGCCAGAGAAGCTGCCAAGACAGAGGTTTATACACCAGTTCCACCAATAGTAACACCAGGGGCCACGCCACAGTCAGCCCCCTCTGATGCCATTGTGTTGTTCGGTGGAGACAACCTTGACGCATGGTACGGAGATGACAGTACAAAGGCTGCTGGTTGGGATATTGCAGGAGGCATCATGACCGTCAACAAAAAAACAGGAGGCATCATGACCAAGCAAAAATTCATGGATTATCAGTTGCACTTGGAATGGCGGACGCCAACAAACATCACTGGTGAAAGCCAGTTAAGGGGGAACAGCGGGGTGTTCCTTGCATATCTGGGCAAAAAAGACAAGTATTTTGAGACAGGTTATGAAGTGCAAGTGCTTGACAATTACAATAACAGCACCTATGTAAACGGCCAATGTGGTTCAGTGTATAAACAGTCTATACCCTTGGCAAATGCATGTAAAAAGCCAGGGGAATGGCAGACATATGACATTATATGGAAAGCACCACGCTTTAACAAAGATGGCAGTCTTAAATCTCCAGCATATGTCACTGTTATTCAAAATGGGATATTGGTTCAAGACCACACTGAAATTACTGGGCAAACACCTTGGATTGGAAAACAACCATACGTAGCTCATGGGCCATCTCCGATTCGATTGCAAGCGCACGGTGACCCTAGCGAGCCGATTAGTTATCGGAATGTATGGGTAAGGCCGTTATGATTAAAGTTCAATTCCATAAAATGGAATCCCTCACTTAATAAAATTAAGTGAGGGATTTTAGTAAATTACTACCTGCAAAGCATGTGGCTTGAAGAATAGGGGATAGCCCCAGAGGCTCTGCCAAAAACTTATTCAAAAAGTGTATAATTGTCACGATTGTTTTCTTCCTATTTATCCTCTTCCTCTTGGTATTTAAAATACCGCCGAATGAGGTCTTCATTAATGCCAATCGTGTTGACAAAATATCCCCTAGACCAAAGTGGTTCCTCCAATGGGCTTTTGTTTTAGCCTGGGATAGCTTTTGAATTACTTGATTGCCAGCTTGTCTATAAAACTTCCATCAAGGTTGAAACTGAGACCTTGGGCTGAATTGACACAGCAGATGCAAGTGTTCGGGCTAGACTTTTAGTTCTATCACCTCACAGTCCTTCCATTCATAAAGCATTTTTATGTCATGCTCAACTAGGTTTTGATGACCCCATTCAAAATCCTAAACCAGTAATTAGGCGTCCAAACTATGTGGAAATTACATTACCAAACGACGAGGGCATGTTTCTTGTACTTGATCATTTCGTAAAGTTAAAAGACAAAGCCAAATAACATTACCACCTGCAAAGCAGGTGGATTTCCAATTTGAAGTAAAAAATCCACTACCTGAAAATCAAGCTCTTATATCAAAACAACTCTAGTGATAAGCTTCATTATTTGCTTGACACTACCAAATATAAATTTATTACTGCCGCTAAAGCTTGCACTACTGTTGCTAGGCAAACTATAATTGTATAGGCTGATAATCTTTTATTGTATTTAATCATCTCAGAGGTTTGAATAAAATCTAACTCAGCTTTAGCAATTTTTGACTCCTTTGAGTCAGGGTTCGAACTTATTATTGTGAACAAATCTTCTATTTTCCTATTTTTCATAATTCCAATAAATTTATTTCTTCAGAAGTATTAATTGACATATCTGCAAGTCCAGATAAAGCCTTAACATATTTAATCCTTAAGTTTTCAAGATTACTTCTTATAGCATAAAATTGAGAAAAATAAGGGATAAAAGAATCTAAAAGTGCCTCCACATATGTGGCATGTTTATATTTTGAATTAACGATAATTTTCTTTCCTATTGCATCATAATTTCTACTAAAAAGAGGGTGGAAGGGTATTCCATATGTCAGGTAATAATCTTCCAACCAACCCTTGCTATTCTTGTAAACTTTTTTTCTTATATACAATAAAGAATATAAGTGTTTTTGAGCCATTTCTTCTATCACTCTTAGAACTTGATTGCCGTATTGAACAGTTTTAGTTGGATCTAAATGCTTATCATCGAACCCATGTCGGTTAACAACTAGGGCATAAAAGTATCCAAATGAAATTGAAAGGCTGTTCAATACTGACTTACCTTTGTAATTTATCTTAAGTTTACTATTTAAATCAATACTATTGTAATCTCTTACGTATTTTTTTGTCTCAATCGTTATATAATTGCTCTTGCCCCCTGGTGAATGAAATAATCTAAATATTGTTTTAAGAATATCTTCCTTTTCAAATTCCAATCTCATTAAAGTATTAATTATGTATTCAACGGAAGGTAATGTGACGGTAGAATTAGCTTGCCTAATATTTTTTATACAGTAGTTCCAAATGCAAGTTAAGACCAAATGCGGGCAGAAACAAATAATACTATTATTTTGAGTATTAGGCTCATTGTAATGATTAACTATATCATATTGAATAAAAGTAGAATTTTTGCTATGCAATGTAATAAAATATAAAAATTCAGTCTGAAGAAACCAAAGAGGTAACTTATTAGCTTCAAGAGGTATATCTTTATCATTGTTTTTTTCGACAAGATGGAGTAAAAAATCTCTATGCAAGGGAAGCATTTGCCTAAGAGAATTATTGCTTAAATAACAACCTTTTTCCATCAATATGACTTCAGAAACTTTATCTTTTAAAATTTCCAACTCTTTTATTTCAGCTTCATTTATAGGAGTTGAAAGAGATCTAATTATTTCAGTGTTTTCTTTTATTTTTTTAATATTTTCTTCTGTAACAAATTTAGATAGCGAAGAAATTTCTTCTTTTAATTTATGAATTAAATTCTCTTGAAATATTTTAGAAAACAAAAACCTTCTATTTATTATATCTTTAAATATTTCATCTGAAACCACAGGCATATTAAATGCCTCATATGTTTTGGCATTTTCAAATTCATTTGGGTTTTCCCAATAAATTGTTGTTGTATATGGGGGGGCAAAATCTTCAAAGTGTTCAACACGGAAAATATTCTCCTCTCTAATTGCCACAACTATTACAATATTATCTGTTACAGAACGTTTAATTTCGGTAACTGCCTCAAGCAAGGTTATTTGTTCTTCATTAGGCAATTTATCTAAATTGTCAATCCAAATAACTTGCCTTTGATAATTAAAAATTTCTTGTACAGCAAAAGAATAATGAATTATTTGAAGTTTAGATTTTACTCTCTTAAATAAATTTTGAATTTCGATTTCATGAAACTTTTCAACAAAAAAATTCAGATAATCGTTGGGTCTTGTTTTTTTATGATACTCGTGCATTATGCCAATACATTCACTAACTTCATCAACGAATTCATCAAATAATTCTTCGGGTTTATTATTTGTTTGGAGTGGATTTAAAATAAAATTCATTAATTTTATTTCAGGGTTATTTTCTTGATCCCATGGATTGGGCTGGAACACCCTTTTATACCTATTTAATATCTTATTTGTAAAAAAAGCATGAACTTTTTTGTCAGTACCAATAGTTCTAATTGCATCATCCCTCCTAACATCTATAGGTATAATAAAATTTCTAAATGCTGTCCTTTCAGAGAGCTCCTGCTTAGCTTTCAATCCAATTGAGGTTTTGCCACAACCTCTTGGACCTGCTATGCAAATAAGATTGCCTGGATGTAGAAAAATTTCTTGACGAATTAGCTTAACTGCCTCTCTTGATGAATAAAGCATTTTAAGAAATTGCTCCTTATTTATTCTAGAATCAAGTATATCATCATTAAAATCGGTTGTATCAGGAGAAAAACCTGATACAGTCTTATAAGCCCTCAAAAATCCTTTGATATTATTAATACTGCTCATAAAATATTGTGATATTATTGTATTGTAAGATTAATCAAATCATTAACTCAACTACTCAGCTCTGAATTAATAATTCCCATTTCACTATCCATATCATAATTTAAATCTCAATTAATAAGGAATCTACATTGTCAAATAAAAAATAACAATAGCATTTAATTGTCTAATTTTTATTAGACTTATTCAATAAAATCATTTAAAAGTAAATTTATATGTCGCAAAGGCAAAATTAATTAGACTTCTGGATTATTCAAATCATTTAAAGAAAATTATAGTAATTATTCCTGTTCCATCTTGATATTTTCTGAAAGGTAGTAACGGCTTTCTAGACAGGCATAGTACTTTTCTAAACCAACGGTGTGTTTTCTGGAAAGCCGTTCCTCACTCTCCTGTGCACTGCGCAATATACCAAAAAAGTATACCTCCCAAATAGAAAGTCGTAAATCTTAATCCCCTCACACCTTGCGGCTTTTCAAGCAAATCGAGTTCCCAATCACCACTACATCGGAAAATGCCATGAAAAGTGCCCCCCAGGTCGGATTAAGGAAGCCCATTGCTGCTACTGGGATAGCTATAATGTTGTAAGCAAAGGCCCAGAACAAATTTTGTTTGATGGTCTGAAGCGTGGCAGTTGAGATGGCCAGTGCATGGCCGAGGCGATCCAAGTTGCCGTTCAGCAGGATGATTTGGGCGGATTGCATGGCAGCCTGTGAGGCATTGCTGAGGCTGACGCCGAGGGTAGCCTGCGCCAGTGCTGGAGCATCATTGATGCCATCACCAATCATGGCAGTGGGAGCCTCTGCATTCAGTTTTTGGATGATGTCCAGTTTATTAGCAGGTAACTGTTCTGCATAAAACCGCTCAATACCGAGTTGTTGGGCTACCTGTGCTGTTTTTGCTTGACGGTCGCCACTAAGCAGGATGGGCGTTCGGTCGGTATTGCGAAGCGAATCCATCAGCGCCCCAGCTTCTGGCTTCAATTCGTCCTCGATTTCAACGGTGGCAAGCAGTTTCTCATTTTTTGCGAAGAAAAGGGATGCATCCCCTGCCTCTGCATTGGGCGCAGCGAAGCGGTGCGAACCAAGTCGAAGCTCGTTGCCTTCTTGATCTTGCGCAGTAATGCCCTGCCCCTTCAGCTCCTTGATTTTGGAGACGTTTGCTTCGCCAATCCGGCCCCGCTCGGTTAATTCTTTTACCAAAGATTGGGCTATCGGGTGCGAGCTGTGCCGCTCCATCTTCAACATTGCAGCGTTGATGTCTGCATGACTATCTGTTTGGTAGCTGATTTTTTTGATTTTGAAATCGCCAGTGGTCAGGGTTCCAGTTTTATCGAAGACAAAGTTTTTGATGCCAGCAAAAAGCTCCAGCGTTTGAGCTCCTTTTACTAAAATCCCGTTTTTTGCCAGTCGCCCTACTCCCACCATGACAGCAGTTGGCGTGGCTAGGCCCATCGCACAAGGGCAAGAAATGACTAGTACAGCGATGGCATTGAGCATGGCTTTTTGTGGAGCAAGACCAAAAGCAAAAACGGCTAGTAGGAAGGTGAGCACGGAGATGCCCAAGACTACTGGCACGAAGATGCCGCTGATGCGGTCGGCCAAGCGTTGGATATTTGGTTTATTAATCTGTGCCGATTTGACCAATTCAATCATTTGACTGAGCGTCGTATCACGGGTAGTAGCAATAGCCGCAATTGTGATGCTGCCACTGCTCACAAGGCTTCCACCTAGTACCCGGTCATCAATGATCCGGCTGACGGGCAAGCTCTCTCCAGTCAGCATAGACTCGTCCACATCAGCTGAGCCTTTCAGTACAGTTCCATCTACCGGGATTTTGTCGCCTTCGTTCACTTGTAGCCAGTCGCCAGGCAACACTTCACTCGCTTCAATGGTGACAACTGTACCACTGGGCATTATTTTCTTCGCAAATTCGACTTGCAGCTTTGTCAGGTCTTCAATAGCAGAAGTCGTCTGTTTTACCGCCCGTTTTTCAAACCAATTGCCAAGCAAAACCAGCGTGATGATAGTAGCGCTGGTCTCAAAGAAAAGGTAATTGGGTTCGTTCAGTACAGCACCGAAGGTACTGTAAACAAAAGCTGCTGTAGAACCAATGAAAATCAGAATGTCCATGTGGGTAGTGCCGTTGCGGATAGCACCCAAACTGGTTTTTCCGAAATGCAAAAAACCAACAACATAAACCGGTAGGCAAAGCGCAAACTGCACCCAAGCATTTTGAAGGATATGGATGTCCGCCATCATGAGCAGGTGCGAGCCCAACAATGGAATGGTGAAAATGGCACAAAAAAGAAGTTTGTGTTCTAGGTTCCAGAAGGGTTCGCCGCCGTCGTCCACAACGTGGTAGCCAAGTTTGTTAATACCTTCGGCCACCAAATCGAGGGGAACTTCGTCTTTTGGTTGTTCAAAAACGACTTCACCAGATGAGAAATCAACGTTGACTTTTTGCAGGCCTTTTTTCTCCAAAAACCTAGTTATGTTTGCTGCGCAAGATGCGCAGTCCATGCCTTCTACTTTTAATGCGACCATATTGTAAGGTTTGAAGGTTTGATGGGGTGAAGGATTGAATCCAATCCGTTTTTTTGTTAGAGTGAATTGAAAATCAACTAGTTAGAATAGCTGTCGGCTTGAACTTTCCGGCTGAAATTCCCTTTTTAAAGATACAACGAGGCAAAGCCTTTGTTTTGCCCCTCAATTTTAAACAACAAACAAAAACAAGTTTTGACATGAAAGCAAAGATGTTTTTTCTTTTGATGGCAATCACTACCCAAGCTTTGTTTTTTGCATCTTGCGGAAACGATGCAAACAATGAAACTAGCGACGATGCTACTGCGTCTGACACCACAACGGAAGCCGCAGCACCCTCCACAGGCGATATTCACCTCAGCCCTTTCCCTGCGTCCACGGAGTTTCCAAATGCGACGCTGTCTTGGGGATACGAGAAGGGCAAGTTCCTTTTTCGCCCCATGAATTACCAGCTTAAGCAGCAAACGCCAGATGCAGAACAGAAGATGTGCGCTAATTCAAAAGATGGCCAGCATGTCCATCTTATCATTGACAATGGCCCGTATGATGCGGTGTACGATCCGACTTTTGAAAAAGCAGTTGATGATGGCGAACACTATATGTTGGCGTTTTTGGGCAGAAGCTACCACGAGAGCATCAAAACACCAGGGGCAGGCATGGCCTACAAGGCCGTTATCAAGGATGGGAGCATTTACAATGGACCAATCGTCAATGAACCCATGCTGTTCTACAGCCGCCCAAAAGGAAAATACGTTGGCAAGGCGGAAACTGACAAGGTGATGCTTGATTTTTATTTGACGAATGTCACCCTAAGTCCAGATGGCTACAAGGTGAAAGCTCTGGTAAATGGTGAAAAAGAATTTACCTTGGACAAATGGGAGCCAGTTTTCATCGAAGGTTTGCCAATGGGTGACAACAAGGTGAAGCTGACCCTTATCGACAAGGACGGAAATGAAGTCAAAACTCCGTTAAATCCAGTAGAACGGGTGTTCACGCTGATGGAAGATCCAACAGAAGCCCAATAATCTAGGCTACATTATTTTAGTTATTGTCAAAAGCCACTTGCAAATGTTTGCAAGTGGCTTTTGAATTTTTCTATTTTTTAACTTCCAATTGTGTCATTTAAAACCCCATATCCAACTGCATCCACATGGATTCTGTACACCTCTCCCAACTTCAAATCAGCGAAGAATTTAATCATTCGCCTTTCCCCATTTCCTCAGTTGTTTTACAACCGCAGCGAAGTCCTTTGGCAAATCCGCAGTGATGGTCATGCGCTCACCTGTGGTCGGGTGGTCAAAAACTAACTTGCCTGCATGGAGCGTGGTTCGGGACATGATGGGTAGTTCCTCTTCCACTTCTTTGCTAAGTTTAAACTTGCGCAATTTAACTTTTGAAAGGTAAAAAGCACTTTGACGACCGTACAACTGGTCAACGGCCAGCGGATAACCAATTGCGTGAAGGTGCACCCGAATCTGATGCGTCCGCCCAGTTTCGATGCTGCATTCAATGAAAGAATAGTTTTTGAAGGTCTCTGTGACTTTATAATTAGTCCGTGAAGGTTTTCCACCGTGCACTACGGCCATTTTTTCCGGGTGAGTTGGGTGTGGACCAAGCGGCTTGTCGATGGTACCTTCTGCTTGGTGCATGACGCCATCCACCAAAGCAAAGTAGATCTTCTCCACTGTGCGGCCCATGAACTGTTTGGACATTTCCTTGTGCGCCTCTTCGTTTTTGGTAAAAAGCAGTATGCCGCTGGTTTCCCGGTCGAGGCGGTGAACGGTAAATATTTTCCCAAACTCATTCCCAAGCATGTGGTACAAGTTCGGTTTGTCCGGTGAAAAACGGTCGGGTATTGTAAGCAGGTTGGCGGGTTTGTTAACCACCACCAAGTCATCATCTTCGTAAATTATTTCGATTTGTTGTTTCATTTCTAAAGTAGAAAATAATTAAAGCTGCTGGCATTTATTCATTCCATCGGAAGGTTTCCAATTCAAAACCTGCCAAATCCAGCACCCTGTCCACAACGGTTGCAGCCAGTTCGTCCATGCTTTTTGGTTGGCTGTAAAATGATGGAATTGCTGGGCAGATGATGCCCCCTGCTTCCGTGATGGTAGTCATGTTGCGCAAGTGAATCAAACTGAATGGCGTTTCCCTGGGCACTAAAATCAGCCGGCGGCGTTCTTTCAAAATCACATCTGCAGCCCTGGTCAACAGGTCATCTGACACTCCAGCAGCTATCCTGCCCATCGTTCCCATGGAGCAGGGGCAGACAATCATCGTATCGTACTTGGCTGACCCTGATGCAAATGGAGCGGCAAAATTATCCTTTTCATAGACATCGAAAGGGTAATCTCGATAGGCTTCGTTCCCCAGTTCAAGTTGCCAGTTAAGTTGGGCGTTTTTGCTCATGACTACCCCCACGGATTTCCATTGCGATTTGATTTGTAAAAGCCGTTCAAAAAGAAGTTTGGCATAGATGGAACCACTCGAACCAGCCACTGCCACCACGATTTTTCGCATGATTTTGAAATAAAGTTAAAGTTTGATTAAACAAACATCCTGTTTTGGGGTGATTTGAAGAAATTGGTACTTTCGTTGCAAGTTAGCAATAACTGCCGTTCCTAAAATTTCACTGACGGCACCTTTTTACCTTGAACACATTAAATTATCAACAATGAAAAAAGTTTTGCTAGTTGCCCTTGCTGTTGTCGCTGTGGGCTTCATTTATGCTTTTATGCCCAAGAATGATGTGGCTGATAATGCTGCCAAACATACAGCTGCTGGCGAAGTCGCTTGGATGACTTGGGACGAAGCTATCAAAGCCAATGAAAAGGCGCCTAAGAAAATCCTGATCGATTTTTACACCGACTGGTGTGGCTGGTGCAAAAAAATGGACGCCTCCACTTTCAAAGACCCAGGTGTTGTTTCATACATCAACGCAAATTTTTACCCTGTTAAGTTCAACGCTGAGCAAAAAGAAGACGTAGTTTTCCAAGGAACAACTTTCTCATACACTGCTGGCGGACGTGGTGGCTTTCACAAATTGGCTTATGAACTCTTGGACGGCCGCCTCGGTTACCCAAGCTATGTTTACCTGACGCCAACCTACGAACGGATTTTGATTTCTCCGGGCTATAAGGATGCCCCAATGCTTACGAAGGAATTGAAATTCGTTTCAGAAGATACTTACATGACTACTAGCTGGGAACAGTACAAGAACAGTAATTAAGCATATTTAAGGGTTTGAGTTAGCTAACTTGTCTGACTCAAACCCTTAAACATTCTTTCAAATAATCTCCTCAAATTCCGTATCCACTTCCTTCGGTAAAAACCTGCCTAGCGCCTCATTCTTCTCTTGGTGCATCTTTGCAAAATTTTTTGTTACTGCTCTTAAAAATTGCTCATCTACGAGCTGTTGCATTGATGCAAAATCATTCAATTCGTTGCTTTCCCGAAATTTGAAAGTCTGCTCGTAAAGCCCAGTTTCAAATTTTACCGAAAGTTTGTTGTCCATTTTAAAAACAGTGATTTTTAAGCTGGGATGGTCAATATTTCCAATGATTCTCATAATGTCTGTTGAATGCTTTTGGTCATGATCTGATAAATCTCTTGAAGTGTTGGCTGTCCACTCAATAAGTGCAAATGCCGAAGAATCGTTGCTTCATCATGCCGAATGGCTGGCCCCGTTTGCATGACAGCAGGAGGGCCTTCCGTCAGTTTTGCCACCGTTTCGTGGATAAGTGGCAGGAGCATTTCAAAATGCAGTCCGCTGTCGGTTTGGATTTTTTCACCAATGGCAAATAGGTGGTTGGTGAAATTATTGACGAAGACCGCTGCCAAGTGCAGTGATGCTCGCTGCTCATCATTTATATGGTAAACTTTGTTGCTGAGATTATGGGCAAGGTTGAGCAATATAGTCAAATCATCTTCCTGCCTTGCCTCTATGCAGATAGGGATTTTTTGAAAATCCGGTTTTCTGATTTTGGAAAATGTCTGCAAAGGGTAGAAAACGCCAACCCGTTTTAAAGTGCTTGCTGCCTCAAAAACACGCATTGGTGTAGCTCCAGAAGTATGTACGATTAATTTGTCGGTAATTCCATTTTCAGCAAGTTGTGCTGCTATTTCTCCAATTGCATCGTCATGCACTGCAAGTATGTACAAATCAGCATCAGTATTAATTTCCGCAAAATCGTTGGTAGCCGCCGCCTCCAATTCCTTTGCCAATTGCAGCGCTTTCAAACGGTTTCTACTGAAAACCTGAATAACTTGCTCCCCAACTTCCATCAGCTTTCTTCCGAAGTGGGTTGCTACATTTCCAGCCCCGATTAGTACAATCCTCATGATGCATCTTGGTTTCAGGCTCCTATTGGCTGCTGCTCTGCCGAACTAGCATTTTTCTCTGCTCTCCTTCGGAACATGGCCAGCGCCAAGCCTCCCATCATTAGGACAGAACCAATCCAAAATAAGTTGATGCCTGGGAACACGATGGATTCTAAAACGATATAATCTGTGCGGAAAGACTTCTGAGCAATCTCAACAGGAATTGGTTTGTCACTGGCTTTACCTTCGGCTATTTGCAGTTCGAAGGATTCAGAAGTTGGGTCTATTTTGGTCAAATAAAAATGTAGGCCCATTGATGGCAACTCACTTTTCTCCGTGATGATCTCACCATTGCGGATAATGAATACTGGTTCCGCCGTGCGTTCTTCACCATAATTTGGATCAGTTATTTTCATCACAGCTGAGACTGCCACATCGCCTTTTTGGGTGGGGACGTCCGGAGCTTTGTTCACGCCTGCAAATGTGATTTTTTTTCCATTCAAGGTAATCGATTGGCCATTTTTGAAAATGAATTTCTTATAATTCAAATCCTTGTCAGCCTCCAGAAACCGCACCAGTGTTGCTTCAGGCAACCTCACTTTCATCGAAAGGTCATTGAGTTGCACGGGCAGCGAGCCCCACATTTTGCCTCGCAGGTAAACCATCGGTTCAGCAAAGAAAGTTGTGTCTTTTTTCTCAAATCCCAGTTTTACACCCACTGCAAAATCACCCTCAGCAGGCTCGTAATCTGGGTGCGTAGGATGATAATTTACACCAACAACGGAAACTTTGGTCTCCGAACCAACCATTTTGCCAGACTGAGTTTCGATGGAGTCAATGATGGAGATGGGTTCACCACCTATTTCGTAAGGCCGATAAACGAGATTACTCTCCTGCTCCTGCGCTGCCTTGTCGCTCGTTTCTGAAGGCGGCATCATCAGGTGCGTGAAAATATCTTTTCCAAAATAACGCTTAGTGGACGGGTTGTATGCTTTTACCTCGGTCACCTTGTTGTCGTAAATCGCCTGCGGGTACACATTGAAATCCTCGACAACTTTGCCGGTAGAGTCCAGTTTTTCGTAGTTCACCGTGAAAATACGAAGGTTGCCTTCCAGTGTATCCTTTTTGTAAGTGACCTGATAGCCGCTCATGTACATCGGCATATTTTTGAACAACAGTACATTTTTTTGCAGCATCTCGGCGTCGAGCAATCCTGCTTGCGCCACTGGGTTACTGGAGATGTGCTGCTTGTTCAGGCCAGAGGCAATAATGCCCGCCACCATTATACCAAAGCCAATGTGAGAAAAGGCTGAACCCGCCAACTTCAGGTTGCGTTTTGCGAAGCTGAAAATATAATCTGTGTTGGCCACTACCGTGAAAAGCCCCGTAAACATCAGGAGCCAAAATTGCCACTCACCCAGTTTTATCCAAAAACTTGACAGCACAGTTAGGGCTACAGCCCCTACTGAAGCTATGCCGATGTGCTTCGCAAACTTGGTTTTTTGCGAAGCAAAATTGAATTCCTTATAGCGGAGGAATTGCGCAGCGCCACTCAGCAAACCAATAAATACCCCTATCCAGAGCATATATTTATTGTAGTGCGAAATGGGGTCGCTGATGGTATAACCCTTGAATTCGGGGTCAAAAATTTTTGTGATTTTATTGACTACTGGCAGTGAAGTGGATGCTGTGATAATGACCGACGAAAACAGCAGTACCAACGAACCGATGAACATCCAGAATTCTTTGGATGGCAATGCTTCTTCCTCCTTCGAGGAAGGCATGTCTTTCCTTCGTAAAATGAGCAGAAAAATAGCGGCGGCTGTAAAGAAAATCATGAATGAAGTCAACTGAGTCTCCAATCCTAGTTCAGTGAATGCATGGACGGAAGTGTCTCCTAAGATACCGCTACGGGTAAGGAAAGTCGAGTAGAGTATCATTACAAAAGTACCTGTGTAAAAAAGCAGAGTACTTTTGATGGAATACCCTGTGCTGCGAGCCACAAGGTGCGTGTGGATGCCTGCCACCAATAAAATCCAAGGAACGAGGGACATATTTTCCACTGGATCCCATGCCCAATAGCCGCCAAAGCTCAACGCTTCGTAGGCCCAAGCACCACCCATCAAAATGCCAGTACCAAGGATGGCTCCGCTAAACAAAGCCCATGGCAATGCGGGTTTCATCCATGCTTTGTATTCCTTAGTCCAAAGGCCAGCAAATGCGAAAGCGAACGGTACAACTGTGGAGGCAAAGCCAAGGAATAAGGTTGGCGGATGGATAGTCATCCAATAATTTTGGAGCAACGGGTTAAGGCCGTTGCCCTGGATGAGTTTCACATAGTCGGCGTTGGCAAAAAGCGGGATGTCCATAGTATCACGCAACAAGAGGAGCGGATTGCTGCCCATCTTGATTTCATCGGTAAAATAGATGCCGACAATCATCGTGAAAATGAAGGCCTGAACCAGCGAGATAATTGAAAGTACTGGGGCTTCCCATTTTTTTGCCCGAAACAAAAGAATGCCACCAAGTACAGCGTGCCAAAACATCCAAAGCAGGAAGCTGCCCTCCTGCCCTTCCCAAAATGCAGAAAAAATGTATTGAAAAGGAAGGTCTTCGCTGACGTGTTGCCAAACATATTGGTATTCAAACCTGTGGTTGACCATTGCCGCTGTGATGGTGGCCATGATGGCAAATACACTGATGCCATGAAGTATGAAACCCCAACGGCCAATTTTACGCCAGCCTTGGTACTCGGACAGGTGTCGGCGTTGCGTAGCAAAAAAATAGCCCACTGCACCCAGTAGGCTTGTCACGAAACCAAAAACGAGAAAAAAATGGCCAAGCTGCTTGTAAATTAAAGCTTCGCCGATGTATTTGAGTTCTTCCATTGTGGAGGTTAAGTGGAGTTCAGGAGGTTTAGAAGAATAGATGGGCCTCAGAAAACCTTCTAAACTCCGCTAAACCTTCTAAACCACATTTCACGAGCCTTTTTCAGATTTGATATAAACTTCTTCGTCTTTGTACTTCGATGGGCATTTCAACAGGACATCCGAAGCCACAAAGTTCTCGCCGTTCATTTTGCCAGTTACGACGATTTGTTCGGACATTTCAAAATCTTTAGGCTTGGCAGCCAAAAGCACCACTTTGGCCTCTTCGCCCTTATTGTCACGGATGTAAAAAGTGAAAAAATTAGGGTCTTTGTTGGGCTCGTAGTACATTTCCTTGTCCTTGGCAAGTTGCCCAGCGATTTTCACTTCTTTTTGTGTAGATTTTGCGACGGAAAAATCAGAATAGGTGGTTACCTCAGGCGGAGATTTGATGAGCATGAAGGCCGCTGCGACCATCATTATCAAGGCAACTATATAAATTTTTTTCATGGCTTTTAAATTTTCGCAAATGTAAGACACCAGCCTTGGACTTCCTATTTATCCTTGTCAAACAACTGTCAAGTCGAGTGGTTTGAGCAAAATATTTGGATTAATACGCCAAACCTTTGATTTGTGACATTAAAACAGTTTTTTCGCCTTACAAATTACCTGCTCACCACAATTTGGTTGCAGTAATTTTCACCAATTTAACATGTTGATTTATGGAAACACTGGACTATTTTGAAGAAGAGTACTTACCGACACCTGATGAAAAAACGATGGCAATTCTGTCGCATATTTTGACCATTGTTGCTGGGTTCATAGCACCGCTTGTCATTTACATCGTAAAAAAAGATGAGTCGCCATACGTAAGGAAACATGCCATGGAATCGCTCAACTTCCAGATATCAGTGGCGATTTACGCTTTCGCTTCCTTCATTTTGATGTTTATAATAATCGGCTTTTTCACCATGATAGCAGTAGGAATCATGGCATTCGTATGTGCAATAATCGCAACTGTCAAGGCTAATGAAGGCAAGTTTTTCAAGTACCCACTGACAATCAGGTTGGTAAAATAGCCATTAACTGCCCACTTTGCACTGCCAAGCCCAAGCTGAACGCATAATTTCTTCAATGTCTCTCATTGGTATCCAACCCAATAGTCGCTCTGCTTTGTCACGGTTGGCATAGATGCTTACCACATCTCCCGCCCGCCTTGGACCAATCGTATAATTCAGTTTTTGTCCTGTCACTTTTTCAAAAGCATTGATTGCTTCCAGAACGGTAACACCATCCCCAATTCCCACATTGAAAATTTCATTGGGAGCGGTGTTTTTTTCTGCCATGAGATAGCGAAGGCAAGCAGTATGAGCAGCAGCTAGGTCCATCACGTGAATATAATCCCGTACGCAGGAGCCGTCACGGGTATCGTAATCACTACCAAATACAGTCATACTGGTCCGCTTACCAATAGCAGTTTCCGTAATAACTGGCACCAAATTGCTGGCTTTCGTGCGGGGGGATTCCCCAATGAGTGCCGATTGGTGTGCGCCAGCAGGGTTAAAATATCGCAAGCAGATAGCTCGCACTTCTTTGGTCACCTTAGTAAAATCCTCAATGATTTTCTCACCCATTTGTTTCGTGCGAGCATAGGGTGATTCGGCTTCTTGAAAGGGTGTAGCTTCCGTCACTGGCAGTTCCTTTGCATTGCCGTATACCGAGCAACTAGATGAAAAAATGAAATTAGGTACTCCAAACTCGTTAGCACAGGTCAGGATATTTATTAGACTTTCATTGTTGTTATGAAAATAACGGAGCGGCTGAAAAACCGACTCCTCCACGCTCTTGAGTGCAGCAAAATGGATGATGCCAACGATATTTGGATTCTCTACAAAAACGGCCCGGGTTCTGTCAATGTCACAGAGGTCCACTTGATAATTCCGAACTTGTCTCCCTGTGATTTTTTGGATGCCATCCAACGTTTTTTCATCAGAGTTGGAAAAATTATCAATGGAAATGACTTCAAATCCATTGTTAATTAAATCAACAATAGTATGGCTTCCGATATAGCCCGTTCCACCAGTTACAAGGACTTTTTGCATTGATTTTACATTATTTTGGATTAATATGAAATTGGCGACGAAGGTAAATGAATTATATAAAATGACCGTATAATTGAAAGATATACAGCCATTATCTAGCCGTTGTCATCCAAATAAATTTGAGCCACCATCTTAAATAAGAAAAAACCAGTTTTAAAAACTACCGAACCCGAGTGAACATCTGCGAATATCAACCCGTTCCATAATCAACACCTAAAAATAAGTAGGACAAAATCGATTTAATCTACTGCCCTTTCATCATTGAAACTAGGGAGCCATAAACTCCTTTAAATCACTATAAACTTAAAATTTTACCTATGAAAAAGCTAGTCTTGTCGCTGCTTTCAGCAACCATCCTACTTTCCTCTTGTGTGGTCAGCAAGCGGAAATACGAAGACCTTCAGAGCAGTAAAAACATCTTGCAAACACAATACACCGCTTTGCAGGAAGATTTTACCAACTGTGAAAACCATGTGGATTCACTGGAAGGTGAATTGGTGGTACGTGGTGATGTTTTACAAGAACAAAAGCAACAATATGTGAGCTTGCAACAGAAATTGGATGAATTTCAGAAAACGAACAACAACCTGCTTATCCGCCTGTCCGATTTTTCTATCGTAGATGAAAAAGGAGCAGAAAGCATTAGGGAATCTTTGAAAAAAATCAATGAACAAAACGTTTATATCGCTGATATGACGGAAAGTATGAAGCGGAAAGACAGCCTTAACAACATGCTGATGATGAAGTTGAAGCGATCGCTTGTCAATGTAAATGACAATGATGTTTCAATTCAAGTTAAGAAAGGTGTCGTTTATATTTCACTGTCTGACAAGATGTTGTACCGTTCTGGTAGTTCAAGATTGAACAATGGCGCTGACACGGTGTTGGCAAAAATTGCCAAGATTATCAATGACCACCAAGATTACGATGTACTCGTAGAAGGCCATACTGATAATGTACCCATCGGCAATATCGACTGTATGGAGGACAATTGGGACTTGAGTGCCAAGCGTGCGATTTCTGTCGTGCGAGCACTGCAAACTAAATATGACGTCAACCCAGGTCGTTTGACAGCGGGTGGCCGTTCCTACTATGATTCAAAAAGCGACAATGCAACTGCCGAAGGCCGTAGTCAAAACCGTCGTACAGATATTATCATTCTACCCAAATTAGATCAATTCTTCGAAATGATGGAGCCTGATAATACAACCGCTGGCGGCAGTAATTAAAGGTTGATCACTTTAATTTACTTACTGTTTAGTATTTATATATCAAACGAGCATTCCTTACATGGTGTGCTCGTTTTTTATTGCTATTCCCTTTCAATTCTGGCTTCTAAACCTATTTTTGCAAAAAAAATTTAATGTCAAATTATATCAATCTCATTCCCGAATTACTTGAAATAACTAGAAAAGCTGGAGAAGCAATACTTGAAATCTACCACAGCGATGCCGATTTTGGTGTGGAGGCTAAATCTGACGATTCACCGTTGACACGTGCAGACAGAGCAGCAAATGAAGTTATTTGTCGAGGGTTGGAGGCACTTCCAATTCAATTTCCTATCATTTCAGAAGAAAACAAACTATTGCCCTATGATGTACGCCGCAATTGGAAACAATGCTGGTTGGTTGACCCACTGGATGGCACT
This sequence comes from Bacteroidota bacterium, assembly GCA_016124585.1. GTDB lineage: Bacteria > Bacteroidota > Bacteroidia > Chitinophagales > Saprospiraceae > UBA6168. Next base: position 113,764 of record WGNL01000030.1, on the reverse strand, counting down.
AAGGAGTTCATCAAAAAGAACGGTGACTTTACTGTAAACATCGCTCTTGTTGAAAATGGAGAAGTCGTGCTTGGCGTGGTCGGTATTCCAGCTCAGGATGAGCTGTATTGGGCGGTAAAAGGAAAAGGCGCTTTTTTGATAAAAAACCGGGAAGAACAATCCATTACCGCTGCTAAATTTTCTCAAATGGATGCTGCTCTCAACATAGTTGCCTCCCGTTCTCACCTTACTCCTGATACCGAGGCTTTTATTGCAAAATATAATTCACCCAATATCGTCTCTCGCGGTAGCGCACTTAAATTTTTGTTGTTGGCGAAGGGAGAGGCCCATGTTTATCCCAGGATTGCCCCAACGATGGAATGGGACACGGCAGCCGCCCAAATTGTGCTGGAAGAAGCCGGTGGCAAAGTGCTGGTTTATGAAACCGGCGAACCACTTCGGTACAACCGGGAGAACCTACTCAACCCTTCTTTTGTAGGGTATGGACAAGTGATTGGTGAATAGCTTATTTAATCACTAATTATTTCCCTGTAAAATTCGCTTTTCGTTTCTCCAAAAAAGCGGAGGCGCCTTCCTTGAAATCAGCCGTACCTGCTGCTTTGCCGAAGGAAGCAACTTCTTTGTCGAATCCTGCCTCACCTGGGGCAAAAAAAGCATTGACTGCTTCGATGACCAATTGAACGGCCACGGGGCCTTTCGTTGCAATTTTTTCAAGGATTTCTGAAGCTTTGGCAACCTCCTCACCAGCAGGAACTACATGGTTCACCAAGCCTAGCCGCAAAGCGTCGTCCGCATTCAGCATATCGGCGGTCAGGAGCAATTCTATCGCTTTCGTCTTTCCAATGTACTGGATGAGCCGCTGAGAGCCACCGTAACCAGGTATAATGCCGAGATTGACTTCAGGCTGGCCGAATTTTGCCCGCTCCCCAGCGATACGCATGTGGCAGGCCATTGCCAACTCACAACCGCCTCCAAGGGCGAAGCCGTTCACCGCCGCTATCACGGGTTTTGCGAAGCGCTCGATTAATAAGAAAATATCCTGCCCACGTTTGCTGAGTTGCGAAGCAGAAGCTACATCCAATTTCATGAACTCGGTTATATCAGCTCCCGCTGCAAATGCCTTTTCACCTGCCCCGGTTAGAATGACACCTTTCAGCCCGTCAATTCCCAAGGAATCCTCCCCAAAGAATTTTTTCAAGTCACTGAAAGTACCAGCATTTAGGGCATTCAGCGCATGTGGTCGATTAATCGTAACAACGGCGATGCCATTTTCTATTTCTATTAGTAGGTTTTCGTATTGCATTTTCTTCAATTTTCAATGTTTAAAAGCTGGTAGCTCCAAAGCCCCTGCCTCCAAGCCCGGTATTGGGCCAAGCCAGTTTTATAATGCACCCGCCCGAAATGGGTACCATTGTGAAACAGGTTGTACCACTTTGTGCCTAGCATTCCCGCTAGCGCAAACAAACGGTATTTTTGAATAGATTTTCGGATTTTATCCGTCACATTAATAGTTTCAGGTGAGGCAAAATTATGGGTTCTAACTAATTGGGTCAGCTCCGAAAGCGTCAAAATATCGCTCATGGCCCAACCGTGCAACATCTCCTGCATGACTGGTGTGTCTGTGATTTTCCAATCCCCTTCCTTGAAAACATCGGCGACGAGCAACCGGCCACCAGGTTTGAGTACTCGATGCATCTCCTTGAAAAACAGGGACTTATCAGTGGCTGTCTGCATGGATTCCACTGCCCAAACCACATCGAAACTATGGTCTGGGAATCGGGTTTGGGTGTAATCCATCCGCTCGAAATTGGCCAAATGGCCAACACTGTTTTGGTTGGAAAAACGGGTGGCTGTCTTTACCTGCCGCTCACTGAGCGTGATTCCAGTAACTTGGCAACCGTAGTTTTTAGCCAAAAAAATGGAAGACCCCCCTACCCCACAGCCTGCATCGAGCACAACATCCTTACTAGAAATTTTTCCCAAAATTGCCAGTTGTCGATTGGTGTTAAGGATGGCTTCAGCGAGATTTTTCGTGCTTTCATCCCAAACCCCGTAGTGGAGGCCCATGCTCTGTTCCATTTTCCAGAACTTCCGATAATGAACCTCCGTATGGTCGTAGTAATTGGTGATGTCTTCGGTGGTGAAAGTTTGCATTAAACTTTGAAGGGTGAAAATTGAATAGAAAACCTTGAACTTAACGACTGCCTAAATTCACAGTTCAAAGTTCAGCATTCTCATTTGAATTCACTAAAATTGGTGGAAATCGTGAAATGTGAATTGCCAGCGCCAAGATGTTGTATGGCCCTACCAAAGTCAATTCTGAACCATTTCACCTTGACTCCTAAGCCCATAGTGAAGCCTGAAAGACTACGTAGGTTTCGCACTTCAGTCTCTTTGCGGAGCAAATGGTTGTAACCGAGCCGGATACGGAAATTGTCCAATCTGCCAAGCAAAAACTCTCCGTTGAAAACAAAGTGACGAGCGAAATTGTCCAGTTTAGGGTGGGAGTTCTGGGTGCTTTGTTCCCCAAAAAAGAAAGTATCCTCCTGTTGGTTGGGGTCATCGTAGAGCACATTCCATCGGTTCAGATAACGATAAATCACTGAAAAACGGAATGGCAAATGTTGCAGTCTTTTGGAAAGCCCAAGTTGGGATTCGTAAGGCAAAGACTCTCGGCTTCCTCCTGTGAAAGTCTTCATTTGCATGCCTAAATTCCTGATTACCAAGGAAATATTAAACTGGCTTGCCGTATCATGAAACATGACGGCCAGATCACCTGCCACCCCATTTGCATTGTAGCTTTCGAACTGTGAAGTGATGAAACGGAGATTGGCCCCCACACTCACCCGCTCGTAAAGTTGGCGACCCGCACCAACCGTGAAGGCGTATTCATTCGCTTTGAAACTGCCCATCTCATTGCCGATCTCGTCAGTGGCTGTGAAATCCCCGTTATTCATGTATTGGATACCACCGTGCATGGTGACTCCCAATTTGTCCAGATGCTGTCCGAAACTGACATAGCCACTGGAAATATCCGAGACCATGAAATCATGACTGAATGATATTTGGTGGTTCATCTGCGGATTGAGGGCAGCTGGGTTGCTCAGCGCAAAGTTTATATCATCATCTTGAACGGCAATTTGATAGCCTCCAAGGGCTGTGAGCCGAGCCGATGCAGGTAATCTAAGGAATTCGAAGCTGTTGTGTCCACCATTGATTTGTGCTTGGAGCGTTGTAGCTAAACCTAAGATAATCAGTAGCTTAGTCAGTATTTTTTTCATAAAATTTATTTCATACAAATTTTGAGCGAAGCGGGCTTTATTCAATGACGTTGCTTTCTTTTTTCATCAAAGCCAGTTGATGGATTCTAGCTGAGTCAATCTGTTGCTCCCCTTTTTCTTTCGACCAGGTTTCGGCACAAATGCCAAATTCGCAGTACATTTTCTTCTCCAGTTCACCTTCCTCATCATAAATTTTCAGTTCGCCCTGCTCATTGTCGCCTTCCACGTAAATGCCTTCCGTTTTGATTTTTCCATTCTTGAAATACTCCTTGAACGGTCCGTTTTCTAAGTTGGCGACGAAAGTCACTTCCTCGGCCAGTTCACCAGTGTCGAACCATTTTTTCCAAACACCCGACATTTCGTTGTTCACGTATTGACCTTCGTTGAGGAGCTTTCCGTTTTCATCAAATTTCTGGTATTTCCCCTCAAACATCCCGTTGGCATGCGTAGTGATGCTTTCCAATTGACCATTTTCATGGTACAATTTCCGCTCACCGTTCAGGCTGTCATTTAAGTAAAAACTCTCTTCCAGTTTTTGACCATTAGGATAGAAGGCAAAATATTCCCCCTCTTTTTTCTTCGTTTTTTTGTTGATCGTGTATTTCTCCAGCAGTTTACCGTTTTCATCTTTTTTCTCAACGGTGTCAAAATTGCTGCAAGCAGCCAAAAAAAGTATTGCGAAGCTGCCAAATATGAAAAAACGCATGGTTTGATAATTTTAGGAATGAACGAAGCTAAGTTGAAATCAGTATTGGCTTACTAGGTGTTAAGAAAACGGTCTAAGGTTTTGCGAAGCAAATAAACGACTTTTGACCGTCTCTAAATTAGCCACAAACCAACAACAATTTGGAATTTATTCGTTGAAATAAAACGTGCAGTGTAATTTTGCAGCTCAATTTTGGTCTTTCTCTTCATCCAAATTTTCAATAAGCGTTGATAATCAACCTATTAGCGCCGACCCTAGCAAACTGCCCTAACAATTGCTTTCAATCAAATAATTACCAAATTTAGAATCATGTTCCAACCATCCACTGCTTTGCTCCGAAACCAGCACTCGGACACCCCGCATGAAGAACTTAAAACTTGGGTCAACGACATGGCCCGCCACATGCAGCCCGATAGCGTTCATTGGTGCGACGGCTCCGACGCCGAGTACGATTCCCTCTGCGAACTGCTCGTTGAAAAAGGCACTTTCATCCGGCTCAACGAAGTCAAACGGCCCAACAGTTACGCCTGTTTCAGTGACCCTAGCGACGTAGCCAGGGTTGAGGACCGCACTTTTATTTGCTCCCGCCTCAAGGAAGACGCTGGCCCCACTAACAACTGGGTCGAACCCCGTGAAATGAAAAGCACATTGGAGCCCAAGCTCAAAGGCTGTATGAGAGGCCGCACCATGTACGTCATCCCATTTTGCATGGGGCCACTTGGTTCGCCAATTTCAAGGCTGGGCGTACAACTCACCGATTCAGAGTATGTGGTCACTAACATGAAAATCATGACCCGCATGGGCAGCAAGGCACTGGACATGCTGGGTGAACAGGGCGAATATGTCAAGTGCATCCACTCCGTGGGAAAACCCTTGGCTGATGGTGAGCCCGATGTAAAATGGCCTTGCGCTCCAGATATCAAAAACAAGTACATCGTCCACTTTCCAGAGGAGCGCCTCATCATTTCCTACGGTAGCGGCTACGGCGGCAATGCGCTCTTGGGTAAAAAATGCTTTGCACTGCGCATTGCGAGTACCATGGCCCGGGAGGAAAACTGGCTCGCAGAACACATGCTCATCCTTGGTGTGGAAGACCCAAAAGGCGAGAAAACCTATGTGGCAGCAGCGTTTCCATCCGCCTGTGGTAAAACGAATTTTGCCATGCTCATCCCGCCCAAAGCGTTGGACGGCTGGAAGGTTACCACGGTTGGGGACGATATTGCCTGGATAAAAAAAGGGGAAGCAGGCCGGCTTTATGCCATCAACCCAGAGGCTGGCTATTTTGGGGTAGCACCTGGCACCAACTACAAGACCAACCCCAACGCCATGGCTTCGATTGAAAAGAACACCATCTTCACCAATGTGGCCATCACGCCCGATGGAGATGTTTGGTGGGAAGGCATGACGAAGGAAGTGCCCGAAGGACTCACTAACTGGCAAGGCCAACCACATGACCCTGCCAGTGGCAAGCCGGCGGCGCATCCCAACAGCCGTTTCACAGCCCCTGCCTACCAAAACCCGGTAATTGACCCTGATTGGGACAATCCGCAGGGTGTACCTGTTCGGGCATTTGTATTTGGTGGACGCCGTAGCACCGTGGTGCCACTAGTTTATCAATCTTTCAATTGGAGCTTTGGGGTGTACCTAGCTGCTACCATGGGTTCCGAAATGACAGCCGCCGCCTTTGGCGAGCTGGGCAAGGTGCGCCGTGACCCTTTTGCAATGTTGCCGTTCATGGGCTACAACGTGGCTGATTATTTCAATCACTGGTTGCAGTTCGGCCGTGACCTGCCCAACTCACCTCGCATCTTTGGGGTGAACTGGTTCCGCAAGGATGAAGAAGGCAATTTCTCTTGGCCAGGTTTCGGGGAAAATATGAGGGTGCTCAAGTGGATTGTAGAACGGGTGCGTGGCCGTGCTGGCGCTGTGGAAAGCCCGATTGGCTGGATGCCACGCCATCGTGACCTCGACTGGACAGGTTTGGAAGACTTTCCGAAACCGGAATTTAAGCGCATCACCGCCGTGGACCGGGAGGCTTGGAAAAAGGAAATCCTTGCTCACGAGGAGCTTTTCGCCACGATGTACGACCGTTTGCCAAAGGAATTCCTGTTCATGCGGGAACTGCTCCTTTCTGCACTTTGGCGTTCACCGGAAAGCTGGGAGACGGCGCCTGAGCGCTTTGATGATTGACATAGTACAGGTTGACTCTTATGAAAAGATGTCGATGATTTCAATAGGAAAAGCCCAGTTATCGCCGAGCGGTAATTGGGCTTTTTTCATTTAAATAGTTGGTAAATAGCCATTTAAAATACCTCAGTGGAGCAACACATTTCGCCCCTTTTTACAGCACAAGTTGTTCATCATATCCTACCCACAAAATACATAGCAATTTTCTCATCCTTCCCTTTCACCTTTTCTTTACCTCTGTTCACAAAAACAAAATCCGGGTCATTCTTCAGCAGTTCATAGGTTTTCTGTGAAATATTCACCTTACCGACTTCCCCGGCACTTTCCATCCGGCTGGCTGTGTTCACGGTATCGCCCCATACATCGTATTGGAATTTTTTCACGCCGACAATGCCCGCCACCACTGGGCCGGTATGGATGCCCGCCCGCATTTCAAATGAAGTTTTTCCTTCTGCGGCCCGTTTCGCATTTCTATCCACCATGAAACGCTGCATGTCAAGAGCAGCCAAAACGGTGTTTTTGGTGGACTCTTCAGATGGTATCGGCAGGCCGCCAGCCACCATATATGCATCGCCAATTGTCTTGATTTTCTCAACTCCATATTTATCACAGATGCCATCGAATGCTTCAAAACAGGTGTTTATTTCGCTGACCAGTTCTTGGGCGCTCATTTTTTCTGAGGCTTGTGTAAATCCTTTGAAATCGGTGAACATGATGGATGCCATATTAAAGTGCTGGGCATCAGCTTTGCCTTTTTCCCTCAGTTCTTGCGCTATTTCTTCGGGGAGGATGTTGTACAACAGCTTTTCGGTTTTGTCTTGTTCTTCCCGCAACTGTTCCGTTTTTTCTTCCAGTTCCAACGTCCTTTCTGTGACGAGTTTTTCTAAATGGTTGTTTTTGGCAACCAAGGCATCAATTGGGAAAGCCTTGCCAACATCCTGCTCTTGTGAAGGAAAAGAAATATGGTTGTGCGCCAATAACCACTTGCCATCTTTGTAAACAAAAACCGTAGTAAACCGGAGATAAAAATTTAAGGTACCACCACCTTCCACCTCCAACTCAAAATTGCCCTGTGCCTCTACTAATCCGGCAGAAGGTGAAAGCCACGTCGATTTTGTTCCAAAAAAATCTATTTTTATAGGCGTGGTAAACTCATTGAAATCATCTCCAAAATTCTTAATGATTTCATTCAGGTTGGTTGCCAGTTCATGTTCGCCCGTACCGATAGTAGTGGCTGATTTATCGAACAAAGGCAAAATATCTTGTATCGTTTGAGGCCCATTTTTCCTGGCTGCATAGGTGTACCAAAAATGATAGAATGCCGCCGTCAGCGTATCGTTATCCGTTTCCATTTAGATGAAGGATTATTCAAAATAATCACGAACATAAAAAAAATTCAAATAAACCTCGTTCACGGTTTTTTGAAAAGTATAGAAGACATGAAAGAGCTGGTACTGAAGACTTGATTGAGCCGGGCATCATTAAACTGATTTGTTAAGTTGGCGAATATGAGCTTGCAGTGATGAAATAGCAAGTTCAAAAGACTGGGCCAAGTGCTAACATTGAACCCTGTTTGTGACAAGCTGAGCGCCGTTTTCCAATACATGGGGGTATGCCAGCGGCGAAAAATCCTACAGACTCATTCCTTAACAGCAATCAGTCCAAGTCGGTAATTCCAATTGATAAGACCTTCTGGTTTCATAGAAACAAACAATAATTGATGGTCATTTAATTGGTTGTTTTGTGTCGGCAAAATCAGGGATTCCACGGCTTTTATGTCGTAAAGTGGCTTACGTTTTATCTCGCCACCGAGTGATTGAATCGCCACAACTGGCATTGTATTTTTGTTGAACCCTCCCATTGTTTTGAACTTATCATCCAGGCCTTTTTCCAAGTTGTCTTCATGGTCATTGTAGAAAACAAAAATTCCTTTTTCATTGGACAATGAACTGAAGCCTCCAAAAAATTCCGTGGTCAGTGACTGTAGTTTGCGGATTAAACGTACAGACTCAAAATCGCCGGTAGCATTAAATTGAAAAATGGCTACTCCATTCTTGTAGAAGTAGCGTCTTGACGTACTAGAACTCACCGCACCTGAGGGGTTAACGGTTGAAGGCTTTTCATAAGTAATCCTACTTTGCTTATCAATGCTATCGGATGCATCCTCCGCCATTAGTGCAGCACGTCCATCTTCCCCAAATTGTACTTGCCTGAAGTTAAAATTACTGCTTATTCCCCAATGACCGTCCTTGTCCTGCATGGAATATATTTTACCAAACTGTTTAAGATCTTCCTTGTCAAAATCATGCTTTTTCATCGTCAAGATATTCCCATCAACGACATTGAGTTTTAGGTTAAACACCCCGACTGAGTTGCCAGTGTGGCTTTTTGCAAAAAAACCTGCGCAGGTCAATTCATTTTGTTTGTTGGTGAAAATCGCAGGGCCGTTCACGAACAAGTCCCCAAGTTTTAATTCATACTCCTTGGGCTTGTCCTCTTCCTTTGAAAACTGGAATATCACCAACTTGTAATCAGGCACCCTTTCACCGTCCCTTTTAATGGCCTCATCGAACTTGTCGTTGCCATAAATCTTGGCCAGCATAAATACATCGCCATTGGGCGAAGCAGCCCAAGAAAGGGCCTTCAACCGCCTTTCCGTATAACCAAGCACTATTCGTTTGTCCCATTGCTCATTGAAGGCGTCGTCCATTACCACCAAGTTCACCAACGGCTTGGTTTCTTTGTCTTCCCTATCATAAATGGCATGGATGACGTGCTTGCTCGAATCCGGCGAAGCCATATAGCTTACACTTGTGGGCATCAAGCCCTTGGTAGGTATCTCAAAAAGGCGTTCTTTCTTGCCCATATCACCGCTGACAGGTCCAGTGGATATGTAACAGGTTAGGTTGTCTTCGCCTTTGGGCCGTTGTGTGATAAACCATGCCAGCTTCCCTTTTGAATAGGAAAGTGCCACTGTCTCCGACCGTTCTATGTTGGATTGATACGTCTTGGATTCCTTCAGCTTGAAGTCTTGGTCATAAACATTGACCAATGCCTTGGCTTCATTTTGGCCGAAACCACCCTCACTAAAGTTCAGCAAATAGCTGCCGTTTCCAATGGCAAAGCAGCCAGCGTAGGTGCTAATTGCATTTGGCACATCAATCACGTCTCCAAACTTCACGGACACTTCTTGAGCAATACCAGTGCTGACTGTGAGGGGAAATAAAACGAGAGCATACATCAAGCGTTGCATGGAAATCATGGGTTGTGTTTGTTTTGTGGCAATCTTGCAGAAGAAAAGGAGGGGTTTTCGCAGCAGAAAGACCGGGTTGAGTGGATAATTGCATTTCAAAATTAGACCGATTTTTGAAAAGCAGGGCATTTCTGCCATCTTTGCGATGAAGATTTTGCAAAAAAATTCCATGACACCATGAAATTGCCCTACTTGATTATTAGCATTTTATTTTCCCTCCAAGTAAGCACGCATGCCCAGCAAGACGGCAAGAACACCCAAATCATTGAGTTTGGTGGAGAAACCAAAGCCGAGAAAAAGCAGGAGCGTTACCGCAATTTCACCATCAAGACCAGTCCTATCACTTGGGTCTATGGCACCCAGTCCTTGGAAGTTGAAAGGGAAATCTCCAACCACTTTAGCCTACAATTAGGCTTGGGCATGCGGTTCAAGTATAGGCGGGAACCCAGTTGGGAATACCCCTTGGAGGACGAGGAGAGCTTTCAGGAATGTGACTCCCCGCTTTGGGGAGAGAATGACCTTTGCGATGATTACTTCGACCTCTCCTACCGCAAGGTGTCTCCGGGGCCGCTTGTCTCGCTGTCCGCCCGGTACTTCATTGCTGGCGATGGTTTCGATGGGGCTTACTTGGCGCCTACGTTCAGCTTTTCCTCATTGAACTATCAGGTACAACAGGCCGACGAGACCCAGCAATGGAACAATGTGGTGCGGCTACCTGATACATGGCAGGATGAGAGTGAACGCTCCTTTGACGTGGTGCTGCGGGGTGGCAACCAGTACCTGAGGCCGAGGGCAGTCTTTGAATACTTTGCGGGTATTGGGGCGAGAATCAACCATTTCAAAAGACAAGACCTTGGGCACGACGATAATGGCTATATCCGAAACGGCGAGCGCAGCTTCACGAAGACATGGGTAAGACTGGAGATTGGGGTACGGATAGGGCTGCGGCTGTGAGGAAACTTCTATTTACTATACTTAAGTTTTTTATTTTTTAGGTCCTGTTGATTTGGCCGATAAGTGGAGGCAGCATAATAGGCTTTTAATTTACTTGCAAACCTTATCCTGATATTCAAAGTCACATATATACTCCATAAAACCAAATCAATGGCCAATTGGTACCATTATACATAATAACGCTGGGCTAGTGCTTAAAGAAGTCCTCCACGCTTTAGCTAGACTAAAAAAAGCTACTACTATTTGGGGAGAAGCCATACTTGGCCCAACAAGGTAATGTATCAGCGGGATTTCAACTCCCTCTCATTTTTATAGAGAAACCAGCTACTATTAACCCTCCTTTTATATTATGGTTGCCTTCTGGGGACGGATCCGGAAAATAATTGTGCCCGGCACGAGACTTGGTCAAACTAACCCCAGAACTTAAGCGAGTAAACAGTGATATTTTTGAAGTAATATCATAACCTAAATCCAAGTAAGGATAAAAATCATAGAAAAGCTGTTCAAATGTAAAGTAGTCAGCATTGAAAGGAGGTGTTAAAACAATAGGCTGAATACGGGTTTCTTTATAGTTGAACAATTTACTGAAGCCGACATTCAAGCCAGGTTTCACAGCGATTTTCCCGAAAGCTATTTTGTAGGAACAATTGATGTGCGCACCGACCATATTATATTCAGAAATAATCAACCCCGGATTAATATAAGTTTTAATAGTGGGTGACTCAACTTCATGAATAGAGTACATAATATCGAACCCTAAATTCAAATTATTCCTCAACTCAAAATTTAGCCCTATTCCAAAATCACTGCCATCATCTTTGAATTTTCCATCCTCGTAAGTGATGTATTTAGGGTTGTGTGTAAGTTTGTGAATCCCACCAAAAGCAGAAATGCTAATCACCTTAAGTGACGATTCCACCAACTTCTCCTCAGCATTAGGGTCTAAGCACTTGTTATATGCATTGAGTACCTTTGTTATACTGTTCTCGTTATACAACAGTGATTTTTCTTTTATTGCATCAAAGCAGCTACCAAAATAGTCCCGATAAAATGCTTCAAGGTTGGCTTTGTTGATATAAGTCAATACCCCCTCTTTTTCAAAATAAAAAAAAGATTGCGGCACCGAATTGGTGTTGAAATATCCCGCAGGAAAATTAATCCCATAAAGCCGTACATTGCTTTCAACCAACCGCTTAGCCATGTAATAAGCTGGATTCCCAGTAATTGTAATTTTAACTGACCGATAAAAGGCGTCTTTAGTGGAGAGCATAAGTATACTTGATGCATCATATTCCTCTTTCTGATTGGTCTTGCTTTCAACCTTCTGTTTATTGTATGAAACTTTGTAGTTTCCAATTTTCACTTGCCCATCCGAAAACCACAAACTATCTGTCTGGGCAATTAATTTAATACACAAGAAAAACGTAATAGAAATGGTCAAGTATGCTTGAGCTATGAGCTTATTGTTGAATTGCATGTTTTCAGTATTTTTAAAGATGTGTTTTAATCTTGTTATCATAAGTCTAACCTACCGACAAAGCTACAAACTTATCTCTTGAAAAAATACAGCTCCAGCAAAAGTTCAGCGATGCGACTCTTGAGGTAGCATGCTATGAAACTGCCAGTGCCGCTGCGCTCAACACTGGCCTGAACTTGAAGCTTTGACTTCATGAAAAGTACGTGGCTTTGGCGAAGGTTGTACACTTGCGCAAGCGGGTTGATATACTTGACACAACGGAGCAGCATCTGCAATCACATCTTTTTTTTATTGTTAGTTTCATTGTCCCAACTTATTTGATTCAGTTTTTGGTAGTTTTTCTTAAAACTAAATTTTCGCTTTATTTTTGAAATATGATTTACCTCCTTGAAGAGCGTTCTCATATTAGCAGATTCAATAAAAACGTCATTCATAAAAGATTTTTTATTTTTTAAATCATATTGATTTAATCTTACTCTAAAAACACTCAAAAACCTTCTCCATTCATCTACATTTTCATTATTAATAAAAAAAATACTGTTTGATGGTATGTCATATGCAAAAATAGCGGTTCCATGATACAAACAGCAAAAAGCAGCAAAACACTCTGTGTCTGTAACTTTTATTGAATCCAATATAAGTTCAAAAAAGAACATATCTTTAATTCCTAGAGTCTTTAATCGGCGAAAATTTTTATTACAGCTTCCAAATTTACACAAATCATTTCCAGAGTAAACATAGTTTTCTGTGTGGGTTAAGAATTTTAATTTTGAATTTGCTAAGACTAAATTAGTATCCAAATTTTGCCCTATCCCATAGGATAAACAAGCAAAATTTAATAATACCATCATGAATATTTTATTGACTTTCATCACTAGTTTTTTATTTTGAATAAAAAAACGTATACCCGTTGACGCAAGTCTTCCACATCCTTCCCACAAAGCTAAAAACTCATCTCTTGAATAAACACAGTTCCAGCAATCGTTGGAAGGTTTGATATAACGGGTATTATTTCATTTTTAGCGTAATAATTTTATAGATTCTGGTTCAAAATTTTCCTCTAGAGGGGGATACCCTTTCATCAATCTATACTCCTCTATTCCTTCTTCAATCGTCCAAGCTGCAAGGCCAATAAAGCTCATTGACAAGTCATTTTTGTCAAAAAAAATGGGTCTGCCTCCAATATATGAAGCTGCTGGGTCTCCATTTTCTATGTACAATTTACTATTATAAAAGAAAAGCCACCCCCATGGATACACTTCGGCTTTTGTTATCAATGGCATATTATCTTTTAAAGATTTGATGCGATTAACTAATTCTTTTACAGCTTGCTCTGCTGCTTCCTCCATTGTTATTTTCATTGTTCACTATCTTTAAAAATGCCGAAAGAAAATTTTTGTGTATTAATATTCTTAAAAAAAGTTCTTATCTGCTCAGGGGTAAACTTCGCTACTTTCCAGTTTTGAGTATCAAAAAATCTCATCTTCCCGCTTTGCCAAATATACTCAATTGCTGCAAGCTTTTTTAAGTCAAGTGAAGTGCGATTAGCAATTTCTCTCACCCTTTAATCTAACACACTAAAAATCAATTGATTAAACCATCTTTTAACACCCATCCAAGCTTTAAAAAGCTTCTAAAACTTCAAAAAACGACCAAAACGTCATTTTCTTTCGGCGCAGCACCGTTTCTTTCCTTCCATACACATTTGCTGTACACCAAATCGGATTTGCGGAAAGGTTGTGAAGATTTGCAAAAAGGCCATAGGGGTTTACAAAAAGGCCATAAGGATTTGCGGAAGAGCCATAAGGGTTTGCGGAAAAGCCATATTGCTTTGCGGAAAGACCATAAATGTTTGCGGAAGAGCGCAAATCTTCTTTCTTCGACCACAGAACACCAGACTTTTGGGGGTTAATATGAGAAATTCAGCCAGTACCTCCCTCAAATAGCCTAGCACCGTTTGAGCAAAAAAAATCGGAAGGAACGAAGGCCACCATTCTCGCTTTCTTGACCACTTTGTACATAATCATTTAAAGAAAATTGAAATGATTAGTCCTGTTTGCTTCCATATTTCTGCCGCCAAGCTGCCACGAGCATGGTTACCCGGTCGTAGTTCTTCATCCCTTCGGCAATGCCTTGCGATTGTAGGTAGGTATTGTAGGCAGCATCCCGGAGTTCTGGCAGTATGTCGGGGTATTTGTCCATTTCCTCATTGATAGCACGCACATCAGCTCTGATACCTGCAGGAAGTGCCTTTCGAAACTGCTCATAAGCTTCTGGCGACATAGCCCGGAACTCGCTGGCCACGTAGCGCCAGTAGTAGAGGTGGCCGATATAGTTGATGTAGGGGTCGTTGGCATGGATGCAGGAAAGGTAAGCAAGGAAATTGCAAGTGCCTTCGTCGCCGTGGCCGTATGCATGGCTCATTTCATGCGCCAGCACAAAGGGCAACTGGAGGTAGTGCAAACCGGCATCCACGTGCCCCTCCCCGGTAAACGGCAGGTACACACCCGCCGTACTGAACCGCAGTAGGATTCCCTTCGGAACGATGGTGCGCCCCCGCACGCCATTTGGGTTTGGGTATTTGTACTGCTTTAGCACCGCCCGAAGTTCCTGCCGCATGAGGTCTTCCGCATTGGGCACTATTTTTTGCTTCGCAACGACAGTGTCCTCCCCTATTTCCAGGCCCTGCCGTGAGCGTACAGCCTCGGTCGTGGCGATGAGCAGTTCGTTGCGAAGCTCGTCCACCGTTAGTGGGTGCGGCGATATGCCCATTTGATGCTCCAACGGCACCCGGCCGTAGTTGAAGCCCCACAACCATTGGAACAGGAACACCACCAACCCTGCAAAGCCGAGCAGAGCATGCAAGGCCCGAAGGATTCTTTGACCCCAGGTCCGTTCGCTCTTCCGGAACAAAAGCCTGGCCCGCCAGCCTAGCCAAATCAACAATCCAGCCAGCAGCAAATACACGCCTGCAAAGGGTAACCAACCGTCTAAGGCTCGAAACATGGTCCGAATGCCCAAGAATAGTCCTCGGCTGTACCACTGCTCCACAAAATTGGCAGGCATCAACCATCCCAACAAGATGGTTAATAGTCCGAGGGCAATTCCGAGGTTCTTAGGTTGGCGAAGGGCTTTGGTCAATTTCGACATGAAATAAGAGGTGGATGTGATTTTTTTGCAAATTTGCGACGAAAATAAGGCGTTTTGCCATTTGCGTGTTTTTGTGTTTGTTTTAATGGCTTTAATTGGTCCAACAATCATGAAATACTCAAACATCAAAACTCCCAAACACAAATTCCAAGTATGCGATTTCAAATCATCAGAAACCTGAGCCTAATTTGTCTTGCTGTTTGTCTGTTTTTTGCCTGCGGCAATGAACCGTCCCAGTCCGAAGCCAACGAAGCCGCTTTGCCACACAACATGGAACAAACGGGTAATACTACTGAAGCCGAGAATGCCGAACTAGCTGCTGCGCAAGGTAAGCAAGCCATGTTGATTCAACCTGCTGCATTGCTGGCGACCATCAAAGCAGATACTTCTGCATTGTTGGTGGTCAATTTTTGGAAATTTGAATGCCTCAAGTGCATCTACTTGCAACAGGTGTTACAGGATATTCAAACCAAGCACGGTGAAAAAAAACTTCATCTGATGTTCGTCAACATGAACGAAGAAACCAAGACGAATGAAGTCAATCTTGTAATTCGCAAAGTGGGCGTTGCTTCCGATGTTTTGCAAGTGAACGATAGTGATGGTAAATGGATGAACGAAATCTCAGGTGGATGGAATGGCGCACTACCTGCAATTTTTATCAAATCCAAAGACGGCATCAAGCAGTTCCAAACCCGCAACATGTCCAAAGAAGAATTGGAAGCAGTGCTGGAACCGTTGCTTTTGTAAGAATTGAAGGATTGAATAGTTCTTTTCTTCACCCATTCAATCCTTCACCCATTCAATCCATTAAAATGATGAAATACCGCACACTTGGCCGCACTGGCTACAAAATCTCAGAAATTGGCTACGGCATGTGGGGCCTGGCTGGCTGGAAAGACACTGACCCAAAAGAAGTACAGCAATCATTGGACTGTGCCGTGGAACTCGGCCTCAATTTCTTCGATACGGCATGGGCGTATGGCGATGGGTTGAGTGAAATCATTCTTGGTGACCTCGTTCGGAAGCACTCTGACAAGCGGCTCTACCTTGCCTCCAAGATTCCTCCAAAAAATCGAAAATGGCCTTCCAAACCAGCGTTTACTTTGGATGAGGTTTTCCCTTCGAAATACATCACAGAATATGTGGAGCGCAGCCTTCAAAACTTGGATGTGGAGCAGTTGGATTTGATGCAATTCCACGTCTGGGAGGATGCTTGGCACGACCGGGACGAATGGAAGGAAACCATTGCGAAGCTGACGGAACAAGGCAAGGTCGCCCACTGGGGCATCAGCATCAACCGCTGGGAGCCTGACAATAGCCTCAAAACACTGCGCACCAATTTGATTGACACGGTACAGGTCATCTACAATATCTTCGACCAGAACCCGGAGGACAATCTCTTCCCGCTTTGCCGGGAATTGAACATCGGGGTCATCGCCCGAGTGCCTTTCGATGAAGGTACGCTGACCGGGAACATGACCAAGGACATGGTTTTTCCACCCGATGATTGGCGGGCAACTTACTTCGTCAAAGAAAACCTAGACTCCAGCGTGGAACATGCCGATGCGCTCCGCCCCACCATTCCACCGAAAATGACGATGGCGGAAATGGCGCTTCGTTTTATTCTCAGCAATCATGATGTGGCGACGACCATACCAGGTATGCGGAAGTTAAGACATGTTGAAGCTAATATTGCTTGCAGTGACGGGATTGGGTTGAAATATGATACGCTGTATGAGTTGAAAAAGCATCGCTGGGAAAGGACGCCTACGAGTTGGAGCCAGTGAGATTGATAAGTCAACCGACCCTGTTAGGGTTTGAAACCCTAACAGGGTCGGTTGACTTATCAATCTCACTATCTTCTTCATTCCAATAAAAACTTATTCTCCCAATTTCCTTTTGCTTCATCATGCAACATTGAATAATAGGCTGATTTCTGAAACCATGTTCCCAAGAATTCGAGGTTTAGAATGCTGTTGGGAACAACTATATCTTTTTCCACTTGGGTTGCTTTCGCAGTTGGAGTCCCAATGATTGCCCCATTTTTCAATAATTCCAATATTTCTAGATAAGAGCTATATGGCCATATTCCATAATCCTCGCAAAAATGATGATGCACTGGGTTTCTGTGTATATAGCAAATGAGATAGGTAATCAATTCCTCTCCAGAAATTTCTACTCTTTCAAATGGAAGTGAGAAGAGCTTACCTCTCCTATTGGTAGCCTTATTGATAGCTTGGGTATAACCATTGAACATATCTGAAAATTGTCGGGAAATCAGATTACTCACCATGTCATCAAATTCACGTTCTTCTGGCCTTGTTCCTTCTCGGAAAGTGAAGTAAAATTTAGGTTTTGGGAATCGCTTGGGCAAGGATTCGTGCAAGCTGTCGTAATTATGAATCTTAATTAATAAATGAAAATGATTAGGCAATAAACAATAGGCAAATATATGGCCGATAGGCAAGACGTATTCCCTGAGTTTATCAAAGAAATATAGATAGTTTCGAGGCTCTACGAATATATTTTCCCGGTTATTTCCTTGATTGAAAATATGATATAAACTGCCAGCACGGAGTGGAATTGCAGGTTCGCTCATAGTATATTCAGTTTTACCGCCCGTGCTGATAACCAACCCTGTTAGGGTTTCGAAACCCTAACAGGGTTGGTTATCAGCACGGGCGGTAAACAAAGATAATTCATCACCCCAATTTCACCAGCCCCTCCTCCAAAATCCGCATCTTCTCCTGCCCATCCGCCAGCTTCTTGCGTTCGCCTTCAATGACTTGGGCAGGTGCCCCGTTCACGAATTTTTCATTGGAAAGCTTCTTTTCAACACTTGCCACGAAACCTCGATAGTAATCGAGTTCCTTCGTCATGCGCTCCCGTTCGGCCGCCACGTCAATCGTTATGTTCATTTCGAGGAAATACTTCTCCGTACCTGAAAGCAGCGAAACTGTTCCCGCTGGCTCCTCGTCCGTGAAGCTCAATTCGCTGAGGTTGGCCATTTTTTTAACTAAACCAGCAAGTCCATTCAACTCAAACATTGCTTTGGCACTAGATGTATTTTGCACAAAAAGTCGCAGGCTTTCCTTCGGTGAAATGCCCTTGCTGCTCCGGCTTTCCCGGATTTTCGTAATCAAATCCTTGGCTTTATCCACCTTCTGAATCATGGCCTTGTCCACCCGGCCAGCAGTTGGATAGGCAGCCACCACGCAATCGTTGCCCTCCCGGCGCTCACGCAATTGATGCCAGATTTCCTCGGTCACGAACGGCATGAACGGGTGCAGCGCCGCCATCATTTTCTCAAAAATATTGATGGTCGCCTCGTAGGTCTGGTGGTCAATCGGCTCGCTTGACCCGTCGGCGTTGAATGTCGGTTTGATGATTTCGAGATACCAAGAACAGAAGTCGTCCCAGATGGTCTGGTAAAGCCCCATCAGCACATCACCGAGCCGATAGGTGGTGAAATTAGCTTCCACCTCGGCCAGCGTCTGGTCGAATTTGTCCTTTATCCAAGCCACTGCTAGGGCGTTTACTTCAGGTTGTTCGGCATCGTTCCTGTCCCAGCCCTTGATGAGGCGCAGGGCGTTCCACATTTTATTGCAGAAATTCCGGCCCTGCTCGCAGAGTTTGCTTTCGTTCAAAACCTCCTTGGTCACTGGGTCGAACGGCGCATCGAAGATAATGTCGTTGCCCGCCGAGCCAGAGAGCAGCATCCCGAATCGGACGCCATCGGCTCCGTAGTTTTCGATGAGTTGCAGCGCATCCGGCGAGTTGCCCAGTGACTTGGACATCTTGCGACGCTTGTTATCCCGCACCATCCCCGTGAAATACACGTCATGGAACGGCATTTTCCCTTTCAAATCACCGCCCAATAGCTCCTCCGACCACTCGTAACCTGACATAATCATCCGAGCCACCCAAAAAAACATGATGTCCCAACCTGTCACCAAAACATTGGTTGGGTAATAGTATTTCAGGTCGTCTTTTTTCTCAAACCCATCGAACACAGCGATCGGCCAGAGCCACGAACTGAACCAAGTGTCCACCACATCTTCGTCTTGCTGCAAATCTTTGATGGTCAGGGAGTTATTACCAGTTTTTGCTTTGGCTTGAGCTAATGCTTCATCTGCCGTTTCGGCTACAAAAACCGCATCTTCTCCGTCAATCGTCAACCGTCCACCGTCAGCCGTCCGAACATACCACGCCGGAATCTGCTGCCCCCACCACAACTGGCGGCTGATGCACCAGTCCCGCACATTGTCGGGCTGCAGCCACTGGTAGTACATGTTCCACATGTTTTCGGGGTAAAATTTCACGTCGCCCGATTTCACGGATTCCAACGCTGTTGCGGCGAATCCGTCCATTTTCAGGAACCACTGCTTCGTGAGGCGAGGCTCCACCACGGCATTGGTGCGCTCACTACGACCAATTTTGGTCTGGTAATCTTCCAGTTTGACGAGGAAACCAGCTTCTTCCAGCAGTTTCTTGATTTTCTTGCGGGCCACGAAACGGTCTTCGCCAACGAGGATTTGCGCCGCTTCATTCAGCTTTCCATCCTCGGTCAGAATGTCCACGACTGGCAAATTATGGCGCTCACCAACCGCAAAGTCATTCTGGTCGTGCGCTGGGGTGATTTTCAACGCCCCCGTACCGAATTCAATGTCAACGTACGAATCCGCAATGATGGGTATCGGCTTGTTAATCAGTGGAATCAGCACGGTTTTGCCCACCCAATCCTTGAAGCGCTCATCGGTTGGATTCACGGCAATGGATACGTCCGCCATAATGGTTTCTGGGCGCTGCGTTGCAATGATAATTCCCTCGTTGGGATTGTCAACCAACGGGTAGCGAATATGAAAAAGCTGCGAATTTTCGGCCTCGTGAATGACCTCCTCATTGCTCAAAACCGTCTTCGCCTCTGGATCCCAGTTAGTCATGCGCAGGCCACGGTATAGCTTGCCTTTTTTATACAAATCAACAAAAACATGGATGACCGCCCGGCTAAGGCTTTCTTCCATTGTGAAACGGGTGCGCTCCCAGTCGCAACTGGCGCCGAGTTTTTTGAGTTGTTCGAGGATGATGCCGCCGTATTTTTCTTTCCAATCGAAGGCGTGCTTCAAAAACTCTTCCCTTGGAATATCGCCCTTTTTGATGCCCTGTTTGCGCAGCAACTGAACCACTTTCGCCTCGGTGGCAATGCTGGCGTGGTCGGTGCCGGGCACCCAGCAGGCGTTCTTGCCCTGCATCCTCGCCCGGCGGATAAGCACGTCCTGGATGGTGTTGTTGAGCATGTGGCCCATGTGCAGTACACCTGTCACGTTTGGTGGCGGGATGACGATGGTGAACGGCTCCCGCTCGTCCGGTTCGGAGTGGAAATAGTTTTTCGCCTCCCAATGGGCGTACCAGCGTTCTTCAGTTTCTTTGGGGGAGTATCTGGTTGAAAGTGACATTACTTTATTGTTGGATTGATTTATTGTTGAATTGTTATTTGGTTAACGGCCATTTTTTAGGCATTGTTCCAAATAAAGGTGCAAAGAAAAGCGGTTGAGCGTTAATTTGGTAGCTATTACCAAAGGATTGAAAAGCCCGCACGCAGGAAGGGATTTTTAAGCCAAGCTAGAAATCCTTTCATTTGGCTTAAAAATCCCTGCGGGCTTTTCAATCCTGGTTACTTTTGCGGCGCAATGAAAATTTCCGCATCCATTTACAGCAACAAACACCAGCTACTGACCGACGTCG
Organism: Bacteroidota bacterium; assembly: GCA_016124585.1. Classification (GTDB taxonomy): domain Bacteria; phylum Bacteroidota; class Bacteroidia; order Chitinophagales; family Saprospiraceae; genus UBA6168. Next base: position 93,011 of record WGNL01000030.1, on the reverse strand, counting down.
TGCGGGAATTGGATGAGCATTTCATTGACCTTTTCCATGTGGATTGTAACGATGACCCCAATGTGTTCGTGGATATTGAGACAATCTACCAGAGCAGCCAAACGCCAGTTGACCTCCACATCATTTCGCCAAAACCAGAAGCGTATTTTGAGCTGCTTCGCAAAACGCCAGTGAGTCGGGTGTCTTTTCAGTTGGAGCAATTCGGGGAAAAGGTGCAGTTTCCAGTTGACCTTCCCGGTCAGATTGGACTTGCCTTGATGAACGACACACCAATTGATGCCTTCGCACCTTATGCCGAACGGTGCAACTATGTGCTGTTGATGACGACCACACCTGGACAAAGCGGCGGCATTTTCAACAAGGATACTTTTCGTCGAATCCGGCAGTTCAGGAAGTTGTTCCCCACGCACCAAATCCAAGTGGATGGTGGGGTGAATGCAGAGGTGAGTTTTATTCTTCGCAATTTAGGGGTGGAAAGCGCCGTCGTGGGTTCCTTTTTATTTCAAAATAAATCGGTTGGTCCTGCCCTTTTGCATCTAAAACATGAAACGGTCAGTTCGCATTATTTAATCAAGGATTTCATGATTGAAACTTCGGAACTGCCGATATTGGATAGCAAAGATTTAAGTTTTAAAAGCGCATTAATGGCCATTGATAAATATGAAATGGCCTTTGTTTTAATTACTGATAATGAAAAATTAAAAGGTATTATCAGCAACGCTGATGTGCGAAAAGGCTTAATCCGAAACTTTGAAAATCTTAATGGTATCAATGCTTTTGACCTCGTTAATTCAAATCCAATTGTAATTCAGGAAGATAAAACCATTGATGAATTGTTGCACTTAATTCGGGGAGTTAAATTCCCGTTGCAATATATTCCGGTGGTCAATTCAGATGGGGATTTAACGGGTGCATTGACGTTTACGCAAATGATAAAAGCCGAGTGAACGTTTTGGTCAGCCCAATAAATTGGGTTGACCAAATTCAATAAATCAGTCAGTCCAATAAATTGGGCGACTACAATTTCTACCATGATTATTCATCTCAATAATTCAGTATCAGCCCAAACTGCTAATGAAATTGGCGAACACCTGAAAGCCATCGTTTTCAAAGAGGCTGACTACTACGTATTGGTCACACCTTTTGCGCAGAAGGACATCCCTACCAGCGTCCAAGCCCACGTTCAATCCTCTTGGCCAATGGACTCCGACATACAATTAGCCAGCAAAAACTACAAAAGCGAACTACGCCGAATCCGCTGGGGAAATACGGAAATTGGTGGCGATACAGACAATACCGTAGTCATTGCTGGGCCATGCTCCATTGAATCTTGGGAGCAAATCGACGCCACAGCCAGATTGCTCAAATCGCTGAATATCAGCACCTTGCGGGCTGGTTGCTACAAACCCCGAACTTCACCCTACACTTTTCAGGGGCTTGGTTTGGAGGGATTGAAAATGCTCGCCGAGGTGCGGAGGCAGTACGGGTTGAATATCATCACAGAGGTAAAAGATTCCTCGCATATCGAAGAAGTCATCGAATACACGGACATCGTGCAAATCGGGGCGAAGGCGATGTACGACCAAAGCATTTTGCGTCGCTGTGGGGAAATTCGGAAGCCAATTTTGTTAAAACGAGGCTTCGGAACGACCTTGCAGGAATTCGTTCAGGCAGCGGAATTCATTCTGAGCGGTGGCAATTCGGAAGTGATTCTTTGCGAGCGGGGCATCCGCACCTTTGAAACAAAAACCCGTTTTACTTTCGATTTATGCGGTGCAGCTTGGCTGAAACAGCATACGAATTGCCCAGTAATTTTAGACCCTAGCCATGCAATGGGATATGCCTATGGCGTGCCGGATTTGGCGAAAGCAAGCGTGGCTTTTGGTTGTGATGGCTTATTGATTGAAACACATCCAAATCCAAAATTGGCGAAGAGCGATGCAGCGCAACAGCTTGATTTTGAGGTATTTACCAAACTAATGGGTGATATGCGAAATATAGCAGTTGCCGTTGGAAGAGAAATTATATAATGCAACGTCGGCGAGGTTTTGAACCTCGCCGACGTTGCGGCACTTCTACTTAAATAACAACCCAACAGTAAATGATAGCGTTTGTTGTGGCATGATTGGCGAGTTAAAAGCCGCATCATTGCTCAATACTTCCAGTCTTGAATCAGATAATGGCAACCGATGGTCAGCACGGAATGGTCGTTTTGTTTCCCGGAACCAAACGTCTTGTTTTCTCGCAAAAGCATAATGATAGGTACCCCTGAAATATAATTCTCGATTGCGGTTTAATTCAATGGATATTTCACCAGTCAGGTTCAGGTTATGGCTATGGCTACCATAACTTAGGCTGATTTCATTGCCTTTGAATTTCTCACCTTCCACTTTAAATTTGCCATAATCATTCTCTGCATTGCCTAATTTTCGATAATAACGCAGATAACTATATTGTGCTACTGTTCGCAAATATATGGGGCGGCGGCGTGGTGTCATATTGGTCTGAAATCCGAGGCCAATAGCCCTGTCCTTGTAGATACTGTTCCAAAAATCAAAGCCCCAACCAAATCGCATGAATAGGTTTTTATTGAAAGCAATATCAAAATCCCAACGGCCGATGACCTCAAAATCCCGTTTTTTTAAATCGTCAGAAAGTGAAAGAATTTGACCTTCCTTTCCATCCAAGTAATTGATGGTCAAGGAAGTAGGTTCTGTCAACACCAAATGCGTTCCAAGCCCCAACGACATATTGAAGCGTTTGAATTTCTTTTTTACCCTATCGGTCTTGCGCAGATTTTCTGGAATATAATCAACATCGGCGAGCTGTTCATCGGTTATTTCATCGTTCTTTGCCATTTCCTCCTTCTTCTTTTGAATTTCCGCAGCCTCAACGGAATCCCGTTTTTGTTGAATGGCATTCATATTTTCAGTGCTGAAAGCTTCTTGGGCTTTTAGCATGTTTTTATATTGCTGCATACCTTCCGCAAGCCCTTCACTCATAGGCGTAACGTTATAATTCTTCCAGAAATCATCGTCGTATTTTCCGGTTAATTGCACAAATTCATTGCCACGCTCCAATCGCTCCAAATAAGGAATCTGGTTGCCTTTTTCCTTTTCAATTTCCGTCATTTTAATTTCATTGGCATATATACCTCCATTTGAGCGCACACCTTCCCGAAGGGCATCACTGAAATACCATTTGCCTTCATGCTTCCGGTAATTCACTATGTATTTATTCGATTTCCAATCTCCGACATATAATGGGTAATCCATCATTTTTTTTAGCCCTTCCTTTGTAATTTCAAATTCAGCTCGGATAAACGCATACGATTCTTTTTCAATGAAAATTCGGCCCTTCATACGTGCTGAAGCACTGCCAGAACTATCTCCTTCCTTTTTCCCTGTTAACCTATCGACTAGGCTGAGTTTTTTCTTTTTCCGCTTTGGCACACCGCCCAAACTTGGTTCTATATCTTTATCAAAACCAATGACATAGACCGTCCGGCCATTATATGTCGTTATATTTTCAATCCAATATTTATAATAAGGAAAATATGCTTCGTCAATAAAATCCTCCCTATTTTTCACAAAATCAAAACGATGCGCAGCCATGTGGCCAGAGGACAGACCTGAGTTAAATATTGTATCCAAGGGGTCTTGTAAGTTGATTTTTCGCCCTTGTACTAAGCCTACTTGACCTTCTTTTTCATTCTTGTAGCTCGTTTTAAATACTTTTAAAACGCCTTCTGCTAAATATTTATAACGTAAACTATCATCGGTTAAAGACTCCCGATAAAAAGCTAGATAATTGGAAGCTGAACTTGGATAATTTTTGGGGATATTATTTACTGCCTTTCGAATGATATTCACTATAGCATTTTTATCCATAACTACGACCTCCGTTAGATTTGTAGTAGCTTGTTCAAGGAAAATAATTGAGCCATTCTTAAAACTGGAAATGGGATTACTGTAAGTTTCATACCCCATAAAAGATACAGAAATCATGGATTTTTCATTTTCCTTTGGCAATTTGAACTCAAAACTGCCGTCGTAACCCGTAGTAGTGCCAATGCCTTTTTCTGGGATACCAATATGAGCGTATGGTATGGGTTGTCTTGTTTTTTTATCCAAAATTTTACCAGTCAAAACAAGGGTTTCTTGAGAAAAAACTGCTAATGAAATTAACGAAAATAAGAATAAAATAGGCAATGATTTGATTGGCATAAAGTCGGGTGATTTATGGTAAAATTTTAATGCAGGACGATACCGTTGGTCAAACTGTTACACTTTCCTGAATTTTTATGGGGAATTCAGGAAGTACATGGAAATCCCAAATGACTCTAGGTGCCTAAAAATCTGTGCTCGGAAATTTGAAATTCATCTTCTTAATCCAAATATTTCGATAAAGAACTTCATGCCCCTCAGACTGTAATTTTAATCCTCCTGGTTTATCCGTAATGCCTTTTCCACCGTTATTGCCGCCGTCTATCCCGGAGTTGATGCCCCCCCAAACCTGCTGAATTTCCTCATCTTGATGGATTTTAGTACCATTAAAATATATGGTGACCCTAGGCTGTTCCACCAAATTACCATCTTTGAAACGGGCAGCCCGAAAGTTGATATCATAAGCATTCCATTTCCCAATACCGTTGTATATAAAATAAGGAGCAGCCTGTTCATTGATAATGGCAGCCATGCCATGTGTGGTCGAATCACCGTCGAGAATTTGGATTTCATAGCGGTTTTGAAGGTAAACACCACTGTTGCCACCAGGCTTCCTAACCAAAAACTCGACGTGCGCCCGAAAGTCCCGAAACACATCTTTCGTCACCAGGTCTGCGCTGCCGTAAAGTCCTTTTAATGCGTTCGGGTCTGGGTCTTTGCTACTCATGACGGCCCCAGGTGATCCGTCAGGGTCTTTGACTAGCGGCCATTTAACGGGCATTTGGGCTGATAAACGTGGGCCTTCCCAATATTTCCAATATTTTTTCAAGCATTTAGGGTCTCCATCGAAGTACATTTTTGCCCCAACCACCTTGCTTGCCCCTACACCTATATTTGAAGTAGGGGGAAGAAATTCAGAACAGTTTTTTTGAAAAAAAGCAGCCAAAAAATAGAAAACAACCAGTGAATTCATGTCAAACAATAATTTTCAACCATCTTCAGCGATGCTTTTGTAAAAACAAATGCCCTTCGAACAATGCACCGCTGAATTTGGCCAATTTTTGAAAGCCACAATTTAAGCAAACATTGCCCGAAGGGCATTCCAAAAAATCAAAAAAAATTAATAGCTAAGCTCCATAATATCCGCATCACCCATGGCACGCACTTTGGCGTAATATAGCACAGGTGAATAAGAGGCTGGCACTTCAACTGTTTGTTTGCCAGCGAGTTGTGTCATCATTTCATTCAGCACTGGCGGGCTAGCTACCACGAGAATTTTCTTTCCCATGTAATTGCCCACAATTGTTTTCACTGTTTCGACGGCAGTCTTTGGTTCAACCAAATTGAATTCAGCTTGGTTTGCTTTTGCCGAACCTAGCCCTGTTTGCATTCCCGTATTTCCTTCCGCCCAGACCACGGTAAGACCTGCATTGGCCATCATCCTGGTGAGCCGGGTAGATTGTATTAACCCATCCGTGGAAAGTGCCGTTGACTCAGTGGATTTTGCCCCAGGGGTAACGAAATAAATCACCATGCTGGATTTGTCACCATCTTTAGGAAGGGCAATCTGGGTAGCATCTTTCAACAAAATTTCCTCCCTGCCAATGGTACTCACGGGTTGGGCTGAAGCTGGTGCAGCAATCTGCGTAGTCTCCATTGGGTCTTGAGCCAAGCTGTCCCGCTTTTGCTGTACATTTTCAGTGGTTGGTGCATTGGTTTCAGTGGTGGTTTCTTTCGGCTCATTTTTACAAGCCAACAGGTTGATTGTAAGTAAAATAAGAATAAAAAACTGCTTTCTGTGTGTCATTTTCTTTAAATGTTGAGTGGATTAGTTCGGTAAAAAGAGTCTCAACTTGCTTGTGTAACTTGTTCCTCCAGTTTTACCTCGACCTGATTACGCAAAATATCCTGCATGGTTTCCCGCTTGCGGATTAGATAGTCTTTTCCCTCATGCACCATCACTTCTGCCGGGCGGAATCGAGAATTGTAATTGCTGGCCATAGTGAACCCGTAAGCTCCAGCGTTGAAAAGACATAGGACATCACCTTCCTCAACGCTTGCGATTTTACGGTTTGAGCCAAAGGTATCCGTTTCGCAAATATTGCCAACAACGGTATAAATACGAGGTTTCCCTTGTGGGTAACTGATATTTTCAATACGGTGGTAACTACCGTACATCATGGGACGAATGAGGTGGTTCAAGCCAGAATCCACACCTACAAAAACGGTGCTCGGCGTCGGTTTTACGACCGTGGAACGAACAAAGAAATACCCTGCTTGGCTTACTAGAAATTTTCCAGGTTCGAAAACCAAAGCTAAATCCCGACCGTAATCTTGGCAAAACTGGTTGAAGCGTTCAGAGATGCGTTCCCCAACTTCCTCGATGTCAGTTTCAATATCTTCTTCCTTGTAAGGCACCTTGAAGCCGCTACCAAAATCCATGTACTCAAGGTACTTGAAATTGCTGGCGGCATTCATCAAAATATCAGCGGCGAGCAAGAAGGCATTTGCATCCAGGATGTCGCTGCCAGTGTGCATGTGAAGGCCATCAATTTTGACACCTGTGGTTTCAATTACCTTAAAAACATGTGGCAACTGGTGAATGCTGATGCCAAATTTTGAATCGATATGGCCTGTAGAAATCTTTGAGTTGCCACCCGCCATGATATGTGGATTAATGCGGATGCCTACTGCAACTTCCGGATGTTCCATGCCAAACTGTTCCAGCAAACTGATATTATCAATATTGATTCTTACTCCAAATTTCAATGCAGCTTTAACCTCATCCAATGCCACGCTGTTTGGGGTAAACGTGATATCTTTCGGTGCGTAACCTGCCATGATGCCCAGCTCTACTTCTTGGAGGGAAACAGCGTCCAAGCCCGAACCGAGTTTCTTGAGCAGTTTCAAAATATTGATATTAGTGTTGGCTTTGCATGCGTAATTGATGTGCAGCTTTGGTACGCTGAAGGCATTGGCTAGCCGTTTGTATTGCCGCTCGATGATGGCAGTGTCATACACATACAGCGGAGTGCCGTACTTTTCAACGAGGGCCAACGGGTCAACACCGTTGGTGAGGTGGTAGCGATTGTCGGATAATGTCATTATTTTAAAAGTATTGTTGAATTGTTATTTTGATTCAAATGGTGATTTCCAACCTATTCCCCTCTGGGTCAAGCACCACACTTTCATAGTAACCATCACCGGTCCAGCGGGGTTCACCAACTACCTGGTAGCCGTCGCTTCGAATTGTTTCAGTCAGAGAATTTACAGCTTCCTCACTTCCCACTGAAAAGGCGATATGTGTGATACCAGTTGCCTCTCCGAGGTTTTTGGTTTCGGGGATTTCAGTTTTTTGCATCAATTCCAACCGACAACCTGTGCCGAAGGAAAGGAAATACGATTGGAAATTTTTGGTAGGATTGTGGTAACGGTCATTGGACACGGCACCGAAATATTTAAGGTAAAATGCTCGCAATTTTTCAATATCAATGGCCCAAATGGCTAGGTGTTCAATGCGCATTTTTCAAAAAGTTTGACAAAGTTAAACGTTTGAGGCTCAAAAAAACAATGAACCACAGTTTTGAGAAGAACGTTTCCACCAAAAACAACTTTCGGTGCATCTTTGAAATTATAAATCGGTGATTGGAATACTTGATGCCGATTTTTCAAAACACCTTCACTGCTTGAACGAGAAAGACCTAATAGCAGCCTGCAAACGACAGGATAGAAGAGCCCAAAAAATGCTCTACGAACGCCATGCACCCGTGATGCTTGGTGTTTGCAGGCGCTACGTTCATGACCCCATGGAGGCAGAAGATGTTATGGTTGAAGGTTTTTTCAAAGTATTGACGAAGATTGACATGTACAACGGCGACGGCAGTTTTGAGGGCTGGATTCGACGCATCATGATAAACGAGAGCCTGATGCACCTGCGCAAAGCCAACCACTTCAAATACACGGAGGAAATTAATCCAAACATTGATTTGGGTGAAGAATCCAATGTGGTGGATAAATTGGAATCTGAGGACATTCTAGGATTACTCGATGAATTGCCTCCTGGTTACCGCACGGTTTTCAACCTCTACGTGGTGGAAGGATACAAACACCGGGAAATTGCCGATGAACTGGGAATCAGTATCAACACTTCCAAGTCACAGCTGATTTTAGCGAAGAACAGAATGGAGGAACTGGTCAAAAAGCGCTTAGGGAAGGTTGGGTAATTTCAAAATTGGTTGTTTTCAATAGCAAGATTTAATTTTCACAAAAGAAATAGTCCAAAATAAAAAGTGATGAACTCTCAAAAGAATATTTTTTCAGCATTTAAGGAAGGTAGTGACGGTCTAAGTGTGCAACCTTCTGCTCAAGCTTGGCAAAAGCTCGAAAATCGTCTCGATTTTAGTCAAAAACGAAATGGCAGCGTGGTGCTAATGCGTTGGGTATCTGCCATTGCTGCCATGTTTTTGCTGATTGCAGGTATTTACTTTGTAAACAACCAAACCAGCGACACTGGTGTAGCTTTTGACCATGAGCCTTCACCAAGCTATTTGGAAGACTTGGTCAATACGGAAGGGTGTAATCCATTTTGCCTTTTGCTGAACGAGCGAAAAGAACTACCTAGTTACTATGCCAATCCTGTTCGAAAATAATAGGAGAATAAATTTTAAAATTCTATTCTTCAATCATAAAGCTTTCGACGGGTGTCTCTGCTAAATCCACAAAAAAGTCGCTGACTTTGGATACAACTGCCTCCAAATATCGGCGCCCATTTTCCGCCCTTGACTCGTAAGGATTACCTGCGCCCGTATCTTTTGAAGCCCTAGTCCATGCTCTTTGTGCATTCACCCAACCCTCTTGCATGGCCTTGAACTTCCATTTTTTCACAAAACCATCCCCTGCTTCTTCAAGCGGCAACACTAGGCTCGGCTGAATTTCAAGCATGAGACTGGTTTCCATTTCATCTGCATGGTCGCCATCGAGGTGTGTAAAATAACCCGATTTGTTTTCAGTTTTGAACCAGTTGAGGGTACACGCAAAAAGCTGCGGAAAATGGAAGGACAGTTCCCGAACCATCATTTTGAAATCGTTGCCGCCGTGACCGTTGAAAATCACCAATTTTGGAATCCCAGCCCGCACCAAAACATCGCAGACATCTTTTAGAATGGCTAACTGGGTAGAGGGCAACACATTCATGCAAAGCGGAATATCCAGTTGCCCTGTTTGCACTCCGAATGGAATATTCGGCAATACAATGACTTTGGCGCCACGCTCCCATGCCAATTTAGCCGCAGGTTCTGTAATGGCTTCGTTTTGAAAATTATCGGTGGCATATGGCAGGTGGTAATTATGTGCTTCAGTAGCACCCCAAGGTAGCACAGCTACTTCGAATTTAGTTTTTTGGATGGCTTTCCAATTCGTTTCAGCTAGGATGTACGGGCGGGGAGGATTGGGAATTCTCATGTCAATGATTTTGACCGCCAAGGTATTCAATATGAGCCAATCAAGTAGCAGCGCCAATCCTCAAAACAGTCTCTTTTTTGATGGCATTCACGATTTTCTCAGGGTCAATCTCAACCGTTTCTCCTGCCACTAAAAGCTTGTTGGCTCTATCTTCAATTTTAGAAAAAAGCCAATTGACTATATCTTCAATCGAATCGGCTTCACCAAAAGTGAGGTACATGCGGACGCTTTCTTGGAATCCTATTTTTCGACCTGCATAATCTTCGTCAATGACGATGCTACCGTGCGTGTTTGGTATTTTGAAACTGTCACCAATTTGAAGCCATCTATAAAACGTGCCGAAGAGATGGTATTTCAAGTCCTTGTCAGCTGTCAGGATTTCGATTTTCAGTTTTTTACCAGCAAAAACTGCATCAGTGCGAAGGTAGTCGGCAACATCGGTTTGATAGTTTGGAACATTATGTTTATCACCACTAAGGTAGGCCTCTACCCTACCAGCTAGCGTTTCAATTCCCTGAAATTTTTCCGTCGCCATCTCCTTAACTGCCTCATTGTCAAGATGTTCAAAATTATCAGGATGATACTTCAAGCGAAGTTCCTTGTGAACCTTACGAAAAAATTCGAGGTCTAACTGTTCCAGCGGCAAGCCGAAAAGTTTGCGGATTTCTTCTTTTTCTTGGATGGTGAAGGTGGTGGCCATTTTGATGCTTTAATTCCAAAAGACACTTTTAAAGTGTGAAAGTTCAACGGCTTTCGCCAAAGTTCCAATGGTTTTTTGAAAACAAAAATGGAGAATTAGGCTCTACCCAATTCTCCATTTTCAACTTTCAATTCATTACGTTTTCCGCTCCTTTTTCCTAGCCGCCGGGAACAAAACGTTGTTCAAAATTAAGCGATAACCAGGCGAATTTGGGTGTAAGTTGAGGTCAGTGTCAGGGTCTTGCACGTAGTGGCGATAATCTTCGGGGTCATGGCCGCCGTAAAATGTGAAGAAGCCTTGGCCATAATCACTGTGGATATAACGAGCTTCTTTCATCGGCTTTGTTTCACCTAAAATCAAGACGTTAGACTTGATGTACTGCTTCTGAAAAGCGGTAGACTGCCCCATAAAACCTTTAACCGTGCGGGTTTGGCACTGGGTGAGCATCGTTGGCACGGGGTCCCATTTTGCTGAGAAATCGAACAAGGTGAAATAATCCTGCTCTGGGTCGATGGTTCGCCCGTAGTGGCTGTCAATATTCGAGTGCTCATATTCCAGCGGGTTCATCACCAATTCAAAATCCTTGAACGCAAAAGTTTTGGTAAAATCCAACTTGGAATTTGCGTTAGGGTCTGGGCCGTCGCCGTCGTAATATTTATCGCAAATATCAACCCCATCGGCAGCCAGTGCAATATCATAAGTATCTGTGGCTGAGCACATTGCAAACATAAAACCGCCCCCTGCAACATATTCCTTAATTTTCTTTGCAACTGCCAGCTTCAACTGTGAAACCTTCTGGAATCCATGTTTTGCGGCCATCTCTTCCGAAAGCCGTTGGTTCTCCCGGTACCATTCCTGTGTATGGTAGCCAGCGTAAAATTTGCCATACTGCCCCGTGAAATCTTCATGGTGAAGGTGCAGCCAATCGTACTCAGTCAACTTATCGGCAAGTACCTCATCGTCATAAACCTTGTCAAATGGAATTTCAGCATAGGTTAGTACGAGGGTCACTGCATCGTCCCAAGGTTGAATGTCGTCTCCTCGTTGGCTTTTGAAGGCTTCGGTGGGGGTGTAAACAGCGATTTTGGGTGCTTTTTCCAATTTTACCGCATCCATGTTAACCTCAGGCTGCGCTATTTCTTCCAAAATATGGTTGAAAGCGGCATCTGGGATTACCTCATAACTGACGCCACGAGTCTTGCATTCTTTTTCAAAAATGGTCGTGTATGGAAAAGCAAAACTGCCACCTCGGTAGTTGAGTAGCCACCACGATTCCACGTTATTTGAAATGACCCAATAGGTGATTCCGTATGCTTTGAGGTGGTTTTGCTGTTCATTGTCCATGGGCAAAAGCATGAACGATGCGCTCATTTTTGAGGCAGCAAACAGGGAAAACGCCAGGAAAACGATGATTTTTTTCATAATTGCTATTGGCAGCCAAGAGAGAATGACCTGCACATTTTATATGTGAAACACTAAATTGTTTGGCCAAAAATATATTCGGCAACTTGAAAACGCAGTTAATTAAATGCGAATTGCAGGCCGAATGTTGCAAAGGCAAAAATATTACCTGCAAAAACTTTGCAAAAAAAGCAACGACGATAACCTTCTACCGTTCTTTTCTGTTTGGAAACATCGGACGGGGAAACATGACAATTTGAACTAATTTCTGAAAAGCCACCAGTTTTATGAAATTTGCCGTCCATTTCATGACCCAAAATCACCTCGCATCACGTAAACAATATGCAAAATATTAGCCTTCAATATCCCGCTTGGTACTTTCTGCTTTGTATTGCCCTCGGCATCGGCTATGCGGTGACGCTTTATTTTCGAGACAAAACCTTTGCGGAGCAACACCCCCAACTGCATAGAATACTGGGGGTTTTACGGTTCCTTTCAGCCACGCTCTTGGCAATCTTACTGCTCCAACCACTGCTTAAATCCCTTTTGACCGAAACAAAAAAGCCGGTAGTGGTGCTAGCGCAAGACGAATCCGAATCTGTCGGATCAGTACTCGCAGGCGAAGCACTGGAAGCCTACAAAACGAACTGGGGGCAACTTAGAGAGCAGCTTTCCAAAAAGTATGATGTGAAGGAATACGATTTTGGTGCTGAGGTACGAGAAGGCGTGAAATTCGAGATGAAGGATAAAATTTCCAACATTTCTAGCGTGGTGAAAGAAGTGACCGACTTGTATGGCAATCAAAACCTTGGTGCGGTGGTTTTGGCTACCGATGGAATTTACAATGAAGGCAGTAACCCGCTGTATGCTGGCGTGAAATTGAATGCTCCGGTATTTACAGTAGCTCTCGGCGATACGACTGCAAAGAAAGACTTAGTTCTGAAACGAGTTTTTCACAATAAAATAGCCTACCTAGGCGACAAATTCACTGTTCAGATGGACATTGCAGCAAGGAATTGTGCCAGTGCAAACACCAATATTGTTATCGCAAAACTGGATGGCAACGAGGTGCGCAACTTGCAAACCATTCCACTGAACATCAACAGTGCCGATTTTTTCACCACCCGTGAAGTGGTGCTCGAAGCCAAAGAAGCTGGAGTGCAACGTTACAGAATATCACTTTCACAAGTGAACGGAGAAAAATCGGTTGCCAACAACAGCCGGGAGTTTTTCGTAGATGTGCTAGACGCCCGGCAGAAGCTGCTCATCGTTGCCAATGCCCCTCACCCGGACATCTCTGCGCTGAAACAGACACTGGAATCAAACAAAAACTATCAGATTACAATTGCCTACATCAAAGACATGAAGGTCAATGTGGGTGATTTTGATTTCGTGGTACTTCACAATTTGCCAAGCAGCCGATATGATGCTTCGGCAGTGCTTAATGTTTTGAACCAAAAAAAGATTCCAAGGATGTTCATCGTAGGATCGCAGACGAACCTAGTCAGGTTCAATCAGGTTCAACCACTCATCACTATCCAAGGTGACCAACAGAACACCAATGATGTGAACGGGATTTTCAATCCGAATTTTAATTTGTTCACCATTGATGAAACCCTTCGAAGGGACTTGCCGAATTTTAACCCGATTACTGCGCCATTTGGCGATTTTCAGGCTCGGGGCGATGCACAAGTACTTCTCTACCAACGAATTGGAAAAGTTGATACCAAGTATCCACTGCTTCTTTTTGGGGAAGACAATGGTGTAAAAATGGCAGTGCTAACAGCTGAAGGTCTATGGCGTTGGCGTTTATTTGACTATTTGCAGCACCAAAACCACGATATTTTCAGTGAGTTGATAGGGAAAAACTTTCAGTATGTGGCAGTGAAATCTGACAAAAGGCGTTTCCGCATTTCGACCAGCAAAAATATTTTCAACGAAAACGAACCCGTCATTTTTGATGCCGAGCTTTACAACGAAAGCTTTGAATTGGTAAACGAACCAGATGTGCGCCTTACCATCACGAATGCCGACCGCAAGGAGTTCAATTATACTTTTAATAAAACAACGAAGGGCTACAATTTGAACGCAGGTGTTTTTCCTGTGGGCAACTACCGATTTCGTGGTAATGTGACCTTCAATGGGCAGAACCTTAGCTTTGATGGGCAATTCAGCGTTCAACCAATTCAACTAGAGTTGTACGAAACCACAGCCGACCATGCCATGTTGCGCCGTTTAAGCGATGAGTTCGGCGGTGGAGTTTTTTATCAGAACCAACTCCAAGCGCTTGGAGATTCTTTGCTGTCACGTGAAATCAAACCAGTGATATTTACCTCCACCCGCACCCGCTCGGTCATTAATTTGAAATGGATTTTCTTCCTCATACTTGGTATGCTCAGTCTAGAATGGTTTCTTCGGAGATATTTTGGAGCTTATTGAAAATTCAAATTTCGTTGAGTTCTGATTTTCAAATAGTCTTCGAAAAGAGATGAAATAAGAAAGGCCGCCCTTTTTCAAGGGCGGCCTTTTGCGTTTTAAAGGTTCTAAAGATTAATTTAAAACTGATGTGGGTGCAAGTTCAGGACAGTTGCCGCATCCGCTGCACCCACATTTAGTCCACATTATGGCAACATTTCCAAAATCACAAAGTTCGAAATCAGGTTCACGTTGGCTGGGTGGCTGAGGATAGTATTCAACAGAAGCATTGACCTATCATTCAGTGGGCCTTGATAAATTGCCCGTCCATCCAAGTTAACATCCGCAACCAAGTAGCCTTGACTAATAAAGTTGGCCAAAAGGCTGGTATTAAGTGGGTCGTAGAGTACTGTAGTGAACAGTTTTAGGACGTCGTTACCAGGACCTTGGTAAACCGTGCGGCCATCAGAGTTCAAGTCACCTGCCCACATGTACATCTTGTCTCCAATTTGCACCTGTGGATAGGTACCGTTCACTGGAAACGATGGGTCGGTAAAGTCAATCTCCTGTAGTGCAGGGCTAAGGTCAAGTGCTTCGTTTGTCATTACGCCCAAGTGGTTCCTATGACGTACAGAAACATAGTAAGTATTTGCTGCCGCAAGTGGGAACCTCAAATTTCCACCATCCAAGTCAACCACATCGCCATCACGTTGCAAGAGACCTGCACGGGTAGTGGCAACGCTGTCAAGGGCGGTTGAACTTCTGAGTTCTACAAATACCCAGTCAACAATTGCATCATTGTCATTAACAGCGAACATGTCAATGGAGTCTTGACCAGTGAGGTGCTCGTAACCACCACCATCTGGACCATTGTGCGTAAACGCAGGGATCGCTTCGTAAGGCTCTTGACCAGGAATGAGCTGTTGGTGTGTTATTCCGTAGTCCCTCAAGGTAGCTCTAGATATTGGATCTGTTGGTGTCACACCAATATGAGCACCCTGCAATCCAACCTTTATGGCAAGATTGATACCGATACAAGTAGGGCCAAGTACAGGACTACAAGGATCGAGTGGGTTACCTTCAAAAATACCGTCAGCGTCCGTTTCTTCACCGTTGTTAATGTTATCACCGTCTGGATCCTCTTGGTTGTCATAAATACCATCTCCATCTGTATCCACCAAGCAGCGGTCATAGCTGATATAAGGTGAAGTTGGGTATGGGAATCCAGCACCAGCTACTGTGTAGTTCCAAGGGCCTGTGCCGATAAAGGTGTCAGTTGCCACTTGAATGTTATTGTCGGTCATCCACTGCTCCCAGAAGTCAGACAATTGGTCGTTGTCATCATCAGGGTCTACATCATTGATTAGGCCGTCATTGTCAAGGTCACAAAGGCCAGACAAACACTTGTCACGAACAATCAGCACGATGTCGTTGGTAAAGTTGGAACAGTGCGCCGTTGTGATAGCCAAGCGGAACATGTAACCGTTAAGACCATCCGTATTCGTCAAGTTCAAGTCTTGACCGTAAGCACTTTGCCATTTCGCTTGTGGATCGGTTGGGTTGACAACGCCAATGCTTGACAAGTCACCGATATTAGAAGTGAATGGTACCCATGTAGTGCCGTTGTTTGAGCTATACTGCCAACGATAAGTCATCTGACCGTAGCCAGGGTTCGTGATGGTCGTATTGAACAAATAAGGCCTGTTTGAGCAAATGTAAGCTGTATCCGGCAAGTCCAATGTGATGGTGATTGGACCTTCCACAAAGAGGTTTGCAAGATCACTATAGCTCCATTCACAATTTCCAGTTTTCACTTTGCAACGGTATTTGCTCAAGTTCAAATTCGCTACGTTGCTAATAGAGAGTTGGTTAGTAAATGCCCCACTGTAAGGAGCTGAATTGGTCAAGTCAACCCAAGCTCCACCTTGGAATCTTTGCCATACATATTGTACCACACCCACTCCTGTGGAGTTGGCGATTGCTACCGTGAACTGCGTTGAAGAAGCAGAACAAAGCGTTACGTCATCTGGTTGGTCAGCAAAAGTGATTGGACCTTCAACGTTTAGCATTGCTGCAGTAGTAGTGTCATGGTTACAAGTTTCCGTCCAGAAGATGTTACGGAACATGTAGCTATTCAACCCATCAAGTGGAGATATGAAAAGTGTATCACTGTCATATCCAGAGAAATTCACGATATGACCTCCAACTGTGTCTATCAATTGTGTAATATCCAACCAAGTAGTACCACCATCAGAGCTCAACTGCCACTGGTTCTGCACTGCATCCGCCCCACCTACTGCTGGGTTGAATATTTTAGAGAAGAAGTAAGCTTCTTTATCAGAACAGTTAGTGTAGTCAACTGGATTCGTTGTAATCGTCAACGGACCTTCTACATACAATTTGGCAGGGAAAGAGTAAACGTTGTTACAAACCCCCGTCTTAACTGCAAGGCGGAAGCACCGACCGTTCAGACCAGCTACGTCACCAATTGAAAGCGTAGGAGTATCAAAGCCTGTCATTGAGTTAGCTGGATAAATCACGCCATCGATATTGGTGTAGCTGGTACATGTTGCATCATCAGAAATCTGCCATTGGTAGGTCATGGTACCTGCATTTCCAACCGCAATTTCAGAAACAGCGGAGAAAGTAACACCCTCACCAGAGCACTGTGTGATTTCATCTGGATGGTCAGTAAAGCTGATTGGTCCTTCAACCGTCAATAAAGCTGAGTAAGAAGCTGCTGATGAGCAAGTTGATGTCTCAATCAATACCCGGTAGCGGTAGCCATTGAAGCCTGCCACGTTCGACACGCTCAAGCAAGGCGTCTTCGTACCGTTGTAGAAAGTACCATTGTTCAGGTTAATCCAGTTCAATGCAACGGTTGAATCCAAACCTGCTGTCAGTACCTGCCACTGATATTTTATTTGAGCAGTACTATTGTTTGTGGTTTCCACACAGAATACAGCTGAACTACCTGAACAAGTTGTCACATCGTCAGGGTTACCCGTAGTCTCAAATCCAATTGGGCCTTCAACTGTCAACTGTGCGTAGTTTGACCATTGTGCATTACAATTTGGTGTGCGATAGCGCAATCGGAATCTCCAGTTGTACATATCTGCTACATCATCAATGGTAAGCACAGTTGTAGTAGCATTATGGAAGACCCCACCATCAACAACATTGATATAAGGACTCCAAGTACCAGCGATTGTATCGTATTGCGACACCTCCCACTGATAAATCAAGGTGCCTGGGTCGCCATTTTCCAATGAAACTGTTGCTGAGAAAGTCACACCAGAACCAGAACATTCTGTGATATTGTCTGGCTCATCCGTAACTGTCATTGGGCCTTCAATATCCAACAATGCAGCATAAGAGTATATCGTATCACAATTTTCTGTCCAAATGGCCAACCGATAATAGTTTCCATCTAAACCTGTAGTATAAGAAATGCTCATTGTATCAGTTTGAGCACCATTGTACAATGTATCGTTGGTGATTACATGCCAAGTCAAGGTGTCATCAGAGCTTTCCTGCCATTGGTACTGAATCTGCGTAAGAGAATCTGCTTCTAAAGAGGCTGTCGCTGCTTTTGCACCAAATATTACGGCTTCACCAGAACACTGGATGATATCATCTGGGTGTGCAGTGATGCTAATCGGACCATCAATGTTCATGCAAGCAGCATCACTGTAAACCCTGTTACACTCGCCAGTGCTGAATGCCAAGCGGTAGCAACGGCTGTAAAGGTTAGCCACATTGCTCACGTCCAAAGTTGTTCCATCATAGCCAGAGTAAACACCGCCGTCAGTAGTGCCATCGATGTCTGACCAGTTAGTGTTGTCACTTGTTACTTGCCATTGGTAAACCAAAGTACCAGCTGTTCCAACATCTGCTGTTGAAGTAAATGAAGTTCCGTCACCAGAGCAAAGGTCAACAGTTGATGGTTGTAATGTCACTAAGATAGGACCTTCTACCGTCAAAGTAGCAGCCGTACCATACTGAATATTACAAGTGCTAGTTCTTGCTGACAAACGGTACATAAAGTTATGTAAGCCAGCCACGTTCAAAATGGTGAGTTGGTTTGAGAATACACCAGCGTAGATACCACCACTGTTCAATGGAACCCATGTTGCACCACTGTTAAAGCTGATCTCCCAGCGGTAAATCGTACTTCCTTGAACACCTGGGTTATTGAAGCCACCAGTGAATGAAGTAGGATTACCAGAACATTCTGTAACTGAGATTGGCGGTACAGACTCAGATAGTGGGCCTTCTACGCTAAGGATAGCATAGTTGGAGTAGATAGAATTACAAGCTGTTGCATCTGCTCGTGCCCGGAAGCGGCGGCCATACATGCCAGCAACATTTGATACCGTCAGCACGTCAGTACCTGATGAGATAGCGGTTGTCTGAGTATGCGAAAACAACGCCGACATCGTGGTGAAGTTAATAGAGTCCCAAGTCAAACCGTTGTCATCAGAGTAATCCCAGCCAAAAGTGAAAGTACCTTGCGGGATAGAAGCAGTTGCCGTGAAAATCGTATCGCCACCTGAACAAACAGTAATATCTTTAGGGTCAAGCGAAAAAGCTACGTTACCGCTTACGTTCAATAGTGCTGAAGCAGAATATACAGGCACTGAACAAGTTGGCGAAGTATAGCAAATCCGGTATCTGTTGCCGTTCAAGCCAACAACGTTAGTGATAGCCAACGTATCAGAACCATAACCACCATCTCCAATACCAGTAATACCATTATATACACCGGTATTTGTGATATTAGACCAAGTAACGCCGTTGTTCGTACTTACCTGCCAAATATAGTTGGTAGTTGTAAGGGTACTATCTGCTGGGTAAAGGTATCCAGCATTACTATAGTCAGCAATAAAGAATACTTCGTTACCTGCGCAATTAGTGTAATCAACTGGGTCCCTGATAACTGTGATTGGTCCAGAAACGTTTAGCCTTGCTGGCAATGTGAATACTGTATCACAAGTACCTGTGCTTACCTTCATACGGAAGTACCAACCGTCCTGACCAACCTGGATATTGTCGACCGTCAAGGTAGATGAACCAGTAGCTGTTGCGGAGCTTGCTGTGGTGCCGCCATAAGTAGCACCACCTGCACCACCTGCACCGTTGGCGAGGTCATAGTATGTGGTACCATTTGTAGAGTATTGCCATACATATGACATTGTACCTACTAGGCCACCGTTTGCAGAACTTGCAGTGAATGCAACTCCTTCAGTAGCACAGTTAACAGTATCACGAGGTTGCAAAGAGATAGAGATTGGGCCTTCCACTTGCAACAAGGCAGCAGTAGAGTAGATAGTATCACAGACATCTGTGAAAATCTTGCATCGATACTGGTAATTATGCTTATTCGCCACATTGGCAATATCCATGCAAAGCGAATCTGTATTGTCATAAACACCACCATCTTGGATATCAGCCCAAGTAGAGCCGTTGTTGGTACTTACCTGCCATTTTTTGTAGGTATAACCATCGCCAAGGTTTTGCGTTGCAACACAAAACTGAGTTCCATTTCCATAACATTCTGTCACAGGGTCTGGCTCGTCCGTAAAGGATATTGGGCCATGCACAGAAATGACCAGACCTGCTGATAAACTGGTATCCAATAAACAGTTGAAGGAGTCAACGATGTTTATCAAATCAAGTGTAACAGTTGAAGTTGGCACAAATGGGATTGAATCACCACTATAATATAGTGTGTCAGTGAAGTTAGTTGCGCCATCCGTATAATGTACGGTGTATGGAGGCCATCCACCTTCAATGATTACACGGAAATAAGCAGTGTCACCTACGTCACCTGCACAAATGACGTCAGCGCCGCCTATCAATTCGATGGCTGCGGACTCAGGGTGGTAAGGATCACAAGGATTACAAATCTGAGAAACGTCTGGGTCAAGATAACCGTCTCCGTCAGCATCCTCATCAACTAGATCGAGAATACCGTCACCGTCAATATCTTCACCTGGATCCAAAATACCGTTGCTGTTTGCATCTTCATTGTAGTCAAGTGTACCGTTGCCGTTCAAGTCTTCATTAAATGGCTCGTAAATACCGTCACCATCAGAATCCTCAAATGCATTGAGAATACCGTCACCGTCGCAATCGTGACAATCCCAAGCATAAGGCGAGTAATTGCCCAAGTAGGAATAGTTAGCAAACGTTACCATGTCAAATACTGCGTACTCGTTACCAGGGTTACTGTTCACTGAGTTAGGCAATACGTTGAATGGGTCCGTATCATTGTCAATCAAGTAAAGTTCATCTGGGCAAAGTCCGTCACCTTTGAACGTAAATAGCAAAGTTTCCTGCCCAAATGTATATGGGATAGGAACAATTTCGCTTTGAAGTCCAAAAGAAATATAGGATTTTGTAGGGTTTTCGCTTGGCCCATGCACCGGTGCATTGGGAGACCAAATACCATTGACGGTGGTAAAATTGGTGTAACCATAGTTAAGTGGCATTACCACCGTAACTTGGTCACCACCAACCGTAATAGTCTGGTTAGTGGATGGATGGACGCCGTTCGGTCTTACATAAACACCCCACTCGTTGGGACCGATAAGTTGAAGCTTCAACTCCATCGAAGGTGTCTGAGCAAAGACCGAGCTAAACGCCAACACAAAAAACGATACAAGGAGTATCATCTTAGGGTAAATGTTGGATCTGTACATAATTTTCGTGAGTTTAATGAATTTTGTATGTGGACTAAATTTGTGAAAAAGCAAAACAGGGAAGGGGGAAAGGAACTTGTTAAAGTGCTTTAAGAAAAAGGGCATTTTCGTCCAGACACGAGGTCTGGACGAGAAGGCTGCCCGAAAAAACACTATAAACCCAAAATTTTCCTTTGGCGATTTGCACTTGTTGTGGGTGCTTTTTGCCGCCATTTTTTTCAGAATCTTCGATGCTTCAATTCAAATTGGAGTGAAACCAGTCCATTGTTATATGAGACCAAAAATCCTGTCCAGCCTTTGCTGGATTGTATTTTGATTTGCCGTTGGCAAACAAGTTTGTGAGAAACAGTTCCTTTTCAACGGTCGGTAAGAAGCTTGATATGGCCAAGCTTTTGAAGGCATAGTTTAAACTATAGGGTGTCGTTCGTATGCTGTTCACGTTCTTACATTGCAGCAGAAAATGCTGGCAATTTTTTGTTGAAAACACTCAAGGGGATATCAATCGAGGGGAATATTGATGGGAGGATGAAACTGCTTTGACAATCATTGTGCCAAAACCAAATCTAGAAACCATACTTTTCCTTCCAGCGGGCTTTAAGCCATTGGCGAAGCCGGTCTTCTGCTGCATTGCGGCTTGGTTCAAACAAAGTTTTGCCTTTAATTGAATCCGGCAAAAACTCCTGTGGAACAAAATTTTGCTCAAAATCATGGGCATATTGATAGCCCTTGCCGTAGTCTAGGTCTTTCATCAATTTGGTGGGTGCATTGCGGATATGCATCGGAACAGACAGGGTGCCCGTTTCTCGAACGAGCTGTTGGGCTTTTGCTATTGCAGTGTAGGCTGAATTGCTTTTGGGTGAGGTCGCCAAGTAAATGGCACATTGGGAAAGGATGATTCGGGCTTCCGGGAAACCCACGGCCCGACAGGCGTCCCAGCAGGTAGTGGCCATTAGCAAAGCATTCGGGTTGGCGAGGCCAATATCCTCCGAGGCGAGGATGATCATTCGGCGGGCAATGAATTCTACATCCTCTCCACCTTCTATCATACGGGCCAGCCAGTACACGGCAGCATTAGGGTCGCTGCCTCGCATAGATTTGATAAAGGCCGAGGCAATGTCGTAGTGCATTTCCCCAGTTTTATCATAAATGGCAAGATTGGTTTGGATGGCATTTTCGACGAGTTCATTATTAATGGTAAGTTTTTCGCCTTTTTGAGCAAGATTGGTGACCAGTTCCAACACATTGAGCAGTTTCCGGGCATCCCCGCCAGAGAACATCATCAGTGCTTCATACTCCGCCACTTCAATGTTTTTCTCCCGCAGGTACTCATCCTTTTCGAGGGCTGTATCAATAATCTGCTTCAATTCCTCTTTTTCCAAATGTTTCAACACGTACACCTGACATCGGGAAAGCAAGGCTGAAATCACCTCAAAACTGGGGTTCTCAGTTGTGGCTCCGATTAGTGTCACGATCCCTTTTTCAACTGCGCCTAACAGTGAGTCTTGCTGCGATTTACTGAAGCGGTGAATTTCATCGATGAATAAAATTGGATTGGCAGCGCTGAAAAATTTTTGCCCTTGTGCTTTT
This sequence comes from Bacteroidota bacterium, assembly GCA_016124585.1. Taxonomy (GTDB): domain Bacteria; phylum Bacteroidota; class Bacteroidia; order Chitinophagales; family Saprospiraceae; genus UBA6168. The sequence continues at coordinate 70,578 of WGNL01000030.1, read as the reverse complement.
TCAATTGCTTCCCGAACGTCCTTCACGCCAGCGTTGATGGCAGAGAGGGTAAAAAAAGGACGTTTCAGTTGGTGAGAGATAATGCTGGCCAAAGTCGTCTTGCCTACGCCGGGGGGGCCCCACAGCAACATACTTGGCAATTTTCCATGCTCGATACTTTGACGGAGAATGGCGTTCGGCCCTACCAAATGCTGCTGCCCAACGTAGTCGTCGAGGGAAGTTGGTCTGAGTCTTTCGGCAAGTGGCTGCATGAGATTGAAATTGGAATTTGAGAAATTGCGGAGCAAAAAAATGAAACAATAAAGCATTTCAGCAATAAAGCAATAAAATTTTCCGGCTCACCCAACCTCTCAAACGCTATCTTCGTGATAAGGGTTGACATCGAATTCGAAATCGAACAACAATCAAAAAAATAAATTTCAACAATGAAAAAATTTATTCAACTCTTAGCATTTTGCATGATTTCCATATCGGCTTGGGCCAATGGAAATGCCAGCCCTGACCTCGTTTGCGGTGTCAGTATCAGCCTCGACTCCACCAATACAGGTGATGTGATACTAACGGCAATGCCTTCAGGCGATGCGCCTTTCGCATATATATGGAGTACGGGTGAAACAACCCCAACAGTTGTTGTCACATCCTGGGGTATTAATTATTGTGTCACGGTAACCGATGCCAATGGCTGTGTGGCTGAATCATGCCTTTATAATCAGAACTCATGCTCAGCATCAATTCAAATAACTCCTATAGGCGCATTATTTGCTAATGCGGGTGGCGTATATCCATTCACTTATGTATGGAGTGATGGCAGTACTTCTTCAAGCATTTTCCCAAATGCACCAGGTAATTATTGCGTAACCATTACGGATTTAACGGGCTGCGAAGCCTCTGCATGTTACTCATGGCCCAGTTGCTCGGTGCAAATCACCTCAGACAGTCTAAACCCAACCTTGACTGCGGAACCAACCGGGACTGCACCATTTACATTTCAATGGAATACTGGGGCAAACACGCAGACCATAACTGTTAACCCAAATAATATGGGTAATTACTGTGTAACAGTTACTGATGCCAATGGCTGTATATCTTCTGACTGCCAAACTTTTAATCCTTGTAATGTTTATATCACGCAAATGGACAGTGCTGGTTATGATATTCTTGAAGCATTTGGAAATCCACCTTCCGCCACCTACTTATGGAGCACAGGTGAAACCTCTAACTACATTGTGCCGAGCAGTACTGGCAGCTATTGTGTGACGGTTACCGGCGGGGGCTGCACCTCAAATGCCTGCTACTTTTATCATGCGCCCAATTTCACCATTAGTGGTTACCTCTACTTCCCTGATTCCCTGAACAACCCAGGCCCGATGGAAGGTACTGTAGAACTTTATTTCAACGATACCAACACCAACACTTGGGAACTGGTGTCAACGACCGATATTGAAAGTAATGCGAATGGTTGGTCAAATTTTTACGATTTCGGCGCACAAAATTCGGCTGGTGATTATATCGTAAAAGCTACGCTTGACCCCAATTTCCCAGGTGCGGCTGATTATATGCCGACCTATCATTTCAGCACCGTGCACTGGGATTCAGCAGATGTCATTACAACGCCATCTACTGGTTCCGGCCTCTACAATATCATTTTGAACGATGGTTCAAACCTAACAGGAGGCTCTGGAAACATTAACGGAACTGTTACTGAAGGGGAAGGCCTTACCTCCAATGGCGAAGGCGAACGTGGTGGCTCTCCCCGTCCAAATACCAGCGTATTGCTCTTTGACAGCAACGAACAGCCTGTCACACACACCCTCACCGATGGCCAAGGTCAGTATAGCTTCGGAAATTTACCTTTTGGCACTTACAAGTTAGAAGTGGAAATTGTGGGTGTTGAGCAAGTGGAGCGTTGGGTAACTTTGAGTAGCGACAACCCTACCTCTGAAGGGAATGGCTTTCAAGTTACTAGCGAGGGAATCGTGCTTGGTATCCACGACCTACTGGCACAAAGCAAGGTTCAAATTTTCCCAAATCCAACTACTGGAATTGTTAACTTCGGTTTTGAAGCCACGTCAAATTTCGATGCAAATATCAGCCTAGCAAGAGCCGATGGGCAAATAGTGCTTGCTGAAAACCAGGCAATTGCGAAAGGCTATCAAACGCTACGACTCGACTTGACAAATTATCCAACAGGTCTATATTTCTTACAAGTGACCACTGGAAATGAGGTTATCTCGACTAAATTAGTCAAGCAGTAACTAAGGAATTAGCTACTGGGCATTGGGTATTCAAATTGTAATATCCAATGCCCAGTAACTGATACCCAATTCACAAAATGGTAAACCAGCCACTCCTTCACGACGCCGCAAACGGCGACCGCAGGGCGCAGTTTCAGCTCTACAAGCGCTGTTTCAGCGTGCTGATGAGCGTATGCGTGCGGTATCGGCGCTCTGAGGAGGACGCAGCGGCGATGGTGAATGAGGGCTTCCTGAAAATTATCAACAACCTACCAAAATACAGCCCCGAAACGCCATTTGAAGCATGGATACGCCGCATCATGATTAATACGCTCATCGATGATTTCCGCAAAAACCGTAAAGTAAACGAACTCATTGAAAATCAAGATTTTACAAACCACCAAAACCATGATGGACTGGTAGATTTTAACACCGCTGACCTACAATTTGAGGCTGGTCAACTGGAGGCAATGATTCGCTCACTACCTCCCATGAGCCAAAAGGTTTTCAATCTGTTTGCCATTGACGGTTATGGTCATCTTGAAATCAGCGAGCTGCTCGGCATCAGCGATGGCACCTCAAAATGGCACCTGTCATTTGCACGGCAACGACTTCGTGAAATGCTTGTACAGTCTGGTTCAACGCATTTGGTGAAAGAGAAAAAGTAATTCAACACTTGTTGACATGGAAAATAATCTTGACAAATATTTCAAGGACAACCTCCACGACCGGAAGTTTGAGATGAAGGAGGAATATTGGCTAGGAGCTGAAAAGCTACTTGACGCTCAAGACAAGCGTCGCAAGCGCCGGGTAGTTTTTTGGTGGTTCGGTGGCGGGCTTGGTGCACTGATACTGGTAGGATTCAGCTTTTGGATTTTTAGTGAAACTAATGGGAAAAAAACAGCTTACAACACTTCAAACATCGCTGTCCAATCTATGCCAACAGAAGCATCTACTTCGTTACCTAATAAAGAAAATTCAGGCAACGAACCAGTTCAAATGTCCAAATTGGAACCTTTAGAAAATCAACTATCCAATATTGAAAACACATCAAACTTTCATCAAGATATTAGGACAACGAATAAACAACCCACTGAAAATCAAACCATTGCACAATCCATTTCGTCAAAAGGCTCAGTAGTTCAAAGCATTTTATATTCTAGTGACAAATTGAAAAATAACACCAAAATCATCAATACTCAGTCATTAAATCCTGAAATAAGCAACCCCGATTTTTCAACTAATTCGGAGATAAAAAATACCAAAAACCAAGTTTCAGAAATACTTGACTTAAATTTAAAAGAGGCAGAAGAAATCCAGTTTGAGAAGATGGCATCTCCAAACTTCCTGGCTGTTTTGCCATATTTTGTAACTGGCGATCTCAGTAAAAGAGATCTTTCCACCTCAGTACAAGACATTGATGTTGCCAACCCACCCCGATTGCATATTGGGCTCTTGGCTTCGCAATTATTGATACCGAACCCTCGCAAAGATGAAAAGACCTTTATTGGACAACGTGCAGGATTAGTAGTGCGATATGATTTCAGAAATGAATTTTATTTGAGTAGTGGACTTCAATACTTGCACCGAACTGGCACTTTTGATGCTTCAAAATCTGCCACTCAGCGCAATTATCGTTTCGGTCTAGAAATAGACACTTTGGAGCTTCGCACAACTTCACTGCATTATGCAGGTATTCCAGTTTTGTTGGGTTGGGAACACAACCAACACCAGTTGGAAGCAGGTTTCCTCCTTGATTTTCTAACAGGCGTTCGGGGAGAAACAGGCAGTTACCAAAAGCAAGGCGAGCCTCCTGTAAAGGTTTTCAAAACCGAAAAATCAGGTTGGGTAAATTCAGATGGGTATCGCCGCATTACCCCGACATTGCAATTGACCTATCGTTATAATATAGTTGGCCATTGGTCACTTGGGTTGTCTGCCAACTATATGATTGGTGGCATTCTAGACAATAATTTTATACCACCTGTAAACAGCTATTTATTGAAAGAAACGGAGAAATTCCAGTTAGGAGCACAGGTGGTTTACCTTCTCAACTAAAAAAATGAAAAAGACCATTTCATATAACTTATTGATAGTCGTAGCCTTACTTTTTGGATGCCGAAAAGTGGAACTTGAACCTGTGGACGGAACACCTGTCTTCACTGCCGAAGCGAAATTTAATGACAACTTGAAAAGTTGGCAAGCAGGTGTGGATGGCTATTATATGTTTTCATCTTTTGAAAAGGATCCACTGGATGTATATGAATTTTCAGGCAGTTTTGCCCAAAAAGATAGTCTTGACGATGGCGAAATTTTTACTATTAAAATTCGAGACAATAAACAACGCCCGCAAGAACTACCAGATATTAATGCTGCACTTGAACCTAACTTATATTTCGCTTCGGAAAGCGATACTATGACAATATGGAAGACAATTGTAGATACAATTGGTTATGATGTCACCTTTAATGCTTCTAATAGTATAATACCCAATACCCCAGTAAGCTATGAATGGACTTTTGGTGATGGTGCAAGTGATTCCATATCAGGGCAATCAACCCAACATACTTATGCACAACTACCAAGTGAGTCTGTAACATTAAGCATATCTTCACTTAATAACACTTGTAGTTCATCGCTTACGAAACCATTAAACACACAAGCAAATACAACTTTTTGCGATATTAATTTAGACGCATATTTTCAAAACCCAGTAGGTGATTCAATATTTATTGTTAAAGCTATCGCAACATTTGGTGCAGCCCCGTTTGCATATAATTGGAGTAATGGTTCTACAACCGATTCATTAAGCTTATTATTGTCTAATGGAAATGTGCAAGCATCAGTCACTATTACGGATGCGAACGGCTGTATCGTTTCTGGGGCTATTTCAACCACCTATGTGCCGGGCACAGTTCCTCCAATTTGTATAGCCCAATTTTCAAATTCTCCAGTTATTACCCTCATAGATTCCACACAAGTTATAGACACAATTATTGTGGGCGATATGATTCAATTATCTGGTGTGAAAGTAGAATACACTGATATCGTCGGCAATTTTTACAGTTCCTATTTAAAGCCACAACCAAGTTTTTCCTTTTTTAAGGTAATTAATATCGAAGATTATGACAAGAATGAAAAAGGTGAAAAAACCAAGAAAGTAACTGTCGAATACAACTGTCGGATTTATAGCGAATCGGGTGATTATATAGATTTAAAAAATGGAAAAGCGGTAATTGCAGTTGCACATCCGTAGCGTTGCTATCATCATTTAAATTAGCAAGACATAACATAAATGATATAACCCCACTCTACCATCTAACCAGCAAGTTTTTAATTAGAGTATATTAGGTGATGTAAGTTGATAAGGGCACGTTAAAAGGTTTTAAGCCCTTATCAACCTTTCTGAATTACTTACCATCTAATCAACGATGCCCCCCAAGTAAATCCACTACCAAAAGCAGCAATACATATCAGGTCACCTTTTTTAACTTTACCAGCTTCCCACGCTTCGCATAATGCAATCGGAATAGTCGCCGCAGTGGTATTTCCATACTTTTGGATATTATTCCATACTTTTTCATCGGGCAGCCCCAGTTTTTTCTGTACAAATTGACTGATACGCAAATTAGCTTGATGTGGAACGAAAAGGTCTATATCGGAAGGGGTAAGGCCTTGGTCGTCTAGCACCTCCTTTATCACTTCAGGAAATTTTGTGACTGCTGTTTTAAACACCAATTGCCCATCCATTTGTGGGAAGGTCAGGGCATCGTCCATCATTTTTTGAGTCAAAAACAGGCCGCCAAATTCCTGATTTTCCTCATAACCAAAATCCGTTTCCCTATCATGGTATCCACTATGACAACCTGGATTTATAAAGGCCAATTGTTCAGCATGGGTGCCATCCGAGTGCAATTTTGAGGTCAATATTCCTTGCCCAGGCTCATTGGTTGGCTGTAAAATAACTGCCCCTCCCCCATCTCCAAAAAGCACCGTAACATTGCGGCCTTGAGTCGAAAAATCAAGTCCCATAGAATGGACTTCAGCGCCAACAACGAGTATATTTTTATACATACCCGACCGAATAAACTGGTCGCCAACCGTAAGCGCATATACAAAACCAGAACACTGGTTTCTGACGTCTAACGCCCCAATCTCCGTGTGGGTTATACCCAACTCACGCTGCAAAAGCACACCGCATCCAGGGAAAAAATAATCTGGACTTAGCGTTGCGAAGATGATGAAATCCACGTCTTCCTTCGTGATTCCTGCCCGTTCAATGGCGATTTTGGCGGCTTTTGCTCCAAGCACCGTGGTCGTTTCCTTGTGTCGTTCTGCATAGCGCCGCTCCACAATGCCGCTGCGTTCCTGAATCCACTCATCGGAGGTCTCCATGTGTCGCATCAGGTCAAAATTGGTGACGGCATTTTCGGGGACGTAGAAGCCAATTCCGGCAATTTTAGTACTTGGCATATGGTAATTATTTGATTGTTAGGTATTAATATTAACTCAGAAAGCCGTTTCCTGCTTACGCTTTTCCAACATCGACTTCAGTTTTTCAACCAAAGCATCCATTTCTTCTTTGGTATTCAAATGTGAAAAAGAAAATCTGATGGTTTTGCGGTTTGGGTCAGCACCGATAGCGGTTAGCACATGCGAACCAGCCTCCGCACCGGAACTGCAGGCCGAACCTCCCGATGCACTGATTCCAGCAATATCAAGGTGTAAAAGCAGCAAATCTGATTTAGCCGAAGGCGGAAACGAAACACTTAAAACAGTGTATAAACTGCTTCCGTCATAGTCGCCATTAATTTGTATATCCTCAAAATTATCCAGCAATTGTTGCTTAAGATAGCTTCTTAATCCCTCGATATGCGACCTATGAGCTGTCATATTTTCACAAGCTAATTCCAATGCTTTTGCCAATCCAACAATGCCATAAGCATTCTCTGTTCCGCCCCGCATATTGCGCTCCTGGCCACCACCGTCTATAAAGGGTTTTAACATAGCGGCATGGTTAATATAAATAAACCCGCAGCCTTTAGGTCCATGAAATTTATGCGCACCGCCTGTCAGGAAATGGATTTTTGTTTTTGAAACATCAAATGGGAAATGCCCCATGGTTTGCACTGTGTCGGAGTGGTAGAATGCATCATATTTCTCGCAGAGCTGGCTTATTTGCTCCATATCGCTCAGTGTACCTATCTCATTGTTGGCGTGCATCAAACTTACAAGCGTGCGTTGGTCGGCTCCATTTTGAAGCAACATTTCAAGTTGTCTGTAATCAAGTCTGCCATGCTCATCCACATTCAACATTTCCAAACTAATACCTTGATTTTCAAGCACCTCCAATGTATGCAGGACGCAATGATGCTCTGTTGGCGAACTGATGATGCGGGTCACACCGAGGTCACGTACGGCGCATTTCAGGGCCATGTTGCTGCTTTCCGTACCACCGCTGGTAAAGAAAACCTCGCCAATACTGGCACCTATCAGTTTGGCCACTTTTTTCCGGGCCTCCTCAATAACTGCCCTCATTGCTCGACCTTCTGCATGGATGCTGGATGGATTGCCATACTGCTCCCGCATCAAGTTAGTCATCGCATCAATTACTTCAGGTAGTAATGGGGTAGTAGCTGCATTGTCCAAATAAATTCTCATAATGTTGTTTTCTACTGCCAAACGGCTATTTGCAAAAGTAGGAATTCTTTTGCTGCGCAACTTATCTTTGCCTCATGATTGAAACGACGCAAGTGCAAGCAATGAAGGAGACAAATAACCACACCGAGTGGTTCAAGGATTGGTTCAATTCTCCATACTATCATTTATTGTATAAAAACAGGGATGAGCAAGAAGCCAAAAACTTCATCGACCGACTTTTGATGGTATTGAATCCGGCTGCCAACTCGACCGTTCTTGACCTCGCCTGCGGAAAAGGACGTTACTCTCGCTATCTTGCCGAAAAAGGTTTTTACGTGACTGGGTTGGACATTGCAGAAGCTAGCATAAAATACGCACAACAGTTTGAAAATGAGCATCTTAGCTTTTTCCAGCATGACATGCGCCAGCCTTATCGAATCAATTACTTTGACTATATTTTCAACTTTTTTACCAGTTTTGGCTATTTTGAAACAGAGAAAGACCACCTAAAAACAGTCGTCAATATTGGAAAAGGGCTCCATATAAACGGAAAATTCGTCCTCGACTTTTTCAATTCAAAGAAAGTCATTGCCAACCTTCAGCCTGTAGAAGAAAAAAAGGTTGGCAATGTCTATTTTCATATTCATCGGAGCTTAGACGACCAAGGGTATATTCTGAAAAACATCCAATTTGAAGACAATGGTGAGCATTTCGATTTCACGGAAAGAGTTCGGGCATTTACATTGCAAGAATTCCGAACGCTTTTTAGAATGGCAGGAATGAAAATCGCTCAAACCTATGGCTGCCATGAGCTTTCCCCATTTGATGAAAACACTTCTGACCGCCTAATTTTGGTAGGTTGTAAAAGTGGATGTTGAATTGATTGCTGAATTGTTAAATTGTTGAATTGTTATGATTCACAGCATTTCCATAAAAAGCCATCAATACAACAATTCAAAAACCACCTCACTCCACCAGCATTTTTGCCACACCAGGCGTACTTTTCACTTGCAAATCCCCATTCTCATCACTGTAAATAAACATGGCCTCGATTCCTTCCAGATGACTAGCTATTTCATAGGCCTTATCTAAACCAAGCACCATGAAGCCAGTCGCCAAAGCATCGGGTTCGAGACAATTTTTACCAATAACCGAAGCGCTCAGTAATGTACTCCGCTCCGGAAATCCGGTACGTGGGTCAATGAAATGGCTGTATTTTCCACCGTTCACTTCGTAAAAATTGCGGTAATTGCCAGAAGTAGAAATAGACATATTTTCCAATTGGATGACGCGGGTAAAGTCGGTGATGTCGGCATCCGATTTTGGGGTATTTACACCGACGGTCCACCAGTTGCCATTGGGGTTTTTGCCTAAGGCCCGCTCTTCACCGCCGATGTCAACAAGGTAATTTTTGATTCCTTTTAAATCCAAAAATTCAGCGACTGCGTCAATTCCATAGCCTTGTCCGGTGCCACCAAAATCCAATTGAACACCATGATTAGATTTATGGAGCACGACAAAACCATTGCTGTCGGATTGTGTAACTTTCTCAAAACCAACATATTGCAGCAGTGAATCCACTTTCAGCGTATCCGTTTTTTCGACGGGTTTGTGAGGTGTGTAGCCAAAGCCCCAGTAGTTTACCAATGGCATGATGGTAGGGTCGAAAGCCTGGTTTGTGCGCTGGTTGGCGACCCTAGCTGCCAAGTAGTTTCTGAAAAAATGATAGTTCTTGACCCGCCCGCAATTTGCAGGATTGGCAATACACTCAGTGTATTCCTTGAAGTTCAAACCTAAGTCAAAACTACTTTCAGCCTGATTAAACTGCGATACCGTTGACTTCGGCTCATAGGTCGAAATCTCATGGTTGATAGCTATCAGTAAAGAATCAATGCTGTAGGAAAAATCACGTTCTAGGCTGTCTTGGTAGGTGATTTTGTAATAGGTTCCCATTGTTTTGCCCTCAGCTTTGAGGTAGGGGGCAGTTGTTTTTTCTGGCTGGCAAGCAGCAAAAAGCAGGGCAAAACCTGCTAGGAAAAGTGTTTGATTTTTCATTTTTTGTCACAGGGACTAGCAGTCCATGCATTTATTTTTTCACGGAACATCAGTCCGAGTTACATAATTTCTCCATCAAAAACCTTGTCGCCTTCGTTCATCAAACCATCCGCTTTGGCTTGTTCTCCGGCACCATGTAGCTGCACAGGTTGCACTTTTTTACGCAAACGCATATTAAGAAACTCAACAAAAAGCGAGAAGGCGATTGCAAAATAAAGGTAGCCTTTGGGCACTGTACCGACCTCGCTGCCGAGGATGGCTATGTGGCCCAAGTGCGCACCTTCCACGAGGAGCATGAAGCCAATCATAATCAAAAATGCAAGACCCAACATTTGAATCGTTGGGTGTTCGTCCACAAAACGGCCTACAGGTACAGCAAAAAGCATCATGATTAACACCGACAAAATGACAGCGATAATCATAATCACCATGGCACCATGTACACCATTGGTCATGCCTACGGCGGTTAAAATTGAATCGAAGGAAAAGACAATGTTGATGACCGTAATTTGCAGGATTACACTATGCACTGTGGTCATTCCCTTGGATTTTGGGTCGTTTTTGTATGCGGGTTCTCCCTCCAGTTTATGGTGAATTTCTGTAGTGGATTTGTAAAGTAAAAATAGTCCACCCAAAATCAAAATAACACTCTGGCCAGACAAGCCGCCGTGGATAAAGCTGTTGTCAAATGTAATCCAAGGCTGTTCCATCGCAACCAAAATGGAGATACCAAAAAGCAATGCAATCCGCAGAATCATGGCCAACAAAAGCCCAATGTTTGCTGCTCTTTTTTGCTGGTCACGGGGGAGTTTGTTAGCTGCAATAGAAATGAAAATGATATTGTCAATCCCAAGGACAATTTCTAAGAAGGTGAGCGTCAGGAGGCTCATCCAAGTATCAAAACTGGCAAAATTGGGTAGGACAAATTCCATGAACAGCTTTTTTATGCCGCAATTTTACGAAGAAATACCTTCCTCAAAACCATTCATGAAATTTAAAATCCGACGGATGACTTCCGGCTGTTTCATCAATAGAAAATGCCCGTGGCCTTGCGTGACGAGCAGGTTGGCCTTGTCATATTTTTCAAAAATATCTTCCGCAGAATCGAAAGGAACGGACGGGTCAAATTTGTCGTGAACGACCAGCACATCCTCCACATTTGCTTTACCCAAAGAATGAATCAGGTCAGTGTCATGAAAACGCAGTCCATTCAGCCGCTCGTTTATCATATTTTTCAATGCTTCGAAAGCAGGTTTTGGCAAATTGATAAGCTTCGCAAAATCGGCAACCACCTTGCGGGTACTGGCTGGCACGGCTATTAAAACCATTTTTTCAACCGACATGGAATTGTCCAGTTCAGCCAGTGCAAAGCTCGTCGTGCTGCCTCCGAACGAGTGGGTGATGATGCCATAAACCGGGCCGACTTTCTGCAAAACCGTTTTCACTGCCCCAGCAAAATCAGGCAAGTTAGTGCGCTGGCCACCTGAATCCCCATGCGCTGGCCCATCGAATGCGACCACACGGAACCCAGCAGCCAGTAATCCCGGAACGAAACCACGCAACGCCGTTCCTCTGGATTCCCAGCCATGCACGAGCAGAACGATGCGGTCGCCAATTCCCCACTCATAGCCTTTCAGTGTTATTTTTCCATAGGAGACATCAAATGTTTTGGCAGATTCAATCACTTTGTCGGTGCGGCGGTGGACTGCACGAAGCCTTGGCGTCGTGAAGATTCGGAAGGCGAGCTTGGCCGCTATTTTTGGCAAAATCCGACCCAAAATTGCGAAGCCCCATTTCACAAAAACAAGGTAAAACGGGTACTCGTTCTTGTGCCGCTGCGGCAAGGTGGCGAGTTGAAAATTGGGAATCTCATAGCGGAATTTGGTCATCAACATAGGAATATTATTTTAATAAAAACCAATCGGTCTAAATCATGGTCGTAAGTTCTCTACCATAAACACCAACTGTCGGGCCATCACCTCAAATGGCTTGACACTGTGCTGGACTCTGGAGAGCAGGATGCCGCCTTCTAGTGTACCGATGAAGAGGGTCGCAAACTCAGATTTGTCCACATTAGGCTTCACCTCTCCTTTTTCAATTCCTTTTTCAAGTAACCGAACGATCCGGCGCTCCCATTCTGTGATAGCTGCTTGCACCTTCTCTCGCAGTTCCGGCAACATATCGTCTGCCTCCACTGAGCTGTTTTGTATTGGGCATCCGCCCTCCACTGGTGGGTTTAGCACTCTTTCCCGGTAAAAATAGATGACGGCTTTCAGCTTATCCAAGGTGTGCTCAATGACGGCGGTCCGCTCCCGGATGGCATCGTAAACTTGTTGTACAGCATGTTCAAAAGCGGCAATGGCTATTTCGTCCTTCACACCATTTTTGTCCAAGCCCTCACGTTTGAAATTGCCGTAAATACCACCCTTTGAAAGCCCGGTTGCCTCCATGATGTCAGTCATTGAGGTGCCACTGTACCCTTTCCGATTAAAAATGGCCGCCGATTTCTCGATGATGTACTGCCTTGTCTTTTCAGATTTTGTCATTTCAAAAATTAATACTGGTGCAAAAATAGACCGATTGGTTTGTTTTTCCAAATTTGCATAAAAAAAGCTGCAACGGTTGTTACAGCTTTGAAATTTCCTTTTGAGATTAAACCTCGCTCGGTGTAACGCCAAAATAATCCTTAAAGCATTTCGTGAAATAGGCTGCCGAATTGAAGCCTGTCATATATGCTACCTCTGAAGCATTTCCTACACGTTTTTCCAGCAGTTGCTTGGCTTTTTCGAGTCGCATATTTCGAATGATCTCATTGGGAGAAAAGCCCGTCAATGCAGATAATTTGCGGTGCAATTGGCTGCGGCTCATGCCCACTTGAGCGCCCAATTCCACCACGCTGAAGTTTTCGTCTTCCATGTTTGTCTCTACCATTTCCCTTACTTTTTTCAAAAAAATGGCGTCCATGCTCTCGGCCTTCACTTCAGCAATTGGGGCAAAACTGTTAAGTGATTTTCGGTAGTGCTCTTGCAATTTTTGCCTTCCAGCAATAAGGTTGGCTACCCGAACAGTTAGTTCTTTGGAATGGAATGGCTTAACTAGGTAGTCGTCAGCACCAAGTTTGAGGCCTTGGAGGCGGTCACCCTGTTCGGCAAGGGCAGTGAGCATCACGACGGGGATATGGCTTGTTTTCTCGTTAGTTTTCAGCAACTTACAAAATTCCGTGCCATCCATTTCTGGCATCATGATGTCGCTAATGATGAGGTCGGGGGTGGATTCTAACGCCTTTTCAAGGCCAAGGCGTCCATTCTCTGCTTCGATTATTTGGTACTGCCCGATGAACTGATCAACGATGTAGTTCCGAACGTCGGCATTGTCCTCAACAACTAATAAAACGGGTTTATTGAGTGAATCAAATGCATTTCCGACGGTATTTTGAAGTGCCGTTTTTTCAGTTTCTATTTCATGGATAGGTTTGACAATTTCATTTTCAACAACTTCAGCCACAATTTCCTCTTTTGAAAATGTGGCTTTGGAAACGGGCAAAGTCACAATAAAAGTCGTCCCTTCTCCCTCCTTGCTCTCAACTTCAATTTTGCCTTTGTGTAGTTCCACCAATTCTTTCGTCAAAGCCAACCCTATGCCGCTTCCAGGTTGCAATTCTGAGGTAACTATTTTTGAGAAGCGCTCAAAAATATGGGGTAATTGGTCGGCTGGAATCCCCATCCCTTGGTCTGATACCCTAATTCGGACATTTCCATCCTTAAAGTTACTTGCAATGGAAATTCGTTTCCCATCATTCGTGAATTTGAAGGCATTCGAAACTAAGTTACTTAGAATCTTTTCTACTTTGTCTTTATCAAAAAAACAATGCTTAGAATCATCCACAACTACCTGATAATCAATTTGTTTCCTGACTGCCAAGCTCTCAAAGGAGTAGGCAACGGCTTTTGCGAAGCCCGCTAAATCACCTTCTGTCACCTGCAATTTCAGCTTGCCGCTTTCGAGGCGGCTGAGGTCAAGGAGCTGGTTCACGAGGTCGAGTAACCGCTTGCCATTGCGGTGCATGATGCGGTAGTATTTCTGGAAATCACCCTGAAAACTCCCGTTTATCATCTGTTCTAACGGACTAACGATGAGTGTGAGCGGCGTTCGGAATTCATGGCTTATGTTTGCAAAGAAGGTGGATTTCATGGAGTCCATTTCACGCAGTTTTTCAGCTTCTGCATGTTCGATTTGGACGGCGAGTTCGGCTTCTTTCTGCTTGATTTTTTGCTTGTTTCTAAAAAACTGGAATAGCCCCAACAAGGCTAGTGTGAACGCCAAAGCACTTATAATAATGCTTCGTTTTTGGGAAGCCTGCCGTTCCAACTCTAAGTCTTGCTGCGCCAATTGTGCTTCCTTTTGCTGGGTTTGGTATTTGGTCTCCATTTCCGCAATCTGCTGGTGACTGAGCCTAGCGTTCAGTGTATCTTTTAACAGAGTGTATTTCTCCAAATAGTTGAAAGCTTGCCTGAAATCGCCCATTGCCTTGTAGCCATCAGCCTTTGAGCCATAGGCGTTGTGGCGTTGTTCATCGTTTTTGGTCTCAATCGCTACTCTTTCTGCCCTATCAAAAAAAGTGATGGCCAGTTGATACTCTTCCATTGCCAAATTAGCCCAGCCAGCATTTAAAATGCCAAGGAAACGACTCTGGTTTTCACCTGTTTTTTCGCTCGCCGAAATGCATTTTTGATAAAACTCAAGCGCCTCCTCGTATTTGCCTCGCTGGTATCTGATATTTCCCATGTTACTGAAAATCATCCCAAGACCATTGTTGGAGTTCATTTGGTCAAGTAGTGAAACTGCCTCATTGTACACCTTTTCCGCCTTGTCCAATTTTTGGGTTTCGGTGTAAATCAGGCCCAGATTGTTCAGGTTTCGCACTATTGCCTGACTGTCCTTAACAGTTTCCAACTCTTCAATGGCCTTTAGAAAATATGCTTCTGCCTTATCATGTTCCTTTTTCTTCCAAAAAATTATACCCACATTACCAAGGGTGGTGGCAATGCAAACCTTACATTTTTCCTTTTCCCCAGCCTCCAATGCCTCGAAATAATATCCCGTTGCCTTGTCGAATTCACCTTTGTTCATGTATTGCAAACCCATGTTGTTCAAACTTCTGGCAATATGGTCAGGCAGCTTTTCTTGAGCAAAATCAAGGGATTGCATGGCGATGACAATCGCTGAATCAATATTGTTCTTACCATAATATTGGCTCAAATCAAACATGGCATCCCATCGGGCGGAATCCGAGCTGGCAACTTGGATGCGGTGTTGCAAACTATCTAGCACATGATTTTGTGAAAAAAGTAGGGATGAGGTTAGGGTTTGGAAGGCAATAAATGTAAAAAGTCCTCGCATGGGCAGATTGTTTTCCATAGAAATTGCCCTAAGTTAAAAACAAAAACGGCATCCAATAAAAATGAATGCCGTTTATATGCTCAGTTCAACCTGAAAATGGTATAGGAGCATTTTGGAATTTATGATGCTTGCCGGTTAGTCTGCCCAAAAACAATACGACAGGAAAAACCACTTTTTTCACAAAACCTGGAATCTCCAGCATATCGAACTCGGATCGGTATCGGTGGAGCAGGTAGGCCGAGTCAAACGCCCCAGGCCGTTTTCCCCCATTTTCATTGGTGGATTTGTAAATTTCAGTGAGGAAATATTCCAAGTTGTGTGCTGGCTTTATCCACCCCCGGCAGACCAAGGGTTCCGCACCGCAATTCCAAAAACGATGCGCAACACCAGCCTTGAAAGTAGCGGACTGGCCTACTTCATGAAAAATCGGCTCCTCTCCCAGCACTTGTGTAGCCATCCGTCCCTTCACCACCGTCAGGCTTTCATCCTGCTGGAAATGGACGTGCATGGGTGGTCCGCTATTGGGTTGGACTTCGTTTTCCACCTCCAGCCAATCGCCTTGAGAATCTCTGACCAACTGCTTGAAAATCAGTTTTTCTCCTGATAAATTTTCAATTACATGAGGATATTGAAATTCCATGATTTGTGTTATTTCAACTTGATATTGCAGCGGCGTTTGTTTTTGCCAACGCCCAACGATTAAATGAAGCTTGCATTATAGGCGCTTGGATAGGTTGCTGTAAAAAGTAACCACAGTTTCAATTGCCAGCCATCTGGGGCAAAGGCTGAACTGGCGTAAGGCTCAGTGCTGCAATTTGCCATTTGTCGTTCACTCGTTGGAAGGCAGCTAAAAAAGCAGTTTCACTTGTCACCTGCTTGCCATCCACCGTCTCATCTTCCTTGTTTTCCCATCTGCCAATGGCTACTTCAGGTGAAAGGAACTTAATATCCAGGTTACTCATTGCTGGGTTGGGTTGTGGCCTCCCAGCCCATGCCTTGAACAACTCGGCATGACCTTGTTCCACTTGCTTGCGACCATTCAGACCCATCCCTATTGGTCCAACAAAACTAGTGGCATCGGTAAAACAGGCGGCAAAACCAGGTGCATCATAGGCCCGAAATCCTGCATAGGCTTCCTGTATCAACTCATTAATGGCAAGCTCATCGGTCTTGGCGTCTGGAAAAGGCCGCTTTGGTGTGAGCTGGTCAAATTCAATGAGCCAATTGCCTTTTTCTTTGTGGAGGACTGCTGAACCAGTATTTTCCCCTTCAATTGTTTGGCCAAAAATAAAGAACTTGTCATGTGAATCCCATGTGATAAGTGCCACATCTGGTTTGATGAGCCGCCAAGAGGAAAGTTTGTAAGTGAATTGTGGCTTTGCGTCCATCATGCCTTGCAGTTGCACCCAACTATCCTCCAAAGCTTTGCGCCCAATCGTCAATTTTCCGTCAGGGTCAATTTCACTGGCTTTTTCAGTGTAAAACTGCGTGATGGAACTAGGTTTATCTGAGTCCAATGCCGAATAAACCTTTTTCAAAAAAGCTTCAAAACTTGCTTGGTTATCATTTTGCGCCGCTAGATTCAAGGTAGAGAAAAAGCAGAACATGAAGATGAATTTGCTTAAAAATGAAGATTTCATTGATGAAAATTTTTGTGGTGAAAAAAATTATGGTTGAAATGATTTGACTAATGACTTGCTTTCGCAATGGTGGTTTCCAGCACCGGGACGGTTTTCAGGTAAGCATAAATAGCTTCAATTTCCGCTTCGTCTTGCAGCGCAAATCGTGGCATGGCAGTACTGAGCGCCGTGCCATCTGGGCGGATGCCGCTTCTCACAGCATTTTTGAATTGCTCCTCCGTCCACTTCCCGATTCCCTGCGACGGGTGCTGTGTGATATTGCGGGAAGCGACATATTTGCCATCATGGCCTTTCAAAATATTGCCTCCAGCAAAATAGCCGACTGATTTTTCGGGTTCCAAAATATTGTTCGTTTCAAAACTGGCAGAATGGCAGCCCGAACAATCGTACCGGCGGGTGGCGAGGTAACGGCCAAATGCAATTTGGTCGGTGGCAGCAGGAGCTGCGATAGGCTCGCCATCATATTCCAATGGGTCAAAAACGCCAAATTTTATCAGCGCCTTTGCCAAAAAGGAATACCGGGTATGGTGCTCCGCTTCGGAAGCTTCAAGTTCCGGCGCATCCGACCTCAGAAAGGCAATCACGGCAGCCAAATCGTCGTCGGAAAGCTTTGGGAACAGCATAAATGGCCCCGCCATTTTGCCATCCCGTTTGATGCCCGTGCGAAGCAGGTAGGCGATTTCTCCGTCGCTGTACTTGGCGATATTGGCATTCGGATGGTGGGTAAGATTGGCCGACCAGATTTCCCCAAAGCCCTCGCTTTCATCGGAAAACAGTTTGCCATCGAATTTTCCATTGTCGCTCTGGTGGCAGTAGGCACAGACCGTGCGGGCAATTTTGGCACCATTAACAAGGGAGAGGCTGTCGGTGGGGAGCTTGACTTCGAGGTTTTTCACTTCGTAACTCGGGAAGTCTGTGAATTTGACCCAAGCTGCCGTGGAAGCTATGAGCAAGACAATGACACCCAAGATGATGCCTAGAATTTTCAATAATTTTTTCATGACAAACAGATTTTAGATTGGTGAAAAGGTCAAAATAACAAGGATTTTGGGGTAAAAACAGTGGCTTCAAAATGCTGTATATTCTCATCTGTCAGGTTAGCGCAGCAACCAAATTGGCCATAAGCCAGCAGGCAAAGCAGTTGACGAATTGCTTTTTTTATCGTTGTTTTCATCGTTCCAAAATTTAGATTGAAGAACTTCAGTGCGGGTCGGAGACGATTGCATCCGGCTGCCGATGGTATTGCACTTGGCACCAGCCAAAGGGGTCTTTTCTGATTTCCGACTGCTTGAAATAGCCTTCGATATGAACTGTACCGTTGCCTTTCAGCGAAGTAGCTACGGTTTCGCAGTCAATGCGCAACCTGACACTGGCGTCGGCATTTACCACAACTTCCAAAGCTTTCAAATTGAGAACACCTGTGCTCTCAACCACTGAATTTTCTTCCACAAAAAGATGCTGCAAATCGGGGGCGCTTACCACAATAAACGGGTTTGACTTTTGCGAAGCAAAGAAGGCTTTCCGCAGCACCAGCCTGCCGTTTTTTTGCCTGATTTTTATCGAATTGACAGCTTTCTTGGAACCAAAAACGCTGACCAACCCTGTCGTTTCAGTGGTCAGTATCACCTTCATCGGCGATTTGATTTTTATTGTTTTAACCTCCTGTTTGAAGTCCACGACCCGTTCAGTCTTTTTATTTTTTTGGCAAAAAACGAGACTTGGTAGCAGGGAAATCATCACTGAAAAAGCGATTTGAAAGACGAGGGTTTTAGGTGTTTTCGATGAATTTTCATTTCGATTCAGGTTGTGCATTGTAGATTGTTTTTGGTGAAAATTGATTGATAAAAATGATAGGGCAAAATTGGTCTCAGCATGGAAGCAATAGTTATCAAATCCGTCTCAAATTCTTTCAATTTTGTCGCAAGCCCAGTATTTACAGGCATTTTGGTGGAGCCGCCGGCTTTCACCGGCGACCCTCGCAGGTAAATAATTACCCTTTCACCATTGATGCTTAGCGTCGAATGACCCTAGTTTCAGCAGTTTGATTTGGCGTGGTAATTTGAATAAAATACAAGCCTGAAGATTGGCCTCTCAAATCCAATTCAATTTCTTGAGTGCTTGCTGGAAGCAAACCAAGCTCCTTTCTCCAAACCAAATTTCCAGTGCAACTAAAAAGCCTTGCTGTGACTTCGCCCGGCTTTTCTTGCTTGAATTGGATGGAGATAAAATCTACAGTTGGATTTGGAAAAGAAACCAATTTTAAATTAGGCAGGGCTAGTTCATTAGCTGCCGATGGGAAACTGATGTGCATCACCGTGCCTAGTCCCAAGTCATTCACGTAAACCCCGCCGTTGCCATCAAGTACCATCCCGGAGGAAAAAACAGGGGTGAAGCCCTCTGTAAAGACACTCTTCTCTCCTGATGGAGTAATTTTGGTAATTTTTGCAGCAAATGGTATAGGTGCAAACGTGGTGTCGAAATCACCGAGTTGCAGCACATACAAATTACCTTGGGCATCCACATCCATTTCCACAGAAAAGTTAAGGCTGTCAGCAAAAGGGGTGACATTGCCCGATTCGTCCATTTTCACGACCGTTGAAAGCCCCTTCGGGAATGGGAACCCTGTGAGATTACAGACATAAAAACCACCTGCCGGATTGCGAACGATGGCGGTTGGCACGTAATCAACAAAAGGTGGAAATGGCAACCAAATATTCGGATAGGGCGGAAATTCATGTACCACAGAAAGTGCTCCAGTGCCAGCGTCATATTTCACCACAGCATTTGCACCTGCATCCACTACGTAGGCATTACCATTATCATCCCAAGCCACTCGGTATGGGTCACTTTCAGGATAACCTTCGGCTGTGATGAAATCATTCACATCAGCAGTGACGGCGGCATCGGACAAGCTTAACGGCGCATCGCCGGGCGACCATCCGCTGATGTCGAAATGGAGCAGCGCACCTGCGTCTGGGTGGATACCACCTCCAATAATCACATCAAGAAAATTGCCATTGCGGTAAGCCCGCCAAGCACCTGGCGTGTCCCCGGATAATGTATCAAAATAAGATGGAAGGCTAATGATAGCGTCATACACGGCCTTGTCGGGGGTGATGACTTTAATCTTTCCGTCATCATTGCCAGTGCCAGTTTCGGCGACCCAGAGATTGCCCTCGGTGTCAAGGGTAAGGCCGTTCACGCCAGTGAAGCCACCTGCAATGGTCTCTATCGTCTGGGCTGAAATTTGAGTTAAACAAAAGGCCAGTATTGCGCAGCAAAAAAATGTTTTGAAATAAGTGTTGAAAGTTTTCATGGTGAAAGGAATTGGTGAATAATTGAATTGAATTTTTCCTTTTTGTTTATTAAAAAAGGATGCTGCAAAGGTGTTCGCAGCGTAAGAGGAAGGATTATCAAAAGCGTCGCAAAGGCTATCAAATTTGTCGCAAAGGCATGAAAAACACAGTATTTACTGAAGTTTTACATCATTGTAAATCTAGAAAAATTGAGATTGGGTAAATTTTAATTTCATCTCTACATTTGCCCAATCATGAAAAAACAACACAAAACCCACTTGCTTCTTGGCGGCAACCTTGGTGACCGCTTGGCAAACCTTGCGGCAGCGAGAAAATTGATCGGGGAAAAAATTGGAATCATTGTAAAAAAGTCGAGTCTTTACGAAACGGAGGCTTGGGGAAATACTGACCAGCCAGATTTCCTGAATCAAGCGTTGGAAGTAGCCACAAACTTGAACCCAGTGGATTTACTCCATGCTATTTTATCCATTGAAAAAAAACTTGGACGGGAAAGGGAAGATAAATGGAGTGCCCGCACGATTGATATTGATATCTTGTTTTACGAAGCTAAAATATTGAATACCAAGGAGTTGACCCTTCCCCACCCTCACCTTCATGAGCGGAATTTTGTTTTAGTTCCAATGCTTGAAATCGCCCCGAACAAGCAGCACCCTGTTTTCAAAAAGACCATCGAAGAACTCTACGAGGCCAGCAAGGACGACTTGGAAGTGACAATGCTAGATGAACTCGAAACAGTTTAATTTGTATTTTGAAGCATGAAAAGCGAAAAGCTGACACCATATTATCGAAAACCAGCAGATATGAATCCTTTCCCGCACAGTTTTATTGCCATTGAAGGCAATATCGGCGCAGGAAAGACGACTCTGTGCAAAATGCTCGAAGAGGATTTTGATTGCCGACTCATTTTGGAGCAATTCACTGACAATCCCTTTTTGCCAGAGTTTTATAAAAATCCTGAACGATATGCCTTTCCAGTTGAGCTGTTTTTCATGACGGAACGCCACAAACAACTTCAAGAATCGCTTTCACAGCGGGAGCTTTTCCCGCAACTCATGGTCGCTGATTATTTTTTTATCAAAACGTTGCTTTTTGCCAAAAACAACCTAAAGGACGAAGAATACCGCTTATTCCAACGGCTTTTCCATACCCTCAATACAGCATTTCGCAAACCAGATTTACTTGTTTACCTGCATCGTTCGGTACCGGATTTGGTAAAAAATATTGAAAAAAGAGGTCGGGAAATTGAGGCCAACATTAAACACGAGTACCTTCAATCTTTGCAGGACGCTTATTTCGGATATTTTAAATCTGAACAGGAACTGCCCATCCTCATTATTGATGTCTCGGAAGTTGATTTCTGGAATGAAAAATCGGCCTATGAAAAAATCGTGGGGCTGATGAAACGCTCATATTCGAAAGGCATCCACCGGGCTGTGATAAAATAGCCTTTCAACAGCTATGAACCGCTGCCGCCATTTCCTTAACTAGCGCTGGTTCTTTTTCAATAGCATTCCCTACCACAATGACATCTGCGCCAGCTTTCACATTTTTGGCTGCCAGTTCTGGGGTACGGATGCCTCCACCCACAATCAAAGGAATTGACAAAGCTCCACTCACCGATTCGATAATGTGCTCCGGTATCGGCACTTGGGCGCCACTTCCTGCATCCATGTACATCAGGCGGAGGCCAAGCATCTCACCTGCCATGGCGGTACAAACAGCGATGTCATCCTTGTGCGTAGGGATGGGTCGGGTATTGCTCATGTACAGCACAGAAGTGGGTGCGCCGCCATCGATAAGCATGTAGCCAGTAGGCATGATTTCGAGCGGGCTTAGCTTGAGATAAGGTGCTGCGATAACGTGGTTACCAATGAGCAAATCAGGATTTCGGCCAGAAATCAGGGAGAGTAAAAGGATGGCATCGGCCTTCCAACTTAGCTGGAGAGAGCTGCCAGGAAAAAGTATCATGGGGATATGGCAACGTTCCTTGATGGCAAGTAGGCACTGGTCGAGTGCATTGTTGACGATGAGGCTTCCACCGATGAAAAAATAGTCCACTTTGGCTTCTACTGCAAGTTCTAACACTCGGTCCATGTTGCCGAGGCGCACTTTGTCAGGGTCAATTAGAACGACAAATTTCTTCTGGCCATCGGCCTTGGCTTGTTGAAGGGAATTGAGGATATTGGGCATTCGTGAATGATTGATGCGCAAATATAGTCGAGGCAGTAAAATTCAGGGTTGTGGACTGTTTACCTTTTGGTTATTTCCTTCCCAAAGTTCATCCAAAATTTGATACCTACGTCGCACCATAGCTGCTTCCCGTGAACAAATTTGCCATCCAATTTTTCCATCCAAAAAACCTTTTTTGAGCAAAAATCCACGAATGAACCTAAATGCCGGGGAAAAATATCGTTTCAAAAAGGTCACTTTCTTACCTGCCGCAAACTGTTCTTCAGCACCTAGTCGAGCGTATTTTTCTAAACGGCGCAGGTGGTCATCGGCATCCTTGAAGGAATAATGAAATAGCTTTCCTTTTAACCTAACTACTTGGTAGTCAGCGGGAATATGCAATGTTTCGTGCACAAAATCACCCTGCCACATTACCTCCCTTCTGTCGAAAAGCCGCACCTTCCACTCTGGATACCAACCGCTGTGTCGCACCCATTTACCTTCGTATTCCGTGATGCGGTCAAGGGCATACACTTTTGTCGTTTCAGGCTTTAGGTTCTTCAAGGTTTCAATCAGTTCGTCGGAAAGCACTTCATCAGAATCAATCGAAAGAATCCAGTCATTCGAGGCCATTTGGTTCCCCAAATTTTTGGTTTGCGAATACCCAAGCCAATCTTGTTGCACCACTTTTGCCCCCAATTTTTCACAAATCCCTATCGTCCCGTCCGTGCTTTGGCTATCGAGTACGACTACTTCATCACAGACCTTGCGGAGTGCTTCCACGCAATTCCCAATGGTACGGGCCTCATTGTGGCTGATGACAACGGCGGAAAATTGAAAATTGAAAATTGAAAATTGAGAATGCTCAAGCATGAATGAATTTTGTGGGCAAAAATGCGTGGGTTTTCCGGCAGTTTGTAATTTGAGCGCTGAATTATGAAGTTGGCAGTTAGCAGTCTGCATCAACAATTCAACAATCTAACAATTCAACAATCAAACTAAATGGCAAATATCGCAATGCTCGGTACCGGCTTCATCGCCGATTTTTATATCTCCGCCCTCCACGGCCAACGCAGCCGTGACCGGGTCATCATGGCTTACTCCACCACCCCTGAACGGGCTGAACCATTTGCAAAAAAACACAATATCCCGCATTGGACGAATGACCTTCACGAAGCAGTAAACCACCCCGACGTGGACATCGTTTGCATTGGCTTGCGCAATTACCAGCACCTCGAAGCCGCCGAGGCGGCAGCAGCGGCAGGCAAAGCCGTGATGTGTACCAAGCCCCTCGCCCGCAATGGCGAAGAAGCATGGAAAATGTTGCAGGCCATTGAAAAAGCAGGTGTTTTTGGTGGGTATTTGGAAGACCTGGTTTACACTCCTAAAAACCTGAAAGCTACTGAGTCCGTGCAAAATGGTGCTATTGGGCGGGTACTTTGGGCAAAATCGAGGGAGACACACCCCGGCCCGCATAGCCCTTGGTTTTGGGACATGAGCTTGGCTGGTGGTGGGGCTTTGGTTGACCTCGGTTGCCACTGCATCGAAATTGCCCGCAATTTCATTGGCAAAAAAGTGCGCCCAGTGGAGGTCATGTGCTGGGCCGACACGCAAGTGAAACCCATCGACGCTGAAGACCACGCAATTGGCTTGGTAAAATATGCCAATGGTGCCATCGGGCAGTTCGAGGTGAGCTGGGCGTTTCGGGGCGGCATGGATTTACGGGACGAGGTGATGGGCACCGAAGGTACCATTTGGATAAATAATTTCCTACGGACGGGGTTCGAGATGTTCACCGCACCCGGCCAATCTGGATACGTGGCTGAGAAAGCGGAGTCCGCCAGCGGTTGGCTCTTCCCAGTCGGTGACGAAACAAACGACCTCGGTTACAATCACATGTTCACCGATATGCTCGACTCAATGGAACAGGGCAAGCAAGCAATGGAATCTTTTTATGATGGCTATGTGGTGAACGAAATCATGGACGCTGCCTATCGCTCCGCAAAATCTAAACAATGGGAACCCATCACGCTGAAAGAATGGCGTGGCTTACCGGATGAGGCCGTTCAGGTTCAAAAAGAAGTGGAATACGATGCTGAACACTGGCTGCTGAAAGAAGAAATCTTACCAGATGGCAACCGAAAACTGCTGCTGAAAGTGAAAGCAACTGGGAAGCTGGTACAAACGGAAACCAAGTAAGTTGGCAGTTCGGCATTTGGCTGTCAAGTTGCAGCTTTTGCCCTTTTCCATTGGCTTGGATACTGTCAACCTGACTGCCAACTGTCGAACTGCCAACTGCCAACTTAAATAATCACTGCCTTCAGTGTTATTTCGCCAATCCCTTCCACTTGGATATTGACCAAATAAATGCCCGAAGCAATTGTTTTGCCGTGGCCATTTTTCAATTCCCAAATCAAGTCAGGATAAATCTGCTGCTCAGCAATGCCTGAACCGAACGGCGGTGCGGGCACTTCGTTTCGGCTGAAATGCCGTACCATTTTGCCGTCAAGGCTGTAGATATTCACCTCGCATTTAGCTGGAAGGTTCGTGATTTTGACGACGCCGTTTCCATCTGCATCGGCATAGGCCGAGGCATTGTAGAATGGATTTGGCACAATTTGAACCTTGTCCAGCCCGCCCTGGGCAGGTCTTGGCAACACTGTGTAGGTGCAGCCTTCATCTGGCCCAATGTTTTGTCGGCCAATGAGGTACATCGTTTTTTGGCCCATGCCGTTGGTCGAATTGAAGGGCTCGAAATTGTTAACGGCATAGGCCAGAGCGACGTAATAATAGTTCCGGTGGTTCAGCAGGCGGCGGTCGCTGCCCTTTGCAAACAGGTCTTCCGTGATGGTGAACTCGTATTCAATTCCCAAGTTTCTCCCTTCTATCACCCGATTTGGGTTGTATAGGAACTGCTCGGCTCCTGGCACCAGTTGGTAGTTTGGATTGGGCGACGCTTCCCAGTTTTGAACGGATGAAAAGCCATTTTCAAGGTCGGTCTGGAAAACGAGGCGGGCCTTGGTGGTGTCGTAAATATCGTCCAGCGAAAATTCATTTTTGGCAGTTTGGTAAACCAAGTATCCTTCAAAATTATAGGTCGTGTCTGTCGCCCATCTGGGATGGCCTATCACATCGGCCCTGAAATCCTCTTGGGCATTGTTCGACCAACTTGGGTTGGTCAAAATGCCCGTGATCAGTCGGTCGCCAGCGATCCAGTCCACATCCGGCGCATTGGGGCCAGCAGGGAATTCCATGCAGTTGTCGAACCAATCCTGTACGTAGTCATCCGCTGCGAAAAGTCGGGAAAGGTCGGGGCATGGGTAGTCAATGTTCGGAGCGAAAACCACCCCGTAGAGTAGTTCGTTCACGGAACCGGGGTGGAGTATGATGGGGCCGGTGGATTGGACGGTGGCCCGAGAGTAACTTGGAAGTCCAATTGGAAACTCAGGGCCAGGGTGGCACATGGACCAACCATTGGGGTCGTCAGGTGTGTTTGGAAATGCAAATTTATAACTACTTAATATCGTGGGGTCATAGCCATCACCACCATAAGCTAAAAGAGAACCATCCTTCCAAGCACCAGTTAAATAGCGATAAAACTCAACATCAGTATTTGGGTCAGTTGTGCCTGGAGGCGGATCGTTTGGTCCCAGTATGTTATTATAAGCAAAGTTAGACATCCCCAATTCATTCCAGCTGTCATCTATTGGTCCCTGTATTAAATCAATACCCAGCGCAGGAATATTATTACCATAAGTTGGCACACCATCACAAGTAATGCCAGGCTGTCCATCCTCTGCATCGGCATTATAATAATATGCAAGATTCCTTGCAGGGTCGCATCCAAAATAATCATCAAAGTAGCAGCCCAAATCAACATCCATCCAAAGGGCAAAATAGAAACTGTCAATGTCCTCTGATGCCCTGCTAAGGTGGCGGAATCGGCAAAAAGTCATATCGTTCAGCACATCGGTAGTAGAATAAGCAAAACTGGTGACTTGTGTTTCCATCTTGATTGGGATTCCTTTGGTTTCATCGTGAATGTTTCCCCCACCCTCATCATTGAAAATCCAGAAAACCATCTGGTCAGGGAACTGAATGGAATAATTGGTGCATGAACTATACAAATTGACCATTGGGAAATCACCATCAAGTGGCTCATAATTATTGTCACCATCTTGATCATAAAATTCTGCCAGAGGTTGAGCGGAGGGTAAATCAAAACCATACATCATCGTGAAATAGGGATTCCCCTTGCTGGGCCAACCTTTTACGCCAAGCGGAATGTCCGCCGCTATGTATGCTGTTTGGCCATCAAGTGCAGCTTGATAACGTTGCAGGTGCTCAAGAATTTCAGCCCCATCCACCGAAAACAACCTGTCCCAATTGCTGCATATTCCAGCTTCTGTCGTTCCATCAGATTGAGAAAGCGGTCCGGGCCAAAAATCACTCCTGCCCACGTTGTTACCATAGGTCTGGCAGGCCAGTTTAAGATTGCCGCCATTATCAAAGCCACCCATCCAAACCCCGGCGGCATAGATGGCCGATACACCCTGCTGGCCATTCAAAGGCTTTGGAACAATGTAGCCGCCATCATGTCTATCCCACCAGAGGTCCCCCCCCGTCAGCAACCTAGCCCGAACATTGTTGATGTCCAAGTCAATTTGCGCTTGTGCAGGTAAGCAGCCTGCCACGAAATTGGCAGACGGTCTCAGTTTTGTTTTTTCAGTCTGAGATAATGGACGACTGGCCAGCATTGGTGAACTGCCCAGCAAAATCAAAAGAATGATGGTAAAGGACAATGGTTCTTTTTTCATACAGACAAGGTACATTTCTTATGATACTTTAAAGTTTTACCAAGAATCCTAATAGCACTCCGGCTTGTAAACACCACCTCGATTTACTTTAAACCGAACCTAGAATCACCCGCCACCAATATCTTTTGCCCGGTTAATTCCAAACCATTTCAGTGTCCGCTCACCGATGCCGGGTGCTTGTACTCGAATCAGGTACACACCAGCAGAAATGGGTTTGCCAGAAAAATTCTCCAAGTCCCATTCCAAGTCGGGGTAAACCTGACGAGTGGCCGAATCGGGCAAAACCTGTTCGTTTCGCTGGAATTTTCGAATAAATTTTCCACCCAAGCTGTAAATCGTTACCTCGCATTTGGCGGGTAGATTGGTGATTTTTACCAATTTTGAATTGCTACCATTTTCATAATCCGAGTAGGCGTAGTAAGGATTTGGCACCACATTTATCAGGGCAAGTTGTTCAGCATTTGTGGGTGCTTTAGGTAAATCGGCTTGCATACCTTCAAGCCTGAAACGGTAGCTTGGGTAGCCATTAAATTCACCAGTTCCAACAGACACCGCATAAGGATTATCTACCCTTAATTTTACATGCAATTCATTGGGTATCAAACCGTCCTTCAATGACAGCAATTTCTGCCCCTGTTTCAGCATTGGCATGCAAGTCCAAGTTACTTGTTTCAGCGCTGTAACTTTTTTGACTGCTGCCTGGCTTGGATCCAGACGGCTGCGCAGGTAGGCACAGGCGTCATATTCGGCATTCGTAACATAGATGTAATGTTGACCACCGAGATAATGGTGCATCATTTGATTGTCAGCCGGGCCATTCAGCACCACTCGGTCATTTGGGTTAAAAAGCATGTCTGCCCCATTTGGTTGGCTGTTGGGGTAGCTATCGAGATAACCGTTTTCAGCAGAAAAAACCGAGTTCTCTCCGAAAAATACATTCAAGCGCTTACCTGTTTCCACGTCCACCGCATAACCAGGAAACCAGCCCATGCCAATACCATCGCCATCGGGGTCGGGAAAGCCATCGCCGTTTTCATCTTCTTTCCCAACGGAAGGTGAGTTTCGAAGGTCGAAATTTACACTACCTCCCACCGACTTAGCGGGCATATTGTCTTCTCGAATGGCATAATTGGCAAAATCAGAATTGAAGGTCTCAACCACCACACAACGACTCCAAAGGTCTTTGTTGGGGGTGAAAACGATGTCCACGTTGTTCAGTTCAGCTGCCTTCTCCTCCTGATTCACAACAGTGTTCAGCGGGTTTCGCCAAGCTGGCGAAGCGTAAATCTCATTTTGGCGCCCTTTGTATTGACAATACTGGTAGGGTACAAAATAGCCGTCACCTAATGTAACCAACGGCTTGGTGCTGCATTCGTTATCAAAAAAAGCGGGGAGGAAATTAAAATACTGCTGAAAAGGCGACACAGTTGGGTATTGAAAACCATAATTGATGCCCATAAACCAAGGCACTACTAACGGGTCAGCATATTCCAATTCTGCACCAATGGCACCTAGGTTTTCATTGTCGCAATCACCTGTATCAAGTGTTTGTCCAATAGAAATCGAAAATCCGTACTGCCCAAAAAGCTGCTCGTTCAGATAGTCAATCGTATGGTCTGAGAACAAGATTTCATTGGTTTCCAACGATTTCAGTTGCCAGTTGACTTTCTTGTCAAGTAGTTCGTTTGCCATGTTTTCATCGTAAAAGCTTACCTCATAAATGCCATCCTGAACTCGAAGTGGGTCAAAAACCGATACTTGAATTGGCGCCCTACCGGGTTTGTAAGTGATTTCGCCATCGAAACTGCGGTCCATTATTTTCACCAAAGTCTCATCAGATACATCCACAAAATTTCCGCCCAAACCAATTCCATCAATACGAGTAATGGCTGGCCCGTTGCCAAAGTTGGCGTTTAGATTTTTGTCAACGATAGGCCTTGGCACTACCGAAAAAGGTAAGCCAGTGCCTTTGTAACCGATATTTCTGCGACCAATCATAAACATTGTCTGCTGGCCAATTCCTTGGAGTGGGTCAAAAGTCTGG
This sequence comes from Bacteroidota bacterium, assembly GCA_016124585.1. Classification (GTDB taxonomy): domain Bacteria; phylum Bacteroidota; class Bacteroidia; order Chitinophagales; family Saprospiraceae; genus UBA6168. The sequence goes on along the minus strand of WGNL01000030.1, from coordinate 41,262 downwards.
TAGTTGTTGGAAGCATAAGCGAAGGCCATGAAATAATATTTCCGATGGTTGATGAGCCTTCGGTCACCTTGTGCAAATTGGTCTTCGGTGATGCTGAAACTATGTCGGATTCCTTCATTGGTTTGATGGATAACCATTTTTGGTTGATAAACAAAATAGCTTCCTCCAATGGCAGGGTTGTAGGTTGGATTGGGTATGGCCTCCCAATTTATCAGCGTGGTGACTTCATTTTTCACATCCGTTTGAAAAACGAGCCTTGCTTTTTCAACTTCATCAATTTCATTCCACAAAACATCTGGGCCAGCAAGTTGGTACACAAGGTAACCCTCAAAATTGTAGGTAGAATCTTCGACTCCGGCTGGATGCCTAAAGACAAGTTCTTCGTACGATTCATTACCGTTGTTCGAGGAGGGCGCAGGTTTATTGGAAAGTACCCCAATAATTTCACGGTCGAGGGCAACCCATTCCACATCTGGTGCATCAGGGCCTGAGACTGGGTCAATGCAATTGTCAAAAATGCTTTGCGCTGCGTCATCAGCGATAAACAGCTTGTTTAAATCCGGGCATGGGTAGTCAATGTTTGGGGCATACACAACACCAAAAACGAGTTCATTGACAGCACCAGGCTTAAGTATAATAGAGCCACAGGATTGCACGATTCGCCTGTCATATTGCGGCAAGCCAGTTGGAAATTCTGGGCCAGGATGGCACATCGACCAGCCGCTGGTGTCATTGGGGGCGTCCGGAAACGCAAATGGGAAAATATCGGTAGCAACTGTTGGGTCATAGCCATCCCCACCGTAGGTCAGAGGCGTTCCATCTTTCCAACTACCTGTCATGTAGCGATAAAATTCGACATCGGTACCAGGGTCACTGGTTCCAGAAGGTCCAAAAGTGTTGTTGTAATACATAAAACTTGACATCTCTACCTCATTTCCAAACTCGTCCAGAGGCCCTCTGAAAATATCTATCCCAACCGCAGGGATATCAGTTCCATAGGTAGCCAAACCAAGACAATCGGTTCCGGGTTGCCCATCTTCAGCATCCTCATTGTACCAGTATGACATGTTCCGTTCAGGGCTACATCCAATATAATCATCCAAATAACAGCCAAGTTCAGGGTCAACCCACAGTGCAAAATAGAAGCTGTCTATGTCTTCCTTCGCTCGGTTAATGAACCTGTGCTGCTGGAAAGTCATGTCATTGAGCTGGTCAAGCGTGGAATAAGCAAAGGCCGTGGCATGGACTTCCATGCGGATTGGAATTCCTTTCGTTTCCCCATGTACTGCCTCACCTCCTTCATCATTATACATCCAAAATATGAGCTGGTCCGGAAAGTTCGCCGGATTGTCATTGCAGCCTGGGTGGTCTAAGCTCGGAAAATCGCCATCTAAAGGGTCATAAATATCATCGCCATTTTGGTCAAAAAATGGGGCTGAACCTTGATCACTATTCGGCAAATCAAAAAGCATGTTTTTGTAAAAGTAGGGGTTGCCCTTACCCGGCCATGTAATTATGGAGAATGGAACTTCATTTTCAGAATAAGCTGGCCCACCATCCAATGCCATTTGATAACGCTGCAGGTGCTCATGGATCTCCATGCCTTTTACTTCGAAAAAGCGGTCCCAATCGTTACAGACTTTCATAGTGGTTTCCCCTTCTCCGGCACTGAGCGGACCTGGCCAGTAGTCACTTCTACCGCCATTGTTGCCATAAGTTTGGCAAGCAGTTTTGAGATTGCCGCCATTATCATAGCCGCCCATCCAGATTCCCGCTGCAAAAATGGCAGAAACCTCCGGCTGCCCCGGCAATGGTTTTGGAACGACATAACCACCACTACTCCTATCCCACCACATATCCCCACCGGTTAGCAGCCTTGCTCGCACATTGTTGATGTCAAGGTCAATTTGAGCTTTTGCTGTCGTGCAAGATTCCCTGAAATTGACGGAAGCAGTTGGCAACCCGTTTTTTTTAGGTGGGCTTAATGGTTCCCTTGAAAAAATTGGATTGGAAAAAAGGAGGATTGAGCCCCAAAAAAATACACTAAATAATATCAGCTTCATATTTTTTCTGTTTAGTGAAATGACAGCAAAGACACCATGAGATTCAACTCACAGTTGAGGAAGGGATCACATTTCTACAGAAAAAAAGAAGCCTCTAAGGGCCTGTTGGAAAGGAAAAAATGGTGAAGCCATTCAAGTTGAGTGGCTTCACCAAATTCATTTAAAGGCTAATGCGCACGGACAGGTTGTGCGTGCCATCATAAATCTTGGTATTACGGTATGCGTAGTCAATAGCAATGTGAGGAGCATTGTCTTTTTTGCTGGTAGGTACGTTCAAAGTAGCACCAGCGGCAAAGCCCCTGTAAAGCGGTTGGTCATTGAATTCGTTGCTAGAAGTTTTGAGTTGACCGAGGTCAAGTTTGTAGCCAGCACGAAGCATTACCATTTCATTGAATGAGAATTCTAAACCACCACCCAATTGGTCTTCTGAAAAGGCATTGGATGTGTAGTTTCCAGCTACTGTCAAGCGGCTGTTTCCAACTACGTAGTAATCATAGGACAACCCTAGGTTCAGTACAGATTGCATTTCAAAGGAGGTAGCACGCTGGTTGGTTACCAAACCGTGGTCGCCATCAAAACCAGGGATTTCGATGGACTGTGACAATCCTTCCCCACGGAACTGCATACGTCCACCCACATTGCGGAGCGAAATGCCGAACTTGAAGTTTTCACGCTCACCAGTTACGTATTGTACGCCAGCATCCATGCAAATGCCTGTTGCTGTTACGTCTTCAACACCTTCGGAAACAGCACGACCAAGCACACCCACAGATACTTTATTTTCAAAAGTATGTGAAAAACCAAGGCCGATGTTCACAAATCGAGGTGAAAAAGTACTGCCAGTACCCTCTGGTTGGTAAGTTGTAGTACGCTGAATTTCACCGAAATCAAGTGTCATGATGCTAAGACCAATTGCGCTATTGTTACCAATTTTTTGGGCAAGACCAATAGCGTTAGTAGTGATGCCAGTGCCTCTTAGGTATTGGGAATGGCCTAAGACTACTTCTGTTTTGCTGATCCTGGAAAGTCCAGCAATATTAAGCATCATGGCCTCCACACCAGTGACCATTGAGGTAGTCATGGAATGCAAACCTGCGCTTCTTGCCCATGGGTTCATGAGCAATTCAGGGGCGCCAGCCTCACCTTGCCGGTCTGGGTTACCAGCCTGCAAGCCAGTAGCAGTCATTGCCAACAAAGCCAGCGTTAGGAATAGGTATAATGACTTATTCATAAATTTCTTTGAATTTGTTGAAGATCTTGAAAATCGGTTCCGGCAATTTTGATGATTAGCACCATGCTTGCCGGAACCGATTTTCAATGCTCTTCTGGATTTTTACAAACCTGTTGGGTCATACTGGCGAGTGATGCCAAACCACTTCAAGGTACGCTCACCAATTCCATAGGCGTTCACATGCACGAGATAAACACCCGCTGAAACTGGAATGCCTTTGCTATTCTTCAAATCCCATTCGATGTCTGGTATGATTTGAGAATTCGGCGTTCCGTTTCCTTTCGATGCACCTGGAAGTTCATCCCGGTTGTACTGACGTATGAATTTCCCATCCAAGGAATAAATTGTGACGACGCACTTTGCAGGCAGGTTGGTAATTTTTACTACGTTGGAAAGTCGCCCATCTTCATAATCGGAGAAGGCATAATAAGGGTTGGGCACCATATTGATTTTGTCCAATGCCTCATTTTTTCCAGCGACATCTAAGGAGTCAGCTTGCTTGCCTTCCAGTTTGAAACGATAGGTTGGATAACCATTAAATTCACCTGTACCCGTTTCTACCGCATAAGGATTATCTACCCTCAGTTTGATTGTGAGATCGTTTGGTATCAATCCATCTTTGTAAGACAAGAGTTGAGTACCAGTATTAAGTAAAGGAAGGCCAGCCCATGTTATGCGCTTCAATCCGTTTACCTTTTTGATGTCACTTGGGTCATTAAACCTCGTGCGCAGATAGGCACATTCGTCGTAATCTTCATAAGTTACATAAACGAAATGCTGACCACCAGCATACCAGAACATCGGCGTGTTGAACACGTTGAAGTCACTGGCAAAATCGGAAGGCCAAAGCAACTGAGAAGTTGGATTGAACATCATGTCGGCACCGTTTGCTTTGCCGTCTTTGTAGTTGCTCAAGAACCCAGTTTCAGTTGAATAGGCAGAGTTTTCACCAAAGAAGATATTCACCCGCTTACCAGTTTCAACATTGATGGCATAACCTGGAAACCAGCCCATACCTACACCATCGCCATCTGGGTCAGGCAAGCCATCGCCATCAGCATCATCTTTACCAACGGAAGGTGAATTCCGAAGGTCAAAGCTGAGAATAGGATTTGATTGTGTAGAACCGGCAGTTTTAACTGGTGTTCCATCTTCACGAAGTCCAAAGCTGGTGTAGTCTGTGTTTGCTTCTTCAACGATGATACAGCGACTCCACTTAGATTTATCAGAAGTGAAAACGATATCCACGTTGTTCAGGTCAGCCAATGCATCGTCTGGCTTTGCAACAATTGAGTTTTGTGCACTCCTCCATGCTGGAGAAAGGTAGAATGGATACTCTGTACCACCAATCCTTGACCTGAAATCAGCCAATTGGTAAGGCACGAAACTACCATCTCCTAAAAAGTCCAACATCTTTTCATAATGGCAATCCCAATTGCTTTCGTCGAAACGGACATAATCAAAAGCCACGTTTGCAATGCCTGGGAAATTGTCGATTGATACTGTATAGCCATCTTTGATTCCACCGAACCAAGCTGGACCATTGACATCCTTATAGGATTGTTCTGCGCCAATTGCACCATAGGTATCGCTGCTACAAGCACCCGCTTCTGTGGATTGTCCGATTGTAATTGTAAACCCATATTGTCCAAAAATTTGCTCATTCAAGAAAGCCAAAGATTTGTCAGATATGGTTTCCTCTCCAGTTCCTACATTAGTAAGCTTCCAGAAGACGTCTTGGTCCAATTTATTATTGGACATATTTTCGTCGGTAAACGTGAGCTCAAATTCACCATCTTTTACTTCAAGTGGATTGAACACTTTCACATCGATTGGTCCACGACCAGGTTCGTAAACAATCTCACCATTGTAATCACCAGACAGGAACTTCGCCCTCATGTCATCAGAAACATCAAGGAAATTGCCACCAGCACCTACACCATCAATGCGAGTAATAACTGGGCCATCACCGTAAGTTGAATTGACCTTGCGGTCAACAACTGGGCGTGGAATTACAGTGTAAGGGAATCCATCTTCGTTCGGTCCAATATTTCTGCGGCCTACCAAGAAGGTAACTTTTTGACCATTCTGATCGATTGGGTCAAATTGTTGCCAGTTGTTGGTACCGTATGCAAGTGCAGTGTAGTAGTATTTGCGGTGATTGATCAAGCGACGATCGCCTGTAGCAAATTGGTCTTCTGTGAAATTGAACGTGTGGCTGATACCATTGTCCAATGCTTCGATTTTTACCTCTGGGTACCAGACAAACTCAGGTGCATTCGGGTCAAGCTCCGCACCTGGGTTATCCACAGAAACCCAATTGTACAGGGCTTTGATGCCATTCTTAACATCTACCCAATAAACCAATTTAGCTTTAGTTGGGTCATCAAATTCCGCAGTACTGATACCAGGGCCAGCGACTTGGTAAATCATGTACCCTTCGAAATTGTAGGTAGTGTCAATACCAGGTACATTGCTGTTGATACCAATTACATTTTCTTCGTACTGCTCCAAATAGTTGTTAGAAGCAGGGAAAGGCTTGTTTGTCAAAACGGCAATGATTTCTCTGTCCAATGCAATCCAATCAACATCTGGTGCATCTGGACCATCAATGATGTCAAAGCAATTGTCGAACAAAGACTGTGCAAGGTCATCTGCAATTTGCAATTTGGAAATGTCTGGGCAAGGATAATCAAGGTTTGGAACCCAAACAGCACCAATGATTAGCTCATTGACTGCACCTGGTTGAAGAACGAAAGGACCGGAAGCCTGCACCGTACGGCGGTCATACTCAGGCAAGCCTGTAGGGAATTCAGGACCTGGGTTACACATTGACCAGCCATTGGCATCATCAGGATCACTTACGAAAGCATAATCAATCAACTGTGTACTTTGCGTTGGGTCATAGGCATCCCCTCCATAAGTAAATGGCGTACCATCTTTCCAGCTACCAGATAGGTAGCGATAGAATTCAACATCTGTACCTGGGTCAGTTGTGCCCGGAGGTGGGTTGCCAATCGTATTGTTGAAATAAGTAAAAGAAGACATTCCCAACTCATCACCATTTTCGTTCAAAGGGCCACGGAAATAGTCAATTCCAATAATTGGAATTTGTGTTCCGTATGTTGGTACACCATCGCAGTTGATACCTGGCTGTCCGTCTTCCGCATCTGCATTGTAGGTATAAGCAAGACTTCTATCTATGTCGCAACCAACATAGTCATCCAAGTGGCATCCAAGGTCAGAATCCACCCACATAGCAAAATAGGTACTATCAATATCCTCTTTTGCACGGTTGATGAGCTTGTAGCGCTGGAACGTCATATCGTTGATCTGGTCATTGGTTGAGTAACCAAATGCCTGTACCTGTACTTCCATACGAATGGCAATACCTTTAGTCTCACCGTGAGTGGCTGCGCCACCTTCATCGTTGTAAATCCAGAAAATCATCTCATCTGGAAATTGTGGGTCGAACTCTTCGCAACCACGAATTTCAATCGTAGGAAAATCACCATCCAATGGCTCGTATTTGCCATCGCCATCTTGGTCAAAAAAACCAGCAAGACCTTGATCCGTATCAGGCAACAAGAAATTGTGGACACCGAAGAAGAATTCATTCTGACGACCCGGCCAGCCTTTTACACCTGCAGGTATCATGTCTTCCGTATAAGGCGTTCCGCCGTCCAATGCTTCTTGGTAATGTGAAAGGTGTTCTTGGATTTCTTTGCCAGAAACCTCAAAAAACTTGTCCCAGTTGTCACAAATTTCTTTCGTCGTTGTACCCTCGTCTGGTGAAAGTGGGCCAGGCCAGAAATCACTGCTACCACCATTGTTGCCATAGGTTTGGCAAGCAGTTTTCAGGTTTCCACCATTATCAAAACCGCCCAGCCATACAGCACCGGCGAAGATAGATGACACCTCAGTTTGGCCGAGTGGAACCTTAGGCACCACGTACTTGCCATCGCTACGGTCCCACCAAACGTCACCGCCTGTCGTCAGACGGGCACGGACATTGTTCACGTCCTGGTCAATCTGGGCTTTGGCAGTAACGCATGCCTCCCTGAAATTGACGGAATTTTTGCTGGGCTTTTTGTGCTGCCTACTCGGGTCGTAATATGCACTGGCCGAGGATGCAAAGACCAAAATTGCCACAGCAGTTGTTAGTATAGGTTTTAAACTACGCATGGTTCTAAAATTTGGTTTGTTGCTGAATTGAAAACAGTCATTTTCAAGCTTAGATTTCAAAGGACATGAATCCAAATCAGCAACAATTTCAAGAATAATTCAATCATGGTAATAGCTGGCTTTTCCAGTTTTTACCTCATTATTTTTTTGATTAAAAATCAAAGATGGCACCCAAGAAAATCCTTCTTGGAAGGCTATAATTGTCTGGGTTCAGCATCCGCCACTGGTAAGAAGCCAAATAGGCAGCAGAACTCTGACCAGCACCTGTTGCATTTTGAAGCAACACTGCACCCTTAGCAGAGTTCAAGAAACCATCATCGTTTGGCTCACCAGAGTATGTGTAAACACCTTGGATATTGCGCTTGTCAAACAAGTTGGAAACCCGAACATAGATATTCATACCTACACTGTGCGAAGCACCTTCTTTAGTGAGGTTGAACTGTTTGTCAACTTGCATGCTCACCAAAGTATTCCATGGCAACCTTGAACCATTGATGGCTCCTTTGATTCCTGAAGAACCAAACGCCTCTGGTTGGATTGCCGCTGTGTAAGGGCGACCAGAAACTGTAGAAGCAGCGAAGTTTACACCTGTATTTGCCAAGATGTCGATACCACCAATGCGTGGACCGTTGTAAGCTTGGCCAGAAGCATAACGGTAATCAATGATAGCATTGATACGGTGACGCTCATCGTAGCTCATTGGGAAAAGTGTACGTTGGATACCCCTAGAACCCAAACCACGTGAAGATTCAGTGTTAGAACCTGTACCATCCGCAAATTGAAGCGTGTAGGAAAGGTTCATTTGTAGGTTGCCCGTGCGACGCAGGTCGTAGCTGATAGAGAATGCTTTAACCGTTGCGAAGTCAAGGTTATCAAATGTTTCGTATTGGTTGACAGGAGCAGGGACGTTCAAGTAAAAACGGCTCTGAATCATGTCACGCAATTCCTTATAGTAGGCAGAAAGCTTCAAGGCGGAGTTTGTTCCTACTTTTTGTTGGAAACCCAACTCATAGGTTACTGTACGCTCAGGCTTGAGGTTTGAATTGTTACGAAGGCCACTTCCGTTTTGCTCCCAATAGAAGTAAGTAAGTGGGCTCACCAAGGTATTTGATGGTGGACGCTGAACTAGCACGTCGTAATTCGCAAAGAAGTTGGCTTCATCAGAAATCGGGAATGAAAATGCCAAACGTGGCATCCAATTGATTTGAGGTGTGTAATCCTCAAAAGAATCAGATACATTAAAGGTAGGGCTAGTAATATCCCGTTGTGTATCATCCTCCTGTGCGTAGCGAGGGTAAACAATGGTGCCACCAAATACTTCTGAACCATCGTTTGCTGGTGCTCCGTTAGCAAAGTACCAAGTATCATCGTTGCGATAAGCCTTAACTGTTTCGCCACCTTCACTGGTCACATACACTTTGAAGTCGTCGCCAATGTTGCCTGGACGGTTACCACCAAAACGAGATTGGAAGTCAGCAGCTGTCATGATATCATACAATGAGTAAGGGTCTTTCAACACCTTTGTATTAGCATCAAAACGGTCGATACGCAAACCTACCCGGAAGAACACGTCACGGAACTTGAACTTGTCCTGAATGTAAGCTGCTTGATAGTTAGGTTCAAATGCTGCTACTGGAAAATCCCTCACGCCTGTATTTGGGTCAACATGGTTGAAGAAGTCCTCAAATGTGATTCCATCCAGTTGGTTACCGAGGTAATCGTATCCCCAATAGTTGAGTAGGTTGTCGTCGTTTAGCTCCCGAGCTGAGAACATGTTAAGGTCAAGTTGGCTTGGATCTAATCCATCCACGTTGACGTACTCATTAAGGTTCTTACCAAGTGCTGTACGTACCCTACGGAAGAACTGGTTGTCCGAGTTTTCCGTAGTAATATTTGGAGCATAAATAGGCACATCGATAGAATCAACAGTAGTAATTCCAGTAAACAAATCAATGGTAGTGTAATAACCTGGACGTGTACCAACTTGACTAGTCGAATCTAGGCCTTGTCCTTCGATATGCTCATTAGCATGCAACCTAGCCGTTGTCCAAAGTCCAAATGGGTTTACATCATAACCCCGTTGCTTGGATTGTTCGTAAAGGATACCAAATTGAATTTGATGGCGATTGCTTCCAGAGCCACCTGGCACCAATTCAAAAGAAGTATTAGCATTGAAAGTATAAAGGTCGTTGTCACGCTTACGATTCAAATTATAAACAGAACCGATATTTGTATGGTGGTTTGACCAGACACTGCTCAAAGTAGAAGGAATCCTTCCATTAATAACTTCAAAATCAGAAAAATCCCCGTAATCAACACCATTATTAGGTATATACCTCGTCAGAATTGGGTTGATATCTGTATTAGGTGTGTAGCTGTTCAATGTACGGGTGTAATCAACCTGTCCATCATAAATAATCAATGTGTCAGGGTGGGTCTCATCAAAAACAGAGCCTATTGTTGGCTCCCATGTCAAGTCATACTTACCAATGTATCCATAATCGAAGAGGTTGTCGCCATGGCGTGGGTCAGATACCCGGGTTTTTGACTTTTCGTAACCAAACTGCAAGGTGTAAACAGCATTTTGAATTACTGAACCTTTGCCTTCACCCTTGCTTTCTGGGTTGGCAGCGCCACCAAGCCTGTGGCGGAAACGGAAGTTACCACGAAGGCGGGTATCATTTTGTGTTGGATTGAACTGTGAGTTGAAAGTCCTCCAGTTGGCACCATTGCTTTGACTTGGTGTAAACTTGTTATCACTATCGTCGTAGGTACCAGACAAGGTAATGTCTATATTCTTGCCTAAGTTGGCATCCAATTTACCGTTCAAATTGTAAGTCGTACGGTCTTCATTTGGGTTGTACCGCATTGCGTTCACACCACTATTATCGACGTACTCTGCAGCTGGATAAACGGTGTTACCTACTATATGGATAGGATTCGCCTCCAGTTCTTTTAGTACTTCATCTTTTACCCTATAAACACGGGTAGCAGGTGGATCGTCATCCTTGTTGTATTGATACTGACCATTAATACGGTAGCCAAGTAAGGTTTGGCCTTTGCGCTTGAGAATAGGACCACTCAATTGCAAACTTGCCAAGTCCTGATAATAAGGATCGGTCAAACGAGAAGTCTCCAATTCGGCGCCCCCGCTAAATTTCTCAGATGGGCCTTTGGTGGTAATCGAAACGATACCTCCCGTTACGTCACCATAACGAGCTTCCACACCACCCGTGATGACCTGAAGTTCTTCAATCGCTTGTTTTGGAGGAAGCGTTCCAGAAACCCGCACACCGTCAATGTAGTAGTTGGTACTGCTGGACCTTGAACCACGAATGTTCAAGGCGCCACCTTCATCCGCTGACGATACACCGGCAGTAAAAGAGGCTAGTGCATTGACATCACGAGTAGGAAGTGCTTTGATTTGTTCAGAGGTCAAGGAGCCTCCAGTGGTGGTGTTGTCTTGCTCAATCAGTGGCTTGGTATAGGTAACAACCACAGCCTCTAATTGAATTCCAGAAGACAGTTTTGTATCTAACTTGTTGGCTTTCCCTCCGGTAACAACCATCCCATTTATTCTTGAGGGATTGTAGCCTGTAGAAGAAAACTCAACATCGTAGGTACCAGGGTCAATTTCGGTGATACTGTAGTAGCCATCGAAATCAGTAGTTGTCCCGGTCTTTAACACGCCATCGCGGTAAAGCGCAACGTTTGCAAAAACTACTGGCTCGCCGCTGTCAGAATCAGTCACCGTACCCTCTAACCTGGTTTGGCCAAAAGCGACCAACCCGGTAAGCAGCAAAGTAAAAGTGAGTAGTAAATTACGTGCCATAAACATGAGTTTTATTTGTAATGAAATTTATTCCAAACCATTTTTAGAGAAAGTGCGCAAACTTAGTGAAAGATACTTACCCTACAAAATTGGTAATCACCCTTCCCAAAAATTGAAGCAACGGTTGACTTTTCAACTTTGTGTTAGTTTGACTTTGCTTCACTTTTTCTTTCACAAATATAAATCAGCCCTGTTTTTCCGACCTGCCATTATCTCGTAAAAGTCAGCTTTTTGATTTGCTTTATTTTCAAAATATTTTGCTCTTTATTAAACGTTGACTTAGCACAATCATGAAAAAATATTTTTTTTGGCTAGCTTTTTTTAAAATAAATCATTGATTAACAGCATTTTAATAAACAAATACAACAATCCTTTTTAAATGTCATAAAATAAGCATATTAAGAATTTTAAGCAGATTCCTAACTAAACCAATTGCTTAATGCCCCAAAAATCAGGTTTTAGTATTGCCCTTTTCAAATAGTAAACGAATTAGTGCCTCGGCTTTTTTTCAAACTTTCGAGAAGTTTTGCATCCCAACTGACAATTTTCCAACGAAAGCACTTAAACAAAAAAAGCCGCATCCAAAGGACGACGGCTCAAATTCTGGACAGGATAAAATATATCTGAATAAATGGAGATTTGAATTGCTTAAAAAAGGCGTGGCATCCAGGGGGATGCCACGTGCTTAAAACTAAATGGTAATACATGAAACTTAAATACAGCACAAAGTTAGTAGCAGAATAATTGTGAATACTACGCTTATTTTGACAACTACTGGTACTATTTTAACCGGAATGCGTATTTTTACGTTTAATTAAGTCAATTTTTATAAAATCTGAGTTCAATGCGCATAGGAAAGCCCATTTTTGAGAATATTCAACCCACCTTCGGCAGTTCTTTTACGTTCCGTCAATTCACTGAAGAAAACTGCTCAAGCCTACCATACTGGCACTGCCACCCAGAGTATGAAATTGTCTTCATTTCAAATGGCCGAGGTAAGCGACAGATAGCAGGCCATATCAGCTATTATCACGAAGGTGACTTGGTATTTCTCGGGCCAAACATACCTCACCTAGGTTTTGCACAAGAGCTTTATGAAGAACACCAAGAGATTGTAATCCAGTTGAAAGGAGATTTTTTAGGAAATGACTTCCTCGAAAAACCTGAGATGGGGGCTGTAAAACAATTGTTTGAACGGGCAAAATCTGGTGTAACTTTTTACGGACATACGAAATGGGTAATCGGTGAAATGCTCACCAAAATGACACAAATGGACAATTTCCATCGATTGTTGGAACTGCTGCGAGTTCTTCAATTACTTGCTACTTCTGAGGATTTTGTACCATTGAATATCAATCATGTCAGTGCAGAAGTAAAACCGCAAGACCATCAAAGGATGCGCAAGGTTTTTGAGTTTGTGGAAGAAAACTTTAGGCGACAATTCTTACAAGATGAAGTAGCTGGGCACATCAATATGACAACCCCAGCATTTTGCAGATTTTTCAAAAAGCTAAACCACAAAGTTTTTACAGATTTTTTGAACGAGTACAGAATTGCCAGGGCTTGCAATCTGCTTGCTGGCGACTCTCAAAGCATCAGTACAGTTTGCTTTGACAGTGGGTTCAACAATCTCTCACATTTTAATAAGCAGTTCAGGTTAGTTACAGGTCAAACACCATCTGAGTATCGCAAGAGCCTTCGAAACTTTGTTATGTCACCAATTTAATTCAAACTGAAGATTAAATAGATTTCAAGGCAACTTTTTGCTAGAGACATTTGTCATTGACATGAGTTTAAACTTGAAAACGTATGTTTTGGTCGATTGGATTAATAGCTTTTGGCGAAAAAATCTAATTTTGAGGTGATTTTTAAGAAAGCTAAGTAAACTTGAATTTCCCAAATTCATCAAAATGAAAAAATCTTCACTTTCCTCACACTTCCTATTAGGCATGGCTACTTTGAGCTTTTGCTGCTATATTTATTTACACAAAGTGGCATTCAAAGTCACGGGCCATTGCCCCTCTTCTTCTACATTGACAATTAGTGAAGAACAAGAAACCGCAGAAACTTCTCGTATTTTGTTGCCAGATGTAGCGCTGATAAAACATTTTCTGACTTTTGGCAAGATGGTATTACCAAAAGATTAAAATGCCATTGCAATCTAACTTAACTGTTTATTTTTTGACCAATATCTATACAAACCTGCTACACTCATTTCAACTGGATTAGCTAATTCATATCTTTCCATATCCGCATTACTTACACCAATCATTTGCAGCTGCTTATTTATATAGTCCTTAAACATTGGAACTACATCTGGTATTGACATACTCTGCTCCCAAAAAGGTTTAATCCAATTGGCCCAATTCAGGAGACGTCCCTCCAATTCAATAAAATGCTTTTTGACCTCATAAATAGGTCCAAAATGACTTAAATACAGGGCATTATACCTCCTTGAACGTAGATAGTACATTGAATTTACCCAGTCTTTGATATTGATATCAGGTGGCGGACATGGTGGCATTACTGGTCCATTTTCGCATATTTTTACTCCTGCCACATCTCCAGTAAACGCAATATTTTTGACCTCCCAAGCAATGTGATGAATAGCGTGACCAGGAGTATGTCTTGCTCTAAGCCCAATTCCACCAATAATTATCTTTTCATTGTCACGGACTGCACGCAGCTGATTCTCAGTAATACCCTTGAGAGTACCCCAAAGGCTCTCCATTTTATCTTCATAAATTCGCTTCGCTGAGGTCAGTAGTTTTTCGGGATTGTTTAAATGAGGCAAACCTAAAGGGTGTACGTAAATTTTTGCACCTTGATCAGCAAAAACCCAAGCAGCACCAGCATGATCTAAATGGATATGCGTAACAAAGACATGCTGTATATCAGTAATTTCATATCCGTGCAGCTTGATGCCTAGTTCAAGGGTTTTCATGGTTGAATGTGGTCCTGTCTCTATCAGAACTGGGCCAACATCTGTCTCCAATAAAAATGCAGCAATTACACCAGATTTTTGTTGAAACTGGAGGTCTATTATCTTAACCATGTTGCATTAGGTTTTAGAGCTATTGATTGACACAATCTATAACTTACTATCAGATTATTAGAAAGCAACAAATTAACGGACAAACTACATTTCAACTGTCCATCTATCTATTTATAACAATAAACTTTAGCATCAAACTAGGCAGAATAAGAAAATCATCAAAACATATTAATTGCAACTTTAAATTCTGTATTTAATCATGTAAGTTATTTGTGCAATTATATAACAGTTAAATATCGTAAAACCCAATTAAAAAATTGGATTCAAGATGCTATATTAGTAATAAAAAATAAAACGACAAACTAATTTTTGAAAAAAATTAAGTCCCAACAAGGTGATTTGGAAAATCAACAACTCTTTCACAACAAATCTGTTCCATCACCTGCTGCAATTGGATTTTTAAAAGTGAGATGGTATGTGCTCCACCTTCTTTTCCTAGTGCTGCCGCTCCGTACATAAATGATCGACCTAGGAAGGTAAACTCTGCTCCGCTAGCCAAGGTTCTCGCAATATCAGGACCAGTTCGTATGCCGCTGTCCATCATGATTTTAATCTGAGATTTGTATTTTTGAACTATTGCATTTAATGGCTTAATCGTAGATTGCCCAGCGTCCAATTGTCTGCCTCCATGGTTTGAAACAATAATTCCGTCCAGGCCAAGTCGAATTGCCATCTCTGTATCTTCTTCGCTTGCTACCCCCTTAAGCACCAATTTGCCTTTCCACATTTCTCTGATAGGCTTTATTTTTTCTTCATTCAATCGACCAGCAAATGTTTCATTCATGGTTTTCCCCAATTGTTTTATATCCATATTTTTTGGGAAATATTGAAGCATTGTTTTGAATTTGGGTTTTCCATGAATTAAAGTGTTTATAGCCCAATTTGGCCTTCCCATTATTTGCAGGATATTTCTCAAGCTCATTTGAGGGGGCATGGCCAGCCCATTTCTTATGTCTTTGGGGCGAAATCCAAAAGTTGGAACATCGCAAAGTATAACCAATACCGGGCAATGTGCCGCCTCTGCTCTTTTGATAATATCATCCCTCAATTTGTTATCTGCAGGATGATACAACTGGAACCAAGCCCTACCCTCTGTTATTTCACTAATGCGCTCAATACTCGAAGTCGATACGGTACTCAAGATAAAAGGAATATTATGTTCAAATGCAGCTTTTGCCAATATTTCCGGAGAGTTTGGCCACATTAATCCCTGGAGACCGACTGGTGCAATGCCAAAAGGCGCATCATAAATATGGCCAAACAAATCGGTCTTCATGTCCGAGGTAACATGTTTAGATAAATAATAAGGCTTTAATTCTACTTCTCGAATTTCAGCAGTATTTTTATGCAAGTTAACCTCCTCATTACAACCACCGTCCAAATACTCAAAGGCAAATCGTGGTATGCGTTTCCTTGCTTTTTCTCGGAGGTCATCTATCGAAGGGTATTTTGAATTGTATGCTAGGTTCATAAGCTATACTCAATTTAATTGATTGGAAGATAGGCTGAAAAAATCGTTTTTAAACTACCGAAAAAATCAAGCTTAAATGAAAGTAAAATACCAACTAAATGAATACATCGTGCTTGATTCTATTCCAAAACGTAGGCATTATTCCATTTTTTTTTGCGTCCATTTGCTGAATAACAAATATAACAGCCCACACATTAGCCAAGCAGGTAAGGTCAAGAAAGAGAGGAACACACCCTGAGATTTTGATACAAAATAAAACAAAACGCCGCTGAAAGCCCAAGCAGAAAGAACAGCTAAATTGAAGCTAATACCAGACCGTTCTGCATAGTTTTTGGTGATGCCAAATTTCGCTGCAAAAAAATGCTCAAAAACGATGATAGCGCCCACTGGAGCGAGGATAAAACCATATACAGCCACAAAATCCAATAGTTTCATAGCAAAAGCTGGGAAAAGCCCTGCAAAGGTGGCAAGGGTGCCAGCAATGACCGTTACCCAAAAAGTACTTGCTTTTGGCATGATTGCCTGGAAAGCCAGTCCAGACCGATAAATAGTAGGATTGGCGGTCGTCCAGCCTGCCAAAATCACGGTGATGATACCAAGGAATCCTATGGCGTTTGCAGCCAATGGCCCTGGGGCGACAGGAGGTGCGGCCCCGCTTGCCAAAACAGCTATGGCATCTGGTGTTTTCATATAGGCAGCATATAACAAAGCTGCCGAAATCCACGCCATATAATGTCCAACGTACATGCCAGCCGCAGTGGTCCAGCCAGCGTTAGGGCTTTTTGCATAGCGAAAAACCGAAAGATCGCTCATGCCGATATGCATGGCTGCATTGCAAAACCAAGACCAGATGACGACATGCCAAAAAGTGTACTTAATTTGACCGGGAAACGGCTCAGTTCCCTCGCCCCAAATATTCCAAAAATCACTAAAGCTGTGCACATCCAATTGCCGCAAAGCGGCAAAGCCTGCTAATAAAAAACCAAGAACAATAACTGGGGACATGAAATTGGCGGCTTTCGATACCGAATGAAATCCTTTGGCAGCAATGAAGGTGAACAGCGCACCGAGCACCAACACGATGACTACCCATGTTGGGCCATTTGGCATGGTATCCGTCAATTGTGGCATTCTCATTCCGAATGGGATTCCGACTGCTGTTGCTGAAACGGTGATCATGCTTCCTGCCAGAAAACAAAAAAGCACCCCGTTTGCCAAATCGTAAATCTTCACGAGGTTTTTGCCACATATTTTTTCCAACTGAAAATAAAGGGTCAGACGGTTTTTTACGGCGATTTCTGCGGTTAAAAATCGCCAAGAAAGTACAGCCAAAAAATTACCAAGTAGCAAACCTATGATGAGGTCGAAGGCGCTAACCCCAGCGGTTAGGAAGAGTGGCCCAATGACGAATTCTGTACCAGCAGCATGCTCACCAGCGTACATGCCAAGGAAGCTTTTCCAGCTTTTCCAATGGGAGGCTGGCACTGGCTCCCGTTCAAATTCTTCAGGTTGTAGTTGTTTTTCGTCTTGCATGGTTACCATTAATTGTTCTTGTATGCCTTGTCCAAAAACCGATACCGCCCGTCGTTCATTGCTTTTTCAGCTTTTGAATCTGTGTTCAAAATCATCACAGGAGGCGTAGGGTCACCCGCCTTTCCTACGGGCCAATTAGGTAGTTTCTCACCATTTGGATTGCCTGTTTTGATGAAATTGGCAAAATATTTCATCATCGTCTCCGAAACTTTGTAATCGTCTGCTGTCCAAGCGTAGTCGTGAATTAGCGGCAGGTTGCCCATGCAATACTCGATTTCACAGGCATGGGGCGCACCAACTGCGGGCGGTGGTGGCGGTGTATCGGGGTCTTTCGGAGCTGTTCCGCCAGCAAAACCAGAAGACAAATTATCATCCCTCAAAGCTGGTCGTAGCTTGCTGTACAGGTATCGGTAAACAGGTTGCGAACTATGTTGCAAATGCAAATCGCCCCATTTCCAGGTGGCGTAAGCGATAAAACGGTCAGAGGCCAAAGCTGTGGCAGAGAGCTCTACCTCTTTTGCATCCTTGCCAGGATAAAGCTTCATAACTTCCTCATAGTCAGCAGGATATTCTGCTTTCACCCGATTTGCAAATGCCTCAGGCGTATACGGTTGCCCCTGCATAAAAGCCTGGCCAGGAATCTCCGCAGAGTTCCAGCCAAGCAGAAGCGGCACTTGTGCCTGATGATTTTCGGCAAAAATTTGGTTGACTGTTTTTGGCAAAAAATAACCATCTATCACTACGGGGAAGCCAAATCGGTTGCTCTCGTTGTAGATTTCATAAACATCTCTTGCTGGCAGTGCCCGCAATTCTTTGATACTTGAGTAGCCAACATTTTTGGCAAAATCTGCCCCGGTTTTTTCCGCTTCTGTCAAAGGCACAGGCGCTAGGGTCGGGTTGATGCCCGCACCACTCTCGCCCATTGCACCAGCGATGAGGTTTTTCGCCAACGGCGAAGCCATCTGGTAACTTACCGAAATGGAACCTGCTGACTCCCCACAGATTGTCACCTTTTTGGGGTCACCGCCAAAAGCAGCAATGTTGCGCTGCACCCATTGTAAGGCAACCAATTGGTCGAGCAGGCCATAGTTGCCAGAGGCTTTGTAAGGTGCCTCGGCGCTCAGTTCAGGGTGGGCGAAGAAGCCGAAAATATTCAGTCGGTAATTGCAGGTGACTACCACGATGCCTTCTTGGGCCATATGCTCGCCATCATATCTAGGCTCAGAGCCATCCCCCGCCACATACCCGCCGCCATAGAAATAGACTAGAACCGGCAACCCCTTGGTGTTGCGCTTGGCAGGTGTCCAGACGTTGAGGTAGAGGCAGTCCTCGCTCACGCCGTTGGAGCGGGAGTGCATGTCGCCCCAGACCAATTTTTGCATGGCACGAGGTCCAAACTGCTTGGTTTGCTTCACTCCTTGCCAATTGTCGGCAGGCTGTGGAGCCTTCCAACGGAGGCCGCCGACGGGTGGCTTCGCAAACGGTATCCCGAAGTATTTTTGAATGCCAGTTTTAGTATCATAATTACCCTCGATAGTTCCGTTTTCGATGGTCGTTTGGACAGGAAATCCGTCATTGTTTTGCGCCCAATTGATATTTGCCAAGGCAAAGAACATGAAGGCGAATGTTGTCAATTTTTTCATACTAGTTTTTTTCAATCATTGGTTCAGCCAACCGTGCGACTTCAGCCAAGCACCAAATGCCTCAATCCATTCGTCGCTGGGCAGGTTTTGCTTCCGCATCCCAAAGCCGTGGCCACCTTTTTCATAAATGTGAAGCTCAGCTGGTTTGCCAGCAGTATTCCATTTGGTAAACATCTCAGTACTTTGTTTTTGAAAACCAAATACATCATCACTTGCTACCGCAATGAACAGCGGCATCGCATCTGGAGGAACTGGACTGGTATCGGCTTGGCGTAAAGCAGAATAGATTGGTGCTGCAAAATCGGGCCGACTGGCAGCAGTGTGTTCGTACACGGTACCACCTACCACAGCCCCTCCAGCCGAGAAGCCAATGATACCGATGCGGTCTGTTTTCACGCCAAATTCTGCTGCATGACTCCTGACATATTCAATAGCAGCATTCCCGTCAGCTATTGCCAAAGTGATAATTGGCCCAACCCTTTTTAGGAAATTCTCACGGTCGCCCACTGCTTGTACGAACTCAGCCGTAGCGTCTTCGCCAGTGGGTGCCAAGCGGTATTTCAGCACAAAGGCAGCAATACCATGTTTCACTGCCCAATCGGCCACCCAGATACCTTCACTGTTAATACTGTGCGCCATGAAACCACCACCGGGAGCAATAATGAGCGCCGTACCGTTGGCGATGGAGGGATCGGGCAAATAGGCCGTCAGGGTTGGTTTGGAAACATTGGTGACAACATCGGTTTGCCAGATTTGGCTGAAATATTGGCGTTCGGGCCTATCCCATTTGATATCAGGAGGTGTGGGAATGGATTGGAGTTCAATGATTTTCTGAGCGGATGCTTGGCAGATAAAACTTAGGAACCCTAAAAGGAGTAAGTGCGGAAGTTTCATTTTTCGTTAGTGTTTGATTGAAATTTTAAGCCAATGGTGAAAGTCTGGGCAATGTATATCATTTTTCCACTTCATCCAGTGCTAAAACCAAGTAGGTACTGTGTTTTTTACCAATTATTTGTGGAGCAACTTCTTCCCTTGCATATTTTTTCCATTGAGCAAGTTTTGGTCATGAAAACTAAGCAACAGAAAGAACAAAAATTCAACCCAACCTAATTGGTGAAACTTTATCAAGAATAATTTTAGCAGTAAAATAATCGAGGCCGACCATTATTACATGGATACTTTTGCAAAGCCATGTTTTGTTAAAACAATAGTGATGGTGATTTAAAAATGATGCATGGCATCTGTTCCGGTTTCGATAGTTTTGCAGCCAATTTGAACAAAAATCTATCAGACAACACCTTCAATATGAACGCCAATTTTCACATAAACTATCATACACAATTTGGGGAAAACATTTCTATCCGCTTTCGTAGGAACGGCCAAGAAGAAACTGTTTTTTGCCAAAACTATGATATCGACCATTGGCGCTGTTCCATACAAATTACTGAAAATGAGGCGATTGAATACAAATACCTTATCAAAAACCAAGATGGGAAAGAAGTAGAGGAGCATGGCCAATATCGGTCAATACATTTGCCTAGGAATGGAAATGAAGTTTTTTTTCAGGACTATTGGCGCCCACAGTTCGAGCCTGAGCGCAGCTTTTTTTCAGCAGCTTTCAAGGATGTGATTTTCAGAAGGAATACCCACAACAAACAAGTCCATATTGAAACGTCAAACAACAAATTAGTTTTCCAGCTCTATGCTGCCGCCATTCCGCCAAACCTGCGGTTTTGCCTCATGGGAAACGTTGAAGCACTTGGCAACTGGCACCAGCCAATCCTCCTCTCCGATGAAAATTTCCCATGCTGGCAAGCTGAAATCGAATGGGGCACACAGTGGGCCAATATCGAGTACAAATACGGGATCTATGACCCAGAAAATCAACAGATTATCCAATGGGAAGAAGGCGAAAACCGCCATTTGAATTTCAATTTCCCATCGACTGGCGGCTGTACTGTAGTTCGCACGGATGAGCACTTTCGCTCCGCTACCGGAAATTGGCGTGGAGCGGGTGTTGCCATTCCGGTTTTCTCCTTACGAAGCGAAAACGGCTGTGGGATTGGCGAGTTCAACGACCTGAAGCTGCTCACCGATTGGGCAGTAAAAACAGGTCTGAAAGTCGTGCAAACGCTACCTGTCAATGACACAATTGCTACTAAAAAATGGACGGACAGCTATCCTTATGCCGCTATCTCGGTATTTGCCCTGCACCCACTCTACGTGAATTTGCAAAGCATTGCGAAGCTGAAAAACCAAGCAGATGAGAAGCGCCTACAATCGGAGATTGCGAAGCTGAACAAATCGGAAACCGTTGATTTTGAGGGTGTTCTGAAAACCAAAATGGCGTTTTTCAAACTGCTCTTCGAACAGGAAAAAGCTGTTTTTTTCAAGCACAAATCAGCAATGGATTTCATCGAAGACAACGCTGATTGGCTTAAGCCCTACGCAGCTTTCTGCCATCTGCGAGATGTGAATGGAACGACGAATTTCAATACATGGCCCGAGCACTCAACCTACTCCGAACAGGCCATCACCAAACTTTGCGACCCAAGATACAAGCACTTTGACGAGGTAGCGATTTATTATTTCATCCAATACCACGCCCATCTGCAATTGCTCGGTGCCACCAACTACGCCCGACAACATGGTGTGGTGCTGAAGGGCGACCTGCCCATCGGCATCTACCGGGAAAGCTGCGACGCATGGGTGGCGCCGCACCTCTACAACATGGATGGCCAAGCGGGTGCGCCACCCGACCTTTACGCTGTGGACGGCCAAAACTGGGGCTTCCCGACCTACAATTGGGAAGTAATGGCCAAAAACGGCTTCCGCTGGTGGCAGCAACGGATGGGCAAGCTCGCTGAGTATTTCGACGCACTTCGCATCGACCATATCCTCGGCTTTTTCCGCATTTGGCAAATACCGACAAACCAGACTGAGGGCACGATGGGCCTGTTCAACCCCCGCCTACCCTATTCCTTGGAGGAACTCCAAAAATTCGGCCTGCAAGGTGACTTGAGCCGATACCTTGAACCCTATATTCGGGGACATTTTCTTCGGGAAATGTTTGGGGAAGACGCTGAATTTGTCGTTGAAAATTTCTTGGAGCATATATCGCCCGGCATTTTCCGCTTGCGCAAAACGGTGGACAACCAATTGAAAATCAAGGAATTATTTACAAAGGACAAAAAGCTGGCAAAGCGCCTGCACTTAGAAAAACCGCTCAAGCGATTGGTGAGCGAGGTGTTGCTGTTGAAAGAACCTGGGGGCTTTAACCCCCGCATCACTATCCATGCCACGCATTCTTACCAAGACCTCAGCCAACAGGAAAAAGCCATCTTCGACCGCATTTACGATGACTATTTCCAAGTGCGCCACGATGAGTTTTGGAAACAACAGGCACTTTGGAAACTGCCATCCTTATTGAAAGCCAGCAACATGCTTATCTGTGGTGAAGACCTGGGCATGATACCTCGTTCTGTACCCGGTGTGATGCGGGATTTGAACATCATTTCCTTGAAGATTCAACGGGCACCTTCCGGCCCTGTCGAGTTCGACGACCCATCGACCTACCCTTGGACGAGCGTTTGCAGCCCCTCTTGCCACGACATGAGCACCATCCGTGGCTGGTGGGAGGAAGACCAAGCCCGTGCGCAGCGTTTTCTAAATAACGCCCTGCATATTGGTGGTGCTGCACCTGCTGTATGCACCACTGGCGTAGTGGAGGCAGTAGACCAACAGCACCTGGTATCGCCTAGCATTCTGGCCATATTTCCGATTCAGGACTTGGTAGGCATGGATGGTGAGCTTCGCCGCCCGGATACCGCTGCCGAGCAAATCAACGATCCTAGCATTGTACCTCATTATTGGCGCTTCCGTTTCCATTTGACGATGGAGGAATTGTTGAAAGCAGATGGGTTGAATGAGAAGATTCGGGAGATGGTAGGACGTGCAGGACGTTAGTTATGGCTTCACCCCCTCGCTCAAATCCATCAACTCCACCTTCCTGAACTCCACCGGATGGCTTTCCGCCTGCAGGGCGATATAGCCCTCTTTCAAAGGCTTGCCCCGATGGTCGGCGAACCAAGTGTTCTCCATATTGAGGTACTTGACCATATCATCATCGTCGTCCTCCACGATGGGTTTGTTGTATTCAAAAACCACTTTTCCATCAATGATATGCTGGATGAGCGAGTCGCCGAGCACGAGCATTTCCACGGTTACCCATTGGTCGCCATCGTAGGTTTTGGAGGAAGAATCGATGCAGTGGTCGGTGCGCAGTTCGCCGTTTATCTCCACCCGTGTGCCGGGCGTGCAGAGGTTGGCGGTATGGCGCTCGTTCCCGTCGCTGAGGCCGCCCAGCATCTGCATTTCGAGGGAGACGGGGAAGGTCTGGTTCTTCGTAACGGAACTGGCAGGCTGTGAGTGCAGCATGACGCCGCTGTTGCGCACGTTCCAAGTGGCACCGCCGGGCGTTTGGTTGCCTGTGAAACGATACTCTACCCGTAGGCGGTAATGCGAGTAGGGCTTCTGGTAGTAGATATGCCCGAATTTGTCATCGAAATTGGTGTACTCATCGTAGCTGCATTTCAGCACCCCGTTTTCCACCCGAAAAGTATTGAGGTAATTGTCGTTCAGGTCATGGCCGGTGATTTTGATGTTCCAACCCGTGAGGTCTTTGCCGTTGAAGAGTTGAATCCAGTGGCCTTCTTTTTGTTTTGGATGACAGGCCGCAAGCAATAGACTAAATGACAGTAGGTACAGCAGGCTTTTCATGTTTTGTTTTTTGTCAAAGGAAAGAAATTTTACTGCTTTCAATGTAATAAATAGGATGATAGATTCGAAAAAAGGTATCTATTTGAACTGGAAGGGTTTTCTTTTGAGAAAGGTCTTGGGGTTTGCAAAAATTGGGTGCACAAGCTAAGGTTTTTAGAATCTATTAAACCTTGAATATGGGTCAAATGCAATTGTCAAACACCAGAATAGTGTAAATCTGTAGCATTGCTCAACCAAAACATTGACAAAGAAAATTATCCTAAACAATGATAGAAAAAAGCATTCATACGATTTTTTTTAAAACAATTCTTGAACAATTTAATATATCACCTGCTTTAAAATCAAGTTTCATCATAAAAACATTTCGGTTATTATCAGCCAACAGTTCCTTTATTGGGTATTCAAATTTTTTGTGTGAGACCCATTTTGTATTAATATTATAATCAGCTAAAACTCCTGTAATAAAATCTGGAATCTTTACCATTTCACCATACCATTCTTCATCCTTACTAGAGGACGGTGCTGCAACAAAAACACAATCATTGTCAATTAAATGTTCTGAAAATAATAAGTGAAAAAGTTCATTAGAAATATTATCTGCAACATCATTAATCGAATCTCTATCAGAGAACCATGAAAATATTTTTGAATTAGTCCTATTGGCAACTTGAGCTGATAAGATACTTCCAATTGAAGTCACCAATAATAATCTCTCAATTATTCTAATTTTTTTATTTTCTTTTAAACAATTTATCACTTTGTTTATTTTCACAATTGCATTATCATAATATTCTTTAATTTCAATGGAATTGCATTTTATAGTTGAAACACTTTTATATAACCCTTCAAAGGTAGAAATGTAATTTTCAATCATTGCCTCTCTAGTTTCATAGAAAAGATTTTCATAATCATTGACAATAAAAGAAAAAGTTAAGAAGGGTGAAATCTTTATAAAATCAACAAAATTAAAATTCGTTTTTGAAGTATTTTTTATTTCCTTCGGTGATAACATTTTGATTAATTGAGAGAGAGAAAACATATCCATCACATATGGGAATAAAGAAAAAGTAATCACATTATTCGATTTTTTCTTATCAAATGCATAGTCACTTACACACATCCATTTATCAGCATGACCAAATTCCTTAAAATAAGAATATTCTAAATCATCTTTAATTGACTTATGGTAAGTATCATAAATAATTTTTGCAATAGGGTTAATTTTAAAATCAGGCTCCATATTTAGGATAAATTTTCCAATTATTTAGAATAACGCTTTTTTATTATCATTTCAAAAAACCTTCAAGTTCATTTTTCCATTTCAAAAATCCAATATTAGCATCAGAATAATCATGATAAATTCTTGTAAAATTTTCATCTGCTAATTTTAGAAATAGTCTTTTTCCATTAATTTTTATGTTTTTTATCTCATCATTGATATAATTAACAGCATTCTCTAACTGATGTTTCCCTTTATTTATTCTCCAAATGTAAGTAGCCTCTTCTGTATTATAAGTTTCCCAAATAAAGTAGTAGTCATGTTCTGCCTCAACAAAAAATATGTATGAAAACGGCTTAAGAAAGAATTTGAGTTTCATTATTAAGAAAGAGTGTATACCCGAAAGAAAGAGAAGACTATTGTAGTGTTTAGCATCAATATTTTTAAGCAAATCATTTATGAATTCTTGTTCGTTTTTATAAAATATTTTTGAGTCAATATTACTACCTATTGCAACTTCCATAAGTTCATCAAATGTATAAGGCTTAACTTCAATCTCGGAATCAGATTTAGTAACAATCTTGATAAATTCAAATTTCACATCCTCAAGGATGCTTTGATTTATCTGTGAAACTTCAAAGCAGTTTGCTTGTATTTCATCTATTTTATTGTCAGTAAGGTGTATTTTGATTTCAAACTTAAATTTCTTAACCTTCAACACTTTGGCTATATAATTCTTTATTGAGTCAAATTCTTTCCGAATGAAAACATTTAAAATTTTTAATTCAAGATTCTTACGAAGAACTGACATAAACGCATTAATTGACACATAGCCATCATGAAAACGAACTTCTTCTATTGGTATATGTAAGATTTCATTCTTAATAATTTTTTGAGGAGTTCTTTCGATTCTAGGTGTCTCAATATATGAATTTCGATTTACTTCTCTTTCTGGAGCCTTTTCATCAACCGATTTGATTTCCCTGTAGGATTGATTTGGGGTATAAATTGCCAGAAGCTTCATAGTATTCTGATTTTTAAGCGTAATTTCATTAATTTCAGCAAGAGAATTATGATTTATAATCTGAGATGGCAAAAATTGATTACTTCTATTACTATATGAAAGGATTTCTACAAACAACCTTTTTTCGTCACGCAAATATTTCAAAACTCTAACCTTTAAGGATGCTGGATTCTGAAATTTGACAATAGTTGATGGAAGGTTTAGTTGTTTAAACATCAAAAACTTTCCTTCTGTTAAATATGCTCTATCACTTTCAAAATTTATGATTAATTCTGTTCCTTTCATTTCCAAAAGTATTTAATGTTCTTTATTACCCAACAATACTAATTCTTTCGTACGCAAAGAATTTTTGAAAGGTTCAAATTTCTTGCTCAAATACACTAAGAAATGTAACTATATTGTCTTAAATTTTTAAAAATTTAAACCTCTAAAAATCGCTTCAGGTAAAAAGGTATGATTTGTCTCGGAACTACATGCCAAAGTTTATTACTAAAAGTGACTTTCAAATTCTTTTTCCAATCTTAAGTTAACCCACTTTTTTTCAGATATTCTTATCTTTCCATGTCACACCTCCTCCCTTCCCCTCCCCAAAACCACCCCTTCCAAACAACGAATAAACACCGTTTTGTCCGCACTAATTGTTTTGCAGCCCGTATTGCTCGTTTTGCAATGCGGGCTGCAAAGCGTTTTGTTCGTATAAATCGCTTTGCAATGCGAACAAATCGTTTCGCAATTCGGACAAATTAACACGTATTCCGTACAAAAAACGATGCATTTGGCAGTGCCCGCAGGATGAAACCCCTATGGTTGCTGGCTTTTTGACCGGAGCGGGATGTTTCAGGACTGTTTTCCAATCGTTGCTGAGCCTTTGCTTGCGTGGGACATATTTGAATTGTAATTACGTATTCGCCATTTGTGGCGTCACAAAATATTTCACAAAAAACAAGAAATCTGCATTTCGAATTAGGAAATTAAAATATTGTTGAAATAAATTTGTGCAACACAATAACAACTGCGACGTGCTTCAAATCACGCTTGAAAGGGACGAGAAGCCCGGCACATTAAACCAACTCTTTATGGCCCTACTATTCAACTATGGAAAATATGGCGCACTCAAACTGAAAAACTTCACCCAAGGTGTCATCAATGGCCTTGGCAATAGTGTATTTTCAAGCCTTGCTACAGCGGTCGCAGCGCTCGTTACTTTAAATGATGCACTACGGGATAGTATATTGCCTTTTAATGAAAGCACCAAGGCCACGAATGACATTATGCTGGAGAATAAAGCGCTGGTGGTCAAGAAACTCAATGAAATACGACCGGAAGCGGAGACGATATGCGGTGGTGATTTTGCCTTGGAACAATTGTCGGGCTTCACGCCCAGCAAGCGTGGCCGTTCACGCCGCACGGCTATAGATGCGGCACAGATTGACAGTGCAACAGCCACCAATGTGACTGGGCAGTTATTGATTAAAATACATGCTGCTATACCTGGCAATCAGGGCTTTGAGGTGCATTATACGGTGGGCACAAATGACCATATCGTGGGCGTCTATAAGATAAAAGGCCGCACCCTCCAGTTTGTGGCTTCTGGTTTTCCATCTAGTACCCCTATTAGTGTATATCTTATTACTTTAAGCACCAATAATGTACGCAGCACAGCTTCCAATTTGGTGCCTGCGTCGGCGCTGTGATTTTTAATTGATAATTGAAAATGGATAATTGATAATTGATAATGATGAAGGGTATTGGCAAATTCCTTGCAAATCTCCATTCACCATTATCAATTGTTAATTATCAATTATTAATTAAACGCCCCTTCCACCGTCAACGCCACATAGTACAAGCCGCCGAGCGTTGGCCCCGCCGCATATTGATAATAGCGTTTATTGAAAATATCGGTACCGCCCACTTTGATGATGGACTTCCAAGTCGGTATCCTGAAATTGATTTGCGCATCAAAGGTGGAAATGGCGGGCACTTTGCCGTTGGCGAGGGTGCTTTCCCAGTTCACCTCATCCTGCCAGCGCCATACGATATTGAAGCCGATGTTCTTGGCCACTTCCCGGTTGCCGAAGCTGAGGTTGGTGACCCAAAGCGGCGTGTTGAAGGAGTTCAGGAACACGTCCTTCTGCTCGTTCGCTTTGATGTCGTTGTAGTTCACGTTGCCCGACAGGGTGTATTTTTTGAAGAAATTCCATGTGAGGCCAAGCGAGGAACCGTAGCTGTGGTAGGTATTTTTGGCATTGGTATAGACCCGGTAGCGGTCTTGCTTGGAGCGGGTGAGCATGTCAATCACCGCCTCATCGGAGCCGACCAAGCTGCCAGATTTTGGCACGGCCACTTCCACCTGCCCCAAAAATCCATCATAGATATTATAGTAAGCGTCCCAGTCAATGGAGATTTTATTCTTAAAAATCAGCGACTTATAACCCACCTCGAAAGAATTGATTCGCTCCGGTTGCATGGATTTCAGGTTGGAAACTTCCAAGATATTGCGGTTTTTCAGTGCTGCTTCCTCTTTGGTGAGGCCCGTTTTCACGTCGGCGTTCACGGCGGCGTTGAACAGGTCAATGGAGGCAAGCGTATAGGAGTTTTCGTTGTAGCCAATGCCCTCGTTTACCCTTGCCAAGCCACCGACCCGGCGCACGCTTGCATTGTTCAGGAAGGAAAATGCCTCGAATAGGGCGGGAAAACGGAAGCCGTTTTGGTAAGAAACCCGGAAATTCTGCGTCTCAATGGGCGAATAAACCAATGCGACCCTTGGATTGAATTTAGCGGAAAACTCCGGGTTGTAGTCCAAGCGGCCAGAGGTGTTCAGCTTGAGTTTTTTATCGAAAAACAACTTGGTCAATTGCACGAAGCCGCCCACTTTTTGGTAAATCTGGTTCTCCCCGAAAGAGCCATCCGCCAGCGGGGTACTCCGCTCCGCTACGGGGCGATCGAAGTCCACGAACGTGTTGCCATCAGGTATCACCACATAGCGGCGGTAGTCGCCACCGAGGATGATGTCGGCCCATTTCACTTGGCTAAGGTTGTACTGGAAGTCCGTGTGGTAGGTGCGGCTTTTCTGCAAAAGCGCTGCGCCGCCATTGGGTGCGCCAGTCGGCAAATTGGCGATATGGTCCCAGTTGTTCGATTTCACAATCGTGTTTTTCAACTCCTCAAACTCTTTGGTGCCCGGTTCTGCACGGCCAGCATCGGCGGCTATTCTAGCCAGCTTCATTGCATCTGCCAACGGCACATCGGCGTCCACCTGCTTCTGTAATTCTTCTTTAAAAACACCCGCCCACACAGCGTTGGAGGCATGGCTGAGGTCGAGGCTGTAGGCCAGCGGGTTCAGGTTGTAGGAGTTGCCCGTGGTTTCCAGCAGTGCGTAGGCCCGCACGGTGAGGTTGGTGCTGCGCAATTCGAGCTTGTGATTCTGTACCTGCACGTTGTCGAGTTGGATGCGGTTTCCCCGTTGGAACACGCCGTCCATTTGCCCAAAACGGTAGCCGTAGTTGATTTCTGTTTTTGGGGTAAAACGGTAGTAAAGCCCGCCATCGAACTTCAGGTTGCTCACATCGGGGTGTACCAAATCTTTCTCTTGGTAGCCCGTGCGAGCAACGATGAAGGTCTCCGGTTGGCCTTTGTAATC
The DNA here is from genome assembly GCA_016124585.1 of Bacteroidota bacterium. GTDB lineage: Bacteria > Bacteroidota > Bacteroidia > Chitinophagales > Saprospiraceae > UBA6168. The sequence goes on along the minus strand of WGNL01000030.1, from coordinate 11,587 downwards.
TATGGTGATATTGGAGCGGGCTTGGCGGTCGTCGGCGTAGGTGCTCCAGTAGTCAGCGGCGGGGTTGTTCTCGCCACTGAGTTCGGGGAAATTGGGGTTGGCGGTGGGTTTGTTTTGCGGGTTTTGGTCGTTTTGGGTGTCGGCAATCCAGTCAGTTCCGTGCAGGTAGCTGGCGTTGAGTTTAAAGGCAAATTTGTCGTTGAAAGCCTTTGCGAAGCGCACTGCTGTTTCCGTCAAAGGGCTGGGGTCACGGTCAATGCCGTCCACGTGGTTCACACCCGTTTTTTGGTAAACACTCAATCCTTGGTGCACGAAAGGGCTTTTGGTCTGCATCGTCGCCAAGCCGTTGATGGCGTTCATGCCGTACAGCGCTGAGGCTGCCCCAGGCGTGATTTCCACCGCCAAGATGTCCAGTTCCGTTGGACCGATGGCATTGCCGATAGGCACGCCCAAGGTGGACGCCTGCATGTCCACGCCATCCACCAGCTGCATGAAGCGGAAATTGTTCGGCACGTTGAAGCCACGGGTGTTTGGCACTTTGAAAGTAAGGCTGGAGGTGAGCATCTGCACCCCTTTCACGTTCTCCAAGGCATCGTAAAAACTGGGCGCTGGCGTCTCCCGAATCGCCCGGATGTCCAGTTTCTCAATGGCGACAGGGGATTGCAAGATGCGCTCCTCCACCCTACTCGCCGAAATGACGACTTCCTTGGCGAGAATGTTCTGGGTATTCAGCGCAATGGAAATGGGGCTTTGGCTGTTCAGCACTTCGATTTCACGGGTCTCGAAGCCCACGCTGCTGATGATGATGGTAAAAGGGAATTTTAGGCATGTGGTGAGTTCGAATTGGCCTTTTTCATCCGCCACGGTTCCTGTTTCCGTGTTTTTTATCAGAACGTTTGCACCTGGCAATGGAAGCTTGTTGTCCACATCCAGTACGGTGCCTGATACTTGGATTAATTCTTCTTGCGAAAATAGCATGGCACTTGGAATCAATGCGAATGCTATAACCATGATGTTTTTGAATAAAAATGATTTCATAAGTCGCAGATTTAAGACAATAAATGATCACTCCATGCAATGACACCAAGGGTTTTGGCTCAAAACAATGGATAATAAAAGCCTGGCCAAGCGGATATGCCACTTGGGGATTTAATGATGATAAGCTTGTTTAATTAATGGAAATAAGCTTGGTGCGGCAGCATCAAGCCATCATATCCTGACAACATCGCTCTCCTAAATTGTAGGCCCATTCACTGAGCGACAACGGGCAATTGGAATACAGGAATTTTTCAGTCGAGGTTCTCATTATTAAGGCGGTTTTGAGTGAGATAAAAATGACAAAAGACAGTGCCATCTTGTTTAGTGAAAACAAAGAAAAGTAAATTATTTTAATTCTACCAATTTAGTAGAATTAATTTACAAAAAATTAATCCACTGGAGTTTCAAGTAGCGACTCCAAGGTGATGTTTTGGAAAGCTTCCAAGGTTTTTTTGTGGACTTCCACCATCGCCATTCTTAATTTGCAAGCAACTACATCCTCACAATCGGCACAAGGCTGGTAGAAATTCGGCGAGGCGCATGGCAGCAGTGCGATTGGCCCTTCAAAAATGCGATGAATGGCGACCAGGTCTATCTCGGCAGGCTTTTTCAATAATTGATAGCCGCCAGCCGCACCTTGTACGCTGGTAACGAGCTTGTGGCTTTTGAGTTCTACCAAAATGGATTCAAGGAATTTCTTCGGAATGTGGGCATTATCGGCGATGTCCTTCGTCTTCACAAGCCCCTCATTTTCAGCGAGATACACGAGCGCCTTGATGGCGTATTTTGCTTTCTGTGTTAACATGGCGAATCAGATTCTAGGGCAAAGTAACGCATTTACCCTAGAATCAACTTGCTTTGAAAAACTTGTGACGGCTATTTCAAGATATTTTTCTTCAAATATGTCATGCTCCGGCTCAAACTATCGAAGGCATCGGCAGGCTGGTCGTGCTCAATCATCGGATAGACGAGGCCCGCTTTTTTGGCGTTTTTGAAAAGGCGCTTGAAGTCAATCGTACCATCCCCAACGGGCTTCAAAGTGAGGTGGTCGCTGGCAATATCCTTCACATGCCAGAGCGGGAAGCGGCCCGGATTTTCCTTGAACAACTGCACGGGGTCAACGCCCGCCTTGGTCACCCAAGCCAAATCCAATTCGAAATTCATCAGGCTGGAAGGGATTTCCTTCAGAAAAACATCATAGGGTCTGCTCGTGCCGATGGTCTTGAATTCCCAGTCGTGGTTGTGGTACACGAATTTCAATCCAGCTTTTTTGCATGCTTCGCCTGTTTTCTTTAAAATCTGAACTGCCTCGGTGACTTCTTCCGGTGTGTTGGTCGGGATATTGGCGCAGACGAGGTACTCCACGCCGCCGCCAGCCAGACTGTCTATCAGTTCCTGCATATTCTCCTTGAGGTTTTTCATCGGCGGAAGCTTGATGGGATTGCCGTTTTCATCGGTCGGCAATTTCACATCCGGCGGCAGCTTGAACGGCGCACCGATGACGTGGTGCGAGCGCCATTTCATGCCCATGCCTTTCAGCATGGCCGCAAATTCCGGGGCCGTTTTACCATAAAAACCGCCTTGCTTGCTGAATGCTGACTCGATGTTTTTGTAGCCCAAATCAGCGAGTTTTTTCAAAGTGCCTTGTGTGTCGTTGTCAATGACCGCCATGAGGGTGTACAATTGCACCCCCATTTCGTAGTGGTATTTTTTATCCAAAAAATCAAAATTGGAAGCTGGGCCGAGGGCCACGCCAGCCAGCGCCAATGCACTGGATTGTTTGATGAAATTCCTTCTGTTTTGCATAATGAAAATTGTTTTAATCAATTATCATTGTTCTCCTTGGTCAATTATTTTTATTTTTTGTGGCCTCGTCAAATATGCGGCAGAAATTGCCTCCACCTATTTTTATGATTTCATCTTCATGAAAACCAGCAGCCAGCATTGATTTGGCAACCGTATGAAAAAATCCTTCCGTTTGGCCGTCCCAAGCATTGTTTGTTTGCTTACCAAATTTTGAATTGGAGCCTTCAGCGACAGCCATTTTTGTATCCGTACCGATGCAAACATGGTCCACGCCAATCACATCCACCATTGCCTTTATATTATCCACATATTCCGCTGGCGAGCTGGCTAAATGTGTCCAAACGCCAACGATTCCACCAGCATTTGCTACTATTTTAGCCTGTTCCTTGCTGATTAACCTCGGCTTCATCATGGTCGCCATTTTCTCATCATTGCCTAGCCTGGTGTCCAGTCCCGTATGTGACACCATCATCGGTTGCGATGAAATTTCAAGGGCATCATTAATTGCTTTATTGCTACAATGTGTCAGGTCAATAAGAATGCCCAACTTATTGGATTCTTTGACGACTGTTTTACCGAATTCGGTGAGGCCATTATACTGCGGGGCATCCGTGTAAATATCACCAATTGGCACTGAAGGCTGATTGTCGTGCAACAAACCCAAAACCCTTAAGCCTCGATTATAGGCGATATTAAGCCTATCAATTTTACCTTCCAAAAAATGCCCACCTTCTACGGATTGAATAACGATAGGCTTTCCTGCTTTATGTGCTGCTTTTAAATCCGAATAATTAAGCGCCCGTTTTATATTATTTGCTTTTAAAACAGCATCCATCGCATTTAATCCCGTCAGGAATCGTTGATAGGCTTCACCTTCCGACTTTAATTCGGGTCTATCTACTGCGAAGGTCATGCAAATACCAGCAAGGCCAGATTTTTTGAGGGCATCATATAGATTAATTTTAAGCCCAGCTATTTCAGCTTCATTGAATGGCACATCAATATGATTATGCGTATCCATCCCAATTGTATTGGCCAATATATTAGCCAATGGGTCAAGCTTTTTAGTGCTGGAACACGCATTAATTAATGGACTTAATACCAATGCAGACCCAGCACCAGTTATGTTCCAAAGGAAATCTCTTCTTGAATTAAAAGATTTGTTTTTAATGCTCATAAATTAAAAACTAGATTAAACATTAACAGAATAATGGGCACACCCGTTTGACTACTTTTTATACTTCGTCACCCGTTCGTCTTTAATCACCCCTTTCCAGTTCATACCAAAGCCAAAATCATAACTGTGCCCTTCGGAATCTTTGTGGCATTTCATGTCCTGCGGTACGTCTTCGGCTTGTTTTTCCACCTCGCTCATGCTGGCTGGCATCTGCATCGGCAGCAGTCCTGATGGTTCTGCCTTTCCACTGATAACGTCTAGGATAGCCTGGTCTTGCACCTGAAAATTCACCAAAATCGCACTGGCCTGACTTTCAAATTCACTGAACACCATTGGATTTGACACGGTGACACAGACAATGATGGGCTTGCCTTTCATTTTCATGGCCGTTTCCGTCACCATATCCAGGTCGGTTTTATTGGTGGTTTTCACCGTCTTGCCTTTGTAGCTTCGGTTCACGAAGCTTTCCAGCGGGTCGCCTCCGGCAATGCTCGTCGCACGGGCGTCGGTGGCGGTGTAGTCCTTGTATTGCAGGCTGATAGGCACGTAGCCATTGCCGCCGTTGCGCACATCGGCGCTATCGTAGCCGATTCCCGATTTTGGGCTTTCGATGAAAACCAGTGCTGCATCCGCCTCGGCTGGATTGTCGGTCACGTTGTAATATTTCTTCACGATGTCCAAATTCACTGGGTAATCCAGTGTTTCCGGGATAGGCATTCCTAAGAAATTGCGTCCTGCTGGGGTGAATTTCTTTGGCACGTAAACCGTCTTTTTGCCCTTGAGCGGTAGTACGTTTCCTTTGTTCTTGAGTAAAACCTGCGACTTCAACTGCGCCTCGTAGCCCGCTTGCATGAATTCTGGCTTACCGACAATGGATTTCGTATCGGTCGGATCGAGGTAGGGATTTTCAAAAAGCCCCACCCGGAAAATATTACGTAGCAACCGAACGGCGCTCTGCTCCATGCGTTCCCGCATCCATTTTTCACCGTGTTCCTGCACGCCCATTTCATAGGCATCGAGGATGGGGTCAGCGTCGTTGTTGCCACCAAACTGGTCACCACCCGCCATCAGCACTTTGTAATGCCGCTCTGCCAATGATTTCTTCTCCATGCCCCAAGATTTGCCGCCAATAAAAGTATTGAGCGCCGTTTCATTGCCCGTCACCCCCCAGTCTGTGCAGGCCACGCCATCGTAGCCGTATTTTTTACGGAGTAAATCATTGATGATATAAGTGTTGTAGGCATTGCCCACGTTCTCCTTGTTCTTCGTGTCCTGGTTCCAGGAAATGGTGTAGTACGGCATCACCGCCGACGCCATTTTCGTGCTGCTCTTTAGTTTAAAAGCCCCTTCGGTAAAGGGGATCAAATGCGTCTCGAATTTACCACCGGGATACACGGCGAACTTTCCAGCCCCGTAGTGCGCATCCCGGCCAGCTTCGCCGCTGCCACCACCGGGCCAGTGCTTCACCATCGCATTCACGCTGTGGAACCCCCACCCGTCCTTGATTTCCGCCCTGCCTGTCGAAGTCTGAAAGCCGCTGCAATATGCCTCCGCCATCGCAGCGGAAAGCCAAGGGTTTTCCCCAAAAGTACCGTTGAACCTCGCCCAGCGTGGCTCCGTGGCAATGTCCACTTGCGGGGAAAGGGCGGTGGCAATGCCAAGTGCCCGGTATTCCTGCGAAGCCACTTGCCCGAATCGCTCGGTCACCGCTGGGTCGAAGGTAGCTGCCAAGCCCAACGAACTTGGCCACATGGAAATCTGGCCACCAGCACCTGCATTGTATTCGGCGCTGCTCACCGTGCCATTGCGTGGGTCGGAGCTGTTGTTGGCGGGGATGCCGAGACCGATACCTTCTGCCAAGACCTGCATATTGTTGTTCCACTCCGCCGCCACGACTGGGGAAGCGATCGTCGTGACGAGCACATGGCGGAGGTTGTCTTTCACCATAAATTCGACCTGTTGGTCGCTTAAGTCGGAGGGATTCACCTCACCCTCCGCATAAGGTTTTCCATTGTAAGTACCCGCAAAATAGCCACCTGCCCGTGCCGGAATGCTCTGGTGCCGACTGTACAGCATCAGCCCAGCTATCTGGTCAATGGTCATTTGTGATGCCAAATCCTTTGCCCGTTCATCCACTGGGAGCCGCCAATCTTCGTACTTGTCCAGCTTGTCGTTGCGGTTCAAATCCTTGAAGGCTTGGTCGTCCACGTTCAGGATTTTGATGCCGGAGTCGGTGGAGTAGCCAACCGTCGCCCCGCCCTCATTTTCGATGATGATGATATTGCCGATGGCATGTTTGGAGTAGTTTTCTTGCGAAAACAAGGTGCTGGCAGTGAGCAAAATCACAGCAGCGATATTCGTCGTGATGTTTTTCATAATTAAGTCCAAGATTGGTGAAATGCCGAAAATTCGAAAGAGAACATGATTACAGGGCGAATGTAAACAGGTCTGCGATAGGTAGGATAACAATACCTTGGAGTGAGGACGAATGGTGGAAATGTGTCGGCGAGAGATGCTATGATATTTGAATGTCGGCGAGGTTTTGAACCTCGCCGACGTTTACGCTCCAGCCCTACAACTTCTCTAACCCCTTCACCTTGTCCTTATCCGCCTCCACAAAACTCACCGCAAAACCACCCGCCGCTGCACAATATTGCAATAGCTTGGACTGGCTCGTCGCCACCACTTTTCGGATGGCATACGCCTGTGGATTGGTCTTGTAATCCGTTGCCTTGGTATCGGAGTAAATGGTGGCGATATACGTTTTTCCCGGCTCCAAAAAACTGAGCGGGATGGTGGCCGTGCGGGCATCATTGCCGTTCACGCTGCCGAGGAACCACTGGCCCGTTTTCTTGGCTTTACGGGCGACGGTGATGTAATCGCCCGGCTCGGCTTCGAGGTATTTGCTGTCCTGCCAGTCCACCGCCACGTCCTTGATGAACTGGAAGGCATCGGCGTAGCGCTCGTAATGTTCAGGGAAATCGGCGGCCATTTGCAGGGGGCTGTACATGGTCAGGTAGAGCGCCAATTGGTTGGCGATGGTGGTGTTGGCGTGGGAGGAATTGGCCGGATTGATTTTAGAAATGTCCATTTCGAAAATGCCCGGCGTATAGTCCATCGGGCCGCCCAACAAGCGGGTGAAAGGGAGGATGGTGACGTGGTTGGGCTTCGAGCCACCGAATGCTTGAAACTCTGTTCCCCGTGCCGATTCATTGCCAATCATATTCGGATAAGTACGTGCCAAACCCGTCGGGCGCACGGCCTCGTGGGCATTCACCATGATTTTGTAATCCACCGCTTTTTGGATGCAATACAGGTAATGGTTGTTGACGTACTGGCTGTAATGGTGCTCACCTAGCGGCAGGATGTTGCCGACGTAACCGCTTTTCACCGCATCGTAACCGTATTTTTTCATCAACTGATAAGCCGTATCAATATGCCGCTCGTAATTGCGGATGGCACCGGAAGTCTCATGGTGCATGATGAGCTTGATGCCTTTGGAATGGGCGTAATCGTTCAGCGCTGGCAGATCGAAATCGGGGTAAGGCGTAATGAAATCGAAGACGAAATCCTTGTTGTGGCCAAACCAGTCTTCCCAGCCAATATTCCAGCCCTCCACCAGCACGGCATCGAAGCCGTTTTTCGCTGCAAAATCAATGACTTGGCGAACGTGGGCGTTGTTGCCGCCGTGCGTTCCGTTTGGTTTTGCCTTCGTAAAATCGGTGACACCGAGCCGCACCGACGGATAGTCGTTCGTGTACGACCAGGAGCTTTTCCCGGTAATCATTTCCCACCACACGCCCATGTATTTCGTGGGCTTAATCCAGTCGGTGTTCTTGATTTTGCAAGGTTCGTTGAGGTTGTAAGTCATTTTCGAAGCAACGATGTCCCGTGCGTCGTCGCTCACGATAATGGTGCGCCAAGGCGAAGTGCAAGGCGCTTGCATCAGCCCTTTGTCGCCGTTGGCATCGGGTGTCAGCCACGATTCGAAGACCATGTTTTTGTCGTCGAGGTTGAGGCTCATGCATGAGTAGTTGATGAGCGCCGCTTCATGTAAATTGATGTAAATGCCATCTGCTGTTTTCATCATCAGCGCCGTCTGGACGCCCGTTGGAGAGAACTGCATTTGGGAGGCATTGGACGTGACCGCCCCAGCGAAGAGGCCCCGTATTTCCGAGAGTTTCGACTCGGTGTAATCATACTCCTGCGTATCGTAATCGCCTGGAATCCAGAACGCCGTGTGGTCGCCCGTCATGGCAAACTGCGTGCGCTCTTCTTTGATGGTGAAATAAATCAGGTTCGGCTGTTCCGGGAATTCATAGCGGAAGCCCAGCCCATCATCAAAGAGCCGGAAGCGAATGATTAACTGCCGATTAGTTGCCTTTTGTCGCAGCGTGACCGCCATTTCCTTGTAATGGTTGCGGATGCTCGCCACTTCACCCCAGACTGGTTTCCAGGTTTCATCGAAAGTGTTCATGTCCACTTTCATCATCTCAAATCCGTTGAGCAGTGAAAGGGAATCGTTCTTCAATTCCAGCCCCATTTTGCTGGGTTTGATGACGGTTTTTCCTTTGTAACTAAGCGAATAGGTGGGTGTGCCGTCACTCTGGATATCGAAGGTGGCGACGAAATTGCCGTTGGGCGATTGCAGCGTTTGCGCCAGCGAAACGGCTGGCAGTATCAGAATTAGAAATAGGAGTTGAACAATATTCTTCATGATGAATGTTTAAGTTTTTGATTTGAATTGCAATGGTAAATAAAAGTTTAGAGGGTTTAGGGAGGTTTAGCAGGTTTATACATTGCACTTTTACATTTATTACTTTAGATTTCGGTAGTGCCTACATTGGCCTTATTTCTTTTAGCAGTTGAATAATTCAAAAACCGTTAAAAACTAAACCCTGTTTGAGCGCAGCGAGTTTGGTTTAGTTTAGGTTTTTGAATTGTTCAACTGAGTTAAAAAAGAAATACAGCCTTGATTTTTGGTTCTTTTCATCAAGGAAAAGAACAAGAGAGTTTAATAGCAGTCTTATAAGTTTTAAATGTGATTGGATTTGAAAAACATAATGACGTTTTCAACCACCATGTTTGTCATATTTACACAGCAGTTGAACAATATTAAACTTGGAGATTTGCATTGTAATTAATCCATTATTTTTAAAACTTAAATCACAAGAAAATGAGAAAAATAACGGTCATATCGATGATTACGTTGGACGGCGTATTCCAAGCCCCAGGCGGGCCAGAAGAAGATACTTCCAATGGCTTTAACTATGGTGGTTGGGTAGCACCATACGATGACGAGACAGGCCATAAAATTATGGGGAGACTCCTTCAACCGGCTGATTATCTTTTGGGCAGAAAGACCTTTGAAATATGGGAAAATTACTGGCCTATGCACGGTGATTTTTGGCCCAGCATCAATGAAGGCACTAAATACGTATTGTCAAATACGAGGGATAACACCGATTGGAAAAATACGGTCTTCGTTCAAAATGCGGCAGATATTGAAAAGCTAAAAAACTCGGAAGGAGCCGATGTGCAGGTTTGGGGCAGTGGCGAGCTAATCCAACTATTGCTCAAGCATGATTTGGTAGATGAACTATGGCTCATGATTCACCCTTTGACTTTGGGCGAAGGGAAGACACTGTTTACCGATGGCCCAATTCCAGCCGCATTTACCTTGACTGAAAATATGGTGACGAACAGTGGTGTAATCATTGCCAATTATAAGCGGGCTGGGGAAGTTAAAACGGGGAGGGTCGGAGCTTAATGGGATAATTTTGGAGATAAATGATGGGGAACAATCGGTCGCCAATTGCCAAAATTCTATCACTAAACAGATTATTTTTTGATTAAAAATGAACGGCCCTCGTTAATCATAAATTAATTAGGCGTGATGGAAAGAACCAGTAGTTTTGGCGGGTCAGAATTGTACAACTAATCATTAAAATCTAAAAAAGTTAACATGACAGCATCAAACATTTTTGAAGAACCGAGCCTCGAAGCTCCAATCAGCTTTGTGATGAGCAGCCAAGATGGCCCAGAAGATGAGCCAGGCGAGGACATGGACGACGAGGACGATGATGAAGAAGAAATGGATGACAATGAGGACATGATGATTATCAGCGATGAAGAAGAATAAGCTGAAATAGTCATTGAAACCTTTTGTTCATTTATTAAGATGCAGTGTTGGATTTTCTGACACTGCATTTTTATTGATGCTTGTTTAGATTATAATTTTTAACTGAATTATGCATAAAATAATATGCAATCAAATATACCACTAAAAGCCAGAAATATATAATCTATTATTTTAAACTTACATCTTGAATATTTTAGCTTTGCTTTTCAAACAAATAACCTTCACCGATGCATAAACAATCATTTCTAATACTTTTCACCATTCTTTTTTTCACTAATTGCAAACATTCAATAAACAAAGCAATGTCAAATCAAACTTCCAGTAAAAACGGATATGCCTCGGTTAACGGCCTAAAACTCTACTATGAAATCCACGGCTCTGGAATGCCCTTGGTCTTGATTCATGGCGGTGGCTCTACCATTCAGACCACATTCGGGAGAGTGCTTGCAGAATTTGCGAAAACGCACCAAGTGATAGCGGTGGAAATGCAGGCGCACGGGCACACGGCAGATATAAACAGGCCTTTGAGTTTTCAACAGGATGCGGATGATATTGCAGCTTTATTAAAGGAATTAAAGATTGAAAAGGCCGATGTTTTTGGGTTTAGCAATGGAGCCAGCACCACGCTTCAATTTGCGATTCGGCACCCAGAAATGGCGAATAAAATTGTTGTGGGTTCTACGTTTTACAACCGAGGAGGTGCCATTGATGGATTCTGGGATATGATGGCGAACCCGAGCTTTGAAGGAATGCCCAAAGCTTTCAAGGATGCTTTTTTGGAAATCAATCCTGATTCAAATGCCCTGCACCGAATGTACGAGCGGGATGTAGCGAGGATGCAATCATTTCCCAACATCCAAGCGGAGGAAATAAAAGCTATCCAATCACCTACGTTCCTTATTATTGGTGACCAAGATGTTGTTAAACCTGAGCATGCTTGTGAAATGTATCGCCTTATATCTAAGTCCCGGCTTGCTATCCTTCCCGGCGGACATGGGGACTACATCGGCGAAGTGACTACGCCACAGGATAGCGTTATGATTGCAGCTACGGTGAAGATGATTGATAAATTCTTGAGTGAGCCAAATTAGAAATGGCAAGCCTAATGCCGTGGTAATTTCACATGTTATTGCGATAGTTTGACCAATTTTGAAAAAAAATCCCCTAAAATGCTGCGGCCATGTGCAATGTTTCGGTGATTAAGCCCAAAGTCGCCGTGATTAAGCCCAATGGCTCGGTGATTAAGCCCGAAGTTGCCGTGATTAAGCCTAATGGCTCGGTGATTAAGCCCAAAGTCGCCGTGATTAAGCCCAATGGCTCGGTGATTAAGCCCAAAGTTGCCGTGATTAAGCCCAATGGCTCGGTGATTAAGCCCAAAGTTGCCGTGATAAAGCCCAATGGCTCGGTGATTAAGCCCAAAGTTG
>WGNL01000004.1 GCA_016124585.1 Bacteroidota bacterium | reverse complement strand
CGGCCATTTTTCTTAACATTGTGGCTGTGGCAGTCCGGACATATCGTCATAGTCTTTGTAGTTTGGTCACTTTAAGATAATGACCATTCCGGAATGCCACTAATTTTTATACCCAGCCTTACATTTTATACACCGCCAAATCAATTACAGAACGTTCAAGATTGACCACAGAGCAGTATGGCTTCACGACAGAACGCATAAGCCTGATTGCAGGGCAATAAAGACGTATTGCAGCACATATATGGCCAATTGCAGCGCCATTGTCGTTGATGACAGAACGTATACCGTTGACTACAGAACGTATAAGCTTGATTGCGGTGCCATTAAGCTTGGTTTCGAAACGCTTTGCAATGGATATTATAAGCTATAAAATGGCTGTTGATGGTTCATAAATAGCCTAATATCAGGCTGAAACAACAACGATTGGCTACAAATATGGCAAGTGTTCCATTACTGGCCTTGCCAGCTAGCACTTTATGCTATTATATGGCTGAGATGTGACCATTGGTCGCATATATAGTCTAATTATATAGGCTGTGGCGGATATGCTGCAAAACTATACGTATACAATATTATCCGCAAACACGATGATGGGGTTTGTAGGGTCTTATATTTATTCATCTTTAAAAACTGATTGAATTATGGTTGCATTATTTAACTGTTCACAGGCTGACTTTATATTAGTAGTCATTACGGGCCTTAATTCCTATTTTGAGTATATCACGTCTTTTACGGCTTTTAGCCCAAAATACACGGCCACATGGGGTAATGAGATGCGAGCCGACCTCGCTGCCGCCGAGGCCATGCCTACAGAAGGTGCAAGGGATGCCGAATCGGAAGGAAAGCGGATAGAACTGGTGGAGAAAGCGGCCTTAGCACGTAAATACTGGCAACGCCTTAAGCGCTATATCATGTCGGCTTATCCTGAAAACTTGGTGAACATTAAGCTGATGGCTGCTGGCCAAAGCCTTTACCTCAAGGCCACTCAAGAAAACTGGCCTGCCACGCAGATGATGCTCTCGGCAGCTACCCGGTTCATGAGCAACAATATGGATGACCTCACGAAAAATGACAATATGCCGCCTACTTTCCCGGCTGAATTTGGAGTAGTGATTGCGAACTTCCGGCAGCAACTCTCGGATTATGAGGACAGCAAAGAAACCATCATGGTGGAGACACAAAACCGTATAACTGCCCTGAACGATATTCATCGCCGCTTCATGCCCATGATGCTGGATGGACAAGATATTTATTCTGACAACGAAGCCGTTCGAAAGCAGTTTGTTTTTGCCGATGTATTGAGCAGGGTAGGCGGGAATAGTCTGGCGGGCCTGAGCGGTACGGTGACGGATGATGCCACTAATTTGGTCATCTTGGATGCACATATCAAGTTGTACGTAGCAGAGACTCCGGGGATGGAATATGTGGGAGCTACCAACGAAGAAGGGGAGTATGAAGTGAACTGCCCATCGGGTACCTATACGGTTACAGTCGAAGCGACGGGGTATAATCCTTCTAATACACCAGGTGTGGTTGTGGGAGTCAGTACGGTGAGCAGGATGAATATTAGATTGACGCCAGCGGCAGTGGAGGGGTAATATGGGGCAGTATTCCTTGATGAACGTGAGTTATGGTAGTTTGTGAACGCTCCATTGGAGCAAAATCTTTGTAGGACTTGTATTTACAGCATTTTCCGCTGCATTGAAGTGGTAGCTTTAAAAATTTGGCGTTCTGTTGGAACGTAAATAGGCATCAACTTTTCATTTCTACAAAGATTAAAGCTCTATCGACTCAATTATTTAACGCTTATTGCCATTCCTCACGTTAATTATTATTTATGAAAAAGTGATGACTGTCGTTATTTATTCATCATACCTCGAAATAATCTCCAGCTATTAATGGCCTGTATAATTACAAACCAAACCAATAATAGTATGGTGATGATAATACCCATGTCAATATTTGAATAATTGGTGTGGTCATTGGCGGAACGGCTAACAATGGTGAATATGCCAGTTAACACCATGAAATAAACGGCGTATAGACCAGCGACGAAGCCAATAATGGATAGGGTGAATTGAACTGCTTTCATCAGTAAATATTGCGAAAGGACTTCTCCACTGAAAAGATTCATTGCCGAAGGCCACCGCTTAACCACACCTCATACCCATTAAACCTCTGCGGTGGCCCCCAACAATGATATGCCAATAGCTTGGAAATCAAAAACTTCTCGACAAAAAGGATTTGTCAATTATGATTTACCCAATTTCCTCTTCCACCATGTACCGCTCTGCATCCAGTGCGGCCATGCAACCAGTTCCGGCAGCAGTGATGGCTTGTCGGTAAACTTTGTCTGCGGCATCGCCGCTGGCAAAAACGCCGGGGATATTGGTCTTGGTCGTACCTGGCACCGTGAGGAGGTAGCCTGTTTCGTCCATATCCAGGAAGCCTTGGAAGATGTCCGTATTGGGCTTGTGGCCAATGGCAACGAAGAAGGCCTCTACCGGAAGTTCTTTGGATTCGCCAGTCACTTTGTTTTTAACCCGGATGCCGGAAACCTTCTCATTGCCCAGTACTTCCTCGGTCTCGGTGTTCCAATGCACCTCGATGTTCGGGGTATTGAAGACCCGCTTCTGCATGATTTGCGAAGCACGGAGTTCATCCCGGCGCACGATAAGGTGAACCTTCGGGCAAAGCTTGGCGAGGTAGGTAGCTTCCTCAGCTGCGGTATCGCCACCACCAACTACGGCTACTTCTTTTCCTTTGTAAAAGAAACCGTCGCAGACCGCACAGGCGCTCACCCCGTTGTTCATCAGGCGCTCCTCAGAAGATAGGCCCAGGTATTTGGCACTGGCCCCCGTGGAAATGATGATGGTGTGGGCATGAAGTTCTTCACCGCTTTCCGTCCAGACCTTGTGGAATTTTTCGCCGGTTTTGAAATCTACTTTTGAAATCAATTCCCAACGAACCTCCGTGCCAAAGCGCTCGGCCTGTGCCCGGAGTTCTTCCATCATGTCAGGGCCACTGATGCCAGTAGGGTAGCCGGGATAGTTGTCCACTTCCGTCGTGGTGGTCAATTGGCCGCCGGGTTGTGGACCAGTGAAAAGGATAGGGCTCATGTTTGCCCTCGCTGCATAAATAGCGGCTGCATAGCCTGAAGGCCCGGAGCCTATGATGATACATTTGTGAATAGCCATGATAGTTGGATTGCTTTATTGTTGAATTGTGATATTGTTGAATTGTTGGATTGCACTGCTGCCAACTGCCGACTGCAAACTGCCAACTTTAAAACTGGGGCGCAAAAGTATTGAATGGACATGGAAACAACAGCAAGTCAGGAAAAGATTAGTTGGTTTTGTGCCCAAAGTAACATAACTGTCCTGTGCAGGAAAGATGCGGGGCAGTTGCCCGAAATTTCTACCTTTGCTTTATGGATTGTTGTATTGTTGAATTGTTGATTGCTTTGCCAAGCACGTGTCCCCAACAATATAACAATCAAACAATTCAACAACACAGCTGTGATGCAAAACGTCAAACCACATACCCTCCTTACGGATTTCGACATCGAATTGATTCGGGCTGGCAAACACTTCCGTTTGTACAACAAACTGGGTAGCCACCCCATGCAATTGGAGGGGGAATGGGGGACGTTCTTTGCGGTTTGGGCGCCCAGTGCTCAAGAGGTTTCCGTGGTTGGCAATTTCAATTTTTGGAGTGAGAAAACACATAAGCTGTTCCTGCGTCCGGATGGAACTGGCATTTGGGAGGGCTGGATTCCGGGTGTGGGCAAAGGAACGTTGTACAAGTACAGTATCAAGACCCAAGATAGGCGTCGGCTGACCAAGGGCGACCCTTTTGCCCGTTACTGGGAAGTGCCACCCAATACGGCCTCCATCGTCTGGGACCCTTATTATGAGTGGAAAGATGAAAAATGGTTGAAGGAACGTGCCGAAAAGGCAGGCAAGCCGCAGCCCTATTCTGTGTATGAAGTACATCTTGGTAGTTGGAAAAAGAAGGCGGGCGGGTTCAGTTCGTTCAGCTATTTGGAATTGATAGATGAAATGGTGCCGTATGTCAAAGACATGGGCTTTACGCATGTGGAGTTTTTGCCCGTAATGGAGCACCCCTATTTTCCTTCGTGGGGCTATCAAATCACAGGGTACTATGCCACTACTAGCCGCTTTGGGCATCCAGAGGATTTCATGGCGTTGGTGGATGCATTTCACCAGGCCGGCATCGGTGTCATACTGGATTGGGTGCCTTCCCATTTCCCTTATGATGCGCACGGTCTTGCCGATTTTGATGGCACGCACCTCTACGACCATGCCGACCCACGCAAAGGCTTTCACCCCGACTGGAAAAGTGCCGTGTTCAACTACGGCCGCTGGGAGGTACGTAGTTTCTTGATTTCAAATGCCTTGTTTTGGCTGGAGCAGTTCCATATCGACGGCCTTCGGGTGGACGCTGTGGCTTCCATGCTCTACCTCGATTATTCCCGCAAGGAAGGGGAGTGGATTCCAAACATGTTCGGTGGAAGGGAAAATTTGGAAGCTGTTTCTTTCCTCAAAGAATTCAACGAGATGGCCCATCGTGACCATTCGGATGTGATAACTATTGCCGAGGAAAGCACCGCTTGGCCAAATGTGAGCCGCCCTGTAAAAGACGATGGCCTCGGTTTTGACCAAAAATGGATGATGGGCTGGATGCATGACACTTTGAAGTATGTGCAGCTAGACCCATTGTTTCGCAAAGACCACCACCATGAGCTGACTTTCAGTTTAATCTATGCCTTCAGTGAGAATTTCATGCTGCCGCTCTCCCATGATGAGGTGGTACACGGCAAAGGCCCGCTGATAGACAAGATGCCCGGCGACGAATGGATGCGCTTCGCTGGCCTTCGGGCCATGTTCGGGTATATGTGGACACACCCTGGCACGCATTTGCTGTTCATGGGGGGCGAGTTTGGTCAAACCAGCGAATGGAACATCGAACGGGGCCTGGTCTGGGATTTGCTGGAATATGATTACCACAAAGGCGTTCAGGCTTGGGTTCGGGATTTGAACCATTTCTATACAGGCTCTAAGGCACTATACGAGCAGCAGTTCAGCCAGTATGGTTTTGAATGGATTGAACATGCCGATTGGCAGAACAGTGTCATCATTTACATGCGCCGTGGGGTCAAAGAGGCAGATATGGTTTTGGTGCTTTGCAATTTCACACCAGTAGTTCGGGAGGGCTATACATTTGGTGCGCCACAAAGCGGTACTTGGGAAGAAGTCTTGAACAGTGATGATAAAAAATATGGTGGCAAGGGCATTGTGAATGCTAAGCCTATTAAAACTAAGAAAGAAGAAAAACATGGTCGCAAGCACAGTTTGACGGTGAATGTGCCGCCGCTTGGGGTGGTGGTGTTTGGGTTGACAAAAAAGACAAAGAAAACCACTTAAAATAATAAATATATGGAAGTTCTCGACAATTTGGACAATGGCAATATTTTGCCAAAAGATGAGGTAGAAATCCGTAAATTAAGAACAGATGCGATGGATGCTCAAGACGATTTAAGGCTTGGCAGGATCGCATTATTGGGCTTAATTGTTTTATCCTTACTTGGCATTGCATTCAGTATATATAAGGGCCATGCAAGCTTGTTAAGTATATTTATTGAAGGTGGATTTATGGTATTGGTATTTACGGGTGCTTTTTTCTTGAGTGAAAAAAAGCCTATGGTTGCATTTATGGTGGCAGGTGTTTTGTATTTATTGCAAATAGCGGGCGTCGCATTGGTAATGCCAGGTAGTTTATTCAAAGGGATTGTATTTAAACTGCTTATTATTTTCTTTTTGGTAAAAGGAATTATTTCCAGTTCAAAGTTTGAAGAAATTAGGGAAAAACTTAGGGCTTACGGGGAGGATTTAAAGATACCAGGCATCATGAACAAAAAGTATTAAATGACAGAAATGCCCATTCACCATTCCGGCTTCGTAAACATCATCGGTCGCCCGAACGTAGGCAAGAGTACCCTGATGAACACCCTCGTAGGTGAGCGGATGAGCATCATCACTTCCAAGCCACAGACGACCCGGCATCGCATCATCGGCATCGTAAGTGGGGATGATTTTCAGATGGTCTTTTCGGACACACCCGGCATCATCAGCAACCCGGCCTATAAAATGCAGGTAGCGATGAACCGATTTGCTGCTTCGGCATTTGAGGATGCGGATTTGCTCTTGTTCATCACCGATATTTACGAAAAATACGAGGACAATGACCCTGTATTGCAGCAATTAAAAGAGAGCGAGGTCCCCAAGTTTTTCATTCTCAACAAAATAGACCAGGCCAAGGACACCGATATTGCGGAGCATCTGAAATGGTGGTCGGAGCGGGTAGATTTCAAGGCGTTGATTCCAATTTCTGCTTTGAAAAAGACCAATACAGCCGAAATGCTGGAGCAGATAAAGCAGGCATTGCCAGAAGGGCCAGAATATTACCCAAAAGATCAACTGACGGATCGGCCTGAGCGTTTTTTTGTGAGTGAAATTATTCGGGAGAAAATCCTTGAGCAGTACAAGCAAGAAATCCCTTACTCAACGGAAGTTGCCGTTGAGCGTTTTAAGGAAACCAAAACCACAAAAGGGGAGGACTTGCTGGAAATCAACGCCATTATCTACGTGTCCAGAGAGACACAGAAAATGATTATTTTAGGTAAAAACGGAACATCCATCAAACGACTCGGCACCGAAGCCCGCCAGTCGCTCGAAACATGGCTGGAGACCAAGGTTTTTCTTGACCTCCATGTGAAAGTTCGGGAAAATTGGCGGGATGACGAGCGGATGCTGAAGCATTTTGGATATGAATCTTAATTGAGAGTTAATAATTGAAAATTGAGAATCTAGAATTAAGGCTCATTATCAATTGTCAATCTTCAATTGTCAATAAGTAGAATGGGAAATATAGTAGCAATAGTAGGCCGCCCAAACGTGGGCAAATCCACCATTTTCAATCGTTTGATTGGTGGAAGGCAAGCCATCGTTGACGACGTTTCAGGGGTGACCCGTGACCGGCAATATGGCACCTGTGAATGGAACGGGAAAGTTTTTAACGTCGTGGACACTGGCGGATTTGTGGAGCATTCAGATGATGTTTTCGAGACGGCTGTCCGCTCTCAGGTAAAAATTGCCATTGAGGAAGCCTCTGTGATTGTGTTCATGGTGGACGTAACTACAGGCATCACGGATTTGGACGAAGATGTGACCAAACTGTTGCGGCGCTCCAAAATCCCTGTACTGCTCTGCGTCAACAAAGTGGACAACCACGAGCGGTATTTGCTCGCCAATGAATTTTACAGCCTCGGCTTTGAGCAGCTTTTCTTTGTTTCCTCACTGACTGGCAGTGGCACTGGCGAATTGCTGGATGCGGTCACTGAGCATGTAACAGAAGATGCGGTGATTGAAACCGACTTGCCAAAATTCGCCATCGTTGGCCAGCCGAATGTGGGGAAATCTTCATTGGTGAATGCACTTTTGGGGGAAGACCGGAACATCGTCACCGATATTGCGGGCACCACGAGAGACACTATTAACTCCAAGTATTCGAAATTTGGCAAGGAATTTATTCTGTTGGATACTGCTGGAATTCGGAAAAAGGCAAAGGTGCATGAGAATTTGGAGTTTTATTCAGTCATGAGGGCAATACAAGCGATTGAAGAATCTGATGTTTGTATTCTGATGGTGGATGCACAAACTGGCATTGAAGCACAGGACATGAGCATCTTCCGATTGGCCCAAAAAAGAAACAAGGGCATTTTGATTTTGGTGAACAAATGGGACTTGGTTGAGAACAAGGAAACCAATACAGCCAGAGACTATGAGGCAGAGATTAAAAGAAAAATCTCACCTTTCAGCGATGTGCCTGTTCTTTTTGTTTCTGTACATGAGAAACAGCGGATTTTCAAAGCGGTCGAAGAAGCCTTGCAGGTCTATGAGAACCGTTCGAGAAAAATCAAGACTTCGTATCTAAATGACCAAATGCAACCTGAAATAGAACGTTATTCCCCACCTATGCATCGTGGTAGGACGGTTAGCATCAAATTCTTAAACCAGTTGCCGACCCCTTATCCTGCTTTTGTATTTTACTGTAGCAACCCCAAGCATGTCAAAGACAGTTACAAGCAGTTTCTTGAAAACCGGATGCGGGAAAAATTCCAGTTCACTGGAGTGCCCATTACTATCTTTTTTAGGGAAAAATAGATTTCAAATTGACGATTGAAAATTGAGGTCAGCCTGCATTCTTTTCAATTTTCATTCTTCAGTTTTAGATGATTATGGCTTTCAAACAAACAACCATACCTGGGCTACTGCTCATTGAACCAACTGTTTTCGGCGATGACCGAGGTTATTTTTTCGAAAGCTTCAATGCCAAGACTTGGGAGAATGAGGCTGGCTTTCCCATCAATTTCGTCCAAGATAACCAAGCATTTTCTGGCAGAGGTGTTTTGCGTGGGTTGCACTACCAAACTGGTGATGCTGCGCAAGCCAAATTGGTGAGGGTTTTGCAAGGAGAGGTTCTTGACGTGGTAGTTGACCTTAGGGAGGACTCACCCACTTATGGTCAACATTACAAGTGCCATTTGAGTGAGGAAAACAAACTTCAGATGTTTGTACCAAGGGGATTTGCTCATGGTTACGTGGTACTCAGCGAAACGGCTGTTTTCTTTTATAAATGTGATAATTTTTATTCAAAAGCACACGAAGGTGGCTTACGATTTGATTGCCCAAGCTTGAAAATTGATTGGGAAATTGAAACTGCAAATTTAATTGTTGCGGAAAGGGATAGAAATTTCCCATCTTTGGGCCATCATCTTAAATAGTGGCGAAAAAATTCAGATACTGAACCTTATAGTGCTTGCTTTGCAAGTGATTATATCGAAATTTTAATAGACAACATTTCCTCTAAAGCTTAGACAAAGAGGGCATTCTACAAAACAATGACAGAGAAGCGACCAACAATTTTGGTGACAGGAAGCAAGGGACAGGTAGGAATGGAGCTTCAAACACTTGCAACCCAATTTTCAAATTTCGACTTTATCTTCGTAGATGTAGAGGAGTTGGATATTACAGACTCTAAGGCTGTCAAGACCTTTTTTGCCGAAAACAAGGTTGACTACTGCATTAATTGTGCAGCATATACAGCCGTTGATAAGGCTGAAACGGAAACTAACCTTGCTTGGAAAGTGAACACGGTTGGGCCGGAGAATCTTTCCGTTGCATGTGCTGCCAACAATGCTTTGATGTTGCATATTTCAACAGATTATGTTTATCACACACAATCAACCAAGCCCTATATTGAAACTGATTTTACCAATCCACAGGGTACTTACGCAAGAACTAAACTCAATGGAGATGAGGCAGTTTTGAAAAATCATCCTGGTGGTGCGATGGTTATCCGGACTTCGTGGGTTTATTCTTCGTTTGGAAGCAACTTTGTCAAAACAATGCTACGGCTTGGTTCAGAGCGCGAAGAAATTTCCGTGATTTACGACCAAATAGGTACGCCAACCTATGCACGAGATTTGGCAAAAGTTTTATTGGAAATTGTGCAAAAAATTGAAAATCAGTCTGTTGACCAGAAATATTTCACAGGGGTTTATCACTTCAGCAATGAAGGTGTGACTAGCTGGTATGACTTTGCAGTCGCCATTTTTGACCAAAAAAACTTGTCTGTGAAAGTTAAACCAATTGAGACGAAAGATTATCCGACTCCTGCCAAGCGGCCTCCCTACAGCATCCTCAATAAGAATAAGATTAAGCAGAATTTTGGCGTAGAAATATCACATTGGCAGCACAGTCTATGGGAATGTCTCGAACTACTGTGATTTTATGCCTATTGTGACGTCAATTCCGCTTGTACTTCCATTTCCTCTTCCGTTAGCAAATCATTTGGCAATGATTTGGTCGCTTTAGCACCTAATTCCTTGATTTTCTGAGCTCTACCTATTAGAGTGTCACCATATTTTTTTGATTCGGAAAGTTTGTTCATCGCTCCATCTAGGGCTGCTTGGGCATGGTCGAGCCGAGCCCCTACCTCTCGCAGGTCTTCAACAAAGCCGACAAACTTGTCGTAGAGCAAACCACTTTGTCGGGCTATTTCCAGCACGTTTCTTTTTTGGCGCTCTTGTCGCCAGATATAAGAAACAGTGCGCATGGTGGCTAATAGGGTAGAGGTGGTAACGATGACAATATTTTTATCCAAGGCATCCAAAAAAAGCTTAGGGTCATGTTGTTGGGCAGCAGTAAATGCAGCCTCAATTGGCACGAACATTAATAAATAGTCAGGGGAGTTAAGTTGGTGAAGTTGCGGATAATTTTTTCCGTTCAAATCTTTGAGGTGCTGTCGGATAGAATCAACGTGTGCTTTTAAATACTGCTTCCTTTGGTCGTCACTGTCAGCATTATAGAATTTTTCATAAGCAGTCAAAGAAACTTTTGAATCTACGATAAGGTGCTTTTCATCGGGCAGGTAGATGATAAAATCAGGTCGTTTTTCATGACCATGAATGTCCTTAAAAGAATTTTGAATATCAAAATGGGTTCCTTTCACTAACCCAGACTTTTCCAAAAGCAACTCCAATTGTAGCTCCCCCCAATCACCTTGAATTTTAGAATCCCCCTTCAAAGCAGTCGTCAGGTTTTGTGCATCAATGCTTAGTTGTTGGTTCAGGTTGTGGAGCAGCTCAATTTCTTTTTTCAATGAGACTTTATCTTTAGCCTCATCCGTAAAACGACGCTCAACGTCTTGCCCGAACTCCCGGATTTTTTCACGAAGTGGATGCAACAAATCGTTTAATTGTTTTTCGTTTTGGTCACTGAATTTTTTGGACTTTTCTTCAAACAGGCGATTGGCAACACTCTCAAATTCTAGGTGTGCCCTTTGCTGTAACTGTTCATAGTCTTTTTTCCAGCCAGATAGTTTTTCTTCCAAATAAAGTAGGTCTCGTTCTTTAGAAGAAAGTGTTTTTTCCAAAAAAACGATGTCTTCTTGTTTGGTTTTCAATTCATTGTGTAAAAAAGCCTGTTGCTCGACCGCAGTTTCGTACTGCGGTCGAGCAACATAATCACGTTGTAAATTAGACCTGTCAAGACCGTTCTTGCTAAATTTCAGTTTTGCAAAAAGCCATCCGACAAGCGCTCCAACGAGTAGGCCAAGCCCAAGAAAAAGCAAGCAAATGGAAATTTCATTCATGACGGTGAATTTGAATTATTCACCGCAAGGTATGATTTTGTTTTAGATTAAAAACAAAATGATTTAAAAAATGCCCAAAAATTAACGGCGGCGCATTCTTTTAAATCTTTCAGAGCAGGAAGTTTTTGCAAAATGTCCTACACCAAAATTCAACTCAAACATGACTTCGGCCCAGGCAAAATGGGAAGGCTCAACGGAAGGGTAGGGTAGCACCTTCACTGGATTTGGGTACCCTGCTGCTTGACCACGTTCGTTCACAAGGTCAGCAAAAGTATAATGGAATCTAAGACCCATCCCCACTGAGAATGTTTCGGCTCCACCGAGGTAACCTCCAAAACCAAGCAATCCAGATAGGTAATTGTCTTCAAAATATTTCGTGGCATCAGCTTCGGAGCTGTATTTTACAGAGCGAAGCTTTGAATAGACAGGCCCAATTTCCACATAAGATCGTTGGATAGTAGCCCGGTAAAGTAGCGCCAAATCAATGGCTTTGAAGTCGATTTCTTCTTTCAATTCATTGTCGCCAGCAACCAATCGGTAGTTGAAGTCTTGACCGAGATTGCTGAGCAGCCCCTCCACCATAATGCTGTGTGTAGGGCCGAAATTCGCTGCAAACTTGGCTCCAAGCGTATTGCTTAGGGTCATTTTGTAGGTGTAGTTATTGTCGTCAAATATGTTTTTGTTGGTGAGAAAGGAAAGGCCAACACCTCCTTTTGCACCTAATTCAAACCAAAATTCTTTTTGTGCAGAAAGTTGGGAGATAAACAGAACAGAAAAGATTGGAATTAAAAATTTCTTCATAATTGTTTGTTTTTGTTGGCGCCAAAGGTATACAAAGGGGGGCAGGAATGATATGGGCTGATTAAAGTAAAGTCGCCAATTTATCATTTCAAACTAAACATATCCATGACACCTGGAGTCCGGTGAGCAATGAAACCTTCAGCAAAATCAACCCCAAGCGGACGGCCAAAAGCTCTGTTCTTCGATTTAACAAATTCAAAAAAGTCTTTCCCCGAAATAGGGGTCTTTGGTTCGCTGTCAAATTCTTTTGAAGTAGGCAGGTAAAACTGAGATCGGAACGTAAGTATCAGTTCCAATTTTTTCTCCATAAAAGGAGTGATGTCCACAACAAAGTCAGGTGTCAGATCTTTGTCCTGAATATAATTGTAAATGGCTTTTGGTCGCCAGTGAACCTGTTGTTTGCCCTCGTATTCAGTTTCAATTTTTAATAGGCCAGCATAAAAACAGGCGTCGGCGGTAAGTTTTGAAGCACGCCCATGGTCTGGGTGACGATCATCTGGTGCATTGGCCAAAACAATTTCAGGCTGGCACCAACGTATAACTTCAATAATACGCAACAGGTTTTCTTGTGAGTATTGGAAGAATCCATCCGCTAAGGCGAGGTTTTTTCTAAAAAAAGCCCCCATTTTTTTTGCGGATTCGGCAGCCTCAAGGTCTCTTAATTCAGCAGAACCTCTGCTGCCCAATTCCCCTCTTGTCAGGTCGAGCAAGCCCACTGTTTTCCCCAAAGAAATATGGTGTAAAAGTGTTCCACAAGCACTCAATTCAACATCATCGGGATGAGCGCCAATTGCCAGCATGTCAATTTTCATCGTAGTTCTAGGTTTTATTCTTCCACTAAAATATAGGCTGAAAATGGCCCCACCATTGCAAAACCTGTATCGTTCATGCCCATGCCGTTCATGTCAATTCGGTTGTTGGTGCAAATTATTTTCCAGTTGCCATCTGGTAAGTAAATCTGTTTGCCATTTGGATTTCCATTGAAAATCACGAGTATTCGTTTCCAAGTATCACCATTGGCGTGGTCTCCAAGAATATAGCCAATAGTGTGTTCGAATTTCAGGTCAACAAATTTTAAGTGCTCTGCAATTTGGGCCTGACTAGTCATGCGGAATGCAGGGTGAGCTTTTCGAAGTTCAATCAGGTTCTGATAGTATTGGAAAAGATCGTTGTACTTGCTTTTGTTCCCCCAATCAATTTGATTAAATTCATCAGGAGAATTGAAACTGTTCTCAATCAGTTGCTTGGAGCGAACAAATTCTTCACCTGCAAATAAAAACGGAACACCTTGCGAGGTCAGCACGATGGTTTGCGCCAGTTTGTCCATGTTCAGTTTTTCTTGTTCCGAATTCGTTTTGCAGGAGAGTGTGAGTCGGTCCCAAAGTGTGTTGTTGTCGTGGCAGGAGACATAATTGATACACTGTTGCGGTGTTTTAGCCCATGCTTTTTGGGTGTAATTCACCTGGGTTAAATCGACCTGCGGATGGGAAACGCCACCAACTATCCCAAATTTCACACTTTCCACCAATTTGTCTTCTCCATTGATAAAACCTTTTGCGCTTGGTTTGAACACATGACCCTTGACGCCATCCCGAAATTCATCCGAAAATGCAGCAATACCGTCCAATTCCAAGACATTTGCTTTTACGGCCCTTTTTTCTTCAGGTAGAGGACTACTGCCTGCTGTCCAACCTTCACCGTAAAGGAAAATTGTTGGGTCTACTTTGCGGAGCGCCGCAGCAAGCTCGTTCATGGTCTCTATATCGTGAATGCCCATCAAATCCAATCTAAATCCGTCGATATGGTATTCCTTGGCCCAGTAAAGCATGGATTCAATCATGAATTTTCGAACCATCGGACGTTCTGAGGCAACTTCATTGCCACAAGCAGAGGCGTCAGAGTAAAAGCCATTGGGGTATCTTCGATAATAATAATAAGGTACTGTCTGTGAAAATACTGAATTCTCTGTGCTTCCGGTATGGTTGTAAACAACATCCATCACAACACGCAAGCCATTGTCATGCAAAGCTTTGACCATTGTTTTAAACTCCTGAATGCGCTTGGCTCCGTCAGCAGGGTCTGTAGAGAAACTGCCCTCTGGGGAGTTGTAATTTTGGGGGTCATAGCCCCAATTGTAAGTGATAGGGCTCCCTGGACGTTCATCGATTGATCGAAAATCAAAAGCTGGCAAGATGTGGACGTGTGTGACACCTAATTCCTTGATATGGTCGATGCCTGTGGGAAGCCCTTCTGGTGACTTGGTGCCGGTCTCTGCTAGCCCTAAGAATTTTCCTTTGTTTTTTATGCCAGAGGAAGGGGCAACCGAAATGTCACGCAATTGTAGTTCGTAAAGAATAATGTCGGCAAAGCTTTTCAACAGAGGCCGCTTGTCGGAATCCCAGCCAACTGGGTTGGTTTTTTTTAAATCCACCACCATGGCACGCTCTCCGTTTGTCCCAACTGCTTTTGCATAAGGGTCAACAGAATTTTTCAACCAAATTGAATCAATCCGGATTTGAAAATCATAATATTTGCCTGCCTGGTTGCCTTTTACTTTTGCCTCCCATATTCCGTTTTTGCCTTTTTTCATGTTGTATTTAGCAATAGGAGCGGATTCGAGTGGTTGGTCATAAAAAAAGAGCAGAACCTCAGCGGCTGGCGGTGACCATATTTTGAAAGTCGATTTAGATGTTCTGTAATTTAGGCCAAGGTCGGTTCCGGAATAATTTGGGAATGCGTTTAGCTCAGCATCCGTGAAATTTCGAAGCTGTGGTTTTTTCTTATTCAAAGCACTTGATTTCTTTTCCATGGCTGGGTCGTCAACTTTAATTTTCGGATCGTCAACTTGTGAAGTCGCAAGTGTGGATAAAACGAAAATCAAAAAACTAGTAATAAAAAGCTGTCTCATGTTATTGCTGAAATTTTCAAATCTTTTGAAAGAATTTGGTTTTCGGGAAGGCAAATGTAGGAAAGGAAGCGCATGGCTAGGGTGACAAAGGTCAGAAGTGATAACTGAATCTTGGAAAGTAGGGTAAACTTAGTGTCAAATAGCTTTTCGTTTATGTCCGTAGGGGTGGCAAGTTTCCTATTTTTGCCAAAAATATTCCAATGAGGTATCTATTCTTATTTTTTGCCAGTCTGACAATAATAATGGGTTGCCAATCTTCCCTTTCACCTGACGTTTTGCCAATGCTGGGAACACCAGAAACCGGACCCAATGGTGATTCAATTCCACATACGATTCCTGATTTTAGCTTTATTGACCAAGATAGTAATGTTGTAAACAATGAGACTTTTGCCGGTAAAGCCTATGTCGCTGATTTCTTTTTCATTGCATGTCCGACTATTTGCCCGAAAACTTCAAAGCAAATGTTGCGCATTCACGACCGTTTTAAGGAAGAACCTAGACTTGAACTTCTAGGCCATACCCTTGCGCCAAAATATGACTCAGTTGCTGCACTGAATCGTTATGCGCACAATCTTGGTGTTAGTTCAGACAAATGGCATTTTGTTACGGGCGATCAAGCTGCAATTTATAAGATGGCCCCAGAATATATGAATATAGCATTGAACGATGAAGATGCTCCAGGAGGTATCAACCACTCGGGTTATTTGATTTTAGTAGATAAAAATCGGCACATCCGCTCTTTCTGCAATGGCACAGACCCTGATGACGTGGACCGTTTTATGGATGACATTCAAAAACTTTTGAATGAAAAATAGCTTAATTTTTACGGTTTTTGCTGCTTTGCTTTTTCTTGCCAGTTGTGAAACCTATCCATACCAACAAGGGAAAATCCTTTACACTAATTTCTGTGAAAATTGCCACATGGCAGACGGCACAGGGTTAGTTGGCGTGATACCACCGCTTGCTGGTGCAGATTTTTTGACCAAAAACGGCGAGGCTGTGCCATGCATCATTCGCAATGGAATCAAAGGGGATTTGGATGTAAATGGGAGAATTTATTCCACAGAAATGGCTGGAATCGAGCGGCTTACAGAGTTTGAAATAACAAACATCATCAATTACATCCATACTTCTTGGGGCAATGAAATCCCAATCGTGGAGCACTTACAAGTTAGGGAATGGTTGAAACCCTGTGAAAAGAACACGAAGCCATTTTGAAGCATGAATTTTTCTAAACCAACAGCCTTGTTGGTTGTTAGGCAAGCGATTTTCAATATCGCAATTCATTCAAATGCACCGACTTTCGACTACTCAGATACTGCCCATTGGTTTAGAAACGGCTTGGGAATTTTTCTCCAATCCTCAAAATTTGGCGAAAATAACACCCCCTAAAATGAACCTGATTCCCACTTCAGCACTTCCTGACAAAACTTATCCCGGCATGATGATAACCTACAAGGTGAAGCCTTTATTGGGCATTCCACTATTGTGGGTCACGGAAATAACACATGTTCAAGAGAATGCTTTTTTTGTGGATGAGCAACGGCTTGGACCATATAGGATTTGGCACCATCAACATCATTTCAAGGAAATAAAAGGAGGGGTAGAAATGAATGACATCGTTGATTATAGGTTACCCTTTGGTCCGCTCGGAGTTTTAACACAGAAATTAATGGTGGGAAAAATGCTTCAAGAAATTTTTGACTACAGAAGGCAAAAATTAGAATTACTTTTTGGTTGAATAAAACGAGGCTGTAACTAAAATACAGCCTCGTTTTCCAAATTTTATTCTACGTACATCTCAAACTCTACGCGACGGTTTTTCTCCCTGCCCGGCGCATACAAATTACTTTCGATTGGTTTGGATTCGCCATAACCAGTGTAGCTCATCCTACTGGCAGGCACTCCTTTGGCTACTAGATAATCAAAGCAAGTTTTTGCCCTTTTCTCAGACAGTTTTTGATTTTCGTCCACTTCACCAATACTATCCGTATGCCCACCAATCTTCAGTTTTTGAGCTGGATTGTTTTTCATGATTTGAGCAATGTCATCCAATGTCTTATTGGAAGAAGCCAATAATTTAGCACTGCCAGTTTCAAATTGAACAGCTTTCATTGCGAAACTCAGCACCTCTTTTTCTTCAGGTTTTAGCTCAGGACAGCCTTTGTTTGATGCAGGTCCGGCAACTTCTGGACATTTGTCCATTGGGTCTATCAAGCCGTCACCATCCGTGTCAGGACAGCCCATGTCAGCAGGTGTTCCTGCAATAGTTGGACATTTATCCTCACCATCAGGCACTCCATCACCGTCACTGTCCGGGCAGCCATCCGTATAGGAAGAACCTGCCACATCCGGGCATTTATCTTTTTCATCAGGGACACCATCACCATCACTATCGCTTTCAGGACAACCAAGCAATTCAGACTTTCCAGCTTCATCGGGGCAACGGTCTTGGTGGTCAGGAATTCCATCTCCGTCACGATCTGGGCAACCAGCCAGCTTCGGGAGGCCTGCTTCATTTGGGCAAGCATCAAATTTATCAGCAACTCCATCCCCATCTTTATCAGGACAACCCATCAAGTCGGCGGAGCCTGGTTCATCTGGACATTTATCATCACTGTCGCTTACGCCATCCTTATCCCTGTCTGAAATTTTTTCTTCTCTATCCCCATCAATATTTATCCAAATACCCAAGGCATGTTGCAGTTGGTTGCGGTTTTCATTGAGGTCAAAACGATATTGTGTTTCACCGCTGATGTAAAGGTTAGGTGCTACTTTAACATTGAGCCCCAAGCCAACAGGGAACTCTGGATTCATTGTCCAATCATTTTGCGTTTCAGTCATCAAGCCCGCACCCGCCAATAAGTATGGGTAGATTTTTGATTCTGGCTTAGCGAATTTTAAATGCAAAATGGCATCTAGGCTACCTATCAACTCAGCATTACGCACATTACCTTGGTCATCGATTGGGAGGTAAGCGCGTCCTATTTTTAGGGGAATTGACAGGTTGACCATTTTTCCCAAATTGCGGATGTAGTTTAATTCAGCGCCGCCAGTATAGTCGTAGCGATCCCATTTCTGTGTGATAGGAAATTGGAAGTTGGTGCTCGTCCACCTGAATGCCAGTGAATTCTTGGCACCGATGCTTTGACCGGAAAGTTGTTGGAAGGTGAACAATAAAAGGAAGAAGCTGGAAAAGAATAGAGTCTTTTTCATCTCAATAAGGTTTATAGTTTTTGTTAAATCGAAAGAAAAACTGCGTGCTGCCTATTCAAGGGTAAGCAGCGCAAAACTAAGACGCAAGGATAGGTGATTAGGAACAAAAAAATGTATGAAGGAACTGTCATTCGTCAATAAGCCCTCGTCCTTCTTTCACGATTTTCCCCTCTTTTTCCAGCTTTTTCATTAAACGGTCTAAAATTCCGTTGATAAAATCTTTGCTTTTGTCAGTGCTGTAGAGTTTGGAAATTTCTACATATTCGTTGAGCGTCACTTTAGTGGGTATGGATGGAAAAGTCATCAATTCACAGAGGGCCATTTTTAATAGAATCATATCCATGACTGCCACACGTTCAGCATCCCAGTTTTTAAGGGCAGGCTCTATTATCTTCAGCAGCAACTCATTTTCTGTGTTCGCCTTTTCCAGTAAAATTTCGCCAAACTCCCGTACGGTCTCGTCCGTAGGTTCATATTCTTCATAAAAATCACCCTCAGCTGGCAGTGCTTTTAGGGTTTTTTTCATGGCACCAACAATTAAGGATTTGTCGTCGTACCATGAAAAGAAACGGTCTTCCATCATTTCATTAAAATGCTCGCTGCCGTTGAAATGCTTGTAAAGGTTCAGAATTATTTGACGGTATGTGTCTGGCGTTTCCTCATGGCTAGCCAAAAATTCAGTATAATCCGTAGTTTTAGCGAACTCGTTATACAGGTAACGAGTGTCATCATCTGTCAAACGTTCGGCTATTTTCCTTGCGGAAATTTGCGTTTTAAAGCCTCGATTTTCCAAAATGGATTTCACCATTTCATTTTCAAAAAGCTTAGGTCGGAATGCCTTGTCCTCATCAGTTGGACGGTGTTTGGCGAGTTTTGAAGCGTGGTCAATTTTAGCGTATTCAGCTACTCTTACCAATTGTAGCACATTGAAAAGATACATTTCAAATGACTGTCGAATACTACTATTGTAGAGAGTCATGGCTTGACGAAAGGTCAATTCCTTGTCACGGCTCATGGCATATAGCACCTGCATTACTTTGATGCGGATGTTCCTTCTGCTCAGCATAATTTGATTTCAATCCTCATTGCCACAGCTTTCCGAGCGGCTTTTCGCTCATAATTCTTTCAAAAATAACAAACCTAAGCAAGTGAGGCAGTTTCCGGTTTTGCGATTAACTGTTGCAAAGAAAACGGAATTTTTCCGATTTCACAGTTTAGAATGTTTGATGGGTTTGGATTGTTTAAAAATTGTGTGTAAACTTTCCAACCCCATCTATTTTTTTCTTATTCATTGTGGTAAGTCAATGTATTGTGCTTTCATCTCCTCAAAACTTGGCATATTCTTATAATGCCATTTCGCCAATATTTTGCCGTCTTTCCAAAGCACGATACCAGGATTTGAACGTTGGATTGTTTTCAAAAGTAGATCGTCTGCCGTGAAAAATGGATAGTTGCTCCCTGTCAGCTCTTTGAATCGGTTGATTACCGACGGATCGTTGGGGGCAGTTGCTGCAAAGAACTTGACACCAGTGCCTCTGGCAGCATTGATGACTGGGTTGATGATTTTGGTAAAACGGTCCATGTACTCAGGGTCGAAGTTGACAATTTCCTCTTTCACCTCTTTAGGTGCAACTGATTCCACCCGCTGAACCAGTTGGAATGAATCTACCCCGTCCATACGCACTGTATCAACTACAAAAGTTGTGTCGTTGACCATCGTAGTCTTAACTTCTTTGCCAGACTCCATTAGTTTGTATGCTACTACCATGAGGAAATAGCCAGAGTCTTGCAGAAGTGCATCCGTCATATTGCTTCCATCAGGTGCAGTTATTTCAAACTCACTTATTTTGGAATGTTCGTAATCAGGATTCGCTTTGACCTGCTCCATTTCCCATTCTGCTTCAGGGTATTTTTCATATTCTTTCATGTACTGCTCGTAAGGCACAGTAACTACTTGGCCACTCGATTTGCTTTTCATTTTGTACGCCAAAATCTTATACGCCTCGTTTTCCTCTGCTGCTTCTTTCTCCCGCTGTGCCCGCACATCAACCCCGGCTCGGAATGGGCGGAAATCGATGACAGGTTCATTCAGATAGGTGTTGTAATAGCAGAAAACGCTGAATCCGACAGCCACTAACAATACCAAAGCGCCACGCACTCTCGCTGTGAAAAGCTGGTGCATGTCCTTATTTTTCAAGAGAAAATATATTGCCGGGAAAAGAAGGAACACGTCTTTCATAAAACTGACCTTGGGTTTTAGCTTCAAAAAATCACCGAAACATCCACAATCTGTTACCCGCATATTTGTTTTTACATAAGCGCCCCATTTGCTGAATTCAAAGAAATTGACACCACTTGGCACATAACCAGTTAGGTAGGTGTAACCTGTTAAAACTGTAAAAAAAGCAACCAACCCAAAGAACAGCCAGCTCGTCAATTTGGGGCGATAAGCCAAAATGAGCATCATGCCTAAGGCTACTTCGAACACAATCATCACGTTTGAAAAAAGTACGGAATGACCAGAAAGCCATGGAAACATCGGAGCGATGAATTTCATTTTTGTTTCATCGAAAGTGTAGAAAAACTCAGCAAAATACTGCTCCATTTTAAAGGCAGTTCCTAATGGGTCAACCGCCTTTACAAAACCAGAAAAGATGAACAAAGACCCACAAAAATGCTGGACGTAAGTCATCAACCAGCTTTTTTGTGCTTTGAAAACAAAGCCGGTAAGTAAGGTCAAGATGGCTGCTGCGATGCCAACGTAAAGTAATAAGGTATAAATAGTCATGTTGAAGGATGTTTCGAATAATGAGTTTAAGCTAGGATTGGAGCTTGTAAAAGTGCTGTTTTTAGTTTTGTTCGCTCAAAAGAATTAGCGCAAAAATAGCATAGTTGGCAATGTCTGCATAGTTGGCGTCGAGGCCCTCAGAAATCAATGTTTTGCCCTTGTTGTCCTCTATTTGGCGGATGCGCAGGATCTTCATCAATATCAAATCAGTAATGGAACTGATACGCATGTCTCGCCATGCTTCTCCGTAATCATGGTTTTTGGCAATCATCAAATTGCGGACAACATCAACTTGTTTCTTAAAAAGTATTTCAACTTGTTGAAAAGGAATTTCAAGTTCTTTCTCTCCATTCAATTCCAATTGGATGAGTGCCATATAGGCATAGTTGACCAACCCAATAAAATCGCCTTCGATGGAATCTTCCACCATTTGTGTTGCTTTTTCATCGATGCTACGAATGCGTTTTGCCTTAATAAAAAGCTGATCGGTCAGCGAGGAAGGGCGCAAGATGCGCCAAGCGGTACCGTAGTCGAGGGTCTTTTTTAAAAAAATGTCTTGACACCGTTTTACTACAGTGTCATATTGTGTCAAGGTTTTTTCCACTTCAAAAATTCGCTTTGAAAAACGGGAAGGTTGTCAACTTTTAACAACCTTCTATTCATTTTTCTTGTTCAACGCAAAATTAGACGCTAATTCGCATTCATTTTTTTGAAATTATCCACAAAAAGCTGGGACATTTGCCCAGCAAAAATCGGCTTATTTTTACCAAAACCGCTGTTAATACCCATTGAACGCACTTAAACTTGGTGTTAACGTTTTACTTAACAATGGTTCAATTATTCAAATACTTGTTTATCCTGCCTGTCCGTTTTTACCAACGGTTCATTTCCCCACTAACACCACCTTCCTGTTGCTACAAACCTTCCTGTTCGCAGTACATGATTGAAGCAATTCAAGAATGGGGCGTATTTCGGGGCATCTGGCTGGGTATCAAAAGAATCGCAAGTTGCCATCCTTGGTCAATTGGAGGATACGATCCAGTACCAAAAAAATGCAGCAAAGCACACGAACCCGTTACTGTTGAAAAACAAACTCCACCAAATTAGCTCCCATTTTTAGTGCCTGTTGCCGTTTCTCTTCTGGGTCATTGTGTACTGACTGATCTTCCCAGCCATCACCCAGGTCACATTCGTAACTGTAAAAACAGACTAAGCGTCCTTCCCAAAACAACCCAAAACCCTGGGCCGGCTTCCCATCGTGTTGGTGAATTTTAGGCAAGCCATTTTTAAACTCAAACATTTGGTGATAAATCGGGTGGGTAAATGGTAGTTCAATAAACTGCAATTCAGGAAAAACTTTTTTCATGGCAGGCCGCACAAATGGGTCAATTCCGTAATTGTCATCAATATGAAGAAATCCCCCTCCTATTAAATAGGTGCGTAAGTTTTCGGCTTCAGCATCAGAAAAAACAACATTCCCATGCCCAGTCATGTGGACGAAGGGGTAATTGAAAAGCTCTGCACTGCCTACTTCAATGGTAGCATAATCTGGGTCGAGGTTGGTCCCAAGATTGTCATTGCAGAACCTTGACAAATTGGTCAGTGAAGTCGGGTTGGCATACCAGTCGCCACCTCCATTGTATTTTAGCAAGGCTAATTTAGTTGGCTGTGTGTCAGTTGACAAAAATCCAATTACTGACAGCAACAATAATGAAAAACTCTTCATGCCTAATTAAATGTTTGCAAGATGAACTGTGTGGCAAGCAACGATGGCCGCCGTTTCGGTCCGAAGCCGATTTGCTCCTAAGCCTACTTCCAAAAAGCCATTTGACTTGGCAATTTGGACTTCTTGTAAAGAAAAATCACCTTCTGGTCCAATCAATATTGTAACGTCGCCAGCTGCTTGGCAGTTGTTTTTTAGATGTGGCAAATTGGCAACATGGCAGTGTGGTATGAAACGTGAGCTAGCCTCCTTAGTTGCGAAGGTTTTCATAAAAACCTCAAAATCAACCAGTTCGTTTAGTTTTGGTAGACGAGTGCGCAGACATTGCTTGGCAGCAGAAAGTATTATTTTTTCCAGGCGGTCGTAACGAAGTTTACTGCGTTCGGTATGCTCCGTCATTAGTGGAGTTATTTCATCCACACCAATTTCTGTGGCTTTCTCTAAAAACCATTCAAATCGGTCCATGCTCTTGAGCGGGGCTACGGCCATGTGCAGACGAAAACCTGTATGGTCTGTTCCAGCTTCTTTTTTGGTAATTTTCACAACTACCTGCCGCTTGCTCGCTTCGCTGATTTGGCCAGTATACCAATGACCTATTCCGTCAATGAACTGTACCAAATCACCTGGTTTTTTGCGTAGCACTTGCGAGCAATGCTTGGACTCTTCCTCTGAAAAGTAAGCAAATTCGCCTTTGATCTGGTTGCAAAAGAAAATTATCATGGGGGCAAAAATAGCATTTGTGGGTATCAAGGTATTGTGTTTGAGCAAGAACAGTTTTAACAAAAACTTGTGATTACCAATGTTCCAAACACCAACTTTCAAAGTGCAGAACTGTTCTCTCGTTTGAAAAATGCCAACAAAAAGGGAATTCCCGTTACTTTTGCGCTTCAAAAAAAAATTGGTTTGAAAAGTGGTAAACAGTTTTCCCGCATTTCTCCAAAATTCTGATCTGAAATATGGAAATTCTTATCAAGGTAGGGCAATTGGTTTTGAGCCTCTCCATTCTTATAGTGCTTCACGAAATGGGGCATTTTCTGCCTGCCAAATGGTTTAAAACTAGGGTCGAAAAATTTTACCTCTTCTTTGACCCTTGGTTCGAGCTTTTCAAGAAAAAAATTGGTGAAACTGAATATGGCATCGGATGGTTGCCACTAGGGGGGTATGTAAAAATTTCAGGCATGGTGGATGAAAGCTTCGATACGGAGCAGATGAAGGAGCCACCGCAACCTTGGGAATTCCGCTCCAAGCCAGCTTGGCAACGCCTAATCATCATGTTGGGAGGCGTGACGGTTAATTTCTTTCTTGGTTTTTTTATCTACTCCATGATTTTTTGGACTTGGGGCGAAGAGTACATTCCCACCAAGAACCTTACAAATGGGGTTTTGCCCGATTCTCTGGGGCTTGTTGTTGGAATTCAGCCTGGCGACCTAGTGGTAGCAGTTGACACATATCAACTGGACCGTTACAATCCTAATTTGGTCAAAAGCCATATCGTGATTGACGGTGCGCGTAACTTGACAGTGGAGCGGAACGGCCAGCCAGTAAAATTGGAAATTTCAAAAGATGTGGCTGAGTTTCTGTCTTTGAATAAGAACAAGGAGGTTGCGCTTTACAACCTCCCCCGGCCATTTTTGGTAGCTGGGTACGGCAAATATTGCAAGGGAATACTTTTCTGGAAAAAATGCGAACAATCGCCAGCTGAGAAGGGGGGCTTGAAAGTCGATGACCAAATTATTGGGCTAAACGGTCAATCTACTCCCTATTTTGAACAATTCTATGACGCTTTGACAAAAGCCAAACTGAAAGATACTGATGTTCAAGTTCAGGTGCTGCGGGATAATCGTGATACTGTTAATTTGACTATTCACACAGACGAAGAAGGTCGAATCGGTGCTAGCATTTATGGAGATTTGAGCAAATTTTACAAGCTTGAGCGACAAGATTATTCCTTCTTTAGTTCCTTCGCTGCTGGCTGGAAACGTGTTGGCAACTTCCTAGGCTCACAAATGAAGGCTTATGGTAAAATGTTTTCTGGTGATTTAAAAGTGACAGAAAGCCTCGGTAGTTTCATCACTATTGGTGGCATGTTTTCGCCGAAGTGGGACTGGCAATCTTTTTGGAACTTGACGGCAATGCTTTCATTGGTGTTGGCATTTATCAATCTGTTGCCGATACCAGCACTTGACGGAGGTCATGTGATGTTCTTACTTTTTGAAGCGCTAACGGGCAAAAAACCAAGTGACAAATTCATGGAAATTGCCACGATGGTCGGTTTTGTTATCTTGATTTCCTTGATGGTCTTTGCTTTGGGGCTGGACATTTCGAGGTTATTTTAAAAAAAGCAAAAAGGATGTTGAGGTTTTCGTTTATCGAAAATCCCAATATCTCTGGGTTAAAACTTCCCAGTTCCCAAATATGAATCATTTTCAATTTTTCGAAATTCCTATCTCATTCTACCCTGACATGGTGGATTTGAAGCAACGATTTTTGAAGAATAGCAAACTGTTTCATCCTGATTTCCATACCCTTGAATCTGAAGAGAAACAACTGGATGTCTTAGAAAAGTCGACCACAAATAACCAAGCTTATTTGGTGCTCTCTGATTTTGATAAACGGTTGAAGTATATCTTGGAACTGAAAGGGATGCTTGATGACAGCAAGAATGAAATCCCACAAGATTTTCTGATGGAAATGATGGAGCTTAACGAAGCTGTCATGGAATTGGAATTTGATTTTGACGAAAAATTGTTAAGTCAAGCAGAATCCCAGGTAGCAGAAATGGAAAATTCATTGCTAGAATCGGTGAATCCTATCATGCAAGCCTATGTTGATGGCGAAACTCCTGTGGAAAGATTGGTTCCGTTGAGAGATTTTTTTTTAAAAAGAAGATACCTTTGGAGATTAAAAGAAAATTTGAATAAATTTGCACCCGCTTCGAAGGAGGCCCGCTGAGTTAGAGTACCCACTATATTCTGTTTTTTTATTCAAAATATTGACAATCAGCGGTTTGTATGATTATTGAAATGCCGAAGTGGCGGAATGGTAGACGCGCTGGATTCAAAATCCAGTATAGGCAACTATGTGTGGGTTCGAGTCCCACCTTCGGTACGACTCACAAAAAGTGGAAGCTAGAGGGCTTCCACTTTTTTATTTAAGCACATTCGGGGATGGTGGAATTGGTAGACACGCAGGTCTCAGAAGCCTGTGGCCGCAAGGCCGTGAGAGTTCAAGTCTCTTTCCCCGAACCATTTAGAAATTTTATCGATAGGGTAGTTAGCACTACAAATTCTCCTTTCAATCATCTAGTTTTCTCAGCAGCTCCACCACCACTTTTCTCACGCCAGTAGAAGCTTTTTCTTCAATTATTTTCAAATTCTTTGTTCGGCTCAACTCATAATTGATAGCTGGGTTGGGGTCAACATAATAAATTGGTGTTCCTGGAATCGCATAGCCCACTAAGCCTGCCGCTGGGTAAACTTGCATGGAGGTGCCAACTATCAATATGACGTCGGCTTCTGCCACTAATAGAGCAGCAGGTTCTAGCATAGGAACCATTTCTCCAAACCAAACTATATGTGGGCGAAGTTGGCTTCCTCGCTCACATTTATCGCCAAGAAGAATACCCTTGTCACACGGATATACCAATTTTTCGTTGGAGGAGCTTCGAGCTTTTCGTAGCTCTCCATGTAAATGGTGAACTTTAGTGCTACCAGCTCTTTCATGCAGGTCATCTACATTTTGAGTAATCACGTCTACATCGAAATGTTTTTCGAGTCCTACCAAAGCTAAATGCCCAGAATTTGGAGCAACTTCCAGCAACTGTTTGCGGCGGGCATTGTAAAAATCAAGCACTAAACTTGGGTTGCGTTGCCAACCTTCTGGCGATGCAACCTCCATAATGTCATGATTTTCCCAAAGACCGTTGCTATCACGAAATGTGGCGATACCACTTTCGGCGCTCATACCAGCACCAGTAAGGATGACGATTTTTTTCATAACTTGAATTTCACAAACTAACTTCGTCTTCCAAATAGAACCTTCGCTTGGGATACGAAGTAGTGATGGATTCAAATAGTTTTTCAACCATTTTTGCCGCCCCATGCTTGTGAAGATGTTCAAAAACAGCTTTCAATCTTTTGGAAGCCTTTGGGCCAAGATGATTTGAAAGGTAAGCTTTCAACAATTTTTCATAGAGCGCTTGAGTTTCATTCGCTTTCTTTTTGATTAAAAAATGGTCAAATTTTGCCAATAAATCCAGTGATTGCTGCTCTTCCAACAGGCCAAGCAACTCTTCAAGTTTATCTTCCCTTCCCAAAATAGTTGCAATGGTTGAAAAGTTTTGATGAAAATCGTGCAAGAAAACCAAGTCCGCTAGCAACTTTTTTACAAAATCCTGCCAGTTGCCTTCATAATTTGTTTGACATTTATCGTAAAACTCAAAGTCACGAGTTTCCAAGAATTTCTGCCTAGAAATATTGACAATTGCATCTGCCTTTCCTTCCGTTTGGGCGATTTGTAAAAGGATGGACTCAAGTCGCTTTTGCAAATGCTCATCAGGAATTAGCCGGTGTCCTTTTTCCACTAAATCTTTGATTGGGCGAAAATCCCCAGTTGGTGTGACCGCATCCAATACCTGAATCATCATTTGATGATTTGATAAGCATTCCAGCGTAAATGCTTCTTCCTCATTTTTGAGACCTGGCCTTCTTAACAATTCCAGCTTAACTAATAAAATTTGAGCATGATAGCTTGCATCAAGTTTCGACCGAATCAGCTCATTATCAATTGCTTGTAAAATTTGTAGGGCAGTTTGGTCGTCCTTGGCTAAAGCTGCCCATGTACGTAGCATGTAACCTGAAAAACCATTAATTCGATATGCTGGCCGGTTAAACTCTGCTTCACAAAAAACCATGATTTCAATCTGCAAATCTGGTGGAATCGGCAGTGAACCGAGCTGTTCAATTTTGACAAAAGAGTTTTGAATCAAACTTGGAAGTGAATCATCCTCTGAGTCGAGTTTTTTTAAGATTGGAGAAAACCTGCTAACAACTGCAGCTAATATAGCCCAAGCTTCGGCAAATTGTTCTAACGCCAAGGCATCGTCCGCTTGCCCCAGTAATTCAGACACCATTTTTTTTAGTTGTGAGACCCCTGGCGCACTGATTCGGTCATTTACCTTGCGGTAGCCCAAAATTGCAGCATCAAGTAATTGACCGAACTTTTCCTGGTTATTGGCTAGTGAAACTTTTGCTGCAAACTTTGCCCGAAGGGCTAAGGAAAAAGGCTTGTTATTGCGGGCAAAATTTCGAACAAAGGCTGCCAGTTCATCTTGAGTTACACTGTCAAGAATGGCATTTACCGTTAATTTTTGATGGGAAAATGATTTGGACTGCTTTGTTTGACGGGGTTCCCGTGCAGTTTCCGTAAGCTGCCGACGTAATAGAAGCAGGCCTCCAGCGACATGTCCACACATCCTTTCTTTTGAGAAAGTTTCACATTCACACGAACATGCTTTAACCTTAGAAGGGCTAATCTGCATTTCAATTTCGAAACCATTTGCTTCAGCTATCCAAAGATGGCGTTCGTTTTCAAATAGTTTCGTCACCTTCCCTTCCTCTAACAGCTTTTCACCTACCAATAGGTACCGCTCATCAAGTTCATGCTCCAAATTTTTTAATAGAAAATTCAAGGCGAAGATGGATATTGGTTGTTTTGAAAATGCAAAACCTCAAAGGTAGCTTCCTTTGGATTTTATCTCAAACGAAAAACGCTACCTTTGGTTTTTGTAAAACAAATAGTCAAGTATGAAGACATTTTATCTCGTGAGGCACGCAAAATCAAGTTGGGACAATCCTGAATTAAGAGATATAGAACGACCGCTGAATGATCGTGGCTTGAAGGATGCGCCGTTTATGGCTAAAATGATGCGAAAAAAAGAGATAGAACCTGATTTGTTAGTATCAAGCCCAGCAATAAGAGCGCTGACAACAGCTGCATATTTTAAGAATGAATTGGATGTGGAAGGTGAAGACCTTTGGGTCCGTGATGATATTTATGAAGCCATGTCACATGTCATCATCGATTTAATCAACCGCCTACCCGAAGATTGTGAGACTGTTATGATTTTTGGCCATAACCCTACCTTCACAAATGTGGCAAATCAGTTCACACGAAAGTATATCGACAATATTCCAACTTGTGGTGCAGTATGCATCGAATCAAAAGCAGCAACTTGGCCTGAAGTCTCAACTGAAAATTCCCAAGTTGTTGCCACTTATTTCCCGAAGGATTTTTGATGAATCAGTTCTGCAAATGAAAAATAATCTATCGGTAATCCTAATTTCCTTAATTCTAAGCGCTTGTATATCCAAGCATTCTGAGTCGCTCCCTTTACCAAAAGATGAATTAAAAAAAATTCTGCTTGATGTTCATGTAGCGGAGTCAGCCATGGGAAAACTGCAGAATGGCCCTAAAAAGGATAGCCTTGCTGAATTATATTATAACCAGATTGCCGAAATACACCAGATAGATAGAGAAACTTTGGACTCATGCTTAGCCATTTTGCAACGAAATCCAGAAATGGCTGATGAAATTTACACAGAGATTTCAGAAGAATTAGAGAAAAAACAGCTAGGTAAATAGCCATTTTCCCCGATTTATTCTTTGGTTACCATGAGTTTACGATTTATTAATGTTCAAATGGGGAATTGCAGGAAATGTTAGGGTAATTTTGCGTCGAATTTTGCTAAAATGCATTGAATGGAAGGTAAAAAAATTCTAATTGTTGACGACGAGCCAGATATTCTGGAAATCCTCACCTACAATCTACGTAAGGAGGGTTTTATTGTAGAGATAGCAAACAATGGAGAGGAAGGGTTGAAAAAGGCGCAAGAAGTGATGCCGGATTTGATAATCCTAGATATCATGATGCCACAAATGGATGGGGTTGAGGTCTGCCGCAATATCAGGAGTCAAAGAATTTTCGATAGCACCTTAATTGCCTTTTTAACTGCTAGGGAAGAGGATTATTCTCAAATTGCTGCACTTGATGTTGGTGGGGACGACTACATTACTAAGCCAATCAAACCAAGAGTTTTGATGAGTCGCGTAAAGGCATTGATGCGTCGTAATTTGAAAACTGAAACAGAGAATGATTCCTCCAATCAAACAATCATAGGCGATTTGGTAATTGACAGGGAGCGGTTCCGAGTGATGCAAGCTGGTACTGAAGTAGAATTGGCAAAGAAAGAATTTGAATTGCTAAATCTATTAGCTTCAAAGCCTGGCAAAGTATTTACTCGTGATGAGATATTCAACAAAATTTGGGGGACAGATGTGATTGTAGGCAATCGCACTATTGACGTACATATTCGTAAATTGCGTGAAAAATTAGGGGATGATTATATCAAAACCATCAAAGGAATCGGGTACCGTTACGAATTTTGAGCTTGAACCTTCTTCTGTCTCAGTCAATAAAAAGGATGGCCTTGCGCCAATTCGACCTGCTGAATTCCTGCCATTTGGACAAATAAAAAACCCAACACCCAGTAACATTATTTTAGCATCTGCTCTCAGCGTGTCGATTTTATCGACGGCTTTCTTGTTGTTACTGAACTTAGTGCAGCATGCCAATTTCTCCTGGTGGATGTTGTTACTTACCGGAGTTGTCACTTTCCTCATTGCTTTTGCAATCTTCCGATTTTACCTTCTGAGGTATATCCAACGAAAAGTAAAGGTCATATATAAGACGATACACAAGCACAAGCTGGCCAATACAGAAAAAAAGAGCCATGAAAATATCAATGGTTCTAAACTTGACGATGTAGAAAAAGAAGTGGAAGAGTGGGCTGCTGCACAGGACAAAGACGCAGAAAAACTAAAGACATGGCAATCATACAGGCGTAAGTTCTTGGGTGACATTTCACATGAGTTGAAGACACCCATATTTAATATTCAAGGCTATCTAGAAACTTTGATTGAAGGTGGTTTAGAAGATGAGAACATCAACAAGAACTATCTGGTACGGGCAGCGAAGAATGTAGACAGGCTCAATACAATTGTTGAAGATTTGGAATCGATTTCAAGATTGGAATCTGGCGAATTAATCTTGGATCTTCAGCCTTTTGACATAAAAACACTTACCGAAGAAGTATTTGACGACTTGGAATTTCGAGCAAAAGAACGCAACATTCGGCTCCAACTGAAACCTGGAGCGGACCAGAATTACCTAGTCAGGGCAGACCGTGAATACATTCGCCAAGTATTGACCAACTTAGTCAATAATTCCTTGAAATATGGAAAGGAAGGTGGCGTCACAAAAGTTAGTTTTTATGATATGGACAGGAATGTCCTCATCGAAGTGGCGGATACTGGAATTGGTATAGCGGGGGAACACCTGAACCACTTGTTTGACCGATTTTATCGGGTGGACAAAAGCCGCTCACGGGAACAGGGTGGTTCTGGACTTGGACTTTCTATCGTGAAACACATCGTAGAGGCGCACAAACAGACCATCAATGTACGTAGTACTTCTGGAGTTGGGTCTACTTTTGGATTCACTCTAGAAAAGGCACACTGATAGACTACTTCTTTCCATATAATTCTCTCAGTTTTTTTAGCAACCGAATGAGCTTAAGATTTAACGTTTTACTTCCGTTGAAAAAAATGCCGTTGATGGTAAGCCAATCTTCTTGCCGCTTGATTTCTTCCAAGTTTTTATAGTAAACCCGCTGTTTTTTCTCAAATGGCATTTTCCAATAAATACAGTCACGGGTCATGGCAAAGCCATCCTTGCAGGCGCCAAAAGTAGAGAGGTCGCAGATAAAATAAATCGTCTCGCCTTTCTGCGGAAACAGGAAATTTTCGGCAGCGTTTTTCAGCTTGTTGGAAGGCATGGTGACGAAATTGGTGTACACTGCTTCCCCTTCATTATTGAAGTCGAGGTAATCCAAAATCATCTCACCCAGTTGAATGCCCTCGGCGCTACGACCTTGGTACTTCAATATTTTTTCATCAAAAACGGCCTCGTTCAAGTCCTCGCAGTACCTGATGATAAAGTAATCAAGCAATTCTTCAAAAGCCAGTGCCGTGAAGGTAAATTGCTTGTCGCCATCTGGCTGGCGCTGCGCCTGTTCAGCCAGTTGTTTGATACGAAAGTCAACACTTGACCTGAAATCACTTTTGTAAAAACGGTCAATATAAGCATTGTGAAGCGAGGGATGATGTTCTTCTTTCAGCCGTTTTTCAAAGGACAGACTAAAACGGTCGGCAATGCTTTGCTCCAGGTTTTCGGGATGAGAGTCTTCAAAAATATTATTGAATGTGGCTTTTGGTTCTTCTTTTTTCTTAGCAAAAATCATGTGGCAATTCGAGCAGGCAGGCGCAGAAAGGTCGTTTTCGCTGCCGCAATTGGGGCAATCGAAAGTCTCAACGATGACAGGGGTGCCGCAGGCAGGGCAAAACCTCGCATCATCGGGCATGGGTTTCTGACAGGCTCGGCAGTTTTTCATCTTGGAAGCATGCTTGAATTTGATTGCCTTTTTGGCTTGCTATAATTGGCGAAGGTAAAGAATTTTGCAACTTGTTATTGAGCACAGGTCTTTGTGAAAAAAGCAACAATTCTATAATTTCCCGGTTTCAAAATTGACTCGCAATGTGCTTGGGGTCTTAATGACAAGTTTCATTATGAAAAACAAACTACCAGAACGAGCATACAGTGAATACGATAATTTCGCTTTCCATCCCTACAATATCATCCTGACTTTGATATTGTTTGCCGTGACGGTGTTGTTTCTCGCATTATCTATTGCATTCATTTACAACCGGGTACAGAATGGGGTAGGGGCATTGAAAATCCCATGGTTGTTTGCTGTAAATACTCTGGCATTGTTAGGAAGCAGCTACACGATAATACAAGCAAAAAAGGCATACCTCAATGATGAAACCCGCAATTACCAGCAGTATTTACTCTATACTCTTGGACTCACCATCTTTTTTTTGGGTTTGCAATTCATCGCTTGGAGCATGCTGTTCGGTAGCAATGTTTTTCCTGAAACCAACAATGGCGCTGGTTACCTCTACATGCTCTCTGGGTTGCATTTTGCCCATGTGATTGCTGGCCTTCCTTTCCTAATTTTTTTTATTGTAGCCTCTCGAAAGCAAATGGTGGACCCCGTCACAGTACTCGTCTATTTCAGTGACCCCGAAAAAAGACTGCGGCTTCGACTGCTTTCCATCTATTGGCATTTTTTGGATGCGCTTTGGGTGGCATTGGTCGTTTTTCTTTTCATCAACCAACTAATCAACTGACACCCCCCCAAACCCTCACATACTGACAATGAATTTCCTAGCCCATATCTATCTTTCTGGCCCTGATGAAAACTTAATAGTAGGTAATTTTCTCGCTGATTTTATCAGCAATAAGGAAGTCGCAAAGCTACCTGCCAGCTTTCAAAAAGGGGTACAGATGCATCGACAGATTGACAGCTTCACCGACAAGCACCCAATGGTGAAGCAAAGCGCCAAACGACTGCATGCTGCTCACGGAAAATATGCTCCTGTCATCCTCGATGTATTTCATGATT
Organism: Bacteroidota bacterium; assembly: GCA_016124585.1. Lineage (GTDB taxonomy): Bacteria > Bacteroidota > Bacteroidia > Chitinophagales > Saprospiraceae > UBA6168. The sequence goes on along the minus strand of WGNL01000004.1, from coordinate 451,672 downwards.
TTTTGCTGGCGCAAAATTGGGGGAAGTATTCCAGCCAGTCGCTGGAATTGTTTGCCGCTGATGTTTATGAAGTATTGCTCCGGCACCTACCCATCATGCCCGAATTTCTTCACGACCGCCTCCCCAGAATGATTGCTGATGATTGGTTGGTGCGATACGGCACCGAAGACGGCCTTCGCTTCACTTTCAGTCGAGTGAAATTGCGCAGCAGTGCCCCCCAGTTCTTCGAAAATGCGGTGGAAAGTCTGGCAACATACTACCATGAATTTGACGAAGAGTTCAACGCCTTCTTCCCGGATGTGATTGCAGAGGTGAATCCGGGGCTGGGGCTATTATTGTCTGCCTAAGATAATAAATAACCTACTTAGAAAAGCAAAAGGGCGCATGCCTTTCAACACTACGCCCTTTTTGAAAAAGGTATTGGATTGCAATTTATTTCACACGGAAGGTGTAGGTGATTGTACCACACTGTTTGTCAGGGCCTCCCGAAGCGAATTTGTATTTTTTGGCATTTTCAATGGCAATTGCCTTGAGTTTTGAGCTGGCGGTTGAAGAACCCTTCTGCGTGTAGTCAGCACTAGTTACCCGACCATTCTTGTCCACACAAACATAGACAGCTACAGTACCAGTTTCCTGAGAATTATCCTGTGGCTTACCTGGTGCCGTAAACCCACGGCCACCGAAACCTTCCACAACCCCAGAACCTGTGGTTTTGCCTGAAAGAATATCTGAATTGCCACCATTAGGGTCACCTTGTTGGCCGGCAGTACCAGTATTGCCTTTACCAGAGCCATTTCCACCACCCAACCCAGATTTGATTTTGTCTTGCAATTCCTTGGCCTTGGCAGCTTCCGCAGCTTTCCTTGCAGCTTCCGCTTTGGCTTCTGCATCAGCTTTCGCTTTAGCGTCGGCCTTTGCTTTAGCTTCCGCTTTGGCTTGTTCGTCAGCCTTACGTTTTTCCTCCTCTTTCTTCTTTTTCAGAGCGATGGCCTCAGGGTCTTCAGTTTTGACCACCTCTTTCTTAGGTTGCTCAGTAGGCTTTGTAGGCGTAGGCTTTTCCTTAACTGGTTCAGGTTTTTCTTCCTTTACTGGTTCAGCCTCTGGCTCTTTTTCTGGTTCAGCAGGCGCTGACGCAGGGGCGTTTTCTTCGCCTTGTCCTACATCAGGGATCCCCAAGTTTACCAAAATGCCAGCTGCTTCTGGAGGTGGGTTTTGGAAGGTAAAACCGTACAAAGCGGCTAAAATGAGTATCAATGTGTGAAAAACCACACTGAAAATCATTCCTTTTTGCCTGTTTGATTTTTCTGATCTTGATAAATCTTCCATGTTAAAAGATTTTATTTACTCTTAAGAACGAGAACGGAGGGATGTTTGGTGGGAAGAAATGTCTTGTTTTTGAAAAAATTAACAAAAACCTATTTTTCTTCAGCTGCCAAGATGGCATTAATTTCATATCGCATGGCAATGTCCATCACGAAAGCGACATATTTCACTGGGGTACCAGCCTCGGGGGAGATAGTGATGTCCAATTTGTCACTGGAAGCTTGTGCTTTGCGGCCTAATGAGGCTTCTAAATCCGTTTGAGTAATCCGCTTTCCATTTAGGTAAAAATTGCCACTCTTCGTGATGCCAACATCGTCAGTTTTGCTGTTCAATTGAACTTTTGAAGTAGATGAACCCGGCAATTTCAAATTCAAGGAATTGGGGGCCACCAGACCCGAGGTCAGCATGAAAAATATCAGCAACAAGAAAATCATATCGGTCATGGAAGCCGAACTGAATTCTGTGGTAACTTTATTTCTTTTCTTAAAACCCATAATCAACCTTGTGTTTTGGGTGAAGTGGCCAAAATGGCTTTGATACGAAGTTCGCCCGCTACTTTTATCACTTGGGTCACGTTGTCGAAAGGGGAATCTTGGTCAGCTGCGATGGTCAGCGTGAAATCCTTAGGGTCTCCCATTTCTTTTTTCTTGCGGGCAATGGCTGCCTTGAGTGCCGAAGGTGAAACCACTTGCTTGTCCCACATGATTTCCCCTTTCGTACCCACCTCAACAACTGCGGAAGTGGGAGCGACCGTCTTGCTATCAGATTCAGGCAATTTAAAGTCTGAGATTTGAACGAAATTGGACGTTAGTACGAAGAATATCAGCAACAAGAAGATGATATCCGTCATGGATGCAAAACTGAATTTAGCTTCTATCTTATTTCTTCTTTTTAAACCCATGATTCTTGGTCATTGGACATTGGTCATTGAACATTAAATAGAATGACTAATGACTAATTTAAACAGTAGGCTCTTGGAGCAAGTCCATGAATTCAGTGGTGGAGCGCTCCATTTGATAAACGACTTTGTCAACCTTGCCAACCAAGTTGTTGTATCCAATATAAGCAAAAATACCTACTACAAGACCTACTGCTGTAGTAATGAGCGCTTGGTAGATACCACCAGCTAATACCTGAGGTGTAACGTTAGTGGCGGTAGCCATTTGCTGGAAGGAGATAATCATCCCTGTCACTGTACCCAAAAAGCCAAGCATTGGGGCAGAACCAGAAATACCTGCCAACGTGGAGAGGTTTTTTTCCAATTTAAAAATCTCCAGGTTACCTACGTTTTCAATAGCTGCATCAATATCGTGAAGTGGCTTGCCAATACGGGCCAAACCTTTCTCCACCATCCTAGCAACAGGTGTGTCTGTGCTTTGACAAAGCGCACGTGCAGCTTGGATATTACCAGAGCTTACGTTTGCACGAATATTGTTCATGAAATTCTGGTCAACTTCACCAGATCGCTTAATTGATAAATAACGCTCAATGAAAATGTAAAGCGCAAGTACGGATTGAAGCAATTGAATGGTGACGATTGTGACCCCAAGCCAGCCTCCAGAAAATAACAGGGAAAAAAGCGATTGGGATTCGGTAGTAGTTGCAGGCATGTCAACTTCCTGCAAGAACAAAAGGTGCTGAAACATAAAGCTGATTTTAGTTTTTCACGTATTGTTTGTCTAAACAAGCTCAAGAAACGACAACCAAGGGAGAGTTAGTGTCGAATCGGGGCGAAAGTTATTGCTTTTTATTAAAACTCAATGGATTACATAGCGGATTAATAATTTTACCAAAGTTTCACTACAACTTTGAGAATTGGATGGTGTTTGTATTTTTGCAAATCTCAGCGAATTTTCGCTAAAATTTTTCCAAACTATCTCACTCCATTATGAGAAGAATTACAAAAGTAGCTGTGCTTGGTTCTGGCGTCATGGGTTCGGGCATTGCCTGTCACCTCGCCAATGTTGGACTCCAAGTGCTGCTGCTCGATATTTTGCCACCCAATGCTGCTGATTTAAAACCAAATGACAGAGCTGGCAGAAATGTTATCGCAAACACAGCTTTGACTACTGCAATAAAATCGAAGCCAGCACCACTGTACGATACGGCTTTTGCTTCGAGAATTACCTCAGGGAATTTTGAAGATGATTTCCCTAAAATTAAGGATTACGATTGGGTCATTGAAGTGGTGGTGGAGCGTCTTGACATCAAGCGGCAGATTTTTGAAAAAGTGGACCAGTTTCGGAAAAAAGGTACGCTGGTCACCTCCAATACTTCTGGCATTCCCATCCACATGATGCTTGAGGGTCGAAGCGATGATTTTAGAGCGCATTTTTGCGGCACACACTTCTTCAACCCACCCCGCTACATGCGGCTACTCGAAATAATCCCGACAAGTGAAACAAGTCAAGATGTCGTGGATTTTTTCATGCACTACGGTGATGTTTATCTTGGTAAACAAACGGTTTTGGCAAAAGACACGCCTGCTTTCATCGCTAACAGGGTAGGGGTGTATGCAATGGCCAAGATTTACCAACTCACCACTGAAATTGGCTTGAATATTTCGGAAGTGGATGCGTTGACCGGCCCGGCCATCGGCAGGCCAAACACCGGGACTTTTCGATTGGGGGACCTCGTTGGGCATGACACTGCGGCAAAAGTTATTCAAGGAATCAAGGACAATTGCCCCAACGATGAACAGGCTGGTGCTTTCGAGATTCCGGGATACCTCAATTTTTTATTGGAAAATAAATTCTTAGGAAACAAGACGGGACAAGGTTTTTACAAAAAAACTGGTGAAAAGGATGAGAAGGGTAAACCTGTGATTCTCGCATTGAACTTGAATACCTTGAAATATGAAAAATCGGCAAAACCCAGCCTTCCTGTCCTCGGTGTTGCGAAGCAAATAGATGATTTGCCGAAGCGGGTTAAAGCAGTTTTTGATGCAGAAGATAAAGGCGGGGAATTAGTTCGTCGCTCGCTCCTAGGACTATTTGCTTATGTTTCCAATCGTATCCCTGAAATCGCCAACGAGCTTTATAGTATCGACGATGCTCTCCGTGCAGGCTTTGCTTGGGATTTGGGGCCATTTGAATATTGGGATGCCATTGGTGTCAGGGAAGGGCTTGATTTGGCTGAAAAGCAAGGCGAGACGGTAGCTCCTTGGGTGAAAGAAATGCTATCTGCTGGCAATGAAAAATTTTACAAGCGAGAAGCAGGAAAGCTTTTTTACTATAGTATTGAAACTAAGTCCTACAAAGAAGTACCCGGAACGGAAAGCTTTGTGATTTTGGACAATTACAGGGACAAAAAACCGGTGTACCAAAATCCTGAAGCCACGCTCCACGACATCGGAGATGGGGTGCTTTGTTTGGAATACCAGAGCAAGGCAAATACGATGGGTGAAGGTGTTTTACGGGGTATCAACGACGCCATAAAAATTGCGGAAGAAGGAGACTGGAAAGGGCTGGTGCTTGGCAATAATGCCAAAAATTTCTCTGTCGGTGCCAATCTGATGATGGTGGCCATGATGGCCTACGAACAGGAATGGGACCAATTGAACATGGCTGTAAAGTTCTTTCAAGATACGGTCATGCGAACAAGGTATTCCAGCATTCCTGTGGTGGCAGCTACACAAGGCTATGTTTTTGGAGGAGCTTGCGAAACGATTATGCACTGTGACGCTGCCGTTTGCGCAGCGGAGAGTTATATCGGCTTGGTTGAAGTTGGTGTTGGCTTACTGCCTGGAGGCGCAGGCACCAAGGAATTGGCGCTTCGTGCAAGCGATGCCTATTTTGAAGGGGACGTGCAAATTCCCACGTTGATTGAAAAATTCAAAACCATTGCATTGGCCTCCGTAGCAACTTCGGCTCAGGAGGCATTTAATCGTGGTTATTTGCTTCGCAAAAAAGACAGCGTGGTGGTCAATACTATGCGGAATATTGCGGAAGCAAAACAAAAAGTGCTGGAACTGGCAGATAATTATGTACAACCCATTCAGCGTCAAGATGTTAACGTTTTGGGTAGGAGTGGATTGGCGGCACTGTATGTCGCTGCGAATGAACTAAAACTTGGCAATTACGCCTCTGAGCATGACATCAAAATTGCGAAGAAAATCGCTTATGTGCTGTGTGGTGGCGACCTGACTGGCGAGCAAAAAGTGAGTGAACAATACCTCCTTGACTTGGAACGGGAAGCTTTCATGAGCTTGTGCGGTGAGCAAAAAACCTTGGAACGAATCCAGTACATGCTCACAAACAACAAACCTCTTCGAAACTAAATCCTTAATTATCAGGATTTAGGGCCTTTTTTCAAAAATCTAAAAATCTAAAAATGCAAGATGCATATATCGTAAAAGCCTACCGTTCGGCAGTTGGAAAAGCCAAAAAAGGTGGTTTTCGGAACTACCGAAGCGACGACTTGGCGGTTGATGTAATCCAATATTTATTGGCAAGTACCCCTGAACTTGACCCTGCGCTAGTGGACGATTTGATTGTTGGCTGCGCAAATCCAGAGGGCGAGCAAGGTTTGCAGATTGGTCGCCAGATTTCAGTCCGGGCATTGGGCATTTCCGTGCCGGGCATGACAGTGAACAGGTACTGTGCCTCTGGCTTGGAAACAATATCCGTCGCCACTGCAAAAATCAGAGCGGGTATGGGGCAATGCTACATTGCCGGAGGCACCGAAAGCATGAGCATGATTCCAATGACAGGCTACAAATTGGCTCCAAGTTACGAAGTGGCAATTTCTACCCCAGAGTATGTGACGGGCATGGGCAACACCGCTGAGGCCGTGGCTGCCAAATGGGGCATCACTCGTGAAATGGCAGATGAGTTTTCAGTCAAATCCCACCAAAAAGCCGCTGCTGCCATTGCTGAAGGTAAGTTCAAATCTGAAATTGTTCCAGTCTCTGTACCTGATGTTTTTGTAGAAAACAACAAACGGCAGGAGCACAGTTTTGTAGTTGAAACAGATGAAGGGGTCAGGGCGGACACAAGCATGGAAGGCTTGGCTAAACTTCGTCCAGCTTTTAAAAATGGGGGCGTGGTAACGGCGGGAAATGCCTCTCAAACTTCTGATGGTGCAGCTTTTGTGCTCGTGATGAGTGGTGATTTGGTCAAACAACTGAATTTGACGCCAATTGCTAGGTTGGTATCATGTGCCGTAGCTGGCGTTGAACCCTTGTACATGGGTATTGGGCCTTGTGCAGCGATACCAAAAGCATTGAAACAGGGTGGTTTGAAACTGGATGATATTCAACAGATTGAATTGAATGAAGCCTTTGCCGTTCAAGCTTTAGCCGTCATTCAAGAAGCACATTTGAATCCTGAAATCGTGAATGTTAATGGTGGTGCGATTGCCTTGGGTCACCCGCTTGGTTGCACGGGAGCTAAATTGTCCACTCAGCTTTTCAACGAAATGCGCCGGAGAAATCAAAAATATGGAATGGTGACAGCATGCGTTGGCGGTGGTCAGGGTATTGCTGGCATTTATGAGCTATTGAATTAGTATAAAAAGAGATTGGTGGCCTAGGCCACCAATCTTATCCTTCCGAATCTGCGAATTTTGCCAATTTTTCCTTCCTAACTATTTTTTGGTCATTATTGCTTTCGTAAAGACAGTAGTTCTCGTATTTCTGGTTGTCTTTTTTGTCCCAAATGTCTTTACCGATATTACAGAGCACTACTAACTCATCGTACAATTCATTACCTAAATCTACCCTTCGCTCAACGCCAATGTCCCGGTCTGCAACTTTATCTTGCTGAAGATTGACGGCATTTTCGAAGATTTGGCAAGCATCCGAAATCCTTCCAAGCACTTTTTCACTTACGCCAACATCGTCCAAAAAATCAATTTGCTGGCGAGCGACCCTTACCACACGTCTTGCGCAAAAAATCAGTTGGGCGTCTGTCATGTCGCCTAACTTACCTGCTCCGAATTTGCGATAACGCCCACTTCTGTTGTTGAATTTTAAGGCAACCCTTGTCATCAAGCTGCGGATGGCGGCTTGTAGGTCGTCGCTTGCTTTGTATTTTTTTTCGGAGAGAATCATTTGCTCTCCAACTAATTCATCGTCATCTGGTAAGTCCCGGAAACGGTCGGCGAGCGCTTTCAGTTTTTTCATGCGCTCCACCCCGAAATTGTACTGTTCGAATTGTTCGAGGTCACGATGAGCATAACGAAGGCGCTCAAGCACCTGTTGGTGGAGGTCTGCGTCGGGGTAGTTGTGTTTCCGGTTGGAAGCCTGTTTTTTCATTGACTATCAATGTTTTATGAAAAATTTGACACCCTCAAAGGTAGGTATAATTTGTTATTTAAACCAAATAAATGTAAATTTAGATAAAAATGTTACTCATTCATAATTTTCTCAACCAAATAAATTTAAAAATACAGAAGAAAATTCAATTGGGCCAAATGAAATTTTTGAAAATATTGGTGGTAAGAGTATGCGCTAGGAAGCACGCTTGGATTTTTCCCAAACCACAGATTGGCGGCCTGCGAGCAGACGGAAAAAACCCCTGTACATGGCGTAGTTCATAACACAGAAGTAGTAAGGGACAAAGAAAGCCTTGATTTTCAGTTGTTTACGTTCGAATAAGTAGCCGAGAATTGCGAAGCAATAGAAGCATATTTGACAAATCAGCAAGACCTTGTAAGTAAGGTTGCCTTCTTGGGCTAGAAAAATATTCAACAAAAAAATGATAGGTAGGGCAAGGGGAGCTAGAGTCCAACGAAGGACTCGGTGAGACAGGTATTGAAAACTAAGTAAGCCATACTTGAAAGGATTCAACAAGGATCTAAGTCGCCAAGTCGCCTGAAGCGCCCCAGCAGCAATGCGAATTTTCCGCTTAAGCTCTTCTGCGATGGAAGCACTTGATGATTCAACTGCGTAAGCATCTGGTTCATAGACAATTTTATAACCTCGCATGGCAATGCCCATCGTCATCACAAAATCTTCAATAAGGGTATCTGGTGGGACGTGTTGATATTGTTTCGTTTGGATGGAAAACAGCTCACCAGCTGCACCGATAGTTGAGTAAAGCTCAGAATCCCATTTTTTTAGCAATGATTCGTATTTCCAATAGATTCCTTCTCCAGCGCCGCTTGCATCTCCTGTTTCGCCAAGTGCAATGCGTTTTTCTCCAGCAACGGCACCGACTTTGGGGTCGGCATAATGTCGAATGATATTTTTAATTGCCTGGGGATTTACATCAGTATTTGCATCCGTGAAAATGGTAATTGGCGCTTTCACAAATGCCATCACGCGCTCAACCGCAGCAATTTTACCCCTCCGTTCTGGGCTGTGGAACAGCCTGACTTGTTGCCTAGGTAGAGTAGGGTATGACTCAACCAACCGTGGTGTACTGTCAGTTGACCCATCGGTAACAAACCAATATTCAATTTTATCAGATGGATAGTCAAAAAGTAAGCAATTCTTGATTTTTTCCTCAATATAATCTGCCTCATTATAGGCAGCAACTATAAAAACTACGCTTGGGAGTTCACTGTCTTGAAAACCTATATTGTTTTTTCTGCCAAATACTCTTTTGATTTTCACAATCAAGAATAATAATACTCCATAACCGATGTATGCGTAGAATACAATAAAAATCAAAATCCAAAAGGAAAGTATTGGTTTAGGAAAAAACATGTGTGAAAATTCTAATCACTGTAATGAAAAGCAAGGTTAGTCAATATTTTTATTGCTAGTCGAATTGACTCTTCTAAAATTCGTACCAGAAGACTTTATTTTCCAACAAATTCAGCATTTTCGTCCAAAATTCACCTTGTAAAATTTGTTGGTTTTAACTTTGTCTGTTTGTTATTGAAACTAAAATTTAATACTGTTGCATGAAAATTGAAGATGAAATTAAGCAGAAGAGTTTTTCAAATCCGTATGTGAAAGCCCACGTGAATATTCTGTTTACAAGTTCTTGGCTTTCCTACTCGTCAGCCAAAGAATTGAAGCCATTTGGAATTTCAGTACATCAATTTAATATTCTCAGAATTTTGAGAGGAATGTACCCAAACCCCGGGAGTATTAAAGAACTGACTGAACGGATGATTGACAAAACATCCAATGCCTCACGATTGGTGGATAAACTTATCTCTAAAAAATTGGTGCAAAAAGCAAAGTGCAGCGAAGATAACCGCCGCGCAGAAGTAATTATTACAGAGGAAGGACTTTCCATCTTAGAAAAAGCCTCTAAAGAAATGGATGAATTTGCTGGAAAGATTTCACAAAATCTTTCTAATGAGGAAGTTATCCAACTTAATGATTTACTAGACAAAATGAGAGGCTGATTTTAAGATTTTCTTAAGAATCAAGAATCAACCATCGTATTTCGAAAGCGTTAAGGAACCCGTGTACCTACACAGAAATTCTTTCACCATTTTAACAAGCTAAATTTTATGAAAAAATTCACTTCATTTTCCGCTGTTTTATTGGCGTTCATCGCTTTTGCAGGGTTAGCGTTTACAGTTAAACCAGGTGCGTCGCTCAAGGTTGACACTTTGAATAGCAATGTTCAGTGGACTGGTTACAAAGTTACTGGCCAACACAACGGAGTTGTAAACATCAAATCAGGTGTACTTAATTACGATGACAAAGGCTTTTTTTCAGGAGGCTCTTTTGAAATTGACATGACTTCCATCAAATGTCTTGACCTTCAAGGTGACATGGCCGGCAAATTGGAAGGTCACTTGAAATCTGATGACTTTTTTGGCACAGCCAGTTTTCCGACTGCGAAGTTTGTCATTACAAAAGTAGCACCCAAAGGAAAACCAGGCGAATACAAAGTGACTGGAAACCTTACCATTAAATCGACTACTAAAGAAGTGAAATTTGACGCCCTGCTAAATGAAGCAGAAGGTGGTAAAATCGTCGCTACTGGTGACATCAAAATCGATCGTACTGATTTTGATGTACGTTATGGCTCTGGCAGCTTTTTCGATGGCCTTGGAGACAAGACTATCTACGATGAATTTGACCTGAAATTCAAATTGACTGCTGTAAGGTAATTTTGATAGTTGAATAACAAAAAAGGCACCTGTAATAAATACGGGTGCCTTTTTTCGTATTACACAATTTCTTAGCGAAATAATGTGACTGTGCCTATCCTGAGTTGGTGTTCAAGTTCGCCATTATTCAAATAATCGAATTCAATCCTGTACGCATAAACTCCTTGCTGGGCTGCTTTCCCATGCTTTTCTCCATCCCAGCCAATGCCAGTTGTATTACTTTCAAATACTTTTTCTCCCCAGCGGTCAAATACTTGTTGATGGTAATTACTGATGTCGCACCCGGGGAATCCTGTGAAAATGTCGTTAATGCCGTCCCCATTTGGCGAAAATATATTGGGGATGTAAAGACAAAGCTCGCATGACCTCAATTCTACTTCATCTTCAAAAATACAATCACCTACTTGAATTTGTACGCTGTAATTTCCTGGAGTAACAGCTTTAAAGTTGTGATTGGTTGACCCATTTTGCCAAAGATATGTTGCTCCATCAAACTCAGCGTTCAGCCACAAACCTTCATTCTCACAAATAAAACTGTAGTCCGGAAGTGGGTCAAGCGGCCCAATCTGGTAGGAAATTTCAACAGAATCAACTCGTACGCAGCCACCTTGGGTAACTTTTGCCCAAACGAGGCCAGGTGTATCCGCAACATAGCTTGGCGCAGTTGAACCATCTTGCCATTCAAAGACTGCGTTGTTCAAGGATATTTCAAAGGTTTTTGTTTCGCCTGCGCAAAGCGTTAAATCCTTCCCTAGTTCAAAAGGCACAGTTGTAAAGTCCACATTTATCGTATCTCGGTATTCACAGCCATCTTTGCTCACTTCTACCCAATATTCTCCTGGAAGATTGACTGGAAATTCGGGGTCAGTGCTACCATTTTTCCATAAAATATTGGCGCCAGCAATTCCTGGGTCGAGCAAAAGTGTTTCACCTTCACACAAAACAGTGTCATTTCCAATATTCACAGGAGTCTCCGAGACATAATCAACTACAATAGAATCTCGACTTTTACATCCTTGTTTATCTATTTCAACCCAATACTCGCCAGGGCTGCTTACTAAAAATATGGGAAGCGATGAACCGTCAGGCCATTGGTAACTGACGTTCGGCAGTTCAGCATTTAGAATCAAACCTTGCCCAGCACACAAAATCGTATCTTGTCCAAGGTCGATTTGAATAGAATCTGGTGAAAGACGAATGACCCACATGTCTTGTTCCCCATAGTTTCCATCCAAATCATGGTCATTGGAGGAAGCAAACCCTGCACAAGCAAAACCGCCATTGTTTAAGCTTAGCACAGCAGAAAACCTGTCATCTAATGAACCTCCAAAATTTTTCTCCCACAGAAGCTGACCATTTGCGTCAAGATTTATCAGCCACCCATCTTTGCTGCCAAAATTCCCCCCCACATCCGCATTTGACGAACCCGAAAGTCCGCAGACTATTGCGCCACCATCGGCTTTTCCAAATATGCCCTGAGCCCTGTCTTCAACAGATCCGCCAAAGTTCTTGCTCCATAACAAAACACCTGTGTCAGAAATTTTAGTCACCCAATAATCATATCCGCCATTGTTGCCGGAAACATTGCCTGTAACTGAATTGGAAGTTCCCGCTACCAAGAAACCACCTGTTGTCAATGTCACTGCGTAGGCCCGTTCTTCTCCAATCCCACCAAAAGACTTGGCCCAACTGAGGCTGCCAGACCCTGTTAATTTCACCACCCAGTAATCATAAAATCCTTGATTTCCTGATACATCCCCATCGTTTGAAAAGGATGACCCAACTGCTAAAAAACCTCCATCACTTGTCTCAATAGCATCAAATGCATATTCTGATAAACCACCTCCAAGACTTTTTTGCCAAACCAAATTCCCATTTGCAGCAATTTTGAAAATCCAATAATCAAATTCTCCGTGGTTACTTGTCAAATCACCATCGTCAGATTGACTATATCCTGAGAGGATAAAACCTCCGTCACTAGTGGGATGGATACTTTCAGCGCGGTCATTTAAAGTACCGCCGTAAGTTTTTTTCCACAAAATATTCCCTAAATCATCCAGTCGCAAGACCCAAGCGTCTTCTGCACCATGGTTCCCAGAAACTTGCCCATCAAAAGAAACAGTACCACCTGCCACGATATAGCCACCATCATCAGTTTGGAGAATTGCAGTAGCGATATCGTTGTCCAAGCCACCATAGTTTTGCTGCCATTGCAGGCCACCTAATGAATCAAGTTTTACGACCCAGTAGTCGGATGCACCTTTATTGCCGGTCAAATCTTCATCTAGAGATCGTGAATATCCTGCGACAATGAACCCACCGTCAGTAGTGCTTTGCACATCATTGGCAGCATCAGATTTGGTGCCACCATAATGGTGAGACCAATCTACAAATACGCATTCTTTTTGCTGAGCAAATAACATGGCAGGCAAAAAAGCAGCAAATAGTCCAAAAAAACGAAGCATACAGGATTGTTTTGTATCAAAAACAATTACAAAACTAGCGTAAACTAGCAGTATAAAAAGCCAAGAATAAGGCTCTGTCGCAAAGATTGCCGCTAATTTCAAATCACCTCAGCCACCACAAAAATGCTTCCACCAATAAATATTAAATCATTTGACTTTGCCGCACGTTTAGCAGCTGCCAATGCAAATCTTACTGATTTGTAGGCTTTACCCGTTAGGCCAACTTCTGCAGCTTGATGCATGAGCAATTCGGCGTCCAAGCCGCGGGGAATATTGGCTTTCGCAAAATAGTAACGTGCATTTTGGGGCAACATCTCAAGTACTTTTTGGGGTGACTTATCATTCACCGTCCCAAATACAAAATGAAGTTGTTCGAAATCAATTTTGGCAAGTGCTTCTGCCACAAGCCTAATCCCATCTTCATTGTGCGCACTATCGCAGAGCACCCTTGGTTTTTGGTTGATAAACTCCCATCTTCCCATGAAGTTAGAAAGCTGCTTCAAATTGGCCAGCCCCCTACGAATTGCTCGCTCCAGATTTACATTATTTTTCAATGGTTCAAACAAGGGAGCCACGATTTCCATCGTTTGCATGACAGTACGCAAGTTAGAACGCTGATACCCACCTAGGTGATTTAATTCGATATTTTGAAACTTGGAAAAGCCATGATGTAGAATGTCGTAATAAACGGAAGTTGTAGTTTCGCTAGATGCCAGCGTCTCATAATTTTGGTCAGCAAAATAGATGGGACAGCCCAGAGATTTTGCTTTTTCAATGAAAACACATTGAGTTTCAGGATGCGTTTCACCAATAACGACTGGCACACCCGCCTTGATAATACCTGCTTTTTCCGCGGCAATTAGCGGTAGCGTTTCCCCCAGCATGTTTTGGTGGTCATAACCAATATTTGTGATTACACTAACCAATGGTTTAACAACATTCGTAGAATCAAGTCGGCCACCTAGGCCAGTTTCAATGATGGCAATATCAACTTGCTGCTTTGCAAAATAATCAAAAGCCAGCCCAACAGTCCACTCGAAAAAAGAGGGTTTGAGTTCGTCAGCAAAGGTCTGATTGGCATTGACAAACCGGACTACATCCTTTTTAGAAATCAGTTCCCCGTTGATTTTAACTCGTTCCCTAAAATCTCGGTAATGAGGCGAAGTGTAAAGACCAGTTCTAAAACCTGCTGCTGTAAATATGGCAGAAAGCATGTGCGCTGTTGAACCTTTACCATTTGTTCCCGCAACATGAATGGAAGGAAATTTCAACTGTGGCTGGCCTAAATGTTCACATAAGGCCAAGGTGTTACTCAAATCTTTTTTGAAAGCCGCAGGGCCAATGCGTTGGAACATTGGGAGTTGGGAAAATAAGTAATCAAGTGCCTGCCGGTAAGTTTTGATAGTGAGAATAATTGAATGGGGTAGAGGTTATTGATTTTTTTGTAGTCGGAGTGCATTCGCCTGTTCGGTAAAATCTTCCTCCAACAATTTTATAAAATCATTGAAAACGGCCTTTGCCTTTTCTGCATGCTTACCCAAGGCATCGTCGCCCTCAGCAATTGGCGTAATCTCCATGGAATTCAAACAAGCTATTTCTTTTTCAAGTCGATTTTCAATTGCTTTAGTCGGGTTGTTTTTTCCTTTGAGTTGCCCAATTTCGTTGGCCATCAGCTTCATTAGTCCCTTTCGCAAATCTACCATGCTTTGAACATCAGACTCTTCCCAGGCCACTTCAAAGCGATACACAATTGTCTTGAAAAACTCCAATTCTCCACGTTGGATTTCCAGTAGTTGTGTGGCATCAGGAGTCCGGGGTTCTGACAATGTTGTTTGTTGTCCGAAGGACAAAACAGACAATGTGGATAAATAAATTAGGCAAATGATAGCTCGGTTTTTCATGAAAAACACTTTTTTGCGTTTCTATTTACGGTTTATGAATTTTGACAAATTTAGTTGGAGTTCATGTAATAGCCAACTGTTCAAATGTTTACTGAAAAACATTTTCCGAAATCGATAGCTGGGGATGAATTAGATGCATACTTAGAGCAAGGCTGGTATCGCATGGGGCTGAGTATCTTCACCTGTCATTTTCTATTTTTCAATGATAGTTTGTATTCACCTATTTGGTTACGCTTGCCATTGGAGGGTCTTGCTTTTAGAAAAAGCTTGCGTAAAATCATGCAGCAAAATCGCCTCAGGTTTCGCAGTTTGGTAAGGCATAGTGTTATTAATGAAGAAAAAGAAGCTCTTTTTCAGAAATACAGAGCAAGCTTTAAAGGGGTTCTTTCAGCAACTATTCGTGATAGCATTTTGGATGGAAAGGACCACACGATTTTTGACACCTTCGAGGTATGTGTTTATGACAATGACAAACTCATTGCTTTTAGTTTTTTTGACCTCGGAAATAACAGTTTGGCAAGTATTAAAGGTGTCTACGATCCAGAATACGCCAGATTCAGTCTTGGGTTATACACCATGATTGAGGAAATTCAGTTTGGGGTTGATTTGGGGTTCAAATATTACTATCCCGGTTATTTCGTGCCTGGATTCGATAGGTTTGATTATAAACTTCGGATTGGGAAACCCAACGAATTGCAATTTTATGATTTGAAAACTGCAGTTTGGCAGCCTTTCAATGAGTATTCCACGCAAAACATACCAATTTGGGTACTATCTTCAAAACTGAGCGAGGTAGGAAAAATTCTTGTAGAAGCCGGAATTACCTCGCAAATGCTTTATTACCCAGCCTATGAAGCCAATGGCATGATGTTCGAAAATGAACGGTTATTGGAGTCGCCATTGTTTCTCACACTATTTAATACTGTATTTCCTAGACCTCGCTTTATTGTTTACTTTGATATTTGGCGTGAAAAATTCGTCTTCACGCATTGTATGCCAATCGAAGATTTAGGCTTGTATTTTGAGTACACGATGCAGTTTGATACCCAAGAAGCTCGACATTATTTGGACTTCATCTTGAAAAAAACACAGATTATTGAGACAGAAGATCCCAAAAAGATATTGCAAATGGCAATCGAAATCGGCAAACTGATAAAACCGCCAGGGATAGCTGGTATATTGAAATAAGACAAAAACAAAAGCCCGAAAGTGCAGTACTTCCGGGCTTTTTCAAATCAGAATTCTAGGATATTTATTCTTCTTCCTGAGCAACTGCTTCAGGAGTAGCTTCTTCAGCAACAACTGCTACTACTTCTTCTTCAACTGGTGCTACAGCAGCGGGAGCATCCTCAACAGCAGGCGCAGCAGGTGCTACCTCTACTTTAGGTACTTCCTTTTTGGCTGCTACTTTGATGTCTAAGCCAGCAACTTTAGCACGGAAAGCCGCTTTCTCTGCAGAAATCTTTTCTGCACGTGCCGCAGTTTTTGCATCTTTAGCTGCCACATAATCATTGTATTTTTCCATGGCAACTTCTTCTGTGTAGGCACCTTTTTCTACACCACGCATCACATGCTTGCGATAGAAAACACCTTTAAAACGAAGCATGGCTCTAACGGTCTCAGTAGGTTGGGCACCTTTTCCAAGCCATTCAAATGCTTTGTCACGGTCAAGTTCAATTGTAGCAGGTTGCGTCAATGGGTTGTAGGTGCCAATTTTCTCGATGAAACGGCCATCCCTTGGGGCTCTTGCGTCAGCAATGACGATGTGGTAAAAAGGCTTTTGTTTTTTTCCTTTTCTTTGCAATCTAATTTTAACTGCCATTTTTTTAAATGTTTGATAATGAGGCTTTTAAAAGTTGCTGGCGAAAACTCAAATTTGAGATTTCATTTCACAGCTCATAAAAATCCTCGATTTCACCATCCCCACTTACTCTGACTCGCAGGCGGTGGGCTTAAGCGGGCGCAAAAGTAGGTTGTTTTAATTTGTAATTCTTAATTATTCCTAAATTTATTCTGCTAATGGTTTGAATCGATGCGTTCAGTGGGCTTAAATTGCGCTCCACTTTGAGAACTCCTCTTCATTCTAAACCAATACACCGATGCACACTTCTTACTGGGCAATTGTATTCACCTGCCTTTCTTCCCAGCTTTTTGCACAAATACAGATAGCTGGAGTCATCAACGAATATTCAAAAGTCATAGGCATCGAACCTTGCGAGGCAAAATTGACTGTGACTGATGCTACTTTGTTTGCTCCCAGTTCTAAAGTACTATTGATTCAAATGGGAGGAGCCACCATCAATTCATCCAATTCAAGCAGTTTCGGAAATATTGAAGACTTGGGTAGTGCTGGGTCTTACGAAATTAACGAAGTGCTTTCAGTTGTTGGAAATGACGTGTTTTTGAAATTTGAATTGCTGAACGACTATAACCCTACCTCCAAACTACAATTGGTCACAATACCTTATTATAATAGTGTGTCAGTGACAGGAGAGGTCCAGGCGAAAGCATGGGATGGCGTAACAGGAGGTGTACTCGTTTTCGATTCCGATACACTTCAACTTCAAGCTTCCATCAATGTAAGTGGAAAAGGTTTTAGAGGTGCACAAAAATTGGAAGTAGTAAGTGACTGTAATTTTTTGACCAATGCAGACGCTTATTTTTATCCCATCAACAATTGGAGAGGTTCGCCAAAAGGGGAAGGAGTCTCAGATTTCATTTTAAACAAAGAGCACGGAAGAGGGGCCCAGGCAAATGGCGGCGGCGGCGGAAATGACCACAACAGTGGCGGTGGAGGTGGTGGTAATGTTTCGAATGGTGGCATTGGAGGTAAAGAATCCGTTGGCGGATTTGGATGTGACGGTGATTACCCCGGTTTGGGAGGCAAATCATGCCCAAATGATCCAGAACGAATTTTCATGGGCGGCGGCGGCGGTGCAGGACATTTTGATGACACGGGTGCTGGTTCGTCAGGTGCAAATGGTGGTGGAATTGCTATCGTATTGGCAAAGATAATTTTTGGAAATGGATTCTCCATCTCAGCCAATGGTGAAAATGCAAGCCTTGCTCATGGAGATGGTGCTGGCGGAGGTGGCGCTGGGGGAAGCATTCTGATAAAATCCAATTCGATAGTTGGCAGCTTATCAATTGAAGCGAAGGGAGGTGATGGAGGAAACGTAAATAATAATGCTGACAGATGTGACGGAACTGGTGGTGGTGGAAGTGGTGGTCTGCTGATCACTAATGCAGGTGCTTTCACACAAATTAATCTTTTGGGTGGTCAGCCTGGAGTAAACAATACAGTTTCAAGTCAATGTAATGGCCAGTCAAATGGGGCAATGCCCGGTGAAACGGGGCTACAGTCTTATCTAAATTATTTGGCAATTGCTGAGAGTGAAGTTGTACCAGTTCAAATTGTTGAACAGCCATTGTCTGTCGCACTTTGCGAAGGTGATTCAACAAACCTTCTCGTCGAAGTGGAGGGCAACAATCTTGTATTTCAGTGGCAAGTCAATACTGGAAGTGGCTGGCAAAATATCCCGCCTGGCCCAAATTATTCAGGTGAGCTCACCAAAGTACTGACAATACATGATTCAGAATTAACAATGGATGGCTATCTTTTTCGATGCCAAATTTCAAGCCCTTGCCTAACTTCCTTGTTCTCTGAAAGTGCAATGCTCAATGTTTCTGGATTACCTTCTTCATCGTTTTCGGTAACCGCTTTCGGTAACAGCGATTTTCTGTTCCAAAATACCTCAACTGAAGCAACTAATTACTTATGGGATTTTGGAGATGGAAATATTAGCCTGGAAACTAGCCCATCGCACCATTTTAATGACTTCGGAGATTACGAAATAACCTTAACTTCAACCGGGCCATGCGGAGAGGATGAGTTTGTATATTTTTTATCAATCACAGACCCAAGCGCTTTGCCAGTTGCTCAATTTTCTGCGGATGTATCATCAGGATGCTCACCTGTGACTGTGCAATTTCAAAACCAATCAACTGGGAATAACCTCAACAGTTTCCTGTGGCAGTTTTCAGGAGGAGCCCCTAATATTTCAACCGCCGAAAACCCATCAGTTATCTACAACCAACCAGGACAATACCCTGTGACCTTGATTGTTTCAAATATGTTGGGTAGCGATACAAGTTCTATTTCGGATTTCGTGCTGGTAAATCCAACGCCATCTGGGAATTTCAGTTTTACTACTCAAGGCTACACCGTTTTCTTTGATAACCAAAGTGTAGGTGGAACCAGCTATTTTTGGGATTTTGGAGACGGCAATTCTAGCCAGTTGGCAAACCCAATACATGAATATTCAGTTGCTGGTTTGTACGATGTTGTACTGACCGTGAACAATGTTTTCTGCGGAAGCTCCATCATGCATGAGGTATTAATTGGACCTTCAGGAGTAAGTGAGAAAGGGCAGGGTAGGGTAGCTTTGATTTACCCGAATCCAGCAACTTCAAGGGCGACAATACTACTAAAATCAAGGAGAGGACTTCATGATAGAAATTTTCAATTGAGAAACACGAATGGAACAATTTTGCAATCAACTGAATTCCAAGGAGATACTCTTGAGTTTTCAGTTGGTGAGCTTACTAAGGGTATATATTTCGTTGAAATCTTGGATGGGCATCAATTGTATGTTGTGAAATTTGTGAAGCTGTGAGCTTGGCTTTTTTTTGTTTTCTGTACAAAAAATAAAATGCTACAAAGCCAAGAAAGAAGAGTCCAATCCAAGCCCAAGCTAGGGGTATCCCATTCTTGATTGGAGACATATCCCCTACAGGGATAAATGCGGCCCAGTAAAGTGGATGTGCTGCATTTGAGCCTTTTCTTCTACCTAGAAATGTCAATTTTGCCTTGCGTAAGGCAGCGTCTTTCGATTCACCAGCTTTGAGATTCTGGTAAAAAAGTGCCATGATTTCGGACGAAGCAAAATCATCAATACTCCAAAGCGTAGTAACTATACTTGCAGCACCCGCATACGAAAAACCACGCGCTAAACTCACAATACCCTCCCCACGCTGTAACTCACCAATGCCCGTTTCGCATGCGCTCAACACCACCAATGCAGCTTTGATCCTCATCGAGTAGAGGTCCTTGACAAATACAAGTTCATTTTCAATGGAATCGGCTGTTTGGTAGAAAGCCAAATAGGAATATTCTCCGTGTTCATCATTAGATTTGGCGTGTACCGCCAAATGCAGGATGCCCGCTTTGGGAGCCTCATTCAAAAAATTCCGCTCCGTGGCAGTCGAATCCAAAAATGCCCTGCCACCCATTATTTTTTGAATGTTAATGACTTCAGGCTCATTGAATTTGAGATTTCCTAACACTGCCCTCCATGGGTCGTTGCTGCGCAAATTCAAGGAATCGCCGCCATAGGATGGGGCGAACCCGACAAAGCCCCCTTGCTTCCAACCAACGCTCCTATTTACCATCTCTTTGTGCAAAGAAGCCGAATAACTATAGCTAAACTGGTAGTGTTTAATTAGGTAATCATGGGTATCAAAATTCCCATCGTCCTCCGGGGCTGTTGCCAACAAGGCATCAAAAGGCAGGTAACCTAAAACACCACCTGGAAGAATAACTACCTGATTGCCAGAGAGTTTTGATTTAATTGGCTCGAAAATCAACTGATAAAGCTCAAACCCAAGGTTAGAATATTTTTGATTTAAAAACGCTACTTCTTTTCCGGCTGGGTTAAACTGGTAAATGCTATTCCTGAATTCCTCCACCCACGACTCCAAAGGAACATCCTTGTCAATTGTGACTACTTCAAAATCCTGTTCATTGATTACAAATGCAAAAATCTTGTCTTCACCAACAAAATAGCCAACCATATTTTGCCCTGCCAACAGCAATTTTTGTTGAATTTCGGGTACAGTCACAATTTCTGGGGCATATTTCAAGGTAAAATACTTCGGATAATCCTTTCTGATAGCAGCCATCAACCGGGTGTACTTTTGTTGAAGGTTGAAAATCTGGTCGTTCAAGTTTGCTAGTCGAATTTGGCTAGCATCTTCACCTCTAAGTTGTTCCTCAAAAACTTGTTTTTCTAAAAAAGCTAAATCAATTTTAGACTTACGTTCCATGTCGAGCAAACTATCAGGAATCTCTGAGAAACGGCCTGCATGCACGGACTGAAGTGCCTCCAAAAGTAGGGTAGCATTGCTCCGCTCTGAAATTTCAAATGCCTCATGCCAATATTTTGTGTCATTGCTAATATTTTTCAGCTCGCATTTTATTGCAATGGCATTTTCGTAAATCAGGAAATAATTATCCAGCAACGTTTGCCGAGAGCCTGGTTCTTCTAAGGTAACTTTCACAAAATCAATAAGTTGCATAGCGGTTGCGTAGCAACTATCAGCCTCGTCTAGCCATTTCCGTGATTTATTTTCTTTGTAAAACCCAAACAACAACTCACCTTTTTGCTGTAAAATATCGAGTAGAACCAATGGTGAGCCAATCTTGTCAAAACTAAATTCATTGGCTTTGGTGTAGCCAAGTGACTGCATTGCTGAATCACAGTAAGTCAAAGACAAGGTTGGGTCTTCAACGCTTGCCATTGCAAGTTTCCCATAAATTTGGGCGACATCTGGATGCTTTTTCCCAAGAAAATGCTTGGTAATCTGTAAAGCTTGGTTAAAATGCCCTTTAGCGGATTCATGGTTGGATTTAAGTAGGAATAAATTTCCAATCCTAGCCAAAGAGTTGGCAATATCGAGGTCTTGTTTGCCTTGGTTTTTCCGAACCACATACATGGCTTCATTGTAAAATTGTAGGGCTGACTGGAAATTGCCCATTTTTTCAAAATAGAAGCCTAGGTCGTTTTTGTATTCGGCAATGTCGGCGGGGTCACCAGCTGGTAGTTTTTCAAAAACGAGGATTGCCTTGTTATACCATTCGTATGTTTTGTCAAAATCCTTTTTCTGGAGATAACAATCGCCAAGGTAATTGCAAGTACGAGCAACTAGATGGTTGTTTTGCCCAAAAAAACGAAGTCTGATGTCATACGCTTTTTGAAAAAATGCCAACGCCTTGTTGATGTCGCCTTTGTCCAGCAAAAGAATCCCAGTATTGGCATAAATATTCGCTACGTCAGGGTGGTTTACACCGAGGTTTTTTTCAGTAATTTTTAAAGCTTTTTCAAAATTGACAATTGCTGTTCTGTAATCCCCACGTGTATTTGCAACTGCTCCCAGATTGTTATAAAGGGCTGCAAATTCAGGATGGTCTTTTGGTAAAAGCTTGTTGTAAACCAATAAAGTGGTATCAAAAAAGGATTGAGCCTCATTGTATCTATCCAACCTCAAACAAGCTGTGCCTAAATTGATGTAGTTGTTGGCGGTGGCAATATTGAAAAGACCAAGCTGTTTGATATTGTAGCGCATTGCCTGGTGGTAGTGATTAAATGCAGCGTCATAATCACCCATGTTTTCATAAACAATTCCAATGTTGTTAAGATTGTCTGCTACCCCAGGTAAGTTCATGCGCTGATTAATCTCAAGGCTTTTGTGCAGATAGACCAGTGCTTGCCTATACTTCCCAGTTGTCAAAAGATAAATTCCGTAACTGTTATATGCTTTGGCTAGCTCCGGATGGTTTGGTTCGAGATGTTTTTCCGCTACTTCTACAGAGCGTTTAAGGTTAAATTCACCTTGCTCAAAATTGCCTTCCCGGCGATAGTAGATACCAATACTGCGAAAGCTTGCTGCAATTTTATCAAATTGTAACGGCCTTTGATTTTGGTAAATATTCAAGGCTTTTTTGCGGTAAAGTATGGCTTTGGCGTTTACAGGAATCTTACTGAAACTGTCTGCCACTGTCTCGTACTTTCTGGCTAATGCAAGCTCGTTGCCTTGTGCAGACAGCAAGTTGTACATCAAAATAAAAGTCAGGGTGGTAAGCGTTAGTTTCATTTTCTTCCGAAAGCAGTATGTCCGTTACATTAAAAGTACTTAAGTAGTTGAAATTCTGACAGTTACAGTGAACGCACCTAATTGGATATTAATTGTCCATCCAAAATGAATGAAAATTTTATACCTAAGTTTTGAGCTATTGAATGGGAAGGTATGAACAGGGTTTAATGTTTTCTCAATAACGGCTAAAAATGGACAGCGAAATTAATGAATACTTCCTGAATTCTTAAATTGACTTTATTGAAATGTTTTTTTTCATCCATAAAAGAAAATAATCCATCAATTTTGCAATCCATTTTATCATTTTCAAAATCATAAATTACTTGAAAGTATTAATAACCTGCCCGCCGATGCTCCGTCTAATTGACGAGTTCAGGCCTGTTTTCGAAGAAAAAGGAGTCGAATTAGTCACCCCAAATGTTGTTCAGACCCTGACAGAAGAGGAACTAATTGCCATATTACCCAAGGTAGATGGTTGGATTATCGGCGATGACCCAGCCACCGAAAAAGTTTTTAAAGCAGGCAAAGATGGTAATTTGAAAGCAGCCGTTAAATGGGGAGTTGGAGTGGACAATGTAGATTTTAATGCTTGCAAAGCATTGGGCATCCCAATCATGAATACACCTTTGATGTTCGGTGAGGAAGTTGGAAGTTTGGCCGCACACTATGTTATTGGATTGGCTAGGCAAACCTTTTTCATTGACAGAGGTGTAAGAAAAGGGGAGTGGCCCAAACCAGCAGGTATTTCCTTGATGAACAAAACAGTAGCGCTGATTGGCTTCGGGGATATTGGGAAGTCAACTGCCCGAATGTTAAATGCTTTTGGATTGGAAATTAATGTTTATGACCCATTTGCGAGTCGCACAGACGAAGATGAAATGCGTTATCGTTTTTACTCCTTTCCAACTGAAGTTGAAAAGGCCGATTTTGTGGTAGTGACATGCGCTTTGACCCCTGAAACCAGACATTTAATTAACGTTGATTCTATTTCCTTGATGAAGGATGGCGTACGAATAATTAATGTATCAAGAGGAGGTGTGATTGACGAAAATGCTTTGATTTCAGGGCTATCTGATGGAAAGATACATAGTGCCGCTTTGGATGTATTTGAAAATGAGCCCCTGCCGTCAGATTCCCCACTTCGTGAATTTGACCGTTGCATTTTTGGAACGCACAATGGATCGAACACGATTGACGCAGTTCGCCGGGCAAGCAACCAAGCCATGAAGCTGCTTTTTGGATTTTTAAATATTGAATGAATTAGGAATTATGGCAAAAAATGTATTTATTACTGGTGTGTTAGGGGGAATTGGATCGGCTTTGGCAAAGGCATTTAGGGACAGCGGCTATTACGTTTTCGGGGTGGACATGCGGGAGGATTTCAATGGCCACTGCGACCGTTTTTTAAGGTTCGACATCCACCAATTTGTCCGAGATGCCAGTTATCGCATTAAGTTCACCCAGATTTTTGATGAAGTCATGCCTAAATTGGATGTTTTGGTGAACAATGCAGCTGTGCAGCGACTTGACAAACTAGAAAACATTAAATTAGAAGATTGGCAAGAAACATTGAATGTTAACTTGACCGGCCCCATGCTTTTGAGTAAGATTTTTTTGGCCAGATTGGAAGAAAGTAATGGCAGCATCATCAACATTGCAAGTATTCATCAACAACTTACAAAGCCAGAATTCATCAGCTATGCAACTTCAAAAAGTGCTTTAGTGGGATTGACAAAAGCAATGGCAGTTGACTTAGCCGGCCGTGTCAGAGTCAACTCAATTAGCCCTGCAGCTATCGAAACTGAGATGTTGCGGGCTGGGTTCAATGATAATGAATCTGCTATTGACGAGTTGCGTAAGATACATCCTGTACAACGAATTGGCTATCCAAATGACGTAGCAAAATTGGCCTTATTTCTTGCTTCACAAAATACAGGTTTTGTGCATGGTGCCAACTTTTTACTGGACGGCGGAATAAGTTCTGTTTTAAAAGATTTGTAGCAATTACCTATTCTTTAAATATCTACGAACAAGTTTTTCATAAAAATGTAAAAATGGCAAGACCACAAGGAGCTTTATTTGGATTAAATCTGCTGGAAAAGGATGGGGTTGCGAAAAAGCTGGAGGAAGCCAAGGATTATTTTCGTTGGCGACGAAAGTTTGCAAATCAATTAAAGCATTTTAAGGATAAGCACCAGGGGGAAGACTGCTTTATCATTGGCAATGGCCCGTCTCTCAAAAACATGGATTTATCCAAACTAAATGATTATAACAGTTTTGGACAAAACAAAATATTCCTAATTTTTGAAAAGGTGGAATTGGACCTTAGCTATTTGGTTTCTGTCAATCAATTGGTAATTGAACAAAGTGCAAAGCAAATTGAGGCTATGAACTGCCCAGTTTTTCTTTCCTACACAGCTGCAAAAGGCGTAGTGAAAGAGCTTTCACACATACACAGACTCCACACATTGAATTTATGGAGTTTTTATGAAGACATTTCCCAACCAATATGCGAAGGAAATACTGTAACATTTGTATCGCTTCAACTTGCCTATTACATGGGTTTTCAGCGCGTATTTCTGATAGGAGTTGACCACAGTTTTAAGCAGGCTGGACAATCCCATGAGACGCAGATTTACAAGGGCGATGATGAGAACCATTTCCATCCAGACTATTTTAAGGGACAACAGTGGCAGCTTGCGGATGTCTATGGCTCTGAAGTGTCCTATCATTTAGCGAACTATTTTTATCAAAAAGATGGTCGCCAAATTTTTGATGCGACTGTTGATGGCAAATTGGATGTTTTCCCTAAAATTAGCTATGAGGAAGCCATCCAAATGGCAAAAAAGCGGAAATAGGAAAGCTTGTTTTAATTTTTTTTCAATAAATTTAAAAATAATAATTCTGTAAACCCTCTGAGGAGGTCTAGATTGGAAAAACGTTTTTTTATAAAGCGTAACTACGTGATTTGAAAGTGGATTTTATAGTGTTTTGGTTTTATATTCTTAAGAAGGAGATGTATTTTTGCATCAGATTGAGTATTTATGCATTGAAAGGTCTAGTATGCCCATAAATGTTTTAGAAATTAACAAACCGATTCCCGTGATCAAAGCGTTAATCGTCGAAGACGAAATCAAAAGCTTGAATAATCTCAAAAACCTTTTGGCAAGCCATTGCCCTGAGGTAGAAGTCATTGCTGACGCTTTAAATATTGAAGAAGCGCTTGACTTGTTTGACGAAACTGATTTTAGACCCGATGTAGCTTTTTTAGATATTAACCTACCCGATGGTTTGATTTTCCAGTTTTTGGATGAGATGCACCCTGTAGATTTTGAGGTGATATTTATTACAGCATTCAATGAACACGCCATCCGTGCTTGCCAGTACAGTTCGATTGGTTATATTATGAAACCAATTAACCCAGATGAACTCACTCAGGCTGTAAGTAGAATCAGGGTTCATCATGCAGAAAAAATTGAAGAAAGGCTTGACCTTTTCAACAAATCTTTAAGCAACCCGAACTCATTCGAAAAGATGAGCATCGCAGCAATAGATGGGATTTATTTTGTAAATATCAAGGACATTGTCAGATTTGAGGCTGAGGACAATTATACTCATATTTACTTGATAAATGGCGACCGAATTACTGCCTCAAAAACAATCAAGGCCTATGAAGACATGTTGCAAATGTTGAATTTCTACAGAGTTCACAAGAGACATGTCATCAACTTGAACTACATGAGGAAATTCATTAAAGGAGATGGGGGGTATTTAGTAATGGAGGATGGGAAAAAAATTGAAGTCTCTAGACGTAGACGGCCAGCATTCATGGAGCAGATGAGAAGATTGGAAGAAGCAATTTAACAAAAACTTACACATACACAAACAGAGCAGATTTTAGTGTTGGTGGGAGGAAAACTGGAGAAAAAATTAGCGTTTTTGAGTAAAACTACATCTTAAGACTTGGTTTATCCATAATTTTAGGCAGTAAGTTTTGTGAAAACTTAAAAGTGGCTATCTTTGAATCCGGAGAACGCACACACTTTTACTGTTCGCAAAAGAGAGAGACACTATGAACTTAGGATTTTTCACTCAAAACTTAGATGCTATGGGAAAGACTACAAAAAAGAAGAACTTGTTCGAATTAGACGATCTCAATCAAATTAAGAAAGTTGAGATGAATGAGTTTATTGGGGGCAATGAAAAAGTAACTGAAAAGAAGAAGGGTTTTTTTGCAGGCTTTTTTGGACCAAGTCCCTGCTTAGGTGATTTGCCACAATAAAGCTTTTCAGAAATATAATTTGGTTTTGCTAAAAAAGAGGCTGCATTGCAGATGCCCTGCCTCTTTTTTTATATTTGTAAATTAAAAACAAATCTACTTTTTTCTGAGGCACTCACTGGAAACACTATAAACATGATTCAGACCTATCCTGACGCCAACGAGGATATCGTGAAATTGGAATCCACATTACACCTCATAGATGAACGCCTAAAAAGGCTTACCACTTTGGACAGACTTGCTTCCCAGTTGGTATTTACAGATATTTCAAAAGCCCAAAAATATTTATCGGAAATATTGCAAATCCTTCAAGATTATGACCAACCGGATTTTGCATTGAATTACAATCTCAACATGGCTCTAGTTGAGAACCAACTTTACAACTTCAATCTATCTGAGATACATTTTCGCCTTGCTCTCGAAATCCTAGGTGAAAGAGGAGATGTAAATCAACTTGCTGAAACATATATTGATTATGCTGGCACCTTACAAAACCTTGACCAGCCTGACAGAGCTAGATTTTATCTAAATCAGGCTGCAAAATATTTGGAGACATTTCCTGATAACAGGCTTAAGCTTAGACTCATTTGCAGGGAAGGTTTTTTCCATTTAAAGTTTTCAGATTATTCGAAAGCACTTAAGGCTTTTTTAGATTGTGAACTTGAAATTGAAAATATCTCATCGGTTGCTGACTTAAAGGACTACCATTTTTTTACATTGATACAAAGCGGCCTAGGTACAATTTATGGCCTTCTGAATGAACCTGATAGAAGCGTTCAAGCCTATCTAAATGTTGTTGAACTTTGTGAAAAAAAAGGCATGCGCTCAAGACTGTCGTGGCATTACTTAAATGTAGGCAATGGATACATGGCAATGCAGGATTTTGAGAATGCAAGCCTTTATTTTAAAAAAGCAATCAAAGTTGTTGATGACCTAAATCAACAAACTAGGGCAATTGCATATGCAAACCTTGGTTACTGTTATTTGAATAAACGACAATACAATGAGGCTTTGGAACTATTCACAACAGCTTACCCCCTTTTCAAAGACAGAAAAGAAAAAAATCTAGCAAATATTGAATGGTGGCGAGGTAAGATTTTTGAAGAGCAAAAAGCCAAGAAAGCACTAAAGCATTATTTCAAAGCTTTAGAATTTGCAAAAAAAGGCCAGGAGTATCGACAAGCAACAGGTATTTTAAAAGACATCGCTGACCTTTATTCAAAAGAATTAGATTACAAAAACGCCTACGATTATCAAGTACTCTATAACCAAGCGGTTGAACGCTTCATGTTCGAAGAAAGAGACAATCAAATTAAAGAAATTGAAATCAGATATGCTGCTGAAAGAAAAGAGAAAGAAGCAGAAATGTTTAAACTTCAAGCGGCAGGCTTGCAACTAAAAGCACTTCGTGCTCAAATGAACCCGCATTTTGTTTTTAATGCTCTTAATTCAGTTCAAAACTACATTACTTCTAATGACAATTCTCAAGCTGCAAAATATCTAGCTCAATTCGCTCACTTAATGCGACAGAGCCTTGAATATTCTGAATTGGAGGTTATTTCGCTAGAAAAAGAAATTGAATTTCTAAGGAATTACCTCGATATCAATATGAATTTGAGATTTGAAGATCAATTAAAATATGAACTTTTCATTGACGAAGATATTGAAGAAGATATTTACGGCGTACCAACTATGATTATTCAGCCTTATGTTGAAAATGCGATAGAACATGGCATTCGATCGAAACGTAAAGGCAACATAAAAATCGATTTTAAATTATTTGATGAAAACACAATACTTTGTATTGTAGAAGATGATGGGATTGGACGCAAGAAGGCAAGGGAATTGCAACTCAAAAATCCAAATTTTAAGGATCACAAATCAATGGGTACGCGTATTACCCAAGAACGGCTCCAAATTCTTCTCAGGAATCAAAACATGGAGCAAAATGCAGTCGAAATCTTTGATTTAGTTAATGAAGAAACCGGCAAGGCTCTTGGGACTAGAGTCGAAATCCTAATCCCAATAATGGAAATACAGATGAAATAAGGAAAATTCAATAGAATTCCGGGTTCAATCCTTTAATATTAAAAAAATAAAGGATATATTTGCCCAGTTTTCTCATAGTATGTTTGTTTAATCTTCCTGCACCTTATGTCCCTCCTGAGGTGCGGGAATTTTTTTTGCCTTGCCGGTTCTTTTGTGTGTAGATTCTCAATTTTATTTAGTGCTTCGTCAGCCTTAATTCATTCCTAACTTATTAGTCGCAAAGATAGATTAAAATCGAATATTTTTCCCGTTTATTGTTGAAAAACGACCGTTCCCTCAAAATCTACTACCGTTCCCTCATGAAATCGACCAGTGCGTAAATGTAGCTTTTTTTCCAAAACCACAAAATGTACCTTTGAATTTAAGTTTTCTCATAGTATGTTTAATTCTCCTACACCTCTTTTCCCTTCTGGGGTGTAGGAATTTTATTTTAAGACTTACCTCTAAGTAATCTTAGGTTAATTTCAAAAATTCAACATCGTTGAAAAGATTGCCCACTTTATCGAGCTGTGTGAAGTTAATGGAAGTGCCGAATATTATTGGATTGACTATTCGGTAATGCGGTTGAAGATTCTTTAAAATACTTTTCCAATTCTGTGCCAGAAAGATAAAAAGTTAAAAATAAATAAATGTTTTCCTTACTGGAAATGAGTTACCTAATACTCGCTTTTGAAGTTTGTGAAGACCAAAAACTACTCAATTTTATTTTACTATTTACCATTTCCTAAACCAAACCGACCGTTCCCTGAAAAAACCGACCGTTCCGTAATTGGCGCTTTCATTTCGAATGTAACGACTGCATCTTTGCACTGTGTAGTTTTCTCATAGTATGTTTAGTGCTCCTACATCAGCCTTAAGCCTCCCTTGATGTAGGAGTTTTTTTTTGCCTAATTTTTAGCAATCACCTCAAACTCAAGTTCCAGCCTATTTCCTTTTTCGTCTACCAAAGTAAGTTTGTGTTTACCTGAAGTTGGATTCAATTCTAATTCATGGAAAGTTTTCGTTTGCCCAATGTATTCGTTATCTAAATGCCAATAGACTAGCGTTTCAGGATTACGATGCGCCATTTTGAAAACTGTCCTGCTTAATTTGCCATCCAAATCCGTTGGGACATAAATTTTAGCACCTTTTCTAGGGTAAATCATCTGCATTAAAGCTGAAGACTTGGCGTCTTCCAAATCACAATCTCTTCGGAATGGTGGCAAGGGTGAATAACTTGGATTTCTCATTTTGAAGTAATATTCCTCCACAGGAGGCAAAATAAACCAAGATGCATTCAACATTGAGGAAGGAGTTTCGCAACTTGAATTGACCTGCCACTGCCTAGTTTTATCAAGATGCACAATTTGGTGGAAAGGGCAGGGTAGTGTATTTAAGCCCGTTTCATTGACGTAGATTGTATCTTTTTCACAATACTCCAAGGCAGGATAACCACTTTGTTTACAAACTTGAAGCTTTTTCATAGCGTCATAAGGTGCATCAAACCAACGGGATGGCGGCAATAAGTTGAAGACGTCAAAAAGAATCGGTGCAGCGGCATAAACCCCAACCAAACCTGGCCTGCCCTCACCATCGGCATTACCAGCCCATATACCCACTACATATTTTGGTGAAATTCCAATGGCCCAAGCATCCCGGAAGCCAAAGCTTGTTCCCGTCTTCCAAGCAATCCTCCGACTAGACTCAAAACGTTCCCACTCACCTTGAGTGGTTGGGCGCTGTACTTCTTCCATTGCCTCAAAACTGAACCAAATTGCATCGGCTGACAACATGGGAGCTTGTTTAAGAAATTTTAAGTCAAATGTCTTTTTTGAGTATTCCAAGTAGTTGGGTGGCCTGAATTCATCAGTACGGTACATACCATTGTTTTGGTAAAAATGACCAAGGGTTCTGGCCATTCCACTGTATGCGCTTGTTAAATCCCAAAGTGATGCCTCAGCGCCGCCAAGTATCAATGTTAAGCCATAATGTTTAGCAGGTTTATTTAGGGTAGTAATTCCTAGTTTCTTTAGATTGAAATGAAATTTTTCGACCGAGTAATCTTGCAACATTTTAATAAATGGAACATTTAAGGATCGTGATAGGGCCTTATCTGCTGGAACTACACCATCGTAAGTTTCTAAGTAATTTTCAGGTTTGTAACCGCTTATTTGCGTTGGAATGTCAGAAATCAAACTGGAAGGCAAGATTTTGCCTTCATTCAGCAACATTGAATACAGAAAAGGCTTCAGGATACTTCCAGTGCTTCGAGGTGCCTTGATAATATCCACATCTTCGCCGTTTTCAGGGCCAGTGTTAGGTGCGTTGCCAATATAGGCCAGCACATTTCCAGTCTCAACTTCAAGAACCAAAATTGCTAGATTATGAATCTCATTACCTTTTAGGTTATTACTTTTCCGAATGGCCAATTCATTTAGACGGAGTTGTAGCGCGGGATCAATGGTTGATTTAATCTTCGTAAACTGGTTGCCAGCTTTTCTAAAATTTTCACTGAAAGCGCGGTTCAATAAATGTGGAGCTAGTTGAGGAAGCGGGTGAGGTTTGTCTGGCAAAACCTCCTCAATTGCCAACTGATATGTCGTTTCATCAATCATTTTTGACTCAAACAGCCGTGTCAAAAGACGATTTCTTTTTTCAAAAAGTGCGTTTCGATTTCTGCCCGGATGTATGAGGCCTGGGCTATTAGGTAATACTGCCAAAGTGGCAGCTTCCCCCCAAGACAAATTTTCTGGCTTTTTGCCGTAATACCTCCAAGCTGCGGCATCCAAGCCAACTACGTTCCCACCAAAAGGAGCATTGGAGGCGTAAAAAGCCATGATTTCACGTTTTGAATACTTTATTTCGAGACGTGTGGCTAAAATAACCTCAATGACTTTTTCAAAAATTGTCCTTGACTTTCCCTTCCGTGCCATTCGGATTACTTGCATCGACAATGTGCTACCCCCACTCACCACACTGCCGTTTTTTAAGTTTTGGCGAATGGCCCTGACAAACGCCAATGGGTCAAAACCTGGATGTGAGAAAAAGCGTCTATCTTCAAATTCAATAATTGCTTTTTGAAACTTAGCGGGGATGGTATCCATGTGTGGAAAGCGCCATTGGCCATCAGCTGAAATTCGAGCCCCCAGTAAGCTGCCATCCCGTGCTTCCAAAACCATACAGGTTGGATCGTTGAAAAGAGGACTGGGCAAACAAAACCAATAGGCAAGCAATAGCCCAGTGAATGCAATCAAAAGCTTGATTCGGTGTTTCTTGAAAAATGCGATTAGCTTTTTCTTTTGTTGACCAAACTTCATGACTTTGCAATTAGCTCGTTTTCAATTAGTTAGCTTAATCCCCAAATGAAACTCCAATAGATTTTGCCGTTCTGACTAGATAGTGGTCGAGTGACAACAGTTTTGGTGCTTTGATAGCTTCTTTGATGTCAACACATGAAATTCCATTGTTTCTAAAGGTTACCATTTTACCAAAATCATTTGTTTCGATTAATTCAAATGCTTTAACTCCCATTGCAGTCGCCAGAATTCTGTCAAATGCTATCGGTGTTCCGCCCCTTTGGATATGGCCCAGAACAGTAGTTCGCACTTGCGCTGAACATCCACTTTCCTCAATCTGGTGTTTTAGAAAATTTGCGATACCACCGAGTTTGACATGCTCATCACCGATATCCTTTGATTTCACACCAAAAGCTTTGCCATCCAACGGCATTGCACCCTCAGCAATGACGATGTTCACAAAGCCTTTCCCCTTTTCGTATCGTTTGTTAATTTTTTGAACAACCTTTTTTATATCATATTGGATTTCAGGAATCAAGCAAATTTCAGCCCCACCTGCAATGGCTGTATGTAAGGCGATCCATCCAGCATCTCTGCCCATCACCTCCATCAGCATTACCCGGTGGTGGCTTTCTGCAGTAGTCACGAGTTTGTCAAAGCTGTCAGTAGCAATTTGTACTGCAGTACTAAACCCAAAAGTGAGGTCAGTTGCCGACAAATCATTGTCGATGGTTTTTGGGACTCCAATGATATTTAATCCTTGTTCGAAAAGCACTTGGGAAATCTTTTGGCTTCCATCGCCACCAATATTCACAACGGCATCAAAACCTAAATCTTGGATTTTCTTAGTCAGATCCGCACAAATATTTCGAGTTGTCCAAGTTCCATCAGGCAATTGGGTAGGGTAGGTAAGTGGATTACCTTTGTTAGTAGTTTTGATGATAGTGCCACCCCGAACATGAATCCCTGCAACTTTCTTTGGGGTAAGCTTAACGATTTGAAGTGGGTCGCTAAGGACCCCATTAAATGCTTCGATGCTGCCGTAGACTTCGTAACCGCCGTGTTTCTTCGCAGATTTTACAATCGCACGGATGACGGCGTTCAGGCCTGGGCAGTCGCCACCACCAGTGGCTAGGAGTATTTTTTTCATAAATTGGAAAGTCTGTTTAATTTTCGCTGCCAAACTATAAAAAACTGCGTTTACAAAAAGAAACGCCAAGTATCTCATATGAAAATAGCTGTTTTCCCGGGGTCGTTTGACCCAATCACCACTGGCCATGTAAGTTTGGTCAAAAGAGCATTGCCACTTTTCGATAAAATCATTGTTGCCATTGGCATTAATTCACAAAAGCAAACCCTTTTTGATCTGAGCACAAGGCTAGAGTGGTTAAAAGCTGTTTTTCAGCATGAACCAAAAGTTGAAATTGCACAGTTCGAAGGTTTAACTGCACATTATTGCAACAAAATTGGTGCAAAATTCCTGTTAAGAGGACTGCGTAATGCTTCTGATTTTGACTATGAAAAGACCATTTCACAGCTCAATCATATCGTTGGCAAGGATTTAGAAACGGTTTTTTTAATTAGTTTACCTGAGTTTTCTCATATCAGTTCTACGATTGTCAGGGAGTTAATTAAGGGAAATGGAAATGTAAGCCGATTTATCCCAGCTGAGATAAGCATTGACAACAAATCAAAGCGGTCTTCATGAAAAAGCTAGTTTTTACATTCATTTTATGTTTTTTTTATTGCTTCCATGTTTAT
This sequence comes from Bacteroidota bacterium, assembly GCA_016124585.1. Taxonomy (GTDB): domain Bacteria; phylum Bacteroidota; class Bacteroidia; order Chitinophagales; family Saprospiraceae; genus UBA6168. Next base: position 417,666 of record WGNL01000004.1, on the reverse strand, counting down.
AGTCAAAAAGTGTATGTAATCTCCAAAATTGGGATTAGCAGGAGTAATATATTTTACAAGTCTTCTCCAAAAAAACTAATAGGGGAGTATAAAACGAAGCTCCATTTTGGCGGTGCAATGGCGTTTGAGCCAAGAAATGGGATTAGGTTTTGTTTGGGGCTAGAAAGATGGAATAGAGGATACACAAAACTACTAACATATCAATACCTAGGCCCCGGTTCCCCAAAATACTATTACAAATTGCACACGATTTATGACCAAGTCCCTATTTATACTGAATTTCTATTCGGAAAACATGCAAAAATTTTGATGCAGCTTGGCATTGAGATTAACCACTTAGTCAGACAAAAGGTGGAATTCCCAGATGACTTGGTTTTGATAGATTTTTACGAAGAACCTACTTTTCGGAACTTTGAACAATCGATATTGTTTGGATTTGGTGCTGAAATTCCATTAGACGAACGTATCTCACTAAAGGTGAATACAACCTCTAGGATTGGGATGTCAGGCTTAAGGCCAAACCAGAAACTGTATTCAAACAAACAGGCACATAATATATCCTATGGTATCGAAATTGGCCTTGGATATTGTATTCTTCAATAAATTGCTAAAATAAATGCGCTACAACTGGATTCTTTTCGATGCTGATGACACACTTTTTGATTTCAAACGCAGCGCCCGATACGCACTTGGCCAGACCTTGAATGATTTCAAAATTGATGTTACAGAATCAAATTTTCAAATTTACGAGAATATCAACCATGAGGTATGGTTAGCTTTCGAAAGGCAAGAAATAAATGCCTTGGAGCTTCGCAAAATCAGGTTCGAACGATTTTTGGAGGCTGTTGGAGAGTACCGTGACCCGTTAGAAATGAACAGACATTACCTCCAGCTTTTGTCGAAAACTCATTTTATGCTGGAAGGAGCAGTTGACTTGGTTGAAAATTTAAAGCAGAAAAAATACCGCATGGGCCTGATTACCAATGGTCTACGTGAAGTGCAACGCTCAAGAATTGCGCAAGCGAAAATGGACCATTATTTTGATGTGGTGGTGGTTTCTGATGAAATAGGTGTTTCAAAACCGCATCTTGGTTTTTTTGAATATACCTATGAAAAAATGGGAGTTCCTGATAAAACCGAAGTAATCGTTGTTGGCGACAGTTTGAATTCAGATATTCAGGGGGGCAATAATTTTGGAGTTGACACATGCTGGTATAATCCTTTTGAAGCCGCCAACCTTACCGCACATTTTCCTACCTATCAAATCCATAAATTGGAAGCCTTGATGGAAATTCTTTGATGATTTACGGTGCTTGGACTCCGCTTGATGCCTTCATTTTTGCTAATTTTGCGCCCTTAAAAATTCAAGTCCTACACCAAATCAATTAAAATTTATGTCGAATGCCTTCTTCAAAGTGCCTGTTGCCAAAAATGAACCGGTACTTTCCTACGCACCCGGATCCCAAGAAAAAGCCCAACTGAAAGCAATGTTGAAATCCCTAAAATCAAACCCCATAGAAGTTCCGATGACGATTGGCGGAAAAAAAATAATGGGGGATGGGAAATTCTCAATGCACCCACCGCATGAATTGAAACAAACATTAGGTTGGCATGGCAAGGCGGACGCCAAAATGGTAAATCAAGCAATTGATGCAGCATTAGACGCCAAAAAAATGTGGGAAAATATGCCTTGGCAAGATAGGGCAGCCATTTTCCTAAAAGCTGCTGATTTATTGGCGGGGCCATACCGGGCCAAGATGAATGCAGCAACAATGCTTGCTCAATCCAAAAATGCATTTCAGGCTGAAATTGATGCAGTAGCAGAACTATGCGATTTTTGGCGCTTTAACGTGCAGTTCATGATTGACATTTATAGCCAACAACCTGAAAGCCCAGCTGGTACCTGGAACCGCATGGAATATCGGGCTTTGGAAGGGTTTATTTTTGCATTGACTCCTTTCAATTTTACTTCCATCGCTGGAAATTTGCCTGGCGCACCTGCGCTGATGGGCAATACCGTTGTATGGAAACCAGCCGATTCTCAGATTTACAGTGCTGCTGTCATCATGGAAATTTTAGAAGAAGCTGGCTTGCCTGCTGGCGTCATTAACCTAATTTATGTTGATGGAAAAACAGCTGGCGACGTAATATTTAGCCACCCTGATTTTGCTGGTCTTCACTTTACAGGAAGTACTGGTGTTTTCCAAACCCTCTGGAAAACAATTGGCAACAATATTTCCATTTACAAATCTTACCCTAGGATTGTAGGTGAAACGGGAGGCAAAGATTTCGTAATTGCTCATTCTTCTGCTAATGCAAAACAGGTTGCTGTGGCGCTGGGCAGAGGCGCTTTTGAATTTCAGGGACAAAAATGTTCGGCAGCTTCTCGGGCCTATATCCCAAGCAATCTTTGGTCGGATGTAAAAAAACATCTGCTTGATGACCTTGCCACCATGAAAATGGGCTCTCCGGAAGATTTCTCAAATTTCATCAACGCTGTAATTGATGAGAAAGCATTTGACAAAATCAGCACGTACATTGCCAATGCGAAAAATGATAACAAAGTCGAAATCATCGCTGGTGGTAATTATGACAAAAAGGAGGGCTATTTCATTGAACCTACGGTAATTGTTGCTGAAGACCCTAAATATGTAACAATGTGCGAGGAGATTTTCGGACCTGTCCTTACTATATATGTGTATGACCCTGAAGATTTTGAAAAAACCTTGGATTTAGTTGACAGTTCCTCGCCTTACGCACTGACAGGTGCCATTCTTTCAAATGATAGGTACGCTACTAAAATCGCTGATGAAAAATTGCGCCATGCGGCTGGCAATTTCTACATCAATGACAAACCCACTGGGGCAGTAGTTGGCCAACAGCCATTTGGGGGTGCAAGGGCATCCGGCACCAATGACAAAGCTGGTTCTGTGTGGAACTTGTTGCGATGGGTGTCACCGAGGGCAATTAAGGAAAACTTCCTGACGCCAACGGATTATAGGTATCCTTTTCTGAGCGAATCCTAGATTTTTTCGAAACGATATTTTGCGAAGCAAAAAGTGTAAGTGACTAGAAATAAACGACTTGCATGTTTTTGCTTTGCATTTTTTTTGAATAAGTGGTAAAGCTCACAACCTTTCTTTGTAAGAATTATGGGGAAATATTAATTTTAGCCCACAATTAATTAGAGTGTGGAACACTAAAAACCCTTTACTATGAGCAAACTACTCCCATCCATTTCTGGGGTAGCATGTTTTATTTGGGTAACAGGTTGGACATGGATATTTTCGGAAGGGAACCAAGCGACATCAGCCACTTCCAACCAAACTCCCATCAACATATTATTTGACAGTTCGCAGTACGAAGTACAGCACCCATTCCTTTTCAAATATTCGGAAGCAACTCCCATCATTGACGAAAACCTCCTTCCAGTCCTAAAATCCATTTCACTTCGACTCTCCAAAATGCCTGGTTCTAAATTGGCAATCACAGGTATTTACAAGGATTCTGAAGTCAATGGAAGTTCATTTGATAACCTTGGCCTTGCGCGAGCAGAAGCCGTAAAGTCGCTATTAAAATCGAGTGGAGCTGCTGACGAACAAATCCTTACCCAAGGAATGCAAGCGGAAAATCTTTTTGAAAGCGAAGGAAAAGTAATGGGTGTGATTTATTTTAATTTTTCAGAACAAAGCTTTGAAAATCAGGTAATTAATGAGACTAAGGAAAGTACAGTAAAAGCTAAAATGAACCCTGAGACCACTTCATTTTTTTACAAATATGGCGACTACAAGGTTGAAAAACAGCATTTACCTTTTTTGAAAAACTTGGTAAATGAATTGAAAATGGATGGTGAAAAATCTGTAACACTCAGTGGTTATTCAGCGCCAGAAGAAGAAGCAGCATCATCGAGAATTAATTTGGCTGAAATGAGGGCAATGGCAGTACGCCGATATTTAGTAGACCATGGCGTACGGAGAGCACAAATTGATGTGATCACCAAACCTTCCATGGCTAAAAGTAGTAGTGAAATGGTTGTTACAATTCAGGTCGGCAGTAAATAGAAAAATAATTGAGGAAATCAAAGTAAAGACCCCAAGGCCAAGCCTTATTAAACATACTTAGAAAAAACTACACAACACATGGGCGAGCCACTATTAGCTTTCATTGCATTGGCAGGGTCTGCTTTGCTCGGTTTTTTATTTTGTGCTTCGATTTCTCGTTTGCGCCTTGCTAATTTTATGGCTGAGAAATCAAAAACAAATAAGTTTCTAAAAGAAAAAGAAATTGAAATCGTCAAACTGCAAGATGAACTGGACTCAAAAAATTTGACGATTGAAAACCTAAGAAAAATATCGGAATCCTATGAAAATCAGGCATTTGAGAATGATGACGCATTGAAAAAAATGGGACTTGAAAACCAAAATCTTCAAAACGAAATTCAGCAACTGATTGAAAATCCCATTGAAAAGATAAAAGAAATTGATGTGATTCGGGAAGTTCCAGTGTTGGTACTTAGAGAAATCAATGTTCCTGAATCTAGAATGGAAAAAGCCAAGAAATTAATGAAAGCTTTTACCAAGGGGTATCTCGATGAAAATGGCATACTCCAAGCAATTAATAAAGAAGAAGCAGTTGACGACTAAGCTTTGCCAATTTTATTCGACTATTAATACAAACTGCTTTTCAAGAGGGTCAAAATTTTCCAGTAAAACCTTTTTGAACTCTATACCATGTTTAAGGTACAGGGGAATAAAATTTTCATAACGCTCTTGGAGCCCACCTCCTGGAAAGAGTTTTTCCTTTAAATTTTGAATTTGCTGGATGGCAGTTTCATGCTTTTGCTTTTCTGCTTTAAGTAGACGTGCTTCCAATTGCTCAATGCTTTTTTCGGCTTTACTATGTTCAGCCCAAACAGTTTTGACTAAAGTTGGGTCGACCTTTTCAGTTTTTTGAGCAATAGTCTCAAAAGCTGCCTTGAGTTCTAATTTTTCATCAGCCAGACTGAATTCGAATTCAGCATTCTCCTTCAAGTATTTTCTTACCAATTCATTTGTATCCGTCCATAAATCATCTATGCCAATATTGAGTTTCTCTATTTTTTTGGCGCTGCCAGCATCAATCCACATCGCTGAATTCCTTCGAACCAAAACAGGAAAGTTCAGTTTGAAATGTTCGAATTGAGATTTTCGCTCTAACCAATATGCCAGTTCACCACCTCCACCAATGTAGGCTAAGTTAGGCAAGATTTTCTCTTGGTAGATTGGCCGCATAACTACATTTGGGCTAAATTTTTCGGGGTACAAATCGATTTCAGCTGCCATCTCACTGGCCGAAAATGACAACTTCGTGTTCAGGACTTTGAAAATTCCATCTTCCTCCACAATGCGTTCTCTAAATTGATCACCTAAGTAGAAAAAATTGATTTCCCTTGGCGAAGCTTGGGCAGGAAATCCTACCTTCCCAAGTTGTTCAATTGTTTGATTCACAAGTGATTGGGATGGTTGTTCTAAAATTTCCTCCTTAATAATTGGTGCGAATACCCGTTTCAGGTTAGCATCATTTGTATTCAAAACAACTAACCCATCCTCTTTGAAAAGCTCGTGCGCCAGTTCAAAAGCAGCATCTGCGTACTTTTCATTCTTTGAGTGTATTTTTTCAATCAATTCAAATAATCGCAAAGCAGATTCCGATTCCCCTAATATAGTTTTCAAATCGGCAAGAACCTGAGTTAAGCTATTGGTTTTCATTTCACCAACCGGCCCTGATTCTCCGCTCTCCCAAACTAGTTTTTTTCCAAAAAGATGAAGGTGGTTTACTTCTTCAAAATCATGGTCTTCTCCACTAGAGATGAAAATCGGCACAAAATTGTAGTCAGGGTAAGCAACAGTTAATGATTTAGCCAAATTGATAGCCGAAACAATTTTGAAGATATAAAAAAGAGGGCCTGTAAAAAGTGAAGGCTGGTGTGCTGTTACTAAAGTAAATGTGTTTTTTAGTGATAGTTTTTCAATGTTGGCGTCAACGGATTCATGGGATTCCAAATAAGCGTGTTGTGACTTTAGCGTGTTAACCAAGGTATGCCTGTCAATATCCTCTTTGCATTTGTCTTTGATGGCATCACCAAAACCTTCAATATCTACAGGATATTTGTAAAACGGCCGCAAGGCAGGTTCCTCAAGGATATACTTTACATCACGGTTAGCAAAAAGGGGGATTTTAGAGTACGGAATTTTGTAAACCTTCATATTGCTTAATAATGGGTATTAGACTTTTTGACCTTTCATTGCCTTGCGGATAACTAGGTCCATGACTTTGTGCGCAATAGGGGCTGAATAGTCATTCAGTTGTTGTATTGCACTGTTAATCAAGTCTTTGTCATTTCCATCAGACGCAGATTTCAAGTTGGATTGTAGTGAACGAATTTCTTCAATTTCTAAATCTGATAAAACTGAATCATTCTGTTCAAGAAATTTATCTGTTGAAAGCAAAATGTGATTTGCTTCGTTTTTGGCTTCCAAGATTGCTCTTGCAGCCATATCGCTTGAGGCATTTTGAATAGAGTCAAGTAACATTCTTCCCATGTCTTCCTCACTGATGCCGTAGGTGGGTTTTATGTCAATGGCCTGTTCTGTTCCAGAACGTAATTCTTTAGCTTTTACTTTTAAAATTCCATCCGCATTTATGATGAATTGGACCTCAATCTTGGGCAAGCCTGCCGGCATAGGAGGAATGTTTCGAAGAACAAACTCACCTAGTTTTCGATTATTTGTAACCAAATCTCTTTCACCCTGGAACACTGCTATCTTCAAATTTTTCTGCCCATCAATTGATGTGGTATATTGACGACCTGCTTTGCTTGGAACCTTTGTATTTCGAGGTATTATTGTATCCATCAACCCGCCCATTGTCTCAATTCCTAATGAAAGAGGAGTGATATCTAACAGAAGCACATCTTTTTGATTGCCAGCTAAAATATCTGCTTGAATGGCTGCCCCCAATGCCACAACCTCATCTGGGTCAATATTGTCATAAACTGTTTTTTTGAAAAAAGCACCAACTCGCTGTTTGACAAAATCAACACGAGTAGAACCACCAACCATGACAATATGCTGAATATCCTTAGTTTCCAATTTTGCGTCTGAAAGTGCCTGTCTACAGCAATCAATTGTTTTGTCAACCAGTGGTGTTATTAACTGCTCAAATTGTTGCTTTGTCAGCATGAATTCAGTTCCATCTAGATTTGATTGGAAAGTATTCTCAGAAGAGAAATGTTTTTTTGCTTTTTCAGCTAATAACCGAAGTCTTTGCCCAGCTGATTTTCCGGAAAATATTTTTGAATCAGATAGCTGATATTCTTTACGCCAAAAATCTACGATTAATCTGTCAAAGTCATCCCCTCCCAAGAAAGTATCACCATTTGTTGCTAAAACTTCGAAGACGCCATCTTGGATTTGAAGAATGGAGATGTCAAAGGTTCCTCCACCAAGGTCATAAACTGCGATAATTTGCTCGTCTTTTTGACCTAAACCATAAGCAAGACTTGCGGCGGTAGGCTCGTTGATGATACGTAGCACATCCAAACCAGCCAACTTGCCGGCATCCCTAGTAGCCTGCCGCTGGGCATCATTAAAATAGGCTGGAACAGTAATAACAGCTTTGGAAACGGTGCTGCCAAGTTCAGCTTCAACTCTTATTTTAAGTGCTTTTAAAATTTCAGCTGACAACTCAGTAGGTGTGTAGAATTTATTTCTAACCTTAATCTTAACGAGGCTCTCGCTGCCATCGTCTATCACTTCATACCCAAGAATTGTTTGAACCGATTCAAGGTCGTGGTAAGATTTACCTAAAAGGCGCTTGACTGAATAAATTGTATTAGCAGGGTCAGTTACCAACATTTCATGCGCTTCTGCTCCCACAACAAAACCACTCTCTTCTTTTAAGTGCAAAATTGAAGGCACTAGAGTCTTATTATTTTTATTGTCTTTTACAGCAACAGCTTTTCCCTCTATTACGTAAGCTACCAATGAATTGGTAGTTCCTAAATCAATACCGATGATTGTTTCACTTGCTTGGTTGGCCAAGTCGCCGTTTTTCAAATCAATGGAAATTCGAGCCATCTAATATCAAATGAAGTTAATTTTTTATGCCAAAATTGACAATCGTGCAAAGCTAGGCAATGTAAACAGATGAGTTTGAAAATCGTTTGGGACAGATTAAATTTACATTAAACTATATTATTCATTAAAGGGAGCATTGAGAATTAACTAAAAAATTTTACCTTTGCCGACTAAACACAAAACTATTTGTCTATTGAAAACTTCACTTCTGTTTGATTTAAAGGTGTATACTTCACAATCTGTAAATCCTTAATTCTCAATACCTAAAGGTTCGTTTTATCAGTAGCGATTTCATCCCTTCCTATTGGCATTGTCGAACCAACTGAAAAAAATTTTGTCATGAAAAAAGCTTGGTTACTTTTATCTACTATTGCGTTGCTACCATTATTAACCTCGGCTCAGCAAAAATGGGGCGGTGGGTTGTTTGTTGGCATGGCCAATTACTGGGGAGATTTGGTTGAAAAAGACCATCCATTATTTGAAAATGCTGGGCCAGCATTTGGCATTATGGTCAGAAACCAAGCAACTCCTAACATTGGCCTCCGTGGAAGCTTAACTTATGGAAAGCTTGAAGCTAGCGATAAAGACAACCCAGGTAACGAAAACAGGGCAGCGAGTTTTTCAAAATCATTGATTGAACTGGCAGTTATCGGGGAATATGATTTTCTCGGAAAACGCCGTTACAATGGCAACACATTTAATAAGACGTTTTCACCATATTTACTCGGTGGACTTGGAGTCAATTTAGGTGACCCGAAGACTAAAAATGGTGATGTTGACTACGGGAATACTCATTTTAGTCTCCCATTGGGAGTTGGTGTGCGATATGACCTTTCTAGTAAATTATACCTAAGCTTGGAGTATGCAACTAGGTTAACTTTCACTGATGAATTGGAGGGCGTAAGCTCTAAGACTGACGAAAATGACTGGTATAATTTTGCTGGTTTGACTGTCGGTTTCACCTTTGGTGACAAGGATTCAGATGATGATGGAGTAACTGATGAAGAAGATGCTTGCCCAACTATCGCTGGTCCAGCGGCTTTAGGTGGCTGCCCAGATACTGACAACGATGGAATAGCTGACCGTGAAGATGCTTGCCCTAATGACGCTGGTGAGCAGCGCATGAATGGCTGCCCAGACCGAGATGGCGATGGTGTTGCAGATAATGCTGACGATTGCCCAGACGATGCTGGTCTTCGCCGTTTTTCTGGTTGTCCTGACACAGATGGTGATAACATCATAGACAAAGAAGACAACTGTCCAACAGTAGCAGGTATTCCTGCCATGAATGGTTGCCCTGACTCTGACCGTGATGGTATCACAGATGCACAGGATGCGTGCCCAAATGATCCAGGAACAGCAGAACATGCAGGTTGCCCAGACACAGATAATGATGGAATCGCAGACAATGAAGATGCATGTCCAAATGACCCAGGTATCCGCAAGTTCAATGGCTGTGCAGATACAGATAACGATGGTGTTGAGGATCCAAAGGATAAGTGCCCAACACTACCTGGTTTGGCCTCCAATCAGGGTTGTCCTGAAATAAAGGCAGAAGATAAAGCTGTTCTTGACCTTGCAATGAGGAATGTTCAATTTGAAACTGGCAGTGCTAAGCTTTTGCCATCTTCCATCAAAGTACTAGATCAAATTGCAGAGATATTGAGCCGTTATCCTGGTTTTAAATTGCAGATTGATGGTTATACTGACAACCGTGGTAACGATTTTGCTAACCAGCAGCTTTCTGAAAATCGTGCTAAGACTTGTTATGAATATTTGGCTGGCAAAGGGGTTAACAAGGCCATTATGACTTTTAAAGGACATGGCCCTACAGATCCAATCGCTGACAATAACACAAGTGACGGACGCCGCAAGAATCGCCGGGTTGTATTCACGCTTAGCCCAAACTAAACAGTGAATTAATACTCAGAATTATAGCTAAAAAGCCCGCTTTGAATCAAGGCGGGCTTTTTAGTTTGGGTAGATTGCCACTTTTTTGTCAGCATTCTGGCACAAGAACAGACACGTTTAGAGCCAAGCCTCCATCTGAGGTTTCCTTATACTTATCGTTCATGTCTTGGGCTGTTTCCCACATGGTTTTAATTACTCCATCCAAGGTTACTTTGGCCATCGCAGGATTACTCGAAAGTGCAATTTGTGAGGCTGTGATTGCCTTCATCGCCCCCATAGTATTACGTTCTATGCAGGGAATTTGTACTAAACCATTGACAGGGTCGCAAGTAAGTCCAAGGTGATGTTCCATAGCAATTTCTGCTGCCATTAATGCTTGTGCAGGAGTTCCTCCCATGCATTCTGTCAAAGCTGCGGCTGCCATGGCCGATGAAACACCAATTTCAGCTTGGCAGCCTCCCATTGCGGCTGAAATGGTCGAACCTTTTTTGAATAAACTTCCAATTTCACCTGCTGTTAGGAGGAATTTCACAACGTCGTCATCTTTCTTGTTTTCACAAAAACATAAATAGTACATAAGTACAGCTGGAATTACTCCAGCCGCTCCATTGGTAGGAGCAGTAACAACTCTTCCAAACGAGGCATTTTCTTCGTTTACAGCCAACGCAAAACAGCTTACCCATTTCGTAACATTTGCGAAAGAAGACCCACTGATGCGAATGGTGTTCATCCAGCCTCGCATAGTTGTATATTCAACCCCATCTAGTAATTTGGCATTGATAGCATGAGCTCTGCGGCGTACATTTAGTCCTCCTGGCAACTGGCCATCAGAATGACAACCTTTGTATATACACTTTAACATCGTATTCCAAATATCAAGAAGCCCAGTTCGGATGTAATCCTCGTTTCGCCAGCTTAATTCATTTTGCCATACAATTTCCGATATGCTCAAACCGCTCTGACTAACGTACCTGAGAATATCAGCTTCACGATCGATAGGGTAGGGCAACTCAATCAATTGACCCAAAGGTATCTGCATTCCTTCTTGAACAACGAAGCCACCGCCAATTGAATAGTAGGTTTCTGCTAAACCAGTTCCATTTGTGAATTCTGCCACCAATGTCATAGCATTTGGGTGAAATGGCAGTTTTTCAAATATGAAAGCAATGTTTTCAATTGGGTTAAAATGGATTTCAGCTCCACCGTTTAACGGCAACAGTTGCCTGGAATATACGTCTTGAATGTACTCATCAATTTTTTCGACTTCAATGGTCGTAGGGTGGTATCCGCAAAGGCCCAGCATCACAGCAATGTCTGTGCCGTGTCCCCGGCCAGTTTTTGCCAAGGAACCATAAAGCTTAACATGCAATGAAGTCACCTTTTCCTCTCCAATTTTATCCAAAAACTTTAATGCGGCGATCCAGGGCCCCATGGTATGAGAACTTGATGGCCCAACCCCGATTTTGAAGATATCAAACACACTAATACGCTCCATGCAACAATATTTTTAAAAATTGAGCGCAAAGGTAAATCTGGCCGACAATTCATTTGATTGAATCTGAGTCCCCCAAAAATAAGATTGTAGGTTTGCAACCATTTTTCCCAAAAAACCACCTGTGTCAATTTTACACTTACTAGTCAATCAAAAATTATGAAATTGAAACTTGTTACTTATTTGTTGCTGCCTGCAACAGTCCTTTCCTTTTTAGCCTCTAACAAACTTGACCCAAACAATCCACCTGCTGGGAGGACGGGCGCCCCTGGGGAAACGACTTGTCAAGCTTCAGGCTGCCATTCGGGAGGTAGCTACACTGGCATGGTTGAGTTGACCGGCATCCCTGATACAGTACAGGCCAATCAAACCTACACCCTGACCTTGACAAATACAAGCAATGCTGTTCGGTCTGGGTTCCAACTAACCGTGTTGAGCAACACAAACACAAAATTGGGCACCTTGACAGCAGGAAATGGTTGTTCCTTGGCCAATGCAGGTGGGCGACAATACGTTCGCCAATCTAGTCCACACAACTTAACAAATGGAAGTACTTCATGGACTTTTACGTGGAAAGCTCCAGCCGAAGTACCTGGTGATTCAATCCATTTTTATTTTGCGACTCTTTGCGCAAACGGAAATGGGCAGAATACGGGGGATAATGCATTGAAAAGTTCAAAAACTGTGGTAATGCCAGCTTTTGTATCAGCAATAGATTCCAAATTGGCGGATTTTGACCTTCATTTTTATCCTAACCCTACCAAGGATTTTGTAATGATTGAAATTCCAGGCAAAGGAAATGTGACAATTTTGGATGAAAATGGCCAAGTGGTTTTACAATCGGGAGTATCGAATACATTGAAATTGGACATTTCCAATTTGAAAGCTGGGGTATATTTTTCAAAAATTGATTTGAAAGGGAAATCGCAAACAAGGGTTTTCATAAAAAATTAAAGTTCGAAAAATTATAAAAAAAGCTGAGTGGAATTTCCCACTCAGCTTTTTCAATTAATGTGTTTCTAAAGATTTTGAGAGGAGAGGCTCCGTAATTTCTCCGTTCCAGTCATCCCCTTCATCATCTTCTTTTTTTATTCCCAGCGATTTACTCGCTTTACCCAGAAGGGCTCTCAACCCTTCTATAAACTGAAAAACAACTGGCACAATCAACAAAGTAAGCACCATTGAACTGGTCAAGCCGCCAATAAGCGCCCAAGCCAATCCATTCTTCCACTCTGAACCCGCACCTTTAGCCAAAGCGATGGGTAAAAAGCCAATGGACATGGAAAGTGTTGTCATCAAAATTGGGCGTAAACGGGTGCGCCCTGCCGCAACAAGTGCGTCCAAAGTATTCATTCCTTCTTTCTTGGCATGCGAGGCAAAATCAACAAGGAGGATACCATTTTTTGCAACCAGACCCAACATCATGATTAGGCCAAGCATTGTGAAAATATCAAGCACGCTCAATGTTAGTGCCATAGCCAAAAATGCACCTGAAATTGCAGGCAAGATGGAAAAACCCACCACCAGTGGGTACGACCAACTGTCGTAAAGTGCTACAAGAATCAGGTAAACAAAAGTCAACGCAGCGAACAATGCCAACAAAAGGCTGCTGAATCCTTCCGCTTGGTTTTTCATATCGCCTTCGTACATGATGTTGATTCCAACTGGGGGTTTCATCGTTTCATCAATCAATTTGTTAATTTCTGCACCAATCGCTCCGGTTGGACGTCCTAGGGTTTTAGACTTTAAAATAACAGAAGGCTGTCTGTTCAGTCGCTCCAATTGGTTTGGTCCAGTCGTTTGCTCCACTGTTGCGAATTGGCTAAGCAAGATTAGCCGACCTTGGTTGTTTATCATACTGAGGTTTGCAATATCGTCGATGCTGTTACGATTGAACCCGTCCATTTTTACATTGATGTCATATTCTTTAGAGCCGTAACGGAATTGTGCATCTGTATTTCCATTAAATGCTGTTTGCATTGTGGCACCAACAATATCCATCGTCAAGCCAAGTTGTGACATTCTTTCCCTATCCACAGAAACTTTGATTTCTGGGTTGCCTTCTTCAATGGAGAGCTTAGCTTCTAATGTTCCTTCAATTTTCTTAACTTCCGACAGCAATTTATTGGCATAATCCATCACCTGTTCTTTGTCGGAACCACTGACGTAAACCTGGATTTTGTCTTCATCAGCTCCTCCCAAGAAACTTACAGGTGCAGTAGTTACCTTAACGCCCGGCATCTGCAATTCAAGTTCATCCCTGACTCGTTGGGCGTAAACCTCAGTGCTAATTCCTGGCCTTTCTTTTAACGGAACCAGCTTCAAAGTCATCTCCGTCATGTTGGCATGGGCCTGGCTTCCAAAAATGCCGGAGGTTCGTCCAACAGTTGAGAAAACTTTGGTTACCTCCTTCTTTTTCTCCAGCAATGCTTCTGCTTTTTGTGTTGCAAGATTGGTTTCCCGGATTGTGGCATCTTTTGGTAGTTCCAACTTCATGATGAATTCGCCACGGTCACCAGGTTGAATGAAGGCAGTACCGATGTAACCGTTTGAAATGAGTTTGAAAGAACTAACGAACAAGACAACAATTCCGACAAATACCAGAAATGATGTTAAATAAACATTGAAATGCTTGCGGCGTGGAATACCATCCGCTGCTTCCCTTGCCTCCAAAGTTCTGACATAATTTTGCCGATAGGGAATTTTTATAGGGCTTAGAACACGCCCCAAAAGCCGAGCATACCAATTGTTCACCCGATGAATAATTCCCTCAAATCCATTAAGTATCATTCCCCAAATAGACTTTTCATTGAATTTTTCAACTTTGGAAAATCGGCTGGCCAACATGGGAGTTAGGGTAAAAGATACAAACAAAGACATCAGTGTGGAGAACGTTACAACTAGCGCAAACGAACGCATAATGTTTCCAACTATGCCAGATGTAAGTGCAATTGGCACGAAGACCACCACGTCAACCAAGGTGATCGAAAGTGCAGTAAAGGCGATTTCATTCCGACCTATCAATGAAGCACGTTTTCGTTTCACACCGTGCTCCATGTATCGGTAGATGTTTTCCAAAACAACAATACTGTCATCAACCAGAATACCGATTACAAGTGACATGGCTAACAATGTCATTAGGTTCAGTGTAAACCCTGCAGCATACATCATGATAAAGGTAGCCACCAGCGATGTCGGAATGGCCACCATGACAATCAAAGCGTTTCGGATGGAGTGGAGGAAAAATAACATCACTACCGCCACCAAGACTATCGCCAGAAACAAATCGTGGGTAACTGCATCAACCGCTTCAATTGTAAAATCTGTTTGGTTGTTTGCGATGTCGTAATTGAAATCCTTGTTTTTGTATTGTTTTTTTAGATTTTCGAGCTGTGTAATTACTCCCTCTGCCACAGAGACTGCATTCGCATCAGTAGTTTTCAGAACCTGAATACCGATAGCATTCTTGGAATCAACCCTGCTGATACTGGCGATGTCTTTAAGGCCATCTGTCACCTCAGCAACTTCACCAAGTTTAACAGGGAGGCCAGTAGTTGGTGAATTTGCCACCACCAATTCCTTTAAGTCTTCCACATTTTGAAACTTACCAGCCAGCCTAATGATAATCTGCTCATTTTGGTTTTCAATTTTCCCTGTCGGAAAATCAAGGTTAGCCTGTTTCACTGCCTGCACCACTTGCAGAATGGTCATGTTCCTTGCTTCCAGCTTTTGACGATTGATATTCAGCTGAATTTCACGCTCTTGACCGCCAATGATTCTGACCTCACCAACACCTTCCACGCTTGAAATTGCAGGTTTGAATCGGTCGGTCACTAGGTCATAGAACTCAGCAGGATTGGCATTTGTGGTAATGCCCAAACTTAAA
Source organism: Bacteroidota bacterium (assembly GCA_016124585.1). Lineage (GTDB taxonomy): Bacteria > Bacteroidota > Bacteroidia > Chitinophagales > Saprospiraceae > UBA6168. The sequence continues at coordinate 402,260 of WGNL01000004.1, read as the reverse complement.
ATCGGGAATTCATCCGACGAAAACTTTGTCAAAGATGGTGGGTCGGCGCTTTCGGGCAATTGGCCCGCACTGGCATTGATTTTTCGTTGTGCTTCTTGTAGAGCCAAGTCGATATTTGTCCCAGATTTTAATTCGATAAAAACAAAAGACAGGCTTTCGAAAGAGGTGCTTCGCAAGGAAACGATGTTTTCCATATTGGACACCGCATCCTCAATCTTTCTGGTCACGGAATTTTCAACCTCGGAAGGATTGGCGCCAGGGTACAAAGTTTGTACAATAACAAATGGTTGGCTGAACTTGGGGATAAGCTCGTATGCCAGTTTTTGATAACTGAAAACCCCCAGAATTGTAAGTACGATGAAAATTACAATAATGAACGAGGGCCTTTTTATGGATAGTTCGGTAATTGACATAGGTTGAAAGTTACTTAGTAATGAATGCAGTACCGTCGAATTGCCTCGATTAAAAATTAAACGATAACAAATTGACAATCAATCAATTATTGACCAGCATTACTCACTTGCGATGTTAATATCCTTGCCGTCTTCAAGATTTATTTGACCAGAAATGACAATTGTTTCTCCTTCTTTGAGGCCGTCCTTTACTTGAACATGCTCGTCAAAAACACTTCCTGCTACTACAGACCTCAAAATTGCCTTACCATTTTCCACCACATAAACTTTTGCATCCTGTAGGCTTCCTACGATGGATTCACGGGGAACTGAAAGAACCTGATGGGAGGCTCCACCTTTGAAAAATACAGTGCCCGTCATGCCAGCCTTGAGCGTATCGCCTTGGTTTAGAATTTCAATTTCCACCAAATATCTTCGAGAAGTTCCTGCATTTACATCAATGAAAGTCACAGTGCCTTCAAATTTCTTGTCAGGAAAAAGGTCGGCTTGTAGAGCGATGCGTTGCCCTTTTTTTACAGTTACAACCTGCTCTTCGGTTAAGTAAACTTGCATTTTCAATCGGCTAATATTTGTGATGGTAGCCAACTGCATGGCAGGAGAAATGAGTGAGCCTTTTTCCACCATTTTATTGGTGACGACACCTGAGATGGGTGCCTTCACATAGCTCATCGAAATCTGCTTTTCTGTCCCCTTGATTTGTTGTTTCAAGTTGTCAATGCCGAGTTTAGCATCATCAATTTGCTGTTGGGTCACTCCACCTTCACCAAGCAGTTTTTGTAGTCTGCTCAGGTCATTTTCCGCTTTGGCTAAATTTGTCTTAGTAGTCTCCAATTGAATTTTCAAAAGCTCATTATCGACAGAGGCAAGTGTTGCACCTGCTTGTACGACTGTGCCATTTTCAAAATTCAGGGTAACGATTTTTCCAGCGGTTTCACTCATCACTGCCGCTTGTTGGAAGGGAGCAAAATTGCCGACCACGTTGAAATCGCCAGACATCGTAGCCATTTCCACCTTACCAGTGACAACCGGAATCACAGTATTACGTTCTTGGGAAAGTTTTGCATTAGCTTCAAGCGTTGCCTTGTTTTTACCAAGTTTAGTGTAGGTGAAATAGCCTAAACCACCTAGAACTATGGCCCAGATTGCCAATTTTAGGAATCGTTTCATTTTATAAATTATTGATTGTGAGTTGGTTATTGATTTCTTTTGGGAGCTATTCTTCAATCATGCGGAGCAACAAGCCATTGGCGCTGAGTATGTCAATTTCAGCAAGCTTGATTTGCGCTAATGCCGTGATGTAATTGGATTGAGTTTGTCGGAGGGAAGTCTCTGCGTCCAATAGCTCCGTGATGGGGGCAAGTCCTTCTTTGTAGCGACTCTGCGCAACCTGATAAACATCCTCAGCCACTTTTTGCGTAGCAATAATGCTCTTCAACGTGTTCTGATTTGATTTAAGCGAGGTAATTGCAGCCTCGTGGTTGAGTTGCAAACCGAGCTTGGCAAATTTGTAATCCTCAGCCGTTTGACGAATATTCAATTGAGCGGTTTGAACTCGGCTTTTTTTCAAAAAACCATCGAAAATGGGGACGTTCAATCGAATTCCTATCTGTGAAAAATCCGTCCAAAAATTACCATTTGAAAGTTCGTTGAGCTTGTTAGCTTGCCACTCGTACGTGTAACTTCCAAAAAAAGAAAGGGTAGGGAAGTAGCCTGCCTTCCAACGCTCTACGTCCAACTGATACAGGTCTTGCTGTTTTTTCAGTATCAGCAAATCAGGCTTTAAGCCATAGCTTGGCTGTGCAATAGCTTCATTGACTGACTCAAACATATTTTCGGAAATAGTGTCGGTCAGCACGATTTCCGTTTCCAACGGCATGTTCATCGCAAATTTCAAAGCCTGTTCTGCTTGATCAATTTGCAGGTCAAGGTTTTCGATTTGTGTTTCAAGATTTGATTGTTGAACCATCAATCGGTCGACATCAATTTTCTTTGCAAAACCATTCTGGAATTGCTTTTCCGTCACTGTTTTCAAGCCTTTTATCTGGGAAATATTGGCATCCAATATACCACGTTGCGTTTTGCTTAGCTGGATTTGATAATAAAGTTTGGCAACATCAGCTACCACCTCGTCCTTGTTTTTGTCCAGCACCAATTTGTAAAAATCAGTCACTTCCTTTGAGGCCCTTACGCCAAGCAACCAGGTCTTGTTGAAGAGCATTTGGTCAAGTTGTACTCCTGCAGAAGCATTCCAATTTGTACCGAACTGCACTTTGGCAAAATCACCGGGTTGGCCACCAAAAAACTCAGCTGGCACGAAACTAGTTCGAACTGCCAAGTTGTTGACAATGCTACTGCTGGCGTTTATCTGTGGTAACCCGCTGCTCAGAGATTCTCGCACCATTTCCTCCCCTTTTGCAATATCAATTTTAGCTTTTTGTACGCTGGAATGGTGTTCCACGGCATATTTCAAGGCTGTTTTCAAGTCAATGGGCTGCTGCGCAAACCCTGAAAAACAGAGGAAGGGCAAGAAGAAAACAACCAATTTCGGGTAATTACTCACTTTTTTCATTAAGGTCACAAGTTTTTTTTGAATGTTAATTCTAAATTCAAACCACTGATTATCAGTTTGTTAGTTTCAATATTTAGAGTCGCCATTGTATTTTTTCCAAAGTTTAAGCCCTTTAGGAGTGGCAATAGCATGGACATGGTAATTGTGCAATTCCCAAATCATTTCTTTCCTCGAAAATTTTGAGTTGGGGTTGGCTATTTCCTCTACAATCATGTAGGCAGATTTGGCATAGATTCTTGCAATAACGGTAGCATTTACATCCGGTCGATAATAACCTTCAGAAATTCCATTTTGAATATTGTTGATGATGCTATTGATGATTTGCTCATCCTGCTTTTTCATCAGCATTTCCCAAGTTTTGAAATAATATTTCTGAAGGTCAAAAAGCGTACTTGGTGAAATTATTTCAATATGAGAAGCCAGGAAAACGCCCATCTTGTGCATTTCATCTAATGCGTCTTTGGCTGCTTCCGTAATCTTTTCAGTACAAGCTTTGTCACGTTCTACGTGTGTATTGATAACCTCCTCAACCAGCCTGTCTTTATTTTCAAAATGCTGGTACAAGGTTTTCTTGGACATGCCCAGCTCCTTAGAAACATCGTCCATGGTTACACTTTTGATTCCAAGCCTCATGAAAAGTTGCTCTGACCTTGCTAATATTTCCTCTTTGATATCCATTTATCAAATGCTGTTTTCAAGTTCATTCAAAAATATCATTCCGAAACACAGGAAACTTTAAATGGTTCGAAAGTTTCCAGAGTTTTTTCGAAATAAATAAAAAAGCCGTTGACTATTGAGTCAACGGCTTTCTTTAAGACAGTATGTTACTTTAAATTATCAAATATCATTTTGGCGGTTCCCAAAGTTCAATTTTCCTCCCTTCTGGATCGAGTATCCATCCAAATTTACCAAATTCCGATTCGTCAATCTCGCCCACAATTGTCACCCCTTCATTCTTTAATTGTTCAAACAAAGCATGCAGGTCGTCAACTTGATAATTAACCATAAAATCATGTTGACTTGGGTTAAGATAGGTGGTATCTTCTTTAAAAGGGCTCCAAGCAGTGTATGTTTCTTCCTCAGGATTCTCTGCACGTCGCCAGGGGAAAGTAGCCCCCCAAGCCTCTGAGTTAATTCCAAGATGCTTAGCATACCAATCCCGCATTGATTCTTGGTCTTTACATTTGAAAAAAATACCACCAATTCCGATGACACGTTTCATAATTTTTGATTGAGAATTTGAATCAGAACCTTTTCACAGACTCGATAATGTACATTGGTCTGTGTTTGATTTCTTCATAAATATTGGACAAATATATTGACATGATATAAAGAATCAGGCAAGTTATTGCAAAAAAGATGGATGTTAAAACGACCAAAAAGGTCCAGCCTGGCACAGCATCATGATAGTCTCCAAAGAAATCAACATTGGTCATTTTCACCTTCAGTGCATTGCCAATAATGAAAATGAGAAATCCAAGCGAACCAACAAAAATCCAGAGCAAAAGTGCTCTAAGGAAGGTGGTGAATGAGGTGATTGCGACCAAAGATGTGCTGAATTTTTCTCCAAACCCACTTCCATCATGTTGTAGAGGTTCATCCACTTCCAGACTAGTGGTACGAAACCCAACGATAGAATAAATAGCCTTCATGTACCGTAAATTCTCTCGAAGCCTGAGAAGCGAGTTTAGCGCCCTTCTTGAAATTATTCTGGTGTCGTGGGCTCGGTCGTCAACCTGAAGTGTCGAGTAATTTCTTAAAATCCAATAAAAAAGCTTGTAAAAAAGTCGAAACCTAAGATTGGATTCACGAGATTTTGCCCTCAAGTACACTATGTCATTGCCTTTGCTGCTTTCATCAAACAACGCTTGAATGATAGCAGGCTTTTGATAAAAATCGAACTCAAAAATTACAGTGTAGTCGCCATTTGACCGGTCCAACCCAGCAACTACTGCATGGTTTTTATTTACTGGGGAGGAAAGATTCAGTACAAAAATATTTTGCTTCAAAGAGCTCTCAAGTGCTTCGATTTTATCATCTAGTCGAAGCCCGTTGGTATTGTTTACTAGGATTATTTCAAAATCTGAAAAATGTTCGTGAAGCACTCCGAACAGATTGTTCAGATACACAGGCAGACGAAACAAATCTTCTCTGTGGTCAATAACTCCGACTATGGAAATGAAACAGTTGTTCATCAAATTTTGAAATTGAATCTGCAAATATTGTTAAAAAACAATAACTGATGTCCTTTGTAATTAGCAACCAAGCGAAGTTGAGCTGATTTTAAAAATAATTGTTTTAAATTATTTCATTTCTTGCGAAAATTAAATAATTTTGCAAAACAAATAATTTATAAATGGAACATTTTGAAACGCCAAACGAAACCTATAAAAAGGGTAGGGGAGCACAGTTCAACCCTTCCAACCGATTTGAAAAATTGGCTTATGAAACTGAATTGGACATCCCGCAACTGGAGCCCGAAAATAGCAGAACCGAGTACATTAAGGTATTTCCCAAAACCATGATTAACAACGTCAAAAGCACTGATTTGCCTATGGATTATTCTGTGAATCCATACCAAGGCTGTGAACACGGGTGTGTTTATTGCTATGCCCGAAACACGCATAATTATTGGGGCTACAGTGCTGGGACTGATTTTGAAAGCAAAATTCTAATCAAGCAAAATGCCGCAAAATTAGTAGAAGAAAAAATAAAATCATCGACATGGAAAGTGTCACCTATTATGCTTTCTGGCAATACTGACTGCTACCAGCCAATTGAAAGAAAAATGGAAATTACCAGAGAAATTCTTGGAGTGATGCTGCGCTATCGACATCCCGTCAGTATCATTACAAAGAATAGTTTAGTATTACGTGACCTAGATTTATTGGAAAAATTAGCGCAAGACAGGCTAGTTCAAGTCGCAATCTCAGTTACTAGTTTGAATGAAGATTTGAGACGTAGGCTTGAGCCCCGTACTTCAAGTATTCATTCTAGGTTACACGCAATCGAGAAATTAGCTTCTAGAAAAATTCCAGTTTCTGTAATGTTTGCCCCAGTTATTCCTGGGCTCAATGACCATGAAATATTGAAATTAGCTGAATACACTTCGAGGTTGGGAGCGCTAAGTTTTGGTTACACTGTGGTGCGGCTAAATGGAGATGTTGGAAAAATTTTCGAAGACTGGATTCACAAAAACTTGCCTAATCGAGCAGAAAAAATTTTAAGCCGGATAAAGGAAATGCATGGTGGGCAACTTGGCGATAGCCGGTTTGACGAACGGATGCGTGGAGAAGGAAAATTCGCACAGCTAATCAGGCAGCAAGTTCTTCTGGCGAGAAAGATGTTTTTTGAGGGCAAAGAAACGCACACATTCAATCTTGACTTGTTTGAGAAAATGCGTAACCCACAATTGAGTTTGTTTTAAAATTTTTCACCTATAATCTATATTATGTTAAATAAATTTTCAAGATTATTAGTCTGCAACCTAAATCCTCTTGTTTTGTTACTTTTGCCAAATTAAAAAAAATGGCATTGACACCAGCTATCAAACCGTACAATGAAGAGGAAAGTAAGAAGTCGCAAGTCTCCACGATGTTCGACAACATTGCCCCTTGGTATGATTTTCTGAATCACTTCCTTTCACTTGGCATTGACATCAGTTGGAGAAAAAAAACAATAATGGCGCTGCGTGATTTGAAGCCAAAGACTATACTTGATGTAGCCACCGGAACTGGCGACCTTGCAATTGAAGCAGCCAAGCAACTGAACCCTGATAAAATAATCGGAATAGATATTTCAAAGGAAATGTTGGATGTTGGCAGGGTCAAATTGCAGAAACGCAACCTCTCCCCTACTATCGAGCTATTTTCAGGCGATAGTGAAAATATTAACTTTGAAAGTAATTCGTTTGATGCTGTAACTGTTGCCTTCGGTGTTCGTAATTTTGAAAATTTGGAGAGAGGCATATCCGAAATGCATCGGGTGCTAAAACCTGAAGGACGAGCCGCAATTTTAGAGTTTTCAATGCCTACACTATTTCCTTTCAAGCAATTATATAATTTTTATTTTAAGAATTTTTTGCCAGTTATTGGTCGAATTACCTCAAAAGACCCCAAAGCTTACAGTTATTTATACGATTCTGTACAAGCATTTCCAGATGGCAAGCGTTTTGTAAATCTGCTCAAACAATTGGGCTTCGAAAAGGTGGAATCTAAGCAGTTTACGCTTGGCATTTGCACTTTATATGTCGCAACAAAATAATCTTATCCCATTTTATGAAATTTCAATCTTTGACTAGACTGGTTGCAGTCCTTGCAATATCATGGTTTTCTTCTTTCAATATCAATGCCCAGACAGCACGTGGGAATTACAATTTCCTTGATTTCAACCAAAAGCCTTATTATTTTGGAATCACACTTGGGTACAATTCATCAAATTTCAAGATTTACCAATCCAGGGATTTCATCCTGAATGACAGCATAAACTCAGTGGAATCAGTGACTGGGCCTGGATTTAACCTTGGAATCGTTACAAACCTTAAAATTGGGGAAAATTTCGACTTTAGATTCTTGCCAACGCTTTCGTTTGGTGAACGAAACATCAATTATGCGCCAACTAGAGCAGACAAAAAACCATTCGCACGCCGTGTCGAATCAGTATTTGTAGAAATGCCTTTTCAAGCTAGGTATAAATCGGCCCCATTCCACGATACACGACTTTTTGTGGTAGCTGGCGTAAAATATTCGTTTGATGTTGCCAGTGATTCACGCTCTAGGCAAGCAGAATCCTTGGTAAAGATAGCTCCAAACGATTTTGCTTTTGAATTAGGCGCAGGGGTTCAAATGTTTCTCCCCTATTTCATTTTTTCTCCCGAAATTAAATTCTCGCAAGGTTTTAACAACATTCTAATTTTTGATAAAAACCTTCCAGAATCTAGTATAATTGACAAGATTCTTTCAAGGACTTTCACCTTGTCATTTCATTTCGAAGGTTAGTTTTTCGAAATTTTAACAATTGTGGGTCAATAAAAAAGCCAGTTGTTTTTGCAACTGGCTTTTTTATTGACGTGATTCAGAATATTATTCTGAAAGCGAGATTTCCTTTTCAATAACACCTGTATAGGAACGAAGCTCAACTTTATAATTGCCAGGCTTAAGGTCACCAATATTAAGTTCATAAATTGTATTTACTGGCAAGTCCCAAAGTTTGTCTGATTTCACAATTTCTCCTTCTTGATTGAAAACTCGGATATCATTCAAATTGATGCTAATTGATTCAAAATCAATATAATAGACCTTATTGTCTTTGTCTAGGTAAAATGTCCACTCATCAGAGCTTATTGAAAATTCTTCAGATGATAGAATGGTAGGTTTTTTTGAATCAACAGAAGCTGAACTTTGAGCAGATACTGAACTAATTGTGAAAACGAGAAAAAGCAAACTAAGGAAAGTAAATTTAAGCTGCATTGCGAATTAGGATTTAAAAGTCTTACAGAATTTGTGATTGTTCATGGAAATGATTGGCAAATTTATGCCAAGTTTCGATTTCTAAGAATAGGAATAGGAAGATTTTGTTCTGAAATATCATTTAAAAACACAATCTACCAATTTAATTGCTCTACTAATAATGTCTCACATCAAAAAAGTAACGGCAGTTTCAAGAATTTTTGACTTTTATTTGGTTTTGATGAAACGTTAAAAATCTCTTAACGCCAGAAATTGTAATTCAACTGACTATTCTTCCCAAGCCATGCACCTACTTACAGCTTTCTGCCAACCTTTATATTTTAGTTTTCGAGTTTGATCATCCATAGTTGGTTGAAACGAACGGTTCAATTGCCATCCATTTTCAATATCGGACAGTTTCCAAAATCCTACCCCCAATCCCGCTAAATATGCAGCTCCTAGTGCTGTTGTCTCGATTATTTCCGGCCGTTCGACATTTGCGTTCAACATATCGGCTTGAAATTGCATGAGCAAATTGTTTGCACACGCCCCCCCGTCAACACGCAATGCTTTCAGTTTTAATTTCGAATCTTTTTCCATTGCTGTCAAAACATCTTTAGTTTGAAAAGCCATGCTTTCTAGGGTTGCCCTGATTAGGTGTGCATTACTTGTACCTCGAGTTAGTCCAAACACTGCCCCACGGGCATACATATCCCAATATGGTGCGCCCAAACCTGCAAAAGCAGGTACAACGTAAACTCCTTCTGAGTCTTCGACTTTCGAAGCAAAATATTCTGAATCCTTAGCTTCATGAATCATTTTCAGCCCATCTCTCAGCCATTGTATTGCTGCCCCAGCTATAAAAACACTGCCCTCAAGTGCATAATGAACTTCACCATTCAAGCCCCAAGCTATAGTTGTGAGTAAACCGGCCTTGGATACTACAGGTTTTGTTCCTGTATTCATAAGCATGAAACATCCCGTTCCATAAGTATTTTTTGCCATTCCACTTGAATAGCAAGCTTGGCCAAATAAAGCCGCCTGTTGGTCTCCAGCCACGCCTGAAATTGGAATGGAGCCTCCAAAAAGGGCTGGTTGTGAGTGTCCGTAGACCTCACTTGAAGACCTTACTTCAGGCAAAATTGAATTTGGAATGTCCATTGCCTTCAACAGTTTATCATCCCAGTTCAATTTTTGAATATTGAAAATCATGGTTCTGGATGCATTCGAATAATCTGTGACATGAACTTTCCCACCTGTCAACTTCCAAATCAACCAAGAATCAATTGTTCCAAATAGTAAATTTCCTTTTTCTGCCTCTTTCCTTGCACCTTTAATATTGTCTAATAACCATTTAATTTTTGTGCCTGAAAAATAGGCATCAATTACCAGCCCAGTTGATTTCCGAACATGTGGCTCGTAGCCATCCGCCTTTAATTTATCGCAAATGCTTGCTGTTCTTCTGTCTTGCCAAACGATAGCATTGTGGATAGGCTCTCCGGTTATTTTGTTCCAAATAACGGTCGTTTCACGTTGGTTTGTGATTCCAATTGATGCAATGTCAGAGACTGATACCTTACTGTTAATCAATAAGTTACTAGCAACTTTGAACTGGGATTGCCAGATTTCGTTGGCATCATGTTCCACCCACCCTGGTTTAGGGTAAAACTGCGTGAACTCTTGTTGCTCGACAGCAACAATATTAGCATTTTTATCAAAAAGGATGGCACGGGAGCTAGTCGTTCCTTGGTCAAGCGACAGAATGTATTTGGACATAGTTTGACTGATTTAATCTTGTTTGCAATAGCGGAAAATCGAATTGTGGTGAAGGTAATTCAATCGGGCAATCTCTCCAATAACCGTTCAACATCAATTTTTACACAACGAAAATGACCTTGGGGGCAGCTCTTTTTGCCATGAAGCCCGCAAGGTCTGCACGGCAATTCTTCAGCAGTTTCAACGATAATGGAATTTGAAGACAAGGGCCAAAAACCGAATGATTTTATAGTTGAACAAAAAACTGCTGTAACAGGAGCATCTGTCGCCGATGCAAAATGAAGTGGAGCTGAATCATTTACAAAATTCATCACTGCATTTTTCATCAGTGCCGCAGATTCGAGGAAACTTAATTTTCCAGCTTTTACAATTGTTTTTGGATGTTTGCTTGCTGATTTCAATTCATTGCAAAGTAGTTCATCGGCAGGGCCTCCAAGCAAGAAAATGGTAGTGCACTCCCCCACCCTGTCCATAAATTCAAGCCATTTTTCTTTTGGAAATTGCTTCGTGTACCAAACAGATGCAGGCGAAATTGTGATATATCTTTTGCCAAAAAAAACTTGTTCGAAATCAAATTTTGAAGGGTAAATCCTAGGCTTAACAAATTGGCTATCAGTCCATTGTGCCACTAATTTTAGATTTCTCTCAACTTCATGGATAGAGTTAGTATTAATCGCAATTTCATGTGGAACCGTGTGGGTGGCAAAAAAGGCTAGTGGGTTTTTATCGAAACATACCCTAATTTTTGCACCTGAAATAGTAGTGATTATTCCGGTTGAAAAGAATCGTTGAAGATTAATTACAATATCATACCCCTTAAGCTTTACCCGCCATGCTATTTTTACCAGATTCAAATATTTGCTTTCCTTTTTATTCCAAATCAAAATTTCATCTAAAAGTGGGTGATTTTGAAGCAATCCTTCATTCCCCTTTCTCAGCAAGAAATCGATTTTTGCTTCGGGAAAAAATGCCGACATCTTTTCAACAACTGCAGTTGCAAGTACCACATCACCAATAAATGCAGTTTGGATTATTAGTATTTTTTTAAATGAAGCCAACTTCCTTGATACTTTTGTAAAAAAATGATTGCTATGTCTCGCTATGTTTTTTTTGTATCTGCTATTATTCTGATTGGGTGTCAGCAAAATTATCAACTAAAACAAGCCTACCAAATCGCCGACGAAGTACGTCAAGAATACGCACCTGATAAACGGGTTGCCCTTTTCCGAATTGACACCATCGTTGATGGAGAACTGTTAAAATTGATAGGAGAAACCAATTTGCCAGAAGCAAAAAAAACATTCTTTGATAAATTAAAATTAGCAGGAATTGCCTTTGAAGACAGTCTTGTTTTGTTGCCTTCGGCAGAACTTAACGGCAAAAATTTCGGAGTTGTTAATGTTTCAGTTTGTAATTTCCGCTCACAACCTCAGCATTCAGCAGAACTTTCAACACAAGCCCTATTAGGTGCTACGCTTCGTGCCTGGAAAAAGCAGGGCGATTTTTACCTAGTTCAATCCCCAGACGATTATTTTGGCTGGCTGGATGATGGGGGCCTGCAACTGATGAACGCCAACGAACTTGAAAATTGGTCGAATTCAGAGCGAGGAGTTGTAACACAAGACTTTGATTTTGCCTATGAAAAAGCAGACGAAAACTCACAAAAAGTTACCGACCTCGTAGCTGGCGATATATTGCAGATTATTGATAATCAATCCATGTTTTACAAAGTTGGAATGCCAGATGGCCGGACTGGTTTTATCAAAAAAAATACAATCATGCCTTTAGCTGACTGGCTCGCCAGCCGCCAACCTAATGCTGATAATTTGGTAGCAACTGCAAAACAAATGATGGGCAGGCCCTATCTCTGGGGAGGAACCTCAGGAAAAGGGATGGATTGCAGTGGTTTCACCAAGATGGCCTATTTTTTAAACGGTATACAATTGCCAAGGGACGCTAGTCAGCAAGTGAATGTTGGTGAAAATGTTGATACCGACACCGCAACTCTCAAAAATCTCGAACCAGGCGACCTTTTGTTTTTTGGTCGCAAAGCCACCCCTGAGAAAAAAGAAAAAATCACACATGTGGCGATGTATATTGGAGATGGAAAAATCATCCATGCGTCCGATCGGGTTAAAATTGAGAGTTTGATTCGAGGTGATTCAAGTTTTGTTGAATATCGATTGGCAAGTTTTGTGAGAAGCAAGCGGATTTTGGGCGAAATCGGTAAAAAAGGTGTCGTTAGGGTAGCCGATTTGCGGTACTACCAACCCAGCAAAAAATTGTCGGATTAAATCAAGCCGCCTTTAAAGTATTCTATTTTTTCTTTGGGCGTCTCAAGTTTTGAATACTATCTTTGCCCGACCCTTTGGGGCAAATCATTATCTAATAAGGAACCTGGCCGAGCTTAATTGCTCAGCCAGGTTCTTTTCAAATATTGGGATATTATGTTACCATTAGACGAAAATTATGTCGCTGAATTGGAAGCCATTGCAGCCGAAATTCAAGAATCAGATGAATTGGCCTATTATCTTTCCGAAGAAGAGGAATCCTATTTTGAACAGATGAAAGACAGGTTTGAGCCTAAAATCGAATTGTTATATAATAAGGTGGCGGCTGAAAATCCACTTCAAATTGTTTCATTGGATAAAATGTTGATGAGTGAACATTTTGAAGGAATGTTTCTGCCTAGGGTCCTTGGCTATTCGGTCTTGCGAGGGGAAATCAACAAACAATTTAAGTACACCCGTCCTCAAGACCATTTTAAAGACGTTTTGATGGCCATTTGCCATTCTCCAAATTTTGAAATTTTAAAAAAACGGATAGGGCAAAGCATCCAGGTGGGCTTTGCATTGAGCAGTGATATTTGGATCACAAACTTGATTACGCCTATCGAAAACAAGCGCATTCGGTATTTTCTTCAAAGCCAGAAACTTGATAAATACTACTCACCTGAAGGTCGTCAACAGGGTTTGGCCATTTACAAAAAGCAATTCGTCAACTTCAACTACATGACGGCAGATTTCCCAAAAACATTGGGAGAGCTGAAGGTGCTTTGGTCTTCTTTGAAAGATTTTTTGATTTATCGGGAAGAAAAGAAATTGGACAATAAAAGCCTGATGCCATTTTTGAAGTCCTTGATTGGAAACGAGGAATTTCAAGGACATGATGAGCATCTTCAAATTCTTGGTTTTTATGCAAATTTCTTTGATCTAGAAGGCGAGGATTTTGAACACCTACGTAAGCACTTCAATGCTACTCGTAAAAAGCATACTGATTTTAGTAAGCATTGGTTGGCATTTATTCTTGAAATGCACGAAAGCCGGCGAGTAGATTTAAATGCTCAAGCCGATGCTCGAATTTCAAGTATCCTAGACAAATCAATTGATGATGAATTGACTGAATACTACGCACTGATGGATACCTTGCACAGCATTGGATACATGCGAGAGGAAGCAATGGAGGCTGTCAAAGCTTTTTACAACAGGCATGAAGGCACATCGCTTATCAATGAATGTGTTCGGATGGTCATCTACCATTACCTTGCTAGGCTTATCAATAACCTGGAAGTTTCCGACTATCATGAGCTATTTGACCTCTCCAAAATCTACACTGTTTACATCAATATCTTCGCAAATCAACAGTTCAACCAGGATGTCAAAGAGCTCTCGATGCGATTTGTGAAACGTGCATTACGCCAATACACAGACAAACGTGGCAGGGATTATCAAGACATCAAGAAATTCGTTTCTACGACCTTTGTTGATTTGAATTTCATGAAAGAAAAAGAAGTAGTAGAAATGTTCAAGACTCGCCGGAAAAAGAAGACGGAGAGCTGAAACGAAACAATTTTTGGAAAAAGAGGCAGCCAAATGGCTGCCTCTTTTTGTTTCAGTCGAACATTCAAACATTTCTGTAGAAAATCAGATGATGTCTTTGTCAGCATTTGTACTTTCGGAAAAAGCTAAGCATGTTAAAGAATTTATTCGAAGGCATTTCGACCTATGGCGCTGCCATCAAGCACATTAATCAGTATGGTTTGTGGAGATTTGTATTATTTCCTGGGCTACTAAGTGTTTTGTTGGGAATCTCCATTTTTATGTTGGCTTGGGGTCTTTCCGATAATATTGGTGCCATTCTGGATAATCTATGGATTTGGGATTGGGGTAAAAATGTAGTGGCCCAATTGACACAAGTTCTAGGCGGCATCTTGGTACTCTTGATTGGTATGTTAGTATTTAAACAATTGGTAATGGTGGTGTCATCACCAATCATGAGTGTATTATCAGAAAAAGTTGAAAATCAATTAGTTGGAAGGAAAACAGGTGTAAATTATTCGATGCAGAATATTGTATCAGATTTGCTTAGAGGGTTAAAAATTGCAATCCGCAACATCATTAGGGAAATTGGAGCTACACTTCTTCTTTTATTGTTAAGCCTGATACCAATTTTTGCTCCATTTACCATTGTGCTAATTTTCATTGTACAAGCCTATTATGCTGGTTTTGGCAATTTGGATTTTACTCTTGAACGTCATTATCGTTATCGGGAAAGTATAAAATTTGTGCAAAAAAACAGGCTACTCGCCATAGGCAATGGCACAGTTTTCATGTTCTTGCTTTATACATTAATTGGATTGCTTATTGCATTGCCGCTTAGTACGGTGGCTGCCACAATAGCAGCCACCAAGCGTATCAATGACTTTCATTAATTAGGATTCAACCCAGTGGGTATCCCTAACAAATACATCGTCTGGGTATTCTTTTTGAAACTCATACTTTAGAATGTCATGAGTTGTGATAATCCCAAGCAGGGTGCCATCATCTCCTACAATAGGCAGTCCATGGAAAAGGTGTTTCAAAAAAACCATTGCTGCAGCACCAAGTAAATCATTAGGGCCAAGCGTGGCAACGTTGGTGGTCATTAAGTCAGCGACCTTATAATCGCCATACTCCTCAAAGCGCTTGTTAGACTTAATCAAATCCCAAGAAGTGATGATTCCCTTCAACTTGCCATTTGAATCAACTACTGGGAGATGGTGGAAATGTTTTTCAAAAAGCAGTTTTTTAACTACTTCAAGTGTGTCATCTGGATGGACTGTGACGACATTTGGCGTCATAAATGTGGAAATTCTCTCGTTCATCATAAGCTGGAAATTTTGTTTTAAAGGCTTAATTTACAATAGTTTATGATGCTTGCCTATATCTTGCTCAATTTTTTTTTTAAAATCCTTAAAAACAATTTTTGTTTATTAATTAGCTTTTTAAATTAAAACTTGTTGTTTTAAAAATGCTTGCATAGTTTTGCAATTCGATTCATTAAAATGAGTTTAAGAGCAAATTTCCCAATATCTGAATCATCCTACCAAGGTGGTACAAGTGATGGATACTGCTATCAATGTTGCTTTGCAGGGGCAACCTTGGAGCATTGCTTGGCTATGATTCGTGAATTTTTGAAGGAGGAAGGATTTGGCGAATTGCCGCTTCCAAAAGATGCAGCGGAACTAAAAATGTTCAGAATACCGAACCGGAACCGGCAGATTTTAATGTTTGAAGACAACGGTTATGTGCACAACCCTATCAAAATACTGTTTCCGAATGACCCACGAAAAACTAAAATGCTAGTTTTGGAAATCTTCAACGAAAATGCCCCGAATCATCTATTGAGGTTTCATCGAAGATTATGGGATTAAAAGCCTGAAACTGTTTTTTTCTTTGGTTTCAAATCAAGTTGCAGGGAAACTACGTGGGAGTATCTGTTTTGAGAATCGCCTAGATTGGTATATGCATAGTCAACTCTAAGGCTGTAAAGTTGCAACCCTATCCCAAGTGCTGGCCTTGAAGTGAAAAAATCCGACCCGTCGAAATTTTGCTCCTTTTGGAATTGACTAATGCCGGCACGTAAAAACAAGAAATCGTTATAGCTCACCTCCATGCCCGCACTTGGGTCCAGGCTAATTGGGTCAGCTGAAATCAAGGTGTTGCGCTTGCCATCTGTTGTTGCAACCAAGTTGACCTCAGGTGTAAACTTGAGTTTTTTATAGGCAAATGTGTAAGCTCCCCCCAGCAACACTTGTGGTTTTGTTATCTCAACGGAATTGATGTCTGGCAAATCATTGCCAGTATTGATTAGTACATCTTTTTCTTTATCTGTAAAAGTTACATGCCATGCATTGAAAGTTGTGGTGATGTCCCTAGCAGTTGCGCCTAATCTTAATTTGCCGATACGATATTGAGCCCCAAGGTCAACACCAAAGCCCCAAGAGTTTGCAAAAGTCCCGATGACTCGTCTAACAATTTTCACATTACCACCTACTAACAAGTCACTGTTTTCTTTTGAATTCAGCCGTTGGGCAAAACTGGTCAGAAAAGCATAGTCAGCAGCCGAAAAAGAAACAATATTATCATAATTAACCGTGCCGTCATCTTCGTAAAGGCTCAGTGTGTTTGGTATGTCGTCAATACCAAAGCGAATTAGTGAAAGCCCAAGCCTACGATTTGTATTGCCAAAAGGAAGCGTCAGGCCGATATAGTCAAACTTGCCTACTCCAGCAAACCATTCAGAGTGCATGGCCCCAATCTGCAAACCTTTGTCTGGACTGATAGCAGCTAAACCTGCTGGGTTCCAATAACCAGCCGTTACATCATCAATACTAGCTACAACAGAATTTCCAAGCCCTTGCGCCCTCGCACCAATTCCTATTGACAAGAACTCGTTGCTATACTTTTGAGCGTGTAACTGGTTGATTTCCAGCATATTGATTAAAAAAAACAAGGAAGCAAATAAGGTCGAGAATAATTTCATTCAATACATTTTTTGAGTAAACGCAGTGCTAGCCATTGTAGTGCCAGTTTAACGAAACTAACCAAATTAGGTTTTTGCAAAATTACACAAGAAAAATGAGCGTTCCGCTTTCTTTGAAAAGCAAATCGACCGCAAATCAGGGCTTTACATTAAATTCGCTCCAAATCTAACGCCACATGGACAAACTCACATTGCTTCTATCCGCAAAGGATTTACTTGCTGAAGGCAATACCGAGCAAGCACTTAAATTGATTAAAGATTTTTTGGTGGACAAACCTGCCTTCAAAAAGCTCTATACGGAGGCTTTGCATATTTCGTCTTTGTTTTCGAAAACGAAACTTGAGCAATCTGCTCGTACCATCAGTTTCGAAAATGCTGAATTGAGTTTTGGTCAAGTAAGAAAGGGCTTGTTCAATTTGTTGGATTTTATTGAGAATGATGAAACAAACCCAGCTGGATTGTTAAGTGAAAACATTTCGGGAAAAACGAATTCACAAACCAACAAATGGCTTCTGATTATTGGGGTACCACTTATTTTGCTTACTGTAGCTGTCTTAATTTTAGTAAAAAAAATTGGCAATAATCCAGCCTCTACCCCAATAACATCCAATGGAAAAAATGAGTGTACTGTAACGTTCAAAGATGCCACTTCAAAAAACTTTCTAATCATCCCTTTTTACAGACCTTCTGGAAGTAAATCGAGGCCAGAGGGATTGGTTATTGATAGATTGGCTGAATTCTGCAAAGGGATTGAATCGTTCAAAGATGCCGACTTTGAAATTTGTGAAGGGTTCGATGCGGATAGAACTTTAAGTTTCGAGGAAGGAGCAAGGCGAGGTCTAGACAACAAAGCAACCATCGTAATTTGGGGGCTTCTGGATGAGAAAGGTGACAAAACCGTTATCAAAACACTTTATAAGTACTTGGGCAGCAAAGACATTGATGGCAAAATTCCGTTTACTCAGATGAATCAAACCACAGGCTTCAAGGATGAAGGAGAGCAAACGGTAGTTACAGAAGATGTTCTGTCCATCATTGCATCTTCTGGTGAACTTACTCAAGACCTTGAAAATTCCTTGAAGCTGCTATTGGGAATGATAGCCCAGTTGGATGGTGATATGGATGGTGCCATTACAGCAATGAACGCCGCACAAGTATCTGACACTACTGCCAGTTTAATTAAGTACATGATTTTGGCTGACAACTACATCGCAAAAAACGAAAAAGAAAAAGCCAAAGTAGCACTTGATACTTGTCTAAGTTGGAATGAAAACTATTGGTTAGGGCGAAACAATCGGGCAAACCTTCAAATGGAGGCTGGGGAGTATATAGGTGCCATTGAAGATTTGAACGTGGCACTAAATAAAAGACCTGATGACCCTGATTTGTTGCTTACTAGAGCAATTGCATTTAAGAATTCTGAACAGCTTTATGCTGCGGAGAAAGATTTTGAGACCGTAATAAAATTAAAGCCAGAAAAGGAACCTGCCATTCGTGAAACATTAAAGGCCACTAAAGTGGAAATCAAGCGATTGGAAAAAATCGTAGAACCAACAAAAATAAAGGCTGAACAACGTCAAGCTAGCAAGCAGGACATTATCAAGGCTGCAACAGCCAGTAGCAAGCTGGGTAATACAATCACTAAACAATTGGTAACAAAAGGGCTAGAAATGGACCGGAATAACCCTGAACTGATTGCAATCCAAGTCGACAACTTATTGAAAGAGAATGATTTGCAAGGAGCCAAAACGATCTTGAAAACTGCCACCAATCGTAATGTAAGTCCAACATTGATCGCCAAATATAATAAGAATGTTTCCCTATTTATTAGGCGCCTCAAGGCTCAAAATGAACTGTAATTACAGTGAAGCTGGATAAAACTTAGAATTACAGCCTATCTTTTTGAAACTAAGTTTAAGAAATCACTTGCAAGCAAAGACTTAGAATAGAAAAGCTCTGTAAATTAGATTCATTTTAGTCATTGTTTAGGGAAACTCCCCAGAATCGCAACAAAATCCTTTGCTTTTAAAGAGGCTCCGCCAATCAAACCGCCATCAACATCCGGCTGGCTAAAAATCTCAGAGGCGTTATCAGGTTTGCAACTTCCACCATACAAAATTGTAGTAGCCTCTGCTATTTCACTACCATATTTCTTTGCTATTAGGCTCCTAATAAATTGGTGCATTTCTTGCGCCTGAGCTGGTGAGGCAGTTTTCCCCGTACCAATAGCCCATACAGGCTCGTAAGCAATAACAACCTTAGAAAAAGCTTCGCTGTCTAAATGGAACAAGCCATTTTCCAATTGGCTTCCAACTAAAGCTTCATGACTTCCAGCCTCACGGATATCCAATTTCTCTCCACAACAAAAAATCGGTCGTAAATCATTTTGCAATACCACATTTACCTTTTCCGCCAACAAGTTGTCGCTCTCATTAAAAAATTCTCTACGCTCAGAATGGCCGATGATTACAAAATTGGCACCTACAGATTTAATCATACTGGCTGACACTTCACCAGTATAGGCTCCAGAAGCGACCTGGTGGCAATTTTGGGCTCCAATTTCAAGATTCGAAACCCCATTTGCCAATACCGATAAGTGGTTGAGGTGAACAAATGGTGGGCAAAGAATAGCTAGAACCTCTGTAGGGCCCATTGAGCGTATTATTTCGCTGGCAAGGTCTCTTCCCTCTTGGAAATTAAGGTTCATTTTCCAGTTGCCAGCTACTATTTTTTGTCTTTTCATGTTTTTGATTTTGTTTTGATAATTCCTTTTTTGCAAAAGTAGCAATCTAAGGCAGATTCCAATCTTTAGGTTTTCCTCCATGATTTGGTTTCAGAAATTGATTTCATTTAGAATTTAAGAAGTTCTTATGGGAAGCTTTAAAAGAATTCTACTCATTAGTTGAGTTTTTTTCCTTTTGGGGATTATTTTGAACTTTAAATTTGACAAAATGAGAATATCGAATTTTCTTTGCAACTATCAGTTGAATAATTTGTCAGTTTTATTATTCAATCCTGCTTAATTTTTTGTTAAAAACGCCAAAGTTTTATTTTTCTACCACAAAAGACTTAATTTGGCGTCTTTATTGCTTTTAGCACATTACAAATCATTTTTTAACTTTCCACTAAATAGATTTTCTATACGGCATAAACTTCTACACTAAATCGTAAACTGTTTTTTCTAATCTAACTTTTGATTTAGTTATGCAAGTAATGCCAGTAAATGACCACCAGCTGATCGCGCAGTACCTTGAAGGTGATGAAAAATCATTCAAAGAATTACTGGACCGCTATCAACAGAAAATCTACACGTCCATCTACCTCTTTGTGAAAGATGAGACGCTTGCCGAAGACATCTTTCAAGAAGTTTTCATTAAGATTGTCAACACCCTTCGAAGTGGAAAATACAACCACGAAGGAAAGTTTGGCCAATGGGCATTACGAATTTCATACAACCTCTGTGTAGATTACCACCGCAGAGGAAAACGTAGGCCTCATGTTCACATGAACGATTCGTTTGATATTTTTGATGTCATCGGTTCTCAGGACCCGAATGCAGAACAACTTATCATGCGAAGCCAAACGCACGACCGCATTCGTCACCTAGTGGACATGCTTCCAGCAGAGCAAAGAGAAGTAGTAATTCTTAGGCATTATGCCGATATGAGCTTTAAAGAAATTGCAGCATTGACTAGGGTGAGCATCAATACTGCTCTTGGTCGCATGCGCTATGCACTCATCAATATCCGTAAATTGATGGAAGAAAAGCAGGTGCAGTTGCAGTAGAATTTAGAAATCCTGAAAACAAAAAGGCAGGTGCTTCGATTAATATCCAGCATCTGCCTTGTTTTTTGGATTAACCCACTATTTTTACGGCATGAAGACAGTGAAAGACTTAATGGAGCGTTCAGCCTTCGGTGTTTGCTCCTATTTGGGTGACAAAATGGGGCTTGCCTCGGCCCGTGTCCGCATGTACTTTATTTACCTTTCATTCGCTGCCCTTGGCTCGCCAATTATCATTTACCTTTTTATTGCGTTTTGGCTAAATGTAAAACGCTACATCAAGAACAGCCGAAATCTTCGCTGGGAGTGATTTTCACATCTAAATGTCGTAGTTTAATACGCTTGCCAACCATCTTTCAGCCTGCTCATTTGTCATGCCTTTTCTTAAAGCATAGTCCACCACTTGGTCTTTTGAAATCTGTCCAATCGTAAAATATTTGCTTTCTGGGTGTGAGAAATACCAGCCACTAACAGATGAAGCAGGCCACATGGCACAGCTTTCCGTTAGTTGAATACCCGTGTTTTTCTCAACTTCCAATAACTCCCAGAGTGTCCGTTTTTCTGTATGCTCAGGACATGCCGGATAGCCAGGCGCTGGCCTTATACCTTGGTATTTTTCTTCAATAAGCGATTGGTTATCAAGCGCTTCATCAATATCGTACCCCCAAAATTCCTTTCGTACTCGCTCATGCATCCGCTCAGCAAATGCCTCAGCCAAGCGGTCGGCTATTGCTTTCAACAAAATTGCATTGTAATCGTCGTGGTTCTCTTCAAAGTGCCGTACCCATTTATCAATTCCAAAGCCGGCGGAAACAGCAAAAACACCTAAATAATCTGCCTTTCCTGACTTTTTTGGTGCAATAAAATCGGAAAGCGAAACATTGGCTTGGCCAGCCGTTTTTTCCACTTGCTGCCGCAAAAAATGTAGCGTTTTTAGCACTTCTCTCCTACTCTCGTCTCTGTACAATTCAACACTGTCTCTGTCAATTTCATTTGCAGGGAAAATTCCAATTACTGCTTTTGCAGTTAGCCATTTTTCATCGATTACCCGGCGAAGCAAGGATTGGGCGTCATTGAAAAGTTGTCGGGAAAGCTCACCGACAGTCTCATCCATCAAAATAGCAGGGTATTTTCCTCGGAGTTCCCAACTTGCAAAAAAAGGAGTCCAGTCTATATAATTGCTCAATTCCTCGATGCTGTAATCTTCAAAGACCTTTACACCCAAGAAATTAGGTTTAGGTACCTCGTATCCAGACCAATTAATTTTATGTCGATTTGACCTGGCTTCATTAATGCTTAGGTATTTCTTTGAGGATGCCCTGTTCAAACGTTGCTCCCTGATCGTGGCGTATTCCTTCTTGGTATCAATCACAAAATTTGATCGCGCATTTTCATCCGATGAGGCCAGTGTAGAGGCCACAGCTACGCTACGCGATGCATCAAGCACGTGTACAACTGGACCATTTGTATATTGTGGCTCAATTTTCACAGCTGTATGAGTTTTTGACGTGGTTGCTCCACCAATCAGGAGTGGCATGTTAAAACCACGTCGCTGCATTTCTTTTGCCACATGTACCATTTCATCTAATGAGGGGGTAATTAGGCCACTTAAGCCAATCATATCAACGTTTTCTGCAATTGCGTTTTCCAAAATCTTATCAGCGGGCACCATTACTCCTAGGTCAACGATGTCATAATTATTACAGCCAAGGACGACACCGACAATGTTTTTTCCAATATCATGAACATCGCCTTTCACCGTCGCTAAAAGGATTTTTCCTTTGGCACTTGTATCACCAGAGCGCATTTTCTCTGCTTCGATAAATGGAGTAAGGTAAGCCACGGCTTTTTTCATAACCCTGGCTGATTTGACCACTTGGGGCAGGAACATTTTGCCTGCTCCAAAAAGGTCACCCACTACATTCATTCCATCCATGAGCGGGCCTTCAATGACATACAATGGCAGCGGAAATTTCTGCCTAGCTTCCTCCGTATCTATTTCGATAAAATCTGTTATCCCTTTTACCAGTGCATGTTCCAGCCTTTTTTCAACAGAGGCATTTCGCCATTCCAAATCTTTTTGGATTTGCATGCCGCCACTTTCCCCTTTTATTTTTTCGGCAAAATCGGTTAGTCGTTCCGTGGCATCAGGTCGGCGATTGAAAATGACATCTTCCACCAAAACCAAAAGGTCTTTAGGTATTTCTTCGTAAATCTCCATCATGCCTGCATTCACAATACCCATGTCCATCCCAGCTTGGATCGCGTGATACAAAAAGGCAGAATGCATCGCCTCTCGAACTCGGTCATTTCCACGGAAACTAAAGGAAAGGTTGCTCACGCCGCCGCTGATTTTAACTCCTGGACAGCGTTGTTTGATTTGTCGGCAAGCTTCGATATAATACTTTGCGTATTCATTGTGTTCTTCAATGCCCGTTGCAACCGCAAAAATGTTTGGGTCGAAAATAATGTCCTCTGGAGGGAAGCCAACTTGTTCCGTGAGAATCTGGTAAGCCCTTGCACAAATTTCCACTTTCCTTTCAATCGTGTCGGCTTGGCCTTGTTCATCGAAAGCCATCACAACTGCGGCAGCACCATAGCGTCTTACCAATTTTGCTTGTCGAATGAACTCCGCCTCTCCTTCTTTCATAGAAATGGAATTCACAACGCATTTGCCCTGTACGCATTTCAAACCAGCTTCAATAACGCTGAATTTGGAGCTGTCAATCATGATGGGCAGCTTCGCAATATCAGGTTCAGCCATGACGAGGTTGAGGAAAGTGACCATTGCCTTTTCACTATCGAGGAGGCCCTCGTCCATGTTCACGTCGATGATTTGAGCGCCACCTTCCACTTGTTGCTGCGCAACGGAAAGCGCCTCGGAGTAGTTGCCTTCCTTTATCAGCTTCGCAAACTTGCGACTGCCAGTGACGTTCGTGCGCTCACCAACATTAATGAAATTCATGTTTTCCCGAACGATGAGCGGCTCCATGCCCGCATACATGGTGAAATGCGGTTTGGGTGCAATTTGTCGGGGTTTCATGTTGCTGACATGCTCGGCCATGTGCCGGATGTGGTCAGGCGTAGTACCGCAACATCCTCCCACAATATTTACAAAATTGCTTTCTACAAAATCCTCGATGAAGTGGCACATTTCATGGGGCGTTTGGTCGTATTCGCCCATTTCGTTTGGCAGGCCTGCATTTGGGTAGGCGTGCACATAACAGTCAGCAATTGTTGCCAAATCCTCCAAATGTGGCCGCATTTCCTTGGCGCCGAGGGCGCAGTTCAAGCCAATGCAAAAAGGCTTGGCATGTTTCACCGAAATCCAAAAAGCCTCAACAGTTTGGCCAGAAAGCGTTCGGCCGCTGGCATCGGTAATTGTGCCAGAAATCATGATAGGTAGCTTCCCCCCCCTTTCTTCAAACAATTTATCAATTGCAAAAAGCGCTGATTTTGTATTTAGGGTATCAGTTATGGTTTCAATCAAAAGTAGGTCAACACCGCCATCCATCAGACCACGAGCATTGTCGTAGTAGGCATTCATGCACTCGTCAAAAGTGACGGCACGATAGCCTGGGTCGTTCACATTTGGAGACATGGAAAGCAATTTGTTTAACGGGCCAATTGCACCAGCAACAAATCGAGGTTTTTCAGGATTCTGAGCAGTGAAAGCATCGGCTGCTCGACGTGCAATTTTGGCACCTTCCAAACTCAGCTCATAGGCAAATTCCTGCATATCGTAATCGGCCATCGCAATTGCCGTAGAGCTGAAAGTGTTCGTTTCAATAATGTCGGCACCAGCCTCCAAATACTCCCGATGGATAGCTTCGATTACATCTGGCTTAGTAATGTTGAGCATATCGTTGTTGCCCTTCACGTCCAGGTGCCAATTGGCGAATCGCTCGCCTCGGTAATCTCCCTCATTGAGCTTGTACCGCTGAATCATGGTGCCCATCGCACCATCTAATATGAGAATACGGTCTTTGATTGCTTCTTGCAAGGTTACACTCATGCTATCATTGTTTTGAGTTGTAAAAATGATTTGAGGGAGGATTTTGTTTTACAACGGCGGTTCCAATTGCTTAGGAAGCACAAAGGTAAGTTCATTTGGCAAAAAATTCCCGTTTGTGGTTTTCTATGCTTGGGACTTTTCAAGTTGTATCAAAACTATTTCTGTCCAATTTTCCCTTGTTTTTGCAGAATAAAAAACGACTTCATGATGGTGGAAACTCAAATTGCGGCATTCTTTCACCTTCTTAAATTCATAGCGTTCATGATGAAGTACCTTTCAATAGCCCTGTTGCTCCTATTATTTGCTTCCTGCCAAAGTGATGAAGCCCGTAAGGCTGAATTTGCTGGAAAATACCAAGTTACGCTCCATTTGCCAGAGGCAAACAAGGAGATGGAAAAAGCTAAAAAAGACATGGAAAAGGAAATTGCGCAAGCAAAAAAAGAAATACAGGAAGACATTGCACAAGCAAAAGAAGATATAGACGATGAAATGGGAAAGGACAGCCATCTAGGCAATGCGGTGGGAAATTTTGTGGAGGGCATGGGTGAATTGGCCCAGGGCTTGACCGGGCTTGGGGAGAGCCTTGGGAAAATGGGCATTGACCTGGGCAGAGGTGTTGTGGAAGGTCTACGTTTCAAGGCTGATTTCAGGCCAGATGGTTCGGTCATGTTTGGAAAGCGGTCAAAAATTCAAATTGGTTCCGGCAATTCATGGGAGATAAAGCATGGCAAATTTTACCTGTGGGAAGATGAGGATGACAAAAATGAATTTGACATCAAAGACTTGGGGAGTGGTAAATGGGACCTAGTTGGCGAGGAGGTAACGTTCCACCTTGAACCCATTCCCAATGAATAGCACTTCCTTGCATTGATTTTGCTGAATTAACTGCCCTGCTTTTGACTAAAGCAGGGCAGTTTAATTTTACCAGATATTCACCTCTGGGGTAATCTCAATACCAAATGCTTCCCGAACTGACGCTTGAATCTTGTGGGCCAATTCCAAAATTTCTGCTCCTTTTGCATCTCCATAATTTTCCAAAACCAAGGCTTGGTTGGCGTGGCAACCTGCGTCGCCAAAGCGCTTTCCCTTCCAACCAGCTTTTTCAATGAGCCAGCCTGCTGGAACTTTTACCCTGCCATCGGATTGTGGGTAGTTAGGTGCAAGTGGAAATTTGCTGATGAACCGTTGAAAGTCATTTGCTTCCAGTTCAGGGTTTTTGAAAAAACTACCTGCGTTACCAATCACTGCCGGGTCAGGCAGTTTGCTCTGACGGATGTGGATAACGGCATTGCTGACATCCTGAATATTGGGTTCAGTTATGTCCCAGCTTTGCAAAACCCGCTGAATATCGCCATAACCTGTATTGACAATTGGCGATTTTCTCAAGTGCAGGTAAACGTTTACAATGCAAAACCTGCCCTGTAAAGCCCGTTTAAAAATACTGTCCCGATAACCGAATTGGCACTCTGAATGATGAAAAGTAACTGCCTCGCCACTGGCCAAATCATAAGCATCCAATGAGTGAAAAACGTCCTTCAATTCAACGCCATAGGCGCCAATGTTTTGAATAGGAGCAGCACCGACTGTTCCGGGAATCAGGGAAAGGTTTTCGATGCCTCCCAAGCCTTGTTCAACCGCCCAAACCACCAAATTATGCCACACTACCCCACCCCCGATTTTGACCAAAACCTCCTGTTCATTCTCTAGCATGACTTCAATTCCGTCAATTTCATTTTTGATGGTAAGTCCGGGTAGGTTTTTGGTGAGCAATACATTGCTTCCACCGCCAAGCACCCAAACTTTTGGGCGCTTCAAAAAGATAAGCTCATGCAGTGCAGCCGCAGTTCTGACGATAGCAAGTTCCTCTGCTACGGCAGCTATGCCAAACGTATTCAACTTTTTTAATGGAAAATCCCGATGGATTTCTAAAGTAGTCATGCTATTGATTTTCGCAAAAATACCCGTGGCATTTAGAATTTGACGAAGATTCTTCCAGCTATCCCGATTTCCTTCGCTGCACCATCTTACATTTGCCGGAATTGCTGGCAATAGCTGGTCAAAATTGATATAAAATGACATTTAACCAATTTCTACAAATATTCCCGGAGGAGAAACTTCCCATTTCTATTACAGAAGAAAATGCCTCTGTATTCAGTGTCGAGAATGAGCCACTGCCACACAAAGCAGTGGAGGATTTCATATTGCCTATTGAGCCCGATGTGGATGAAATGACGGAATTCGTTCCAGGTTTTCGGATTGAGGGCCTTAAAGATGCACATGCCATCCTCTACTGGAAGGCTGGCCTGCTGAATTACCAATACGTATTGGCGACATTCGAAAATTCAGGTAAACTCATAGACCGCCAAGTGATCGCTGGGACGGTCTCCGATGGAGTCAGTATTGTGCGGACAGTAGCCCGAATTGATGAAGACATGACCATTTATATGGTCAGTGGAATGGCAGAAGGCTCAGAAAATGACTATGATGCCGACAAAAGCACTGCCAGGGAGCTGGAGTTGCTGCCCGATGGCCGAATGATAGAATTGGCATAATATCGCACTTTTCACCAATGAATCATTGAAAAAATGCAAAGTTTCGAACAAGAAATCAAGACTTTTCTTCAATCAAAAAAGCTGGAATACAAAGACAATTCAAGCTCCTTCAAACGCTTGGATTTCAGTGTTCGGCTCGACGAGACTTGGACATTTTATTTTGATGCAAAAGAAAAACGCCAGAAATACAATCTATATAATTGGAAACTGACTGCTGAGCAAGAGCCTCATACTTTCATCATTGACGACCTAGCTGCCCGAAAAATTCTTGCATTCGGGCCTTACTCTGGGATGGTTGTTCGGGACAACTTACTTGGAGGCTATTATTTTTTCAGTGTGCTCGATTTATTTTTGATGCCTAAAACACGGGTGAACCGCCCCATCGAAAAGAACGCTAAAGCCATGAAAGGCAAATGGGTGATTGATCTGCGCAGTGGTAAAAAATGTGCATCCATGCAGGAGGTGTTACAGCTTTTCCACCTATATATTGCGAAGCGGGAAGACCTATTCCTAAATATCCTTGACTGCTTTGGCAATTATCACGGGGAAGACATTGGTGAAAGAGGCGAAGTTCGTCGCCCTGAATACTGGGAAACGGACGTGAAGGAGACGCGATAAAGCTGGCAGTTTAACAGTGGGCAGTTGGCAGTCAGAAACTGCTAAAATGCTATCGTAAAAGCCAAGTGCCAATAGAAAGCCACTTAATATTTAATCCCTATTTTCTCGTAGATAAAATGCAGCAGCCAAGCTGGACCTATCAGTAAAAACTGTAAATCTTCCAGAAAAGAAGGCTTTTTCCCCTCGATTTTATGACCCACAAACTGGAATACCCAAGCCACGGCAAAAATCACAACTGAAATAAGGGCTAGCATTTTAGCATCACCATAGGTTGCTTCGTAGATAGCATTTACACCATAAACCATTGCACCACCAATGAGCACAAACCCAATAAACATTGGCACGGACAGCCTCATATAATAAACCAGGGCTAGCACCAAGGCATAAGTGGCCCAGTTGGTGAAGAGGCTTCTCTCTGTTAGAAAAGGAATGGAATACAACAGCCCAAACAGGCTGAACATGATGCTCGGAACACAAACCCAATGGATGAGTTTGTTGACTGCATTTTGATGGCTTTCGCCATATTTATCAAGGAGAATATCGATTTGTTGTGCCATGAGTGTTTATATGATGATTTGTTGAATTGCTAAACTGTTATCCGGGGGCACAAAATAACCAAATAACCAAATTTATCAATGCGGAAACACTTTCAAGGCCAATCCCATTGCTGTTTCGAACAACGCCTCATCCACTCCCGTTTCCACTTCCCTGTTTTTAAAAAAGTGCACCATGTTCTCTGTGGGCATATTGCCGGTGAGGTCATCCTTGGCCATTGGGCAACCACCAAAACCCTTGATAGCTCCATCAAAACGGCTGCAGCCACTCTCCCAAGCTGCCTCAATTTTCTCTTTCCAGTTGTGCGGTTCAGTGTGAAGGTGAGCGCCTATTTCAATGCCTTTTGGCTGGTAGTAAGGTATCAGATTTGTGAAAAGATATTTGATGCTGGCAGGGTTTGAGACACCGATAGTATCGGAAAGCTGTAAAATGTTGATGCCCATTTCTGTGAGCCTATCTACCCATTTCACCACAGTTTCGGCATTCCAGGGGTCGCCATACGGGTTTCCAAAACCCATGCTGATGTAGACTACCAACTCCTTTTTGCTGCGCAAACAGATGGCCTGAATCTCCTCCACCCGTTGCAGGGATTCCTCAATGGTGGCATTCGTGTTGCGGATTTGGAAGGTTTCAGAAATTGAAAATGGATACCCTAGGTAATTGATTTCGGGGAACTGTGAGGCATCCTCTGCCCCACGCTGATTGGCGACGATGGCAAGCAGTTTAGTTTTAGTTCTGGAAAGTTCAAGTTGGCCTAAAACCTCAGCGGTATCCCGCATCTGCGGAATGGCTTTGGGTGACACAAAACTCCCAAAATCGAGGGTGTCAAAACCAACTTTCAGCAGTTGATTGATATAGGCGGACTTGGTTTCAGTTGGGATGAATTCCTTAAGCCCCTGCATGGCGTCACGGGGGCATTCGATTAGTTTTACATTGGTGGGTAACGGGTGCGGCATGGGGCAAATGTAGGGGATTTTATGCGAAGGTATTATGGGCTTAGCAGGTTTAATCTGAGTTGTGGATTAAACCTGCTAAACTTGAGAAACCCGCTAAAGCCTCCAACTGTCAAGCACCTTCTGACATGTCTTCTTCCGTTAATTCCGATTGCGATTGAGGTGCTTCTGTGCTGACATCGTTGGGCGTTGGGGCATTGTCCGCAACGGAAATTGCATCCGCCATTGGGACAGGTTGTAGTGCTGCATTATACCTGCCTTTCATGCCCACTTTCACTAGCCTGTTTTCCAAAATAACTTCTTGGTAACCCGTGAGATTGAAGCTGATGCGGTAGCTGCCAGAAGGCATTTCGAGGAAGTATTTCCCATCTGAACCAGAGGTGACGGTATCTACACCATTCGACACCAAAACGCCTTGAAGTGGCATTTCAGTCGCACCGTCCGTTATCAGGCCCTTGAGGCCGGCAGCATCGGTTCCACGCACTTCTTTTAAAAGGTCAGTGAAAGTGAATTTCTTGAGGTTGTCCGGTTCGTCTTCGAAAATGCTCTTGGCCAATAGCAGCATCACGGAAAGCTCCTCTTCCCGTTCCCTGATAGACTTGTCCTTGAGTGTGGTGCCTTCCAGAGCGCTTTCTTTCTGGTTCATGAACACTGTACGCTCATTGGTAAAAGTGGTGGTAATAGCATCAAAATCATCCGGGAAAGTGGCGGGCATATTGTCGTTGGCTGTAAGTTCTGTTAGGTTAGCAGCCATGAATGCCTTGGCCATGGTGATCAATGTGGCCGTGTCTTCCCATTTGTCGGCACCGACACCCCTATAATATTCATAACCAGCATCCATCAATTTCACATTCCGCAAAGGCTGGGCATAAGCGATAGTGATATAGGCTTTTAGCATTTTCCATGATTTCCGCACCGAAACATTGGCGTATATTAAGTCGAAGTGGGCTATTATACGGCTTGACATCCGTTGAGCATTGTTCGGCAGCGCATCGGCTTCATTCACTTTGGTTACCTGGTCCGCAATATAGGTCGTTGTGTAGATGCCACTTGCTGCTGCAAATCGGGAGACCAGTGTCAGGCAATAGCCCCAGGCCCGAAGTGCCACCGAAATGAAGTTCTGTTGGGTACAATTGTACAGACGGGGGTACTGTTTAGGATTGCGATTAATTGTCTTTTTCATAGGTAAAGTATTAATAGATTATTTAATTACAATATAAATAATAAGAAGGGACGAGAGAATATATAATATTACAGAAGGAATGAAAGAAATTCACCAAAACTTATACCAAGTTCATTCGAATCAATAAAATATTTTTTGGTGATAGCGCAAGCTGTCGTTAATTGCCATTAGTCTTTGTTTTCCAGGATGTTGGAATGATGAAAAAACCGCATGGATTCTTTGGGTTTTCAAGGGTTTGATTAACTTGCAGCGCACTAGAAATCCAAGCATGAAAGCCACTGTAAACCCATTCAATTTAGCACGACAAGACCTGACAGGTTTTGAAAACCTGACAGGTCTTGTAATTTTACCTCACCAAACCACCTTCCCGCCATGCAGTTGAACAAAAAACAACTCTCCGAGCGGGACATCTGTACCAAGTACATCACCCCCGCCCTCGAAGCCGCTGGCTGGAACAAGCACACGCAGTTACTCGAAGAAGTCTCATTTACCGCAGGGAAAATCTACGTCCGTGGCAAACTCGCCGCCCGTGGCCAAGGCAAGCGGGCTGACTATATCCTTTATTATAAGCCAAACATCCCCATCGCCATCATCGAGGCGAAGGACAACAACTACTCCGTGCGGGCTGACATCCAACAGGCGTTGGAGTATGCACAGATTTTGGATATCCCTTGCGTGTTCAGCAGCAATGGGGATGGGTTTTTATTTCACGACAGGAGCGTTGCCCAAAACCCGTCAGGTTTTGTAAACCTGACGGGTCTGAACCCCGACGACCGGACGGCAAGCCAAGACCTGACGGGTCTGAATCCTGACGACCCGAAGGTAACCCAAGACCTGTCAGGTTTCAAAAACCTGACAGGTCTAAGTACGGCCATCGAACATGAACTCCCCCTCGACCAATTCCCAAGGCCCAAGGAAACCCACGAAGCCAGCAACTATGACTACTTCGGCGAACCCATCTACACCTACTCCCTGCGGCAGGGCATCAACGACGGCTTCCTCGCCCCCTACCGCACCGTGCGCATCGGCATCAGCGTGGACCTCGAAGGCTGGCGGCCCGAAAAAGGAAAGACCGACAAGAGCGGCCACCTCGTCGAAGACCGCATTTACAACACCCGTGACTTCGACCGCAAGCTCGTCATAGACGAGCGCACGGACGTGGTGGCGCAGAAGGTCACCGAATTCCTGAAGGGCCTCGACCGCACGGCCAAGACCATCGTCTTCTGCCAGGACATAGACCACGCCGAGCGGATGCGCAGCGCCCTCGCCAACTGGAACAAAGACCTCGTGGCCCAAAACCACAAATACGTCATGCAGATAACGGGCGGCAATGACGAGGGCTACCGCTGCTTGTCATTCCCGAAGGGAATCTACGACCCCGCAGAGCCGTACCCCGTCATCGCCACCACCAGCGAACTGATGACGACCGGGGTGGACGCCCAGACCTGCCAGGTCATCGTGCTGGATGCCAATATCAACAGCATGACCAAGTTCAAGCAAATCATCGGCAGGGGCACCCGCATCAATGAGGAGTACGGCAAGATGTACTTCACCATCCTCGACTTCCGCAACGTGACCGACCTATTCGCCGACCCCGCCTTCGATGGCGACCCGATACTGCCCGCAAGGACATACCACGAAGACGAAGACCTGTCCACCCTCATTGCTGACGAGGAGGAAGCGCTGGAGGATATGCCCATCATAGACGAGGAGAGCGGTGTAGCAATCGAAATACAGCCACCCAAGACCAAAAACTTCTTTGGTGAACCGCCCACCAAAACGGGCTACGCCAATAAAGTATATGTAAATGGTGTGGACGTGACCGTGCTGGTGAGCCGGGAACTGCACTTCGACCACGAAGGCAAGCCTATCACCACCAGCCTGAAAGACTATACCTCCAAACTCATCAAAGGCCAGTACGCCTCGCTCGACGCCTTCCTCAGCCGCTGGAAAAGCGCCGACCGCAAGGAGGCCCTGATACAGGAACTGCAAGAGCAGGGCGTACCTGTGGAAAACTTGCAGGAAGCCGTAGGCACAGCATTGTCATTCCCGAAGGGAATCTGCCACGTGGCTTACGACCAGCCACCCCTGACTCGCCGGGAGAGGGCGATGAACGTCAAAAAGCGGGACTACTTCACCAAATACGGGGAACAGGCCCGCCGGGTGCTCGAAGCACTGCTTGACAAATACGCCGACGAAGGCATCACCAACCTCGAATCCCTCGACGTGCTAAAGGTGCGCACCTTGAACGAGTTCGGCTCCCCCATCGAAATACTGCGGGAGTTTGGCGGGAAGGAGCGGTTTTTGGCGGCGGTGAGGGAGTTGGAGGGGGAGATTTATCGGGTGGCGTGAGGAATTGCACCCACCGATGTAAAGGGATATTTTAAAGAACTGGCAAAATTGATAGTAGTGAGGTAGGAACAGATTAATAAAATTAAACACCAATGACTGAAGAAGAATTAAGGAATATGACAACATGTACGCAAATGTTCATGAATCATGTTCATTGGGTGCAACAATCTTTTAATTTATTGCCAAATAAAGAACACTATGGCACTTGTATAAATTATATTGACAGACAAGAATTTAGAGAAGAATTCTGCAAGGAACTCGTGAATACTATAACAGAATGGATATATTCACAAACAGAAGCTGAAAAAATTTTAAACAACTTTATTGCTCAAGGAAGAACCAATCTAAACGCTCAAGCAGCATTAGTAGATTTAACTTTTGAAAAATTCAGAAATAAAGATTGTCGAGAATTAGTTTCTCAGGGTCAATTTGGTGAGTTGTTGCTCTTTAATCTCTTGCAAAGCTTTTTTTCTGCAGTTCCACTTTTAAGGAAAATGCCGATAACTACATCTGGTGAAATGGAAAGATATGGAGCAGATGCGATTCATTATACTTTTAAGGGTGGGAAAAATATTCTGTATTTGGGTGAAGCTAAAACTTATACAAGTAAGTATCAATTCAACACTGCCTTCAAAGATGCAATTGAAAGCATTCTCAATACTTATCAAAATCATCGTAAAGAATTGGGTCTTTATGTTTACGATTCATTCATAAATGAGCCTTTAACCAATATTGCAATTGCATACAAAAATGGCACTTTGAAAAATACGGAAATACATCTTGTCTCAATAATAACATATTGTGAGAATAAATCTTTTGAAAAAAACAGTGAAAAAGAAATAAAGGAAAATATAATAAATATCATCGCTGAGAGGGGCCAAGGAGTTGACCGAAAATTATTTGACCAAATTGAGGATGGTCTGTTGCCAAGACTTAATTACATTGTTTTTCCAATTTGGGAATTAGATGAGTTAATTAGTCAATTTCAAAAAAGAATAGGAAAATGATAACTCCAAATGAAATATTATCAATATTGCTAAATTTAGAGTTGCGCTCAAATGCATCAAAGTTAAAATTTATCGATGAGGGGTTTGATGATGGTTTAGATGAGGACTTTCTGATAGAAAGCATCTCCGTTTTAAATGAATTATCTATTAGAAATGACGAATTATCAAAAAAGCAACTTATTGGGATTAGTTCTTTACTATGGACTTATCGTAATCCAAGTTGGAGTGGACTGAAGGACTACCTTATCCTCTTTCTGTCAAGGGCTGGCTTTGGACCAACCTCTGTAATGGCAGACCCTGAATATTCACCATTAGAGAAGACTTACTCATTTAGTGAAAGTTTGATAAACCAATTTGCAGTCACATTAGCTCACTTAAAAAACGAAGTCATTGTTGGTGAAAAGTTATTCCTTTTAAGTGATTTCCAAAAAGAAATCTGGGAAGCAGTTGACACAAATCAACTTCTTGGCATTTCAGCTCCTACATCGGCGGGTAAGTCATTTGTAATACTTTTGAAAGCCATAGATTTATTAATAAAGAAAGAAGGTGTCGTTATTTATGTTGTTCCCACATTGAGCCTTGTTACACAGGTATTGATTGATTTCAGAAATGCTCTCAATGAGTTTGGACTTTTAGATTATCCACTCGAATCGACATTTAGCGGGTCGTTTATGCCTGACAATGCTATCTACGTTTTGACCCAAGAAAAGGCGATTTCCGCATTTTCACAAAAAAACATCCCTTTTCAAAACATTAGATTATTAATTATCGACGAGATTCAGAATGTTGAACGGGTAGCAGACTCAGATGACCAAAGGTCAAAAGTTCTCTTTGATTTGATGATTGAGTTACGAAATACTTCCAATATTGACCATATTATTATTTCAGGCCCAAGAATTGTCAATATTGATAAACTTGGTACATCTATTTTTGGAATAAATTCTGAGAAAAAAGAAACAGATGCGTCACCTGTTTTCAATCTAACTTATTCAATTTCAAAAAAGAGAAGTAAGTTTTACCTTCAAGTCCATTCCGAATTATTAGAAAATAGTTGTGAAGTTGAAATTACAAATAAAAATCAAATACAAGGCTATGGGAATGTTTTGTATAATGATAAGTTTCTGGGCTATTTAAGTTTGTTGATTGACAACTTTTATAGCGAAGAGTCGAATTTGATTTTTTCCCCAACTTCACCAACATGCAGTAAGATTGCTGATTATATTGCCGACCTGAAGTCTGAAATTGACGATTCCTATCTAAGAGAATTATCGAATTTTATTGCATCAACAATTCATCCTGAGTATGGCTTAGTTAATACAGTAAAAAAAGGTGTAGCTTATCATCATGGAAAACTACCATCTCATGTAAGATTATTGGTAGAAGATGGGATTAAAAATAAAAGCATAAAAACCGTTGCATGTACCACAACCCTTTTGCAAGGAGTTAATCTCCCCGTCCAGAATATTATTATTAGAAACCCAAATCTTTTTATCCGAGACATTGAGGGAAGCGTAAAATTATCAAATTACGAGCTTGCAAATTTAAGAGGACGTGCTGGAAGATTGCTCAAAGACTTTATTGGCAGAACTTATATGCTTGATGAGTCAAGTTTTATTGATGAGGAAGGAAAGCAGTTAGAACTTTTTAAAGACGAATCAAAAGAGTTAAGTGTTGGGTACAGTGCAAAATATAAGGAGAATAGAGAAAAAATTGAATTTGACTTGTTGAATGGAATCGGCAAAACTGCATCAAATGAAGATTATTCTTTCCTAACAACCTATATTAGGCAGGTTGTTTTTAAGTATAAAAATAATTCAAGAATATATTTAGAAAGAGTTGGGATAAACATAGATGAACCCCAACTAAATACCATTTTACAACTTTTAATTTCTCTTGAAGTTAGCGAAGAGTTGTGTTCAAGAAATAGGTATTGGGACCCGATTGATTTAAATAAACTATACTTGATAAATGACACTATCGAAATTCCTACAAGTGCTTCGGAGGAAAATATATCCTATAAATTGAGAAAATTGGTGCTGTTTTTTAAAATTGAATTTCCAATCTATTATGAAAAATACTTTGGTATAAACGAGCATGAAGGGAGTAATAAAATACTTAGTGTTTGTATCATGGCCGAAAATTGGTTAAAAGAGAAATCTCTATTTGATATTTTTAGTAATCAATTTTACGCTAACTCTAAACAAATTGAAGAAGCCATAGGATTGATTCAGAATAAAATTTCTTATGGACTTCCTTTGCTATTAAAACCCTTGTATGACATTAAAGAACCAGAAGGAATGTTTATTAGGTTTGTCGAGATGGGGGCCTACACGCCATTGGTAAGGCGGTTTATAGAGCTAAATATTCCAAGAGAAACAGCAATTTATCTTAATAAAAATTTTAGCTTTCAGGAAATTGAAAATAAACAAGCCTTGATTAATCAATTAAGGGAGATAAAGAAAGATTTGTCTTACTGGTATAAGATACAACTGAATACTATATAAACTCCATGCTGAGGACAAATAGGGTGTTTCAAGGTGTTAGATGAAAATCAATATCTTAGTTCCCTGAAGAAACAAACGATACTAATAAAAAAACAACAAACGAAAAAATGTCCAACCTATCCTCCCTAATAAAATCCATCCGAGACATCATGCGGGAAGACCGTGGCCTCTCCGGCGATGGCCAGCGCATCGAGCAACTGGCGTGGATGCTCTTCTTGAAAATCATGGACAACAAAGACCGTTCAACTACATTCCTCAAAAAAACCGCTAAATTTGCCTGAAATGAACGAATGTCCATGCAAAATCAACCAAAACCAATAGACTTTAAGCATGCCGAATTCAGCAGCTACCTGTTCTGGGACGTGGACCGGACGAAATTGGAGTTCGAGCGAAGCAAGACCTATATCATAGACCGGGTGCTCTCGCATGGGATGCTATCCGATTGGTACCTTATCAAGCAATTGTATGGATTGGAGGCCATCCGGGAGGTAGCCTTGAAAATGCGGCATTTGGACAAGCCCGTGCTCCATTTCTGTGCCGCCTATTTTGCCGAACCACTCACCAATTTCCGATGCTACAACTACGCACAATCGAACCCAATACACTGGGACTTTTAAAGTCGCTGTCGGCGGAACCGATGCTTGCCGGGCATTTTCTGGTGGGTGGCACTTCGCTGGCACTCCAAATGGGGCATCGAAAATCTATTGACCTTGATTTGTTTTCCCACCAGCCATTCGATGCGGAATCCATCCTCGAAACACTTCGCCTTACTTATCAAGTGCAGCCTTTGACCGTCACGAATACCATTTGCATTGCCGTCGTCGAGGGCATAAAGGTGGACTTGGTGCATTTCCGCTATCCGTTTGCCTTTCCGTTGCTGGAAACAGATGGGGTTCGCCTGGCGGACAAACGGGACATAGCCCCCATGAAACTGGATGCCGTCACCAAGCGGGGAAGTAAGAAGGATTTCTACGATATGTATTATTTGTTCGAGGAGTTTACCCCGCAGCAAATCCTTGAATGGTATAACCACATGTTCCAACATTCCACCAGTTTTCATGTCATTAGGAGTTTGACCTATTTCGAGGATGCGGAGTTGACAGAGGAGCCATTTGTATTTGACAAAAAGCTGACTTGGGAAAAGGTCAAGAAAAGGTTGATTGCCGTGGTCAAGGAGAATTTTTGACCTTTGCCGCCGCTGTATCACATTCCAAACCGCTGCATCACATACAAACCAGTACACCTCATGCCCAACCTCTCCTCCCTCATCAAATCCATCCGAGACATCATGCGGAAAGACCGTGGCCTTTCAGGCGATGGCCAGCGCAACGAGCAACTGGCGTGGATGCTCTTCCTCAAAATCATGGACGACAAAGACCAGGAGCAGGAACTGCTCATGGATGGCTAGTGGCGCAACTGGGCCAAGGACGAGGAGGGCCTGACTGGGGAAGCGCTCGAATCCTTCTTGGACGGCGAGCGGGGCCTGTTCAAGACGCTGCGGGATTTGCCCGGCACGGATGCCCGCTCGCACATGGTGCGGGAGGTATTCCGGGGCAACAACAACTACATGAAGAGCGGCACGAACCTGCGCCGGGTGGTGAACAAGCTCAACGGCATTGACTTCAACGTGGCTGCCGAGCGGCACGTCTTTGGCGAGCTGTACGAGGGCATCCTGAAGGAATTGCAAAGCGCCGGGGCATACGGGGAGTTCTACACGCCGAGGGCGGTCACGCAGTTCATGACCGACATGGTGGCCCCGAAGCTAGGCGAGGTGCTGCTCGACCCGGCCTGTGGCACGGGCGGCTTCCTGACCTGTGCGGAGGGGCCGTTGCAGGCGGCATTGAGGGAGGCAATGGGGGCGTGAGGAGACCTGTCAGGTTTTGAAAACCTGACAGGTCTGAACCCCTGGGAACCCAAGACCCATCAGGTTTCTAAAACCTGACGGATCTGAACACCAATGAGGGGTCTTCACCAAGGAACACAAGACCCAACAGGTTTTAAAAACCTGTTGGGTCTATAAAATAAAAAACCAATAACATGCTTCACCGAGATTACTTTCCACCGATGGTGCCAGGCGGGTACTACCATGTTTTCAATCGGGGCAACAACAAGGAGAACCTGTTTTACCTATCAAAAAACTATGGGTATTTCTTGGAGAAATACAAACATTACTTGTCGCCTTGGCTAGATACTTACGCTTATTGCTTGCTGCCAAACCATTTTCATTTGTTGGTGCGGGTAAAGGAGGCTGGTGAGATTTTTAAGGCAAAGGCGTTTTGGAAGTTTTTGAAGGACTTGCCTGAGAAAGACCTGTCAGATTTTGAAAACCTGACAGGTCTGATGCTTGGTGGTGGTGAAGACCCAACAGGTTTTCGAAACCTGTCGGGTCTAGGAGTTGAAGATTTGAATGCTAAACAGGAAGCGGAATTTCACAAAGCTTGCCCAGCCTTCATTAGCGAACAATTCCGGTTGTTGTTCATGAGCTATTCCAAGGCCATTAATAAGCAACAAGGCCGTGTGGGAAGTTTGTTTCAACGGCCTTTCAAGCGATTATTGGTCGGGAATGAAAGTCATTTCGGCAATTTGATTTTTTACATCAATGCCAACGCTCAACTTCATGGAATTTCTGATGACTTTAGGGAGTATCCTCACAGTTCGTATTCAACTTACCTTTCAAAAGCTGCCACCAAGCTGGAAAGGGATGAAGTGATTGGGTGGTTTGGTTCAAGGGAAAGCTTGATAGCCGCACATGAGCAGCATATGGATTTAAAGGTGATTGAGTACTTGATGATTGAGGAAGAATAGGTGGGTGTATATGTTGGAAGGAACTATCGGTTTTTTGAAAGCATGATAGGTATCATTATGGACTATATGGGTTTTGGCTAATCTGACCTAAATCATAATTAACAACTATTTAAAGACGGCGCTTGTATAGACGCTGCCTTTTTACGCCGATATGGCTGCAAAAAATTATACATTATAAAAGGCTTTTAAAAGCATTAATAACCATACGAAAATTCATAGACAGAATACCCGTCCCGCAGTTTTTGGGGCATCAGTTTCATAAGTAGGCTACCCTTACCAAACAGACCAAAATGAAGTGCGGTGTCCATGGCAGAGACTTTATTGACCAATTGATAGTTTGCGTTTTCGAACATAGCTGAAGGCTGCTCCTGCATTTCCATGAATCCGGTGCCCTGTGTTTTTAGGATTTCATTGAAAGGCTGTACCAGTTTGTCAAAAAAATACTTGTTCATGAGGTCACAAATGTAGCGGTGCCGTGGGAACAGTTCAGTGAGCTGACTTAATTGTGTTTCCCTCTGTACCTGCGTGAGGTACATGAGCACCCCTTCCACCACAAAAATGATATTGCTTCGGTTGGTAAAGGTGGACAGCTTGTCTGCCAAGCTTTCCGATTCAAAATGGATAGGGATACGTTCGAGTGGGTTGCGGCAATGGGCAGTCGGGAGCAGTTCTTCTTTGTAGGCAAGGATTTCCGGGGCGTCAATTTCTACCCAATGGCCACCATGCATCCGGAAGGGCCTGGTATCCAATCCGGCGCCGATATGGACAATGGTGACAGATGGGTCGTTGATGAGGTGTTTTTTCAGGCGTTTTTCGACAAGGTAATGGCGGGCTTGGTTGCTGGCTGTGGGCCTTGGCATGCTTTCAAAAGCTTTCCAGTATTCCAGGCCATTGGTGCCCATGAGGGTTCTGGCATAGTGGTCACCAATGATGGGGTATGGGGAAGCGGCATCGACCATGCGACAGCCGCAGCAGAAGAAGGCTGTTTTGGAAACTTCTTTCATCCGGTGTCTGTGATTTTGTGTCAAACCAAGAGCAGGTCACTCCGTGGCTAACGTTTTGGTTATTCCATGAGCTAAATAGTTTTTACAAAACAAGCTATTGAGCCCTTACCAACCCGCATCAATCCTTTGAGTCATTTGTAAAAACCTATTAGGCCATACTATATCATTGGGTCAAATATAAAATTCTCCGTTAAATCGGCTACCATTTGTGTTATTATTCACGTATTCAAGCTATCATTGTCCCACAAACAAATCACCACGATGGAAACACCAGCTTTCAATATCAGCCTTTACCTGCAAATAAGTGGAGTGATTTAGAGCAATTGAAGCATGCGAACAATGCCGTTACAATGAACCGCTTATGAAACTATTCCATTATTTTTCAATGCTGGTATGCCTGCTCTTGGTTGGCCTTTTATCCTGTACGGGGCAATCTGCCAAAAATGCGGGCAAACAAATCCATAAAACGGGCTATTATGAAGTAACTTATCCACAAAACTGGACATGTGACTCGCTGAAAATGTCCTTTCCAGATGTTGCCTTTAGAATGTTCCCACCACCCTACCGCATTGCCGACGGCAATTATGTGTATGTCTATCCTAAAGGCCGTAGCCTTGCGCCCATCATCTATAAGGCAATGGGCCCTACGATGGGGCTGTTGAGGGTTGATGGCGGCGATAGGGCTTTGACCTGGGTGATTTGCAAGCCCGTTGAATTGGCTGGATTGAAAGGATATGTAGTGAACCATGACTATGGCGGGGAAGCTGTCGTTAAGGAGTATTACCTGGAGTACGACAAGCAAACGTGCATTGAAATAGCCGTGAAGGCAAAAACGGCTGTTTACCGGAAATTCGAATCGGATTTTGAATCCATCGTCCAGTCCGTCAAGGCAATTCCAACGAAAAATCCGGCCAAGCCCAAGCCAGTAGTGGAGCTTTCCACTTCCTCTTTTCAAAAGGATTGGGTTGACAAAAGGACGGATTTCGACCAAAGCGGTGCAAACTCCAATATCACCCGATTCGACAGCCTGTTGATGGCTTTCAGGGAAGAGAATTTCAATATCAAGATACAAGAGACCGGGGCGGTCATCAGCAATTGGAACGAGTTTTTCAAGTGGAAATCAGCCTCAGAATGGAAGGATTTGCAGGTTTTCCCGCAGTTTGGTTTTTGCAGTGCCCAGTTGGAAATATTCCAGACAAACCTTCATCTCGGCGAATTTGAGGCGCTGGTCATTAAGGACTTGGGTAAAAACAAGTTGCAGTTTGAATTCATTGACAACGGGAGCAGAATCGTGCGCTGGGAATTGGAATACAACGAAGAACACCAGTTGCCCATCGGCGTTGTAATTCCATTGGACCGTTTTCTTTTTGTGAAACAGGAGAGTTACAGAAGACCAGATGGCAAAATAGGTTACGACATTCCCTTCATTATCAATGATAAACTTTACCGGGTCAAAACGGCGAACGTAAAGGTTTTTTGAATGCTGGGGCAATATGCTTTCAAGAAGAAGTCAAGACCAGCGCTTTAGAATAAAACCAGCATTGTACTTACCTTTACCTGTGGACAAAATGCTCACAAAATCTCAATCGTAATGATTTTAAAACATACAACGCTACTCTTGTTCATGGTGGCTATGCTAGCCACGGCCCATGCCCAACACCGTAAAACGGATCCGCAGACCCATAAAAAAGGCTTTGTTGACCATAAGGGCAAGGTGTTGGTTCCTTTACAATACGATGAACTGCCGAGGGAATGGGACAGCATCATGGTGGCCAAAAAAGGCCCTTATTTGGGCTTATTGGGTGGCAAGGGCGAAATCATCCTTCCCTTTGAGTACCAGGAACTCCGGCTGCACCTGCTTCGAGGTGGGTTCAGTTTGGTGAAAAAGAAAGCCACTCCTTGGGGCATCGCCAATTCACGTGGTGAATTAGTACTGCCCATGCGCTTTGAGAGCGTTGCTGTAATAGGCCCGAACCTGTTGGCGGCACGGGCAGCGGGCGAAAAGATGGTACAGGTTTACGACGGAAAAGGAACCCCGCTTTACCAATTACCTGGCAAAACCGTGGAACCGGGCTTCGATGACAATTCCTTAAAAATATTGGGCCACGACAACAAATCACGGTATACTGACCTGAAGGGGCAACCCATTTTCCCCGAAACCATGCCCAATGCCCGTTGGACGGACGGGGATGTCATCATCTCGGGCTCTTACAACGACTATGGACTGCTAAATTTCCGTGGAGACACCATCCTGGCCTTGAATCACAGAGCAGTGCAGCCTGCCCTACCTGGCCAATTCACAGTTAGTACTATAGACAATAATCATGGCGTGGTGGACAAGCAGGGTCAAACCATTGTACCGTTTGACAAATGGCAAATCTTTACCTATGAAAAATTTTACAGGGTGGAGGATTATTCCCACAAGTCCGGCCTCTTTGCATCGGATGGTCAGGTCATCCTACCAAAGGACTACCAAATCCGTGAGCCGGGGGTTTACCCACCTTATGAAAACGAACCAGATGCACAGCCAAAGCGGTTTTTGCTGGTGGGGAGCGAACAAAAGCCTTATTTGAAAGGATTTTATTCGGCTACTGATGCCTCGGTCATTCTACCCATTGAGTATAAAGAAATCTGGTACCGCTCCATTAAACAGCCGGTCATTGCCTCCAAAGAGTCTCCATCGACCGCCAAGCGGGAGGTGATGGCTTTCGATTTAACAGGGAAGCCATTGCTTGCAGCGCCCTTTCCCTTCATTTCGCATACCAAAAACCCACGTATTCTATTGGTAAGCCGAGGGGACAACGGCTTATTTGGCTTTTTGAACCTCGATGGCGATACCTCAAAAACAGCTTTTACATTGCGATATGTCACTGAACTTCGTCCAGGCATTTATTCAGCCCTGCAAGATAGCCTAGCTGTGATGATGACCCCAGAAGGTAAACGGCTTTACGCCGGGAGCCCAGATGGTTTAATCCGGGCCAATGATGCACAAAAAAGCCTGTTTGAAAAGCTTCCTGGGGCATCGGGCGAGTTATTGTTGGTCACCCCCAAGCCTGGCAGTGGCCTGATAGGCATCAACGACGAGGGCAAGGAATTCATCCTGGAAGAGTCGGCTTCAGTGCCAAAGACTGCTCCCGTGGCACCTGCCGTTCCATCCGTCCGAGACATAAAGACCGATCCATCTGCATCGGAAACGCCAACTGAGATGCCAAATTTGCCTGTGAAAAAGGAGGTGGAAGCGTCCAAGCAGCAGGGAGTGGAGGAGGTAGCCGAGATTATTACCATAGAGGCACCAAGCATTGAGGAAAAAATATGGGAAGCGGAGCAGGTGGACACACCGCCGCAATTTCCGGGTGGGCTGGATTCGGCGGCAGTTTTTTTCCAAAAACGCCTAAAGCCTTGCGAAATCATGCTGCAAACCAATGATGAGCGGTACTGGCATAC
The DNA here is from genome assembly GCA_016124585.1 of Bacteroidota bacterium. Taxonomy (GTDB): domain Bacteria; phylum Bacteroidota; class Bacteroidia; order Chitinophagales; family Saprospiraceae; genus UBA6168. Next base: position 358,476 of record WGNL01000004.1, on the reverse strand, counting down.
AAAACTGGAAATTGTGGTAGAGTCAAACGGCATGTTTACCAAAATTCAAAGCTTGAGCTCTTTTGGAAACGCCTGCAACCGGGATGTGGAGGAAGTGGCCAAGCGGATGCCTCGGTGGATGCCCGCCATGAAGGATGGCAAGGCGGTACGCTGCCGATATTTTTTAACAGTGAAGCACCGGGAAAAGTAAACGGCTTAATCAAGTACGTTTGTAAATAGATATTTCAATCGTTGTTTTGTTTACTATATGCAAAAGTTATTACTGCCTGAAATTACTCGGCTATGTTTATTATCCTTATCTGGCGGGGCTTCGGCCTCCTCACTTTACTGACCTATTTCTTGGTTCATACGTTATTAGCATTCCTGATAGTTATGCTTGACTTGAATATTTACCTTGGATTTGCCAGTTTGGAATACATGGTTCTGTTCGTAACGGTGGCGGGTATCGTCAACTGGATAATCGGAACTCGGCTGAATGCGCCCCAAAGCGGAAAAGATGGCGAAAGCATCAGGAATAAACATGGCATGTTCTTCATTCCGATGCAGTATCTTTCTTTTGTTTTCGCAGGGCTTTTTATGTTGTTGGCATACGTGGTGGATGAAAGATACCCAGGGGATATTAAGTCCTTTAAAAGTGCCCGAGCGAGGTTCAAACGGGATGAGGCAAACTGGAAATTGCAGATAAATAGCCCTGAATTGGGTGACTATTATAATATTAAATTATTTCCTAAAGATTATAAGAAGGGTCAAACTGCTGGGTATAGGAATGCATGGCCCAGTGAAAAAAACATGAAAGTCATTGGCTTTGACGAGACGAAAATCAAACTCTTGGAACCAGATGACTATCAAGGTTTGAGCATGCGAACTCAGGAAATATTGGAAAGAATTTTCGCAAACGTAACGGAACAGAACGGCAGGGTGTACACCGTAAGTAAAAAGATTCTTTTGAAGACCATTCCGACGAACTATTACCGCTCTAGAAATTTCTTGGGTGTGAAAGTGCCAGAACTAAAATCCTATGAGCGAACAGTTCGGCTGATAGGTCTTCATCGATTTTAATAATATGATTTCAGCATTAAACACTTGCATGATTCATTATTAATTATGATTAAAGCAAAAGAAAGCATTGGGATTTGGTTGATGACAATGGTAATATTCTTGCCAAATATCAATTAGGTAATGCTAAATATGGAGAACCAGCATTATTATATACCTATAAAGAAATAGACGGAATTTGGGAAACCTATCAACTTGAAATTTCAATGCCCAATAAACAAGGTGATTATTATTTTGTACAAGATATACAAGTTGCTGGCTATGGATATATCTCCACCAATTACCAATATGATTACGATGAATGTGGCAATTGGGTGAAGAAATATAAACAAGGGGTATCCGGTCAATATCATTTGATTAGTGTTCGGGAAATCACCTATTAGTTTTAGTGTGTAAAACGCTTAATCCCCTACCCTTCTCCACTTGAAATCCAACGTACTGAAGCCACTAAGGTCAAAATGCTCCACTTCAAATTTATGTTGGCCGCCTAAGCGAACTAGCACTTCGTCCAAAGCTGGTTCATGGGTGTCCCAATGGTCGAGGAGCAGCCTGCCATCTAGGAACAATTTCACACCGTCGTCGCTGGTCAACTCGATGGCATACTCGCCCGGCTCAATGTCGAACTCAGCCTCAGCGAAGGTTGCGAACTTGTCAGCTGCTATTCCATCTGCAGGCTTGTCCTCCCAAGCAAAGTAGAGGCCGTCCACAGTTTCTGTGGCTTTTGGTGATTGGATTTTAAGGTTTTTAAAGTCAGCGTAATGAGTAAGTGGGTCTGTGGAATCGTCGTAATTATACCAGCGCACTTGCCAATCTAGCTTCTTCTCGAAGCGGCGGAAAGTGAAGCGGTAAGGCACATTGGCAGGGTGATACTTGCCGAACTGGTCGGTGAAGGCAGGGCCGATATATTCAAATTCGAGGAGGAAGTCAGTGGCATTGGGGAGTTTTTGGAGAGCGCACCAAGAGGGGAAATTTATTCTTAGCTTTTCTGTGTTGGCAAACCCTCTTGAGTTAATTAACTTGAGTTTTCCTCTTTGCAACCCCATTTCTCTTTGTAAACCAAAAGTAGATAGGGAATAATAACCGTTTTTATATATTTCATTCAAAAAAACACTTGGATATTTGAAATTGTATGGACCCCACTCGTTTATTATTATCCGTTTAAGTCCTCTAAATTGTCCATTTGGCAATGCTGTATTCATGCCATCAGGTATAGGCAAGTCTTTGTTTTCATGAAAAACCGTCATATCCAGATGTGGTCTAAATCCTTCTACAACTGAGTTCATGTTTATAAAACCTTCCGCATCGTACCAATTGCTATCCCCTACAATTTCATTTTCAACAAAACACAAGTCCTCATTAGGGTTTTCTACAGTCAACAACTTGTCAAACTGCTTAAATTGATTGGCATCATTAATGGTCAGCTTTTTTGAAGCACTAATTATTAGGGGGTTCTGTACATGATTAAAGAAGTTTTTCCCAATCTGATAATCCATGCTGTTTGCATCCTGGTTCTTTACAAAACCCCAATGAGTCGACTGTGTTGGTTGCCCCCAAAGATGAATACCTACTGAGTCAAATTCAAAAAAGTTGCCAATGATTTGATTATCCAGTCCGTTTTCAATGGCAATACTAGTATTGCACAATTTAATCCAATTTCCTTTAATCAGCGAATTATAGCTATATCCTCCCCATATTCCATATTTGCATGCAGCAATATGGTTTGCAAGAATTTTATTACTACTAAACGTTACTTTGACCCCATTCGTTGATGCATACGAGAAGTCGTTTTCATAAATCAAATTATCATTGCCCCCCCCTTCCCCAGCGTCTATTGTCGCCTTCCCCGCCCAAAGAAAAAAACCATTACCGGAATGTGTGGCTGAATTGAAAGCAATAACATTCTCATTGCAGTGCTCATACATAAGTATACCAGCTGAGTCCTGTCCCTTTTGATAGAAGCCGTATGAATGGCCTCGTATGTTCCAGTCTAGGCGGTTATACATCACCCTGTTACGGCTGCTTCGGTACATTCCGATGCCAATGCCCGAATTGAAATGGAAGCTGTTATTGTAGAAAAGGCCATCGTTGCAGTCTGTGAGCAGTAATCCGTTCATGCCCTGTGTCACGGTACAGCCCTTCACGAGTGCATTGGGGCAGTTTTTGAGGTAGATTCCCGCCCCGTAGCGCAGCCATTCGTCCTTGTCGTTTTGGTGGAAGGAGAACCTATCGCTGACGTCCTCACGCTCCCAAATGCTGTGGAGGCGAGGCCGCCAATTGTAGCTGAGGTCGCAGTCAAGTAGGCGCAGACTGTCCACTCCTTCGGCAAAAATGGCCACTTTGAAACCTTTCAGGTTGGCGTTTTTCAATGTGATATTCTTGCCTTTGAGCACGATGCCCCTGCCGATGAACTGGTCAGGAAGCGATTTTCCGGCACCGCCATCTATCACTGCGTCGTTGAAGTCCACAGTAATGCCTTCCCCCTCAATGCGTAGCGCCGGGTGAAGGCTGTCAGGAGCGTTCAAAAAAAAAGTATCCTGTTTTAGTGAGACAGATTGGGTAATGGTCATGCCCTGTGTAGGGACGAGGTATTGCTGGGCTTGACAAATGGCCCAAGCGCCTGCACTGAGCATCATAGTAAGGGCGAGTTTTTTCATGCCGTGAAAATAGGGGAAAAAGTTGCGACTTATGAAATGCCGTAAAGCAAGGTTATGCTAATCAATTTTTTTCAATAGCATTTGTGCATATTTGCGATTTGGAACATCCATCCCGCTCAACATTCTTAATAATCAAAAACACATTTATGAAATTACGCTTTTACCTAGTTTCCTTACTGTTTATCAGCATTTGTTTCCATGAGGCTGCTGCTCAAAGGAATTCTGTTACTAGACCGGAAGAAAGAGGAGAAGACCTCAGTAGTCTCTCTCAAGCGGCATTATTTCAACGATTGGACACTGTTGATTTGGCGAATATTTGTGCAGGTAGGCCGCATGAAAATCCGAGCTGTATTGAACTTCGTAAGATTTGCCGGGTATTGGGCGACAGGTACTTGGCCGGGACGCTTAGCCTTAACAAAAAAGAAAAGCAGACCATCTTTCTGCTTGTGGAGGCTTACCTAGCATACTATGCCCGGGATAAGGAAAAAGAGGATGGTTTTTTTGATGGGTTTAGCGAGGCCAATAGTCAATGCTATCGTTTATGGGGCCTGGCATATCCTGCATTGGTGGCTCATGTAACGGATAACGACCCTGACGTAGCCCAATTTGCGACAAACACCCTGCTTGATATGCGGAATGAAGAAGTCATCCGTTTTTTTGCTGACTTAGCGAAGCACGAAACCAATTGGCGAAGACGTGGCAATTGGATGAGATTGCTCGGTTTTATTGGCGAAACCGTCAATAGTTACCTTGCTGATGATACTCGCACGCCCATTGACACAGCTATGAATAGACGATTGTATGAAAAGTATGCAAAAGCTGTTTTCGAAGAGTACAAAGCAACACTGGTTCACCCTTCCACACGGATTCCGTGCCCGGAGGACCAAGGAGATACTGGTCAAGCCGTGCAGCCGACAGTTGCCGCAGAAGTGACGCAAACACCTGGGTTTGAAGACACACTATATTGGGTAAGGGCAGCATTGGTGGATGTTCGGTATGTCTTAAAATCCTCCCATCGCGCAGCACCAGCACTCGGTGAGACCACTATCACGATTGATTCTGCCTATATTTTGAGTATAAAAACTATGAAGAATGGGACTTTACTTGAATCAAAAGTTAATGTGAAGGACCTGGACTTAGGTGAAAATGGTGTGTATTTTATACCACCTGTGAAGGCAGGTAGTTATCCGGGGTTTAGCATAAAAGTGAAACCTGAAAGACCGGATGTAAAACAGTTCAAGAACAGCAAAATGGTAGGGAATACAAGGGAATTGGAGTTTTACTTGCCCGACCAGCAGTATGTAGAATGGCTCATATTGCAATTTCTACACGTTTCAGGATTTGCGCAAGGTATGATGTGAGTAAACCAATCGAGTATGTTGTTTAAGGCTTGACATTTCAATCTTTTTCCCATTTCAAAAATACAAGTAATTGATAATCAACTTCTTGAAAAAGAAAAATAATGTACCAAATGCCTAAGTGGGGTCTCCCCTGCCCTGTTTTTCACCATTTCGCATGAAACGTAGCGCATCTGGAGCCTCTCGACATCTTATACTAACTTTACGTTATTCATCATTCGGGCCATGATACCAAATCGGAGCGACACGCTATTTACTTGGTGTATTCCGTTGCCTTTCAAGGGCTTTCCGCAAGCATATACGAGAGGCACATAGCCATGTTAGGGTGTTCCTCGAATAAATTTGAATGGCGGGTTGAAAAGTTTGGCTTTTCCCTTATGTCATTCGAAACAGTCCATTTGCTCTTACAGTCAATTCTCAAAGCCTGCCCAGCATGGTTTTGGATTGCTTGGGTTAACTATTCTCGAAGTGAGTCACCCCAAACCTTATCCGAAGGAAGTTTATTGTAGCTTTGTCCGAAAGCATTTGAACAATGGGGCAGAGAAATCTTTATTTTAAGCAAGTATGAATAAGTTACGAGTATTTATCGGCGATTTAAAAGCAAGTTTTTGGTTTATTCCAATCTTTATTGTTGTGTTGGCAATAATTGCAGCAGTTATTTTGCTTTACTTGGATAATATTCATCATTTTCAACCTGAAGGAATTATTCAGTATGTTTTTACTGGAAGTGCAGATTCGGCAAGAAGCGTACTTTCTACTATTTCTGGGGCCATGATTGGGGTGGCTGGGACTGTATTTTCTATCACATTGGTAGCACTGACGCTGGCATCTTCGCAGTTTGGGCCGAGGCTGTTGCGTAACTTCATGCATGAGCGCATTAACCAAGTTGTGCTTGGCACTTATATCGCTACCTATGTGTATTGTTTGATTGTTTTGAACTCCGTAAAAGACAATGATTCAATTCATTTCATCCCAGTTCTTTCTGTCTTTATGGCTATTGCGACTGCCATTGCCAATATTATCTTGTTGATTATTTTTATACACCATATTGCCATCAGTATTCAAGCGGATAAAGTGATTTCTGATATTAACGATTCGTTGTTTAAGAGCTTCAAAACGCTATTTCCAGAAGAAGAAAAAGAAGATGACACTATAACATCAATACCAAATATTGATTCCATAAAACACAGGTATCAACACAAAACAACAGTACTTGCGCAGAAAAGCGGTTATTTGCAATTATTAGATATTGAGACGTCACTAAAGACAGCCACCGAGGAACAGCAGCTTATTGTTCTGAATTTTAAACCAGGCGAATATATCGTTGAAGGAATAGAAATTGGGTCAATATATTTTAATGGAAAATTAAAGGATGATGCAGTGGAAAACCTACAATCTATTTATGCCATTGGCAAGGTTCGAACTCCGATGCAGGATGCCGAATTTTCCATACACCAGATGGTGGAAATAGCCGCCCGGGCACTCTCACCGGGTATCAATGACCCATATACTGCCATGGCGTGTATTGATAATTTGACATCTACTTTATGCTATTTGACCAAGGTGAATTTCCCATCAAGATACCGTTTTGATGATGAAGGTGAGTTGAGGGTCTTAACGGATGTGCTGACCTTTGAAGGCATGATAAATGCTGCTTTTAATAAAATTAGGCAATATGCGAATGGAAGTCCTGCGGTAGTTATTAGGTTGATGGATGCGCTTAATACCGTTCATAAGTTTGCACGAAATAAAGAGCAATATAGCGCAGTCAAAAAACATGCAGAAATGGTACTTCGGCTGGCAGAAAACTCATTTAACGAAGAAAATGATTTGGCAGATCTAAAAGAAAGAAGTCAATTGATAATACCACAAAAAAAATAACCTTCTCCTCGACTTTGAATCATAACTAATGATGCTTTGGTTCAATTAAATCCCATAGATTACCATATAAATCTGCAAAAACAGACACTTTGCCATATTCTTCAACTGAAGGTGGCCGAATGATTTTGATATTTTGCACAAGCAGGTTTTCATAATCCCTGTTGAAATCATCAGTGTATAAAAAAAGAAATACCCGCCCACCTGTTTGGTTTCCAATCCTTGAAATTTGTTCCTCGCCTACTGCCTTTGCCAGCAATAATTGACAGCTACCTTCCCCCGGCGGCGATACTATCACCCACCGTTTTGTCAGTGAAAGCTGTGTATCTTCCACTAGTTTGAAATTCAGTTTTTCAGTAAAAAATGCAATGGCTTCGTCATACTCACGAACTACCAATGTAACGTGTGCCAAACGGGTATTCATAATTTTGGTGGTAATTTTTGATTTGTTGACATGTAAGAATCAAGTATCCAGCATCCCAATTCAAGTCCCTATCTTTGTAGCTCAAAATATTGAAACATGAAAAAAGCGGCTTGGGTTAGCATGGGTTTTTTACTATTTATTTTTGGCTTTTCGGCATTAGTGTTGAGTTTAGTCGGCATAAAATTCAGCTTCCTTGCTTGGCTTGACTACCCCGGGGCTTTGTTCGGCTTTTTGGCAAAAATATTTATGATTGTAGCAGGAATTGTGGTGGTTTATTTGACAGTTTCGGATTGGAGGGCAGAAGACTGATTTTTCCTCATTACTAAAATTGAAGCTCGTTCAGTGGGAGTGAAATACCAACTAAATAACCTATCCCTTGATACTCACCATGCTGGAGCGATGTGACAACATCAAACCTGAGCAATCGTCCGAACCCAATCCCGTCAAACCCCAATGAAAATTCGACATAATCTTTAGCCGCAGAGGTATAAAGGAAATTTGCGCCCGCCACTAAATTCCAACCCAATTTTTTTAAACCTGGAATCTTGTCCGTCATTAGCCCCCTAAAATCATGCTCCCAGTGGCCTTCCAACCATGATTTTTGGGTACTGTAAGCATAGTATGGTAACATCTTAAAGGTGTACATATAATTATCCTTGTTGCCAATATGCGTTTCATTGCCCATGAAGTGACGATAGTCTTGGAGGTATACCTGTTTTTTATTTACAAAACTGCCCGCTTCCAATCTAAATCGCATCACCCCGGCAATACCTAAAGTGATATCGCTTTTTGACACTGAAACGGAAAGTCTGTCATAATTCACATCGCTTCCTAACGCTGAAAAGCCCTTCCGGTAGTGTAGCCATAGGTCGGGAAAATCACTGCCAAGAACGATTTTTCGGTTGGGGTAATCAATATATTCCTGCCCAGGCCGAAGTCGAACGCTAATGCCAGCTACCAATGCCTGACTCCTTGCCAAAGCCGCTTCTGGTAAGTGTTCATTGACAGGAGTATTGGGCTGAAAGTCCCTTTTCTCCCGATAAAAAAAGCTATAATCCGTTTGGTTTTCAACGGGTGAACGGTCACTCCATTGTAGGAATCCATAGCCCAAGACTCCATTGGCTATCTCTTGCTGGTATTCAGCTTTTGCATATTTTTTATCATAAAACCGTGCATAATTCCGACGGGAAACAAGTGTAAAAAATGTGTTATAAAGTGTTGGGATAGGTTCCAACTCGTTAAACTGCAAAACTTCCCGGCCACCTGAAAATCGAATTTGGGAATATTTTTTTGGGTTAAAACGGTATGTGACATCTGCGGCTGCCCGTATCTTTTTATCTGCTAAACCGTAGGCAATTCTGCCACCTGTCTTGAACATTTTCCCTTTTGTTTTATCCAAATACTTAGTAAAACTGAGGCCAAGACTGAGCTTCACTCCTTGTACTAAATTGTATTGAAAACTATTGATGGGGGTTTCAAGCGTAATCGAATGCCGTTTCCAAGAGTTTTGCCAAGTATAGCCAAAAAGCAAGTCGCCCCATTCTGGCTTGTTTTCTTTTTGGTCAATTGAATCCATATAAGGTTTGGACTCCCGAAGCACCTGTAAACTGTCCTTTCGTATGTAATCAACCGTCTCCTCCTCCGTGAGCGGAACGGGCCGGGTCTGGTTCCAGTAAGTTGTGTCTTTGTCATTGGCTCCCTCGTTCACCTTCATGATTTCATTAGTAAAGAAATTATCGGGCAAATTTGGCGACAGGTCGTAATTACGGTAAATAGCTGTGAAGCTGCCACCTATTTTAAACCCAAAGAAGCCACCATGAATAGAAAAAGTTTGGGAAAACATGCGCCAAACATCAGGTTTTGCCACCGGCACAAAATTCTGTCGAATACTTAAGGTGTCAAACAAAGGGATCTGAGCTGAAAGCCCAGTCGTAAAAAGGTCGGCACTTTGGATATTCCAAGTATCGCTGACGATGTAGATAAACCCTCCATAAACTGGGTCGGAGGTATTTTTGGGTAGCACAGCAATTTTATTCACTAACCGGCCTTCATCATCCACGAAGGCTCCTTCCAAGCGGTATTTGTAGTGGTTCATGGCATTGTCAGCTATGGGAGAAATGACATTACGGCCGAACTCCGAGTAGTTTTTGTAAAGGTCCACATTAAAATCTTGGGCACTATTGTAGCTAAATCCTTGACTGTTCCCGCTCACCTTGCTAGATTCCATGATTTCTTTCTGTTTGTCGGGCTGTTTGAAATACAGTTTCGAGACCGACTCAGACAGATACACAATGCCTTGCCCTGTTGTATCGAGATTCCCGCCAAGGTCGCCTACATCTTTTCCGAGCAGTTGTTTGGGGGATTCCAGCACTTTAACATTGCCTTTGATGTACACCTCACAAGTGAAGGATGCCACTTGTTTACGATAATAGTCACGTTTTTCAATGGCTTTTCGAATAATGGGATACGCTGGATCTTCGGCATTTGCTTTTACTTCCACACCTGCCAGTTCGATGGTTTCCTCAGCCATTTTTATATCCAAGTTCACTGGGTGGTCTGCTACCCTGACGGCCTCAGTGTGCTGTTTATAACCGATGGATTGAAAAACCAGTTGGTACTCGCCTTTTTCCAAATTCAAGGAATACCCCCCCTTTAGGTTGGAGGTTGTGCCGTTGGTTGTTCCTTGCACATAAATGGAGACAAAGGGAAGTGGTTCACCTTTGCTATCTGTGACAATGCCCTTGACCTGACCTGAAACAAAGCCATAAAAAGCCAAAAAACATACAAGAATCAGTGGTAGTCTAAACATGTTTTCCTAGAAAAAAATTACGTCGGCAGGAAGGAGTGCCCCCTGCCGACGTAAAATGATATTATTTGCAATTGGAAAAAAGCAAGTTTATCCGCCCCCTTTGTCCTTTTTGAAAGGATTAATATCCTTCAATTTTTTCTTGGCTTCTTCCTCTGCTTTTTTCTTTGCCTCCTCATCAAGTCGTTTTTTCAATTCAGCCTCAGCCTTCTTTTTCGCCTCGTCTTCCAAACGTTTCTTCAGCTCAGCTTCCGCTTTTTTCTTGGCTTCGTCAGCCAATTTTTCTGCTTCTGCTTTTGCCTTGTCTTCTAACGCTTTGCGTTCGGCCTCTACCCGGGCTTCTGCTTCCGCTTTTGCTTTATCAAGCTGTGCTTTTGCCTCTTCTTGCACCTTATTTACAACAGCATCTTTCATTGATTGGCTAGTGCCATCTGAACCCAGTAATTTAAAGCTAGTCTTTGGATCGTCGAGTGTGCCACCAAGATTAATCTGCACATTGATAAACTCGCCAGCATCAACATTCAACCCCAATTTCGAAGCTTCGCTACTTAGAAAATCTAGACCGGAATTTGCGGCTGCACCCAATGGGTTTTTCCCAATTTTTGAGCGTGGTATCTTCGCAACGATATGGTAATCCATGTCGCCAACCAGCTTGTGCGAACCACCAATCACCATGTCAATGCCATCATAACTTTGTTTAAAATCCTCCACCTGAACAGCTCCATCTTTCACTTTGAACCAATTTTTGGAGTTTTTTATGTTCAATTTTTTGAAAGCATCCACATTGAGTTTCTCGCCGATTTTCACCAATGGCGCAGCTCCAGTGATGGTTCCGTTAAGTGTTTCAAGCAGACCAGTGGCAGCTAGAGTTGTCAAATCTGGCATCAAGTCTTTTTTCAAATCGCTGCTCATGGTCAGTTCAGTATTGAAATTGCCCTGTAAGAATTTACCTATCGGCGCCAAGGCTTGAAAAGTATTGAACTTCGCAAATGACTTTTGAAAATCCATGTTTTGCAGCTTCATCGCCATGTCGAATTTCGGTTTTTCGTGGACTTGGGTGTTGTAGCCACCTGTCAAACCGATATTTCCGCCAAGCGTATTAGCATTCAAGTTTTCGAAGCGTATCTCTTGATTTTTCACCACTAAAACTCCCTTTACGTTCTTCAATTCCATGTCATCGTAAAGTACCGTGCCCATATCAGCATTTACGATCATTTCAATGTTTTCGGGTACTAAAATCGGCTCAGCGGCTTCTGTTGGTTCTGTGGTAGCTGATGCGGTGCCTTCAGCAGTCATGAATTGGTTGAGGTTCATGTAGTCGGAATGCAGGGACAGTTTACCGCCAAGTGTCTCATTCTCAAAGAGATAATTCCAGATATTGGTCAAAACACCTGAAGCTGAAAAATCACTCTGACCAAGTTTACCGCTCAATTGGCTCACTGTCAGTTTATTAGGTGTAAAATTGCCCTTCGCCACAAAGTTTTCAATTTTGTAAACGTCGTAGTCCACCTTATCCACCTCGGCATCCATTGTAAAATCAAAGCGGTTGAAAACTTCTTCGTCTGAGGGTGCTGGCGCTGTGGCAGGTGACGATGTAGTACTGGCATCTTCAGTCATCCATTCATCTGCATTGAAATAATTGGAGCGCAGCGTCAGTGTCCCTTTCATTGTTTTATCCGGTGAAAAATAAGCGAGGATGTTATCCACTTTGCCACTACCGCTCAAATCGCTTTTGCCTAATTTCATGGCAAAACTTGGCAAATTGACGCTCTGAGGCGTAAAGTCCATTTGCATGGCACTGATGTTCACAGCAGGTGTCCCATCTGCCACATAGTTCATGTTTTTGATCGAAGCACTTCCGCTCATATCCACATTTCCATAATCCCCCTTGTCAATCGTAGACATTTTTGTTTTCATCGCAACGTCCATGTTGATTAGGCCGTTTAGCGACTTCACTCCTTCCATTGGAAATGCCTTGGAGAGTTCCTCCAAGTTGAGCACACCCTTGATTTTGGTGTCAACATCAGGGTCAGACATCGGTGTACGCAGCTTGAAGTAACCTTCCAGAGGGTTACTTCCAATTTTCAGACTGAATTTTGACACATCGACCAACATCTGGTCAAGGTTGCTGCCAGGGCTGTTGACTTTAACATTGGTGTTGATATTGGAAATACCAAGTGGCAAATCCGGATATTTTACATCGGCATTGTTCACATCTAAATTGATGTTGAAAGCTGGGTAAGCTTCTGGCTTTGCGCTGTATTTGCCCTTCACCATGCCATCCAATTTGAAAGTACCTGTTGCCTTGACATTTTCGTAACCAGCTGTGTAGGCATTTGGTATCATGGACAGCAACGATTTGAAATCACTTTGTGGAGCACTGAATTTCAAATCCATGTCAATGTCCTCACCGGGCATAGCCAACCAGCCATCGGCCTTGAGCTGTAAATCGTTTACACGAAGGTCATTTTCTTTCAAAGTGTATTTGGAATTGGGCATGTCAATATTGAACCCTGCATCCAATTTTAGCTTTGCTTTTTTCAAATAACTTACCCCACCCGATTCAGCAGTCATTTCATCAATTGAAGTTTTAGTAGTCAAATCAAAAACATCTTGCGTGAAATCGCCTTCCCCGCTGTGGTTGAGGTTGCTAATTTTCAAAAAAGTGCCACCTAACCTGTCGTCGTAGGTAATATTGCCGCTATTGATGGCATATTCCTGAAGTTTGATTTGAAAAGCGGTCTCAGTAGTTGTAGTGTCTGCACTGGGCTTTGTGATGTCGTAATTTGCCTTGCCATTGGACAAGACGATGACATTGATTTCCGGCTTATCCAGTACGACTGATTTGATTTCAAGTGGTACTTTCCCAAAATTGTAGGCCGACCAGAAATCAACAGTGATTCGAAATGCATCTCCACCTACCAGTTTTACCCCATCAAATTCTTCAATGCCTGTGATGGAATAATCGTTCAGCCCGATGCTTACACTAGGGAAACTGCGCAATAATGAAATATCAACAGTTGAAAAATCTACCTTGGCATTTAAGTTTTCGTTGGCCACTTTTTTCACTGCCTCAATAATGTCATCCTTGAACAAAAAGGGAATAGCCACTAATGCACCTATGAAGAGAACCAGGAAGATGCCTAAGCCTAAAAATATACGTTTTACAATTTTCTTCTTTGCCATAAAAATGAGTTTAGACGGAGATGCACAAAAGTCGCTTTAATACACAGCCGCTCTAATGATATATCGTAAAAACAAGGGTTTTGTTGTGAAATTCAGTGATTTCCTCAGCAAAAATAAGCACTTGAAAGTACCAAACTACAGCCCAAAAGTTGCACCGCTAAAAATAATTTTAAACAGACTTTGAAGGGTACCGAAATAAAGATTTTTGCCTTGATTAACTTACGGGAGGCTTCCTATTTTTTAAGGTTAATGCATTTTGCCTACTTTTCGCACCTAATTCAACAAAATGTCAATCCATCGCCACACTACAATTTCTAAAAACGACAAACGCACCATCAATGCATGGGCCATGTACGATTGGGCCAACTCGGTGTACGTGCTGTCCATTACCTCAGCCATTTTTCCAGTTTATTACAATTCAGTGACCAAGGTCAATGACTCTACCATTGTGGAAGTTTTGGGGATGAAATTTGAGAACACTGGGATTTACTCTATCAATTTAGGAATTGCTTTTGGCATTGTTGCGCTGATTTCCCCCTTTGTTTCTTCTATTGCCGATTACATGGGGAATCACCGGGCTTTCATGCGTTTTTTCTGCTACATGGGTGCCTTGGGCTGTGTCGGGCTCTACTTTTTTGATTCAGTGGCAACCTTGCATTGGGGCCTGTTTTGCACGTTGATTGCAACCGTGGGTTATGCAGGTAGCATTGTTTTCTACAACTCCTATTTGCCCGCCATCGTCACCGAAGACCAAATGGATGCTGTTAGTGCCAAAGGTTTCTCCTACGGTTACTTCGGGTCAACACTTTTGCTAATACTTAACTTGGTCATGATTATGAAAAAGGAAGCATTTGGTGTTACGGATAGCACACTTATGCCACGTATCTCCTTCATGATGACAGGACTTTGGTGGTTGGGCTTTTCGCAAATCACCTTCAGCCGGCTTCCGAAAGGAATTTACGAAGAACAAAAAACAGGGCATTATCTTCTAAATGGCTATCATGAACTTCAAAAAGTCTGGCACTATCTCAAGTCTGCTGTGCAATTGCGCACATTCCTCCTTAGCTTTTTCTTTTACATCATGGGGGTGCAAACGGTCATGTTCATGGCAGCTTCCTTTGGTGAAAAAGAGGTACACTTGTCTGTAACACAGCTAATTGTTACCATTCTGCTCTTGCAATTCCTTGGGATACTAGGTGCCTATATTTTCTCATGGCTGTCCAATCGATTGGGTAATTTCAAGGCGTTAACCATTGCAATTGTCACGTGGATATTCATTTGCCTTGGTGCCTTTTTTATTCAAACACCCATGCATTTCTATATTGCTGCCTTCTTCATTGGATTGGTGATGGGAGGTATTCAGTCTTTGTCACGTTCCACCTATTCCAAGATGATTCCCCAGACAGAGAACAATGCCGGGTTCTTCAGTTTTTATGATGTTTGTGAAAAGCTGGCGATGATGTGTGGGTTAGTACTCTGGGGTGTTTTGGACAATATCACAGGAAGTATGCGCAATGCCATCACAGCACTATTCATCTGGTTCGTGATTGGCCTTTCCCTTATGCTCTGGATTCAGCGACGGAAAAACCAATATGATGGACAAATTAGCATGCCTTAATGAATAAAAAGCCAAATTATACTTTACCTGAAACTGGCACCTCGCCAGAGGAAATACTAGCCACCATGCAAGCTGCCAAGGCCAATGATACAGATTGGAAAACTGGCAAAACTTGGACACTCCAATATTTCATTGACGCAGAACACAACGAACTCCTTAAAGCTGCCTACAACCTTTATTTTTCTGAAAATTATATCAATCCCTTTCTTTTCAAGAGCATATTGAAAATGGAAAAAGAGGTGGTTAACATGACAGCTAACTTACTTCATGGTGATGAATATACCTGTGGAACCATGACTTCTGGTGGCACCGAAAGTATTTTATTGGCTTTGTACACCTACCGGGAATGGGCCAGAAAGCATCGCCCTAGCGTTAAGAAACCTGAAATTGTAGCTCCCAACACCATTCATCCTGCATTTGACAAAGCAGCGCATTATTTTGGTCTGATATTGCGAAAAGCGGCGGTCCAAGACAATCAGGAGGCCGATGTGCAGGCAATGGAACGACTCATTACGAAGAATACCATTTTACTTGCCGCCTCTGCACCGTCCTTTGCACATGGTATTCTCGACCCTATTTCTGCAATTGGAAAGTTGGCAGAAAAATACGGCCTTCAATTCCATGTAGACGCCTGTGTTGGCGGCTTCATGTTGCCGTGGGTTGAGAGATTGGGTAAAAACCTGACGGAATGGGATTTTCGAGTGTCAGCTGTTTCATCAATATCCTGCGACTTGCATAAGTTCGGTTTTGCGGCCAAAGGTGCTTCACTGGTCCTCTATCGAAATTCAGAAGTATTTGAAAATCAGATTTATGTCAATACAGAATATAGTGGTGGCATATTCGCTACGGCGACGATGTTTGGCACCAAACCTGCGGGTTCTGTTGCAGCAGCCTGGGCTGGATTGCTTCATTTAGGTGAAAAAGGGTATTTGAAAAATGCCCGTGATATGATGGCCGCCTTTGAACAATTGCATACTGAATTGATGGCAATTCCTGAAATCCAAATCATTGGCAATCCTTGCATGAATATGCTCGCTTTTTTTACCAAAAACAATCGCCCAGATATTTATGCCGTCGCTGATTTTATGGAAGAAAAAGGCTGGATTGTTGACCGCCAGCAACAGCCACCAAGCATCCACCTGACCGTTTTTCCTTATAATATCCCTGTAATATCTGACTACCTAAATGATTTGAACGCAGCCATTACTTGGGCAAAAGCGCATCCAAAAGCTACCGGCGAAGGCAATGCAGCGCTCTATGGCATCATGGCTCGTGTACCATTAAGGGGTATGGTCCGTGAAAATGTTCGGAACGTTTTTTTGGAAGCTTATTCCATTAAAAGTAGTGAAAAAGCACTCATTACAGAGCCAGTGGCAAACCCAAGATGGATGGGAATACTAAACCGTCTGCTAAGTTGGTTGAGGATTGGGAATTGAATATTTAGATTGATGAATTAAACAAAAGCCAAAAACTTAAGACATTCATACTGTTATCTTGAAATAAGCTCTTGCTAAATTGAAGTGGCATTATTATGATTAATGGAATTTTGTGCATGTTTGAAAGGTTTTGAAAGGTTTTGAAAGGTTTTTTTGTTAAAATGCTATTTAGCTTTGCATTATTAATTCGAATAGAAAAGGGCAATAATTAGTAGTCCGCCAGTTTGATGCTTACCAATTACAGAAATGACAATTTGTCATTAAGTTTACCCTATTTAGTTTAAATTATTGTGTTGAGCATTATATGCCAACATTAAACGCTATATGTTGACCCATGAGTCAAGGAAAGCTTGATATCACTATCCATTCTCTATGGCTTCAACAGCGCGGTAGCCGAAAAGCGTATAGAGTAGGCATTAACCATTTAATCGATAAACTTATGAAGAACTTAATTTGTACTTTCATTCTTGCTTTGGGCTTTTTCTTTACATCACAAGCACAGATACTTGACGTATATACAGGAACAGACACGCCAGATACTTGGGCTTTGCAAGTAGCTGAATCAAATGGTGGTTTTGTGACTTTCCCAAATATAGTAATGGCTGGTGGAGTTTACAACCAAACGATTACTGGACCTGTTAGTTTACCCTTCCAATGGCGCGCAGCTGATTTGACAACTGGATGCAATACAGGCACATTTACTATCAACGCCGTGGGTGTTTCTGCAAATGTCGTTTGCGGTGCGACCTTCAATGTGACATTGTCTCAAAACTTTTCTGGTGATTACGAACTTATTGTGAAAATACAATAGTAGGTAGATACATATTAAGTTATAGGAAATGCTCGCATGGGCATTTCCAATTTTATATTATATGACTATAATAAAACTTCTTGTTATTCATTTTTAAGTTGTTTCAGCTAGTCAATAAATATGTATATTGCTTACAATGCAACATAAATGAATATATATCGTTTGCAAACAATTATTCAGCCTCAAAAGCATAAGATAGTACATCCAACTTAGAAAATGTTTTTATCAAAACGCAAATCTGGAAACGGGACCAGCAGTCGGCAATGGCTTTATCTTTATGTTAATATACCTTTGATAATTTTGGTAAAATTGGGGGTTTCGGGTGACTTTAGACGACGGGCTAAGCAAGTTGGGAAAAAATCCATTGGATGGGTAGTGCCCATTTTTGCAGTAAAAATTCCATTTGCATGGCACTTCGAACAAAGTATGCACCGTTTTTTCCGTTTATTTAATGTCAAGTATGGAGGAAGCAAGGAATGGTATTTTTTTCCCATAATACCATTTGCAATTACGATTATGTTGCTGGCTTTTCTATTAGAATGGGTGATACTATTGATGCTTTTCATTCTACTGTTATGGTATTTTCAACGATAAAAAGCTAATATTTATTAATGCTTGTGCTTGTTATACAAAGCTATCGAAAGCCGAATTTTTTCATAAGCTACTTCTTCATTTAATGCTAAAAAAACTTCTTGCAGTTTATATGGAGGCTCCATATTTTGCAAGATATTAGCAACTCTTTGTGCATCCGTCTTAGTCAAAAAAGTCCAGATATTAATATTTTCCCCTTTTTCATATAGATAGGCGTAATGAGAAAATACAGTAACTGGGCTAATGCCACGTTGTGCTGCAATTTCATCAACTGAAGCCCCTTGTTTATAAAGTCGGAAGGTTTCTAGGTAAGTTGAGCCAGCTATGCGCATACCCTCATCCTTCTTTGCAAGTAAAAATTCTTGAATGCCATCCAAGAATACTCTGCCAAATTCCCGCAATTTCTGCTCCCCTACTCCACTTATTAGGCTAAAATCAGCCTCTGTGGTTGGACGTTCCGCAGCCATTTCCTCCAACGTAGCATCACCAAATACAATATAAGGTGGCACCCCTTTTTTCCTTGCAATGTCCAGGCGAAGCTGCCTTAAATGCTCAAAAAGTTCATCTCGTACACGTTGACGTTCTGAGGTCCGCTTGGTGCGGGAAGGAATTTTGGCAGCCTCTTCTTCCTTGCGTGCCTTTTGAACTTCCGCTTGTACCAACTGTACTTTCTGCCCATCAAACAGAACTGATTTGCTGGCATTTGTGAGTTTTATTTTGCTGTGATCATCATAGGCAATCTCAATAAGGCCCTGGTTCATCATTTGCTCTAGGTAAAAGAACCAATCCTCCTGCCTTACGTCTTTGCCAGCTCCATAAGTTTTAATTTTATCATATCCATTGCTCAGTAAATTGTAGCTTTTCGAGCCTCGAAGCACATCAACCAGCATGCCCGTCCCAACCTGTTCCTGCAATCTACTTACCGCCGAGAGAGCCTTTTGGGCGATGATAGTGCCGTCAAAATCCTTAGGCGGGTTTTTACATACATCACAGTTGCCACAGTTTTCAAGCATCGTTTCGTTGAAATAATTGAGCAGTATTTTTCTCCTACAAATTAGCGCAGTGGCATACTGGTGCATCCTATCCAATTTAGCCAATTGGATTTCCCTATGTTGGCTGTCTCCTTCGGAAATGAACTCACGAAGCATGGCAACATCACCTGCTGAGTAAAACAAAAGCGTGTCAGCCTCTGAACCATCTCGCCCCGAGCGTCCGATTTCCTGGTAATAGCCTTCCAAGTTCTTAGGTAAATTGTAATGGATAACCCAGCGTACATTCCCCTTGTCAATCCCCATCCCAAAGGCTATTGTTGCACAAATAACTGTAGTTTTATCATTGATGAAATCCTCCTGTACCTTTGGCCGGGTGCTATCATCTAGCCCTGCGTGATAGGCTGCAGCGTTGATGCCATTTTCACGTAGCTTTTCAGCAAGCGTCTCCGTGCTTTTTCGTGAAAGGCAATAAACGATTCCAGGTTGGTTGGGTCGTTTTTCAATAAACTCAATGATTTGCTCCATCTTTTTGCGCCCAGGTCGCACTTCCAAACTGAGATTTGGGCGGTCAAAGCTGGCAATGAATATTTCAGGTTGTTGAAGTTCTGCTTGAACGACAATATCCTTGCGGGTCAGTTTATCTGCCGTGGCTGTCAGTGCAATGACCGGGACGTTCGGAAAGGTTTTTTTCAAAAACCGCAATTGTCTATATTCTGGTCGGAAATCATGACCCCAAGCAGAGATGCAATGTGCTTCATCAATAGCAAACAAGCTGATTTTTGAGGAGCGCAATAATGGTAAAAACTCTTGGGATGCCATTTTCTCAGGAGAGGTATAAAGTAGGTCTAAATGACCATTGAATAGGTCGTTTTCAACTTGTTGCTGTTCTGAATATGACAATGACGAATTCAGGAATGAGGCCCGGATTCCATTTGCCCGCAGAGCCTCCACTTGGTCTTTCATTAATGAGATAAGGGGAGAAATAACAATGCATGTACCCTCCAGCGTGATGGCGGGAATTTGGAAACAGACAGATTTGCCACCTCCAGTTGGCATTAAGAGCAGCACGTCTTTTTTTTCATAAATAGCTTCGATTACTTCAGCCTGCAAGGGGCGAAAACTATCATAACCAAAGTATTTTTTTAATGCCGCTCTAGCTTTTTCAAGGTTCATGCTTTCCTTTCATTTGTTGAGGCTAAGGTATAAATATCGTTGGTTTTAGGGCAAACTGATAGGCTTAATCAATACTTGTAGGGTCTTAGTGTTCAAATTACAGCATTTGCTTTGGAATATTTTGCAAAGCCCCTATCTTCACCGCCGGACAACAATCTGACAGGATTTTATGAATGGAGATAACAATTTTTTTAAATCTGCCTTTTCGGTGGATAACGTAATTTTTGGCTTTGACGATGGCGACTTGAAAGTACTACTAATCAAAAGGGGAGCTGCGCCATTTCAGGGCTTATGGGCCTTGCCGGGTGACCTTGTTTATCCCAATGAAGATCTAGACACAGCTGCATATAGGGTGCTAGAAGAACTTACAGGGCTCAAAAAAGTTTACCTCGAACAGGTACATACTTTTGGAGCAGTTGATCGCCACCCATTGGGAAGGGTTATTACGATTGCCTATTTTTCATTGGTAAAAATTAGTGATTTCACGCTGACGGCCTCTTCATTTGCGCAAAATGTGGAGTGGCACAATGTGCATGATTCGCTTTTGTCAGAGTTAGCTTTTGACCACAAAACCATCTTGGAAACTTGCTTTAATGCACTGATGCACCGGGTTCGAATCCGGCCAGTTGGTTTCGAACTACTTCCTCCTAAATTTACGCTAACTGAACTGCAACATTTGTATGAAGCGATATTGAGCACGGAATTGGATAAAAGAAATTTCAGAAAAAAAGTCCTCTCCATGAGCCTGCTCACGGATTTGGATGAATTGCAAGAAGGTGTGCCGCACAGACCTGCTAAACTTTACAAATTTAACAAAGAACGATACCACCAACTTGAGGCACATGGGTTCAGTTTTGAGGTAAAAGAAAGTAAGAAAAAAGAGAAAAAGAAGCGTCTAGCTGAGTTGATTGCCCAATAACATCAGAGCGTTTCGCCTTGCGATGTGAAAATCTTGAATTCCATTTCTCCGGATGGATATTGGGTTCTGTAATCTTCCAATAATTTTATCAATTCTGTGTTTTGACCAGTTGATTTCCGATAAAAAGTCTTGAAATTGTTGTAGTCAGGAGCTTTATCGAGACTAAGTTTGTCGTTCCCACCGATCGAAAAATAATTATAATTTCCTTTGCCAAGTTTTAGATTGGAAGTTTTGAGGTTTAGCACGCTCAAAAACTCATCCGCAGTGGTCAAATGTTGGTTGTCTTTATATGCTACATAGCCCCAAACGCTCTCCGTGGGCACTCTCATCAAGGTCGCTTCATTAGCCATGAACCCATAGCCATCCTCAATCTCTAAAGTGTATTTATCATTTGTGACGGTCAAAGTTCCAGATGAACTAACAGTATTTTTTAGTACCAATTCAAGATTATAAACCCCAAGTGGCAGGAAATCATAAGATGCACTGTCTTCAACTTGCCCTTCTCCAACTTGGCAATCTGCTGTCTCCATAATTTCAACCAAATTAAGATTGAGGTTTCTACTATTTCGGCTGGAAGTAAAACTAATGGTATTGCTCTGACAAGTTTGGATATCGACAGTCTTAAAAGTGAATTCAAAATTTCGAGTTTGACCCAATACTTCATTCATACCCAAAATAAATTCAGGCTCTATTTTGACTACCACATCTTTGTCTGTTTCGGATAGTTTACAGCCCTGGTTGGCCAAGCAGGTAAAAATTCCTATCTGAACAAAATACAAAAGCTTCCTCATAAAAAATAAGTTCGGACTAGTTACTATCGACAAAACGATGCCAACGACTAACTGCTGCCTAACATTTTCATTAAAAAATTAATTTTTGACGAGCAAAACCAAAAAGCTTACTTAAATAAAAATGCCATGTAGAAAGCATGAACTTGCTACATGGCATTTACCAGTATTTTTTAATTTATTTCTTTTTCCTAGAGTCTTGCTGAGCAAAAACTTTTTTGAGCAGATCAGAATTTCTCAAACTTACATCACTTCTAATGGCCAATTCTTTCTTTTCTACTAACCCAAAAAGCCCCGCCAAGGCTTTTCTGTTGACGTGGTCATCCAATTCAGGATTCGTCTTTTCCACCAGTGGGATTTTGTTGTAAGCTGTAACGGCAGTCCTCCAATATTCACGGGCGCCAACTTTGTCCAAAGACTCTTGGATAATGGGCATGAACTCAGCGTACAATTGGTCAAAAGTAGTCCCTTCCAAGTACCTGGTGGCCGCATCATCGTTGCCCATGAGAATATTCATCGCATCTTTGAAAGTCATGGATTTGATAGCGCTGAGAAAAATCGGCTTCGCTTTCACGGCAGCATCTTCGGCAGCACGGTTCATCTTTTCAACGAGGTTTTGTTCCACATTTTCAAAGCCGGGCACTGCTTTCAGCTTCTTTACTACTTTTTGCGCCTCATCTGGAAGGAGGATTTTGTAAGGACTTTTGTAGTAGCCATCTTCCTTTGAAAGAAAGTCAGAAGCTTCACCTACGCCTTTATTCAACGCCTCTTTTAAACCTTGGCCTGCTTCTTCTTGGCTCAAGCCGCCACCTTTCACAACTTCATTGGCTTTTGATTTTGCCTTGTCCAAAGCACCTTTAAGTTGGGCATTTGCAAATGAGAACGTCAGTAGCAAAAGCGCCAATGGTAAGATTTTCTTTATCATTTTTGATTGAATTTAGGGAGCATAGCGTTGAACTTAAGACAACGCTTACCGCTCTGTTCATTGTTATCGGTCAAAAAAACGTGCGAATTCGAAAAATGTGTTGGAATGCTAGCAGCTTTATATTTTAATTAACCAAAAGCCCAAACAGCTTTCTTATTTTCCTAAGTATGCTTGAACAGCATCATTATTGTTGGACACTAAATATAGCTTTTTGCCATCTGCAAGTTGGATAGCAACTACATCACGCGCTTCTTTAGTTGCCCAGAAACCACTTTCCCGGTTTGGCATATCCTGAAAGCCTCCATGCCCATTTCCAAGTAGAATGGTTCCATTCCCAGCATCGTAACGGCCCGACTCCACCTCAGTACGATAACTATTTCCAATTAACAGCAAGTCAGTATTGCCATCATTGTTGAAATCATCGGCGTAAATGTGGTTACAAGTTGAAAATTGCGCTGAAGCTGGAAGCTGATGAGGGATGAATTTCCCGTCAACATTTTCAAAATAAGTCGTTGCAAATGTGTTTGCCTCCAGTTTTTCTGCCGCTTCCAAAGCCGATTTATCAAAAATTGATTCGATGGTTGACTTTCCGTAAGCCCTATGGTAAACAAAATCCTTTTTCAAACTCGACATTTGTTTCAACATCACATCCAATTGTGGCAGTGGGTATCGTTTGCCTTCATTATACCAGGTCATCACAGGGTCAATACTGCCATTTTTATCAAAATCTGCTGCGAAAAGTTGGATAGACTGCGTTTCCGAAGCTTTTAGCCGGGAATTTAACCCCAGGTTCCCTGCGACCAGGTCCATATCGCCATCCTTGTCCACATCAATTGCTTGAACACAATTCCACCAACCGTTGCTTGAGGCAAGGCCAAAATTTGCAGTTTCATCGGATAAAACCCCTTTGTTGTTTTTGAATATGGTTACGGGAAGCCACTCACCTACCACAATCAACTCCTCCAATTTATCACCATCCAAATCGGCCCAAATCAGGTCATTGACCATGCCAATCTTGGCCAATTTGGGGGCATTTTTTTGGCAAACATCTTCAAAATTGCCACCATTGTTTTGCAACAACACTGTCATCGGTGATTCGGGATACCGTCCAGGCGTAACCATTCCACCAACCAAAATATCCATGTCGCCATCTTGGTCAATATCAAATGGTGTCACACATGAACCACTAGCGGTAATTAATGGTAGAGTGCCGTCAGGCGATTTTGTAAAATTGCCATTGCCATCATTAAGATAGAGGCGGTCTTGATAGTTGCTCGAACCAGCATCGTAAGTACTTCCGCCGCTAACCACATATAAGTCCAAATCCTTATCTCCATCCGCATCAAACAGCGCGCACCCCATGTCTTCAAAAGTTAAATCGGCATCGAATGCCGCTGAAGTTTGTCGTTTAAAACTGCTGTTTTTTTGTTGGATATAAAGTGCTCCAGCCTGATTCCTTGCTCCTCCGATATAAATGTCTTCAAGCCCATCTCCATTTACATCACCTGTGGCCATACTAGGGCCCAAGTTGGAGAATGCATGAGGAATTAACCATTCCCGATTAAAGTCATTGAAATCATCATCAGCATGTACAAAGTCAATTCCTGTGTTTTTGTCCAATTGAAAAAGAGGGGGCTGAATGGTAGTGGTTTCCCAGTTGCTTGTTTTTGCATTCTCAATTTTCAACTCTAACCGCTGGTTGGCAGGAATATTTTCTAGGACTTGGACTTTCCCATTTGGCCATTTTATTTCCAATTTTTCGACTGAACTACTAGTGCCTAGGCCAAAATGAAATATTGACTCCGATGAAGAAAAGAAGCCTCTAGTTGGAGTCATTTCTTGATATTGAAGGGTGCCATTATTTCGAATTCTAATTTTAGCACCTATACCTGCCGGGTTTTCCTTGCTTCCTTTTAACATTACTTGCAACCAATTACTTTCTTTTCGGCCAGCAGTTTGATTACGATACACCAAGGCTTCTCCATCTATTTGATTGATAACTAAATCAAGGTCACCATCGTTGTCTAGATCGGAATAAGCACTTCCGTTTGAATAGGAGGTCTCTGGAAGTCCCCAGTCCTTACTGACATTCTGAAATTGTAGCCCATCCTTGTTTTTGAACATGTAATTTTGAAGGGGTTTGGAGGGTATCTTTTTCAAATATTCGTCAATCGTTTTGAAATTCTTGTTGTTCAAGCCTCCAATCTTCATCACAGAATCCACAGTGTAATTCAGATAATCAAGATTGGTTACATCCCGCCGATATCCATTTGTGATGTACAAATCTTTCATTCCATCGTTGTCAAAATCCGCAATTAAAGGGCTCCAGCTCCAATCGGTCGCCCAAATGCCAGCCAATTGGCCAATGTCACAAAATCTATCACCATCACCTGTAGTAGCCCCGGTGTTCAACTGCAGCATGTTTCGCATTTGTTGGTTTCCGTAGCCGTATTGCACTAGGCTGTGATACCTCTCTTGCTTCATGGTGGTCATGAGCTCCTTTTGGCGTTGATTATCACTTGCAGTCATGTCAAGTGCAGCCAAATCAACTAGTCCATCATTGTTGATATCTGCAATATCAACCCCCATTGTATGGTTGCTAGTATGCCTAAAATACTTCCAAATTTCATCTTTAAACCCTTTTCCCTGCTGATTTATATACAGGAAATCGGGTTCAACGTAGTCGTTGCCCACGTAGATGTCTAAATAACCATCATCATTGAAATCGGAAACAGTGACACTTAGCCCCCAAGCCCGGTTGTTGATTCCAACTTTTAAGGAAACATCAGTGAAATGCCCATTGCCATCATTTCGGTAAAACTTGTCTGACTCCCACTCATCATTTGGGGTGGTAATTCGTGTGATGGGGCCACCCTGGCTTTCCTGTTTGGCACGGATCCGATTCACTTCAGCCCATGCAACTGGGTGGTTCAAAACATAAACATCCAAATCCCCGTCCTTGTCAAAATCAAAAAAATTAGCATGGTTGCTAGCAGAACGATCGGCAAGGCCAAATTCATTAGCTCTTTCAGTAAAAGTTGCATCTCCGTTATTGATGTAAAGCAGATTGGCTCGAAGTTCATTAGGCTGCATCCCAGACCGGCAAACATAAATATCTTGAAAACCATCGCCGTTGATATCTACAACTGTAACTCCGGTTTTAATTCCTCCAACCGCACCTACCCCAGCTTTTTCGGTAATATTTTCGAACTGAAAATTTCCTTTGTTCAAAAAAAGCTGATTAGATGCTTGAGTTGCTGTAAAATAAACATCCTGTAGTTCATCATTATTAACGTCGATAATGGCTACCCCTCCCCCATTGTACAAATAGGAATTCGTGATAATGTTCTCGTCGAAATTTTCGTGAATGCTGTTGATAAAATTTATCCCCGTTGCAGATGGTTTCATTAACTCAAAGTGCACGTCAGCAGGTGGTGAGTCAGACAGATTGGTGTTAATTTCTTCTTGTCTTTTGTTACAAGAAATCAATAGAAATAAACTAATCAGGCAGGGAGTTATCAGTTTCATCATGGCAAAATGGCTACAAATTGGAAGGTTTTGAAGCTTTGAAATACGTTACAAAGGTAGCAATTGCTAGTTGCGAATTTAAAGGAGGAAAAAATGTGCCGGATTTTTCAAAACATATTTTGATAAAAATACATTTTTGGCTTCTTATTTGCTTTTATTTTCATGTGTAAACAGGTCTGAATTATCTTTTATGGCCTTAAACCTAACGAGTTACGACATGAAAAAGCAAGTTATACTCCTCATCTTTTCGGCCATCAGCCTACAAACGATGGCACAATACACTGAAGTTGGTGCCTTCCTAGGCATAGCAAATTATATGGGCGACTTGAGTGGCCAACGGATTTCTAACCAGGAATATCACGGGGTGCTAGGTGTTTTTGGTAGGTACAATGCCAATAAACGATTTGCTGTAAAGGGCTCCTTGCTCAAAGGCATGATTAGCGGTACTGATGCCACTTCTAGAAGTACTGAAATTAGGGACCGCAACCTCAGTTTCAGATCTGACCTTACTGAATTAGCGGTTACTGGTGAAATGAACCTCTCGGAATACAATATCAGAGCGGGAAAAGGCAGCGTCCCTTATGTTTTTATGGGATTGGCAGTTACCCGCTTTAACCCCCAAGCTGAAATCAGGGGTGTTTGGCATGATTTGCAACCCTTGCATACGGAAGGAAAAAAATATTCTAGGAACACATTGGCCTTACCATTTGGATTGGGAATGCGATTTAATATTAGCTACAAATTGAATTTTGGTTTTGAATTTGGCGCAAGGTTTACCTCTACTGATTATTTAGATGATGTGAGTACCTATTATCCTGATGTTTTTGGAATGCGAAGTACCGCACCGATGTCTGCTGCTTTAAGCTACAGAACACCTGAAGTGACTGGTACTTTTGGTGAAAATCCACAAGGCAAGCCAAGGGGTGATATGGCCAACAATGATTGGTATTTGTTTGGAGGAATTACCGTCTCCGTAAACCTTACTGACAAGTATGGATTGGATTTTGATGAAAAGTACGATGTTTTCAAAGAACATCCTGAAAAAATAAAAAAAGAGAAATCCAATCGCAACAAACTAAAGAACTCGAAGTACAAACAAAAAAGATTGCCATTCTGGAAAAAAAGCAAAATGGAACCGGTGATCAAAAAGCGAACAGCGCCTTCAAGCAATACCAAAGAATAAGCATGAATTTAATTGTGCTTACCCAACGAGTGGTTCAGGTTACGACCTGGATCACTTATTGTTTTTGGGGATATGCTAATCAAAAAGCCCTTTCACCTTTTCTTCCGTTTCCCGCAATTTTGCTCTGCAAAAATCAAGCAGTTCGGCAGCCCGGCTCACTTTTTCAGACAAATCGTCCATGCTAATAGTCGACTCTTGGAGGTTTGACACAAGCTCTTGAAGCTCGTGTAAAGCTGACTCATAGGTCATTTTGGTTTTTGTTTTTGTCATTCTTCAATTTTATTAATGATTGCTTGAAATTTCCCTTTGTTTAAATGCACAAGTACCTCATCGCTCAAGGATAAAGAAGCTATTTCATTTATTTGTTGGCCCTGCTTGAAAACAAGCGCAAAACCACGACGTAATGCCGCCTCTGGCCCAAGCAAACTCACCATTCTTTCAAGACTCTCAAGTTGGTTCTTTGCCTTATCAAATCTGTTTCTCAATACTCCAGGAATTTCTTTTTCAATATAATCCAACATCTGAATTTGTTGCCTGAAATTCACTTTGACCTGATTACCAATTAGTTGGGAGTAGTATTGTAGCTGCATGGATTTTTCTTGAATCGTTTTATTTGCCAAATTTTTCACCTCCAGTCCTAAGTTCAACATGAGGGATTCGAATCTGAAATTTTGATTTAAGATAAAATCTGCAACTGCTGTTGGGGTTTTGAGCGAAGTGTGGGACACAATATCTAAAACGGTTTCGTCCGTTTCATGTCCGATTCCAGAAAGGATCGGAAGGGGCATTTCGGCCACTGTTTTTGCCAATAAAAAACTATCAAATGCAGCCAAATCCAATCTTGATCCCCCACCACGGATTATGACTACTGCATCATATTTATTTGCATTTTGAGCAATGACCTCTAGCTGAGAAATTGTTTCCTTTTCAACCTGCACTCCTTGTACTGCAATTGGGAAAAACGTGATATTGAATTGATATTCAAAGGCATTTGTAAGAAGGTGTTTCATGAAATCTTGGTAACCAGCTGCATTTTCAGAACTCAAAACGGCAATTCGTTGCAGTACATTTGGTAGCTGCACTTTTGAATTCTTTTGCAGTAGATTCATTGCCTGCAATTTCAATATGGTTTCCCTTCGTTGCATTTCCAATTTGCCCAAAGTATGAGCTGGATCAATATCCTCCACCATCAATTTTAAGCCGAAACGCTCATGAAACTCAGCCTTTCCTAAGAATAAAATTTCGATGCCAGGTTGTAACAGCATCCCAAAGTTTGAACCTATTTTTTTGTGAAGCGATCGATAATTTTTTGCCCAAAGCACAGCTTGGGCCTGAGCAACTATCTCTTCGGAATCCTCTTTCTTCTGCACCAAATCAAGATAAAAATGCTCTTTCGAAGATTTTACGTCTGCGAGTTCAGCCCTAATCCAAATAGATTCGGGCAGGTTGAGCGCAACCACCCTGCGGATAAATTCATTGAATTCAAAAAGGGTTTGAGACATAATTAAACTGTGAATTTGAACAATGGCGAAAATAGAACGGCCTGCTGGTAAGTACCAGCAGGCCGTTCTATTTATTTTCTCATCAATTAATTCTTGGAAAGTGGAGTATAATTTTTTTGGTACGTTTCCCAAGGTGTTTTCAAGTGTTCATTGCGACCAAAGTAGGTGGCTATGGTTTCAAACTCCTTTGTATCACGATAACCTGGGATAGACTGAATCACATCAATTTTTTCGTCCAAAAAAACGACAGTTGGGAAACTCAATTGGCCATGCGTCATCTCGGCAGCCAATTCGTGATAGCCCCTCATTCCATTTTTCACAAACTTGTAAGTTTTATCCTTAAAAACAATGTCTTGCTTTTGTTCTGCATCAAATTTAACAGCGTAATAGGTGTCATTGATGTACTTCGAAAGACAGGCGTCACTGAAAGTGGTAGCGTCCATTCTTTTACACCAACCGCACCAGTCAGTGTAAACATCTACTATAACTTTTCTTGGCTGCGTCTTCGATTTCTCCATCATCTGCTCCCAAGTTATCCAATTGATGGCATCATGTCCAGAAACTTGAGTAGGCGGTTCCAGCTTTTTAAATGTAAATGATAGTGAAGTTATCAGTAAAACCAACGCCCCCATGCCAAGCAAAACTTTCTTCATGATTCAAGATTTCATTTATGGTGCAAAATTACAAGCTATGAACAGATTTAAAGAAAGAAGGAAGGTGTCAAAAGCACACTTTAAAAAAAGTTTAACGGCCTTGTGCTTCATTCCTAAGAATTGTTAATGTATCAGAGCCCAAAGTGAACTTAGCAATTTCATCCCCAACAGGAGTCGGAGCCAAAATCCCTACACCAAGCCTTTTTGGTGTTGAAAAAATAGCTGCTTCGTCCCAAAGATTGATTGATAAAAAACGGTTAAGGGTATCAGCTCCTCCCTCTACAATCAATGAACTGACTTGATGGTCAAAAAGCAAGCCCATGAGCTTTGGTATCAAGTTTTCATCAAAATCCAGCTCCACGAAGTTTAGTTTTTCATTATTAAAATCACTTGAAAGCTTTTTCTCGGTCACTATCCAAGTAGGATTAGCTCCATCAAAGAACTTAAGATTGGCAGGTAGAATCCGTTTTCTATCCAACACAATCCGAAGTGGTGATCTTCCAAACCAATTTCGATTGGTCAGTGCAGGATTGTCTGTGGCAGCAGTACGAGTACCGACCAAAATTGCATCGAACTCAGCACGGCCTTTGTGGGCCAATACCTGTGAAAAATGGTTACTGAACCAAACTTGCCGTCCATGTACCCCCATGTAGCCATCCATTGATTTTGCGAATTTCAACTGGATGAAGGGCCTTTGTTTTGAAGCAAAAACATTGCGGAAATTACTTGGTAAGATTGTTTGATTGCCACAAATACCCGTTAAAACTTCTACCCCAGCCTTTTCTAAAATTCGAATGCCTTTCCCCGAAACTTCAGGTGTATCATCGAGACTTGCCACTACAACTCTGGGAATTTGTTCTCGTAAAATCAGATCCGTGCAGGCTGGAGTCTTTCCATGAAAACAGCATGGTTCAAGAGAAACGTAAAGTGTTGATTTTACAATCAAATGACGGTTTTTTGCCTCAACAGAAGCTAGGCAATTCACCTCGGCATGAGCCTTGCCATATTCTTGGTGCCAACCTTCCCCAATGATGCGTCCTTCGTGTACCAACACAGCACCCACCATTGGGTTTGGGCTGACATGACCAGCTCCCAACCTTGCCAAATCCAAACACCGTTGCATGAAAATTTCATCTTCCATTTTGCGTTATGAATTGCCAGAGGCAAATAAAAAGAAAATGTATGTACAAATACAATTCTACCCCCAAACAACCCTTGCCGTTTTTCGTTTGTCTATCAAACTGATTTAAACAGCTAAACAAATGAAGATTTGGAGTGAATTTTGGCAACTTCGCCCTGTTTTTCTTACCTAAAATACTCGTAAACCCAACAAACAAAGATTAAGAATTTGATTATCAATTGTTTATGAAAAATAAATTTAACCGTTTAACAATGTTAAAAAACTGTTTTACCATGATTTGGGTGGTTCTGGGCTTAGCCAGCCTTACTGCTCAAACAAACAAAATCAACTTCACCGAATACGACCTGCCAAATGGACTGCATGTTATTTTGCATGAAGATCATTCTACGCCGATCGTTGCGGTCTCCGTTCTTTATCACGTTGGGTCGAAAAATGAAAAGCCTGATAGAACAGGATTTGCGCATTTTTTTGAACACCTGCTTTTTGAGGGTTCAGCCAATATTGCACGTGGTGAATTTGACGACTACATCCAGAAAGCTGGTGGAACGAACAATGCCAATACTAGCTGGGACAGGACATTTTATTACGAGGTGCTGCCTTCGAACCAACTTGGCCTGGGGCTCTGGTTGGAGTCTGAGCGGATGCTTCAAGCAAAAGTGGAAGAAGTTGGCATTGAAACACAGCGACAGGTGGTCAAGGAGGAGCGCCGCCAACGCATTGACAACCAACCTTACGGTACTGTATTGGAAGAATCAATGAAAAGGGCTTACCGAAATCATCCGTACAAATGGCCTATCATTGGTTACATGGAACATTTGGATGCTGCCCAAGAAGCAGATTACAAACAGTTTTATGCTGATTTTTATGTTCCAAACAACGCAACGCTTTCCATTGCTGGCGATATTACAGCCGCTGAAGCAAAACCTTTGATTGAAAAATATTTTGCTGGAATTCCTAAGAAAAAAGATCCGTACCGCCCCAATATTGTGGAGCCTGCTCTTGGCGGAGAAGTACGAGATACTATTTATGACAATATCCAATTACCAGCCGTAATTCAAACTTATCGTATCCCTGCTCAGGGTACCCCAGATTTTTATGCTGTGACTATGTTGTCGCAATTGCTGTCGCAAGGCGAAAGCTCAAGGCTGCACAAAGCATTGATAGATGAGCAGCAGAAGGCCCTTTTTGTTGGAAACTTCCCATTGTCATTGGAAGACCCAGGTGTTTCAATTGCTTTTGGTATTTGCAATGCAGGAGTTGACCCTAAGGAAGTCGAAACTAGCATGGATGCGGAAGTCACTAAGGTTCAAAATGAATTGATTACAGAAGCTGAGTTTCAAAAACTTCGCAATCAGGTTGAAAACGATTTTGTAACAACCAATGAAACGGTACAAGGTATTGCAGAAAGCTTGGCAAACTACCATACCTATTTTGGCGATGCTAACCTAATCAACACTGAAATAGACCGATACATGAAGGTGACCCGGGAAGATATCCAACGGGTAGCAAAAAAGTATTTCACAAAGGACAACCGTGTGGTGCTTTACTATTTGCCAAAACCTTCAAATCCTTGAGTTAGGCCACACACAAAGGATTTGTTGAAAAGGCCTATCAAAGTTTTAACCTAATTAAAAGATTATCAACTGTTTATGAAAAAGATATTTTTTCTAAAATTAATAGGGCTTTTGTTTTTCGCCCACTTGGCAAATGCCCAAGATGACTTTCGAAAAACAGCACCAAAACCCGGCCCAGCGCCAAAGATTGAATTGGGCAAGGCTGAGCAGTTCACCATGAAAAATGGCCTAAAGGTCATCGTTGTTGAAAACCACAAACTTCCCAGGGTGAGTTTCCAAGTTTTTGTAGATGTGCCACCCATGTTGGAGGGCGAGTACGCTGGATATACTGGCTTAGCTGGCGATATGTTAAGTAAAGGCACCACAACTAAGTCCAAATCTCAAATTGATGAAGCTGTGGATTTTATGGGTGCATCGCTAAACACCTCCGCTTCCGGGGTAACAGGTAGCTGCCTCAGCAGATACAAGGAAAAGCTGCTAGATATCATGGTTGACGTGTTGTTGAACCCAAGTTTTCCTGCCGAGGAATTCGACAAGGTAAAAAAACAAGCAATTTCTGCTTTGGCACAGGATAAAGATGACCCAAATGCAATCGCAGCTAATGTAGGTGCCGTGCTTCGTAATGGAAAAAACCATCCGTATGGTGAGGTTACGACAGAGAAATCGTTAGAAAAAATTACCGTCGAGAAATGCAAGGAATACTATCAACAGTATTTCAAGCCCAATATTTCCTACCTCATTGTAACAGGTGATATTACAGCTAAAGAGGTTGAAAAAATAGCACCGAAATATTTTAGCAATTGGAAAACGGGAGAAGTGAAGCGGGAAAGTTTTGCGACACCTCAAAAACCAAAAGCTACGGAAGTTGACTTTGTTGATAAAGCTGGTGCGGTTCAGTCTGTCATCAACATCACCTATCCAGTCGATTTGAAGCCAGGCACCCAAGATGTTATCAAAGCAAGTGTGATGAACACTGTTTTGGGCAGCTATTTTGGTAGCCGTTTGATGTCCAATCTAAGGGAGGATAAGGCTTACACTTATGGTGCCCGGTCTTCTCTCAGTACTGATCCTGTAATTGGAAATTTCAATGCCAATGCAAGTGTGCGAAATGTTGTTACCGACAGTTCTGTTGTTCAATTTTTTGTGGAGTTGGAAAAACTTCGCAATGAAACAATGCCTGACGAAGAACTGAGCATGGTAAAAAACGTGATGACTGGCAACTTTGCCCGCTCATTGGAGAACCCAGAAACAGTAGCACGATTTGCATTGAATACCGCTCGTTACAATCTGCCTGCTGACTATTATTCCACCTATCTTCAGCGGTTAAGTCAAGTCAATGCTGCAGATATCAAGCAGATGGCCAATAAATACCTTGCAACTAAAAATGCCTGCATTTTGGTGGTTGGCAATAAAGATGAGGTTGCAGCGAAGCTAGCTCCATTGGCAGCCGACAAAAAAGTGCGTTTCTTCGATGTTTATGGTAATCCGGTAGAGCAAGCTGGCATGGAAATTCCAACAGGAATTACCGCAGAAACCGTGCTTACCGATTATTTGAATGCCATTGGAGGAAAAAAATTGGATGATATCAAATCAGTTTACCTGAATATGTCTGCCAGTATCCAAGGCATGGAAATGGTTACAGAAATCAACCAAATGGCACCCAACAAGCTTGATGTCGTCAACACGATGATGGGCAATATTATCATGGAATCAATTTTCGATGGGGAAAAAGGCACAAACATGCAAATGGGTGCAAAGAGCCCAATGGAAGGTGTCCTTCTAGAGGATATGAAAGTGGATGCTCACCTCTTCCCAGAGCGATTTTACAATAAATTGGGTGTCAAAACAGAACTTAAGGGCCTTGAAATGATAGAAGGCAAAAAAGCCTACAAAATTCAAGTTGAATATCCTTCAGGCTCCAAAAAGACGCACTATTTTGATTTGGAAACTAACTTAAAAATTAGGGAAATTGAAGACAAGGATGGTAATCTGGTCACCAACGATATAACAAGTTACAAAGAAGTTGATGGCATCAAATTCCCAGAAGTTGTTAAAATCACAGGTCTTGCACCAGTACCTTTAATGATGACTACCAAGGAAATCGAAGTAAACGGTGATATTGATGCAAGTTTATTTATTGTGAAATAAAAATTTGCATCAGCATATTTTCAAAAACAGAAAAAGCCTCGACATTTTATGTCGAGGCTTTTTCTGTTTTTTTACTTAAACAACTAATAATTCAAACTGCAAAACTCTCACCACATCCACAGGTACGTGCAGCATTAGGGTTTTGAAAATAGAAACCTTTACCTTCCAATCCACCAGAAAACTCTAAAGTAGAGTTGAAAAGGTAGAGGAAGCTTTTCAGGTCTGTAACAACTTTCATCCCATTATCCTCAAAAACCTGATCGTTAGGTTGGGTTTCGTTGTCGAAATCCATATTGTAGGAAAGACCTGAGCAGCCACCACTTATCACGCTGACACGAACAAAATAGTCGTTACCCAAATGC
Organism: Bacteroidota bacterium; assembly: GCA_016124585.1. Taxonomy (GTDB): domain Bacteria; phylum Bacteroidota; class Bacteroidia; order Chitinophagales; family Saprospiraceae; genus UBA6168. Next base: position 323,770 of record WGNL01000004.1, on the reverse strand, counting down.
TGTTTTTGCATGATCTGTTGTATCCGCTCTTTGGCAGAATCAGCTACGAAAAGCATTTTCCAAAGATTTTTATTACAATTTAAGCAGTAGTAGCCTCAGCCGCTACCTCGATGCCGTTTTTCTTCTTGTAGTCAGCAATGGCTGCTTTGATGGCATCTTCTGCCAATACTGAACAGTGAATTTTTACAGGTGGTAATGCCAACTCTTCCACAATGTCCATGTTGTCGATTTTCAAAGCATCGTCAACTGACTTTCCCTTTAACCACTCAGTCGCCAAAGACGAAGATGCAATAGCTGAACCGCAGCCGAAAGTTTTGAACTTGGCATCGCTTATGACGCCTGTCGCATCGTCCACCTCAATTTGAAGACGCATCACATCGCCACATTCTGGAGCACCAACTAGGCCGGTACCCACATTTTTGCTGGCTTTGTCCAGCGTCCCAACGTTTCTTGGATTCGTGAAATGGTCAATAACTTTATTTGAATAAGCCATAATTATGGATTTTTTTTTTGCTTTTTTTGTGAAACTTACTTCCGTTTAATTGTCAAAAGACGTTGACTGTCCTTAAAATGAGCAAGGAGACTAATGAGCTGCCCACTCTATTTTACTAAGGTCAACACCTTCTTTGTACATCTCCCAAATGGGGCTAAGGTCTCGCATATGATTTACACCTTTTTTGATAGCTTCTATGGCGTAGTTCACATCTTCATCAGTTGTAAAACGCCCCAAACTAAAGCGCAGAGAAGAGTGTGCCAAATCGTCACCCAGACCCAATGCTACCAAAACATAACTTGGCTCCAATGATGCAGAAGTACATGCTGAACCTGAAGACAATGCAATCTCTTGGTTAAAAGTCATCATTAGGCCCTCACCTTCAACATGCTTAAACGATATGTTAGCCACGTGGGGCATTCGGTGGTTTACGTTCCCATTGACATAAACTTCTTCCAATTCCTGTTTGAATGCATTTTCAAGTTTGTCACGAAGAACACTGAGCCTAGCGGCATCTTGGTCCATTTCCTGCATGGCGATTTCTGCGGCTTTGCCAAAACCAACAATGCCTGGAACGTTAAGTGTACCAGAACGCATGCCACGCTCATGTCCGCCACCATCCATTTGGGCGGTAACCTTGACACGGGGATTTTTGCGGCTAACATACAAGGCACCCACTCCTTTAGGGCCATACATTTTGTGGGCTGAAAAGGCCATCAAGTGTACGCCAACTTCCCTTGGATGTGTTTTGATTTTACCAACTGCCTGCGTTCCATCACTAAAAAAAAGCACACCATGTTTTTCACAGATTTGGCCAATTTCCTTCATCGGCTGAATGACACCTGTTTCGTTGTTTGCCCACATAATAGCAATCATGATGGTGCTAGGTTTAATAGCCGCCTCTAATTCGGCAAGGTCAATCATCCCATCTGGTTTCACGTCCAAATAAGTGACATCGGCACCATGCTTTTCAAGCTTATTGCATGTGTCAAGTACAGCTTTATGCTCAGTTTTCACCGTGATTATATGATTTCCTTTGCGGGAATACATTTCATACACACCCTTGATTGCTAAGTTGTCCGCTTCTGTGGCACCAGAAGTGAAAATAATCTCTTTCTCATCAGCATTGATGAGTTTCGCAATCTGCTCACGGGCATAATCAACAGCCTCTTCAGCTTCCCAGCCAAATGGGTGGTTTCTACTGGCGGCGTTGCCGTGATGCTCAAAGAAATATGGCACCATGGCTTCCACAACCCTTGGGTCGCAAGGGGTAGTGGCATTGTTATCAAGATAAATTTTTCTAGCTCCCATGTTTGGCTCTATGTTTATTTAGATTTAATCTAAGCGCAAAGATAACAGAATCTATTGCAATAGGTTTTCTGTGCTTGGTTGTTTTTTCAAAACTGTGGAAAAAAAATGGTCGGGAGCCAATCATTGACTTCCGACCAAAATATTAATAAAACGTAATTTCAGTTTATGCTGGTTGAAGGTCTTCCTTCAGCGCTTTTTTGCCAAATAAATCCGCCCAAACACCCGTGTACGGACGATCGAACGTTCTTGGATTTGTTAAATTCATGCGTAAACCACTTTCGTGGTTGGAGATATATTTATTTCGATCCGTACCATCCAAGTTTTTGTGTGCAGTTATGCTCCAGCAAGTAGAGCTACCTTGATCTGCAATATCTACGCTCCAACGGAGGAACAATTGCCACATCCTGAACAACCGGTTACCATAATGCTCATTGATGTAGGCTTCATTTCGTAGCCAATTGTAGTACCAACGGTGAATGGTATGGGAATAATGGATGCCAATGTTTTCAATATGAGCTACTTCAAAATTAGCATCTTGAAGAGCTTTCACCAAAAATGCCAAAGGTGTAGAAGCATCGGCACCGCTGAAGATGTTTTCACTCATGAAAAGCCCCCAAACAAGATCTTGCCAGTGGGCCCCTTTATGAAGAATACCCGGATTTGCACGAAGCCCAGCTTGTTGGATGTAAAACATGCCATCTTCTTCGAGCATATCGTAAATCATTTTTATAAAGCCTTTAAACTTTCGGATACCCACGTGCTCCCCCATTTCAAGGCAGGTGATTTTGTCCCATTTTCTACCTTTAGGAATATCACGGTAGTCCATGCGAAGAACTCGTGCTTTGTCGCTTACCCCGTGATCAGCAATTTGCTGTGTACCCCAATCGTAGCCATCTTGAGCAATTGTGACACCAGTACTATCTGTTCCGTAGTTTTTGGCAGCGTAGGCTATCAATGTGCCCCAACCACAACCAATATCCAAATGCGTGTCACCTGGCTCCATGAACAATTTGTTACACACCATCTGCATCTTACGATCTTGCGCCTCCTCAAGCGTATCCTTTTCAAGGTCAAGAAAAAAACCGCTAGTGTATACCATCCTAGGACCAAGATAGGCGGCAAAAAAATCATTGCCCCTGTCATAGTGGGCACGAATGATGCGCTCATCTTGACTTTTCGAGTGAATCAAAACTTCTGGGATCAGGCGGGAAAAGAAAAAATTAAAATGGTGAGGAGTTAGAGTGTACTTGAAATAGCCGTGGCGGAGTTTCATAAACTCCTCAAAATCACCTTTGATATCCACGTCGCCGTTCATGAAATCCTCCACGAAATGCCCGAATGAAGGTTGGTTGCCCGATTTGTACCGAGCAATCGTGGCACTTGTTTTTGGAACAATGTAGTCCAGTGCTGATGCTGTCATTTTGTATGTTTTTGTTTAATAAAAGATTGGCAATCAAGCCAATGCTTTTTGCTTTAAGAATGCCGCTAACGTACGGTTGTCACAAACGTACGCTTTAACGGCTAATCAAAGCCGAATTGTGTCAAGTATTTGATGAGGGAAGTTATGGAACTCCCCTACTCGACACTTTACTTCCAACAAAAACTACAAAAAGGCTGGGATTCTTTTTTACAAACTGATAATTGAAACAGCTGTACTCTAATTAAAAGTCTCAGTCTTGAATCATAAGCTCTTTTACCTTTTCCTTATCCTCCTTGTTTTTTGAAAGATCGAAAGCGGTGCCAAAAAGTCTGTCCCAGAGTAAAGAACTAACCCCAAAGCCCTGGTGCTCATCCTTGTAATGGTGTAAATGGTGATTTGCCCAAAGTGGTTTCATCCAAGGGAAAGGTGGTGCCATTGTATGGATAGCATAGTGCAAAGCCATGTACAATAAGTATCCTAAAATAAAGCCTGGGAAAAAAGCCAGCGTTCCTTGTCCAATGAGCAAGTACATCAAGCCAAAAACACTACTTGCAAGTAAAAGGCTAGGTATAGGGGGCAGTACAATCCTATTTTTATCTCGTGGATATTCGTGATGAATTCCATGAACCAAATAGATTATTCGATGGACAATAGGATGATCCAATGTGAGATGAAAGAAATATCGATGTGCCAAATACTCAAAAAAGGACCAAAAGAGGATACCTGCAAAAAAAATCAATGCGCCTTGGCTACCAGGGTTCCCTAATTTATATACATAATAGTACAACATAAATCCAATCACGGGAAGATACATTCCATAAATATAAGCAGGATGGGATCGGGTAAGGGATTCTAGAAACCTGTTTGAAAATAAAGTGGATTCGCCTTTGTTTTGAATTTTTCTAGTTGCCATAACATAATGTTTTATAGCCTTTGTTGATTATTTCAATTTTTGAATTGACAACTTTTACAAAATGATACAACAACTTGATTTGTTCAATTAACCTACATCAGAACACCAATAATTTTTATAAAAAACAACAATTATTACCCTAAGGCAACAAGACAAAACATATCAAATAAATTGGTCTCAAATGATTGGATAAATCTTTGGAAGAAATATTATTTAAGTAGAGAAAAACCTTTCAACCCAGCAATTAGTACATTGTCTAACTTAATTACATAATCGAAAACGCAAATTTAGTTTAGTATAAACTTGGCCGTAAATCGAAAAGCTTAACGGCGTTTTTCTTGCATTCTTTTTCTCCAATCCCTCCAGCTTTTGATAATGAAATCGTAGGTAAAAATGAAAACAAACGAATGAAAGGAAGACTTAATACCGCCTGTATTGCTAAACTCGAACAAGTTGTCAGGAGTGATATTGGTCAGCTCAACTAAACGTCCTGTTGTAATTTTTCGACCAAAAGAATAATCTACTCCTGCTGAGAATTGGTTATTGTTCATTTTAAAAAGTCCTCCAAAAGAAAAGTGATAGACAGAAGGAGTAGTACTCAAAAAACTCAATGTTTGCAATTTTTGATCAATTTCACGCTGGTTAAAATCTGTTCTAAAACCCATGATTAGCGATTGTTCTTTGCGAATCCTGGTTTGAAGCCCAACGGCAACATTTAACACAGACCTGTTACCTTGCTGAACCAGCGTTTCTTGCACGTACTCACCATTTGCCAACCCATTAAATGGATCGTCTTTCTCATCAATGATTTTGTAATTGCGGATTTTGCTGAAATATTCAGCCGACAAGGAAACCCGGGTACGAGCGATGCTGAAATCAGCACCAATTCCAACAGACCAAGGAGTTTTGTAATTGGCTAAAGCTGCCGAAGATAAATTAGAAATCAAGGTTGTACTGTCATTGGCATACACCCGTAAATCAGAGAATTCGTAGCTCGCTTTTTTATAAAAATGGTGGTAAGTATTTGTTGTAAAAGTAGCTCCTAATTTCACTTTTCTCCAATTTGCCGAAATCCCAAATTTTGTCAACATACTTCCTCTAGTTGAAAAAGCATATTTGAATCTTGATCGCCAACCCACCATCAAGTCATAAGGATTATCCCTCCCAACAATTTCTTTTTGGATAGAAAGCGAGGTATTTTCAGAATGGAATGTAAGGAACTGAGACGCTCCAACAGAAAGGTTGTCAGTTATCTGAAACGCCATCCCTCCCCCGAACCAACGCTCGGAAAGGCTCCGTTGAAATTCCAAGTTCCCTATGAAAAGCTGACTGGGTTCATTTTCCACAATTCCGACTATCCTTTCCCTAAGATTTAGCCCTGATTTGTACCTAGCAAATGAAGTAATTGCTGCCCGGAAACGCTTGTCCTTGAAAGGACGAAAACCCACCGCACTTAAATCAGAAGAAAAACCAAGCTTTCGGTTATCAGCTTCAGACCCACTCCCTAAATAGCCGTCAATCTTAAGCTTGGTGTAGGTTGGCGTGAAAAAAGAAAGCGAAATCCCAAAATCTTCTCCATTGCCTAATGCTCCTGGGTTGTAAAAAACTGCGGTCTCGTCCTCCGTAGAAGCGATTACTGCACCATTTAGCAGCAACCCCTTCGAGCCAAATTGCTGGGTCCAGTAATGGTCGTCGTTCTGACTTTGACCAACAATAGATGCCAACACGACAACCGACATTGTCATCAGTAGTTGAATGTGATGTTTACTTCCCATACTTTAGATTAATCTTGTTGTTCGGGTGTTGTCGCTATGTTTTCTATCACCACAAGCTGTTAAAACTAAATTTTACGCCAAAAATTATTTTTCATTTCAAAGCTGAGGTGAACCTGCTCAAATTAAACGAGCCTATTCCTTCTTCAAATTTGTTTAACTAGGATTCTATTCCAGTGTTCAAAAACAAAATCTATTTGCTGTGACTTGTAAATAAGTTTTACAACAACGAATCAACTAGTCCAATTTGCTGCTAACGCAATTGAAATCGTTTTCAAGATTCAGCGTTGACATAATTTGACTAGGAACTAAGTTTTTTTTTCTTTGCCTTTCTTTTGAATAAAACCGCTTTTAATGACTGATGCCATTGCAGCAGAACTTCAACAACTTTCTGAAGTCTTAAAACTCGAAAAGCAAAAGGATTTTGAGCAGTTTCAAGCATTTGTTCAAAGTCATACTTTGCATGAAAGAGTTGTTGAAGGCTTTTCATGGTATCCAGTTGTGGTTGAAAAATCGGGTTATACTTATGGTGAACGGGCTTTTGCCACGGTTGTAAGGACGCAAAATTCAAACTTACCGCATCAATTTCGGGCAGGTCAACCTGTTCGATTTTTCACTGCTGCTCCTAATGAAAAGCTCTCGGAAAAGTCTGGCATCGTCCATTCGATTTCAAAAGGTCGAATGAAAATTGTATTGAACAGTAAGGATTTACCTGAATGGATGAATGGAGGCTCTTTGGGTGTTGATTTGGAATTCGACGAGCGAACCTATCTGGAAATGGAGAAGGCGCTAAAAAGAGTGAAAGAGGCAAAAGGAAATCGATTGTCGGAATTGCGGGACGTTATTTACGGGAAACAAGCAGCATTTTTCCAAGAAAATTCACCAGTTCATTTACCTCAACTGAATGCTGCCCAGAACCAAGCAGTTAACGAAATCCTTTCGGCACAAGACCTCGCTGTGGTTCATGGCCCGCCTGGCACTGGGAAAACTACAACTTTGGTTCAGGCCATTCGTTTGCTTTGCAAGAAAGAGCAGACAATACTTGTTTGTGCGCCTAGCAACTCCGCTGCCGACCTTTTGACTGAACGACTTTCCGAGGAGGGGCTTCAGGTACTTAGGGTTGGCAATATTTCGAGGGTGGAAGATAAAATCGTTCAGCATACGTTGGAGGCTCAAATAGCTGCCCATCCTGAAAGCAAGCATATAAAAAAAGTAAGATTGGAAGCCGCTGAGACTCGCAGGCAGGCGATGAAATTCAAACGAAAATTTGGCCATGAACAGCGTACTGAAAGAAATCATTTATTCAAACAGGCTGGAGAGCTTTCTGGCTGGGCCAACCACCTAGAAGACCAATTGGTAGAAAATATTCTGGACAGTGCACAAGTGATTACTTGTACCTTGGTTGGTGCCGTCCACAAAGCCTTAGGGGCAAGAATTTTCTCAACGGTAGTGATAGATGAAGCCGCCCAAGCCTTGGAGCCTGCTACTTGGATTCCAATTGCTAGAGCCAGTAAAGTCGTACTGGCTGGAGACCCGTTTCAATTACCTCCGACTGTAAAATCAGAGCAAGCAAGGCGTGGAGGATTATCTATTACGATGATTGAAAAATGTTTGCAGCGCAACCTACAAACAAGCCTGCTTACAGTTCAGTACCGCATGAATCATAGGATTATGGATTTTTCCAATCAATGGTTTTACAATGGAAAGCTGAGTGCCGCAGAATCGGTTGCCGACCATCTACTTGACGTGGAATACTCTTCTCCGATTTTGTTTATTGATACGGCAGGGACTGGCTTTGAGGAACAATTGAATGAAAAATCCCTGAGCAGATTCAATCCTGATGAATTTCAACTTCTTTGTGAACATCTTTATCAACTCATTCATTCACACGAAGATAAGCCAATGCCAAGCATTGCCCTTATTTCACCTTATAAAGAGCAAGTAACACATATGCAAGATGCTATTGAGGAAGATAGCAGGCTCAAAGAGCTGTCTTTGGATATCAATACAATTGATGGGTTTCAAGGGCAGGAACGGGATGTGGTTTATATCTCTTTGGTTCGTAGCAATACTAAATGTGAAATTGGATTCCTGAATGACTATCGAAGAATGAACGTAGCCATGACACGGGCTAGAAAACTACTTGTAATTGTTGGTGATAGTGTCACAGTGGGTGCAGACCCATTTTATAAAGCTTTATTGGATTATTGTGAAACACATAATGGGTATGAAACGGCTTGGGCCTATATGTTGAAATAATGGCTTGTTACCTTTATGAAAACCTAGTATAAAAAAGGGAACACAATTTTTCGCTCCTTTGGAAAATCCGCAAAATTGCGTCTGTACCAATCATAATGGTTCTTGGCCCGTGGCACCAAATTAGCGAATGTCCAAACCATAAAGGTAAATGCTGGTATGTTCCATGCCATTAAAGCAAAGCCTGACCATTCAATTATCTCACCGAACAAGTTTGGCGAAGCTACATAATCAAATAAAAAACCTTTTGGGATTTTATAACCAGTTTCACCAGGTTTGCGCAAGTTTATCAAGATTGAGTCTGCCTTCAAATTAATAAATAGCCCTGCAATGAAAAGTAATGCGCCAAAAATAAATGATGGACTTCGTAACCAATGATTATTATAATCTTCAATTGGGGCTAGTTCGCCTAAATAATAACCATTCAATCCTGCATTTACTAGGTTAAAAAACAAAGCACTAATTACAATGACAATTGGCATTTTCTTAGGTGTGGGCCTAATCCGCATGGGATATACTATCGTTCTATTAAAATAATGAAGTACCCACAATGCAAATAAAATCCAAACATACGAATAGAAGGATTTACTCCCAAAAATCATGAAATAGAGCATAATTAACAAAGATGGTGACTCCATAATCGTCCATGCCAATTTGTTATCAATCGTTTTACCCCAATTTTCAGTTGTATGTCTTCCAAAAGGAGCGACAATAAAAAACATAGCAATATGAACAATCAATGCAATTACTAACCAGATAATTGAAATAATTCTTAAGGATTCTAAGCTCATAAAATCAGTTTGATAATTTTAATTGGTGCCATTTGTAAAAATCTCGCAAAGATTCTCTTAAAGGACGACAAAAATGACCTAATTCACGTTTTGCCTTAGAGCAATCCATATTCGGATGCCCATATTTTAAGGCATCTATTGACTCAATAGTGAACAATGGTGTGGTATTATTTATAAATGAGTAAAAGCGCAAAATAGGTACTAAGGAAATTAAGGCCCAATACGGTATGACTCTTTTTGGAACTTTTTTTCCTGTTATCTCTCTAATTTCCGCTGCTAATTCTTTCATTGAGTAATACTTACCAGATATTAAATAGACCTCATTACTCCTTCCTTCTGTTAACGCATTTATGGCAGCATTTGCTACATCACGTACATCAATAAAGTCATATCCTCCAGTTGGCAACAAAGGAATTTTTTGTTGGTAAAATTGAATTAATGCTTTGCCAATTTCTGAAGGTTTAAAATCAAACGGCCCAACAATAAGGCTTGGACGTAACACAATTATTTCGGGTTTATTTTTTATCTGCGTGTTAAGCATTATTTTTTCACCCTCTGCTTTTGAAAAATCATAGGTGTAATTTGAAACATTTTTATAATTGCGAGTCTCATCAAATTTTTTCATAAAATCTCCTTCCATCACAGCATGTGCACTGCTGACATGTATAATGCGTTTTATTCCAAGTTCACTGGCAGTCAGCAATACATTCTTGGGGCCTTCAGTGTTTGTCCTATAAACAAGTCCACTCGGATCTCCATTGATGCTATAAATTGCTGCACAATTTATTACGGCATCACAACCTGAAAAAAGTGCTTTCAAATCACCCCGATTGAGTATGTTTCCTTTGAATAATTCTAGTTGAAGTCCAGCGAGGCTTGTTTCAAATGAATTAAACATTGCTTTCACACCAAAACCTTTCCCCAAAAGTTGCCTACAAATAACATTGCCAAGATGACCACTTGCTCCAGTTACTGCTATTTTCATATTTATTTCGAAAATATCAAAGATTTTTTTAAATGCAATCTTAGGTCATTTTACTAAAAATTTAGCAAAAAACTAATTGATAATCGGTAAAAAGTTGGAAATTGATAAATACAAAAAGCCCTTTAAAGCATGTCACTTCAAAGAGCTTCTATCCTAAAAAAAGGATGGCATTAATTCCTGCTTTTAATTATTTTTTCAACTTTAACTCCAGTATTGGAAACCACCTGCAAGATATATGTTCCATCTGTCAATTCCGATAAATCTAATTCAGGTTGGAAATGATTGCTTGAAAAAACTCTTTTGCCAAATGCATCAAAAATTTCTATGGATTTTATTGCATCAATACTTTCAATTGCTGAAAAATAATACTTTCCACTGGATGGGTTTGGAAATATGCTAAAACCACCATTAACACCATTACATGATTCAAAAGCAATTATATTTGAATATTGTAATCTGCCATCCGAATCAACTTGCATAAGGCGGTAGTAATTTGTCCCATTAAATGACTTCGTATCAGTAAAGGAATAAATGTGAACCTGTTGTGAAGTTCCTGCACCATTAATTTTAGCCAATCTTTCCCACTGGATTGCATCCTTACTAGTTTGTATTTCAAAATAGTCATTATTCAATTCTGAAGCAGTTTTCCAATCCAATCGAACTGAACTGCCTGAACATTTGGCATCGAACGAAACCAATTCGACAGGCAATGGCGCTACAACAATGCCAAAAGTGAAGGGGCTAAATATAGTTACATCTGAATTTGTCAAGACTGTGCCAGCAGCCGATCCGCTGCATGAGCCACTAACGCTAACAGAATTATTGTTATTCTCCCAAGCCATCCCATTCCAATGCGCCACTCTAATTTTTTCTGTTGAGCAATCGGTAATGCCGCTCCAAGCTGCATCTTCCCAAAATAGCGTTACAGTAGCGTTACCCGTTCCTGCAATTCTGTCTAATTGCCAATACTCTTTGGAGCTTACACTAGATAATTTTGGAGTGGGAGAATTTGCCATGGTGGTTATGTCTGTATAGGGTGTTCCAAAATATTGGGCTGAAAAAGTGCTGCTGGCACTAGGAGTTCCAATCGCTAATCTTCCCAATCTTGTCGCATCACCAATCGGAAATTCAAATGGGGTGTTGCCAGCTTTGGTCATTGGTCCGCTGACATAACTGTTAGCGCTGGAACCCGAAGTTGACGAACCAGAAGCCATGTTTAATATGTTCGAGCTGGATGAAGCAATATAACCTCGGGTCAATCCCAGAATTCCATTAACTGTCACTGTTTTACTTAAAGTGATGATTGAGGAAGGTAGTGACGCAGTAAGATTATTGATGATTAAATTGTTAAATACTGAAGGATTAGAGCCACTGATTGACTGAGCTACAGAGCCATTCATTGTTATTGTACTAGTGGCTGCTGTAAATGTGCCATTATTTACAAAGTTACCTTTAAAAATATGGCTGTATGAACCCGCATTAAAAGAGGTATTTGAAGCAAGCGTGAAATTACCATTGACTGTTATTGCTGCACTAGCTGCCACCGAAGCTGTGTTTGCCGTTGTAAGATTACCAGCAATTGTCATCGGTGACGCTTGCAAGGTCTTCGCACCAAAACCACTCAGAAGAAGGTGATTGTAGGAAACGGAGCTTACATTTTGGGCGTCACCATAATATTCTACTGTACTGTTCGTACCGTTTGTTAGGTTGCCAAAACTAGAAATATTACTTGCCCTTATTCTTAAAAGATGAGCCAAGCTTCCGCCGCCGCTACTCATGTCAATTGTTCCATTACTTGCCAAACCATTTGTGGCAACTCCAGAAAGAGTTAATGTTCTGGCAGTTCCTGTACCGAATGCCAAAGTTGTTCCCGCTGCAATTGACAAGGTATTATTCACTGAAACATCGCCAGCCAAAGTGTTAGTACCACTAGTTCCTCCACTTGTCAAACTGGAATAGCTCCCTGTCACAATTGTTTGTCCACCAGTCGTTGCATCATACTGAATTAAACCTCCCCAACTCAATCCAGAAGGTATTGGTGTGGCAGACAAGTTTTGTGTACGAATTATGCCTCCCACATTTATAGCACTAGAAAATCCAGACAATTGGAATCCAGCCATATTCAATGTATTAGTGCCAGCAGAACTTATACTTGCCGCAACAATATTGCCCAAAGCTGTACTTGTTCCATTACCATTTACTTGTAAACTATTATAGGTCACACCAGCTACATTTTGACTTCCTGCACCAATATAATTTACTGTACCCGTACCAGCAGTAAAAGAACTTGTGGTGCCAACTGCCGACCCACCAATTACTAATGTAGTGCCTGTGCCACCGTTTAGTGTCCCCGCTGTTCTTGTCCAGTTGCCTGAAAAATAGTGGCTCCTGTTTGTGCCAAGGTTGAGCGTTCCACCGGTTCCATTTATCACAAGCCCCCCTCCTGTAAAATCACCAGTAGCAGTCGCTGTACCTGAAGTTTTGGTCAGTGAGACAGTGCCTGAAGTTGAAAAACCACCAATACTTTGAGTGGCAGCAGTACCAGCAATTGTTATATTCGAAGCATTTGCAGTTAGCGTTCCATTATTGACAAAATTGCCATTGAAAGTAAGGCCAAAATTACTTGTAGAAGTATTCAGTTTTGCTCCCGAGTTTATGGTGAGCGGCACATTGGTTCCTAAAACCTTAGCTCCATCCGTAGTGATCTCGCCTGTATTTGCAATTATTACCCCACCAGTAGCAGCAAATGGTGTAATCCAGGCCACTGACGAAACCCTATTTACTGAGGTATTGTATTGCAATGTTGCTGCTGCACCATATGTTGGCGCTGCCGATAAGGTTGCGGTGCCCTCAATTGATAAGACGCCATTGACAGTTATGCCAGTTGTAGTTTTTGTCCCTCCACCAGCAAGGGTGAGGTTAGTGTAAGTGGTAGGCCTAACTGTTTGTGCGCCAGCATTGTTGTAAGTCACTTTAGCAGCGGTGCCGTTAAAGGTGGTTAAAACCGAACCTACACCACTTATTGAAAATGGCAAGCTTCCATTCAAAACAAATGAGCCAGTTTGAGCTCCATTGTTCATTAATATTAAAACAACATTTGCAGCGTTGACAGTGGTAATCACTATATTTCCACCTATTGTGGCAACACCTGATTGTATATCAAGGGAAGGGTCATTTACTTTACTACCTCCTGAATTATAAGTCGCTTGCATCGTCAAATTATTGGCAACATTCAGGTTGCTAATTGTCGAACTGAGTGTAATAACTGTGTTGCCACTTCCACTTGGAGATGCTGAATTTCCTACATCAAGTGTGGAACAATTAATTGTTCCAGCACCAGATACAAGATAATTTCCTGTTACTTTTATACTAATGCCTGTTCCAGGTGCGTAAAGCCCAGTTGTTATTGTTAAAGTTTGTGAACTATTTACCGTTAATGTGCCAGCACCAGTGCCACTAGTGGGTGCAGTAAATGATAAGGAATTGCAGGTGTAATTACCATCTACTGTTAAAGTGTGCCCATTTCCAACAATAATATCGTCACCAGCAACTGGCAAGGTACCACCCCATGTTGTAGTGGAGCTCCAGTTCCCGCTGGCGGCAGTAGTTTTAGTAGCTGCTAAAATATTGTTTGAATGGATGGATATGAACCCTAAAATCAAAATCTTTGGCACAAGATTTAGAAATAAACGTGATTCAGTGTTTGTGCAAAAAAAATCAAGGAAATGTCGGAATAAGATAGTTTCCTTCTCAAATTGAAGTGAGTTCTGGAAATTTGTCTTCTCTAAACAAGCTAATTTTCTCATGGACAGTAATTTGCAGCCATGTCCTCTCAGGTGGAAACTTCTTTAGGTATTAGGTAAATATTTGCACCAAACTTTAAGAATTTTACGCTAAGCCGACATCAGCCAGATAACGAACATCAATTTTAAATAAAAGAATACAATGTGAATGAATGCATTCACAAATTGAATCTACAGTTTGAATATGTTCCTATTTGGGATACAATTACAAACCGAACAACTACACCATTGCCTATCCACAATGATGAATTTTGATGTTTTCCTAATTAGTGATTGCGCTGAAAAGCGCTTTAGCAAGTTGGAGTATTTGTTGGTTTGCTGGAAAGTTGAACTAAAGGTATGCCAAATTGAATGTTTGTTGTTGGCAATTGTATCAAGATTGTTTAGTTACCATGTCAGAGCAAAAATCAAAAAACATTATTGAATGGCCAAATGTCTTTGTGCAAATTTTTATTAAGCATCTTTGCAAACAAGACAAACAAAGCTTGAGCAAACTTGAAATTTGCGAGTCAATTAAAAATAGATTAAAAATTAGGGCACTTAGCTACAAAACTTTAATCCAATTTCAAGACTTCAATAAAAGCTTTCTGTGGCACTTCAACATTCCCTATTTGTCGCATCTTCTTCTTGCCTTTTTTCTGTTTCTCTAGCAGTTTACGTTTCCTGCTTATATCTCCACCATAACATTTGGCTGTAACATCTTTACGCATTGCGGAAATGGTTTCCCGAGCAATGATTTTAGCACCAATTGCTGCCTGAATAGCGATGACAAACTGTTGTTTTGGCAGCAATTCTTTTAACTTTTCACAAATCCTCCTGCCAAAAGCATAGGCTTTATCCTTGTGTACCAAAGCAGAAAGGGCATCCACAGGCTCAGAATTTAATTTGATGTCCACCTTAACCAGGTCTCCTTCCCGATAGCCGATTGGATGATAGTCAAATGAAGCGTAACCTCGGCTGATAGACTTTAGGCGATCATAAAAGTCAAAGACAATTTCCGCAAGAGGGAGTTCCAATGACATTTCTACTCGAGTCGGAGTTAAATAGCTTTGATTTTTGAAAATGGCACGTTTATCCAAACAAAGCGTCATGATGGCTCCAATGTACTCTGGTTTAGTGATAATTTGTGCAGCGATATAAGGTTCCTCCACGTAATCGAGTTGAGTAGGGTCTGGGAAGTCAACTGGTGTGCGAAGGAAAATCATCTCTTTTTTAGTCGTGTAGGCATAGTACGATACGTTCGGAATGGTCGTAATGACTTCCATGTCGTACTCCCGGCTAAGACGTTCCTGAATGATTTCAAGGTGAAGCATGCCAAGAAACCCACAACGAAAACCGAAACCTAAAGCAGCCGAACTTTCAGGTTCGAATGTCAAGGAACTATCGTTTAGTTGCAACTTTTCCAAACTTTCCCTTAGGTCTTCAAAGTCTTCATTTTCAATTGGATAGACCCCTGCAAATACCATTGGCTTGACCTCCTCGAAACCGTGGATTGGCTCAAGGCATGGGGTTGCGTGGTGTGTGATTGTATCACCGACCTTAATTTCTTTGGAAACTTTGATGCCGGTAATGACATAACCAACATCACCTGCCTTCATTTCTTGCTTCGCAATCATGTTTAATTGCAGAATGCCTACCTCATCAGCATTGTACTCTTTCTCAGTATGGAAAAAACGAATTTTATCCCCTTTTTTGAGGGTGCCATTCACAATTTTGTAGTAGGCAATCACCCCACGGAAAGAATTGAAGACTGAGTCAAAAATTAAGGCTTGCAGGGGCGCCTCTGGGTCTCCTTTTGGTGCTGGAATTCTCTCCACGATTGCCGTCAACAAATCTTCAACCCCTTCACCAGTCTTGCCACTTGCCAAAACAATATCCTCCTTTTTCACACCCACCAATTCAATGATTTGGTCCATCACCTCATCTATCATGGCATTGGGCATGTCAATTTTATTGATGATGGGGATGATTTCAAGGTCGTGGTCAATGGCAAGGTAAAGATTTGAAATTGTCTGCGCTTGAATCCCTTGTGTCGCATCAACAAGCAGCAAGGCTCCTTCACATGCTGCAATGGAACGGCTCACCTCATAAGAAAAATCAACGTGGCCCGGTGTATCAATCAAGTTTAGCGTGTAAATCTCGCCATCGGTGTGTTTGTGATAGAGCTGGATGGCGTGGCTCTTAATGGTGATGCCACGCTCACGTTCAAGGTCCATGCTGTCAAGAGCTTGAGCCTTCATGTCACGGGCAGCAATTGTTTTTGTAGTCTCCAACAAACGGTCGGAAAGTGTGCTTTTACCGTGGTCAATATGAGCGATAACGCAGAAATTGCGGATGTTTTTCATAAAAAATACAGCGGGAAACATTTTGATTTGACAAATTTCTGTAAAATCCATCAAATCATTATTCGTTCAAAATGGGCGCAAATGTACGCAAATTTTAGCTGCTAAGTTGCTGTTGTTTTAAGTGTGCTACTTAGGAAATATTGAATAATTTCAATCATGTCAAATCACATATTGCTGGAGCAAGAAAAATTACTTTTTATACTTTTATGTGCCAATGTTCAAAATTTGCGTTCAACTCAAAACGGTCGATATGAAACTAATAGCTATCACAGTGCTCCAACTTATTTTGCTTCAATTATGCATTGCACAAACTACAGCAAACCCTGCCTTTTCAACTGAAATCTATTTCGAATTTGGCAAATATGATATTCGTCCTGAAGCAGATTCCTCATTAGGGAATATTCTCAACTTCATCAAAGACAAAGAAAATTTCAAACTAAAAATTACGGCTCACACAGACTCGATTGGCACATTGGCAAATAATATGAGGCTATCAGAAAGGAGAGCACAATCCGTAAAAGATTATCTGGTCAAAAACGGCATTGCTGCTACACAAATTAGTACTGAGCATTTTGGTGAAAAAAAGCCAATCAGTGACAACTCCACAGAAGATGGTCGGCAACAAAATCGAAGAGCAACAATTGAGGTTTTGCTCAATAAATCGATGGTTATCATTGAAGGAACTGTGACTGATGAAAAGACAGGTAAGCCGCTAGTCGCAGATATTATTTTTAGAAGTAAAACTTCTATCGACTCCCTACGAACAGGCCCGGATGGTCGTTTTAAGACTACAGTTTTAGCAGGTACAGTGGTTGGTATTGATGCTTTTGCCAATTGTCATTTTTCGAAAACAGAAATGGTGAAAGCTATGCTCAACATGCCTAAAGTTTCCTTGTCATTAAAACCTGCAGAACAAGGTGCCATTCTGGATATTGAAAACCTGTATTTTGTGGGCAATCAACCTATAATATTAGAGAGCTCTAAGCCTGAATTGCCCAAAATACTGCGGTTCCTGCGACAAAACCCAGCTATGAAAATTGAAATTGCTGGCCATGTAAATTTACCGAATAACCCACCTGTTTCGGAAAGCGCTTGGGAATTTAAACTCTCGCAAGACCGTGCAAAAACCGTTTACAATTACCTACTTGAAAATGGCATCCCAGCCGAAAGAATAAGCTGGAAAGGTTATGGTAACCATGAAATGAGGTTCCCGCACGCAAGCACAGAAGCAGAACAGGCGATGAATCGCCGTGTGGAAATGCGGGTGTTGGAAGGCGGATGTGATTGAAATCAATTGACGCCTACTGGTCAAATTCAATCTAAAAATTTAGTTGCAACGGTAAATATGATTGCAGCAATTACATTTGTAAAAAAAACGAAAATGATTTTCAACTTTAAACAGTATTTCGTTACTGCCATTTTTCTTGTTTTATCATTTGCAGTTATCGCCCAAAAAACTAATTATGGCATTTATGCAGGACCGAGTTTCACTAAGCTACGATTAGAGCCTCGCTACGCTCTTCCCATTGATGTGAACATCGACCCTTACACCTTTAAAACTGGCTTCACTGCTGGAGGTTACTTCACTTGGAACTTTGCAGAAAATGTTGGTCTGCGCACGGAATTCAACTTTGACCGCAAGGGCGGTAAATCTGGGCTGCCGCTCTCTGATGGCAATGGGAACCCCTTGCCAGACTATTCCATCAAAGATAATTTTGACTACCTGCAACTCCCAATAATGCTTCAGCTTTCGGCAGGTGGCGACTTCAAAATGCACATCCATATTGGTTATGCATTCAGTTATTTGGTACACCATACCGACCGTTTTCCGAATGAAATCAGAGTAGTCACTCCGACCCAAACGATAATTTTATTGATGCCAGAAGCATACAAGAATATTGACCACTCACTGGTTGCAGGCATTGGAATGAGCTATAAAACGGCAGATGGGATGCAGCTACAGGCTGCACTACGAGCATTCAATGGCAGACCTAACATTAGCGATGGCGACTCGGCATTTGAAGCCAGAAATCTTGCAATTGGATTGATAGTTGGCGTAGGGTTTTAAAGACTTCTACGAACTTAGGCAACGCTACTCAGGGTATTCCATACGCACATGGTAGATACTGCGTAACATCATACAAAATACAGCACGACAAGTCTCCATTTCACCAAATGTCAACTTGGACTCAAGCAATTGACCCTGTTCAACTTTGCTTTTCAGGATTTTATCTACTAGTTTATCAATATCCTGCCCGGTTGGGTCCTTGAGCGACCTTGAGGTGGCTTCAATTGAATCCGCAAGCATCAAAATTGCTTCTTCTTTAGTGTTTGGCAGAGGACCAGGATACCTGAAAAGTGCCACATCCACCTCTACACCTGGGTTTTCTTGCAAATAGTTTTTGTAAAAATATTCCACCTTTGTTGTGCCGTGGTGTGTGATGATAAAACGAGTGACCAAGTTCGGCAAGCCACTTTTTTTAGCCATTTTCTCCCCTTCGGTAACGTGCTCAATAATAATTCTTGCACTTTCCAACCGATCGACCAAATCATGTGGGCTGAACCCAGATTGATTTTCAATAAAATACTCCGGATTTTTCATTTTTCCAATGTCGTGGTACAATGCTCCAACCCGCACAAGCAAAGGGTCAGCGCCTATTTCATTGGCAGCCGCTTCAGCAAGATTCCCCACTTGCAGTGAGTGTTGGAAAGTACCAGGGGCCCGCATCGCCAACTCTCTCAGCAATGGCTTGTTCATATCCGAAAGCTCTACCAAGGAAATGGAAGAGGTAAAGCCAAAAACCCTTTCTGCCAACGGAATTAGTGGAAAAGCCACTAGCGTCAAAAATCCATTGAAAGCCAACCACCCCAACATTGGCCAATCAATCCCCTTGAAACTACCCTCTTCGATAAGTGACATCCCGAGGTGTGAAAGCGAATATGCCAGCAAAATTGCAACCACTGACCTAAAAAATTTAGTCCAGTCCCTCGCATCTGCCACAGCGAGAACAGCCACTACACCAGCTACAATTTGAGTGAACAAAAACTGATGGCCTTCTGCAGTCAAAAAACCAGCAATCAAAACGACAACTACATGGGTGAAAAACGCCAGTCGGTAAGTGAAAAAATGGCGCACAACAATTGGCACAACACAGTACGGAATCACATAAATGCTGAGCACTTCAGTGCGCTCTACCAAAAAAGTCAGGTAACTGAAGCCAAGCAGCCAAACCATCACGAATGCCAGGTGATTCCAGCTTGAAAGTATTTCCCGCCGATAGGTATTTACGTACATCAGAAACGCCGCCAAAATCAAACCAGTAAGCAACAAATAGCCGAAATAAACGGTAAGTGCAGATTTTTTTGAACTAATATCGGATTCATACTTTTCCCGGAACGAAACCAATTTTTCATAGACATCATCTGTGACCAAATTCCCTTTTTTCACAATGATATCCCCGTGGCTTACCAAGCCCCTCGTTGGTGAAACCTCACTCAAAGCTTCATGCAGCATAGTTTGGGTCCTGTTTTCATCAAAGGTGATGTTAGGGGATAATGCGGCTTCGAGAATTGGCAAAATGGCAGGTGGCAGACTCGGTTTTACTTTTGAAAAACTGAGTGATAAGGCAGCATCGGCCTGTTCTGGGAGATAAAAACCGGAGCGGGTTCTTTGGGAAAATGTGTTGCCGTGTACAACGTTTATTACAAAATTTTCATCTACAGAGGCATGTTCTGGTGAAAGCTTGATAATGCCTTTTGCATAAATCTTCTCCAGAATTTCACGCCCTTTTTTCTTAACCGTCTCCAGCTGAAGGCCTGGCTCATGAAAGGCAGTTGCGTCTATCCACCAAGCACTCAACGCCGCCTCAAAATCCTTAATTTTAGCATTGGCCAGGTCGTCATTTTGATTGTAATAAGGCCAAAACTCATTCATTATCAGCGCCTTATCTTTTTCAACTTCATCGCTGGACTTTTTAATGGCAAAGTCGAATGGGGCTGTCAAATCCTCGTACGGCCAAGCTTGCCCTCTGTGAAATTCATACTTGAATTTTACATTGTTAGGGTATAAAAGGCTGATCAACAAGGCCACAGCAACCACTGTCCCGATATTGACGAGTTGTTTAAATCTCTTGTAAACCGTCTGAAATTTTTTGTTCATAAATGCTGAAGTCCCGCTTGATTTAGCCGTGAATATAAAGCCAATTCTGGAGTCAGCTACAAAACACCGAATCTGGAGCAGATTCCGATTGTTTACCCCGAATAATTCATTTCTTTGTCGAGAAATCAACTGAAACACACCAACATGCCTGCTAAAACTATTGATGAAGTAATTGTTAGGCTGGAAAAAATTGCAGCCGATACCCAATTGCGAAGCGACCCGTTGGGCATTTTCGCCTTGGTTTACCTTGACGTTACCCGTACGGTACGAGATGGAATTTTGCTGAATGCTTTTGACGATGGCCCAAGAATGGAGCGCCTTGATGTAATTTTTGCCAACCGCTACCTCTATGCACATGATGCCTACCGTGCTTCACAACATTGCACGCAAGCTTGGCAGACTACTTTCAATGCGGCCATGCGATTTGATTTGCTAGTGCTCCAGCACCTCTTGATGGGCATGAACGCCCATATAAATCTGGACCTTGGAATCGCTGCCGCAACCACAGTTGAACCTGAAGATTTGCCAAGTTTAGAAGCAGACTTCAATAAAATCAATGAATTATTGGCTGCGAAAATTGACACGCTACAAGATCAACTCAGCAAAATATCACCCTTGCTTTTCCTTCTCGATTGGTTTGGAAAGCGAAATGATGAAAGATTTGCAGCTTTCAGCCTAGTCAAAGCCCGTAACAATGCCTGGAAGGCTGCCAACCGTTTAGCACTGCTTTCCCCTGTGGAGCGTGAGTTGGAAATAAAGGAATTGGATGGTTATGTTGCGGTTTTAAATAAATTGATAACCAATCCAGGCGTATTTTTTGGTGCAGTTGTGCGTTTTGCAAAATGGTTTGAAGTAAAAGATATGGGTAAAGTATTGAAGCTATTGGCTTCATGATAAACTCTACAATTCAATAATAGCCTAAACAGGGATTCGCATTGCTTGCAAAACCCTGTTTAGGCTGTGCTATTTTTATGGAATAGCAAAAGGTTATTTCAAATCGAATTTTACTGGAAGTGTAAACATAACCCTAACCGGAACTCCACGTTGTTTGCCAGGATTCCAATTTGGCATCATATTGACAACTCGCAAAGCTTCGTCTCCGCATCCTCCCCCAATGTCACGGATAATATTGGATTTGCTGATACTTCCATCGGTTTCAACAACAAATTGAATGTAAACCATACCTTCGACGCCATTTTCACGGGCCATTGGAGGATAGCTTATTTTGCTGTAAATGAATTCCAGCAACTTAGTTTCTGCACATTTTTGCCGCTCTGCTTTATCTAATACTTCCTCACAACCACTAAAAATCGGTGCATCTTCCACTACCTTAAAAATTTCCTGCTCTTTCGGCTCTGGTGGAGGCGGCGGCGGTGGTGGAGGCGGTGCAGCCTGTGTCTCACGTCTAATAATAATTGGCGGTTCAATAGCAGTTTGCTCATCAATACTTTGATCCTCAAAAACCCTAGTTTCGATATCAGGCAAATCAGTAGCTAATATTTGTACAACTTGTGGGGGTGGAGGTGGCGGCGGCGGCGGTTCAGCAGTGCGAGGTGTTTCCATTTCTATAACCTCGTCTAGGGTTCCCAATAGATTGCTGACATCGACTTTTTTATCATAATTGGTCCAACTAAAGGCAAAAATCATCATTATGAGTGCCACCATTACTCCATAAATCCTCAATGAACCACTGATTTTGAAAACATCAAGTTCAGGATATTTCGTCCTTGCTTCGGCTGGTGAACTCCATTTCCAATTTTTGTATTTCTCGGTTAAGTTTAATTTTTCAAGATTCCTGAAGTGGGATTTTAGTACCAGAATTATTATCCCAGAAATGACAAGGATGGAAAGCATCCCATATTCAATCATCGAAGTGGAGGTTTCAAATGACATGACAGTTCAATTTAAGTGAAGAATTATTTACTGCCTCTTTCTGTCTCAAATTTCTGAAACAGAGTATCCACCCTGCATGTCATTTATCATTCTTTAAAGTGATTTTTATCAAAATAAAAAGCCCATAGTATTTGAATCCTATGGGCTTCCATTTTTAAGCACTTATGAAATAAGTTATTTGTTGACTATAAATCGACCATTTGTGTCAGTATTTCCAGTGACCATATGATAATAATAAATTCCATTGGTCAATTGAGAAACATTATAAGCCAAATCAAAATTCCCTGAACCAAATTCATCATTTGTAACAGTGCCTACTACCCTACCTAATCCATCAAGAATTTGCAAATGGACCAAGGAAGGCTTTTCAAGCGTTACTTCGAAAAATGCAACGTCAGAAACTGGATTTGGAGATACTTCAACCTTTGTAATACCACTTATTTGAACACTCCTAATTGGACTGAATTCCTCTTGACCATTTTCATTTTTCTGACGCAAACGGAAATAATAAGTCCCTGGCTTTAACCCTGGCACTTCAAAATAATAATTGCTGATTTCATTAGAAGTACCCTTACCCGGCACAAAACCAAGGGTCTGGTAATCACCATATTCATTTTGCATTTCTACATCAAAACCACGATTATCTGTCTCGCTTGCAGTTGACCAATGAAGTTTGGCCATATTTTCAACAGGTTTTGCCTCAAATTCCATAAGTTCCACTGGAAGCGGTGAAAATGAGCCACCTTCACATACGTAAACTGAAACATCATCAATGATTACATCAGTTGGGCTATTCGAGTTATTTATTACTTCAAACATAATCGTAGGAGATGTACCTTTGTAACCACTTAAATCAATAAGCTGACGAACCCAACTTCCAGTAGCCGGATCATTGCATAACGTATAATTTTTAACTACAACTCCATTGATTTTTACCCTAAAAATATCATTGCCACAATCAGTAGCCTCCAGTTTATACCAATATTCCAAAGAGGCAAAATGTGCGGCTGAAGGAATTGTTATTGTTTGGGAAATAGTGGAAACTTCGTCATCAGCATATCCAAGCCAAGCGCTGCCATCAGCTTTGTGATAAAGCCCCCAATTACTAATCACATAACCATAATTGGTAGAGGTTTCCGTCCAACCAGTGCTAGAAGAGAAACTACCTGAAGTTATTTTCTCAGAACAGCTAGCATCTGATGGGGCAATCCTTAAATCGGCATTATTGATATCAAAAAATACGTTATCAGCACATTTTACTTTTATCCTAGCCTGACCTGTAGCAATATTTGGCAAAGTAACTAATTCATTACCATCATTAGGCGTATTGCCTACCAATAAACTAAAAGTTTGGCCTCCATCATACGACAAAAGAATATCAACATTAGCGCAATTTACAGGAGCATCGGTAGTATTTGCTACATTCCATTGCAAGAATATAGTACCACTGACAATGGCTGTTGAGTTAAAATTCAAGATAGAAAATGGGCCTGCAGAATTTGTGACATTTAGCATAATTGAATCGGATGCATTGCCCCCGCCATTAATGTTATTATCACGTGCTGTTGCTATAAATTTAAGCGTTCTGGATATAGAGGGTAAAAATTCCCCATAAATCGTTGTATTGTCCAAAATGGCATTCAATAAAGGAAAATTTCGGGTAGGTGATGCACTTGGCGGGTAAGACCTAAGAATCGGGCCAGATTCACTTGGTGATGGTGTACCCGGATCCCCCAAATCCATTTGCTCCCAATTATAGACAATAGGGTCTCCATCTGGGTCTGTAGCATTAGCTGTTAGCTCAAATGGTGTACTTATGGGGATGTATTTTCCATCCATCCCATCTGGGTCAGCATCAATAACTGGGCAATTATTCCCAGTTGCGGTAACTGTTTCACAGCCTGGAATATCTACTATTGTTACATCAACAAATTTAGTGATTTCGTCCAAACTGATCCTATGAAAATATGCATGGCTATTTATCTGTAAATTTTGCGACCCACAAATGCCGGCGTATGCCATAATAGTTGAGCCGCTGCCCGGTTCAAATGCAGAGCTTGGGTATGTGCCTGCACTGCCACAATTACTTTCATCACCGTTAAAAGTATGGTGTGCTCCAAATTGATGACCAATTTCATGCGCTAAAAAATCAATGTAAAATGGATCGCCAACGGGTGAATCTAATGCGGTCATACCACGAGCCTTACTGGAATTAATACAAGTAGAATTTAGTGTGGCAATCCCACCAGTGCCAATACCTACGACATGACCTAAGTCATAATTAGCATTACCTATAACTGCATCAATATTAGATTGATTTTCTGCCAATGTAGGTGGGGAAGAATATGGGTCTGTACTTGGGTTCGTATAAATTAACAGATTATTGTCAGCCACTAATTCAAAGCTAATTGCCAACTCTGTTTCGTATATTCCACGCACCCGATTTACGGCTGTAACGATTGCTGCCAAACCATCAGCCACGGTTCCTCCGTGAAATTGCGTATATTCTCCAGCAGCAGCTATTGCCAAGTCAAAAGTACGGAGGTTGACACCTGCTATTCGCTCAGCAGGAGCCATATTGTTTGAAGCCTGTGGCAATACGGAATCATCTTCTAAGCATTGCAGAGCAGTCTTATTTTCTTTAATAAAATCTACTTTTTTATAGGCAATATATGTCTCATTTTCATTAGCGAAATAGGGGTCAATGTAAAAAGTTTCTCCTTGCTTGAGAATCATTGCATGAACACCTTTTTGAGTGATGTCCAAGTAGACCAAAGCCCCTTTGTCTTCCACGCCTTGGCCTGTGAAACAACGAATCATGGGGAACTTAGAAGCAAGCCTTGGATGCATAATGGGTGCCTCTACAATTTCATAATGCTCAAAATCTCCATTGGGCATTGGTAATTCAATAAGCTTTGAAGCATGGTTTTCGTTAAATCGAAGTGGTACGTCTGCTAAAAAGTTACTGAATTTTTGAACGTCAAGGCTTAGTGTGCCATACTTTTTTGGCACAATCCATCGTTCGTCGGAACGGTTAACAATTTTACTTTCGTCCAAAATCTGCCAATATTGGTGCTGGCCAAACAACGGTAGGGTCATAATGAACAGTGTACCTGTCATTAGTAGGTGAGTGAATCTCATTTTCCAATAAATTTCGTAGGGAGTGTTTCTTATTAATTAATCACATGCTGGGGGTTAAAACAGCAGTTCAAGAATCGTGCAAAATGGGGAGATTTATTAAAAATTTGATAATAATCGTTGTATTTACACTTTTTACACAGGTTGGTGGCCTAATTTGGTTGGCATTTTTGCCATTTTACCAGTGGCTAAAAGGGAAATTTGTACCAAAATGGGAATATCGACTTGTTGGTATTACAAGTTTTACTTGCATTTATTGCTTGGTAAGCCTATATATTGTGCCCCCACTAGCTAAATGGCAATGTGGACGTGTACCGCTTCCAATCTTTAGTGATTCAAACCTCAAACCACATAATGTGCTCTATTTTTGCTTGTTAAATCATCATTATGTTCGCCCAGCTGTTAAAGAAAGCTGCGAAAAAGTGGCTAATCAAATGGCCATTAGGTTTCCTGGAACCAAGACGTATTATCTAGATGCCAATTTTCCTTTTTTCAATGGATATCCTTTGGAGCCACATTTTACACATAGGAATGGAACAACAGTGGACATGGCGTTTGATTGGTTGGATGTAAAATCAGGTAATCCAATGAATGGCGCTCCCACTACATTAGCGTATGGAGCTAGCGCAAAACCTTTACAAGGAGAAGTTGATATGGAAGAAAAATGCGGCAATTTTTTGCGAAGTTTCGAGATGAGGGTTACAAAACATTTTTACAAAGAAGAAAGCTACAAATTGGATGAAACCAGAACAGCCGAACTTATCCAATTATTTTCAAACCAAAAATCAGTTCACAAAATACTGTTGGAGCCACATTTGAAAACCAGACTTGGGTTAGATAAAATTGACAAAATACGTTTTCAAGGCTGTAAGGCTGCCAGGCACGACGACCATTTTCATGTCATTTGGTAGGCAAATTCCGCTGATAAATAGTTTAAAAGCTAGTATTCCCAACCATTGCGTTTATCTTAGGTGTCTAGACTTTTATTAGATTTATTCACCTTCAATATCTTACCATCATGAAAATTTCAAAATCATTGCTTCAAGCTATAGTAGTGGGTGTAACGCTCGGCACTACATCTACCTCTTGCGGCTTGGTTGACCAAATCGAAAAAACTGACCTCCCAAAACAAGATACCCAAGAGCAAGTCGAACCAACTGATAGAACTTCAACCGACAACCAAGGCACTAATGAACAAAAAAATGGAGGTGAAACAACTCCTCCTACTTGTGGTGATTGCCCTGCTTGTGGAATGGGGTAATTCAAAGTTTAGCGGGTTTTGAGAAAAATTGGCTGAAACCCGCTAATCCCTACCTTCTGAAACACCATAGACATTATGCCTTTCGCCTCCATTGCTTGCAATTTGGACAGGAACACACTTCTAGCAGCACTCCCCCTGTTAGAGTCTGGTAACGTTGAAGGGTTGGAGTGGTCATTTGATGCACTTTTCAAGGTTCGTGAAATTCCAGAATGGTTCCAAGAATTGGTTTTCACTTATGGAAAGGCCAGTAGGCTGATTGGCCACGGGGTTTATTTCTCCATTTTCTCAGGTAAATGGAGGCCAGAGCAAGAAAACTGGCTATCTCAGCTCCGCCAATTTTCAAAGACTTACCAGTTTGACCATGTTTCAGAGCATTTTGGATTTATGACTGGGGAAGATTTTCATAAAGGTGCCCCAATTGGAATCCCATACAATGCTTCGACACTTTCAATTGGTGTTGACCGTCTTTTTCGAATTCAGGATGCTTGCCAATGTCCAGTAGGACTTGAAAACCTTGCTTTTTCGTACAGTTTAGATGAAGTGAAAAAGCATGGTGATTTTTTGTCTAAACTGGTAGAGCCCGTCAATGGATTTATCATTCTTGACCTCCACAACCTGTTTTGCCAAATGCACAATTTTGAAGTTGACTTTGAAGAATTGATGGCATTGTACCCATTGGAGCGAGTCAGGGAAATCCATATTTCTGGTGGGAGTTGGGAAGCCTCAAACATTGTCTCCAATAAAAAAATTAGGCGTGATACCCACGACAGCCAGGTTCCAGAAACAGTTTTTAAAATGCTTGAGTCCAGTCTTTCACGATGCCCAAATTTAAAATTTGTTGTGATGGAACAGTTGGGGAATGCACTTGGAGGCGATGCGGAGAAAGCCCAATTTCAAGCTGACTTTTTGAAGATGTCTTCCATAATTCAGCATGAAACTCCTGGAAATTTTACTCAGCAAAATGATTTTTCACCAAATGCAGCTAGGATTTTAGGGGAGCCGCTCGAAAATGAATTTTTAGCTTACCAGCAAAACGAACTATCCCAAATTTTGGAAACAAGTCCAAACTTTGAAACAACACGCCAATTGTTGGCCAATTCGAGCTTAGCCAACAGTGATTGGAAGGTTGAAAATTGGGAACCCACCATGCTTGAAACAGCAATGGTCATTGCTCAAAAGTGGAAGCATGGGTTCGTCTAATTTTCAGACCTAGAATGAAAAATCATAAATGCCCGACCCAACATCTTTTAGGACAGTGTAACCTGTTTCAGCCTTTCCAAACTGGAAATTCCCAGCA
The DNA here is from genome assembly GCA_016124585.1 of Bacteroidota bacterium. GTDB lineage: Bacteria > Bacteroidota > Bacteroidia > Chitinophagales > Saprospiraceae > UBA6168. The sequence continues at coordinate 295,933 of WGNL01000004.1, read as the reverse complement.
CTAATCGGCAAGCTTCCCTCCCGAATAATTTCCAAATTATCAGATGGAACATAGATGGTTGCTGTTGTATTTGCAGGAATTTCCACATGCAAGTAGGAGAATCCCGGCTCAGTTTTCCATCCTGAAGCCAGTCTTCCGTAGGGCGTCATCAAATCTGCCGATGCTTCTGTCATGCTGGCACCAATATGTGGTTTTATCAGAATTTGCTTATAGCCAGGCGCTTGTTCTTCAGTGTTCAAACCTGCTACTGAGCGGTACATCCAATCGCCGATGGCACCGTATGCGTAGTGGTTGAAGGAATTCATACTTGCTTCCTCAAAGGTGCTATCGGGCCGAATGCCATCCCAGCGCTCCCAAATCGTGGTGGCACCCATCGTCACAGGGTACAACCAAGAAGGGTATTTTTCCCGAAGGAAAAGTTCGTAAGCAACATCATCATGGCCAAATCTGGTGAGTACGTGGCACAGATAAGGTGTGCCAAGAAAGCCAGTCGTAAGATGGGTATTGTAACTGCGGATATTGTCAACAAGTCGCTGTGCCGCTTGCTCCCTTAAATTCTCTGGAAGCATGTCAAAATTAAGCGCCAATACGTATGCCGTTTGTGTGGCTGAAACCAAGGCTCCGTTGGGTGTCACATATTCCCGGTTGAAAGCGGATTTGATGCGTTGTAGCAATGCCGTGTATTTTGTCACATCTGTTTTCTTGCCCAAAACATTGGCAGCATTGATGAGCAATTGAGTGCTATGCGCCCAAAAACACTGCTGGATAAATGGTTTGTAAGTCACCGCAGAGTTTCCAATATTGTCGTTGTTTTCTGAGTAAAAAAGCCAGTCACCAAACAAAAAGCCCGAATTCCACAGGTCATCGCCCTCGCTTTGTGCAGTCATGTAATCCACCCAAGCCTTCATGCTTGTGTACTGATTTTCGAGTACTCGCTGGTCGCCGTAGGCAATGTAAACATCCCATGGTAGGATAGTCGCTACATCTGCCCAACCAGCAGAACCACAAGCGCCATCACCAAGCACATTAGGAACAACGAAAGGAACGCTTCCATCAGGGCGCTGGTCAAGTGCCACATCCTTCAGCCATTTCATGTAAAAGGCGTGGACTTCATGATTGAAAGCAGCAGTTCGGGCAAATGCTTGTGCATCCCCTGTCCAACCGAGTCGTTCGTCACGTTGTGGGCAATCGGTTGGCACATCTAGGAAATTCCCCCGCTGACCCCATTGTATATTGTGCTGCAATTGATTTACCAGCGGGTTGGAACTGGTAAAATTGCCTGTTTTAGGCATATCAGAATAGAGCGCAACAGCAGTGAAATTATCAGCGGCCAATTCGCCCGGAAAGTCAACTACTTGCACGTAGCGAAATCCTTGGAAGGTAAAATGCGGTTCAAAAAACTCCACCCCGCCTGTTCCCGCTAAAGTATAGGTGCATGTTTGCTTTGCAACCCGTAGGTTCTCAGTGTAAAAATTTCCAAATTTGTCCAAAACCTCCGCATGAACCATTTGAATTTTGCTGCCAGATGCACCCCTTGCTTTCACCTCCACCCATCCGACTAAGTTTTGACCAAAATCAATGATTCGTTCACCTTTCGGAGTTGTAAAAATCCGCTGAGGTGTGAAGCGTTCCTGCTTGCGAATTGGCTCGTTGTAGGTCGCTACAATGGTAGCTTTTGGTGACTCTACGACTTTCACAGGTTCCCAATTATTGTCTTTGAAACCAGTCATAGTCCAGCCTTTTTGCTCCAGTCGTGCATCTATCGTTTCCCCATGATAAATCTCCGAGTCAAGAATGCCGCCAGTGGAATGCCGCCAAGAACCGTCTGAGAGTACTAGTTCGTGTGTTCCATCCTCATATTCAATATCCATTTGTAGAAGTAGAGAAAGTTCTTTTCCGTATGTTTCACGGTTATTACTCCAAGCCAGGTAGCTTCTAAACCACCCACTACCCAAAGTGACCCCAATTGCATTTTCACCCGGTTTCAAAAGATTAGTTACATCATAAACTTGATATTGAATACGCTTTTGATAAGCTGTCCAACCTGGGGTCAGATAAGCATCCCCTACCCTTTGGCCATTAATCTGAGCTTCGTAAAGACCACGGGCACTGATGTAGGCTGTGGCCATTTTGATATTTTTTCTAGCAGAGAATTCTTTTCGAAAAATAGGGGAAGGCCACTTCAATGAATCTTCCAAATGGTTGATGCCTATCCAGTCTGCCTTCCAATTACCGACATCCAGTAACCCAGTCTGCCAAAAAGCTACCTCGCTCCAGACTGATACTTGTCCGGCGTTGTCCCATACCCGGACCTGCCAAAAATAGCGAGTGCCAGGCTTCAAAGCGGGCCCATTGTAAGGAACCAAAATTGAGGTTGATGATTTGACTCTTCCACTGTTCCAAACTAGGTTTTTACCACGTTTCACCTCGCCAATTTCGGTTCCAACCTTAATTTCATAAGCAGTCTGCATCACATTTCTTCGTTCTGCAGCATCCAAAATCCAACTGAATCGTGGTTTGACCTCGTCTATACCAATCGGATTTGTCCGATTCTCAATTCTTGGATTTTTTATTGAAAGTTGTGAAAAGGAGACAAAAGACAGCAGGCAAAATGCCAAAGTGGTTGTAAGTTGTTTTTTCATTTTGCTAAATTTCGGGGCAAGATAACGGGGAGGTATAAAATTTCAACATAAAAATTTGGGCAATAAAAAATTCGGCTTACTCCACACCTAAAATTCATTCTTTACTTACTCTTTTTGTAATAAAATTGGGGGAAAATTTCAAATGAGTATATTATTATCAATTACAAGAAGCTTGAACAAAAAAAATCAATCCAATTTGTGTTATTGCCATTTTGGTTCGCATCTAAAAACAAGTTAGGTAGTTGAGCCGTTGGCTTGTAATGAAATAACCGTACTGGAACCTCTGTAAAAAAGCTAATTTCGCAGATAGTGCATCACATCCAATTACCTGAAAATCAATCGCTAACAAAAGCTACATTCTAGTTAGCTTTCACCAAATTTCAACCGTATGAACCATTTTGCAGTTTTTCAAAACAAGAAAATCAAGCTGGCAATTTTGATTTGCCTGGGAGGCTTTTTGACTAGTTTTACGATATTACCCAATGCTAATTTTCAGGAACTATTCGAGGCATTTTACCCTAAAGCTACCTTTGAGTCCCAACCAATCACCAATCACTATTCACCACTCACCATGACCTACGATTACGACGCCGCTTGGCGTGAAATTGATTCCCTCGAACAGCAGGGACTTCCAAAGACCGCCTTGGAAAAGACGGAGCTGCTGCTCACCAGTGCCCGCTTGGAAAACAATGCAGCGCAGACCGTGAAAGCCTTGATTTATCGGGGGAAATACCAAAGCCAATTGGAGGAAGAAGGTCTTGCCATGGCCATCAATCGTTTGGAAGAAGAGGCGACGAAGGCGGAATACCCCGTGAAGCCCATCCTCCAGTCCATACTGGCGGAGATGTACGCCAATTACCTCAACCAAAACCTTTGGCGTTTCCAGAACCGCACTGCGACTGTGGAATTCAAGCCCAAAGATTTTAAGACCTGGAGCATCGAACAGTTGTCTGACCGCTCGGCCTTTCTCTACAAAGCCAGTCTCACAGACAATCGGTTGAAAACCACCGACCTCGGCGATTTCAAGATTCTGCTGACGGACGGCCGCAACGACGAGGGTCTCCGCCCTACCCTTTTCGATTTCTTGGCGCACCGTGCCATTGATTATTTCATGAACGAGCGCAGCTACCTCACGCAGCCAGCCTACAAGTTTTATATTGATGATGCCAAGGCGTTTGCGCCAGCCGCCGAGTTTGTGAACTGGAAAATCGAGACGCAGGATACGGCATCGCAAAAACTGCAAACCCTGCTCTTGTTCCAGGATTTGTTGCGTTTCCGTTTATCTGAAAAAGTCAAATTCTCGCCCTCCCTGCTCGACGCCGATTTGAAGCGCCTCAGTTTTGTCTATAGTAATAGTGTGCAGGACACCAAGGACGCCGCCTATTTGGCCGCCCTTGAAAACCTTCGTAGCCAATACAAAGGCAATCCGGGTGAAGCAGAAGTGATGTTCCAATTGGCCAGTTATTATTTCAACAAGGCAGGCGAATACCAAGCGCCGCCACTCGGCAAAGAGGACAAGGACGAGCGCAAATGGTACTACAAAAAAGCCAGCGAACTCTGCTCTGAAGCCATGCGTACCTATGCAGGTAGTTTTGGAGACAAACAATGCGCAGGCTTGAAGGCCAGTATTGACGCCCGTTCTTTGACCCTTACCTTGGAGCAGGTGAACCTGCCCGGCCAGCCCTTTTTGGCAAAGGTTGATTACAAAAACACTCCAACCGTTCACCTAAAAATCATCCGGCTGGACGACAAGCGCAGGGACGAATTGGAGAAGGCCAAGTATGAACCAGAGTCCAATGTCAAGATTCTGAACATGCTGAAAAACTGGCCATCGGTAAAAACCTGGTCAGTCAAGCTGCCTGATGATGGCGACTTTAGGCAACATGCCGTTGAAATAAAAATCGAGGAATTGCCGCTTGGCACTTATGCCGTGTTGGTGGCTGACAATGATGCTTTTGAAGCAAAATCCAATGCGGTTGCTTACGCCGTCACGCATGTTTCCAAGTTGGGGCTTTGGCAGCGCCAAGGCGACAACGGCATGACCAACGCCGTGGTTTTCGACCGGGAAAGCGGCCAACCGCTGAAAGGGGTGAAAGTGGATGTCTTCGTCAATAAATACAATGCGCTGACCCGTCGATACGATTGGAAAAAGAAAGGGACACAGGAAACCAATGCCGACGGTTTCGTGAATATTGACGTGACGGAAAGGGACGAACGGAACTTGAAACTCGTGCTGTGTACTGGCAAGGATACTTTGGATACGGACGCCAATTTTTACGTCAGCAATTACCGGAACGACCCCAAGCCTTACGAGGGCACGCAGTTCTTTCTCGACCGGGCTATTTATCGCCCCGGCCAAACCGTTTATTTTAAAGGTATCAGCCTGCGTTACGATGAAAAACGGATGCCCACCGTTATCAAAAACCGGGAAGTGACCGTTACTTTCCTCGATGCCAATTACCAGAAGGTCAACGATTTGAAATTGCGGACGAATGACTACGGCACTTTCAGCGGTCAGTTCACGGCTCCACGTACTGGTTTGTTGGGGCAAATGCAAATCCAAGCCAGTATTGGCGGGCAATCCCAGTCCTTCCGAGTGGAGGAATACAAGCGGCCAAAGTTCGAAGTAAGCTTTGAACCTGTGAAAGGCAGCTACCGCCTGAACGAAGAAGTGACCGTGGATGGCAAGGCCATTGCCTACGCTGGCAACAATATTGACGGGGCTAAAGTCAGCTACCGAGTGGTACGGGAAGTCCGCTATCCTTGGTTGCCTTGGTGGTATTTCCGCTGGTACCCGATTCGGAGCGAGAGCATGGAAATCACCAACGGTGAAGCCACGACCGATGCCGAGGGCAAATTCAAAATTAAGTTCACCGCCCTACCCGACCGCAGCATTTCGAAGGAACAAAAACCTGAGTTTTACTACACAGTGTACGCCGATGTGACCGACATCACGGGTGAAACACAAAGCAATGAGACTTCCGTTTCTGTCGGCTATATTTCGATGAAAGTGGACGTTTCAGCATGTGGTCAATCTTTGGAGAATACCAGTCTGAACCTTGATTCGTTGAAGAAATTTGATTTGCTCACGCAAAATCTGAATGGCCAATTCGAGCCAGCCAAGGGAAATCTGAAATTGGAATTGTTGAAATCGCCCAACCATACCTACCTCGAACGCTATTGGCCGCAGCCCGACCGTCAGGTTTTGACGGAAGCGGAATTCAAAAAAGTATTTCCGCAGTTTGCCTACAGCAATGAAAACGAGCCGCAGAATTGGCAAGTGGAGCGAACTGTTTTCGAAGAAAACTGGGATACGGAGAAGTCGAAGGAAGTTATTTTACCAAAAACTAAAATTAACGCTGGCTGGTACGTCGTGACTGTCTCCACGCAGGACAAGTTTGGGGAGAAAATTGAAGTGAAGAAATACTTCAGCGCTTATGATTTGGGGGAGAAAAAACTACCCGTCCCGACTCAATCCCTTCATTTGCTAACTGGTTCCCCTTCAGGGGTCAGGGGCGCCTTCGAGCCTGGACAGACTGCTAACCTATGGTTTGGAACAACCGAAAGGTCATTGAACGTCCTCCTTGAAATTGAAAAGGATGGTAAAATGCTCCGCCGTAAATGGCTTAACGTGAAGGACTTGCAAGGTGAGCAGTTCCAAATTGCCGAAGAATACCGTGGCAATGTCAGCTATGCCTACTCTTGGGCCTTGCAAAACCGCAGTACGAACAGCCAAGGCGTCATCAACGTGCCGTGGAGCAACAAGGATATGACCATTGAGTACGGCACTTTCCGGGACAAACTCCTTCCCGGTCAGCAAGAAGAATGGGTAGTAAAAATTAAAGGTCCGAAAGGCGATAAAGTAGCGGCAGAGATGGTCGCAGGCATGTACGATGCTTCCTTGGATGCCTTTGCCGCCAACAGTTGGGGACTAAATGTCTGGCCAACGACTTGGTCAAGGATTCGCTACAATTCCTCAGGCTTCCAAATGGAACAGGCTAATCAATTGGCCTACAATTATTCAAACAATCCTGATAGCGATTATCGGCAGTACAGGGGTTTGAACTGGTTCAATTGGGGAATGTATGATTATGGCTACGCCTATGGTGGTCGAATGTATAAATCAGCAGCTAGAAGCAGGGATATGGATGATGGGGTTGTGATGATGGAAGCTGCACCTGCTCCCACAATGGATGCAGCAGAAGAGCAAAGTCTAAATGTCAGAGGTTCACGTACATCGGGAAAAGATTACTATATAGATGGCGTTAGGCCACAAGGGGATTTGCCTCCAAAACAAGGAATTGAAGAAAAGGAAGAGTCAAAGCCCGCCACCGACCTCTCCCAAGTCAAAGTTCGCACGAACTTGAACGAAACCGTTTTTTTCTATCCAAACCTGATGACGGATGCCGAAGGCAATGTGGTCATCAAGTTCACGATGAACGAGGCATTGACGAAATGGAAATTCCTCAGCTTGGCCACCACACAAGACCTTGAGGTCGGTACGACTTCAAAGGAAATCGTGACACAAAAAGATTTGATGGTAGTCCCCAACCCACCAAGGTTTTTCAGGGAATACGACGAAATCGAATTCACTGCCAAAGTGGTTAACCTGAGCAAGGAAACGCTGAACGGCGAGTACAAACTTGAACTTAAAAATGCCCTGACTGGCGACGAGGTTTTCCCATTGAATGGCACGAACCCAGCAATGGCAGCCATTCTCGCTGCGCAACCGCTGCGGGATTTGAAACCGGGCGAGAGCCGCCGCTTGGCTTGGCGCTTCAAAGTGCCGGATGTGGCCGATGTCCCTGTCATCGAGCACACAGTGATTGCTTCGGCAGGTGCATTCTCAGATGCAGAGCGCAGCGCAGCCCCCGTGCTTTCCAATCGAATGTTGGTGACGGAGACTTTGCCGTTGCCAGTTCGGGGCGGGGAAACGAAGAATTTCACCTTGAATTCTTTGAAAAACAACAACTCGAATACCTTGCGCCACGAGGGCATGACGCTGGAATTTACCCAAAACCCAGCTTGGTACGCCGTTCAGGCGCTGCCGTACCTGATGGAGTACCCTTACGAGTGCAACGAGCAGATTTTCAGCCGCTACTACGCCAACAGCTTGGCCACTTCGGTCGCCAATTCGCATCCGAAAATCAAGACGATTTTTGAGCGCTGGCGCAATTACGAACCTGATGCCTTGAAGTCGAATTTGAGCAAAAATCAAGAGTTGAAAACCGCCTTGTTGGAAGAAACGCCTTGGGTTTTGAATGCCCAAAGTGAGGAGCAACAGAAGCAGAATATCGCCCTGCTTTTCGACTTGAACCGAATGGCATTCGAACAGGAAGCAGCCTTGAAAAAACTGCAAGAGCGCCAACTCAGCAACGGCGGATGGGGCTGGTTCCCCGGCGACCGGGATAATTGGTACATCACGCAGTATATCGTGGAGGGACTTGGGCATTTGCAGCGTCTCGGTGTGCAGGATGTGATGGGCAATGCAACCACCCGCCAAATGGTCGAGTCCGCCGTGCGCTACTGCGATGCCCGGATAGTGGAACAGTACGAGGAATTGGAGCGCCAAGTGAAAAAAGGAGATGCTAAATGGGAAGACGACCATTTGAACTACATGGTTATTCACTACTTGTATGCCCGCTCGTTTTTCCTTGAAAACAATTCAGCCCAAGCGAACACGGGCGGTAATTTCAAGGTGAAACAGCCAATTTCGTTGGAGCAGAAAGTCGCCACGGTTCATGCCTTCTACATCGGTCAGGCGGAGAAATATTGGCTGAACAAGGGCTTTTACAGCGAAGGCATGTTGGCACTTTCATTGGACAGAAATGGCAAAACTGCCACGGCGCAGAAAATCGCCAAGTCATTGAAAGAGCGCTCTTTGAACAACGATGAACTGGGCATGTACTGGAAATACACTTCCGGTTGGTGGTGGTACCAAGCGCCCATTGAGACACAGGCACTGATGATTGAAGTGTTCAACGATGTGGCTGCCGATTCGAAGTCAGTGGATGACCTGAAGGTTTGGTTGTTGAAAAACAAACAGACCAACCACTGGAAAACGACGAAAGCCACAGCCGCTGCGGTGTATGCCCTGCTTACTTCTGGCGACAATTGGCTGCTGGAAGACCAGCCTGTGACCATCAATTTTGGAGATAAAAACTCACCTAAAGCCGCTGAACGTAGTGCTGCCATTGCTCAAGCGCAAAAAGGAGCGGAAGCAGGTACAGGTTATTTCAAACTCCGCTTCGATGGCGATAAGGTAACCAAGGATATGGCCAATGTAACTGTCACCAACCCGAACAAAGTGGTGGCTTGGGGAGCGCTGTACTGGCAGTATTTCGAGCAATTGGATAAAATCAAAACCTTCGAAGAAACACCGCTTACTATCAAAAAGCAGTTGCTTTTGGTGCAAAACTCGGACAAGGGCGAAGTGCTGAAACCCATTGCGGAAGGTGCAAAATTGAAAGTCGGCGATAAAGTGAAGGTACGCATTGAACTTCGAGTTGACCGTGACATGGAATATGTCCACATGAAGGACATGCGGGCCAGCAGTTTTGAGCCTATCAACGTGCTAAGCAGCTATAAATGGCAGGGCGGACTTGGATACTACGAAAGCACAAGGGATGCTGCCACGAATTTCTTTTTTAGTTGGTTGCCGAAGGGAACCCATGTTTTCGAATATCCACTTCGGGTCACTTACAACGGTGATTTCTCCAATGGCATTACCACTGTTCAGTGCATGTATGCGCCTGAGTTTACCAGTCATTCGGCGGGAATTCGGTTGAAGGTGGAGTAGTCATTTGCTTTGCGACATTAGACATTGGTCATTGGGAGTTAATAAATGACCAATGTCTAATGTCCAAATGACTATTTTTACAGCATGAAAATCTTCGATAAAAAAATCATTCTCGCCTCCAAGTCACCCCGCCGGAGTCAGTTGTTGACGCAGGCGGGGTTTCATTTTACCGTAAAAACCAAAGAGGTGGAAGAGGTTTTCCCAGCCGACATGCACGCTGATGATGTGGCACCCTACCTTGCGGAAAAGAAAGCGATGGCCTGTGCTGACTTCTTAGCTTCTGATGATGAAATCCTGCTTTCTGCGGATTCCGTGGTGATTTTGGATGAAAAAATTTACGGCAAGCCAATAGACTTTGAGGACGCTGCCCAGATTTTAAGGGAGCTATCTGGAAAAGTTCACCGAGTGATTACGGGTGTCTGTTTTTTATCAAATACAAAAAAACGGGTGTTTTCAGAAGTAGCGCACGTGCATTTCCAACTACTTTCTGAAGAAGAAATCAAATACTACATTGAGACCTATAAACCCTATGATAAGGCTGGAGCCTATGCCGTGCAGGAGTGGATTGGGCTTTGCAAGGTTTCCAAAATTGAAGGCACGTTTTCTAATATTATGGGTTTGCCAATGGAGTCGGTGTTTCGGGAGTTGGAAGCGTTTTAATTGAAAATGGAAAATTGAGAATGGAAAATGATTGCACCAGTTAAAATGCGAGTGGATATTGAAACACGAGAAGATGTTTCTTTGCTCGTCCGGTCATTTTATGAAAAAATACGACAGGATGAGGTGTTGGGGCCAATTTTCAATAATTCCATCTATGATTGGGAACCGCATCTGGAGAAGCTGACGGATTTCTGGGAAGGCAATTTGTTCTTCTTCGTAAAAACTAAATTCACTGGCGACCCTAAGATTGCCCATCAAAAATTGGATGAAATTCTAGGTAATACTTTGAGCATGAACCATTTCGGTCTTTGGATAAATCTTTGGTTGGAAACAATTGACGAACACTTTTCAGGGGAGACGGCAGAGCGGGCAAAGATGATTGCAAGGAAAATGGCATCGTTTCTTTTTTTGAAAATTGTTGAAAATCGTCAGTAACACGGTCTGCCAGACCGTGCTTTACAACTGAAAACTGAGTGACTCCCCGAAATCACTTACCTACTTACATTAGAAGCGCAGAGACTAAAGTTGAATTGTGTTAAGGTATTTCTGAAGCATGGTCAAGCAGACCGTGTTACTGCCCCGCTTAATTGTATCCTTGCAACTTGTACATCACGCATCCCACCCACTCCTTAATAAGCATTTCCCAAAGATAAAATCCCATCCTGTCAGGAATAATGCTGTTTTCTGGTGCCCACCGGTCCCTTTCTGACACAAAATCAACGCTAAATGGGGTGAATTTGACCTCAGCTTTGCGATAGCAAGCAATCGAGCGGCGCATATGCCAAGCCGAAGTGATAAGCAGGCACCTTGCATTGGGATATTCTCCCTCAAGGATTTGCTTTGTAAAAACAGCGTTTTCCCATGTGTTCCTCGACATGCCTTCCACGATGATATCATGCTCAGGAACTCCAAGGCGAATCAAAAATTTTTGCATTTCGACGGCTTCGCTCGGGTTCTTTTGTAGAATGTCGCCAGAACCACCCGTCAGCAGTAGTCGCCGCACCTTTCCAGTTTTGTATAGTTCAAAGGCATTCAAAAAGCGGTTAGCACGGGTGCTGAAATTGAAGCGATCGTGGTTCGGACGGATTTGGCTGTTGGAGTAGCCTCCGAGCAGAATTCCAATATCATAGGGTTGCAGGATTTGGTCAGCAGTGATGGTCTTTAGTTCCCACATTTTGGCGAACTGGTTGAAAATCAGACGGTTCGTAAAAAAAATTGCAAAGATGGTCGCCAATATCAATGCCCGTTTTTTCCATATCTCCTTTTTGGTAAAAAGTGCAAATACCATCAATCCAATGACCCAGTTGATGGGCTGGATGAAAATGAACAGGATTTTTGACAGGATAAAAAACATGACAGGAAGTTTATGAAACGGCAGAGCAAAGGAAGGCCAAAAATTGGGAATGTCCCCCAAATGGCAATTTTTAACTTCGGCATCCAGAAAATCTGAAAAACATGCCTATTTTTGGCCAACTCAATCCAGCCCACATCCGTTTTTGCGATCATCCTTTTTCCAACACCATTCTATAAATTCTAGCAACAAGCATGAAAAAATCGTTGACCCTCTTTGTATTACTTTTCTCTTTCACTTACGCTTTTGCCCAACCAGCAAATGATGATTGTGCTGGAATTATTGATTTTGGCATCGCTCCTATTTGCCCCATCCTGGACACGTTCAATAACGTAAATGCAACCCAGTCTGTCGTTTTTTCATCACCATCTGACAATATCCCAAGTTGCTATACCAACGGGATAATCGACCGGGATGTGTGGTTTATGTTCACTGTGCCACCAGATGGAAGTGTAGTTGATTTTACGATTACTGTAACAGGGGTGGATGGCCCAAATGGAACAATCCATCAGCCACAAATGGCGATTTACAGGGGAGATTGTGAATTGGATGGATTACAAGAATTGAATTGTGCCACTTCAGCGTTTGGAGAAGATTTGGTCGAAATTGATCTGCTTGGACTAACCCCTGGGCTACCTTATTTTATCAGGGTAAATGATTGGTCAGCTACTGGTTCTCCCAATTGGGGTGATTTTGTGTTCTGCATTGCCGAATACATACCGATATTCAATATGGGCGACGAGACATTCACATCAGCTTGTGCTGGAACCTTGTACGATTCCGGTGGCCCAACAGGAGATTACTCAAGTGGCGAGAATAACAGCTTTACAGTTTGTCCACAGGATTTCACCCAATGTATTTTTGTTGATATTCAAGAGTTTTCCACCGAAGAGGATTTTGATTATCTCAACATTTTTATCGGTGATGACACCAATGCCCCCATGCTCACCAGTTTGAACGGATTTGGCTCCAATGTTCAACTTCAAGTTTACGGTCAATGTGTCACGTTCCAATTTACTTCAGACGGTTCTATCAACGATACTGGGTTTGAATTGACTTGGCAATGCTCACCGGATACTTGCACGGTTCCACCACCTAGTACCTGTGCAAACCCCACCGTCATTGGTAGCTTACCTTACGTAGCCAATGATTTGACAACCTGCAATGCCGCAAATGCCGTCAACAATAGCCCTTGTAATGACAACGATTGGCTTCAAGGGGAAGACGTTGTATTTACTTATACTTCACCCGGAGATGAATGCATTGGGGTAAATCTGACAGGTACCAACAATGCCACTGCTGTCGGCATTTTTGACAATTGTCCAAATATGGCCAATGATTGCATCGCCATTGTTGGAGGCAACAGCGGTCAGGCAAACCCAAGTATCAACGGTGCGTTTTTGGAGTTACCCGGCACCTACTACATTGTAGTGGACAATCCCAATTCATGCACCCCTTTCAATATTGAAGTTACTCAAGTTACATGTCCAATTGTTCTGCCCTCAGCGGCAGCATGTGAAGATGCCATTGGGCTAAACGGCTGTGGGGATTTGCCTGCCATCGTAAGTGTGGCACCAGGGCAAGGTGATGCTAGTGTAATTCAGGATGGCGTCAACGACGGTTGTTGGGGATTTTTCACACCCAATTTTACTTGGTTCTTTTTCCAAGCACAAGAAGATGGAAATTTTGGGTTTACCATGCAGGCAACCAATCCAGCCGAAGCTTCTGATATAGATTTTGAAGTTTGGGGCCCAGTCACCAATGTGGATGACCTGTGTGATTTTGCTTTTCAAAACCAGCCGATTCGCAGCTCCTATGCCGCTGGCGCTGACCCAACTGGACTGGCGGATATTCACCCAATCCTGAATACTCCGGTTACAGATACATGTGAAACTGCAATTGGAGACGATTTTGTCTCAACCATTCCAGTACTAACTGGTGAATATTATGTGGTCTTGATAAATGATTGGGGGGGGCAGATAACAAGTGGTGCTGTGTCCATAGATTTTGGCAATACAAGTCCAGGTGTCCTCGACAACGATGGCAACAATTTCGCCGTGTCGCAGGACACAGCGCTTTGCCCTGGAGAATCAGCCCAATTGTTAGCCACAGGAGGCGAAGTTTATCAGTGGTTTCCGGCGGATGGTTTAAGTTGTGTTTATTGTCCAAATCCAGTTGCGACTGTTTCCCAAACGACCACCTACCACGTTGCCATCAATAGTCTTTGCAATGCAGATACATTGGACATAGAAGTTGGTCTGTTGCAGGTAGATGCTGGACCAGATGTTACTGTTTGCTTAGGTGAGGATATTCAGATTGTAGCAGGATCCAATTTTGCCAATGTGGATTATGCCTGGAATGCCCCACAAGGATTTTTAAGTTGCAATGATTGCCCCGATCCAGTCGTCACTGCCACCCAAGCAGGTACGTTTGCTTTGCAAGTGACAGTGACAGGCCCAACTTGTTCGTTTAATGATGAAATGATTTTAACGGTCTTGCCAAGTGCTGCCCCTAGTTTTCAAATCAGTGATGACCAAAGCATTTGTCTTGGTGAAACCGTCAATCTAGGAGGCCCAGCATCTCCTGGGGTTACCTATGCATGGGCATCAGACCCTGTTGGTTTTGTTTCATCGTCCTCAGACCCAAGTGTGACACCAACTGAAACAACGACATATTATTTGACTGCAAACAATGGGGTTTGTCCATTGTCTTCATTTGATAGTTTAACTGTCACTGTATCTGCTTTGCCAATATTGAATACCGCTAACGATACATTAATTTGTCAAGGACAATCTCTGGTTCTAGGAAATACCACACCTGAGCCTGGTGTAGTGTATCAGTGGACACCATCTATAGATTTAAGCAATGCCAATATTGCTAACCCGGTTTCGACACCAACCCAGACCACCAGCTACACGCTGACAGCCACCCGTATTGGGTGTGAAGTTCAAGAATCAGTAAATGTTACAGTTACGCCAATTTCAATTGATATTCTAGCGGCAGATACAATTCCAATTTGTAAAGGGGTGAGTGTGCCGATTTCTGCTACTGTTGTTCCAGTTGGCACAAATGTGACTTGGACGCCCAACGATGGCTCGCTCGATGTCAATACAGGCCTCAATGTTGTGGCTACGCCACAAACAGCCACTAGCTATATTGCAAGTGTTGAGACAGCTGGTTGCATCCGATTTGATACCATGTATATAGGTGTAGACTCCTTGCCCTGGAATCTATCAATTTTGCCATCAGATACTACAATTTGCCAAGGTGAGCAGGTTCTACTTACATCACCCATTTATGAACCCGGCGATTTCTCCCTCATTGAATTCCAGTGGATGGGTGATGGGCAATTAACACCAGACTCGTTTTACAATATGGTCGTTCAACCCATTGAAACGACTACCTACTACCGGTCTTCTACCAATGGTTTTTGCAGTGCAATTGATTCGGCTACCGTTACAGTAATCAGCGCCTCATCGATACAAGTTACCCCTGACCAACCTGTGATATGCCAAGGCAGTGCTGTGCAATTGACAGCTACTTCACCAGTGCCAGTTGAATTTAGTTGGGAACCTACGGATGGATTAAGCTGTACTGACTGCCCAAATCCCAATGCAAGCCCTTCAGAATCAACCAATTATATAGTCACTGGTGAGTATGAAGGCTGCCCAGTTGGCGGCTCGGTTTCGGTTGAGGTAGTACCACAACCATTTATTCAAGCCCCTACTGAAGTGGTTTGTCCAGGGGAATCCGTAGGCTTGAATCAATCCGGACAAGGGAACTGGAACTATACCTGGTCATCACCTGACGACCCAAATTTCAACAGCACAGAGCCAAATCCGATTGTCAATCCAGCTCAAAACACAACCTATTCTGTGATTGTTGATAATGGGACTTGTCCGCCAGCCACTTTTCAAGTGATGATTGCTGTCAGCAACAACCCAACGCTGACTGTTTCAAATGATACAATTGTTTGCGGTCTGAACTCTATCCAATTATTTGCTGATGCTGGTGAACCTGGGGGGAATTACGAATGGTCAAATGGTTCCAACTCTCAGCAGTCAGATGCCATGCTGGATGTTGGGTTGAACACATTTTTGGTAACCTATACCAATCATTGTGGCGACACTTTGACTGGTAATGTAACTGTTGAATTAACCCCGGCAATATCCGTTGAGATTTTACCCACTGATACGAGCGCTTATTATCAGGGCACGGTATTAAACTTAGAAACGAATGTTTCGGGACCAGTTGTAAGTTATGTTTGGACGAATGGAAGTACCTCAGATACTGCCAATTTTGTTTTGTACAATATTCCAATGGATTCCATTTTTGTAACTGTAAGCGATGCGTTAGGATGCACCAGTACAGATTTCATATCCTTCGAGGTTTTGGAATCCATGTTTGACATTCCAAATGTTTTTTCACCTAACAACGATGATGATAACGAAAGATTCAGGGTAGCGATACTTGGTGAAAATGTTGAAGTGTTATCCATGACAATTTGGAACCGTTGGGGGCAAAAGGTTTTTGAAGAAAAAAACAGCAACGAGGGCTGGGATGGAAAACAAAAGGGAGAAGCAGCAGCCTCGGATGTCTACATTTACAAAGTAATTGTGAAACGACCGGATGGAACTAAGTTTGTAAAAACAGGCGATGTGACATTATTGAGGTGACGCTTTTCAACAATGGTACAAAGCCCTTGACGACTCAAGTCGTCAAGGGCTTTGTCATTTAAAATCTTAAAGAACACTCTACATGTCAATTAGCAGACATCTAGAAATGCCAACCGTTAATTTTTTTTCAATTGCACTAAAGCGGGCCCGCCTAATTTTTACACACATTTTCTACTATTTCAAAACATAATTCTTAAAAAATCTTATTTTTTCTCAATTTTTTACTATAAATTTTATAGATTCATATTCAGGATTTACGATATGGCACGAACCTTGCCATTGCAAAAGCTCCCTCCTTCATGTAATATCCACTATTATTTCTACAAAAACTTAAACTATGAAAAGGCTTTTAGTAGCCCTCCTTCTCTGTGGGGCACTCTCGAACACATCCTCCATTTACGCACAATCTTCCACCCCCAGCAGATTCACAGTTAGCACAGGCGTAGGGCTTTTCCCTACATACTACAAGGCCGGAGAAGGCGCTAAGTTTTTGCCGATGTCTGTTAAATTAGGCATTGACGTCACAAAGAACTTCAGCTTGGGTGCTTTCTTTGGATATTCGAATACAGAAGCAAAATCATCCCTTTTTACTGATGGCTTTGATTCCTACATCACCAACAAAACTAGTGTTTTTGGGATTCGTGCTGAATTGAAAAGGGATTTCACGGAAAGAATCCAAGGCTACGGTGGCAGTATGATTGGATACAATTATGCAGATGTAAAAGAATACAAAAGTGGAACAAAAGCCTTGGTTATCAGGGCTTCTGATGCGCCCACTCCATTCGATCCAAATGAGAAAAAAGGCAAGGTTACTTATTCCGCATTTTTGGGAACTACTGTAAAACTTGCAAAAAGAATTAGCATTTACGGGGAGATTGGCTACGGAATCTCCATTGCAAATCTTGGGATCACTGTTAGGATTTAAAGTTTGGAATGTTGAACAAAAATCAAACTAAGCTCCTGGTTTACACTTTCCAGGGGCTTTTTTTTATTTATGCCCAACTAATTGAGGAAGTATTGCGTCATTAATACTGAACAATATCCTCTTGAAAAACATTTTGAGATTGTAAACTCAGTATTCAAAGGATAGACAAAAAATTTGCACAAACCGAACAAACTGGTTCATAAAATGAAATTTCACTTGATTTTCATTTTTACTTTGATTACTTTTACCCAATAAAATAAAGGAGGTCTTATGAAAACCAGAATGTCTTTCTTACTTTTACCGCTCTTACTTACAGTTGCACCCATCAAAGCGCAACACGCAGAAAAAACGCTGGTCAAGTCTTTTAACCTTAGCGGACAGTCAGCTATTTTTTTAGACTTGGATGGTGATGTGAAAGTTACGACTTGGAACGAACCGCAAATGCGCATTCAGATGACCATTACCCTGCAAAATGGCAGTGAAACAATGCTCAAATCACTTGTTACCGCTGGACGTTATAATTTGAATACAAAGGATGCAAATGGTGTTTATAGTATTGTAGCACCAGGTTTGGAGCGCCAAATAAAGCTGGGAAGCGGACAGTTGCTTGGTGAGTCAATTTCTTACGAAGTTTTCGCTCCTGAAAACATGGAAATTTCAACCAAAAATATTGACTCAATAGGATTAAATGAAACTTCAAAATCTTCCTTTTGAGGTTGTATAAAACAAAAAAACAGGGTACGACGTTTTTAGGGCGTTGTACCCTTTTTTATTCTACCAAATTCAAATACATTTTTCCAAGTAATTGACAATCAATGAAATACAAGCAATTAACGCTGATTTGCACTTTACTTTTGTTTACTTTAACATGTTTTGGTCAACTTGAAAAAACCATACACCAAACTTTTGAATTGAATGACAAATCTACAGTTCAATTCGACCTCTACGGGACTTATACGCTAGTACCTTGGGCGGGTAACAATATTTTGGTGGAAACAAAAATTCAGCTTTTCAATAGCTCTGCTTCTATTCTGAAGCATTTCGTAGAAAAGGACCAACGGTATTTAATTGAAGAAGACACAACCAATAATGGTATTCTCCGACTTTTTAGTCATGATATGAAGCGTGCCACATTACGCTCGAAATCTGGTGTCACAAGCACCGAAGAGATTGAAACAAAGATTTATATCCCAGAAAAATATGTCATCAAGGACGAGAAAACGATTGTATTAGATGAACCCAAAAACTGAATCAACAAGCTAATAATGCTACCAACTCTGAAAGTGTTTTTCAATTCCGCAATATCTCACCACCTTTGACGCACCATGCGTCAGACTATTGAAATAAAATTATCACCATCCGAAGCCGCTGATGAAAAAGCAATACACAAAAGGGCTTCCGAGCTTTGCCAAATTAAGCCATCTGCTATTGATGAAGTCATTGTATTGCGCAAATCGATAGATGCTAGGGGCAGCCAACCATTCATTCAGCTTAAACTGGAAGTTTATATTGGCGAAAAACAAGAGCCCGAAGCTGCCCTAATTGATCAATTTAAGCAGGTAAGTGATGCCCCAGAAATCATTATCGTTGGAGCAGGCCCAACTGGATATTTTGCTGCGCTCGAATTAATTGAACTTGGACTCAAACCAGTGATTTTTGACCGTGGAAAGGACGTCAGGAGTCGTAGAAGAGACCTCAGGGATATCCAACAGTTTGGCATTGTTAACCCCAACTCCAATTATTGCTTCGGTGAAGGTGGCGCAGGCACATATTCGGATGGCAAGCTGTACACCCGGTCCCATAAACGAGGCGATATTTACAAAGCCCTCAAGCTTTTCGTAGAACACGGGGCAGACCCAGAAATATTGGTTGATGCACATCCTCACATTGGCTCCAACAAGCTTCCCCAAATCGTCTCAAATATTCGTGAAACTATCCAGCATTATGGTGGCGAAGTACATTTTGATTCTTTGGTTACTGATTTTATTGTTGAAAACAACCAAATGAAAGGTGTCGTTGTCCATGAAAAAACGGAGCGGCGAGGCGAAGCAGTCATCCTAGCAACTGGCCACTCTGCAAGAGATATTTATACACTTTTAAACAAAAAAAATATCCATATCGAGCCAAAGCCATTTGCCTTAGGGGTAAGGGTGGAGCATCCGCAATCCTTAATCGACAAAATCCAATATGGTCAAGAAGAAAGGGATGCAAATTTACCAGCTTCCAGTTACAGGTTAGCTTGCCAAGTTGGGCAACGGGGTGTATTTTCATTCTGCATGTGCCCGGGAGGTTTGGTAGTCCCAGCGGCAACCGCACCAGGTGAAATTGTAGTGAATGGCATGTCAATGTCTAGGCGGGATTCTGCCTATGCAAATTCTGGCACCGTAGTACAAATTGAGCTGGATGACCTGCAAGCGTTTTCGAAACATGGTGTTTTCACTTCGATGGAATTCCAGAAGTCAGTAGAACAAACAATATTTAATGCTGGCAATGGTGGCCAACAGGCTCCTGGGCAAAGAATGACTGATTTCGTTGCTGGCAAAACATCGAAGAATCTTCCAGGGAGTTCCTATATCCCCGGACTATTTGAAGCACCGCTGCATGAACTGCTCCCCACTTTTGTTTATGGAAAACTAAAAAAAGGGATACTGGAGTTTGGTCGTAAAATGAAAGGCTATTTTACCGAAGAAGCCAATGTGATAGCGACAGAAAGCAGAACAAGTTCGCCAGTCAAGATTCCAAGAAACAAAGAAACCTACATGCACGTAGAAGTGGAGGGTTTGTTCCCTGCGGGCGAAGGCGCAGGCTATGCTGGTGGAATTATTTCAGCAGCAATGGATGGCCAAAATGTTGCAAGGGCTGTGTATGCGTTTGCCCAAAAGTGAATCAAGAATTCCCTCAAGTTTCAAAAAAATTCAAGCCAAAGCGATGTCGAAGCGTAAAATCCAAACGCCAGTAAAATCAGTAAAACCAAAACCATCCGTAGCTTTTACAGAACTTTTTTCAAGCCGAACGAAAGCATTGCTGGCAGGAGCTGCCGCAATTTTGGCAATGTTGGTGTACAGTCCCAGTTTTAATTATGGCTTTGTGTATGACGATGATGCAGTGGTTAAAGAAAACAGGTACGTGCAAGAAGGCTTGAATGGACTAGGCAAAATATGGAGCACGAGTTATTTCCAAGGTTATGACGAATCGTTGAATGCAAGGGCTTATCGACCGATCCCGCTTACGACTTTAGCATTCGAATACAGTATTTGGGGTCTCAATTCCACGGTCAACCATATTTTCAACTTGATTTTCTACGGGCTCATTGGATTTTTCACTTTTCTGTTTTTATCAAAATTGCTGCGCAATTACCACCCTGCCATCCCAATAATAGCAACATTGTTGTTTGTCCTGCACCCAATTCACCTTGAAGTAATTGCCAATATCAAAAGTCGGGATACGATGCTTGGCTTTCTTGGTTTTGTAATTGCTGCTTGGCTTTTGCTGGTACACCTAGACACAAAGAAGTGGGTTCCGCTCATTTTTTCCCTGATTTTTTACAGTTTGGGGCTTTTTTCAAAAGAAGAAGTTTTGACAACGGTAGCGTTGATTCCCTTGATTATTTGGTTTTTTAGGGAGGAAAAAATTGGCAAAATAGCTGTCACTTCTATCCCATATTTAGGTGTGGTACTTGTTTATTTAGCAATCCGTTCGAAAATTCTTGGAGGCTTGAACGCTGGGGTAGAATTGACAGAACTCGACAACTCGCTTTTGGCTTGCCAGGGGTTTGGTGAGAGAACTGCATCGGGGGTCATGGTTTTGGGCAAATACCTTTTAATGACTTTGTTCCCGCACCCGCTAATCAGTGATTACTCCCTTAGTACCTTGCCAAATGTGAACTGGAACGATTGGCGAGTTTATCTATCACTTTTGGGGAATCTTGGACTGCTGGTCGCATTGATTCATGGCTTCGCAAAAAAGAAATTGTACAGCTTTGGTGCGCTTCACTATTTCGTTACTGTTTCAATGTTTACGAGCATCTTGATAACTAATGTTAGCGTTTACAACGACCGATTTTTGTTTACCCCAGTGCTCGGAATTTGCCTAATCATTGCTTGGGCAATTTCACAGTTGATAAAAAAACAAGGGCAAGAAGATAAATTAAGTACAGCCTCCTTTTTCAAATCAAATTTCATAGTTGTGGCCATTGTCTCTTTGCTTGGGGCAATTTCAATTTTCAAAATTGAAAGCCATTTACCTTATTGGCAAGACCGATTCGCCCTGTTTGAACATGACGCTCAACTTGCCCCAAACAATGCCCGGATGCGAAAAAATCATGGAGGCTCACTCGCAAGGCTAGCCATTGAGGCGCAGGAAAAAGATCCCAATGCTGCCCGACAATACGCTACTAAAGCAATCAAAGAGTTGGATGCCGCATTGGCAATTTATGACAAAATCCCAACCGGATACATTCACAAAGGCAATATGTATATCATCCTTGGCGACTATAAAAAGGCGGAAGAATCGCTAAAAAAAGCATTGGAGCAAAGCCCAGGAAATTATTTTGCTCTGACCAGCCTTGGCAATGCTCAATTCAGGATGCTTGAATACCAGGATTGCATCGAAACAATGGAGGAAATCCATCCATCCTACCGAAAAGGCAATGATTACTACATCCTATCACTTTGTTATGATAGGGCTGGTAACACCGAAAAAGCTGCCGAGAACAGACAAAAATCTGGAAAATAGTTTTTTGAAGCCTAAAACATCCAAATTCCATTTAAACAATCAGAGTATCATTTTTCGAAATTCATTTGTTTCGAAGCTATAACCTCATTGGTTACTCAAAAAAATATTAAATTTAACAATGAGGTAATTGAAAAATCTGAAAATCGGGTTGGTAATATCAAGAATCTAGCTAATTTTGCGCCGAACTGGTACGATTTTGAGTAAAAATCTTACTCACACTATTCCCAATGCTAGAGACCTTAATCTCTTCAAAAACTCGAATTAAGCTACTGCTCAAGTTTTTTTTGAACAGTAACACTACTGCATACCTCCGCAGTTTGGAGTCCGAATTTGGGGAATCCACAAATGCCATTCGATTGGAGCTGAACCGCTTAGAAGAGGCCGGAATGTTGTCTTCTTTTCTTGATGGCAACAAAAAAATGTTCAGAGCCAATACTACCCATCCACTCTTCCGTGAAATTCATAATATTCTGCTAAAAACCATCGGGCTTGACCAAGTCGTACTGAACGTAATTGAGCGTTTGGGTGATGTCGAGCAAGTGTTTCTTGTTGGCGAGTTTGCCAAAGGAAATGACAGCCCCATCATTGACCTGGTTTTCGTAGGTGATATTGATAAAACCTTTTTGTTGAAAGTGGTTGAGCGAGTGGAAGCACTTATCAGAAGAAAAATTCGCTACATAATTTATGGCCAAACTGAGTTTGACTTAAGCCTCAAATTGAATTCAAATTTCGAGACTGAATCACTATTACTTTGGTCCAAAGGCTAAGCTAATTGGAACATTTGGTATTCAATTTTAAGAATTGATGTACAACGAACTACTAAATAAAGAGAAAAAAATTGCCGTGATAGGCTTAGGCTACGTTGGCCTCCCATTGGCATTGGTTTTTGCCAAAAAGTTTAGTGTTATTGGGTTCGATATCAATGAGGTTAGAGTGGCAATGATGCGAAAAGGCATTGACCCCTCGAAGGAACTCGAACCAGAAGCTTTCGTGGACAAAGACATCCACTTTACTTCCGATATTCAAGAACTCAAGGCTGCCCATTTTTTCGTTGTTGCAGTCCCTACCCCAGTAGATAGCGCCAATGTTCCTGACCTAAAACCAGTATTGGGTGCTTCAAATACTGTTGGTCAAATCCTAAAATCAGGAGACTACGTTGTTTACGAATCCACCGTCTATCCAGGCTGCACAGAAGAGGATTGTGTGCCAATTCTCGAAGAGTTATCTGGGTTGAAAGTTGGCGATGATTTTAAGCTTGGTTATTCCCCAGAGCGAATAAACCCAGGGGATAAGGAGCACACCGTTGAAAAAATACTTAAAATCGTTTCTGGTAACGATGAAGGTGCATTGGAGGAAATCGCCAAAGTATATGGCGCTGTCATTCAAGCGGGCATTTACAAAGCTGCCAGCATCATGGTTGCAGAGGCAGCTAAAGTCATCGAAAATACACAGCGTGACATTAACATTTCCCTGATGAATGAGCTTTCCATCATTTTCGATATGATGGGAATTGATACGAAAGCGGTACTTGAAGCTGCGGGCACGAAATGGAATTTTTTGAAATTTGTTCCTGGATTAGTAGGCGGACACTGTATTGGAGTTGACCCCTATTATTTGGTGCACAAAGCCCGGCAAATGGGTTACGAACCCCAAGTCATTCTCAGTGGTCGTCGCATCAATGACGGCATGCCAAGTTTCATCGCAAAAAGATTGGTACAAAAACTCATCAAGCTTCGCAAAAATCCTGCTGAAGCTAAGGTGCTTGTCATGGGTGTTACTTTCAAAGAAAACGTTTCAGACATAAGAAATTCTAAAGTTGCCGATTTAGTACGTGAATTGATGCAGTACTCCATCAATGTCCACATGGTAGATCCCTATGCATCACCCAATGAATTTGCACATGAATATGGCCTGACATTGATGGATTCTCCATCCAATGACTATGACACCGTTATACTGGCAGTTAACCACGATGAATACAAGGCTGTGGATTATAGCTTCTTCAAAAAATTGATGAGGAATGATCCGATTCTGATGGATTTAAAGGCAATTCTTGACCCAGCTAAAGTGTCAGCAGAAGGAATTGCTTATTGGAGGTTGTAATCATGGCGCAAGCAAAGCAACCAACAATTCAAACGGTAGAAAGCCACCTCCATGAATCGGAGGCCAAATGGTTCGCCGTTTATACCCGCTCTAAAAGTGAGAAGGTCGTGCAAAGGCTACTGACCAATAAGCAGATTGAAAATTATTTGCCACTGCAAAGGGTAACAAGACGCTACACTCGAAAGATTAAGCACCATGATATTCCGCTAATTAGCTGTTATATCTTCGTCAAAATCACAAAAAGTGAATATGTGCCTGTGTTAGAGACGGAGAACGTGGCCAAATTCATTCGATTTGCAAGAAACCTTTATTCGATTCCTGAAGAGCAAATAGCACTTTTGAAAAGAATAGTAGGGGAAGGGGAAGATGTGGTCGCTGAGCTTGGAAGTATTAAAGAAGGTGATGAAGTGGAAGTCATTGGTGGTAAATTGACTGGCTTGAGAGGTAGGATGGTCGAGCAGCAGGGCAAAAAGCATTTAATAGTCGAGTTGGAAAGCATCGGCTATTCATTGAGGATGACAGTTGATGTTGCGTTATTGCGCAAATTGCGATAAGCAGCTGATAGCCAATTCATTATAATAAATGTTTGGCTTACAAACAATGTGTTGGAATAATAAGTACGAGCTTTTTAGAGCGTACACAAGTTGGGTTTATTTTTTTCTGATAGGGGCCATTGCGACCTATGAGCGGCGAAGCCATGAAAAAACCTTGCAACTTAATCACTAAAACTAGATGACAGAATCACATTCAAGAAGCGTTGTAAAAGGTATCTCTTGGCGAGCAGTGGGCACTTTGGATACCACTTTTATCTCTTATTTAATCACAGGTAATCCTTTGAAAGCTTTGTCAATCGGTGGCATTGAAGTATTTACAAAAATATTTCTCTACTATTTCCATGAACGGATTTGGCAAAAAATAAATTGGGGAAAACCTAAGCTTGCAATGACAGCTTCAGAGAGTAGTACAAAATCAATTGCTAAAACCAGCACCAATATCCACCCTGTTTTCGATCGGCTATTGAGCAGGGAAGAGCGGGAATCTTTTTTGAACCAGAAAGGCAAAGTAATCTGGATGACAGGACTTTCAGGCTCTGGTAAAAGCACCATCGCTGTTCAATTGGAGCGAAGGCTATTTGAAAATGGTTTTTTTGCACAAGTATTGGATGGGGATAATATTCGATCTGGCATCAATAACAACCTTGGCTTCAGCCTAGAAGATAGAACAGAGAATATCCGCCGTATTTCAGAAGTTGCGAAATTATATCTGAACAGTGGAATCATTACCATTTGCACCTTCGTCAGCCCGACGGAAGAAATTCGCAGTTATGCCAAATCCATAATTGGTGCGGAAAATTTCTTCGAAGTCTTTGTCAATGCCTCCTTAGAGGTCTGTGAAAAAAGGGATGTCAAAGGGCTATACAAAAAAGCAAGAAAAGGAGAAATCCCAGATTTCACAGGCATTAGCTCCCCATTCGAACCTCCAGTTGCTCCTGACTTAATATTGGACTCTGGCAATGAAACTATCGACACCTGTGTCGAAAAAGCTTACAATAAAATACAATCTTTAGTTAAATCATGAATTATCGCTTAAATCATTTAAAGGAACTGGAAGCAGAATCAATATTTATTCTACGGGAAGTTGCAGCACAGTTCAGCAATCCAGTTCTGCTTTTTTCCGGTGGTAAAGACTCAATTATCGTCTCATATTTAGCTAAAAAAGCTTTTTATCCTGCAAAAATGCCATTTGCACTTTTGCATATCGATACCGGTCATAATTTTCCTGAGACCATTGAATACCGTGATTATTGGGCCAATGAACTTGGCTGTAGACTTATCGTCGGTTCAGTCCAAGAGGCAATAGATAGCGGGAAAGTGACAGAGGAGAAAGGCTTCAATGCCAGTAGAAACTTCCTACAAACTGCTGTTCTATTAGAGTCCTTGGAAACGGGAAAATTTGATGCCGCCATCGGCGGGGCAAGACGGGATGAGGAAAAAGCCAGGGCGAAGGAGCGATTTTTCAGCCATCGTGATGAATTTGGACAATGGGACCCAAAGAACCAGCGCCCTGAACTTTGGAATCTTTTCAACGCAAGAAAACATCTAGGAGAACATTTTAGGGTGTTCCCAATCAGCAATTGGACAGAACTGGATGTCTGGCAATACCTGGCCGCTGAAAAAGTGCCACTGCCAAACCTTTATTTTTCACACAAAAGAAAAGTATTTGAAAGGGATGGTATTTTATTGGCCGATTCAGAATATATCCCCAAAAAACCTACTGAAATTGTGGAAGAACGCATCGTACGCTGCCGGACAATAGGAGATGTGACCTGTACTGGTGTTTGGGAATCCACCGCAACAACAATTGAAGAAATCATAGAAGAAGTTTCAACTAGTCGAAAAACTGAACGAGGTGGCCGGACAGATGATAAACGATCTGATACAGCCATGGAAGACAGAAAAAAAGACGGATATTTTTAATTATGACCACAGAATTATTAAGATTTTCAACTGCAGGCTCCGTTGATGACGGTAAAAGTACACTCATAGGTCGTTTGCTATATGATAGCAAATCAATCTTTGAAGACCAATATGATGCGATTAAGTCTGCCTCCGAAAAAAGAGGGGAAGAAGAAGTAAACCTTGCACTTTTAACGGATGGCCTGAAGGCTGAAAGAGAACAAGGAATTACCATTGATGTCGCATATCGATATTTTGCTACTCCCAAACGGAAGTTCATCATTGCAGATACGCCGGGTCATATCCAATATACCAGAAACATGGTTACTGGCTCCTCGACTGCTAATGTTGCTTTGATATTAATTGATGCCCGTCAAGGTGTAATCGAGCAAACTAGGCGTCACGCCATTATATCCTCTTTATTACAAATACCACATTTGGTCATTTGTATCAATAAGATGGATTTGGTAAACTATTCCAAAGAAGTATATGAAAATATACGGCAAGATTTTGAGGACTTTGCTTCAAAATTGGATGTCAAAGACGTAAGCTTTATACCTATTTCAGCACTTAAAGGCGACAATGTAGTGGACCGTTCAGAGAATATGGAATGGTATGAAGGCTCTACCCTACTCTATTACCTCGAAAACGTCCATATTGGCAGCGATTATAATTTCATTGATACAAGATTTCCAGTTCAATATGTGATCAGGCCATATAATGATGATTTTCATGATTATCGTGGTTATGCAGGTCGTATCGCAGGTGGTATTATCCGAAAAGGCGACCAAGTAATGGTACTACCTTCTGGTTTTACATCCACCGTTGAAAAAATTGACACAGCTGATGGTGAAATAACAGAAGCCTTTCCCCCAATGTCTGTTACATTATTATTAAAAGATGACATAGACATAAGTCGTGGCGATATGATTGTGAGAGCAAACAATCAGCCAGATGCCACTCAGGATATAGACCTTCGCATATGTTGGTTTAATGAAAAACCTTTGCAGCTCCGTGGTAAATATGAAATCCGGCATACGACACAAACCGTAAGGTGTATAGTGCAAGAAATCCAGTATAAAATGGATGTAAATACCTTGCATCGCAATCTTGAAGATAAGGATATCAAGATGAATGATATCGCAAGAATTAGTATCCGCACCACGAAGCCTTTATTTGTAGACCCGTATAGTAAAAACCGTATTACTGGTAGTGTAATCATGGTGGATGAAGGCACCAATGAAACCGTGGCCGCTGGGATGATAATCTGACAAGATTTGATGAACACCGTAGTAAATCATAACATCCAAATGGTTGACCTAAAAAGTCAGTACCTCAAAATTAAGGATGAAATTGATTCTGCCGTGTTGGAATGTATAGCTTCCACACAATTCATCAATGGCCCACAGGTAAAAGCCTTTCAAGTCGAATTGGAACATTACTTAAACGTAATGCATGTCATTCCATGTGCCAATGGCACCGATGCGCTCCAAATTGCGCTAATGGCCTTGGAATTAGAGCCGGGAGATGAAGTTATAGTACCCAGTTTTACCTATGTGGCTACTGCTGAAGTTATTGGCCTATTGAGACTAACTCCCGTTATGGTAGATGTGGCACCAGACACATTCAATATCACGGCTGAAATAATAGAAAAAGCTATAACTCCCAAGACCAAGGCCATCGTTCCAGTGCATTTGTTCGGGCAATGTGCCGATATGGAACCCATCATGGCCCTAGCAGAAAAACATGGCCTCTATGTGATTGAAGACAATGCACAGGCCATTGGGGCTGATTATGTATTTGGTAAAGGTAAAAAACAAAAAGCGGGAACAATTGGCCATATTGGCACCACATCGTTTTACCCCTCCAAAAATTTAGGCTGCTATGGTGATGGCGGCGCTATCATGACCAATGATGATGAATTGGCAAAAAAAATAAGGAAAATAGCCAATCATGGACAGGACAAGCGCTATTACCATGATGTGCTTGGGGTTAACTCCAGATTGGATTCTATTCAGGCCGCCATTTTGAGCATCAAATTGAAACGATTGGACGAGTATTGTGCCCTTAGGCAAAGCGTGGCAGCTGCTTATGATAAAGTATTTTCGCAAATTCCGCAGGTCATTATTCCAACAAGACAGGCTAACTCAAGCCATGTTTTCCACCAATATACGCTCAAAGTACCAGCTAGTGACCGTTCGGCATTGATAGAGTACCTAAAGGAAAATGCCATTCCTAGCATGATTTATTATCCTGTCCCGTTGTACAAACAGCAAGCATTCAAAACCTATTGGAAAAGCGGGGAGGAACTCCCAGTCACTGAAATGCTTTGTGATGCAGTGTTATCGTTGCCAATCCATACCGAAATGGATGAAATACAATTGAATCATATTTGTAGTGCGATAGCTGCTTTTTTTGCCTAGTGATACAAACAGCTAACAGCCATCAGCCATCAGCCAGTTTTTTTGCTCATCATACGGCAGTAATTGACGCAGGTGCAAAAATTGGAGAAGGCACCAAAATATGGCATTTTTCGCATATCATGCCCGGTGTCATGATTGGTAAGGATTGCAATTTGGGCCAGAACGTATACGTCGCAAATGGTGTAATATTAGGGGATAATGTCAAAGTACAAAATAATGTGTCCATATACCAAGGTGTCATTTGTGAGGATGATGTGTTCTTAGGTCCAAGCATGGTTTTTACCAATGTTAACAACCCACGCAGTGCTTTTAACCGCAAGGAAGAATTCCTAAAAACCTGGGTAAAAAAAGGAGCCACAATTGGGGCCAACGCTACAATTGTTTGCGGCAACAATATCGGTGAGCATGCTTTTATTGGAGCTGGAACCGTAGTGACGAAAGATGTCCCGGCGTATGCTTTGGTTGTGGGCAATCCCGGTATTCAAATTGGCTGGATGAGCGCCTATGGCGAGCGATTGCATTTTGATTTGAAAGGAGAAGCGGTTTGCCCAGGCAGCCAAGTAGTTTACAGGATGATTGACGGGAAGCATATTGAGCCCAAAACGGCGACCAGTCCCGACTCATGAAAAACTTTGTGCTTATTGGTGCAGCTGGGTATGTCGCTCCGAGACATTTGAAGGCCATTAAAGAGACGGGCAATAATTTGGTGGCAGCCTTGGACAAACACGATGCGGTTGGGATTTTGGACAGTTATTTCCCGGAAGCCGCATTTTTTACCGAATTTGAAAGATTCGACCGCCATTTGGATAAACTAAAACGAGATGGGACGAAGCTTGATTTCGTGAGCATTTGTTCACCCAATTACCTGCATGATGCACATATACGGTTCGGGTTAAGAATCGGTGCTGATGTTATTTGTGAAAAACCGGTGGTTTTAAATCCATGGAATATAGAAGGATTAAAACACATTGAACAGGAAACTGGCAAGCGGATTTATACCATACTCCAATTACGGCACCACCCAGCCCTGCTGGCCCTGAAAAACAAATTGGAGTCGGAACCGACGAATAAAGTCCACGATATCAACCTGACCTATATCACTTCCCGCGGAAACTGGTACTATACCAGTTGGAAAGGAGACAAAACAAAATCTGGTGGCATCGCAACAAATATTGGCGTTCATTTTTATGATATGCTCATTTGGCTTTTTGGCGATATTCAAGAGAATACCGTGCATATTCACACCCATGACCGAGCGGCAGGTTTTCTTCAATTGGAAAAAGCCAAAGTGCGATGGTTTTTGAGCATCAATGCGGAAACATTGCCAACTGCGGTAAAAGATAAGTATGCCAGAACCTATCGCTCTATCACCATTGATGGTCAGGAAGTCGAATTCAGTGAGGGATTTACAGACCTGCACACCGTGAGCTATCAATCAATATTGGCGGGAAAAGGTTTTGGGCTGAGAGACGCTGCCACTTCGGTGCAGGTTGTTCATGACATCCGAAACGCAACGCCTGTGGGCTTGCAAAATGATATGCATGAATTGGCCAAATTGCCCTTAACGGCACATCCTTTTTCATAAAGTTTGTTGAGTAAGGAAAAGCAGGTATATAATATGACAATCCAACAATCTAATTTTTGAAAATACTTGTCACAGGCTCCGCAGGATTTATTGGTTTTCATTTGGCAAAGCGCTTAGTGCAAGATGGCCATGAAGTTGTTGGATTGGACAATCTCAACAACTATTATGACGTAAAATTGAAATTGGACCGATTGGCGGATGCTGGCATTGAAAGCCAAAAAATTGCCTACAATGAGCCTGTTGTGAGCAGTAAAAATCCCAATTATTCCTTTATTCAATTGGGAATAGAAGATGCGGCTAACCTTGAACGCCTGTTTTTCAAGCAAAAATTTGATAGGGTTTGCCACTTGGCAGCGCAGGCAGGTGTCAGGTATAGCATAAAGCACCCAGAAGCTTATATTCAAAGCAACATTGTGGGTTTTTTCAATATATTGGAGTCCTGCCGACATCACGAGGTTAAACACCTTGTTTTTGCAAGCAGTTCAAGTGTATATGGTGATGCCCAGTCGGTGCCTTTCAAAGTAGAAGATTCAACGGATGCGCCAATTTCATTTTACGCAGCTACCAAAAAAAGCAATGAACTAATGGCCCATACCTACAGCCATTTGTTCAACCTGCCAGCTACCGGTCTTCGTTTTTTCACAGTCTACGGCCCTTGGGGACGCCCAGATATGGCATATTCCCTTTTTACAAAAGCCATTTTAGAGGGCAAACCAATTCAAGTATTCAACGAGGGTAAACTTTCACGTGATTTCACTTATGTAGATGATATTGTAGAAGGCATCGTTCGGATACTGGCTCCTTCGCCCACCCCCCTTAAACCTGAAACCCAAAACCCTAAACCGTCCTCCCCCTATTCCCCAACTGCTCCATTCCGGGTCTATAATATTGGCAATAGTGAACCAACCCAATTAATGGAGTTTATTACAGCTATTGAGGATGAACTTGGCGTTGAAGCAAAAAAAGAATATCTACCAATGCAACCGGGAGACGTGGAAACAACCTATGCGGATGTGTCGGATTTGATGCGAGATTTTGACTATAAACCCAAAACAACAGTAAGGGAAGGCATCGCCCGATTCGTGCGTTGGTATTTGGTATATCAGCAGGCTGGTTCCAAGGTTTTTGTGTAAGATAGGTCAGCCCCTGTAAAGGGAAACCTAAACGCCGCTTCTCTACGAGTCCAGTTACTTTTTTCATCAGGCAAGGAACTGTTCCTTAATAAGATATATGAGCCATCAACCAACAGCCAATAGCCAACGACCAACAGCCAAAATACTAGTTACAGGTGGTGCAGGTTTCATTGGTTCAAACCTAGTGGAAACCTTACTTGAAATGGAATCCATAAGCATCGTCAGGGTATTGGATAACTTAGCTACTGGGCATTTAAATAATATAGAGTCTTTTAGGCAACATCCGAAGTTTGAATTCCTGGAAGGTGATATACGGGATTTTGACACCTGTAAAAGGGCATGTGAAGGCATGGATTTCGTATCACACCAAGCAGCACTTAGCTCTGTTCCAAGGTCTATCAAAGACCCTATCACGACCAACGAAGTCAATATTGGCGGCACCCTCAATATGTTCTTAGCCGCCAAAGAAGCCAGAATTAAAAAGCTGGTATATGCCGCCTCTTCCTCCACTTATGGGGACAGTCCCTATTTACCAAAGCGAGAAGACGTAACCGGGAAGCCCTTGTCTCCCTATGCCGTTACAAAATTAGTCAGTGAACTATATGCCGATGTTTTTGCCAGGTTATATGAAGTGGATTTCATCGGGCTTCGCTATTTCAATATTTTCGGGCCACGACAAGACCCCAATGGCGCCTATGCAGCGGTCATTCCATTGTTTATGAAGGCGGTGCTGGAAAATACCCCACCTACCATCAATGGGGATGGCAACCATAGCCGTGATTTCACCTATGTCGAAAATGCTGTTCAAGCCAACATAAAAGCCATGTTCAGCAAACGCAAGGAAGCCTCCAATGAAGTCTATAACATTGCCAATGGGGAACAAACCACCTTATTGGAATTATTCAATATCCTTAAGGAATTGTCCAATTCCGAGTTAGCACCCATATTCGGCCCAGAACGCCCTGGCGATGTAAAACACAGCCTCGCAGATATTTCCAAGGCCATGAATTATTTGGGGTATGAACCCAAAGTGAAAATCAGGGAAGGCCTAGAAAAAGCATTCCAGTGGTACAAAGAAAATCAGACATATATTTCTACTCAAGCTCTGCGGAAGACTCAGCATAAAGGCTTACAAAACCTTAGACTGAATAATAAAACTTAACTTTAAAATTAAACCTACAAAGCGAAACTTACTTCCTAACTATTTTTCTGCCCATAGTATGATAAATCCTGATTTTTGCACCCAAACCACAATCCAAAACAATAAAGGTATGGTCTTCAATAAACCTAAACCAAAAATCATCTATCAAGTGCTAAAGGCTCTATTGTTGACCGTATGTGTTTTTTCAAGTTCCTGTGTTAGGCATCCTCAATTATTAGATTTTAGGAACACATCAGAATTTGTACCACTTCAAAATCAAGAAATTACCAATCAAATAAGAATACGGATACAACCAGATGATGCACTTTATATCCGCATAAAGACGCTTGATATTGAAGCGGAGGAACCTTTCAACTTAATTCCAACCACCAGCCTTTCACAAATTGGTTCACAAAACGGTAATCCAACAATTCAAGGGTATTTAGTAGATATTGATGGTAACATTGATTTACCTGTAATTGGTAGGTTAAAAATTGCAGGAATGACTGTTAACGAGGCAAAAGCTGCCATTGCTGAGAAATTGACCCCATATCTAAAAGATCCCGTTGTTATTATTAGATTTATGAACTTTAGATTTACTGTAATAGGAGAGGTAAAGGCACCACGTACCATAACAGTTCCAGGTGAGCGAATGACCATTCTTGAAGCTTTAGGCCAAGCCGGAGATTTGACGCCATACAGCAACCGTGAAAATATTCTTGTTATTAGAGAACATGATGGAAAAAGGGAGTTTGGATATGTAAATATTCATTCACCACAAGTTTTTGAATCTCCATATTTCTATTTGCAACAAAATGATATCATTTATGTTGAGCCGATAAAAGAAGCTACTGCCACTGTTCGAGACCCTATATTCGAAGCATTACCTATCATCTCTAGTGTAATCTCAATTACGGCATTTATTATTGCCTTCACAAGGTGAAACAAGGATTATTAATAGGTTCATTATTTTTATTTCACCACTACTAACCATTAAAAATTGAATCAATCAATTCCATCCGAAAATTATAACCATAGCTTTGAGGAAGAAAAAGCTCTTGATATTAGGGAGTTTTTATTCAAATATATTCTCCGCTATTGGTATTTATATGTAATAGGTTTAACCTTAGGCGCTTCGTTGGCATATCTGTATTTACGGTACACAGCCCCTAAGTATGAGGTAAAGGCTACATTGTTGATAAAAGATGATAAATCTTCTGGTGAGTTTTCAGAAGAGGCACTTTTGCAAGAGCTTGGCTTTAAAGGCAGTTCCGTTAACTTAGAAAATGAAATTGTCATTCTAAAGTCTGCATCGCTCATGGAAGAAGTCGTAAAACGGCTTAACTTAAATATAGTGTCAAAAAAGGTAGGTAAGATTGCTGAGGCAGATATTTACAACAATATGCCTTTTAGTTTTAGAATGTTGGATACTCTAGGTTTTCAGAAGCCTGGGGTGTTCACAATTGATATTGTGGATGAGGAGCATTTCAAATTACAGTTAAATGACAGTAAGCCCATCACTTATCAATTTGGCTTGCCAGTGCAGTCCAAATTAGGCAATTTTATTTTAATTCGTGACACGAACATTGTTCTTCCCTCTTTGCCAGTAGAGGTAAGAGTGATGGATACTTATGCTGCTGCTAAAAAATTCATCAGCCAATTAACCATTAAAAATGCAGCTAAATATTCCGACGTGCTGGAGCTTGGAATAAAGAATGAAGTTGCAAAAAGGGCAGCAGATTTAATTAACACACTGATTCAGGTATATCAAGAAACTACCATAGAAGACAAAAATGCCGTCTCTAGAAATACGCTAAAATTTGTGGAAGAGCGGATAGATTTATTATCTGGAGAACTTAGCGGTGTGGAAAAGGATGTTGAAACCTTTATGCGAAATAATGATATACTTTTAGATAATCCAGAAAATCCAGAAAGTCTTCTTGGAAGCATTGGAGAATATGAAAAGTTATTGAATCAAGAAGAGGTTAATCGAATCATATTAGGAACAATAGAAGATTATTTGCAAAAGAATCTCAATAAATACGAATTATTACCATCCAACCTCACGCAAGAAGCAAGCCTGCAATCTCAAATCGCTGATTACAATGAAAGAATACTAATGAGAGAGCGCCTACAACGCTCAACTGGTGAACAACACCCTGGCATTAGGCAACTAGAAGAAGAAATAAATGCTTATAGAAATACAATTCTCCAAAATATACGTCAGGTAAAACTTGATATTGGCATCAGAATTGACAACATTGAGCGAAACCTAAATAAATTCAAAGGACGTATCAGCTCACTTCCAAAAAAACATCGAGAATATCTTGACATAGCAAGACAACAAAATATAAAAGAAAGCTTGTTCTTATTCCTATTAGAAAAACGAGAGCAGACAGCATTGTCGCTTGCAGTTACAACCTCTAATTCAAGATTAATAGATCCCGCAGTACCAAATAAAAATCCAGTAGAACCAACTATTTTACTAATTTGGTTATTTGCACTTACGTCAGGTCTAACATTTCCTGCTGGTGTAGTTTATTTAATTTATGCTCTTAAAAATACAATTCAATCTGAGAAAGATATTAAAGACATGACTAGCATACCTATTTTTGGCACTATTGGCTTCAATAAAAAATTAGAGCAGATAGTTGTAAAGCCAAATAGTCGCACAGGTATCGCTGAAATGTTTAGAATGCTGCGCACCAATCTTCAATACGGTAAAATTGGGGATGGATGCCAAACATTATTACTCACATCAAACGTAAGTGGTGAAGGCAAAAGCTTCATCACACTTAATTTAGGAATGAGTATGGCTCTTGCAGGCTACAAAACTATTATCATTGGCTTGGACTTGCGAAAACCAAAACTAAGTAAGTACTTGGAATTTGACGAAAACGCAACAGGTATTAGTCAGTATTTAGTGGGAGCATGTGGCTCAAATGATATCATTCACCGAATTGATCAAAATGAAAATCTATTTTTTATCCCCACAGGCCCTATACCTCCAAATCCCGCAGAATTATTGCAAAATGACAAACTAAAACAATTATTGGGTAAACTTAAAAGTGAATTTGATTACATCCTTATTGATACATCCCCGCTTGGTCTCGTAAGTGATGCATTAGTACTAAACCAATTTGCCTCAAGAACAATATTTGTAGTTCGCTACGGAGTGACTAGAAAGAATTTCTTAGAAACATTGGAGGAAGAATATAAACAAGGAAAGCTAAATAAACCAGTAATCGTATTTAATGGTGTCAACGCAGACAATCGGTATGGGTACGGCTATGGTTATGGGTACGGCTATGGTTATGGTTATTATAGTGATGATAAACCAACCAAAAAATGGAAGCTATTTGGCAAAAGAAATTGAACAAAATCAATAGTATATGAAAAGGCTGTTAAAGAAATACGCTTCTAATTCCTATTGGTTTTTCTCCTATTTGAGATATAGGATTCTGATAGCTCTTTTTATTTCAATCATGGTAGGTCTTATGGACGGCTTTGGACTTGCTATGTTTTTGCCCATCTTGCAAATGGCAAATGGTGATAAACCAGCCAATGCTTCGGGAATGGGTAACCTGTCATTTATTGCGGATGGACTGAAAGCTATACATATTGAGTTGACACTAACATCTACTCTTGTAGTGATGTTGTTATTTTTTACATGCAAGGGTCTTGCCAAATACGCAACTAGGTTGTATAGGGTTTATCTTCAGCAATCCCTTATCAGAAAAATAAGGTTGCAAATGCTGCGTTCACTAAATGGGGTTACCTTCAAATATTTTGTAACTACAGATACTGGTAGAATTCAAAATACTATGACTGGTGAAGTTGAT
The DNA here is from genome assembly GCA_016124585.1 of Bacteroidota bacterium. GTDB lineage: Bacteria > Bacteroidota > Bacteroidia > Chitinophagales > Saprospiraceae > UBA6168. Next base: position 259,463 of record WGNL01000004.1, on the reverse strand, counting down.
AGAATAGCCCAAGCATATCAATCCTATTTTGGTACTTTTGAAGGCACTGTACTTGTAGTTGTATATATGGGCTTTGCATTTTATATTGATTATCAGTTTGCAATTCTTGTGTCAATTGGAGGAGCCCTAACAAATATACTTTATAATTTCATTTACAAATATACTAAAGGAGCTTCTAAGAAATTAACAGCAAATTCAAATATTTATCAAGGGCAAGTAATTCAACATGTAGGAAACTATAAATATCTGAGGGCAACCGGAATGACGAAGAATTTCAGTAAACGTTTAATTAAAACTATTTATCTTATTGAACAAAGTAGAAGAAAAATCGGTATTTTAAGTGGCTTCCTTGAAGCAGCTAGAGAACCAATGCTAATAGGCATTGTAGTTATCGTTATTCTAGTACAAGTCAAAGTATTTGATGCAAGCCTCGGTTCAATACTCATTTCACTATTGTTCTTCTATAGGGCGTTAAATGCTCTCACTACTATGCAAAACGCATGGAACAATTTCATCGGAGTGTCAGGGTCCATTGAAAATCTTCAATCTTTTATTACAGAACTTAAATCCAATCAAAATGAGAATGGTGAAAGGAAAATAGCGAGTTTTACATCAAAAATTGAGCTCAAAAATGCCAGTTTTTCATATGGTGACACCTTAATTCTGGATAAAATTGATTTGGTAATTGAAAAGAATAAAAGTATTGCATTTGTTGGAGAAAGTGGAAGTGGGAAAACCACTTTAGTGAATATTATTGCCGGTTTGTTATCACCTGACTCTGGTGATATAATAATTGATGGTGTGCCTTACAAAGAAATTGACATCAACACTGTTCAGTATAGAATAGGATATATTACACAAGAGCCTGTAATTTTCCATGACAGTATCTACAATAATATAACTTTTTGGGCTGAACCCACCGAGCAAAACAAGACCCGATTCAAAAAAGTAATTGAACAAGCAGCAATAAATAATTTTATTGATGAGCTTCCAGAGAAAGAACAAACTGTACTTGGAACCAATGGTATTAATTTAAGTGGGGGGCAAAAACAACGTATTGCTATTGCTAGAGAATTGTATAAAGAAATTGACATATTGATAATGGACGAAGCCACTTCAGCCCTTGACACAGCTACAGAAAGAGATATACAACAGAACATAGATAACCTTAAAGGGGAATATACGATACTGATAATCGCACATAGGCTTTCCACAATAAAAAACACGGACGAAGTGGTTGTGATGAATAAGGGCACAATTGAAAAAATTGGCATTTACCCAGAATTGATGGAAGAGTCATCCTCTTTTAGAAAAATGACTGAATTACAAAATCTATAATCAGGTATTAATTTGACAAACATAATAATCCACATTGGTTATCATAAAACAGGAACATCCTATATTCAAAAAAACATTTTTGAATCATTCGATAAGTTCATTCGGATAAAACAGCGTGATATTTTTGATGCACTAATTTATCCAGACCCATTTGAATATGATGATGCTAATGGAATAAATTTTGTTCAACCATATATTGCGCAAGCTGACAAAGAAAATAAAATTTTAGTCTTATCAAATGAAAGACTTTCTGGAGACCCACATAATGGTGGTGCAGATTCCAAAGAGATTGCCAATCGGCTTCATAAACTCCCAGGCAATAAAAAAATAATAATTGGAATTAGAGAACAAAAAGATTTTGCTTACTCTTCTTATTCACAATACATAAAAGCTGTTGGATCGGTTTCTTTAGATGATTATTTAGAGCCTAAAACGAAAAAAAATAAATACTTATTTCACAAGGATTTTTTAAAGTATGAAAAACTGATAACCTATTACATTGGTTTATTTGGAAAAGAAAATGTACTCATTTTGCCTTATGAAAAACTTAAGCACTTTCCAAGTACTTTTAACAAGTCAATTCTAGATTTTATTGGCATTGACCTTGATATAAAAAAAATATCAACAGGGAAGATTAACTCTGGTTACAAGCCAATTATAACGACGCTAAAGAGATATTTCAATCCATTTGTATTGCCTGAACATCCATATTTAGGTGACACATACAGTTCAAAGATTCTCAGCTATTTTTTTAGATTTCTTCATAAATTAATAAATTTTATTCCAACAAAAAGAATTGATAGGCGCATTAAAACAATCAATGAAAACATAATAGCTAAACATCTTGCAAATTATTACTGTGAAAATAATCTAATTTTGCAACAAATATTGAATGAAGATATTCAAAGATTTGGCTATGAAATTTGCGATAAACATAATATTTAGCATGTTTTAAACAAATTTGTTTACAAAATAGATTAATGAGCAAAATCATGATTAATTGTGAGATAATAATTTGTACTGAAAAAGGGCGATTAGAATACTTATCGAAATTATTAATATCGTCACTCAGAAATTTTGGAGGCAAATATAAAGACTTGCCTATCTATAGTTATGCACCCAGAAGAGAGATGAAGCCTGAGCGTGAAACTTTACGCTTCTTTGAAAATTACAATGTAGTTTACGTAAATGAAGAAATTAACGAAAATTACTCAAATTACCCTTTAGCTAACAAACCTTTGTGTTGTGCATACCATGAAAAAAACTCTAAGGCCGAATACTTATTGTTTTTAGATAGCGACACACTTTTTCTGCAGGAGCCAACACAATTGTTTTGTGATTTAGATTATGATATCAAAATAAATCCAACTGATTATTCAAATATTGGTACAGATTTAGAATTCAGAAAGAATGAAGGGGAGTATTGGGAGAAATTATATAAATTGCTAAAAATAAAGAGAAGAAAAGAAGTTAAATGCACAGTGGATAAAGAACAAATATTGGAATATTACAATTCTGGTCTGGTTCTAGTAAAAAAATCAAAAAAAATATTTTCAAATTGGGAAAACAATTTTATCAATGTGTGGCAAGAAGGGCTAAGCCCAATTAGAGGCAATTTTTTCATTGAACAGTCTGTATTGTCTGCCACTATTGCTCAAATGGAGCTTAACATCGGTCAATTGGGGCCAAAATATAATTATCCAATAACAAGTTATTCAAAAAAATGGAAAGGGCTTTATCCGTATTCCTTAAAAAAAATTCACCATATTCACTACCATAAGCTTTTTCAGAAAGAAGCAATAAATACTGTTCATTACAAAATTTCAAAAACTCCTAATGGCAAACTTATCAATGAGCTAATTCAGGAAATATTATTATAAATTGCAGTTGTATATACATATAGGTACAGAAAAAACTGGTAGTTCTTACTTACAAAGTTTAGCAGCCATTAATACTCAAGTATTAGTAGATAATGGTGTATATTTTCCATTGGGGACAAAGCATGATGATTATATGCTGAAGGGCATTGTTTCTTATGGAAACGCCCAGAATCTATACGAGGCGCTAAAAAATAATGATTTTGATTCAATAATCAAAATTCTAACAACTCATAAGAGTGCCGCCATCAAAATTCGTTGCGAGTCGATATTGTTATCAAATGAACTACTATTGCTATTGTTTTCAGATTCAAATTTATTTTACAATTTTGAAAAAGCAGTAATTAGCTCAGGGTTTAAAAATCTAAATATTCTCTTAGTATTAAGAGAGCCAGTTGAACAAGTAATCTCATTATATAAGCATCGTGCCAAAAATGGGAAAATGATTGAAATCAATAACTGGGTTCAGAACGAGTTTTTGTATCCTAAAGCTTTAAAATCATTTTTTGAAATTATTCCATCTACAAATAGCAATATTACAATAAGAAAGTATAAAACTGAAAAAGGACATCTTGAAAAACTATTCCTTTTAGAATGGATTAATATCCAAGTTCCTACCAAAAAACCTCAGAAGATAGTAAATCCTTCTTTGAGCTTCAGCGAAATTTTATTATTGCAAGAAATACGGAAGTATCATCCAATCTGGAGAGAAAAAGTATATGAGCAGCTAATTTCAGTAGCCAAAAACAGAAAAGCAGAAAATTCAAATTTGGATGAATATTTTATTCGAACTATGTCCGCTCGTTTGTCACCCTATTTTGAGATCTGGCAATTGTACAATAAATATTTACCAAGTGATGAGAGCTTTGAACCACATGAACCTGAAACTTTTAAAGATGGTTATTCAATGCCCAAAGATTGTTTTATTTTTTCAAAGAATCAAATGGAAGTTATTATCGAAACCATGTATGAAAGTACACATTTTTTATTTCGTCTTAAGCTGGATTTAGTGATATTGAAAAGAAAAATTGGTCAGTTAAAAAAAGAAGTCTTCTCAAAATTAAACTATCGTGCGTAGAAAGACAGTATCGACAAATAGACCAAAAGTATTTTGTATTGGCTGGCATAAGACTGGGACTACCACAATGGGAATAGCATTGATAGAACTTGGATACAAAGTTTTAGGGGCAAGGCTGGATTTCGCTGATGAACTTATAGAAGGTGGTTCTGCATCAGCTATTAAAGAAGCCGGCAAATTTGATGCCTTGCAAGATGTTCCATGGGCTGTCCTTTACAAAGAGTTGGACCAAGCTTATCCTGGCAGCAAATTTATACTGACCTTAAGAGATAAAGACAATTGGCTGAAAAGTGCTACCAAGCATTTTGGAACCAAATTTTTCCGTATGCATGAATGGATTTATGGCGAAGGCATACTTGTTGGAAACGAAGAAATATATATAAATCGCTTTCAAAAACATTATGAAGACGTGCGAAATTATTTTGCCGAAAGACCTGAAGACCTGCTGGAAATGGACCTACAAAAAGGGGATAGCTGGGAAAAACTTTGTAAGTTTTTGAACGCACCTATACCTTCAAAAACATTTCCACACGTAAACAAAGGTAGGCATAGCTATACAAATGCTGACAAGTTTCGTTCAATGCTTCGTTCAATGACTCCAGCCTTATTAAGAAAATTAAGAGTTTACTTATTGATAAAATTAAAAATACATCAAGGGAAATTTAGAAATCGTTTTCATAATGAAATTAATATGAAATACCTTAATAATGACAAATAAAGTAGTGGTAATTGGTATGCAAAGAACGGGAACCACTACACTAGGTGAAATATTGTTAATTTTGGGATATAATGTAGTGGCAACAGTACCCAATCTCGCTGAATATTTAATGAAGGGAGATAAAGAATATGTCTTGAGATTTGCCGAAAAATTTGATGCTTTCCAAGACCTTCCTTGGATATTCTTATACAAAGAACTTGATCAAAAATTTCCTGGAAGTAAATTCATTCTTACTTCTCGCAATGAAGAGTCTTGGATAACAAGCATGGTAAGCCATTTTGGCCAAACAGATACTCCTATGAGAAGGTGGGCCTATGGAAATGGGTGTCCAGTGGGTAACGAAGAATTATACTGTAATGTATTTCGTAAACATTACCAAGAGGTTAAGGATTATTTTAAAGGAAGGGAAAAAGATTTATTGGAAATAAATTTATCGGCTTCATCAGATTGGCAACCTATATGCCAATTTCTAGGACATCCATTACCAAATAAAAAATTTCCTCACGCCAACAAAAGCAAGGAAAAATATAATAAAATTGATAAAATCAAAAATATTATTCGACGAATAACTCCTAAAATATTTAGAACTGCCAGAGTTAAATTGTTGACAAAGCTAAGGGTTCATAAAGGTATAAACCGCTTTAATACAGAAATCAATCCAAGGAATTTAGTGAAAAAGCACAATGACAATTGAATTTAACTCAAAAATATAAAATACTGTTTACGTTTACCCCTGCTTTCAATCCTGAAAAGGGAGGGGTTCAAAGGGTTACCTATAAATTAGGAAACTACTTCTCTAATCTAGGTTTGGAAGTTCACTATTTTTCTCTGGCAAAAGAAGGGCATGTAGAGGTAGAGTTTGGTCAGCTACATCACGCCCTTCAGCAAGGACATTCCTCAAATATTGAAAACATAAATACATTAGAAAAAATTATTACTGCCATAAAGCCGAACTTTGTAATCAATCAAATGCCTTATGAAAAAAAATTGAGCAATAGACTGGCTGAACTAAAAACTAAAATCGGATTCAAATTAATAGGGTGCCTTCACAATTCACTTTTCAGTTTCAAGAACAACATTCAGGATAAAATAAGCCAAAGCCTTCCTAAGGCTTTATTACCATTAATAAATAATCCTCTTGGCATTCAAATCATTGCCATGAGACATAAATTTCGACATGCGAAGGACTTGAAAGCAATTTTGGATAGGCATGATTTATTTGTCGTTTTGACCCCATCAAACATAGAAGAACTGAAGTATTTTATTGGCAATTATAAGTCTGAGAAAGTAAAGGTCATACCCAATGCAATAAACGATATTGTAAAAATTAAATATCAGAAAGAAAAAACCATATTGCATGTAGGCAGGCTGAACATAACTCAAAAAAGATCAGATTTACTACTTAAATTCTGGGAGCAGCTTTACCCAATGTTACCAGATTACGAATTCGTAATTGTTGGCGATGGCCCTTATAAAAAAACTTTAGAAGCCGAGATACAAAAGAAAAAAATCCCAAGGATTTCACTTGAGGGGTTTCAGCAACCTGAACCCTACTACCAAAACGCCTCCTTCTTTATGATGCCTTCTGCGTATGAAGGTTTTCCGATGGTAATACTAGAGGCGCAAAGCAGCGGTTGCGTGGTCTTGGCTTTCAGTAGCTACGCCGCAGTGAGTTGGATAGTGAATGATAATATTGATGCTGTATTATGTGAGCCATTTAAAACAGATGTTATGGCAATGAAAGCATTGGAGCTTACCAAGAATCAAGAAAAATTGAATCAAATGCATGAAGCTTCATGTAATAACGCAAGCCGATTCACTATGGAAAAAATTGGGGCTCAATGGATGTCTTTGTTCAGTGATTTTAATGCATTTGATTGAAAACAAGAGTTCTGCCATACGGTTTATTGATGTTTATCACACCTGCCTTAAGTTTGTATTTGGCAGCTAAGACAAAAAATTTATTTATCATTAAATGGGTATTAATATTGTTTATTACTTTCTTTGGCTCTACCATCATACTTGAAAACGGCACAGACGGCTACGTGCACCTACAAAATGTTCACGTTCACTATTCCAATTTATCGTTTAGTACATTTTGGCAAGAAATGGTCAATATGTTTATGCTAAAGGCTAATTCAGAGATACAGGAAGAACCTTTTATTCATATCATTTCATATTTTGTGGGCAGCATTATTAAAACACCAGGCTTGTTTTTTGTTATTGTAGCATTTATTTATGCGTATTTTTTTGTAGGTTCAATGATCAAGATATTTAAGTTTTTCCCTAAATTTAAAACTAGTAAGCTATTTTTTGGATTTGCGATACTACTGATTATGTGGAAAAATATTGATGCTCTTTCGTCGGTTAGGACATACACAGGAATGTGGATTCTAGTGTATGCCTGTATCAGTTATTACCAAACTAAAAAAAAGAAGTATGCTTTATTGATGTTTGTGCCACCATTGATACATATAGGCTTTGGAGTTATGGCAATGCCAGCTTGGTTTGTGTTATTTGCAGGTAATAGAACCATAACCTATTCTGTTATTTTCGCACTTTCATTTATTACAACCATAATCAATCCACAAGCTGCCATGCGCCAATTACAACAGACTGAGGTAGGTGCCAGCAAAGTAGAGAGCTACGAGGTGGATGACTTAAATGAATATAATGCAAAAAATGATGAAAAATATGGTGATTCAACTTGGTATAAAAGATTGGCTATCCAGAATTTACAATCCTGGAGTATAGCCATCATTGCATTTGTATTGATATTGACAAGGGCATACCTCAACAAAATGACATACTTAGAAAAAAGTTTGTTTTCTGTTGGGTTACTTACAATAGCCCTATCAAATTCAAGTTGGTTTATTTACGCCCTTTCCAACAGAAGCGGAATAGTAGGAAGTGTGTTCATTTTATGCACTTTAATGCTAATGTGGCAGCGAGGTTATTTTAATAGAAAATCATTTTTAACCAAAAAACTTGAACTCCGTTTTTTACAATTAGCATTTGCCGTTGCTATTCCATTTTTAATCTACAGGCTTGCTTCGATGATTTATTACTGGAGCGTATATCTACTTTTTGTTCCTTTTGTTCCATGGTTTAACGAAGACCTTAATGTATCCATTCGACAAGCGATAGGAAATTTATTTTAATTAAGTGCTTTGATACAAAAACTAGGCAATATATATTTTAACCTACGTTCATTTAAAACAGGTAGAAAAATACTGGTAATTGAATCAGATGACTGGGGTTGTAGGAGGTCAACATCGAAAGACGAACTAAAATGGTTAAATAAAATAAATTCAGATGTGTCTAAAGACCCTTACAATCAACTTGACACTCTTGCTAATGCTGATGATTTAAACGCCCTGTTTGAAACACTGAATTCAGTTAAGGATAAAAATGGTAACCCTGCAGTCATGACAGCAAATGTCAGTACAGCAAATCCTGATTTTGAACGTATCAAAAAAAACGATTTCAATTCTTTTTATTTTGAACCTTTTTATGAATCTATCAATAATTTACCAGAAGGAGGCAGAATACTAGAATTATGGAAAGAAGGAATTGAAAAGGGTCTTTTTTTTCCACAGCTTCATGGTAGGGAACATATACATTCCCAAATGTGGATGAAAGAATTACAAGCTGAAAATGATGAACTATTAGCAGCTTTTAACTTGGGAGTTTGTGGCATTCCTTACACAGCTAAAATTGTTCAAAGGCGTAAAAACTTACAAGCTTCTCTAGACCTTTATAACATGCCAAATGAAAAAGAATTTCATGCTGAATGGATAAATGACAGCGCAAACATTTTTCTTCAATATTTTGGATTTAATTCCTCAACTTTTATTGCCCCAGCCTATGTATGGCATAACCAATATATTCCATTACTTCAAGAAATTGGAATAGAAGCAATGCAAGGGATTAAACTTCAATACCAGCCAATACCAATTGGATATAAAAAGGAATTGCATTTTAATGGCCAAAAAACAAGAACAGGAATGAAGTTTCTTGTAAGAAATGCCTTTTTTGAACCATCAATTTTCCAAGGAAAGGATTGGATAAGCTTAGCTTTGAAAGGAATCGAAGGTGGATTTAAATTAAATCAAATTGTTATACTAGGTACCCATAGGGTTAATTTTATTGGGAATATTTGTGAAAAGAATAGAAAAAAAAATTTAGATTCATTTAGGAAAATAATCAATACAGTTGTAAGAAGGTGGCCTGAAATTGAATTCTTTAACAGTTCAAAACTAATAAATTTAATCAAATAATGACTTTACCAAATTTTATTATTGTAGGTGCTCAAAAAGCTGGCACAGGATCTTTATACGATATTCTTTCAAAGCATCCACAAGTATATATGTCTTTTAAAAAAGAAATAAATTTTTTTTCATTTGAAAAAAATTATAAAAAAGGAATAAAATATTACTCAACTTTTTTTAGAGCTGTTACTAATGAACAGAACCTTGTAGGCGAAGCTAGCCCGGGCTATATGTGTTTTCCAAATGTTGCAAAAAAAATTTTTGATACACTGGGTCAAATAAAAATAATTATGATTCTCCGTGACCCTATTAAAAGAGCTTATTCACAATATTGGGATAATAGACGACATTTAACTGAACCATTAAAAGAACATGAAATATTAGATAAGTATCTTTGTGCTGAATTCGGAAAAGTAAGCAAAGGATATTTTAGTAGGGGTGCCTACATTAATTATATTAATGAATTTGAGAGGTACTTCCTTAAAGAAAATATTCACATAATAGTATTAGAAGAACTAATAGCATCGCCTGAAATTGAGTTAAGAAAACTGTATGGTTTTTTGAATATTAATCCGGACAATGGATTATTGACATTGCCAGAGGCAAAAAATGCTTCTATGATTTGGAACAACCCGCTTTATTTGCACCTATTTAATAATCCAATTACTTCAAAATTCATACCAAAAAGATTAAAACGATTTTTACACTTTGGTGAAAAAATAAAGTATAAATATAAATTACCTTCAAATTCACAACTAGACAAATTAAAATCATTTTATAAACCATTTAATTTACTTTTAGAAGAGAGAATTGGAAAAAAATTAACTTATTGGCTATGATAATGAATCAAAAAAGAACTATTGGGTTTCCTCACAAAGCTGGGACTGGTGGTCCTGGAAGTTTTCAAACAAGATTTGAAAGTGAATTAAGATTATTAGGGTGGCAAATTATTTACCCAAATGACAAAGTTAATCCTGAAATTGTATTTATTATTGGCGGAACAAAAAAACTATTTTGGTTATCAAAATTGAAGATTAAAGGTATACCTATAATATACAGATTAGATGGTCGAAATTGGTTGCATTGGAAGAAAAAAAAAGGTATCAGCAATATTTTATTATTAGAATCAAGAAATATAATAAGCACTATAATATACGCTTTTTTTGCTGATATTGTAATATTCCAAAGTAAGTTTGTGGAAAATTGGTGGAAAAAAATAAAAATTAAATCTAGGGTACCATATACAGTAATCTATAACGGAGTTAATTTAAATATATTTAAGCCATTTCCCTCAATTTCAGAAAAAGTTAAATTGCTAATAGTTGAAGGAGCAATTGATTACTCACCATACTCACTTGAGTTACTTAATCAATTAATGCTTACATTATCAGGAACTATTGAAATTTTTATGTACGGTAATTTTGAAAATGAATTATCTAAGGAAAAACTAAATCCAGAAATTAAGTACATGGGGGTTGTTTCAAGAGAAAAGTTACCATTGATTTATCAAAATGCAATTTACCTTTCACTTGACGTTAATCCTGCATGCCCAAATACAGTAATTGAAGCATTAGCATGTGGCGCACCAGTTGTTGGTTTTGACACTGGCTCGCTCAAAGAATTAGTTCCTCCAAATGCAGGATTTATTGTGCCTTACGGTTCTGATCCATGGGAATTAGGATTTCCAGATGTAAAATCATTAGTTGACGCAATATTAAATGTAAAAAATAACTGGCAGTCCTTTTCCTTATCTGCAAGACAAGTTGCTGAAGATAGATTTGATATCCACAAAATAATCAATTCATATCTCAACACAATCGAAAAAAATACATCTAAAAATTAAAACATGTAATTCTAATTCGTAAAGGATAAATTGGCCAAAATAAATGAAGTTAATGATAAAAAAATATCTAAGCAAATTTATTAGAAAATTTGAATACTATTATTTCTATATTTTAATTAAGTTTAATAAACCAAAGGGGATGGTAATTATAGGTTGCGGAAGGAGTGGTACAACTTTTTCTTCAATATATCTCTCACATTTAGGAATTAATATTGGACATGAAAGGTTGCGATATAATGGAATAAGCTCTTGGTATTTAGTATCTGATAATGATAGTGTACCGTTTGGGCCAACATTTAATCAAATAAAAGATCTAGAATTTACTTTAATCCATCAAGTACGAGAACCTTTAGCTGCTATATCGTCTATTCAAGGTACGATTGGAGGTATAAGCTGGGAGTTCATTAGCAAGGAAATACCAATTGATTTAATCAAAGACTCTAAAATTTTACAAGCGATGAAATATTGGTATTATTGGAATTTAATGGCTGAATCTAAATCAGAGTTCAGGGTTAAAGCAGAGTGTTTTCAAACTGAAATAATTCCAGTCTTGAATGCACTTTCAATTAAAACTACACATATAAACCAAAGGCTTCTTAACAAAGAAGATAAAATAAATACAAGAAGTCATACCGCATTATCTTGGTCTGATTTAGAAAATGAAGATATAACATTGACTGAAAAAATAAAAAAGCTTGCGCTTAAATATGGCTATTAAATGCAAGTTGACATACAATAAATTAAAGTAATTAAGATTCGCTCAATATTCTAACAATAAAGGTATTTATATACAATAAATTTTGACAAATAAATTGTTCAAATAAATTTGAAACAGGTTTACTATTTCACCAATATTGCTCCACATTATCGCTCCAAAATCTGGAGTCTTTTGGCAGATTCAACAGATTACAAAATACACTTTTTTTTTGGAAACCTCGTTAAAAAAAGCATAAAAGAGATTGATTTTAAATCTGAATTGTTTAAAAATTGTCAAGTTAGCTATACAAGATTGACCAATTATCGTATCAATAAGATTTTATTTTGGCAAAAAGGTGTAATTCGTAGATGCTTCCTAAATGAATATGATATTGCTCTTTTTTTAGGAGATATGTATATTCTTTCAACTTGGATAGGAGCATTTATCGCCAGAATAAAGGGGAAAAAGGTGTTTTTTTGGAGCCATGGGTTATATAACAATGAGAATAGCATAAAAAAAGCTATTAGAATTCAGTTTTTTAAAATAGCTCATCACCATTTTCTTTACAATGAGAGAGGGAAAAAATTATTGGCACAAGAAGGGTTTGAAAGTAAAAATTTAAGTGTTATTTATAATTCCTTGGAATACGATGAGCACAAGCTAAGGAGAGAAGGTGCTATTAACCCAGTTTTTTATCATCAGTACTTTAGTAACCCCAATCTGCCAATACTTCTATTTGTTGGCAGACTAACCACAGAAAAAAAATTGAATTTATTGTTGGACGCTGCTAAGCACCTTAATCAAGAGACGACAACAAAGGTTAATGTTATGATCGTCGGTGATGGTCCTACACAACAATCACTTCAAAGCCAATCCAGCACTATTCAAGAAAATATTTATTTTTTCGGGGAATGTTATCAAGAAGAATTACTGAGTAAGCTTATCGCAAATGCTGATTTATGTGTTTCTCCCGGCAATGTTGGATTAACGGCAATCCATTCCTTGAGCTATGGTACTCCAGTATGTACTCACAGCGATATGAATTGTCAAATGCCCGAAGCCGAGACTGTAGTTGAAGGCAAAACTGGAACTTTATTCTTGAAAGACAATAGTAAAAATCTCGCAGAGAAAATAAAACAATGGATACATTCGAGAAGGAATAGGGAAGAAATTCGGAAAAATTGCTATGCGATAATTGATGAATTTTACAATCCACACTATCAAATGAAGGTCTTTAATTCTGTTTTCAATAGTTAAAAATGTTTTTTAACTCTATAGAATTTCTAATATTTCTAACAGTAGTATTTTTTCTATACTGGTTTGTTGCAAATCGCAATTTAAAAACACAAAACTTATTAATTGTAATTGCAAGCTATGTATTCTATGGTTGGTGGGACTGGCGTTTTTTATCGCTCATCTTGTTCAGCACAATTGTTGATTATACCATAGGTAGATTACTTGAAAATGAAGAAAACATTTTAAAAAGAAAAATATTTCTCTGGGTAAGTGTAATTATCAATCTTGGTCTTTTAGGTTTTTTTAAATATTATAACTTTTTCTTGGATTCACTTTTTGAATTAATCCCAAGTCTCAAAACTGGTGCTGGATTCAATTCTCTAAATATAATTTTACCAGTTGGTATTAGTTTTTACACGTTTCAAACGATGAGCTATACCATTGATATTTTTAAAAGAGATTTGGCCCCAACTAGGGATTTCATTGCATTTTCCGCATTTGTAAGTTTCTTTCCTCAGTTAGTTGCAGGACCAATTGAAAGAGCGACAAATTTACTACCACAAATACTTAAAAGCCGAAAATTCGATTTTCAAACAGCAGTTCAAGGAATGCGTTTAATGCTTTGGGGATTTTTCAAGAAAATTGTAATTGCAGATGCGTTATCCCCAAGTGTTAACGAAATATTTGGTCATTTTTCTGACTACTCCTCCCCTACTCTAATTATGGGGGCTGTCTTCTTTTCATTTCAAATATACTGTGACTTTAGTGGCTATTCAGACATTGCAAGAGGCTTAGCAAAACTGTTTGGGTTTGAATTGATGGTTAATTTTAATTTTCCTTACTTTTCAAGAAATATTGCTGAATTTTGGAGAAGATGGCATATATCCCTTTCAACTTGGTTCAGAGATTATCTATACATCCCATTAGGAGGTTCTAGAGTTGGCAAACAAAAAAACATACGCAACATCTTTATCATTTTCTTGGTATCAGGCCTATGGCACGGTGCAAATTGGACCTTTGTGGCTTGGGGCGGCATCCATGCAATTCTGTTTATTACCTCATTTGTTAGGAAATCCAATCGAAAATATTTAGATGCACTTTCAGAGACCAAATATTGGTTGCCAAACTTAAATGAATCAATGTTGGTAGTAAAGACATTTCTAACTGTTACTATTGCTTGGATTTTCTTCAGATCTGAATCCATCAATCAAGCATTCCAATATATTTCAGGAATATTTAATTTTTCAACTTCAACAGCAATTTTTTTAAACCCTTACGACAATCAACCTTTATTTAAGGAATTCTTTTATCTAATTACTTTCATTATAGTTGAATACCTAATCGAGACTAAAAAAATCAACCTTTTTTCATCTAATACTCTCAGTAGCATTTTTGTTGACATGTCTTTGCTAATAATAATTATATTAAATATTCCAGTAAGCAAATCATTATCCTTTATTTATTTTCAATTTTAATGAAAAAATTTATACTTTACATATTAGTTGTTCTGCTGAGTACTAGTATATCATTAGAATTAATTTTGAAGGTATTTCACTTAAGTGGACATACTGTACCAACAGCAATAATTGAGAATGATAAACTTTTGAAACCAGGAACCGAAAATATTTGGGTGCGTGGTGGATTGGGCGAGATACGCAGCCATTACAAAATAAATGACCAGGGATGGAACAGCATATTAGATTACTCTGACATTGATTCAAATAAAATATACGTAGCAATAATTGGGGATTCATACATACAGGGGTTTCAATCAAATGTTGAAGAATCTATAGGAAGACAATTAGAATTACAAATGAATAATAAAGTCACAGTTCACGAATATGGGCGGGATGGGGCTAATATTAATGATTATGTACAAGTTTATGAAAAATACATACGAGGAAAATATGGTTACGCTTTTATGTTAATTACAGATAAAGATTTAATTGCAAATAAGCCAAGTTTTATGGGTGTAAAAAAACCACTTAATGAATCTTTTATAAGAAAATTATACAATAACATTGCACTAATACGATATTTGAACATAAATCATGGATTGGGGTTGAAATTGACTGAACTTTTTTCAGGATTTCCTACAGTTTCAAGTCAAATAGAATCTAAAGCTAAAAATGAAAAGTTAACACAGAACAGCCAAGGTAAAATTAATCAAGATGCGCTATCGAGATTAAATAGCGACATTATTATACTATATGAAAAAGGGAAATTAAATGAAAAATTCATTTCCAGCACAGCTAATCCTACCGTTGAAGTTAAACATATATTAACCCCCAAGGATTGTGGGTTTGACAGCCATTGGAATGTAAATGGAAGAAAAAATTGTGCAAAAGCCATAAAAGATTATATTGAATCTTTAGAAAATGGAAAATAAAGCAAGCTAAAAACAAAATTTTTAATATTGACTTCAATTTGAAAAAATTTTTAATCATAGGTTCTAAAGGATTTATTGGAAAAAATCTAATCAATTTCTTGCACAATAAAGGCTATGATGTGTGGGGCGCAGATGTAATTGTTGATTACCAAGCTGATGAATCATATTTTCTGATTGACACAACTAATTCAGATTTTCATCAAATTTTCGAAAAAACTACATTTGATATCTGTATTAATTGCTCTGGGGCAGCAAGTGTGCCAGATTCCATCAAATCTCCTTATCGTGATTTTAGCTTGAACACGATTAATATTTTCAAAATTCTAGAGTCTATTAGGAATTATCAACCAAACTGTAAATTTGTTAATTTGTCAAGTGCTGCGGTATATGGCAATCCAGACAAGCTTCCTGTAATGGAAAATTCCAAAACTGCTCCAATTTCTCCATATGGTATTCATAAAAAACTAAGTGAGATAATATGTAAGGAATTTCATCAATTCTTTGGCTTGAAAACTTGTTCTCTTAGAATTTTTTCAGCCTTTGGCGAGGGACTTAAGAAACAATTGTTCTGGGATCTTTACCACAAGGTGGTTGGGAATTCAACAATATCTCTGTATGGAACGGGAATGGAAAGCAGAGATTTTATATACATTGGTGACTTGATTAACGCAATTTTGATTGTTGCAGAGAAGGCGGAATTCAATGGTGAGTCATTGAATGTAGCAAATGGAAAAGAAATACTTATTAAAGATTGCGTCAATATTTTTTATCAATTATTTGAAACAAAAATAAATTATTCATTCTCAGGACATTCACGTAAAGGCGACCCAAATAATTGGGCGGCCGACATCTCAAAACTCAAAGAATTGGGTTATCAGCCCAAATATAGCTTAGAAGAAGGCCTAAGAAATTATTACGAATGGATAAGACTGATAGAAAAAAAATTGGTATAATTTTGAATTATCCAAAGAATTGGTTGGGTGGAATATACTATCTTATTAATATTATTAACTCATTAGAGCATGTAAATGAAGACAGAAAGCCTTATATATACCTTTTCTATCATCCTAGTTTAATAGAATTTACATCTAATATAACCTATCCCAATATTGAAAAAATACCCTGGAAATTCACCTCACAGGCAAAGGGGTATATCAATTCAGTGCTCAGCGGCAAAAATTGTTTCGATTCAAGCATTGGATCGCATTATGAACTAGATGGTTTATACCCTATCAATGATTTTCCAATTCGCTTCAAGGCTAAAAGTAGTAAGATATCGAAAGTGGTAAGTTGGATTCCGGATTTGCAGCATAAATTTTACCCGCAATTCTTTGACAAAAAAAGACGCATTATTAGGGATGAGAAGATTAAGCTCTTACTTAAAAATGGTACAGATTTAGTTGTTTCTAGTGAAGATGTTGCGTCCCATTTTAGAAAATTCTTTGAAATTCCAAAGTCATTAAAAATCCATGTTGTTCGTTTTGTGTCCTCCATCGATATTGACCCGAATATTAAATTTAATGACTTAATAAAAAAATACAACATACCAGAAAATTATTTTATGATTTCTAACCAACATCTGGAGCATAAAAACTTGCTAGCGCTTTTAAAAGCATTTGCCAAATTGAAAGTAAGGAATAATAAAAAACATTTGGTTGTAACAGGTAAAGATAAATTCAACAATATCGATAATTCTGCTTATATGCATAAAATAAATGAGGTATTAGAAAAGAATCAACTTCAAGAATATGTGAAAATTTTGGGCGTAATCCCAAGGGCTGAACAAATATGTTTAATGCAAAATTGTGAAGCAGTGATTCAACCGAGCTTATTTGAAGGGTGGAGTACCTTAATAGAAGATGCTAAAACGTTACAGAAACCAGTAATAGCCTCAAACATACCAGTACATTATGAACAATTGGGGGACAAGGCTCAATATTTTAATCCAAACGATGAAGATAATATGGCAGATGTGATTGCTAATTACAAAATTAACATCAAACAACCATTATATGAACCATTGGAAAAGCGAATTGCCGATTTCGCAAATAGCTTTTTAAACATTTTTGGATAACAAAAAATTATTGAAAATTCTATTAAATGAATATCTGGTTAATTTCCCTATTCGATCCTACACCTATTGATAACCCTATATCGCCAAGATTTATTGAAATTGCAAAGGCAGCCAATATAGCAGGTCATTCTGTAACGCATTTCACAAGCACATTTAGGCATACCAATAAACAACACAGGGATACAAAAAATTTTGTTCATATTGAGAATAGCCAATACAAAGTAGTTTTCAGCCATTCATTAGGCTATAATCGAAACTTATCAATACGTAGATCCATTGCTCATAGGGACTATGCTGTGAAATTAGTCAGTGAAATGGGCAAACACCCGAAACCTGATATTATTTTCATAAGCATGCCACCATTGAGTACAATTTATGAGGTAGTTAAATGGGGCAATAAAATGAACGTACCTGTTGTCGTAGATATAATTGATCCTTGGCCGGATTCTTTTATCAAAGATGTCCCTAAAATTCTTAAACCCCTGACAAAAATATTTCTTTGGCCTTTTTATCACAAATTAAAGTTTTCCTTAAATAATAGTGCTGCTATTACTGCTATATCCAAAGGTTATCTAAAATGGGCTTCATCTTTTCATTCTAAAACCAAAAAAACAGCTCCTTTCTTTTTGGCAATCAACCTTTCCGATATTCAAAAAGAACTTCAAGCGAGTTTAAAACATGCTGCCGCAAAAGACCCATCAATTTTAAGACTTATTTATGCAGGGAGCTTGGCAAACTCGTATGATATCCCAACCATTCTGGAAGCTGCCAAAATTCTAGAAATAAAATATCCTAGAAAAACAAAATTTGTTATTACAGGCACAGGACCTCAAAAGGAGCTAATTGAATCAGCTGCCGAAAAGTCTCCAAATATTAGCTATCTGGGTTGGTTGAGTAAAAATGAACTTTTAGAACAGTATCACCTTGCAGATTTAGGGCTAATTCAGCACAAAAATAGCCTAACTCAAACAGTTACATACAAATTCTTCAATTACATGAGCTGTGGCTTACCATTGTTAAATTCACTTCAAAGTGAAATGGCCGAAATGATAGTTGAGCATGGATTGGGGCTTAATAACATGGAAGAAGACATTGAAGGACTAATTGAGAACATTGAAACTTATTTGAATGACCCAAGCCTTTTAAATTCTCACAGGAAAAATGTATTAGCATTCACAAAGGAGTTTGGGGATACAAAAACTGTTTATAGAAACCTTATTGCCTTTTTAGAAGAAACAGTATCTTCCAATTTCAATGTTCCAGAGCACAGCTAAAGTTATTATAACAGATGTAGATTCTAGGAAAGGATTTGATGTTGTCAACATCATGCAAAGGCATTATGGTTTTGATTGCTTACTTTGCTCAAGCCGAGATTTCAAAGTTCAATTGCCACTTATTTATCTTCAAAAAGTATATTTATTAAGAAGCTCATCTTATTTGAACTTTGAAGCAGATTTGTCCATTTTATTACATGAAAATAAAAATGAAAATCTAGTTTACCTTCCAGTTTCAGAAAAACCTACACGGTTATTGTACGAGTACATTGCATTACGAGGAAAACCACATAACCTTCACTACTTACTTCCAACAAAGGAAAACTTTGATATGACAAGTAATAAGTTTAGGTTTCAGAAATTTTGTGAGCGGCATTTGTTTCCAGTACCTAACTCCTATTCATTTATTGATGCAAAGAAAGGATATTCAAAACCTTTGATACTTAAGCCCCGGTCTGGAGAAGGTTCTGTTGGTATAAAGCATATTGATTCAGTAGATGAATTAGATAAACTTGATTCAGTAGAGCCTGAAAATTACATAATTCAAGAAAAAATAATTTCCGATAGACAATTGGCGGGTGCTTTTTTTCTGTGCCAAAATGGTAATGTAATATGTAAGTATGCCCACCAAAGAATTCGAACTTTTCCCACAAATGGCGGGGTTACAGTTTTTTCTAAAGCTGCAAATCTTCCTGAAGTGCTTGAAGAAGGCGCAAAGCTTTTACATCAATTAGCTTGGGATGGAGTGGCTATGATTGAATTTATGTATGATGTGGAGGCAGAAAAGTGGAAAATTATAGAACTTAATCCTCGAATTTGGGGATCCATTCTACTTTCAGCCTTCACTGGTTCAGAAATATTAAAGCAATATATTTCCATATCTACCAACCAATTGCCATACTTTAATACTACCATAAATACTAACGTTTTCATCCGGTGGTGGTACCCTTTTGAATTAATGAATTTTTTTAAAGGACATTTGAGTTTCTCAGAATTATTAAAACTTCGATTGAAAAACACATGTTATATTAATTTCACATACAGCACATGCTACAGAAGCATTGCTTATATTCTATATTTTACATTCAATTTTAAATCAATTAATCGATTTATCAAGAAATTATTTTAAAGAATTTTGACAATTTTCGATTTTGATAAAACATTAACAAACAAAGACACTTTGTATGGTTTTTACTATATTATAGATAATAAGCACCCCTTGTTTCAAATAAAAAGACTTCTTCAAATTTTTAGTGCAGTACTTTATAAGATGAAGATAATAAGCAATACACAACTTAAGATAATTGGTGTGAAATTATTCTTGAAAGGTAAAAGCAAGCAATATATCCACTCTGCGGCTAAAGAATATGCAAAAAAAATTGTATTGAACGAAATTTATTCTAATTTCTATTTAACCACTAATCCGGAATCTAGATTAATAATTTCCGCATCTTTGGAAGAATATCTTAATGAAATATTCCAATGTGAAAAAGTAATTGGTTCCTCGCTTCTATACGAAAATGGAAGAGTCAAGTCCTTAGAGAAAAACATGTATGGCAAAGAAAAATTAATCACTTTTCAAAAAATGTTTCATAATTCCAAAATAGATAAAATATATACTGATAGTTATTCAGACTTACCACTAATTGAAAAAGCTGAAGAAGTATGTATTATAAAGAATGGAAAAATTGTAGGTCTAACATAAATTTTTTGAAACTAAAAAATATTCATGAATAGCAAAAAATAAAATATTATTCCCAAAAGCAGCGATTTTAAAAGCCAGCATCAATTTTTAATGCCAATTAAAAATTATTTTCAATAACCTCATAAAGTTTTAGAACAGGTTAAACCGCTAATGCAAAATTACATCAATGAAAGTAAGTGTCTGACTTGTGCCTTCACAGTAGATGTTGAAGATGGCATAAGCATCGCTATGAGGGATACATTTGGAATTGTAACACAACAAACCAATCGAGTAGTTCAAAGCACAACAGCCATCTTAGACTTATTAGAAAAGTATAATGTCAAGGGAACATTTTTTATACTCGGAAAAGTTGCCGAAGATTTTCCGAACCTTGTTAAGGCAATTTCGAAAGGGGGTCATGAAATCGGCGTACACGGATACAATCATCTACAGTTTTATAGGATGACACCGCAGTTAGCTAAGGAGGAACTTACCTCAGCAAAGTCAATTTTACAAGACCTAACAGGTGAATCAGTAATTGGCCATCGAGCACCAGCTTTCTCCATTTCGCCTAAAACTAGCTGGGCTTTTGACATATTAGTAGAATGTGGTTTTAAATATGACAGCAGCATAATGCCTATCAAATCGGAGCGTTACGGGTGGCCAAATTTTCCAGAAAAATTATGTGTTATCAAAACTACATCTGGTAATGAAATTATTGAAGCACCGATAAAATCTTTCCAGTTTTTGGGGGGTAAAATTCCATTTAGTGGTGGTTCATATTTAAGATTGATGCCATTAATTTTATTAAAAAAATTGTTTTCATTAAATAACATTTATGGTAAAGGCAATATACTTTATATACATCCTTATGAATTGGATACTGAAAGATACCCAGATTACTATTTCAAAGCGTTAAACAGTAAACCAATACGGACACAACTTAAGATGAGGTCAATGTGGCTAAATAGGAATCAAACTGCAAATAAGCTTGAATTTTTGTTGAAAACATTTAGATTTAGCAATTTAATTGACATAATCGATTATAACAACAAACTGGAAGTTTTTCCCATATTTAGCATACAGCAGCTTGAGAACAATTCTTTAAAATAAATTATGTTTATTACACGGCTAAATAAAAATTCATTACAAAATAGTGCTAAAAATATTCTCGGTTGGAAAACATCCAGAAAAGTTGTAGTTTTTGCAATTGATGATTATGGCAATGTTAGATTGGCATCAAGGTATGCAAGATCGAATATGGATAAGCTTGGGCTAAAAATCAACTCTCGTTTTGATGCATATGACACCTTGGAGACTCGTCAGGACTTAGATGCACTTTATGGAGCGTTATCATCAGTAAAAGATAAAAAAGGACGGCATGCTATTTTTACGGCCTATGCCGTACCATGCAATATTGACTTCGAAGCAATTGTAAATAACGGACATAATGGATATGTCTACGAGCTTTTGCCTGATACATTTAGAAAACTTCAAGATTTAGATGCTATCAACTATGAAGGGGCTTGGAATTTATGGAAAGATGGTATTGATAAAGGTTTGATGGCTCCTCAATTTCATGGTCGGGAGCATTTCAGTTTAAAAATTTTTGAAAAAAAACTAGCCACAAAAGACCGTGAATTGCTTTGTGCTCTAGAAAATAGGTCTTATACAAGTATAAATAATTTACCTAATTCTCGGATAGGGTGGACAGCGGCATTTGCTTTTGATGTTAAGGATGACACAGAAAAATTTGAGTATATTCTAAAATCTGGAACAGATGCATTTGAATCAGTTTTCGGAAATCGGGCTACCAGTTTCACCCCACCAGCACATCAGTTTCCTAGTTGGTTGGAGAGTGTACTGCCTAAATATGGCATTAAGTATTTAGATAAACCTTTCTATAGGAAACGACACTTGGGAAATGGTAGATTTAGGACTGAATTTAATAGTACTAAATGGGATAATAAAATAGGTCTTCATGTTTTAGTTCGCAATGTAGTGTTTGAGCCTAATGATGGAAATATAGACCATATAGAAAAAGCACTGCAACAAATTGAGGCAGCCTTCAGATGGAATAAACCAGCAATAATTAGTTCTCATCGTGTCAATTTCTGTGGCCACATAAACGAAAACAACCGCAAAATTGGCATCCAAGCCCTAAGGCAGTTATTGAAAAAAATCGTATCACGTTGGCCTGATGTGGAATTTATGGCTGCCCATGAATTGGGGCAATTAATTGAATCAACTAGCCATGCTTAAGCGGTTCCTATACTATGCATATTATCTAAAGCAGATGAATTGGCCCTTGCTGACCAAATTCATGGAGCATGTGCATAAAACCAAGGGAACCCCTACCCCACTGCTTTGGGCAAGAATGAGCCATAGTGTATTCAAGTACAATATTTCGTTATTGGAGTATTTTCAATTTCGCTTTTTTGACAAAGAAGAAAATGAAAAATCAGAATGGGCAGGTACTGGCTATATGTATGAATATCAATTGATCATGAATCCTAAAAGCAGCAGGGATATACTGGACGACAAGACTAAATTCTACAAAGCTTATCGTGATTTTTTTGTTCACGATGTCGCAGATCTGGAAGATTTAAAAAAACAACCAGCTTTAGCCGATAAGATATTAGCCAATCCAGCAGGAAAGCTGGTGTTCAAGGTGGCGGATGGAAAATGTGGGGCGCAGGTATTGATAAAACCTACTAAAGAATTTGCCATAAAATCCTTGCTTGATTTTATGGCAAAAGAGGGCTATGATTTAGTGGAAGCATTCCTATTGCAGCATCCTGAACTCAATAAGCTATCACCTTCAGCCGTCAACACAGTTAGGATTTTTACACAGTTAAATGCAAAAAATGAAGTTGAATTGCTTGGATGCCGTCAAAGAATTTCAGTCAATTCCCCGGTTGACAACATGGCAGCGGGGAACCTAGCTGCTCCCATCGACGACCATACCGGGATAGTGAATGGCCCCGGCGTTTATAGTGACATTACTAAAAGCGACGAGGAAACTCATCCCATCACTGGGGTTCCAATTCGAGGCTTTCAGGTACCGTTTTGGAAGGAGACTATTGAAATGGTAGAGGCGGCGGCATTGGCGCATCCAGAAAACCGCTCGATTGGATGGGATATTGTCATCACGGAAAAAGGCCCTGGTTTAATTGAAGGCAACCATGATTGGTGCAAATTACTATGGCAATTGCCTGTTAAACAGGGATTAAAAAACAAATTGGAAAAACATCTAGTCAATGGCAGATAATATGCTGAAAATTCTAATCACGGGTGTTGGCGGCCCAACTCCCCGCAGTTTTGCTCGTGCCATCAAGCAAATTGGCCATTATCGTCCCTATCAACTACATGGAACCGATATTAATAAATATGCTATCGGCTTGTATCAAACTGACTTATTTGAAAAAAGTTATATCACACCAAAGTCTTCTCAGGCTGGGTATTGGGAAGCTACTGAAAGAATAATCAAGGAACAGGGTATCGAAATGGCCGTTATACTGCCAGAAACGGAGATTCTGGAATGGAGTAAAAGACAGGCAAGTGGCACACTCCCTTGCAAGGCGTTAGTACCTGAACATAAGCTTATTGAGGTTTTGATAGACAAATCCAAATTGACACAAATATTATCTCCTCATGGCTTAGTTCCAAAATCACTTGATATTGACCCAAATGATATTGAGCTGGAAGCTAAAATCAAGAAAACACTGAATTTCCCTTTTTGGGTGAGAAGTGCCACAGGGTCGAGTGGATTAGGTTCTTTTAAGGTAAATTCTTACGAAGATTTGGTCAATTGGGTTACCATTAATCCGGATGTGGCCAACTTCATTGCCAGTGAGTTTTTGAGCGGTAGAAACCTTGCCTGTAAACTATTATTTCACAACGGGGAATTGGTCAGGGCAGCGTGTGGGGAACGTGTGAATTATATCATGGCGAAAACATCACCCTCAGGCATAACAGGCAATACATCTTTTGGCAGGCTAATTAATGATGAGCATGTATTTGATATCTCAAAGCTTGCTATAGAAAAAGTATTTGAACATACTGGAGCCGCTAAACATGGTTTTTTCACGGTGGATTTAAAGGAAGATGCCAATCGAAAGCCTTTCATTACCGAGATAAATGTAAGGCATGTTGCATTTACTTCTTCGTTTGCAGCGGGTGGTGCAAACCTTTGCGAAGATACCATCCGCTTATTGGATGAAGACCAGAGTTTTGACCGGCGTTTTAAGTTATATAAATTTGAAGAAGGATTGATTTTCCTAAGGGATGTTGATAGTTCTCCAATCGTAATGAAGGAATCCCAGCTTTTATAAATGTACCTTTCCGTAAAAAGGTGGGTTGATTTTAGTGCATCCTTGATTGGGTTGTTAATTCTACTTCCCATATTCTTAGTTATTTGTATCATCTTGAGTGTGACAGGCGATGGAGCTATTTTTTATTTGCAAGAGCGTGTTGGTTATAAGCAAAGGAAATTCCATATCTACAAATTTTCTTCCATGCTGAAGGATAGTATAAATATGGGCAGTAAAACCGTCACCCTCCGCAATGACCCGAGAATTACCAAATTTGGAAGGTATTTACGCATTACCAAAATAAATGAACTCCCACAAATCATCAATGTGCTGATAGGTGATATGAGCCTAGTAGGTGCCCGGCCTTTGATACCCAATAGTTTTAAGAAGTACTCCCAATCTGTACAAACGAAAATTTACCAAACTCGACCTGGGATTACAGGGATTGGTTCTCTAATTTTCCGGGATGAAGAAAAACTTGTTTCCGAAGTCAGAAATTTAGGTTATGAGCCTTTGGACTATTATGCAAAGTTTATTTATCCTTATAAGGGGGAACTTGAAGTTTGGTATCAAGATAATATTTCGCTTGCTTTAGATGTAAAGATAGTAGGTCTAACTTTTTATCAAATTATCTTTCCAAAAAGTAATTTGACTTTTAAACTAATAAAAGGGCTTCCAGAAAGAAATAAGATTCTGACAGTAAAAGGATTAAAGTCCGTTTCACTCGACGATGATTTTGATTTGAAGAAGATGGGGTAATTGTGAATCAAGACTGAAGTGCATACGTTTATATTGTCTATCATTCACCCATTTTCATTATTCTGGATAATCATAATTTTTTCGAGTTTTCTGAAATGGAAGAGGAAAAAACGGCTGTCAGACATTTTTTTCAAGATTGCTTTAGGCTGGCTTATCATTATCAGTACAGGCTTTGTTCCAAACTATTTAATTGGTTTGTTGGAAAGACAATATAAACCATTGACCAATTTTAAAAGTGTTCAGAAAAAATCAGCTACCCTAATTATGGTTTTGGGAGCAGGCCATACGTATAATCCCAATTTGCAAATAAACAACCAATTATCAGAAACCGAGTTGGCAAGGTTAGTGGAAGGGCTTCGTATTTATCGAGCCATACCAAATAGTAGGCTGGTCACGTCCGGTAGCAAAGGTAGCCAAAACCAAAGCCAAGCCGCTTTAGTTCGTCTTGTAGCAATTGAATTGGGAGTTGATGCTGTTGATATTGACACGCTTTCAAGAACGACCAATACGGAAGATGAAGCACATTTTTTTAGACAAACATATGGTACAGACAATACATTGATTTTAGTCACGGATGCTATTCATATGCCTAGGGCCATGATGCGGTTCAGGGCTAAAGGGCTGAATCCTATTCCAGCCCCAACTAATACGAGATTAAAAGAAGAAAAATCTAACCGCTCTTATTTATTAGTTCCAAACATTGCTAACATCGAAAAAATGGGTAAGGCGCTTCATGAATTTCTTGGCATATTTTGGATGGAAATAAATAGTTGACAGGTGTTTATGTGATTATGTGTTTATTAATTTCAAATTCCTTTGTGAAATAATCCATAATTGAAAGCTTTAGTATATATATTCTTTACTATATTTTGTCTATTCTTAAGCTTCTTAAGTTGCATTAAGACAAAAATAAATTTAGACAGCAAATATATAATTGAAAATGGCAAATCAAATACGGAAATTATTATTGATGCAAAATCACCTCGAACTGTTGAACTAGCAGCAATTGACTTACAACTATATTTAAAAGAGATTACAGGTGTAGAAATTCCAATTTCAAGTATAACTCAAAAAAAAATCCCCTATAAACTTTTTATAGGGAGAAGTGCATACACAGATAGTTTGGGTATAAACATTAAAGATATAAAAGATGATGGGTATAAAATTCAATCTGGAGAAAATTGGATGGTAATGATTGGTGCTGATGATGAATACACACCACCTCAAAAGCTAAGTTCTTATGCAAAAAAAAGTCAAGCACTTAAGAATAGGCAAACAACCAAAGAAAAAGAAAAATGGGAGAATCCACTTGAGGGGTTATACAACAATTATAATAGAGAACTTGATATTTGGTCATTTGACAAACAAGGTTCGTTCAATGCTGTGAACGAATTCCTCAGGATTCAAGGAGTAAGATGGTATATGCCTGGAAATATTGGCACTGTAATACCTAGAAAAAATAAAGTTGACTTACCAAAAATAAACCACACTTACAAACCGGAATTTAGTTATAGGAAGTTTTTTATAATTGGTGCTTCCTATGGTGACGCTTCCAAAGATGAGGTAATGTGGCAATTGCATTTGGGGTTGAACGCAGCACAAAAAAATTACGGTGTAGGTGAAAAGAGCCATGGACTACACAATATACTATCCACAACTGATTCAAAAAGAAACAAGGACATGTATGCACTCTACGCGGGTAAAAGGGCTACAGATAGAGAAATGCCTTGTTTGTCTTCAAATGAATTATTGAACAAGACAATCAAATATGCAGAAAATATTTTTGACAGTTATGGTGAGCCAATGGTTTCAGTAATGCCACCAGACGGCTATGTAAAGATTTGTGAGTGCAATCTTTGTAAAGATAAAGATACTCCTGAAAGAGGATATGATGGTAGCATGTCAGATTATGTATGGGAGTTTGTAAATAAAGTAGGTGCCGAATTATACAAATCACATCCTGATAGGAAAATAATATGTATTGCTTATGGGCCATATCGTTTGCCACCAAACAAAATAGCGAAGCTTAGTCCAAATATTGTAGTTGGAATAAGCCAAAGAAGATCTAGTTTAGTAGAAAAAGAATATGAACAACTTTACACAGACATAAAAAATGGTTGGATCCAAAAAACAAGCAATAAAATAATTATAAGAGACCATTATAGAAGTAATAATTTTCGGGGTGATGATTTTGGAGTGCCAGTCGTTTTTCCACATATAATTGAAAAAGACTTGAAGCAATTGAAAGGTAATTCGACAGGTGAATTTGTTGAAATATATAAACAAATCAAACCAAAATTGGAATCTTTTCAAGACTTGGCAATAAGTCATTTAAACATCTACTTAACAGCAAGAATGTATTGGGATGTAGACCAGAGCATCGACGATTTACTCAATGATTACTATGAAAAATTTTTTGGTCCTGCTTCAAAGCAAATGAAAGAGTTTTTTGAAATTGCTGAAAATAATTGGAATACCTTGGAACAGGACAAAGCCAGTATTGAGAAGCTTTTTAAAGTTGCAGAAGAAGGGAAAAAAATAACTGGAGAGTCAATTTATGGCGAAAGAATAAAATTAATATTGGCATATATTAAACCATTACAGTTCATACAGAATAAGAATTTAATTTTTAATGATAAAAAAAATAGCATTAAAATTTACCCTAAGTCTGAAGATGAACTTACCTTTGATGGCAAGTTGGATGATCCTTTTTGGAATGACAAAATCCACATGCCTATTTATACCTTAAAACAAAAAAACAATTCTGACGCACTTACTACTTTTATGATTGGACGTACAAATAAAGCAATCTATTTTGGCATTACATGTTTAAATAATCAACATGCACTATTAAAGAATACATCTGAATATGAAAAAGAGAGTGACAAAGTTGAAATATTAATTATAACACAATCTGGAGCCAACAAAAATATTTCCATCAATAATGGAAATATAAATTTAAAACCAAATGTAACTAATCCAAATATTTTTTTTGTGTATAAAGGTGACAATTATTGGTCAATAGAATACAAAATTCCAATTATTAAGGGAATAGCAACTGATAAAACAGATATAGCAGAAATGCTTCCTACTGAAAAATTTCCTTGGTATTTTAACATTATTAGGAGTATTGAAAATAAAAACTTCAAAAGTGAAACCTCATATTCAACCCCTGAAAAGAAACATTTTAGGGATATAAATTGGTTTACCAAATTATATACAAAGAAGTAAGATACTGTTCTTTTAAACTCATCCAACAAATGGTAAACACAAAAGAAAAAATCTGGCTCTCCTCCCCTCACATGAGTGGTAAAGAGATGAAATATATAGAAGAAGCATTTAGCAATAATCATGTATTTCCTCTTGGCCCAAATGTATCTGGTCTTGAAAATGACATTAAATATTATGTAGGAACTGACAATTGTACTTGCCTCTCTTCAGGTACTGCAGCCATTCATTTAGCGTTAATCCTCCTTGGAATTAAACATGGGGATGAAGTGATTTGCTCCAGCTTTACTTTTTCAGCTTCTGCAAACCCAATCGTTTATGAAAAAGCAATTCCAGTATTCGTTGATTCTGAAGAAGAAACCTGGAACATGGACCCGCAACTATTGCGTGTAGCAATAGAGAACCGTATAAATAACACTGGAAATAAACCCAAGGCCATTATCTTGGTGCATTTGTATGGAATGCCTGCAAAGTTGGATGAATTGGTGGCCATCGCAAATGAGTTTGAAATCCCGATAATCGAAGATGCTGCTGAAGCGTTGGGCTCTACTTATAAAGGCAGACATTGTGGAACTTTTGGGGAAATTGGGATATATTCCTTCAATGGCAATAAAATAATCACCACATCTGGTGGCGGGGCCTTGGTGTCCTACAAAAAGGAATATTGCCAAAAAGCACTTTTTTTAGCAACACAGGCTCGTGATTCCGCTCCACATTACCAGCACTCCTACATAGGTTACAACTACCGTATGAGCAATATTAGCGCTGGTATAGGCAGGGGACAAATGGAAGTGCTGGATGAACGGGTCACTAAACGTCGTGAACATTTCGATTTCTACAAAAGTGCTTTTACCTCCTTCGATGGTATTGAGTTTTTGCAAGAGCCCTCCGCTGATTTCTTCTCTAACCATTGGTTGACGACTTTGCTTGTCCACCCTGAAAAGACAAGGGGAATAAATAGGGAAAATATAAGATTGGGCCTTGAGGCCAATCAAGTTGAAACGAGGCCACTATGGAAACCCATGCATTTACAGCCTATATTCAAACATTATCCAGCATATTTGAATGGCGTTTCAGAGCGTTTGTTCGAAAACGGTCTGTGCCTGCCTTCCAGTTCCAATATGACTGATGATGAACGTGATTACGTAGCGAACTCCATCAAATCTTTGTTATGATTACTAATTTTGACCTAGCTCAATTCATCTATCGCCATGTAACCCAACGGGAAACAAGTCTGTTTGAGGAGGATATCCTCGCCAATGAAACTGAATTGAAACAACAGATACAAGGCAAATCGGCATTGGTTATCGGTGGTGCTGGCAGTATTGGAAGTTCATTCATCAAGTCCTTGTTGCGATTTAATCCTGCCCGATTAATTGTTGTTGATATCAATGAAAATGGCTTGACTGAATTGACGAGAGATTTGCGAAGCACAGAAGGATTGGCAGTTCCAGCTCGGTACCTCACCTACCCTATCAATTTCGGGGACGCCGTGTTTGCTAAAATACTACGCAGGGAAGGCCCTTTTGATATCGTGGCCAATTTTGCGGCCCACAAGCATGTTCGTTCAGAAAAAGACCAGTATTCCATTGAGGCCATGGTGGAAAACAATGTGTTGAAAGCTGGCTACTTATTGGAATTATTGATGGAACAGCCACCTTCCCATTTTTTCTGTGTATCCACCGATAAGGCGGCCAACCCGGTCAACATAATGGGTGCCAGTAAAAAATTGATGGAAGAGGTTATCCTATCCTATTCCCGGCAGTTTCCTATAACAACAGCTAGATTTGCCAATGTGGCCTTTAGCAATGGAAGTTTGCCAGCCGGTTTTATGGAAAGGCTGATGAAACGCCAACCGTTGTCTGCCCCATCGGATGTGAAGCGCTATTTCGTTTCACCCGAGGAATCTGGGCAAATTTGTCTATTGGCTTGCGTATTGGGAAAGCCTGGTGAGATTTTCTTTCCCAAATTGAACGAAGCAAATATGAGGCGGTTTTCCGACATTGCTGAGGCATTGCTCCGGGAACTAGGTTATGAACCCCATCACTGCCAAAGCGAAACGGAAGCCAAAGCGTTCTTCTCTAACAGCCAACAGCCAACAGCCAACAGCCATAGGCCAAAATACCCTGTGTACTTCTTCCAATCTGATACTTCAGGTGAAAAGTCCTTTGAAGAGTTTTATACTGAAGAAGAAGAATTGGATATGGTTCGGTTCAAGGCGTTAGGCGTTATCAAAAATGCCCCCTGCCAAGACTTGGCAGAAATTGAACAAATGTTTGTACGTCTCAAAGAATTATTTAACCAAGATAACCTTGCCAAGCATGAAATTGTCGATTTGATGGGGACTTTCATTCCAAATTTCGAGCATATTGAAACAGGCAAAGGATTAGACCAAAAAATGTAGTCGTGTACAAAAAAATAAAAAGACTATTTGATTTTATCTTCTCTTTATTGGTGCTTTTGATATTGCTGCCGATTTTTATTCCGATTAGTATCATCCAAAAGTTTACGGGAGAAGGATATATATTTTATCTACAGGAACGCATGGGGCAAAACATGAAAATTTTCAAAATTTGGAAATTCGCCACCATGCTCAAGGACAGCCCTAACCTGAAAGGAGGAGAAATTACCCTAAGGAATGACCCAAGGATCACACCACTTGGAAAATATTTGAGAATTACCAAAATCAATGAATTGCCCCAAATAATCAATATTCTGAAGGGAGATATGTCCATTGTGGGCCCTAGACCACTGATGATAGTGAGCTTTAACCAATATTCTCCTGAAATACAAAAAATTGTTAGCCAAATGAAACCTGGCTTGACGGGTATCGGCTCCTTAATTTTTAGGGACGAGGAGAAATTAGTTACTAATGCTGGCATGAATCCTAAGCAATATTACAAGCTTCATATATTTCCATATAAAGGCTCACTTGAGAAATGGTACAGCACGCACATATCATTTTCCACTGATATTATTCTTATATTCCTAACAGCATGGCAAATTTTTTTTCCAGAAAGCAATCTGGTGTACCGCATATTCAAAGATTTGCCCATCAGACCAAAAGAATTGAAAATTAGGTAGTAACCATTAAAGGAAAAACACCATTAAACCATCAAACAATTATTCCAATAACTAAACACTAATAGTTTAAATCAAGCATGAAAAAAGCATTAATCACAGGAGTTACCGGGCAAGATGGAGCCTATCTATCAGAATTCTTATTGAAAAAAGGCTACGAAGTCCACGGGATTAAGCGTAGGAGTTCCTTGTTCAACACTGATAGAATTGACCACCTATACCAAGACCCCCATATTGACCATCGTAATTTTGTTCTGCATTATGGAGATTTAACTGATTCTACGAATATTATTCGAATTATTCAAGAGGTTCAGCCTGATGAGATATATAATCTTGGTGCGCAATCACATGTCCAAGTTAGTTTTGAGACGCCAGAATATACGGCTAATGTGGATGCATTAGGTGTTCTTCGGGTACTTGAGGCAGTCAGGTTATTGGGGCTGACGAAAAAAACCAGGATTTATCAGGCATCCACCTCAGAACTGTATGGCAAAGTGCAGGAAATTCCACAAAGGGAAACAACACCATTTTATCCCCGGTCACCCTATGCCGCTGCCAAGATTTATGGATATTGGATTACAGTGAATTATCGGGAGGCGTATGATATGTATGCTTGCAATGGCATATTGTTTAACCACGAATCCCCATTACGTGGGGAAACATTTGTTACCCGAAAGATCACAAGGGCAGTGGCCAATATTGCGCAAGGTTTGCAGCAAAAACTGTATTTGGGAAACTTGGATGCTAGGAGAGATTGGGGCCATGCCAAGGACTACGTAGAGGCTATGTGGTTGATGCTGCAGCAGGAAAAACCTGAAGACTTTGTCATAGCAACCGGTGAAACAAATTCGGTTCGGGAATTTGTTCGCATGGCATTTGAAGAAGTAGGTGTTGAGTTGGCATTTGATGGCAATGACGAGGAAGAAATTGGGATTGTCACCGCCTCCTACCATCCAGATTTTCCAGTCCAAGTAGGGGCTACGGTTGTAGAAGTTGACCCTCGCTATTACCGTCCAACAGAAGTTGATATTTTGATAGGTGATCCAGAAAATGCCATGAAAAAATTGGGCTGGAAACCAAAATACAATATCAAAACCTTAGTAGCCGAGATGGTCGCCGCTGATATGGTTCAGGTAAAAAAAGAGGCCATACTGCGCAATGCTTTAGTAGACACCGATGAATGAGCAAATGTGTTTTAAAAACATGAGAATAGCAATCAACCAACAATGAATTAATTTAATCATGTTGCAATCATCCAAGATTTACATTGCCGGACATAATGGCATGGTGGGGTCAGCCATCAAAAGAAAGCTAGAGAAATCTGGCTTTTTTAATTTCGTATATCGTAGTTCCAATGAATTGGATTTGAGAAACCAAGCAGAAGTCCAAGCTTTTTTTCATGACGAAAAGCCGGAATATGTATTTTTGGCAGCGGCTAAAGTTGGTGGTATATTGGCTAATAATACATACCGTGCAGAATTCTTGTATGATAACTTGATAATGGAGGCAAATATAATTAACGCAGCCTATCTTTCAGAGGTAACTAAACTCATGTTTTTAGGTTCGTCTTGTATTTATCCCAAATTGGCACCACAACCTCTGAAGGAGGAATACCTGTTAACAGGAGAATTGGAATACACCAATGAGCCTTATGCAATAGCTAAAATTGCAGGTATTAAACTTTGCGATGCATACCGATCGCAATACGGTTGCAATTTTATTTCCGTCATGCCTACTAATCTCTATGGCCCCAATGACAATTATGATTTAGAGAAATCACATGTATTGCCGGCCATGATTCGTAAATTTCATGAAGCGAAAAAAAATAATTTAAAAGAAGTTATTATCTGGGGTACAGGCTCTCCACTAAGGGAGTTTTTGCATGTTGACGACCTAGCCGATGCTTGTATATATTTGATGCAAAAATATAACGAGCCAGGATTGGTCAATATTGGTGTAGGTCATGATATTTCCATCAAAGACCTAGCAATTTTAGTAAAGGAAATCGTTGGATTTAAGGGCGATATTATTCAAGATTTAAGTAAACCTGACGGAACGCCCCGAAAATTGATGGATGTCACTAAGCTTTCAGAAGCAGGTTGGAAAGCTAAGATTGGCCTCGAAGAAGGGATTCGCTCTGTTTATCATGACTTAATAAATGAGGCATGGTATTGATTTTCAATAAAAATATTTTGTATAGAAATTGTCCACTTCTATTTGTGTTCTGCATCTTTTTGCCGCATATAATCAACGCCCAAGGTTCAGGTTTGCCATTGGGAAGCACCAATTATCAAATAATTGATCGGTTAGAAATAAAATCTGGCAAAATGGCTGATTTCAATACAGCATTGAAATCATTTACCCGTGGGGAAGTCGTTCAATTTGCCAAATCGGTGGATTCAATTTCAAACCTCTCTCCTTTGGATTCCGTTGATATTCAAAGTATCTACATGGACAACAATGAATGGGTGGCAGCACCTACCAATAATAAAACGATTGCGTCGAGAACAAAGGCCGTATATATCAAAACCGGGGAAGATAGCTTGGGGGGAATTTATAGGCTTGCTGCGCCCTCTATCATTGAAGCCTGTCTAGCTGACGAAAGATATGAACGCTGCAAAAAACCGATATGGCATTATTTTTACCAAACTCCCGCAAATTGGCTTGAATTCAATAAGCCAGCTTTCCACCTACGGATAAATCCAATGCTGAATTTTAGTGTGGCAAAACCAAATAATGGGAAGCTTCTTTTTTACAACCAAAGAGGTGTTGAAATCAGAGGAGGTGTGGATGACAAATTATATTTTTACACTAATTTTTCAGACACCCAGGCCAGGTTTGCAGGGTATGTAGATGATTTTATTTCGAAGTTCAAGGCTATTCCTGGCAATGGTTATTACAAGTCCTATAAAAGTGACTATATTGACAGTGATGGGGCACGGGATTTCATCAATGGCCAAGCACATATTGGATTTCATATAACGCCGCATATCAGACTGGAGTTTGGTCACGGAAAGAATTTTCTGGGGAATGGCTACCGCTCCATGTTTTTGTCCGATTTTTCGCATAATTATCTCTATTTAAAAGCCAACTGGCAATTAGGACGCTTCAATTATCAGAATTTGTTTGCGGAATTGACAGCCGTATCCGCCCAAGCAAATCCGGGTGACAATTATATTCCACGAAAATATATGGCAGCCCACTACTTAAGTTTTAAGTTTTCAGAGACTTTTTCAGTTGGTGTATTTGAAAACACTATTTTTAAAAGAGATACCAGCAATGGCAATGGTTTTGAGCTGCAATATTTAAACCCTGTCATACTGTACAGAACTGTTGAACATTTGTTGGATAGTGAAGACAATGTATTAATTGGTACTGACTTTAAATGGAATTTATTCAGGCGAATTAGATTGTATGGTCAATTTATTTTGGATGAGTTCAAATTTAAAGAAATAAAAGCTGGAGATGGTTGGTGGGGTAATAAATGGGGCATTCAATTTGGCGCTCAAACTATTGATTTATTTGGGATAGACCACCTTGATTTAAGGGTAGAGTACAATGCTGCTAGACCCTACACTTATTCTCATTCTGATTTGATAGGAGCAAATTATTCCCACTACAATCAAGCCTTGGCGCATCCATTGGGGGCAAATTTCAGGGAAGTTCTATCCATTATCCGTTATCAGCCTTTGAAAAAATGGACTGTTGAATCTAGATTCATTTCTGCAAAATTTGGGGAAGATGGCACCAACCAGAATTGGGGGGGGGATATTCTTCTCGATTATGATACCAGGGAAATGGACTTCGGAAATGAAATTGGCCAGGGCATTGGCACTACCACAAATCTTTTTGGGATAGATATAAGCTATGAGATATGGCATAATCTAAATTTAGATGCTCATTATTTTTACAGAAAAAAAGAAAGCAGTCTAAAGGAAAGAAATGAACTCAATTCCTATTTTGGCTTGGGTATTCGATGGAACACATCCATGACAAAAATGGATTTTTAAGCTTGGGCTGTAAACATTTTGGAACGATTAATAATTTAAGTATTTGGCATGAAAAATAAAACATATGTGGCAATCATGGCGGGCGGTATAGGAAGTAGGTTCTGGCCAGCTAGCCGCACAGCAAATCCAAAACAATTTCTTGATATATTAGGTGTGGGCAAGTCATTGATTCGGCTAACATATGAAAGGTTTTTGAAACTTTGTCCTTCTGAAAACATTTTTGTAGTTACGCATCAAATGTATAAAAACTTAGTGCTGGAGCATCTGCCAGAATTAAGTGAAAATCAAGTCATTTGTGAGCCATCCAGAAACAATACTGGGCCTTGCGTAGCTTATACGGCATTCAAATTGTATGATTTAAGCCCAGAGGCAGTTCTGGTAGTTGCCCCTTCCGACCATGTTATCTTGAAAGAAGATGTCTTTATTGAAAAGCTGCAATTAGCACAAGAATTTGCTTTAGAAAAAGAAGCACTCATTACACTTGGTATCACTCCAACACGACCGGATACAGGGTATGGTTATATACATTTTGAAAAAACTAGCCCAAATGGTGTCCACAAAGTTTATGAGTTTAAAGAAAAACCAGACCATGAAACAGCTCAAAATTATCTTGAGAGTGGTGATTATCTTTGGAATGCAGGAATTTTTATTTGGCAGGTAAAAACAATTTTAGCTGCTTTCGAATCTTATGCACCTGCTATTTTTGAAATTCTGCAAGCAAATCCTGGTATATACAATACAGAGAATGAGCTTAAATTCATTGAAGAAAATTACCCAAAAACGCCAAATATCAGTATTGATTTTGCTATTTTAGAGAAATCAGACAATGTTTACACTATCCCTGCTGAAATGGGGTGGAGTGACTTAGGTACATGGGTTTCGTTGCATGAAGAAAGCCAACGGGATAGCCATGGGAACACCGTCCAAACTACAACAGCCATGCTTTCAAACGTAAAAAACAGTCTAGTCAGGTTACCAACAGGCAAATTAGCCGTCATTGATGGGCTTGATAATTTTATTATTGTAGACGAGGGCA
This sequence comes from Bacteroidota bacterium, assembly GCA_016124585.1. Classification (GTDB taxonomy): domain Bacteria; phylum Bacteroidota; class Bacteroidia; order Chitinophagales; family Saprospiraceae; genus UBA6168. Next base: position 222,557 of record WGNL01000004.1, on the reverse strand, counting down.
ACGTACTACTCATCTATCCAAAATTAAAGGAACAGACTATCAAAGAAGTAACCTCCGCAGTAGAAAAAAAATGGCCCGGAAGTTTTTCCTAAAAACACGATATTTGCAAAAAGCTTTGTTGTTGTGGAAAATATTAGTAGAAAAAAAATACTCATTGTTGACAATTCATCCTGGAATATTTACAATTTCAGGCTGCCCTTAGTAAAAAAGCTTCAACTTGAGGGCTACGAAGTAATTGTAGCTTCCCCCATTGATGAATTTATTCATTATATTCATCAGGTTATTTCTATTCGGCATATACCTTTGGAACACCTTCAGCCTAGAAGCAAAAATCCATTCAGAGATATTTTATTGTTTTCAAATCTATTACTCATTTATCGTCAAGAAAAGCCTGATGTTATTTTACATTTTACGATAAAGCCAAACCTTTATGGATCACTTGCCTCTAGGTTTCTTAAGATAAAAAGTATTTCTGTAGTAACAGGGTTAGGATATACTTTTTTGCATCCAAAAGGGCTCAATCGATTAATTCCTTTGTTTTACAAAATTGCTTTAAAAAATATTCAAAGATTAATTGTCTATAACCCAGATGACAAGAATGAATTTATCACCAAGAAAATTTTGCCAGCAGAAAAATGCTTAATAATTCCAGGGTCAGGTGTAAATACAAATTATTTCAATGCTTTACCTAAAACAGAAATATCTCAAAAATTTATTTTTCTCTTTATAGGAAGATTATTATATGACAAAGGATTGCAATAATATGTAGAAGCCGCTAGATATGTTCGGAAGATGTTCCCAAATACTGTATTCTGGGTAGCTGGGGATTTAAATGATGCTAATCCAGCAGGGATTTCCAAAGAAAAGCTATTAGATTGGATAAACAATAAAGATATTCAATACTTAGGCAGGGTTTTAGATGTTAGAAAAATTATTAGGAACGCTGATGTAGTTGTATTGCCTTCATATCGTGAAGGCATACCTCGAGTGATGCTAGAAGCCTTGGCAATGGGCAAACCCACTATCAGCACAGATGCCGCTGGTTGCAAAGAAACAATCGTACATGGAAAAAATGGATTCATAGTTCCTGTAAAAAATCAAGATGCTTTGGCCCTTGCAATGACGACATTGATAGAATCAGTACCTTTTGTTCTTGAAGAAATGGGAAGAGAAAGTAGAAAAATGGCATTGGAATTTTTTGATGAAGAAATAGTTACAATGTCCTATGTAAGATTACTCAACGAAATATTCTCACCAAAAAAATTCTCAATTGAATCTGGCCTATACAGTGAAATCAATATATGAAACCTGCTGCCCTTCTGATAAGTTATTCATTCCCACCTTACAAGTCAAATTCCCTTCGCAGTTTTTATATAAACAAAGAATTAAAAAAATATTTTGATAAAATCTCTATAATTACGACCTCGAACAGAAAAATAAAATCAACCCACATTGATGATTCACATATCAATTCAGCTAAAACTTTAGACTACAGGACTGTTAGGGCAATCTTCGCTAAAAATAAGTATTATAAAACTGAAGAAACAAAATCGAAGCTTAATTTTAGATTTTACAATCTTTTAAACTCATTCCCTTTAAACCTACTCTTCGGAGAAGGAGGGCTGATTTATATTATTCATGGTGCTTTTATTGGATTAAGGGTTCTAAAAAGCACCCATGAAGCATTACTTTTTTCTACATTTCGCCCTTACAGCGATCATGCTATAGCATATATAGTTAAATTGATATTGCCCCAAAAACTTTATTGGGTCGCCGACTTCCGAGACCTTCATCTAGACCCCGCCCTTAACGAAACCTATTTTCCAAAATTTCAAAGATGGTGCAATCGTAAAATACTTGCCAAAGCAGATATTGTTACAACCGTGTCAAAAGGTTTGGCCGTGCACTTGAAACCATTCCACAACAATGTTGTCGTCTTGAGAAATGGTATTGGACTGCCAGATAATCGTTTTGGGGCAGTCAAGCACATGCAATCTGCCGAGTTTTTTACCATAACATACACGGGTTCCATGTTTAGGGATTTGCGAAAACCTGATTTGTTATTGGAAGCTTTGTCAGAACTATTTGCAGCAGGTGAAATAAATAGGGAAAAGGTAAAAATTAAATATGCGGGCAAAGATTCCTCAACCTGGATTCCATTAATTGACAAATATGGAATACCGGATATTTTTGAATCGCTTGGCAGTATAACACATCCTGAAGCAGTTCAACTACAATCAGCATCGCATATTAATCTTCTATTGACTTATTCCACACCAGAATTAAAGGGAAATGCCACTGGTAAATTATATGAATATCTTTCAGCTCGACAACCCATCCTATTGCTTGTGAATGGATGTCAAGATGATGAACTAAGTGAAATCTTTGAAGAAACTAATGCAGGCTTGATTGCTTATTGCAATTTAAATCAAAAACAAAAAGTCAAGGATTTTATACTGGAAAAGTACCAAGAATGGGAAAAAACAGGCAATGTTGTTCCCGTAATTCCACTAGAAGCTTTGGAAAAGTATCGTTGGGAAAATATGTTAAAAGATTTTTTAGACAATCATGTTTTCAACAATAAAAAAATAGATTCCAATCATTGAATAAAATACTTTCCATCGTTGGTGCTCGCCCCAATTTTATTAAGGCTGCTCCGGTAACAAAGGCGCTTGCCATAATGGGTTTCAATGAAGTAATGGTGCATACTGGGCAGCATTATGATGCCAATTTATCTGATAATTTATTTATTGAACTAGAAATTCCAAAACCGTCATATAATCTTGGTATTGGCTCAGGCAGGCAAGCTTGGCAGCTAGGTGAAATGATAGCTAATATTGACGAGGTTATTGACATTGAAAAGCCAAATGCTGTCGTTGTTTTTGGTGACACGAACTCTACCGCAGCAGGTGCAATTGCAGCAGCCAAAAACTATTTACCAGTAGCGCACGTAGAAGCTGGCCTCCGTGAATTTGACAAAAAAATACCGGAAGAGGTAAATAAACTCCTCACTACCTCTATTACTGACCTCTTTTTTTGCCCTACTTTGACAGGGGTGAAAAACCTCGAAAATATAGGAATTAGGGAAAATGTACATTTGGTAGGCGATGTAGGCATTGATTTGATTTACAATAACTTAGAAAAAATCGAGAACAATAAATCAACATTAAAAAAATTCAACGTTGAACCTGACAGATATTATTTTTTCACCTGCCATAGAGCCAATAATACGGATTCCAGAGAGCCGTTACATTCCATCCTAGAGGCACTGCGCCAATTGGATTTGCCAGTCATTTTCCCAATGCATCCACGCACAGCCAAAGCCATCGAACAGTTTGGACTGCCCCACCCTGCCACATTTCCGCTTGTTCAGGTAGTGCCCCCCCTAGGTTTTTTTGAAACGCAGACATTAATCCGTTACGCTAAAATGGCCATAACTGACTCGGGCGGCGTAGTGAAAGAAGCATATTTTCACAAAACACCTGGCATAATCATTGATCGACAAATTGAATGGCTGGAAACAATAGCGGAAGGATGGAACAGAATTTCCGGTCCAGACACTCAAAAGATTCTTCAATATACAAGAGAATGGCAGGAGCCGGCCGACCATTCCAACTGTTTGGGCAACGGAATAGCCTCCACCCAAATTGCCAAAATCCTTAAAGAATATTTGGATGCTAAATGCTAGACGAGTGCTTGTTCTTGCGCCTCATACTGATGATGGCGAATTGGGGTGTGGCGGGTCGATTGCCAAGTTGATTCAACAGGGCTCAAAAGTATTTTATGCAGCATTTTCAACTGCCGACGAAAGCGTTCCAAGTCATTTCCCCAAAAACCAGCTTGAAATAGAGGTGCGAGCAGCTACCAAAATTCTTGGGATACTGCCAGAAGACTTGTTGGTTTTCAAATACCAAGTTCGAAAATTGAACTATGCTCGTCAGGAAATACTTGAAGAATTAATTAGGCTCAGACCTATCATAAAGCCTGACCTCGTATTCCTTCCTGCATCAAATGACATACATCAAGACCATCGTACCATATATGAAGAAGGATTGCGAGCTTTCAAACACTGTAGTCTGCTAGGTTATGAATTGATATGGAATAATCTTTCTTTTTTGGCAAATACTTTTATTTCGTTAGATGAAAATCACATTCAATTAAAAATAAATGCTTTGGCTGCATATAAAACCCAGGAAGGCAGGCCATATATGTCAGCTTCATTTTTGCGAAGCTTAGCAGAGATTCGAGGTGTACAATGTGGTAAAACCTTAGCTGAAGCATTTGAGAATATCCGTACTATTTTATAATTTTTGAAAAAGGCGATACAAGCTATTTTAAAGCATCCCCTAACTCGAAAAAAAAGAGCTGAAGCTGTTTTTCGTTATATAAAATGGCAAATCTCTTCAAGAATTTTCAATGGAGAACAAGTCCAACCTTGGGTAAATGAATTAAGAATTCATGTAAAAAGGGGATTTCATGCTAGTACTTCATGCTATTATTTCGGCTTGCCAGAATTTACAAGTATGGCTTTTTTGCTGCATTTTTTACGGCCAGCCGACTTATTTGTTGATGTAGGTGCAAATATAGGCGCTTATTCACTGCTTGCTGCCGGTGTAAGTGGTTCTGATGTTATGGCTTTTGAACCAGAACCATCTGCAGCTAAAATACTAGAACGAAATGCTATTTTAAATCAACTGAGGCATCTGATAAAAATACATGAATTAGGTATCGGCGAAAAAAATCAAGTGGCATATCTTAGTTCTGACAAGGGCATTCAAAATCATATCTTATCACATAAAGAAGTATCAGGAATCCCCACCAAACTAGCTCCACTGGATGATTTCTGTCAGGATAAGACACCGATTTTAATCAAAATAGACGTAGAGGGTTATGAGACCGCTGTGGTAGGTGGTGCCTCGAAGACTTTAGCCAATCCTACCTTAAATATCTTAATTGTAGAGCGAATGGGATTAGGAGTCAAATTTGGTTTTGACGAAGATAAACTTCACCAAAATTTGTGTCAACTTGGATTTCAACTATTTGATTACCAACCATTTACAAGAACAATTCACATTATTGATTCTCCAATGACAGGGAATAACCTCTACTTACGAAACTTGAAACTTGTTGAAAGTCGTGTAAAAATATCCTCGCCCATCATGGTCCATGGACAATATATTTGATAAGAAAACTGTGGCCATCCACCAGCCTAATTACTTTCCTTGGCTGGGTTATTTCCATAAAATTTATGCTTGTGATACTTTCGTTTTTCTCGACAACGTCGAACATTCTAAACGCTATCCTACCCGTAGGACCCGAATTCGCAAAGCTGCAAATGACGAATCATTTGAATGGCTAACAATTCCACTTAAAAAACATAGTGATTTTGAGCTTATCAAGAATTTGGAGGTTGACAAAAAGCAAGACTGGAGTTCAAAACATTTGAATATATTGGTAAATCGATATAATAAAACTCCTTATTTTAAAGAAATAATAGAAAAATTGGAAGAACTTTTTTTGACAGTAAAATCGACAAGTCATTTAGCAGAAATAAATATTATACTTATAGTTACCATTATGGAATGGCTCGATATAGAAAGAAATTTGTGCTGTTCGTCCAATTTGGAAATACTAAATTCAGAAAAAAATAAAAATATTGAAATTGTAAGGGCGCTAAACGGCACTTGTTATTTAAGTGGCATAGGAGGAAGTAATTATCAAATGCCTTCGGATTTCAGCCAATACTCCATAGAATTGCGTTATATAGATTTCAAATTGCAGCAACATAAAACCTATCAACCATTTATCGGCAATACGATTTTGGACATATTGTTTAGATATGGCCTTGAACAAACCAAAATACTTGTACAAGGAAAATAGATTGAAGTGTGTATTACAACTCAGTCAAATTAAACTCAAACAAAGTCTTTAATAATTCTGTGTGCCATATATTCAGGTATTGTATGCTCTCTATTCTGTCTTAACGATATGTATTAGTTTTGCTCAAGGTGATCGGCTGCATTTATCTATTTTCTGGGTGGCTACTACAGAACTAGTTATAATTTTCAGTTTGTTTTTTCCAAAAAATAAGTCTCAAATAACTGAATTTCATTGATAATCAGTTTACCAAATAATTACCATCCTGAACGTAGCTATGCTGTAAACTGCTTAATGAAGACTATGCTTAGATTTGACTTTGAGCTTCAATGGGAGGAGAGGTCGGACACATTAATTACATTATTCAATGGTCATCAATTAGTTATTAATGATTGCTTTCATATTTTATTATTAAATGAAAGAAGTCGGAATGTTCCCAAATCTATTTGCTGGGCATCAAAAACTGAAATATCATTCCTGGAAGAAAATGATTTGCCGATAATATTCGGGGATAATAAATGTGAGGTTTCATTTGGCAAAATTCGGATAGGAATTGATGTTTTTACTGCTAGTTTCTTTAGTTTAACCAGGTGGGAAGAACATATTACCCAGACCAAGGACAGCCATGGAAGATTTCCAGCCCAAGCAAGCATTGCTTTTCAACAGGGATTCCTTCATCGACCAATTGTGGACGAAATGGCCGCATTAGTCCGCAATTCACTGGCCCATTTGGGTGCTAGTTTGCCACCAAGGCCAAACGCTTATCGCTTAAAGCTTACCCATGATGTCGATGCACTTTATTTGTGGCCAAATTGGTTTAGCTTTTTGAAAAAAACAACTGGAGACTTACTGAAACGAGGTGATTTAAAAGCTGCTAAATTCAACCTACATAGTTTTTTCAACCATAAGTTTAAGAGGAGTAGAGATCCTTTTGATAGTTATGATTATTTGATGGATGTATCAGAACAGCATGGTTTAATTTCTCATTTCTATTTTTTAGCCGGTGGAAAAACAAAATATGACAATGACATGGAACGAAATTTTAGCCATGTTCAGCCCATTATGAAGCATATTCATGAACGTGGTCATGTTGTAGGCATCCATCCCAGTTATCTTTCGGCTACTGATGGGCAAATATTTGATCAAGAAGTTCGCAGATTCGAAAGTGTTTCACCACAAATCATAGCAGAAGGGCGGCAGCATTTTTTGCGTTTTGAGATAGGTAAAACCTGGCCCCTTTGGGAGAAAAACAATCTTCAAGTTGATAGCACACTTGGATTTCCGGAGAAATCTGGATTCAGATGTGGAACCTGCACCCCATACCTAGTTTTCGATATTGTTGAAAGAAGGCAGTTGAAACTCATGGAATTTCCGCTCATCGCGATGGACACAACATTTGCGGTTTACCAAAAATCAACACCTGAACAAATGGAAACTGAATTGATGCACTTGCTTCATACCGTAAAAAAATATGGCGGAACATTCACCCTCCTTTGGCATAATACCTCTTTTCAAGTTCCTGAATATCAGCCATATGAACAAATTTACGAGCGTTTTGTCGCAGTTGCCGCGTCCTTATAGGCAGTCAATATTCTTTGCGCCACGACATCTGGATTACACTCCTTCATTACTCTTTCCCTGATTTTGGCTCTATTATAAGATGAGAAATTATCCACCATTTCTCGCATAGCCACTTTCAACCCTACTTCATCACCCTTTGACACCAACATGCCTACTTCTGGTGTTACCCAATCCTCAAGCCCAGGAATACTTGTTGAAATTATGGGCAAGCCTACCGCCATTGCTTCCAACATCACGCATGGCAACCCTTCCCTATTGCTGAACATTACGAATGCATGACTAAGTTGCATTTGCTGTCGCACGATTAATGAAGGCTGAACACCTTTCACTGTCACATATTTTTCCAGATTTAATTCTTTTATCAAATGCTGAACATGCGCTATACCATTATCACCACCAATTAGCGTTAAATGAGCCGAATATGTAGTTATAATTTTTGCGAATGCTCTTAGAATTCCGCTTATGTTTTTATGTTCATCATCTAAATTAGAAACATGCAAAAATTGAAATGGAATTGAAGAAACTGGAGTGTCTGTTGGCATGAAAAAAGCAGTATCTACTAGATTTGGTGCAACACTATAAGCTCCTTTCAATCCCATTTTTTTCATGGCTTGTTCCATATTTTCTGTAACTACAAAATTTATATGCGCTGTGGCAACCACTTTTTTGTAAAGCCATTTTCTAATTATCCCTAAGGAAATTTTATCCAAGCTATACCCGCTCCAATGCTCAGATAATATCACAGGCACATGATTTTTCCGGTGAAACTTCAATGCTGCAATTCCAGCTAATGAAAGCACATGCAGATGTACAATATCGGGTTTAAACCCCTCATCAACAACGGATTGCATCGCCAATTCCCAACCTCGTAGAAATAGTATTTGTCCAAAAATGCCCTTGCGTTTGGGGCAATGAACCAAAACTTCCCGATAACCTGCTTCCGCATTTTGAATTACAATATTATGTTGCTTGCTCGAAGTTGGCAAAGCATGAATTATTACTAGCTCACAGTGAGGCGCAACAGCTTCGGCTTCTCTTTTTGTAAAAGTTCCAAGTACTGGGTGATCAGGTCGCGGCCACCAAGTTGCTAACCATATGATTTTGAGCTTTTTCATTTGAAACTATACAGTATGTCAGGAGATTTAAATGGTTTGTCAGATTCATAAAATAATGAAAATGCCTTCCAATCAGTATGTCTATTAAAATGCTTTGATAATTGCAAATATGAATTTTTGCCAGAAAGCAGAAATAAGTGCTGGAAGAGATAAACATATAACCCTTGGTACTCCACATTGCTAAATTTAGCCTTTCCGGCTGCATATCGTGTGTATTTACCGAAAATATAATTAGGTAATTCTTGAAAAAGGGTAGCTTCACAGTCATCCAAAACTTTATCCAATTCAGGTGGCGACGCTACCGATAACTTGTATTCATAAAGAGCTATCAGGCAAAACAAAAAACCATTTAGTACCCTACTAATTTTGAAAGTTGGGTATTCTCTAATCCAAAAACCTCCTTCGGGCAATTGTTCAAGGAAGCCTCCCATTTCAACTGGCCGCAACAGGGTTGAACATAGTTTTTGAGCTATTTCACGATATAAAGGGTTTCCTGTCATTTTAAAGGCTCGAATAAAAACTGAACTACCAACTGCCTGTGCTATCCCAGAATACCACGGGCTTATTAGTCCAAATTTAGGCACCGATTCAAAATATGGTAGTAAAAATCCTTGGTCAGTGGTTTTGCCAAATTCTGCCAAAAAATCTACGAGCTTCATGAACTCTACTTTGCTGTTTGTATCTTGTGTACAGTAATAATGATTTGCCCAAACCAATGCTAAATAACTGACCATCAGTGGATTATGAGCTTTGGGGTGAGCATGTTTCCAGCCTACGGGTATACCTGACCCATCAAACTCCAACAATCTAGCGAGCACCTTCGGTTCTTCAATAAACCCATAGGCCATGTAGGTATTTTGCCAAATAGGTTCTATTGTAGGGAACAATGCCCATTCAGCCATTCCCATCCTTGTCTGTTTTTTAATACCTTCCAACAAACCTATTTTTTCAGCATAAAAGCTAAGCATTGCCGCTGCTTTGAGTTGAAAGGTATCTAGGTAGTATTTTACGGTACGACTAGGCATTGGGCGTCATTACAATTTTTTCCAGTTGCATTAAGAATTTTGAAAGTAGCGTCTGGGCATTAAAATTCGCTTCAACAAAAGTCCTACCTCTCTGGCTTTTTTCAAGCTTTTCTTCGGGTAGTGCCGTGATACATTTTTTTAGAGCCTCTGCCAGACTTGATGGATTTCCTGGTTCACAAAGCCAACCATTTTGTCCATAATTCATTACCTCGGGTATCCCTCCCACGTTTGTCGTTACGACAGGAATTCCATGCGCCAATCCTTCTACGTTTGCCAGGCCAAGTGCCTCAAGCGATGAAGGAATGCAAAGAATATCATTTTGTCCAAGTTGTTGATGGACAATGGATTGTGGAGCTGGTCCAATAAAATTGATTTCCAAATTGAAAATCTCTTTTGCGTAAGTTAAAACATGGCCCACTGCCACCTCTGGTGGGCCTATGATGGTAAGCTTGAAATTAAATTGGCCTAATCTTTTTAATGCCAGCACCAAGTCTTCGATTCTACCAATATCAGCTCGATGTTTGATGAACAAAACCTTGATTTGATTCAAATTCTTGAATCTTATTGGTTTAAAAGTAATTTTGAAAACATCTATTCCTTGATAGAAGACCATTGAATTTTGAAGATTTAAATGGTATTCCGCTTCTAGAAATTTTGTCAGGTAATTTGAGCAGGTGATAACAAAATCGAGTTTGAGAATGGCCAACTTTTCAATGTTTCTTAGCCACAAAAGCCCCAAGCCACCTGGCATTTTCCGATAGTTTTTGAAATTCACTGCTGCAACATGGTCATCATTTACCATTCCAATGATAGGACAGTTAATCCCAAACAGTTTTGTAATCAAACCATAAATCGCATTCCCAAAAACAATTGCATCGAATTCATGTGTCTCCAACAATTTTTTGATGTTTTTGTGATAAGCCCTCCCATGGAACCAAAAGTCCAAGAATCTAAATACTTTTGGGCAAAAATATTTGAAAGCGTAAACATTGTGATATCCCAATTTAGCATCAGCTGTCAAAATATACAGCTCGTGTTTTTCGGAGTGCAATTCATTGATTTTCAGCAAGTTTTCTGCCAAGCGAGCTGGACCAACTACACTACTTTCAAAAATATTTGCACAGAAAAGAATTTTCATGGAGACAAAAATCGAGTACAAAATAAAGCCTAAGTCCAATTTTACGATTGAGCTGAAAGAACTTTGGATGTACCGTGAGCTATTCTATTTTTTCACTTGGCGTGATATAAAAGTTAAGTACAAACATACGGCCTTGGGAATAATTTGGGCCATTTTACAACCATTGTCATTAATGTTGATTTTCACTTTTGTTTTTAGCAAAGGTTTGAAGCTACAATCCGGGCAACTTCCTTATCAACTTTTTGTACTAAGTGGCTTAACGATTTGGCAGCTTTTTTCTGGTGGCCTTTCAAACGCTGCCAACAGCATACTTAGTAATTCAAAAATTATTCAAAAAATATATTTTCCAAGAATTATTATCCCAATCTCTGCCATATTAGCCGCCGTATTCGATTATTTCTTTTCACTGGCCATATTGGTGTTAATGGCAATTTATTATGGTCTACCAGTTCATTTTGTTCAGACCATTTTTTTATTATTCGTTAGCCTAATCCTTGCAATATTGGCAACTTCTGGCCTAAGCCTCTTGCTTTCAGCCTGGAATGTAAAATACCGTGATTTTCAATATGCTATCCCATTTTTCATTCAAATACTATTTTTTTTAAGTCCTGTAATCTATGAGTCGAATCAATTCAAAGGGACAAGATTTGAAATTCTGCTAAAGTTTAATCCAATGTGCGGCCCAATTCATTTATCAAGGGCTGCCTTTTCGGGATTAGCGATTGATTGGCAACTGATAATATTTAGTTTGACAACTTCATTAATATTGCTACTCGCAGGTGTCTATATTTTTCGGAATATGGAACAATATTTTGCCGATTTAGCATAGTTTAAATTGAAAATGAAACCAATTCTAGAAGTTCAAAATTTATGGAAATCCTTTCAAATTGGCGCCCAACATCAACGCTACCTCAGCATGCGAGAAAGTTTGACAAATTTTGCCAAACATGGTTTCCAATCAAAAAAAGAAACCTTTTGGGCATTAAAAGACCTTAATTTTAATGTTTACCCAGGAGAGACTCTCGGAATAATTGGGAGAAATGGCGCAGGAAAAACGACCTTACTAAAAATACTGAGCAGAATCTCCCCACCTACTAAAGGAAGCATAACTGTTCGTGGTAGAATGGCAAGCTTATTAGAGGTGGGCACTGGATTTCATACAGAACTCACTGGTCGTGAAAATATATTTTTAAATGGTGCAATTTTAGGGCTTTCAAGAGAAGAAATTAAAAAAAAGTATGATGAAATTGTTGAGTTCAGCGGCGTTGAAAAATTCCTTGAGACGCCTCTCAAGCATTTCTCAAGCGGAATGCAGCTTCGTTTAGCCTTTGCTGTAGCAGCTCATCTTGAGCCTGAAATTTTATTGATCGATGAGGTTTTAGCAGTGGGAGATGCCGAATTTCAAAAGCGTTGCATGGGGAAAATGGATGATATTGCCAAAAGCGGAAAAACCGTAATATTTGTAAGTCATAATATCAATGCTGTTAAGAATTTATGTAATTCTGGACTATTAATTATGAACGGAACCATTCAAGAAAAAGGAGATTTAAATTCTACTATAAATAAATATTTAGAAAACCTTAGTTCAAATGAAGCGGTTAAAACTATTTTTACTAACAAACTAATAAAAGATGATACGCCAATTTCAATTATTGAAGCTAAAATTATAGATGAAAACAATAAAATTAAATCAACATTTGATGTATTTGAAGATGTAATACTATCAATTAAGTACCAGGTGAATAAGGAAACGAATGGAGGCGTAATTAACTTTGAATTATTTAGATTTGGCGAACAAATAGCACTTTCATTTGATACTGACCTAAATCAAACCTTACTCAATAACAGGAAAATAGGATTATATAAAACACAAGTTGCTATTCCTAGGGGAAGACTAAAGCCTGGCAACTATGCAATTTCAATTGGGTGTGGAATTGCCAATGTAACTAAAATTGAGCATTTTGAGAACTGTTTAGAATTTGAAGTAGTTTTGGAAAGCCAGAATGAATCTTTAGTGTCTTATGCATCAAAAAGAAGTGGAATAATAGCATTGCCTTTGCACTGGCAAACTAAATCAAAAAATGATGAGCAGTTATAAAAATATCTTCGGAACACTACGAAATATAAGAATAAACACACTAAAAGAGATTAGATTTCTTTTATGGCATAATAAAAATAGCCATAATCTAATGAAATTCCACAATATCCATTATGGCAAAGATTGTTTTATAATTGGAAATGGACCATCTTTAAATTTGTTTGACCTAAACCTACTTAACGATTATTATACTTTTGGATTAAATAGAATTTATTTAATTTTTGACAAAATCAACTTGAATCTTTCCTATTATGTTTCTACGAACCCGCTTGTTGTAGAACAAAATAAATCAGACTTAGGAAAGATAAAATGCCCGCAATTTTTACCACATCATTCAATCAGAAGCTTAAAAAATAATATCAATAATAATTTTCTTTTTATGTCCTCTAATTACAAATTTAATGGAGATATCACCTCGGGGGTTCACCATGGTTATACAGTCACTTTTGTCGCTTTGCAAATTGCCTTTTATATGGGTTTTAAGAATGTATTTCTTGTTGGTGTGGATCATAAGTTTAACCAAACAGGTAACCCAGGAGAGAAACAGTTTTTAAATGAAAATGATACTAATCATTTTGACGCTAATTACTTTAAAGGACAAGATTGGCATCTAGCAGATCTAGACAATTCAGAAATTTCCTATTTAATGGCTAGAAAAGCATACGAAAAGCATGGCAGAAAAATATTTGACGCTACAGTAAATGGTAATCTAAAAATATTTGAAAAGATACCTTTTGATGAAAGTATTACGTTGGCAAAAAAATTAGCGTAGCAGCACCATCTTCCCAAATCCCTTAGCAAAATATTTGTCTGCGTCAGTTGTATAAGTCTCCCAATCTGTTCCATTGACATCTTGTATCAAGATGCGGTAAAGATAAATTCCTTTGGCTAGTTTATCTCCAAATTGGTCGGTGCCGTCCCACGCAAAATCAGTTTTATTAGTACCAACTTTGAGTGGCCCTAACTCAGCTTGAGTAATTTCTCGCACAATACGCCCAGAGTTTGTCATTATTTGTACCTTATAATTTGCAGGAGGCTCGGCGCCAGTCATAGTGTAGACAAAGCGTGTCGAGGTGGTAAAAGGATTGGGATAATTTAAGAAATTTGAAATGGAAGATTTAGTGATTACTTTAAAAGCAATCTTGTAATCATTACTTCCTGCTTGATTTCCAGCCACATCTTGCGATTGAATTATTAGTTTGTAAATACCATCTTGCAGGAAATTTGGCCGAAGTTCAATGAATGCTTTATTGTCTGACGAAGTATTTGCAGGGGAAAAATCCAAATTAGGATTATTAAAATAAACACGTCTGAGTACTGACTCGCTGTCAGGATAGATAAAAAATATTCTAAAAAGTGAAGTATCGTTCAACAACAAGTATGGGTTCTCATCTTTCAATGAAATTTTTATATCAGGTTTAGATGAAACTAAGTCTCCATCAATTATATGCAAACCATCAAAAGTTACATCTAATAATGGATTTCGCAAATCATTGCTAATTGCAAAGTTTTTTGAAAGTATATTATTTACCCTTGTAATTTCTTGCTGCTCATCATTTGGATTTAATTCAAGTGTCAACCCATAATTTCCATTTAGATTTTGGGTCTCAATTTGAATTCCAGTATACAGGGTATCGTGAGCCAACATATTGGCCTCTCTTTTAAAAAATACTTCTTCATGGTTTGAACTATTTCGTAAGCTAAATTTCACAAGTAAACTATCACCCGTGAAATCGGAGAGATTCTCAACCAAACATCTTAAATTAAATTGTTTTCCCTGTTGTAAGGTGTCACTATCAAAAACAAACGCTGTACTTGGGTTTACTGCGAAATCAGGTACTCCTTGGTAAAATATCCTCCAATGAGACATTTCAGCTGAAGTCCGATTAAGTGAATCCTTTGAATTAAACCGTAATTTAATATACGGGTAATCAATAGCTGAAATAGTAGTTATATCATGATCACCCGGTTCTAACTTTGAAATCAACATTGTGTCTGTTAAGGTAGTTGGGTCATACCCTAATAAATCAACAGAAAAAGTGTCGGATTGGGAATTAGGTAATAATTTGTTATCCCAAATTAGTTTAGACCATTTAGTTGCCGGTCCAATTGGGGTTGAAGTTATATTACCACTGTCCCAATACCCTGGAATTCCAAAATTTACTCTTAAAACTTGTTTTAAGCTATCAGCCAATTCTTCAACGATTGGTCCAACATCTTTGCGATATGCAAATACATATGGTAAAGCCCCTGAGGTAATCGTGTTTCGAATCAAATTTGCCCCCTGTGATTCCAAAACCTGAAATAAATCTGTTCCTAATGCTGATGAATCACTTTCCCATTCTTCTGGTTTATAATCACTTGTCAATGATATCTGATTCGTGAAAACAAGGACATAATTCTTACTGGGCACTACTTGTTGAAGGAAATCTATTAACTGAGAACGGCCAGCTAAATCTTGCGTGGAGAACAAATACATTGCTACATTATGATTACTGGGGTTTAAAAGGCCATACTGAGACGGTTGTATGTTAATCCATTGTTTAGCACTGGTAGAGTCGAAAACGGTAACATACATGCCGGGAGGAGTTGGGTACATTCTTCCGCTAAATGCATTATTGATTTGTAATTCCATATTATTAACAGAATTTACCGCATTCCGAATAAAAACATCTTTAAAGTCATCGATAAATTTTAAATTTTCATGTGATTTCAGCTCCATATCTTCAAAAGCATCTTTCTTCCATTGGTAAAAATGTGATTGGTTCCAACCACCACTTACGCCATCCAAGTATACAAATGAGCTATTGTCCCAAATAAAGTTATCTACTTGGGAAATACTATCAGGACTGACTCGCCAATAATATACCTCTTCATTATTAAAATTTGGAGATGGCTTCCATTTCAGAACGCCACCAGTTTGCAATATTTTGTGAGTTTGTAATTTAGGACTATTGAACAGCTCGGTGGTATCTAATTGAAACACGTAACTTCTTTCAGGCAGAAGTGGTTCTGAAGTTGAGGCAATTAATTCTATATCAGAATTTCCAACAATTGCGAAATTTGTAGGATATACACAAACTACACTATTGTCAGAAATGTAAAAATTGAGGCCTTTTGTTCCACCAATTACTAACTCATTGTTTTGTTCGGCAAATGGATTTGGTCGTTCGTCAATTTTATTTCCATCGTCAATAATTACTAGTATCTTGTTAAATCCTTGCGCTAGTTTTCCAAGCGTAGGTACAGTAACAGTATAAGAGCCTTTATATGATGGGGTTTCTACATTTAGTTCAGTAACGTCAATTTGAGTACCATCAGGTAATTCTCGTTTTATCTTTACGAGCATTGAATCGTTTACAGCTTTTCCTATATTAATAATATCAAACTTTACTTCAAAATTTTCAAGCTGCGTAGTTATATTTTCAGGAGTTAATTTAACTGTTGAACCATCCACTAGAAAATCAGGACCTTCAAATGTGTTAATTCTTAATGATGGGTCACCATGAAAATTGAATTGCTGCCTAATCAGATTTATTCCAAAATCATTCCCTTGAAAATTTGAAATTGTCGATTTAATAGCATCACCTATGCCTCGGCCATAATCTTCGTTTCCAATATTTTGATACAAATTACTAGCAAAATTTGACAATGAAGATATATATCCTTCTCCAGAGGTACCACCAAATGCAATGGCTCCTTTATCCTTAAAAAAGCAAAAACGCTCACTTAAGCCTTGCGACCCAGTATGAATATTTCCAGAATAGCATCCAAGTGAAACCAGCATAGGATATTTGCCCTTATTTTCAAAATTATCAGGGTTGTCAATGCTAAAATCAAAAGTACCAACAGCAGAATGCCCAAAAAAAGTAATGAAGGAAGTGCCTTTGTTTATGTAGTCAAAAATTTGCTCTGTTTGTGAAACTTGTATTGGGTCTGAACTAGTTTTGAAAAAGGATTTGACACTGGCTCCATACTGTGAATTCATCAGAATAGTTTCCATATTGGCTAATCCTGCATGAACTGCGTTTTGTTCAGAAGCAGTTAGCCCACCGCCCATATGTAGGACTTTTTTCATCCAAGATTTCTCCTCAATAGTCTGTGGCAAATTAATATTAGATTCAAACTCCTTAATCTTATCTAAATAGGTTTTTAATTCATTAGGATTAGTGGCAGCAATTCGT
Source organism: Bacteroidota bacterium (assembly GCA_016124585.1). Taxonomy (GTDB): domain Bacteria; phylum Bacteroidota; class Bacteroidia; order Chitinophagales; family Saprospiraceae; genus UBA6168. The sequence goes on along the minus strand of WGNL01000004.1, from coordinate 205,539 downwards.
CCAAGAGATAATACAGGCGTAAAACCATCATCTCCTACTATCAACATATTATCTGAACCTGGCAAACTGTAAGTCGGCACATAGAACCCAAAATCCAAGGCACTTTGTAAACCGCTTGAAGTTCTTAGTGCTGGATACTCTCTTCCTTTGCCTATAATTAAAAAATATTTAGCACTTGACCAATGCTTTTTAATATATAATGCGAAATTCCTAATCGAAAATGGATGACGTTCAATCCCCCAACTAAACTGATCGTAAAGTTCTTCAGCAGTGACAATAATTGGGTCATATGCCCCACCAGATATAGATGTTCGGTATTCAGCATATTCTAGAACCCTATCATTGCCATTTCCATCATTTAATAAACCTTCACCTGTAACAATAATAAAATCATGGTTTAAAGTTTCATAATTAACAAAGCTTATTGGTTCAATATTGGTTACTTCAACAATACCGCCGACATCATTCACTAAAATTAAACTTCTATCAAGATTAGATGGTGGCAGCGCTATTTTTGTAACACCTCCCTCATCTATACCAGCAATCTGAAGTTTGTTTGTCAAATCGAACAAAACTGGTTGACCACTTGAAACATTAAAATTAGAAATTTCTAAATATTTTTTTGAACTTGAAGCTTTAATATCAAATGCATAAATCTTTTTATTTTCAAAGTCAAATTGCCTAGGATATGTCAATATAATATTTGAGAGTCTGTGTTTATCAGCATTTGTCAAAAGTCCTTGAATCTTAATTGACATAGAGTTGGTCAATTGGTTGACGGTCAAATCAATAGAAGGTCTTTGCAACTCAAAACCATAATACTCAGCAGTATAAATTGTCTGGTCGTTTAAAGTTACTATTTGCTGATGTTGTACACTATTGCCTGAAAATCTCAAAGAAATAGAAGGTGAATCCCCACCCTGAAATATAGCTGTCGGAGCTAAGGTATAAGTTTTAGTAGTATTTAGACTAGAAGCAAATCCTTCTGAAAGACTGTAGTCTGATGTGCTAATGCCATCTGAGGTCGCAAATTTACTGATGTTTGAAAAGTTATTATTCACCAGCCTTGCCATATAATATTCTTCTTTGGCTGGCAAATTATTCAAATCATTTGAAACAAGCTGAAACCTACTATTTCCACCACCATTTACATACGTAAGAAAATATGCGGCAGTGTCGGTTATTAAACTATAAAGCGGATTCATCATCATGGAATCCGGAAATTTATATAGGTATTTATCTAACTCAGAAGTGTTTTTTTTGCCAAAAAATTCAATATAGTCATTTGTGCCAAATGTTCCCTCTGTGCTTGTAGAAATAGGAGCTTCTTCACCATTATGCCATAGCTGAAACTGAGCCCCATTAATCTGCGAAATTGGCACTCCAGCATTCTCTAATGTTTGATAACCAATGCGGTATATGCCGTCCTCAGCTACTTTAATTTTGAAATAAGTTTGGTTAAAATTTATCCATTCATTTCCAAGTAAGGTGTCTTGACCACTGATTATATATTGGGCTGAAATTCCTTGAACACAAAAAACAAAAAAAATGAAGGCGGCTATGGACTTTTTCATCGGGAAACATTTGTTTTCAAAAGTTATTCAAAAATACTGCATTTTAAATAACCACATTGTAAAAATTCACAACATTGTTTTCAGGCTGTCAAAAAGTTATCAGGTTAGCAGCATATTCAATTGTTTCAAGACCTTTTGACTGGCACCTGCCTGTTGCTCTATATACGTTTTAACTGTCCCGGAGGATTTCTTGCGCATATTATCATCGCTAAGTTTTATCAAAATTTCTTCAAGTTGTCTGCCATCTTTTACTACAAATCCTCCCCCATAATTAACAAACCAAACTGCTTCTTCAAATTTCTCAAAATTGGGCCCAAAAATTACAGGCAAACCGAAAGCCGCTGGCTCCAAAGTATTATGTATACCACTCCCAAAACCACCTCCAATAAATGCTAATTTACCATACGAATATATTGTTGATAACAGACCGATATTATCAATGAGTAGCACTTTTGCATTATTAGGTTTGTTTGAAATTAGTTGAGAATATCTGATAAAAGGTTCTGCAATTTTTGACTCAATATCCTGTAAATGAGCAAGTTGCACATCATGTGGAGCAAGAATAAATTTCCAATCTTGGAAAATTTTGTTGGAGAAAATAGAGTACAACATTGCCTCATCGGCTGGCCATGTACTTCCGCAAATAAGGATATTTGAATCACCACAGAAGTCTTCTACTAAGGGCAATGATTTATGGTTTAGCACAATATCCAAAACTCTATCTACCCTAGTGTCTCCAGTTTGATAGACCTCGGTGTTAGTAAAATTAAAGGTGGAAATAAGCTGTAACGAGGCTTTATCTTGAACTAAAATTTTAGAGAAACTTCTCAACATTTCTCGATGTAAGCCGCCATACCACTTAAAAAATGGATGAGATGGGCGAAATACTGCTGAAATTAAAACTGATGGCACTTTTTTCTCCTTCAATTGGGATAGAAAATGATACCAAAACTCATATTTAACGAAAATTGCCAAGTCTGGTTGGACTGTTTGCAAAAATCGCTGTGCATTGAATTTTGTATCTGAAGGAAGATAAAACACCCAATCAGCCAATGGGTATTCTTTACGTACTTCATAACCAGATGGCGAGAAAAAGGTAAGGAGTACTATGACTTCTGGTTTTTCATTCCTTAGTGTTTCAATGACCGGCCTCCCCTGTTCGAATTCGCCCAACGATGCACAATGCATCCATACAACACGTTGATTATCAGACCTTTTTGTGGAAAATGCTTGCTCCAGTTTTTCAAACAATCCTACCCTACCCTTTACCCAACGCCGTGCCTTTTCACTTCGCAATGCGGCAAGTCTAATACCAAAAAAATAAGCTTGGGTTATTAAATTATAGAATAAAAGCCTCAAATTTTTCACCAATTAATAACTTATTTCGTCTGGATTTTCACCAATAAAAAGTGGTAAAGTCCAAGTCAACCGAAAACCGTAAAGTAAATCAAGGCGCTTCTCAAGACCTGGGCTGCGGGTATCAAAATTGAAGCTCCTGCGTCCTTCTGTAAAACCTTGTGTAAATTCCGTACCAATGGAAAAATTAATCAATCGGTTATTAGCAATAAACTGATAACCTATAAATTCTGTCAAACAGAAACCATTGGCAAGGCGGTCATAACCTTTACTATAGTCGTTGGAAATACTTGAAACATAAACTTGGGGCTCATCCTGAATCTTGATTTTATGGCCTAAAAATCCACCACCTACCGTGACCCGAAGCCCTGATCGTTTATTTTTTTCTGAAAAAGCAAAGACCTTACCCACATGGCCACTTAGTTGAATTCCCCGTTCCCGAAGTTTAATATCCGCAATGCCGCCGTCATCAGCATATACAAATCCGGATTCTCCCCGAAGATTGGCCAGCACATCCGTCTTTACAATCTTACCAAACAGGAAATCGCCCTGAATCCCTAAAATCCAGTTGTTCTTGGTATAATAATCTGCACAAACGCCCGCTAAAAAATTCTTTCCAAACCTTTCTGCCATATCCACACCTGGCACCATGCCTCCGTAACTGAAATTTAGTAACAGAACGGAACCTTCGTTACTGCGAGGTTGCTCATAAATTTGGCGGTGTCTGCTTTGACCTACCACCAGGCTATTTATCAAGCAAAAAACTGAGATTAATGTGTAAAATTTCTTCATGACTTTTAATTTAAGTTTTCAAAAGCTTTAGTTCCTAAAATTTCTACCCTATTTGCAAGGCCCTTTCGTAAACCGCTTCACTCCTGCATTTTTTGCCGAACAGTCATTTGGGTAGGTTTTCCCATCACAGCCGCAAACGGGTTCATAAATATCAGCACATGCTGTTTTCTGGGGGTTTGGGTCAATACAGCTAGAATTGCACTCACCCTCTTTCCAAGATTTCAAGCCGGCCCGTTCAGCCATACATTGATTAGCATATGTTTTCCCATCACAGCCACAAACGGGCCGATACTCCTTGGTGCAACCTGCATTGCTGATTTTTTTAGGGTCAATACAGTCACTACAATCCCCTTCTTTCCAACTTCTAAGCCCAGCCTTTTCAGCCTCACAGGCATTGGGATAAACCTTTCCATCACATCCGCAAACTGGGTTGTAATCACGGGGACAGCCCTTGGTTGGGTCAAATTTGCTAACGTCAATGCAATCGTTGCACTCGCCGTTTTTGAATGTAACTACCCCTGCATTTCTGGCTGCACAAGGATTACTGTATGTAACATTGTTACAGCCACAAACGGGTCGGTATTCCATTGTACACATAGCAGTTGGGTTAATTTTTGTCGGGTCAATGCACTCACCGCATTTGCCAGCTGTGTACCAATTCACGCCCGCCCGTTCAGCCTCACATTGGTTGTTGTAAGTGACACCATTACAGCCGCAAACTGGCTGCAACTCTTCAGTACAGATTCGCTTTGGGTCTGCTTTTTTAAGGTCTAAGCATGTTTCATTGTTGGTTATTTCACCTTTGTTCGAGGAGTTTTTCTGGGCTTTTTCGCAAGTACTAGACAACATTAGCACACATGCGAAGAACAGAAATAAGGAGTTTAGTTTTTTCATAACGGTTGTGCCAAATATGAAGGTGGAGTCCTAAATTCAAAATTTGCCAAATTTGGCAAACCCAAATACTGAATGACGAATTGAATCAGAGTTTGCTGAAAAACTTTTTACCTAGAACGAAATATTTCAAGACAATGCTCCCAGGCAAAATTCCATGTCGATTTGATTGTGGTGAAATCCTGATTTTGTCTAGCAGCAATTCCAATTCCAATCGTTTCTTGATGAAAAGCACCAATGCAAGAAACACTGAAAAAAACGAAGCTATTACTGCTTGAGCATGAAGCCATTTTGCTTGCATCAAAAAATTGAAAGCAGCCAGTGTGTCCATCATCAGCCTTAGTGGGAGCAAAAATGCTAATTTGATTACACCTTCATTTTTCAGCAAGGTGTAATAGCTGTTTCGAAAATTGAGGTAAGTTTTGTAGGGTGAATGGTAGCCCAAGGTGCCACCACCAAGATGGAAAACAGTGGATTTAGGCGTAAACACAACTTTGTAGCCCGCACGCTTGAAACGCCAACAAAGGTCAATTTCCTCCAAATGCGCAAAAAAATCGTTGTCAAAACCTCCGAATCCTTTGAATAGCGGCCCACGAACCATCATGCAACAACCTGAGGCCCAAAATATTTCAACCGTGTTGTCGTACTGACCATTATCTTTCTCCACAGTATCAAAAATGCGACCTCTGGCAAATGGATAGCCCAACGAATCAATCCATCCACCTGCTGCGCCAGCATATTCGAAGTATTCAGGTTGCCCCAATGCCCTGATTTTGGGTTGCAAGGCAGCTATGGACGTATCTTTTTCCATGACACTGACCATCGGCTCCAGCCAATTGTCAGGGACCTCAACATCCGAGTTGAGCAGTACAAAAAAATCTTCGTCAAGGTCTTGAAGTGCTAAATTGTATCCTTTTGCGAATCCAAAGTTTTGTTCAAGATGAATAATTTTAGTTTTGGGAAAATTCTTTTCAAGATAAGCTACAGAGTCATCTTTGCTTGCATTATCAGCTACGTAAACACGGCAGTTGGCGTAGCGTGTTTTCAGGACAGAAGGCAAATGTTTTTCTAAGAAATTTTTTCCATTGTAGTTCAAAATAACTACTGCCACAGAAGGCCGTTCCAAATTTTGCCATTCAACTACCTGTTTCTCTGCTTTTTGCAAAATTGACGCTGCTGCTTCTTGGTCTTTGGAAATTTGGTCCTTTAGGGCATCCAAATCCTTTAAGTCCTCATCAGGTCGAATAAACTGCACCAATTCTACCTCCAATTCTTCTTCGTAAATGGACTTTTTGAAGTCAAAAATATTGACCTCCACGGTGCGATTTTGGTATTTTTTTAAGGTGGGACGCTTGCCAATGTACAACATGCCAGGCATTCGCTCCTCATCGTGTTTTACGAAGCAAGCATAGACACCATCTGGGGGGAAAAGTTTGGCAGCTTCCCTGATTTCTAAGTTGGCCGTCGGGTAACCAATTGTGGCACCTATCTGCTGGCCTTTCACCACTTTCCCTGTCAACGTAAAGTAGTTGCCGAGCAGACGAGCGGCACGGGCCACATCACTCGATTCCACTGCCTCTCGTATCCGGGTGGAACTAACGGCCAATTCATCTATTTCCGCTTTTTTTATTTCAACTACTTTGTAGCCTAAGTTACGTTCATGCCACCGTAGAAAATTAATATCCCCTTGCCGGTTCATGCCAAAACGATGGTCATAACCAATTACGATGTGCTTGGGCTCGAACTTTCCAACCAAAAACTTTTGAATGTATTCATCAGCGTTGAGTTGGGAAAACTCAAAGGTGAATGGCACAATGACCAAGTGGTCTATGCCAGTTTTTTCGAGCAGTCGGATTTTTTCTTCCGTGGTTGTGAGAAGTCTGAGGGTATTGTCCTTGGGGTAAATGATCTGACGGGGATGCGGATGAAAAGTGATGATGATACTTTCACCGCCTGTGGCAAGCGCCAAGTCCTTTACTTTTTTGATAATCTTACGATGACCACAATGCACACCATCGAACGAGCCGATAGTGATTACCGCATTCCTGAACTGAGGCAGGTTGTTGAGGTCTTTATGCAATTTCATAGCCGCAAAGGTAACAGGATTTCGGATTGCCGATTTCGGATTGCCGATTTTGAGATGTACTTTTTTTACACATTATTACAGCCAATTGAAATCCAAAACACAAGTCATTTCATCAGCTTTTCCAATTTTGCCAATAAACGTCTAAAATCATCAATCGTATTACCTTTGTCCAGCAAAAAAATTAATGAATGGAAATTGACAAGCAACTGATTGTTGAAGCACTTTATAAAGTAAAAGACCCTGCGACTGGCAAGGATATTATTGCAGCGAGAATGGTGGAGAACCTGCTCACTGACGGCAGCAACGTAAATTTCAACCTAGTACTTCCCTCGCTGAACAGCCCTCATAAATCCAATTTGATTTTTGATTGCGTAGCAACCGTCAAGGAAGTTTACCCAGATGCCAATGTAAATGTTCATGTTGTTGCGAAAGCTGCTGGCTCACAGGAATCCACAAGCTCCGTACCCCATATCAAAAATATTATTGCTGTAGCTTCAGGCAAAGGTGGTGTAGGAAAATCTACTGTTTCCGTCAATTTGGCGCTTGGGCTTAAAAGATTAGGGGCAAAAGTGGGCTTGGTCGATGCCGATTTGTATGGCCCATCCATTCCGACCATGTTAGGACTGCAAGGTCAACGACCTCGCATTCAGGAGATGCATGGCCAGCCGAAAATAATTCCGCTGATGGCTTATGATTTGCCAGTAATGTCCATCGGTTTTATAATCGAGCCAGAACAGGCTGTGGTTTTAAGAGGTCCCCGCTTAGGCGCTATTATCAAACAATTTTTCAACGATGTTGTGTGGCCTGACCTTGATTACCTAGTTGTTGACCTGCCGCCGGGAACAGGGGATATTCAACTTACCCTTGTACAAACTGTTCCTGTCACTGGAGCTGTAATGGTGACGACCCCGCAAGAAGTTGCGGTAGCAGATGCGGTAAAAGCAATGAATATGTTCTTGCTTCCTTCTGTGAACGTTCCAATATTGGGCGTTGTGGAGAACATGGCTTGGTTCACGCCGGATGATTTGCCAGACCGGAAATACCATCTTTTTGGGGAAGGTGGCGGTAAGCGATTAGCGCAAATGTGTGAATCAGTATTGCTGGGCCAGGTTCCCATCGTACAAGGAATTAGGGAGGGTGGAGATGGCGGAAAACCAGTTGTCACTGACTCGCAATCAATTGTTGGTCAGTCTTTTATGAAAATTGCAGAAAATACAGCTAGGCAGATCGCAGTTAGGAATGAATCGCTTGAACCGACAAAAGTCGTGAATGTAGCAGGTTGACTAATGGAAGCTATTTTTAGAAAATACCGACCTTCCGATTACAAACCCCTTGTACAAATGGTGCTAGGGTTATACAGCAAGGATGGTGAAAAAAATACGGAGATGAGCGAAGAAAAAGTCTCGCTCAGCATTCGGAAACTCACAGCAAAAGCAAGCAATGGTGGGATTTTCATCTTCGAAAAATTGAACCAAATAATTGGGTACAGTATTGTCAATAGGTTTTGGAGCAATGAATTTTCTGGTCAAATTTTGTATATTGATGAGTTGTACGTAAAACGTGATTTTCGGAGTCATGGTGTCGGTGCTCAATTTTTACAATTTTTGCAGACAAACCTTGAAAATGATTCCGTAGCTTTCATGCTTGAGGCTGTACTTACAAATGAAAAGGCCATCCGTTTTTATAAAAATAATGGTTTTATAGAACACCATAATCATGTGATGTTCAAGATTTAAGCATAAAAATTCAAAAAATGTTGACACAGGATAAATCCGATTTGATTTCGAAAATCAACACTGCATTGGACGATGTACGCCCGCATCTTCTTTCTGATGGTGGTGATATTGAAGTTGTGGATGTGACGGAAGATATGACCGTTCAAGTCAGATGGCTTGGCAATTGCCAAAACTGCAATATGTCGGCTATGACCATGCGTGCCGGGATAGAGTCCGCCATTAAGAACAAGGTTCCAAGCATACTTCATGTTGAAGCCATCAACCCCGCCGAAGTCTAGAAGACCTACTTTTCCAAATTGACCCAAATACCAAAACAGACTACTATTAAACTAGCAATGACCGAAGGCTCGAAAATATACCCTCATGTAATACCGGACATGGATCAGTGGCCGATATACAAGCTATTGGAGGATCGCAAAAATTTCATCGAAGAGATAGACGAATACACATTTGACAGGGTGCTGAAGCTACACAACGAAGATTTAGAGGATGTGATAGCCAAAACGGTTTACCAAGAACGTATTCGCATGAAGGAGGAGCCCTGGAAAGTGGACCCACCCCAAGACAGGGTATTTTGGCGAAAAATCAGCAAAAAATTATTTGGGAAGCCAGTTGAGCAAATCACTGAAGATGAAAAAAAAGCTAGGGAAGAAGACCTACTAAGGAGAATAATCCATCGCTACAGCGACGAAATCGTTGGCACTTTTCGCATACCGACTTTCCTTTTTGCCAGGAAATTTCTCACCGTACTTTTCAATCGCCTACTAAACACAGCCGCTGGCAGGAACATGAAGCGGATATTTGGAACCAAATACAAGGTTTATGAGCGCCTGCTAACCAAAGGGGAGGTTGAAAAACTACGTACTTTGATGACAAAAGGTACGGTAGTAATTGTACCTACCCACTCCTCCAATTTGGATTCAATGTTGATTGGTTATGCGTTGGACACGATAGTTGGGATACCTTCTTTTAGCTACGGAGCTGGCTTAAACCTTTACAATACTGGCTACACTGCTTACTTTATGAACCGGCTTGGCGCCTATCGGGTAGATCGTCGAAAGAAAAATCCGATCTATCTAGAGACACTCAAGGCCATGTCCAACTTGAGTATTCAACGGGGAACCAACAGTTTATTTTTTCCAGGTGGTACTCGTAGCCGCTCCGGAGCTTTGGAAAATAAGTTGAAGATGGGTTTGCTGGGTACGGCTGTTGAAGCGCAGCGTACAATTTACCAAAATGGTAAGGATGACAAAGTGTTTATTGTGCCATTGGTGTTAAGCTACCATTTCGTATTGGAAGCTAAATATTTGATTGAACAACACCTTAGTTACATTGGTAAAGAACGTTACCAACGTTCTAAAGATGATTTCTACAGCCTTCGGAAAATATTAAAATTTGGCTGGACTTTTTTTTCGCAACCATCGGAAATCACACTTTCCTTCGGTAAACCCTTAGACGTAATGGGTAATTTCGTGGATGATAATGGCGATAGTTTTGACAGGTTTGGACATCAAGTAAATCTAGTGGAGTATTTCATGGGGGAAGGAAAAGTGACGGAAAACCTACAAAGGGAAACTGAGTACACAATAATGTTAGCAGAGCGTTTAGTGGAACGCTATCACAAGGAAAATATCGTGCTCACTAGCCATGTTGTAGCATATGCTGCCTTTAACATTTTAAGAAGAATGCATGATCACCTCGATTTGTTTGGGGTTCTACGTTTGCCTACTGACGATTTTATTTTCCCGCTTGAAATGATGCTGGATGTCGTTTCTCAAACCAAGAACATTTTAATTGAAATGAACAAGGGTGGTAAAATAAAGCTATCCAACCAAATTTATTTTGAACCGATGGAACTGCTAAAAGATGGTGTTCGCAATCTTGGTGTGTACCACATTGAGAAGCCACTAATTTTTGAGAATGGCAATTTGGCTAGCCAAGACTTTAAATTGCTTTGTTTTTACCACAACCGGCTTGATAATTACAAAATAAACAAATCTTATAATTGGAGTTCCGTCAATGAGCAAGCAGCACTTGAATCTGCATAGAAAAGGCTGAATTATCAATCCAATCAAAGTAAGAATGCCAAAATGAAATTCATAGAACAAAAAAAGGCCTGACTTTGTAGTCAGGCCTTTTTTTGTTTCATTCATTTTCAAGTTAGGGCGGGTGAGGTTTACCATAAGGAACCTCAAAGACTTGAATGAAAAATTTTAGGGTAATTTTCTGTCTCATGATGTTTTTGTTAGGTGAATATTTGAAATGTTAACGCGTCTAATTAACTTTTAAAAAATAAAATCTTGCTTTCAATTTTTAAAATTTAATACGGATGATGTTGACCTCACAGGTCAAAATTTCAAACTAATGCTTGATTGTATCTAAGTTTTTTTCCCAAAAATCTGGTACTCCATTTCCATTGTCATCAATATCAGAAAACCCGTTTAGCTTTCCAAAGCTTCCGTCTGGCATCACTGATTCGTATTGCTTAAGTTCTTGGCTTACAAATTCAGGATGGCCGCTTCGACCTTCAAAGTCACCTTGAGTATAAATGTTTCCTACAAGTCTATCATCAAACCCATCACCATTGGCATCAACTATTTGTGAATTTGAGAACACAGTCCCGGCCTCAACGCTATCACTAATTCCATCATTGTCACTGTCTGTATCCCAAAAATTAGGTATTCCATCATTGTCTTGATCTGGCGAAGCGACACCAAATTGGTGCATACTTTTCCAATGAATTGAACCTCCATAAAAGGACTTAACTACCAAAGGTTCGTTTTCATATTCATCATTCAGGCCATCATGGTTTTCATCTTCCCATTCATCCCAAACATCAAGTATGCCATCTCCATCCTTATCCACTCCAGTTGCTTCTATCAAGTCAGGAATTCCATCACCATCACTATCTCTGTCAAGATAATTTGGAATATTGTCACCATCGATATCCGCACTCGTTTCAATCAAATCAGGAATTCCATCATTATCATCATCTAAATCAATCTGGTCAGGAACCCCATCCATGTCAAAATCCAAGGAAGAATCGGTAATTTTTGAAGAAGATTCAGTTTTACACCCTACAATTTGGATTCCCAAGATTATTGTTAATGATGTCCAACAGAACAAAGTGAAGATAAATTGATTGATACACCGTGGAGGCATAGAATTAAAAACAGGGGGAAAAGTTATTCAATTATTGAAGGAAAAGCATCTGGTACAATTAGCATCAGTTCAATTCCTGATGTTGAAATCGTACATTTTAACACTGAAATAGTGAAAAAACACTGTTTTTTTTATTTGAATGGATTAGAAACCAAGGAATATGCTGAGAAGGAATAAATTCGCAGAAAATTTGGCAAAAATAATACCAAAAATCGTTCATAAACGAGCGAACTATTATTGATGGCTTGTGTTAATTCAGGTGTTATTTTTGTGAAAAGCAAAAAAATCTATCAAAAATTCTAATACCGGAAGGCTGTTTACCGTTAAACAAACATAAAAAATTGTTTTAAGAAATTCGCAAAGCGTTAAGCCACTTTCCAAGACCATCCCTGAAGGTATCAGGGTAAATATATTTTAATCAATGAGAGCTTTAGTCATTACCCAGTCGATTACTCGCCGGGATGCAAAATCACTTGAAAAATACATGACGGAGGTTTCCCGTTATGATGTCCTCACTCCTGAACAGGAAGTGGACATGTTTAGAAAATACAAAGAAGGGAGCCTTGACGCATTTCAACGGATTGTGAATTGCAACCTCAAATTTGTTATTTCTGTAGCCAAGCAATACCAAAATTGTGGCCTATCATTGGGAGATCTTATTAATGAGGGAAATCTTGGTTTGCTCAAAGCAGCAGAAAGATTTGATGAAACCAAAGGCTTCAAGTTCATTTCCTACGCTGTTTGGTGGATTCGTCAAAGCATTCTTCAAGCAATTGGAGAAAAATCCAGAGAAATTCGGGTTCCATTTAACCATCAATCTAACCTGATGAGGGTTTCACGTACTCGAGACGACTTGATGCAGATTTATGAACGTGAACCAACACTTGAAGAAATAGCAGCGGTTGTAGAAATGACAACTGATTCTGTTGAGAAATGTTTGTCAACAAACGGTCGGTGTAGTTCATTAGACGCTCCTCTTGGTGATGATGAAGATGTTGACCTGACCTATTTCATTGAAGATGATGCAATTCCTCGCCCAGATGCGAAAGTTGTTCAGCATGAATCCATGCAAAAAGAGGTAGAAATGTTATTGAGCAGTCTTCCAGAGAATGAGGCTCAGGTTTTGGCCATGTTCTATGGAATCGGACGTGAACGTGCTTACAGCTTAGATGAAATAAGCGAAATTCTCGGTGTAGGTAAAGAACGGATACGTCAAATTAAATACAAAGGGCTTAAAAGCCTTCAATCCAAGGTGCAGCGCCATGGATTGTATTTCAGCTTAAACTAGTATAAGTTTAGTTGGATAAAAAGCGGTGGCATTTCATGTAAATGTTGCCGCTTTTTTATTTATTAAACAGGTCCATTTTGGGGTATGATTTATCTTTGACGCTATTTTTCAAAACAAACGATTTTAATGAAGAAAAAATTAAAAGTATTCAAGTTTGGTGGAGCATCAGTAAAAGATGCATCAGGAATCAAAAATGTGACTTCTATCCTACAATCATTCAAGGAAGAGCCAATTATGGTGGTTGTGTCGGCAATGGGTAAAACAACTGATGCCTTAGAAAGAATTGTAGCTGCGCATGCCAATAATTCTGGTGAGGCCCACCAGCTTTTGGAAAATTTAAAGCAGTCCCATTATGTGATTATGGAGGAGCTGTTTGGAAAGGAACATCCTGCATTTGATGATGTAAATGACACTTTTGTAGCAGTAGAATGGATTTTAGAGGAAGCCCCCCACCCTAATTATGATTTCTTGTATGACCAAATCGTTTGCGTTGGAGAGTTAGTCTCTTCCAAAATCTTATCTGCTTATTTAAATCATGCTGGTCTACCAACACAATGGTTGGATGCAAGGGACATTATCTTAACAGATGATATTTACAGGGAAGGATGGGTGCAATGGGATGAAACAGTGGAAAATGCGAATAAAATTACCAAGCCGATGGTTGAGGCTGGTGGTTTTGTACTAACTCAAGGTTTTATTGGTAGTACCACCGAAAATTTTACCACAACTTTGGGACGAGAGGGCTCAGATTATACAGCCGCTATTTTTTCCTATTGTCTTGATGCTGAAAGCATGACCATTTGGAAAGATGTACCAGGTGTGTTAACTGCTGACCCACGCATTTTTGAGAATGTGGCAAAACTTGACCGCCTGAGCTACAAAGAGGCAATTGAAATGACTTACTATGGTGCAAAAGTTATTCACCCAAAGACGATAAAACCATTGCAAAATAAGAGCATTCCGCTTTATGTAAAGTCATTTATTAACCCTGAAGCAGCAGGAACTTTTATTGGGCCAGATGTAGATGATCTTTATCCGCCAATGGTTGCTTTGGAAAAAAACCAAGTATTATTGAACATCAGTACTCGTGACTTTTCATTTGTCGCAGAGCACCACATGAGCCATATTTTTACCAAAATTGCTGAATTTCGATTGCAAGTGAACCTAATGCAAAACACTGCTATCAGCTTTGCAGTTTGTGTTAACAATGTGGACGACCGAGTCCAGAAATTTGCACAGAGCATTGATAAGGACTTCAAAGTGGTAATTGATGCAGATGCGTTAGAATTGACAACGGTAAGACATTACACTCCGCAAACACTTGAAATGTTGCGGAGTGGCAAAATAATTCTAGTAGAAGAGCGCAGCAAAAACACAGTGCAAATGGTGATGAAAGTGGTGCCTGAATTGAAGCGAAAAGATTGATGCATCTATTTTCAAGTTGAAAAAAAGAAAGCCGATGGGAATCTTTTCCTATCGGCTTTTTCTTTTATACACTTTGAAAAGGTCAATCTTCGTCGTCCTCAGCACCAACAGTCGTCTTATTCATCAAAAAAGCTTTGAGAAAACCGTCAATATCCCCATCAAGTACAGCATCTGTCTGAGAAGTTTGAAAACCAGTACGGTGGTCTTTAACCCGACGATCGTCCAAGACATAACTGCGGATTTGACTGCCCCACTCATTTTTCATTTTTCCAGCTTCAATCTTATCTTTTTCTGCTTTTTGCTTTTCCAACTCTTGTTCATACAACCGAGAACGCAGCATTTGCATGGCTTTTTCCCGGTTTTGAATCTGTGAGCGTTCTTGCTGGCATTCGCAAACAATACCTGATGGAATATGCCTGACCCTAACTGCGGATTCAGTTTTATTGACGTGTTGACCTCCCGCACCACTGGCACGGAAAGTATCCCATTCAAGGTCAGCAGGATTGATTTCAATCTCAATACGTTCGTCAACCATTGGATGAACAAAAACTGAGGAGAAGGATGTCATTCGTTTGCCTTGTGAATTGAAAGGGCTGACTCGCACCAAACGATGTACGCCATTTTCTCCCTTCAACATTCCATAGGCATAGTCACCATCAATTTCCAACCCAACGGATTTCACACCAGCAGTATCACCTGGAGTTTGCCAAAGTTGTGAAGTTTTGTAATCATTTGCTTCAGCCCACATTACGTACATACGTGCAAGCATAGAAGTCCAATCACAGGCTTCTGTACCCCCGGCCCCGGCATTTATTTCGATTACGGCACCTAGTTCGTCCTCTTGCTGGTCAAGTGTGGAGCGAAATTCAATTTCATCAAGTGCTGCCTGAGCTTTTGCATACTGAGCATCAACCTCCGCTTCTGAAGCCTCACCAGCTTTTTGAAACTCTAGCAGCACCTCTGCGTCACCGACTTCTGATTCAATGGCAGTGTACTGCTCTACCCATTTTTTGTTTGTCTTGATAACTTTCAAAACAGCTTGGGCTTTAGTCGGGTCCTCCCAGAAGCTGGGGTCCCCGGTCAGCTCTTCTTTTTCCTTTATCTCTTGAAGTCGTTTAGCGACGTCAAAGATACCTCCTCAAAAGACCCAACCGCTCTTTGAGCGTCATCAGTTGTTCACTAGTCATAGTTTTTAATATTTTACAAAAAAATTAAATCTTGAAAATTTGGATGCTGGACAATCTTCCTGATAATTAAAAATGCCCAGCATCTAATTCACTAATATCTTAGTTTACTTTTTTGAGTTCAACATAGAACATCAATTCTGACTTTGCTGGAATTTTACCAGTTCCTTGGTCTCCATATGCCAAGTCAGATGGAATGAAAAGTACCGCTTTTGAACCTTCTTTCAGTAAAGCAATACCCTCATCCCAACCCTTGATTACTTGACCTTGGCCAAGGGGAAAGCTGAACTCTTGCCCGCGCTTGTACGAATTGTCGAACTCCTCGCCACTTGGCAACATCCCATAATACATAACATCTACTGATTTGCCAGCTTCAGCTTGTTTGCCAGTACCCTCTTCGATAATCATGTATTTTAATCCAGATGAGGTGGATTTGATTTTGTCTTTGTTTTTACCAGCTACATAGTCTTTAACAATAGCACCCAATTGCTCAGCTACAGCTGCTTCTTGCGCTTTCATCTCATTAGCCTTTTCATCGGAAGCCTTGCGTTGCTCTGCAAGGTATTCGTTGTACTGGTCTTTGGTTTTTACCTCTTCCAAAACAATTGCGTAAGACAATTTCTTTGCGTTAGCTAATGCAGGGGATTTACGCATAGCAGAATCGATTGGAACATCAACGGTGATGCTGTCACCAACTTTCATTAAGGAAAGTACATCAGCAACTGGATTTGCCTTACCTACACCTTTCTGGTCAGCGGGAATTTGAGATAGGTCTGGAACGGAAATGGGAACCGTGCGGCCCATTTGGTAAGTGCTGTTCACCAGGGAATCATCTTGGTAAACTGAAATGTTGACAAAACCATAGTCACCAATTTTGGGTGACTCACCCTCAGTGGAATTGGTGTGTTTGATGTATTTGTATCCACTTGGTGAAGTCATATAATTGTCTCCGCAAGCGAAAATGAGTGCAGCTGATGCTGCGAACAGAAAAAATGAAATCTTTTTCATTGTTGGAAAAATTGTTTGGCTGCCTTCCATTTTTATTTTCTGGTACGGCGAACCTTACAGGTCATTGTTTAAAAGCGCCTCCTGATATTCAGGTAAAATTTGTTTGAACTTACTCACTGTTGGCCGAAGGCCAATGTAGGAATAACCACCCGAAGCATTTTTGTGGCCACCGCCCTTGAAATGCTTACGAGCAATATCCTGCACCGAAAAATCGCCTTTTGACCGCAGTGAAATCTTTGTGATGGTTGGTTGTTCATGAATGAAAGCCGCCATCGTGATATTTTTCATTTGAAGTAGAAAATTGACAAGCCCTTCTGTATCGCCCCTGCTAATTTGGAATTTCTCATAATCTTGTTTTGTCAAAGTTATGATAGCAGTTCTGTACTCATCCAACACCTCCATTCTGTCGTTCAGAACCAACCCTATCAAACGCAAATGTTTTTCGTCCATGCTATTAAACACGAGGTTTTGAATACGGTTGTCATCCACCCCTAGCTCCAGCAAATCAGCTGCAAGCCTAAAAAGTTTCGGTGAGGTAGAGTATTTGAAAGAGCCAGTATCAGTGAGGATGCCAGTAAAAAGGCATTCGGCAATCGTCTTATTTATCTTGCTCTTGTCTCCCAAAAAACTGATGAAATCGAAAATTAGCTCACTGGTTGAACTAGCTGTTGTGTCGTGCAGGTCGTAATCATAAAACGGTTCAGGATAGAGGTGGTGGTCTATCAGTATTTTTTTTGCCTTCAATGGAGCAATCAATTCCCCCATTTTGTCAATCCTTTCCAACGAGTTGAAGTCCAAACAAAAAACAATATCAGGTTTGCCTAAAGCCCGTTTGACTTCCTCCTGATGCAAGTCATAAATAATGATTTTGTCAGAACCCGGCATCCAATTCAAAAAATTGGGAGATTCAGATGGAACAGCCACTTTTACAGAATGCCCCAACATTTCGAGGTAATGCTTCAAACCAAGTGAAGAACCGATTGCGTCTCCATCAGGGTTGCGGTGCGTCGTGATTACGATGTCTTTTGGTACTGCCAGCAGCGATTTTACTTCGTTGATGTTTTCCATTAGTCTTACCTCAAAAATTTGGCGGGCGAAGTTCCCAAAAAATATAATTATTCCAAAATTAACCTCTGTATTTAACCCAAAAAGGCCAAAAAGTTTACTTTTGCGCCCGTTTTAAAACAAAGTTTGGCAGCGTGACTTAAAGAATTGTTGAATACGAGCTCTTTGCTTCCCGCTTTCAATCCAAAAAATATTACCATGTCAGGAAATAAGACTTTGACCATGATTAAACCCGATGGCGTTCGTGACGGACACATTGGAGCTATCCTCAACGACATCACAGCAGCAGGTTTTCGAATCGTTGCTTTGAAAATGACCCAACTTACCCGTGCAAAAGCTGGTGAGTTCTACGCTGTGCATGCCGAACGCCCTTTTTACGGTGAATTGGTAGATTTCATGTCTTCAGGACCAATTGTAGCGGCAATTCTTGAGAAAGAAAATGCTGTGTCTGATTTCCGCACTTTGATTGGCGCCACAAATCCTGCCAATGCTGAGCCAGGTACTATTCGTGCAAAATATGCAAAAAGCATGGGCGAGAATGCGGTGCATGGTTCTGATTCTGACGAAAATGCAGCCATTGAGGGCGCATTCCATTTTGCAGGGGTTGAAATGTTCTAATTTCAAAAAGATGCAAAAAGGAAAGCCTCCTGTGAAATATTTCACAGGAGGCTTTCCTTTTTATTCCAATTAGGTATTATTTGCCCATCAAACCCCCAGTCATTTCAGTAAATTCCTCCATTGTCATTTTTTGGTAACCGTCCGGCACCAAAAAGATATCCTTCGGAAGATCTTTTGAAACTTCGGATGCCTTAAAAACCATTTTCATGCCTTCCCCAGTATCAATTATCATTTCCAGTGGGTATCCTTTAAGCCCAACTGCCTGAGCTTTGCCTTTCATTCCTGTCGGTGGCTGTATTTTTTCTGTGATGTAGTAGGTCATGTTCATGTTATTATCCATTTTCACAGAGGCTTTATAGCAAGGATAACCCAAGATTGTTTTCTTGTCATTTTCATCGTATATGACATCTTTGATGCCATCTATGTTCATCATGTTGTAGTTACCAGAGAGGTCTTCCTCAGATAGGCCAATCAGTTGGATTTTTTGACCCAACATATCCATCAAAATGGCTGCATCTTTTGGATTTCCAATAGGCACTATCGTTTGGACCCTCATCATACCACCCATCATACTCATATCCATTTTTTGTTTTTCGGAGGTAAAATAAAAGTCCAAAGTAGAGCCACCGAGCATTGCCATTTCAGGAGAGTCTTCTGCCCCATCTGTTGACAATTCAAATTTTACAAACCCTTCTTTGAGTTTCTTCTGACCAAATGCAGCCGAAGTAAAAGCAAAAAGGGCCAACATTAGCAAACTTAGATTCAGGATTTTCTTCATTTTAAGAATTTTATGTGTGTAATTGCCCGGTTACGCCGGAACGGTTGTTTAAAAGTAAATCTGTCGTGCTATCAGAGTTGGCATCCATATCAAATCCACAAGGATTGTTTCCAATAACAATTCATCAAACCCGCCAAATGTCAATATGTTTGACAAAAATTTTTGCCAAATTTTCAGCATCAGAAATCGCTCGGTGATAGGTGCCCGTGAACTCAAACCCTTCCAGTTCAACGACTTTTTTAAGCCCCTTGTATGTGTGCCACCGCCTAAGTTCATGGTACTGACGCCTGATATTCAAATGAAAAGGCTCAATCCAATCAGTTTCAAGTTCGTGAAGTATGGAATCTTGTACAAGCATCCTTTTGTCAAATGAACCCCAAGAACAGAACATACAATCCTCACCATCAAATACCCCTGCCCAATCTTGGAAATCCTCCACCACATCTGGAAATGTACTAGCCCGATTGATGGTGATTTGGTCAATAGTAGTCAATTGCTTGCAAAAATTTGAAAGGTTGGGGTGCAAAATTGGGCGTACAAACTCATCAAATTTGCTCTCTACCTCACCAAAAGCATTTATTTTCAAAGCACCAATCTCAATGATTTCTTGTGCCATTTCTGGTGGGTGCCCTTCCCAGCAAGTCGCTTCCAAATCATAAACAATGTAGTTCATCGTGCTTTTGTATCGGTTATTTCAATATTTCAAGTTGAATCGATTTGATAATTCAGAAACCAATACACTGGCTATCAATCTTTTATCGAAACAATTCAAAAAATCCTTTTTGGGTAATATTGACATCATTGTCTTTCCAATCTAGGATATAATAATAGGTGCCATCTGGCAAGTCGGTATCTGCCCCCCAGGTCCCAGGCCAGTTATTTCGGTAGGCCATGGATTCGTAAACCAAACTTCCCCAGACATTGTACACCCAAAGGTGGTTATCAGGGAATTCTTCAATTTTGGCGATGTAAAAGAAATCATTTACGCCGTCATTGTTTGGTGAAACCGCTGTAAAAACAGTTAATTCAATACAATTAACGAAAATAGTGACTTGGGTTGTGTCGCAACCATTCGGATTACAAGCCACGTAGGTAAAATTATCGTAGAAATCACAGTTTGGTTCCTTTGGGATATAGGTAAAGGAATTGTCAAGGTTTAGTACCACAGAGCCCACGGGGTTTTCTAATACAAAAATGTCCCTAATTCCGCCGTAGATGGTATCGTTCGCTAGGAAATCAATCACGACAGGAGTTCCTTTGGGTGTGTAAGCGGAGTCCGCTCCAAGGGCCGGTGGGTCAAAATAGGGTTTTACAAAAAAGCAAAAATAGCTTGTGTCACAAAAACCTAACCTGTCGCAATAAATTAAGCAGGCGCTGTCCCTGCCTTCGGCAATCCCAGTGTAGTAAACACAACTTCCAGTTTCATTGATGGTCAATTCGATATTACCTGTCCGCTCATCGGGGCAAATTTCTTGGAGGCTTCCATTTGCAAATTCAGATGGCAATTCAGAAATATCCAAGCAATGGAGCTTGGATTGGCCAATAAAAATTGTATCACAAAAACTATCAGGGTTTGTCTTCCGGACTGATATGCGCAACTCAATCAATGCCACATTTCCAAGTGCATCTTCAAATCGATAACAGGCTGAATCAGTACCAATTGCAAAACCATTGTACAGGATGCAATCTCCTTGAACCGTAAAATTTACATTGTCACCATGATTTTCAGGACAAACGTCTACAATGCTGACAATAGGATTTGGAAGCCAGCCTGATGGCAGGCAAAATGTATCTGTTTCCAAAAGCAAAAAAACTGTGTCTTGATAAACACCACCTGGCAAAACGGTAACATTAAAATTCAAAGTATCGCAATTCCCTTCATCGTCACAAAGTGCAATACAAGCAGATTCATTGCCAACTGACACAGCAGTGTAATCTAAGCAAAAGCCAGTAGAATCAATGGAGAACTGTACCGAATTGCCTGAAGCTGTTGGGCAAATATTTTGAATCGATGTTAACATTCCTGTCAAATTCAATTCATTTTCATCAAAACAAAATACTCCTGACTGTGTAAGGGTAAGCGTGTCAAAAATACCGTTTGGAAACGGATGGAGAACGGATGTGATTAACATTGTAGTATCGCAAAAACCATTGGCATCACATATCACTAGACAAGCCGACTCGTTCCCAACAAGGTTACCAGTCAAAACTACACAACTATCATTAAGTATTTGATAATCAACATATTGACCATCTTCACAAAGATTGCTCAATGTTATTGCAGGCCCAGAAAGTTCAGTTGAGGCCAAACAAATCGTGTCCATTTCCCCCAAAAGTAATGTCAATTGGATGGTATCAGTTAGGGTACAAGTAACAGAGACATCAATCGTGTCCGAACAGCCAGTTACCGTGTCGAAAGCAACTAGTTGATGAAAACCAGTTGGTACCTCAAGGTTAAATCCTGAATTGCAAGCGGAGAAACTACCGAGGTAAGGTTGTCCATTATCAAAAAAAACATAATCGGCCAGAAACAATGGTGACACTTCTACACAAACTGAACCAAGCGATTGACAATCAATCAATTGCAAGTCAATTGCTTGCTCAACAAAAACGCCACTTGAGCTATTGGGCACCAAGATTTGAACGGTATCGTAAGTTGTAACACCACAGGCTAAGCGTTCAGTCGAAAGCACGAATTGAAGCGTTTGCCCCAAATAATTCATGGGGTCAATGGTCATAATCGGATTACCTATATTTGGGTCATTCATTGCCAAAATATCTGCTGGCGCAATGGCAGTCCACGTGGTTTTATAATTGGAGGTATCGCAAACGGTATTGTCTCCAAGCATCGTGGAATACAAATGGGTTACATCGCAAAAACTGCGGTCTATTCCTCCGTTTGAGAAACTAGGTGTTGGTATTAGAGTAGTTGAAGAACTACAACTACTGTTTCCACTGGATTCCAATTTCAACAAAATCCCACATGCTTCATTTGACTGAATTTGCATTAACTGACTGAAAGTCAACGGATTGCCAACTGAAATAGCACCAGAAACAATTTGAGAACCTAGTATTGTTTCACTGGTTTGCACATTTCCATCTCCATTCTCATCCCAAACGAAGCTGAGCGTATAATTGTCATCGGCCAATGATGTTGCACTGGAAAGGCTCCCTACGATTGTAACGGACTCACCATTGCCAATGCAACTGGCAGATGTATTGGTGAAATTCACTTGAATGGGCGACACGCCGTTGTTTTGTAGATTCAAAGGCAGCGACACACTGCTACAAGGCGCATTGCTTGCAGGCGTCCAACCTGGTGGATAATCGCTGCAATTCCAGCCTGCAGTAACGTTTAATGCCACATCATCGCAACTAGAAGTAGTGGCTGTGACTCTCAGGTTCAGACATTGCCCTGCATTAATACCAGGTGTGAACACAAACACATTTTGCCCAAACGGCATTAAAGTCAGCGGCACTGGGTTGCCTGGATTGTTGATATTAGAAATTGTTGTTACCGTGAGCAGGCTACTTGGGTCGTTTACTGATAACCAATTGATGGCCGAATTTGCTTGGCTTGAAATATTGCACAATCTTAAATCCCATGTAGCCTCACCGCCAGTCAAAACTGCTGTAGAGCCACTCAAAGGGCTTAATGTAAACGTAGGAGGTTGAATGTACGCAACTGTACTGGTAGCTTGGTCTATTTGGCTGTTCATGCAGCTTCCATCGCCTATGAACTTTGCGTAATAGCGGTCAGTGTAAGCAACTTTTGAGTTAATTCCGTAAACATTGTTCGCTGAAAGGCTTCCAACGGGGCTTTCACAAGTTGGAGTCAGTTTCAGCCTCAGATCGAACGTGTAAGTCTGGACGATATTTAATGAGGGAACCCTAGTCAGAGTGTCAAACTTTGCAACATAATGCCCGTTTGGAAAATCGGAAAGCGGTCGAATTGGAAAGTAATTGCTCCCAAAAATCGGGTGGCCTGGAATTGAGACCTCAACTACCCCTCCTGTGAAGGCATTCATTAGTCCCGGGTCAAAATCAAAAACCAAGGAATCGACCTTGGTAGCTGGTCGGAGTTCATTGCCGAAATAAGTGGAGAAATCATTGTTTGGAACAAAAAGTCGCCAAGTCAATTTACCTTCATTGCAACCAATTGGCAAACCGTTCAATGTGTTAGGAAAGTCAAATACCACTTGGCTTTTTGACAATCGAAATGTTTCAGATAAGGTATCACATGATAGAGCCGTTCCATTTTGAATGGCGTAAGCATGTGCATTGAAATTTGGTAAAATCTTGAAAAGCTGCGTGAGTGGGCCATTTGCATTCACCACGAATTTACCTGTAAAGCGCAATGTATCTCCCGTTTGTAAGGTGATTCCTAGACCAGTTAAACAGTTGTGCAAACTGAAATCCAATGTCTTTATCCCTTGGTTAGAACTAACTGAAACATCTGATGGAAAAAGGTTGTAATTAAAATTACTTCCGCCATTGCTCAATTTGACTTGTCCTTGATCGAATTGAAATATTTCAATTGCAGAAACTGAATTGTCAGGATTTCCATAATTGATTTTGAAGCCAAGGCTATCATTTACTGTGGTGCCCAGAACGATTGCCATCAGAGAAATTTGAACGGAATCACAGCCTAGAGCCACTTTTTTATTGGCAAGATTTGGGTCAAACGGCTGTGTGTAATTGATGTCGGTGAAGCCAAAAGTAGTTCTATCAGCTTGAAAATCAAGCATTTGCAATCCAGTTCCATTCACTAATGAAGCATCTGGAGTAAGTCCTGAAGAGATAGCCAAACTGTTATCATCACTGCATTGTACAGTTGATAATTTCACAGCCTGAGCGTTTCCCGAATTGACAAAAGGGTTTTTGACAAAAAAATCGTTGAGCCGAAGGGAAATAATCGCAGCCAGAAAAAAAACTATCAGCACTGGTCTATCCATCAAATCTTCATTACTAAACTTGTGGACTACTAGGCTAAAACTGTACCACTTAAAACCACTTTCTACTCAAACCAAACAATAACATTAGTCTTTTTTTACAGCTTCTATCCTATTGAGGAATGCTGAAGCGGTGGACTCTTCAACTGGCTGAATCTCAAATGTTTCACCATCTGCTAATTTCACAATTTTGTCCTTGTCCTTCATTTTCAGTAGCTGCTCCATAAAGCGAGAGTTATTTGAGACCAAATTCAGAATACCCTGCTTATACCCGAAAAAATAGTACATCTGGCTAGGCGATTTCAGATAGATGTAGAGCCTGTCATCATCATTGGTAGGCATTTTCACCTCAATATAGGCGCTGACTGTAGTGTTAAGCATTTCACCATCCAAGCTAATGAGCCCAAGCTTGGATTTGGTAGAGACAAAACTTTGGTAGTCGGCATCCCAATTCAACGGAACCCGGTCAAACAGCGCCGTGTATTGGTTGTACTTTTTGGGAAGCGTCAATGACCCAAGGCTGATACCATCTATTGCATTTTGTAAATCATCGTTTAGAGGGAACATCTGGCGTATCACCTTTCGGTAAAAAGGCATATCCTTGGCATAAACAATCGGGGTTGCGTCGAAGGTGCTAGACTTGAAATCAGACACAATAATTTTCATCAAATCAGATGGAATAGGAAAATTCAGCCCCATCATTGCCTCCATTTGTAGGTCGGATTTCATGGCCGAAGTTCCTAAAACTGTATCCGTCACCATTTCCCCGAAAGTAGTTTTGACATATCCAGCTGCATCGACACTCACATTTTTAAGTGCAGAACCTAGGGTAAATTTCCCTTCCATATCGATTTTGCCAGTCGGATTGTCATAAACAATTTGGTTTCCCCCAGGAATTGCCCCACCGCTCAACATACGAGTCGAATCTGAAAAGATGAATTTATCAGTCTTTTCATCGTACTGCATGACCCCCTGTACAGCCAGAATTGGACGGTCTTTCCGGAAGAACAAAGGCATCATTACCCTTGGGTAACAAGTGGCAGTTTCCTTGCTCAAAAACAGCCCAGTAAAAACTTGCTCCCCATCTGTGTTGAGCGGAATTTTGTAGGCAATCGTCAAGTCATTTTTATCGCCTTCGCAATCTATTGAAAACCAGTGCTTTGCAGGAAGCGTTTCCGACTGCAATTGGGCAAATCCTTTGAATCCAAGGTTTGGTTTATCAGCTTGCAGGGTGATAGTCCCTTGAAATTTTGTTTTGTGGTCAATGTAAAAATTAGTTCGCTCGCTGATTTCGCCCGTTGCACGGGTCACGGAACGTTTAGTTTGTTGATTGCCCTCTCCTACTCTTGTCCCTACGATTTCCGCAAACTCTATTTCTTGTTTTTTGTCAGCAATATTGTATTCATAAAAACCTTTTGCACGGTATTCCTTCTTACCCAAAATATTAACCGTTGCCCGATTGATGACGTGGTATTGGTTAATTGTGTCAGCCACAATTTTTGCATTGGTCAGTTCCGTAATCACACCACCTGCCTGCACTTCCACATCGCCTTTTTCTGTGTAAATAAAGGCATCCGAGGATACAATGTAAGGCACACCACTAATCTTCAACAGGTTGGTCTTAAGGTCGTAAAGCGCATTTTTACCTTGAAAAAACAAGGAATCCTGGTCAGGATGGATGGACACGAAATTCCCCAATTTACCCTCAAAAGCTCTAAATGTTACCGTCTCCTTGGCCATGTCCCAATCAAATTCATTGAAAGTGGTAACATATTGGTTGTAGGGTAAGGTAGTCGTTAATACATCAGCGTTAGCCTTAAAGGTACCGAACTGCTTGTCAAAATCAACATCCGCATTCAAATTGGAGGTAGAAAGTGCCACTGCATCCGCATCTATGGCTTTGATTTTCAGGTCCGTGGTATCAGCTTTTGCAGAAAAAGCACCAAAACTGATCAGTTTGGAGGTCATGTTCGCCTTGTCCCAGTCGAACAAACCCTTGCCCTTCAAGCCGCCCGGTGTCAAAATCAAAGTGCCTTTCAAGGTATGCCGCCCTTCTTTGAAAAGCTCAAACGGTGCCTCCTTAGAGGTTACATACATACTATCCTTGTAGGGTTGCCAATCAATGGTCACATCAAAACCTCGAACTTGGGGTACCTGCACCGCAGATTTCCGGTCTTCCTCCATATCAAAACGCTCAGCACTGCCAGTCATTTGGTGAGGTTTGAAAATAAGGTCATTGGCGTCAATTTTTGCCCCCAAGTATCGAACTGTGCCTTGTCCCAATAAGCCTTTGTTGCTCAGGTCAATTGCGCCAGTGAAATTGCCTTTACCTTGATAAGCTGGGTAACCCTCAGCCGTAGTTTTGGTCACAAAACCAAGTGAGGAGTCCTCCCGAATGACAATCGTTTCATCAAAATCAGGAAAAATAGCCGCTGAAACCAACTTGCCCTTGAAATGAATATCGGAGCGGGTGTACCTATCCAAACTATTGAAACTGAATGGATTAAGCTTGAAATAAAAAGAATCCCTTGGGTAAGCGCCGCCTTGGGTCCTTTTGTAGTCATAAAAAACAAAGGAGTTTTTTTTGCTTTCCATCGACGGAAACATCTCGATGGACTCCCGGCCTGATTTGTTGGCTGGGGCGTCAATCAGCAACACCCCATTCAGGTGCTCAATTCGTGAGGCAATGGAAAACGCCTCTGGGTTGCCGTTTTTGTCAACATTACCTGTTGGCAGATACATGTCAAAATAACGCACAGAATCCAAGCCTATCTGGTACTTGTCGTAATCAAAATGAAAGTCCTTTCCCTCAATCAGACTAAACCCAGCAAAGACCCTCCCGTGAAAATCCATGTCCCGGTTGCTTTTCATCCGGACATTTTCGCCGTAGGGTTTAAAGCCGACCCGTTGAGCCTGACTCAGTTCAATATTTTGTACGCCATTGATGGAGGTGGAATTGTCTTTCAGGTCAAAAACCGCATTGGTTTCATTCGTTTCGGAAGAAATCCTCAGGTTATCGTAGTCCACTTTTTTCTGACTTGCTTCTGCGTAGTGCAAAACTTTGTCCTTGATTTCAACCATGCCTTCGTCCGCATTGTAATTGATGAAACCCTTGGAGACCAAGTCATACAGCAGCGAATTGATGTTCTCGACACCAAACTTTGGGTTGAGCCGTTTGGCAAGTGACTCGGCACTGATGGTTTTTTCGCCCGTTTCTTGGTACGCCACCTTCATCAGCGCAATAGGGTTGGTCGTGGAGATGTTTTGAATACGGTTGTAATCGTTCTCATTGAAAAATTTGAGCGATTCAAAAACCACAGGCACAGCCGATTTTGCAATACCCATGTTCCGACGGCCTATGTAAATACTATCGGTCGCCAGCTCAAAATCCATTCGTTCCGCATCAATATTAATTTGCTGGTAGGAATTGAAAAACGGGTTCCTGTCACTCCCCCTTTTGCCACGGGCAAGTTGAAGCTCACGGGTCTTCAGGTCAAAACGGATATTTACCGAAGGATGGTAAATGGAGTCTTTGCCAAAATAAATGGCTGACTCCACCCCTTCTCCAACGATTCTTTCCTCTTGTTTTACAATGAAAAGCTCCGCCTGGCCTTTATAAACCAAATTGTGTTTGTTATTGAAAAGCTTGAGTTCTGCCCGTTCGGCACGGTCGCCGTAACCATAAACCGTGATTCCCTGCAACCTAAAACCACCTCGGAGTTGGACACCTTCTCCAATATTCTTCAGCTCCAAAACCCTTTCTTTTGATTCAAAACGGGGGTAACTACCTTCAGTCGCCTCGTTGGAAGTAACCAATTTGTCTTCAAACTTTCCCTCTACCACATTTTGCCCGAAATAAAGTGGGTAGTGCATTTTCACACTGGCTACATCGTAAATACTTTTCTTGGCTTCAAACTCATACTCTGTCAGTTCTGCATACACATCGTTTTTGAGGCCCAATCGTTCCCATGTAACAATGCCGCCCTTACCCTTCCAAATTTCCTCCACAGGGTAATAGACCCCTGCCGTCGATTTTATCATGATGGAGTCCTTGCCACGGGTAGCCACCAAGTCCAATTTGTCATATTTTATCAAAGGCTTTTTATCCTCTAGGACCATTTCGTAGCGGGAGGCATTGGCAATCCAATTGGTGCCCAAGTCCGATTTACGAAGGGCGTTTTTTTCAAAAAAACCATAACTGAATTCCAGAAAATCCTGGTAGGGCTTGAGTTTACGGTTCTCAATGCTGCCCAGCATCCCATCCAGCACATCATGCCAGTTTTGAAAACGGCTTTCACCAAGTTCTGATTTTTTAACCAAGGAAAGTGCCTGAAGATAGGCTGTGAAATAAGGGTTGGCGGGCATTTTCTGTTCCAGCATCCTGTCGCCAGTTAGGCGAATCCGCATAATTTCTACCTCTGTGTAAACGCCAGATTTGACAGACTTCTCAAAATCCTTGTAAAGGTCCTCCATTTTGGAGTTTTTGGAAGCGGTCATCAAGCCCTCCAATTCTTTAAGGAAACTGGCTTGGTCTTCCGAGAATTTTTCAAGCTTTTGAGCCGAAAGAAGGAAGGGAAATGCAAAAAAAGCGACTATTAAACTATACCAAATTTTCATCTTAGCATGTGGGGCAGATTAGCCCGTTTTTATGGTTTTCATTGCCAGCCAGTTGTTTTTCCGTTTTATTGCTTGAATGGTAAAACCCTGATTTTCCAACGAATCCAACATCAATTGTTCATCATCTAAAACAAAACCTGAAACGACCAATTGTCCACCAGGTTTCAGCAGCTTAAATAACGGGGATAGCGAGTCCAAAATTACATTGCGGTTGATATTTGCTAGGATGATATCGAAATCCGCTCCCGGCACATCGGTCAGTATGCCGTGGAAGGTTTCCACATTTCCTGCCCCATTGTTTTGGCTGTTTTCAAGGGTGTTCCGGTAGGATTCGATTTCAATATCTACTGCCTGCACGCTATTGGCCCCCAAACGGGAAGCAAGGATGGCCAAAACACCTGTACCACAACCATAATCAAGGACATTTTTACCCTCGAACTGGATGCCTTGCATGATTTCAATGACAGAAAATGTGGTCTCGTGATGCCCGGTTCCGAATGCCATTTTTGGGTTGATGACCAACTCATGCTCCATCCCTTCCAAAGGGGCATGAAAATCCGCACGGATGCCGCAAAAATTGCCAACAATGACAGGATGGAAATTCGATTCCCAGATTTCGTTCCAGTTCTGGCCGGGGATGAACGATTTCTCCAACTGGAAATTAAAGCGTTCTTGAAGTTCTGCCAACGCTGCCTCCACTTCATTTTCATCATGGCCTTGCGGCAAGAAAGCGTTGAAACCAGTTTCCGTTTCCTCAAAAGTATCGAATGGCAAGTGGCTAATCAAGGCAATCAAAACATCATTCTGGGAAGGGTCTGTGGTGATACTGTATTGGTGGTAATCCATTTTGGAAAATTGTTGAATTGATAAATAGCTGAATTGTTGTTTGGGATGCAGTTGGTCACAATGTTTTGCATTAACTAAATTGGAGGATTTTTGGGATAAACACCCACCACATAACAATCAAACAATTCAACAATTCAACAATCTTTTAAGCATTCCAGTGCTTCACCGTGGAAGGTGCCACACCGAGGTTTTTGTCAACTTCCAATAATGGGGAGGTGACTTTCAGGCCCATTTTTATCATGGCCAAATGGTGTACCGCATGGTCATAGGCATACATCATTTCCCGGCCAACTGTTGAAAGCACGACTGGCCTTGTTTCGTTCAATTCTGAAGAAAAATCCGCTACAACCTCCACGCTGGCCGCTTCTTCTACTGCGTTCAGTTTCACAAAAAAATCGTGTAGAACCTGAGCGGCGTAGCTTGGTTCCGTCTCAACACGGGCGTCACGCTGGCGAAGGGCATAGTCAATCCGGCCCTCCGAAACACCACGGTTCAGGCAACCATAAAAATCGACAATATGCCTGAAATGTTGCCCAATGGAGGAGCCATTGAAAAGCGGCAGCGACTGGGCATAGGTCTCAGGTGCAATACGGCCAAGCAGATCCGTCATTTGCCCAATTATGATTTCTGTTCCTTGTTTGCAGTTCATTATAGTCGTAGGTGTAATGATTGAGTTGTGAGCCTTCTTTGGGTCAAAAATGGGAAGATTTTAGAACCTACCAGTTGTATTTACGCCTTAAAGATATTTTTGGATGTTTTGAATGTCCAATTCTATTTGGTTCATGATGCTTTGGTGGGTATGTTCGAAGCTATCTTTAGTGGCTTGAATTTTCTTCATCTCGGCAGCCACTTGGTTGTCCGCATCGTCGATGGTGGCCTGCGATTTGGCGATTTGGTTCTGGAGGTTGAGGATTTGCTCCTGCCACGCCTGTATCTGCGCCTTCAATTTCACCACTTCCTCCTGCTTGTTGTTCACCCGCTTTTGCAATTGCCCTTGCAGGGCCACATTGAACTGGTCTTTTTCGTCAAACAACACCTTGCGGTAATGCTGGCCAGTGGTCAACAGCTTCTCCTTGGTCAGCCCCACTGTAGAAGCCGTGGCGAACGCCGACTTATAGGCCATCTCCTCCGGCAAGTTCATCTGCGCCAATTTCCCCAAGGAAAGCTTGAACTCCAAATAGTCAAAGCCGGGCAAGTTGTTTTTGTCCAATGCCCGTGTCAGCGACTCCACACTCTTAGGGTCGAGGCCATTCGTGTCACCAAATATTTCTTTCAAGTCTTGCAGCATGTCGGATGTATTTTGTCGAGTTCAGGAGGTTAAGTAAGTTTAGCGGGTTTAGACGGAATGCTTTCCTAAACCTTACAGACTTGCCAAACTTCCTACTCTGCTGATGCCGCAAAGATAGAAATACATTTGGATGCGTTGCAGCGGGGAGAAGGGTAAACGATGAAGGGGCGGGTTTGGACGAGGTGTTGCTGTATTGAAAGGACGAAAGTGTATTGAATTGTAATATTGAATCTTCAAACAATGCTTGTCATTCAAATCTCATCCATTACGATTCCACGCAGGTTCTCGTTTAGAAAAATACGATGGGCATTTATTTGGTTGATAACTTCCAGATTGGAAAGTCTGATTTCTTGGGCTTCAGCATCTTGATTTCTGGTGGCATCAATCACACGACGAACTGTGGCTATTGGTGCCATACAGGACAGCAAATAGGGCGGCCCAGCTGAGGCGAGAGCAAGGTGATGATGTTGAATTGTGAAATATGAATGGGGGACGGGCCGTGGGATGCGGTTCGTCCCTTGTTTTTTTTGGGTGAAAACGTTGCGCCTTTGCTGTCTGAATCACGGATTAATCTGATATAAGGATTCCGAAGACCACCTATCCGTGCAATTTGGCCATCCCTTCAATCCCTAATTTAGACAGCGGGCGATGGGACGGCAGTTGTCGGCCCGCTGTGCGCCGCCTTTGTCATCGCCGCAGGCGACCAGCGACGTCAAACGTGATGCCATTTACGACGTTGAGGTGGTCTTCGACCATGACAAAAGGGGCGCTTAGCGGGGCGACAACACGCCACCAACCTTGGCTACCTTTCCCCATCGGCGAGCACTTCCATTTGAGCGAGGACTGCGACTAGGCAGCGGGTGAGCAAGTGGTACAACGCTTAACTTGCTCTCCCACTCTCCCTTTACAAGCAGACAGTTCCCCTTCGGGGAGGACAAGGGTGCTGTGTGCTTTTACGGATTTGACGGAAGGAGGTGAAGGTAGGGTTTGCCGGGTTGTCAAAAAGTGGACGGGTTTGGGCAGGCCCTCATCCGTGAAATCCACCAATCCGCCCAATCCGTGATTCAGACAACTTACACACCAGTGACCGGGTGACTTTGAGTCACCCGGTCACTAACCGACACAAAAAAGCCCAGCGCACCAGCGCCGGGCTTTTTTTATTAAGCTAGGAATTGGCCGCAAAGCCAATTCACCGTTCAAATTTACAGCTCCATCGCATTGAAAACATCAATTACCGACTTCACAGCGGCGGCAGAATCGGTGAGCAATTTTTTCTCGTCGGCGTTGAGTTGCACTTCGATGATTTGCTCGATACCGTTCTTGCCAAGTTTCACAGGCACACCGAGGAAGATGTCGTTTAGGCCGTACTGGCCATCCAATTTGGCGCAAACTGGGAAGATGCGCTTCTCGTCCCGCACGATGGATTCCACCATTTGCGCAGCAGCCGCACCGGGTGCGTACCATGCAGAAGTGCCCATCAGTTGCACGAGTTCACCGCCACCAACTGCGGTACGGTGTACGATGGCGTCAAGTTCTTCCTTTCCGATGAGTTCCGTCACAGGGATGCCAGCGACAGTAGTATAGCGGGGCAGCGGCACCATCGTGTCGCCGTGGCCGCCCATTAGCAGGGCTTGGATGTCCTTTGGAGAGCAGCCGAGCGCCGTGGCGAGGAAGGCACGGTAGCGGGCGGTGTCGAGCACGCCAGCCATCCCGAATACCTTGGAGGAATCAAGGCCGGAGGCACGCCAGCAAGCAAGGGTCATCACGTCAAGTGGGTTTGATACCACGATGAGGATGGGGTTCTTGCTGTGCTTCATGATATTCTCCGTCACCGTGTTCACGATGCGGGCATTGGTCGAAATCAAATCGTCACGGCTCATGCCGGGCTTGCGGGGCACGCCAGCGGTAATGACCACGATGTCGCTGCCCTCGGTGGCCGCATAGTCGTCGCCGCCACTGAGGTAGGTGCTGTAGCCGTCAATAGGTGCCTGCTGCCAAGAATCGAGGGCCTTGCCTTTGGCGAGGTTGCCGACGATGTCAATCAACACAACTTCGTTTACGATGTCTTTGTGGGCCAAGACATTGGCACAGGTGGCGCCCACATTGCCTGCCCCGATTACGGTTACTTTGCTCATACTAGTATTATTTGGTTGATAAAGGTTGATAAGGGTTTATGCAGTTGATGGCGCTAAGCAATTCAGCAGAACGCCGGGAAAACAACTCCGATAAATGCGTTATCAACCATTTCAAAAAATGATTTTCAAAAAGCGGCGCAAAAGTAGTTTTTTTCCATTGCAACAAACAGAATTTGACTGGGGAAAGACATGTTTGGGCATGTTTTTTTGATAACTTTGCAACTGCATTCTTCAAACCGTGTTAGGCATTAAATAACGCAAATTTCAAAATCTTCAAAATGGTTAAGAGCATAAAATTCTGGGTGACATTGATGGTGACTGCTTTTTTTGCAGTTACTGCCGCCAATGCACAATTTAAATGTGGCGTAACTGCCGAAGCTGGAAAGAAAATCATGGCTCAGATGCAGGCAAACCGCAATGAGATGCGTGATTTTGTTTACACCCGTGGCGCCATCACGTATGTTCCGGTGCGTTTCTTTCTGGTGGCTAAAAGCGATGGCAGCGGCAGGGCTTCTGAACGTTCAGGCCTGCAAGCGCTATGCGTGCTGAACGACGCCTACGCTGACCAAGACATTCAATTCTATTTGAAGGAATTCAAGTACATCAACAGCACCAGCATTTACAGCAACCCAACTTCGTTTTCAGGTTCAAATGCTATTTCCGGCCAGATGATCTACAATGCCATCAATATTTTTGTGGTGCATGAAATGTCGGAGGAAGGCGTCTTGGCCTACTATCAACCAGAGGCTGGCCCAAATGGCAACGACTGGATTGTTTGCTTGGAAAGCCATACCGGACAATCCCTGGTACTGCCCCATGAAGTAGGTCATTTTTTCAGCCTAAACCATACGTTTTATGGCTGGGAAAGTACTGGGGGCTGGGATGCGGCAGCTAACGGAAACCCCGTGGGGCCAACTTCGCCCGACGGTGTGCCAAACGAATTGGTGAACGGAACCAATTGCCTTAATGCAGGTGATGGCATTTGCGACACGCCTGCCGATTACATGTTCCCGAACAACAGCTGCGCCTATACGCAGAACGCCAAAGACCCCAATGGTCAGCTACTTTCCCCCGACATCCATAATTACATGAACTATGTGTATGGCTGTGGTGACTACCATTTTACCGACGACCAAAAGACGGAAATCCACGGCAGCTTGTTCAGCAATCCCCGCAATTATATCCGTCCGAACTACACCCCAAACTTGACACAAGTCGGCAGTGCCCCTACGGCCATCAGTCCACAGCAAAACGAGGTAGTATCCACTTACAATTCCGTTAAACTGGAATGGACAGCCGTGGCAGGTGCCGACAGGTATTTCCTTGAATTGACAAACACTGGCCAGCGGTATATCGCCACGACCAATTCCATCACTTTGACGGATTTGCTGCCCAACAAAAGCTATCTATGGAAAGTATTGGCCTACAATGAATATTCCACTTGTGGCCTTTTCTCAGGTCAGAAAATCTTCAAAACCGGAGACCAGCAGTTGAGTGACACTTCCACGATTCCAGAGGTGGAAAATTGGAGCATCAACCCGAACCCTGTTCGTGTTGGCGAGCCATTTTTTATCAAAGTGAACACAACGGAAGCCGTACAGGCCACGGTCAGCATCACTTCCATTACTGGAAGATTAGTCCAGGAGTTTCCGCAAACAGATTTCAAGGCTGGGGAAAGCAGTTTCGAAATACCTACTGTTGACCTGTCTTCTGGCCTGTATTTCGTTACGCTAAGGACCAAAAAGGATTTTCAGACACAACGGGTATCCGTCATCAATTGATAGGGTCTCCTTCAAACAAAAAAGCCTTGACTGTCGCTTTCAGTCAAGGCTTTTTTATTGCTGGCCAAAATGCCGCCCAGCTTTGTAACTTTGCCGCTTATTTATTTCAACATGAAGACTCGAACCATAAAGCAAGATAAAGTCAATGTCATCACCCTAGGTTGCTCAAAGAACCTAGTGGACAGTGAAAACCTGATCACACAGCTCAAGGCCAATGATTTTGACGTGGTGCATGACAGTGAGGAAGCGGATGCGAATATTGTCATCGTGAATACCTGTGGTTTCATTGACGTTGCAAAACAAGAAAGCATTGATACGATACTGGAATACGCCAATGTGCGGAGCGAGGGCGGCATTGACAAGCTCTACGTCACTGGCTGCCTGTCGCAACGCTATCGGGAAGATTTGGAGCGTGAAATACCAGAAGTGGATGCCTGGTTTGGCACCTTGGAATTGCCGGGGCTGCTTTCCCGCCTGAACGCCAATTACCAGCACGACCTGATCGGCGAGCGGTTGATAACCACCCCACCCCATTATGCCTACCTCAAAATATCGGAAGGCTGCAACCGCACCTGCAGTTTTTGCGCCATCCCCTTGATGCGGGGCAAGCATGTCTCCCGCCCCATTGAATCCTTGGTAGCCGAGGCGAAGAGCTTGGCAAAACGGGGCGTAAAGGAGCTGATGCTCATCGCCCAGGAACTCACCTACTACGGTTTGGACCTCTACAAAAAAAGGGAACTGCCCGCCTTGCTTGATGCGCTTTGCGAAGTGGAGGGCATTGAATGGATCCGGCTGCACTATGCCTACCCGAGTAAATTCCCATTGGAAATCTTCGATGCCATGGCCCGGCAGCCCAAGGTCTGCAATTACCTGGACATTCCACTTCAGCACGCCTCGAACGGGGTACTGGAACGGATGCGCCGTCAAATAACGAGGGAGGAAACCACGGAATTGATCAAAATGGCCAGGGAAAAAGTACCTGGTATCGCCATCAGAACGACCATGCTGGTTGGCTTTCCGGGGGAGACGGAAGAAGAGTTTGAAGAACTTTGCGATTTTGTGCGGGAGATGGAGTTCGAACGGCTCGGTGTATTTCAGTACAGCCATGAAGAAAACACAAGTGCCTACGATTTACCGGATGATGTTTCTGAGGAAATCAAGGCCGATAGGGCTGCACGCTTGATGGAAATTCAGCAGGATATTAGTTACCAAAAAAACCTGGATAAGGTAAACCAAAGCTTTCGGGTGCTGTTCGACCGTAAAGAAGGTGCTTATTTTGTTGGACGCACTGAGTTTGATAGTCCGGAAGTTGACAATGAGGTGCTGGTAGAGGCGAAGTCCAATTTTGCCCGGATCGGTGACTTTGCCACAGTGAACGTGACCAGTGCCGCTGAGTTCGATTTGTTTGGCGAGATAGTTTGACGGCTGGCTTGGTTGGCAACTGAAATGTCAACTGCATTGAATTATTGAAAAACTGGAATCATGGAACAAAAATCTCACCTGTTGTTCGTCAAATTGCAAAATCCTGTTTATCAGGGAATTGCACTACTTTCCTTGGTTTTGATATTCAATATTGGGTCCTTGTTTTTCAAAGGGGCAGGCATGGAGATTGAGCAGCGATTCCCTTGGACGATTGCCGCCTCTTTCCTCCTTTTTTTTGCTGCCATGAATGCCATTATGAGCATTTTTGCAAAAAACACGGATGGGTACTGGAGCCGCTCCGTTTTATGTTTTGTGGGGCTGGCAGTAACCTCTGCACTGCTTGCGCAGCTTTTCAGTGGCTTTACCATGAACGAGGCTGGGCCCTACAAATGGATTTACATCGTATTGACCATTGGATACCTGGTATTTTTGCTCATTCTAACAGCCATGCGCAAAATCGTGGATTTTGCGCAGCGGGAAGAATGGAACCAACCTAAAATCCGACAAAAGCGAAAACGCTGAAACGATAAAGTTTTGAGCCTTTTTCAAGAAATCTTCACCAACTTTGCCTGAAACAAGTTCTGAAAATGAAAATCTTATCCCAAATCTTCGCAATACTTCTGCTGGCTGGAATGGCCGCTTGCACTACGGAAACCACCCCAGAGAATAATGCCAACTCAAATTCCAACGCAGGAGATACTACCCAGACTGTTGCGGATAGTTTGCCAATGCCCATTGAAAATGCCAGGCCTACTTGCAAATTGGTAGGAAGTGTGATGGAGGGCAATATGTTTTGGGCAGCAAGTATCGACCGCTTTGTGGTTATTTCCGCTGAGAAGGAGACTGAAGACAAGGACCTTGGTGAAAGCCACCGGGTTTTGACGGTGTATGATGGCAAATGCCACCAGGTTTTCCGGGAAGTATTGCCAGTGAACCTAAGTGCGGATTATCCCTATTATTTATCCGAAATCACCTACAACAATGTCAGCAATCAGGTAGCCATTCGAGGCTTTGACAAATTTTACATCCTTGACCTCGCCGCATTGAAGTTGTCGGCACCTTTGGTTCCAAAATTCCTCAACCAACGCTACACAGAGGATGCACAAAGTGGTGCCATCAAAAGATTGGAGCTGTGGGAGAACTACCTCGTGGGGTTTGCGGCAAGTTTAGGCCCATTTGTGTACGACCTGACAGACCCTGCAAAGCCGTCGCCCGTATTGCCAGTTGCCGAGTTCCCAATCGTCAAAGGCGAGCAGTATAATTCTCTTTTTTTGTTGAAATCAAATAATGAAGCTGATGGCTACCAAGCCCTGGCACCAGATTATGACTATGACAAAGAGGCTTTTTCTTTAAACATCCTCTTCAACAAACCGCTCAAATTCGACCCAGTAATCAACAAATCTTTTAAAAACAACCGCTACATTATTTTGAAGGAACTAGCGGATGGAACAGCCCGTACGCCTCATGCCATTGACATGAAAAATCGAAAGACCGTTGAACTACCAACAGATATTCAAGCAAAAAAAGATACTGAAATAATTGCTTGGCTTAAAAAGCAAGGCAATTAAAAGCAGGCAGCCTGCTTGGGTTAAGGGATTGTTTTGCAGTGTGATATTTGTGGGAGGTCATGCAAGCACTCGTTGCTGTTTATCTTTCGTCCTTTCTTTTCCCCCCTCTTTATCCAAAAATGAACACCGTTGATAGAATTATTTCAATGCTGCCAAAGGCGGCATCTAATATTGTTGCTCGTTCAAAAAAATAATTGAAATCATGAGGTCAGCACAATCCATACACCACAAATTGACAATTTTCACCGTACTCGTTTTTGCCAGTTTATTTCCACACAATAACCTACTTGCCCAAGAAACTTGGTCGCTTCAACGCTGCATAGAATATGCCCGGACCAATAGCCTGTCGTTGAAACAAGCGGGCTATGGCATTGCGAATGCCAAATTGTTAGACAAGCAAAACAGATTGTCGAGAATGCCGAGCTTGAGTGCCAGCAGCAGTGCGGGTTATCAATTTGGCCGTACGATTGACCCAACCACTAACAGCTTCAACAACCAAACCATTGCCTTCAACAGCATGGGCCTTAATGCCAGCGCCACGATTTATTCTGGTGGCAGAATCAACAACACCATCAAGCAGGGAAAAATAGATGTACTGGCAGCTGAAAAAGATGCTGAAACCAGTTTCAATAACATCGCATTGAGCATTGCAAATGCTTACCTC
Organism: Bacteroidota bacterium; assembly: GCA_016124585.1. Classification (GTDB taxonomy): domain Bacteria; phylum Bacteroidota; class Bacteroidia; order Chitinophagales; family Saprospiraceae; genus UBA6168. The sequence continues at coordinate 167,303 of WGNL01000004.1, read as the reverse complement.
AGCATTCTCATGTCAGAGGAGCAGCTTGAAAATGCAAATCGCAGGTTAAAACTTTCGCAAGACCAACTTGGGCAGACCGACAAGTTGATTTCAGCAGGCTCGATACCTGCCAATGACCGTTTGGATGTATTAGCTCAAATTGCCAATGACGAACAAGCCATTGTTACGGCCCAAAATACCATTGAACTCAATTACTTGAACCTCAAGGAGTTGATGCAGATAGACCCCTCCACGGACATGCAGATTGAGCGTCCACAATTTAGCATTCCCAAAGATGCAGATCCAATGGGGACTACTTTCGGAGAGGTTTATGGCAAAGCCGTCAACACACAACCTCAAATTGAAGCAAATGAACTTCGAGTAAAAAGTGCAGAAGTCGATGTGAAATTGGCGAATTCTGGTTACTACCCTACCCTAACAATTTTTGCTGGCATGGATAGCCGATGGTCAGATGCTTCGAAATTGTATGAACCCTATACCAAAACTTATACGCAGACTTTTTACATTCCATCTACCCAGACTTCATTGGATGTACAATACGAGGGACAAGATGCCAATGTGAAGCCGTATCCTTATTTTGACCAGTTGAAAGACAATTTTGGTCAAAATTTTGGTCTAAATCTTAACATTCCGATTTACAGTAATGGTAAAAATGATGTGAATGTAGAAAGAGCACAGGTTGGGATACTGAATGCCCAGGTTCAAAGCGATTTGGGGAAACAGCAACTGAAAAACGATGTGCAGCAATCCATTGCCAGCGCTCGTGCGGCCCAACTTACATTGGATGCTTCAGAAAAAGCTGCCGAAGCTGGTCGGGTGGCTTTTGAGAATGCCGAGTTGCGTTTCAAGTTGGGCACAATCAACAACCTACAATTGCTCACTGCCCGAAATACCTATGATACCGCTCAAACCAACTTGACGGTAGCCAAGTACGACTATTTGTTCCGGTTGAAAATCCTTGATTTTTACCTCGGCAGGCAGATAAAATTGGATTAATGAATTCGTGAAAGTTAAATCTGCCATCAATCAAAAAAATTTGGACTTAAAACATAAAACGAAATGACAACGAACAGGAAAAAGAAAAACCTTTGGATATACATTCTGATCGGCGTTGTACTGCTTTTACTAGTAGCTGCGATCATCAAAGGTTCCAACCACAAGACAGGCGAGGTAGTGGAGGTGGAAAAGGCAAGCCTGCGAACCATCAAAGAAACTGTTGAAGCCAGCGGTAAAATTTTTCCTAAAACAGAGGTCAAAATCAGTTCGGATGTTTCAGGCCAAATCGTTGAGCTGTACGTGAAAGAAGGGGACAGTGTGACGGTAGGCCAAGTGCTTGCAAGGGTTGACCCTGAGGCTTACAACTCCCAAGTAGATCGTGCTGCTGCTGGCGTAAATAGTGCAAAAGCTACTTTGGCCAATTCAAAAGCCCAGATTGAAGCAGCCAAGGCACAAAAAGAACAACTAACTGCGCAGTTAGAAAATGCACGCCAGATCCATCAACGAAATGAAAAACTTTTCAAGGATGGTGTTATCTCGCAGCAGGATTTTGACGCCTCATTGACCCAGGTCAAGCAATTGGAATCCAATGTGCGTGCTGCCGAAGCCAATATCCGTTCGGCACAGCAAACGGCGCAATCTTCCGAATTTCAAATAAAAAGCGCCGAAGCTTCACTGAAGGAAATCAACACTAGCTTAAAAAGGACGACTATCTACGCCAATATGAGCGGCATTTTGTCAAAACTTAATGTCGAAAAGGGCGAGCGGGTCGTTGGAACTTCTATGATGGCGGGTACTGAAATCATGCGGATCGCCGACCTCAAGGCGATGGAAGTACAGGTGGAAGTCACCGAAAACGATTTGCCCCGCCTTGCATTGGGGCAATTGGTCAAGATTGAAATTGATGCCTACCTGGATAGGAAGTTCACCGGGAAAGTGGTTGAAATTGCACATACCGCAAACAACCTCGTCAGTTCGGTCACTGGTTCTGTCAACCTGACAACTGACCAAGTCACCAATTTCATAGTCAAGATCGACATTGACCCGGCTTCTTACAAGGAATTGGTAAAACCTGGTAAGCCGTACCCTTTCAGACCAGGGATGTCGGCATCGGTAGAGATTTTCACAAACACCGTTGAAAACGTAGTCAGCGTGCCGATTCAAGCAGTGGGAACTCGTGACAAGGACGAAAAAAAGGTAAAACAAACCAAAGAAAAAACTGTGAATGAGGAAGAAGCCTCTACTTCCGCTTCATCCAATTTTGATGACTTACTGGAAGTTGTTTTTGTGACCACAAAAGCGGACACTGTAGAGATGAGAACAGTGAAAACGGGTATTCAGGACAACGATTATATCCAGATTTTAAGTGGATTGAAAGAAGGTGAGGAAGTAGTGATTGGGCCGTATGCTGCGGTGTCAAGAAAACTGGAAAGTGGCTCCAAATACCAGATAGAAAAAGACAAAGAAAAGTCGAAAAAGGACAGTGAGGGCAAAGTCAACGTAGAAGTTGATTAAAAGACAAATTGCCACAGATTTTCCGTTATTTTGGTTGAAAAGGTGGAAAGTCTGTGGCCTTTTTTTACTCCCAAATTGAAATTGTCCGAGCAGTATAGTTCAAAGAAAACTTGCCTGATTTAAAAAAAGGAAAGCCAAGAAGCCCATCTACGCCGTTGTCAACGAGGTTTTGAAGATGAGAAATATCCGAAAAGACGAACCTCATGTTCCAAAAGTTTAACCCACCAATATTTGTTTCCACCACATCAGCAGCATTGATATTGATGGACTCCCCGCTCATTCCAATCACTCCTGCATTCGAGACTGGGGTTACCAATTCGGCATCAAGCTCCTCAGCTTTGGAGTTGTTCAGCATGTTTGTATTGCAACCTGTGTCGAGACCTAGCCGCAATTGAACATCACCAATTTTTGCTTCAATAACTGGCAGATGACCTGCAAAAGTGAACGGCACTATTTTACGTAGGCTCCAATCTTCCATTTTTGCAACTGCGCCAGCGGGCACCAAGGTGACAAGCAATCGGTCAAAATCAATCAACAGCTCAAAATCTTCCAAAAAATCATAGCCGATTAAACCGGCGATTGGTTTTCCTGTGACCATTTCCAAGGCGCTGATATCCGTTGTCAAAGCTTTTAAATCAAATTTTCTAACACCTGCCCAGGCAAACATGTCAATGTTCTTCCATTCACCCCTCATGCCACCTTGGAGATTATTTGCCTGAAAATCAGCAGAAATTGCATTTTTTTCATTTAAAATCATCATCGGAGAGCCAGTGTCGAGAATGAAATTTGCGATACTTCCGTCCAGTTCTGCTTGAACCACAACCATTCCCCTAATCAATTCAAAATTAGTGGTGGTAGGTAAATACGGGCCATTAATAGCTTCAAGTTGATTTACTAAAATGAAGCATGTGATTAGCAATTTTAAAGCCTTCAATTTCATGTCAAGCTGTTTCTAAAGATTGACGAGGGGCAATAATTCAGAACAAGTCAGGTTCGATTGAGTACGATAACACAATGCTTTGCGCAATACCTTAACTACTAAAGGATTGCACTGAATTAGTATGTTTTAGCCAGTCTTAAGCGGGAAATATCGTTTTGCGGAGCTACGGAAAAACCCGTGCTATCATCCGAAATAAAAAAATGGTGGGTAAATAGTAGTGTGGAGGGTTTTCAGGCCATTTGCGCCCGAAAAGCATCAGTATTGAACTACTTAATAGAATGAAAATTGTGCCGAAATATAAATCTGCCATATTTTTTCCAATGCAGAACATGATTAATTTCCACACAATTCATTACGCCTAAAACGGTTAATCCGAGTTTTTTCAGCACGAAAAACCATGAAAAATTACTTAGACTTGCCAAAATTTTTCTCACTCCTTTGCAAATTAAAGCCATTGATTATGAAGAAAATCAACTTTAAAATTGTCTTGTTCGCAGCCATTTTACTGGCTTTGGCCATTGGTGCCTGTCACTCCACTAAAAAAACAACCTACACCAAAGATTATCTAAACGAATCGGAAGCAGCACGCAATGAGCGCATGGAATGGTGGCGTGAAGCGAGGTTTGGCCTGTTCATTCACTGGGGATTATACGCAGTTCCTGCTGGGGAATGGGGCGACAAAAACACCTACGGGGAATGGATCCGCACTTCTGCTCAAATTCCTTTGGAAACCTACAACGGTTTCGTGGACAAATTCAATCCTACCAAATTCAATGCACATGATTGGGTTCAAATGGCAAAAGATGCAGGCATGAAATACATTGTCATTACCAGTAAGCATCATGATGGCTTTGCTATATTTGATAGCAAAGTCAGCGATTTTGATGTGATGGCAACGCCCTTCAAACGGGATCCGCTCAAGGAACTGGCAGACGAGTGCAAAAAAGAAGGCATCAAACTTTGTTTCTACCATTCAATTATGGACTGGCATCACCCCGACTATTTGCCTCGGCGAAACTGGGAAGTGAATCGCTCAACGAAAGGTGCCAAGTTTGACAGGTATGTTGATTACATGAAAGCGCAATTAAAGGAACTTTGCACAAATTATGGGGATGCACCACATGTGCTTTGGTTCGACGGTGAGTGGGAAAACACTTGGAACAGTGACCGAGGCAAGGATCTTTACAATTATGTACGAAGTCTAAAATCCGACATTATCATCAATAACCGAGTGGGTGCCCATCGGGACGGCATGGCAGGTTTCACGGCACCAGGACAATTTGCCGGTGACTTTGGTACGCCAGAACAAGAAATTCCTGCGACTGGACTACCAGGAGTTGATTGGGAGAGTTGCATGACCATGAATGATAATTGGGGCTACAACAAAGCAGATAAAAACTTCAAATCCACAAAATTGCTGCTTCAAAATCTGGCTGACATTGCCAGCAAAGGCGGCAATTTCCTGCTTAATGTTGGGCCAACTGCTGAAGGGCTCTTCCCAGATGAAAGTATTCAAAGACTGAAAGAAATGGGAAAATGGATGCAGAAAAATGGTGAATCCATTCATGGAACGGTTGCAAGCCCGCTTGGCAGTTATGATTGGGGCAGAGTGACCATGAAAGCCAATGGTGACAACACAAACCTTTACTTGCATGTTTTTGACAATGGCCCAAATAATCGCCAGATTGTCCTGCGTGGCATTGCCAACACCCCAATGGGTGCCAGCTATCTTGCAGATCCAAGCAAAAAAAGTCCCCGGTTTGAACGTGTGGATGATGCCATCGTACTTGACCTCCCCTCCAAATTGATAGACCCAATCAACACGGTTATCCTGTTACAATTAAAAGGAAAGCCAGAAATCCATCTGCCTCCTGTTGTGAAAAACAAGTTGAATTATTTCGTTGGGAGCATGGAAATAATGCTAGCCAGTGAAGGTGCAAATACAGAAATCAGGTACACTACGGATGGTACAGAGCCTAATATTATGAGTAAATTATATGAAGAGCCAATAAAAATCACAGAAACCACAACGATTACTGCTGCTACATTTCGGGACCAGAAACTTATCAGTGGAGTTATGCAGCAGGGGTTTTGGAAGAAAGAAGCTAAACCCGATACTCCTGTTGCGGCGGCTGTACCCGGCTTACAGTATTTTTATTTTGAAGGCAAATGGGAAAAACTTCCTGATTTTGACAAAATGACTGCCCTAAAAAAAGGATATGTTACGAATTTCGATCGCTCTGCCAAGAATTATTTGGGAGAAAATTATGGCTTTGAGTATAGAGGATTTATTAAGGTTCCAAGTACAGGCGTATACATTTTCTCCACTACATCTGATGATGGCAGTACACTTCGAGTTGACAATGAAACAGTAGTAGACAACGATGGACAACATGGTTCAAAAACTGTAGAAGGGGCAATAGCTTTAAAAGCCGGATATCATGAATTTGTTGTCAGATATTTTAATGCAACTGGTGGCGAGGAATTAAAAGTCAATTGGTCTGCAGAAAACCTGAAAGAGCAAGCAATACCTGACGGCGTGCTGTTTCATGTAAAAGATAAATAGGCAAGAAAACCCACACCAGCATGGCTGGTGTGGGTTTAAAAAGCGACAATTAATGAACCGTGTTGTTGATATCATTGTCGTCGACAGGTACACCTGAGAATTTCACGATGTCCCGAAGTTGAAAGGCTACATTGTCAAATGGTATTGGCACAGCCGTTTCGTTGGCCGGGCTCCACCTTGGGTCGAGGTTTAGGTAGGAATTTTTGTCGCAGGCCAACAAGCCAACGAACACCTCGGCGACGATGTGAGCACCCACTGTGCCTAGACTAGTTCCCCCCGTCATGGTTTGCGCTTCTTCAAGAATATACTTCCAAAGCGGGTCGTGTTGATTACCATGTTGGGGTACGATGCCCATGTAACGAGCCACATCCTGCCCAGAGGGCAAGTCCATACGGTAACTGCGAAGGAGATTGAGGTAAGCCAAAGAGCTGTTACCAGCAAATGGTATGGCACCCAAGCCCGGCGAGAGCTTACCATCCAATTTACGGGAGAACTGCAATTTTGGGTTCCCAGTCAAATCCAAGAACAAATCCCACTGAATCGTATGCTGTTTCGGCAACGGTTTGAAGCCTCGCAAATCGTCATTGGATGCCACATCGAAAATTGGCAGTTCGGCAGGTTTCCCTGCTGTAGTGCGCACTTTGCCCAGTTTTTCACTCAGCAAATAATTAGGGCGAACCATTGTGTGGCCAAGGCGGTAGGCAGCAACTGAAAACTCAATTGGCATGTAAACGTCATGTTCCCACCCGAAGAATTTAAGTCGAACCTCCTTGTCTATAATCAAGCCTCCACCGGGATTGTTCGGTAGTTTGTCTATCAACACCTGACCGCAAAGCCGGCGGACGAAATCGTTGATAACAACCCATTGGTAATGCCACCGAACCACCCGCTGGGCTTCCTCAAAAAGCGCATTCCCAGACTTGCCTTGGGTTTTCAGAACCGATACCACTTTATTGTGAAAGCTGATAAACATGAGCTGCATCTGCGAAACATTTCGGTTCTCGTCATTCCGAAGATCACCGATAATGGCCACGCCATTTGCATTTCGCATTAGGTCAGATTCGTTGTTGGCGTTTTTGCCCAGAAGCAAGGTTGCACCATCAGATTCATAAAAATAAGGTTGATCACTGGGGCCACGGCCGTAAATGCAATCAAGGTCGAATTTAGGAGTACGGAAATTTTCCAGTTTGTCAGGGTCGTTTTGTCTCATCAGGGATGATACGGGGTCGAAAGTGATGTCGTGGTCAATAAATTGACCAAAGTACGTGTAGCCTGCAGGGATGCTACCATTGTCGAAATTGCCCGATATGCCTGTTTCGAGCATGGTGTTAGCAATACTTTGCAGGGATGCAATTTTTGCCTGCTCCGTTGCCCCAGGCGGGTCGTAAGGAGGTAGACAACGGAACATTCGGCCAAAGAAACCTTGAGTTAGCTTTGACCTTGACACCTGGCTTACAGAATTCGTGTGGTGTGACATGGTAAAAAGATTTGGGTTAATAAAAAATGATGTTATACATACGTAGGGCACGCCCCATGAAATGTCATTAAATACTATATTTTTTACAATTAGTCGTGATATTCACAAAGCGCTGCATTTAATGCAAGGCGCATTAGTACAGATGGATATATTAAATATACGCACGTACCTCCCTACCAAGCGTGAAAGCTTGGAATAAGAGTTTATACAACTTGCAATAAGTCGAACTGAAAAAACAATAAAATTTATTCGGGAAAGATTCCTGGTGAGTTGATTTTTTGGGATTCGTCAACCCTGACCGAAGAAGGTAATGACCCGATTGTTAAATATCTAGCACAAACATAGTTTATCTTTTGATTATTTCACCAATTGAATAAAATATTTTTTTGCAGAAAAAATAATACCTAGACAATCTACTTTACTCCGGCAAGTTTTGCAAAACATTCTTAGGCGAAATAGGCAAAATGCAATGCAGCTGAAAACCTAAGTAAAAAAGCTTTCAAGAGTTTCATAAATAGACCTGATTCAGAAAGAGCTAATTGCACCCATATATTGGTAGCTTTCTGAAAAAACAATATCGAAAATCGGTTTGCATATATTAAAGGCGGTTGCATCACCGTTTATCCAGACTTTGGAATTTTCAAGTGGAAATCTTAGCTTACTAAATAATAACAGCACTCCCTTTTCATTTAATATTTGAAGAATATCGGCCTGATTTTCTTTACCTGTACCAATTCCATCCACCACGACATCTCCTGGTGATAGTAGTTCAGATAAATGCAGCAGCAATGTATCTTTGATGGCATAGGGTGCATCAACCATATTCCAAATTATTCGAGGCGAAGGCAAATGCATCGCTACTGCTTGAATACTGCTGGTAGTTACAATTCCCATTTCTGCTGAACGCTTACGATTTTCGCTTTGCCCATCAAATGCAACGACTGTTATTTTATGCTGCAATAGGATTTGCGCAAGCAATATGCCTTTATTATCAAGTCCAATTAAACCTACCGTCATAAAAACATCAAGTTTATTAAATCACCATATCCAATAAAAGGCAGCCAATAAGCCCAACAACAGAAACAATAGTCTCCATAACCGTCCATGATTTAAGTGTCTGTACTATTGTCAGATTAAAATACTCTTTAAACATCCAAAAACCAGTATCATTTACCTGCGAACAAGTAAGTGAACCAGCTCCTGTTGCCAATACCAACAGTTCTGGACTTACATGTCCCATTGCAATCAGAGGTTGCATAATACCTGCCGCCGTCATCGCAGCTACCGTTGCAGACCCCAGTGCAATTCGTAGTACGGCCGCCACTGACCAAGCTAAGATGAGCGGAGATAAAGTTAAATCCTTCATTAAATTGACGATATAGTCGCTGGTTCCGCTGTCCACTAAAACTTGTTTAAATGCACCTCCACCAGCGATAATCAATAGTATCATGGCAATCGGTTTTACGTGTTCGGCAAAACCATCCATCAGCATGGAAAAACTTCTGCCAGATTTTTTCCCCAATGTAAATACCGCTGCAAATACGGCGATCAATAATGAAATTACTGGGTCTCCAAAAAATTGCAATACTTGATTTAACAAAGATTCTTTAGCTAAAAATAAATGCCCAATAGCAGCAAGCCCCATCATCAATACTGGGGTCAATGCTACCATGACCGCTGCTGAAAAAGAAGGCAGCTGTTCTTGCTCAATTTCTATAGTTCTGAAAAGTTTTTCATTGGGCTTGGCATCAATTTTCATCATCGTTTTACCAAAAACAACGCCTGCTAAAAGCACCGTGGGCACAGCGAGAATGAGGCCATACAAAAGCGTCAATTGTAAGTTAGCCCCATAAAACTCAACAATAGCAGTAGGAGCTGGATGCGGCGGAAGAAATCCGTGTGTGACTGACAAAGCTGCAATTATTGGCAAGCCTACATATAAAATGGGTAGCTGTGTTTCTTTGGCCATGGCAAAAATAATAGGCAAGACCATCAAAAACGCCACTCCGTAGAACATGGGAATTCCAACGATAAAGCCAGTCAATACCATGGCTAGGCTAATTCTTTTTACCCCAAATGAATCCGTAAGTTTTCTGGATATGACCTGGGCAGCGCCGCTTTCTGCTAATAATCCGCCCAATATTGCACCCAACCCCAGTATCAATGCCAAGCTCCCCAACGTACTACCTACCCCAGATTGAATAGATTTCAAGCTGTCGGTAGCAGACATTCCCATACCCAATCCTACCCCAAGTGAGACAATTATCAAGGAAATAAACGCATTTACTTTGAAGCCCAAAATGAGCACTAATAGTGCTGCAACTCCCAGTATTATTATGATTAATGGCATGATAAAATTTGAATTCAAGTTTCAGGTTTGACAGGTATTGGAGCTGAAAAGGCGAAATGTAAGGAAAAACTCGTCAATGATTATTCGGTAAACTTAAAAAAGCAAACCCTGTTAGCATTCATGACGCTAACAGGGTTTGCTTTTAAAAAATATTACGATGAAAAATCTTCAAGGATTCCTAATAACAATATCCCCAAAACTAATCTTAATGGAAATATTTGACTTGCCAATCTTAGAGGAAAAGATGGCTTTTTTAAGCTCACTTGTATTTTGTAAATAATTGAACTTTAAATCATTAGGCACAGTGATATTGCCATAATGTGCAGTTAAGGTATAACCATAATAATTAGGTTTAGGGTCAAAGAAATAGACGTCAGATTTTTCTGCACTAATATTCATAGTCAACAAATCTGGGCTCGGATTCGTAAAAAACTTCATTACGCCATATTGCGAATTAATGTTCCAAGTGCCTTTTATATCGTGAAGGGTTATATCGGAACGGCGTGAGTTAATGGTCACATTGCCATCCACATTCGACCCTTCAATATCGCCAAATCTTGTATCTATACCTACTAAACCACTAACATTTTCCATAGTAATCCTTGAAAACTGGCTGTTTACTTTCAGCGACCTTGAAAGGTTGCTAACCTGTGTAAGGCCATAATTGTTCTTCAAGTAAACTGGACAATCAGCTGGCAGTGTAATGGTATAGATAGCCTTTAAATCAGAGCTTGGCTTTTTTGCACCTTTTAGTGTGGACACATAGTTTCGAAAATAAAGGTTCATGCCAGCTTGCTCTGTAGAGTAAACCATCTGGTCTAAATCCGCTTGAGCAGTCTTCTTATCAGCATGTTTTGAAATTAATTCTACTAGCACCTTCACTTCTGTTCTGTTCCAGGTCTCCACCTTAATTTCCGCTTTTTCACCTTCAATATTTACTTCAGTTCCGTTTTTATATGGAAATGTGTTTTCCATTACTTTCGTCACAACCTGCAAAGTTGTTTGCGACTGCATATTCTCAGAATATAGCAGCAAAACAATGGAAATAATTAGCTTCAGGATATTTTTCATTGTTGGAGTATTGGATAATAAAAGATGAATTTTTGACTAGTATATTCATCTTTTATTATTGGACTTTTTAAATCAACATTACCATCATTTTCTTTACAATGCCAGTGCGCTCTAGTTCAATTTCTTTGATTTGAGCCACTAAATCAGCATCGGTTCCGTATTCGCCCAGAGCAGAAGCTAGTTCATCTTTTGCGGATGTCAATTCTTCAAGTTCACTCTGTAATTGCTTGAATTCTGGCTGCTCGCAGAGCGCTTTTTTGGATTCGCAAAGGCTTAAAAATTCACTGAATGCATCCTCATCTTCATTCCAATCCCGTTGCAGCAACATCGGGTCAACGGCCTCTTCCGAATAGTTTACCGCAACGACGTTCATTTCCACTGTGTGCGTACGATTCATTTGCCAAAAAACAATGAATAGCGCAGCTAGGGAGGCTGCTACTGCCACCGTAAGCCGCCATCGCATCGGGATGATTTTAGCTGGCTTGTTTCCAGACTCCAAAGTTTTCAAGATACCCTCCCAACTACTTGCTGGTGGTTCGTACTGTGGGAGGGATTGCAGCAATTGTATAGGCAGTACACTGTCAAGGCCGCCTTCCAAATCTTCCTCGATTTTATCCCAAAGCAGGTCGCTTGGTTCATGTTCAGGAAGAGAGGACAGTGCCTCAATCAATGTTTTTTTATTTTGCTCTTCCATTCAGTATGGTGTATGAACTTGATGTAATCAATTTTAGACTTGGTCTTTTAGAATTTCCCGCAGTCGCTTTTTGGAGTAAAACAACTGTGATTTGGAGGTGCCTTCCGAAATGCCCAATAGTTCTGCTACTTCCTTGTGGCCATAACCTTCCACTTCCACTAAAATAAACACAGTCCGATACCCTTCTGGCAAGGAAAGAATTGCTTTCTCAAGGTACTCCGCATCAAGGTAATGCCCCCAGTCAACTTTTGAGTTTGGTGGCAAATTGTCCACTGGCTCGAAGAAAATCTTTTCCTTCCGCAAATGGCTATAAGCGGTCCGTACGATTATCGTTTTAATCCACGCCCCCAGCGTTGATTCGCCACGGAAACTAGTCAAGCCTCGAAAGACTTTCACAAAGCCCTCCTGCAGCACATCATTTGCGGCCTCAAAATCTCCAGTGATGCGGTAAGCGAGCGTGAACATGGCCTTCCGGTACTTGTCGTACAGGTTTTTTTGTGCTATCCGGTCATTTTTTAGACAAGATTGCACCAATTCCGTTTCGGTCATGCTGACTTGATAGGTAGTCATTGAGAGTAGTTGGTTCGGATTCAATTGAACAATTTTATAGTGTTTGTTGCTGGCGGGTTTGGTTGTATCAAATGCAAAAAATAAGCGCTGACTGCACATTTTCGTGCGGACAGCGCTTATTTTTTGGCAAAATTAGTGGTTTAAAAGGAATAGCCAACTGTAGCCACCCACCTAGAAGGCCGCTGGGAAAAATTGATGTCCTGACCACCAATGCTCATGTGGTCACCAAATCGTTGAAAGTTTCCTTCATGGCGAAGCGTAATCATCAGCTTCCAGAGGTCAAGGCCGAAACCAGCTTGATAACCCAGGTTGAAATTGTTGAACCGACGCTCGTAGCCATCAATTTGACCCAGTTCTGATTTGCTAGCTACATAGACATGACCTGTCGGGCCGGCTTCCATCCGCAATGGCCCCAGCTTGTAACCCAACATGAATGGGATGTCCAAATAGCGGTATTTTTCCGTCAAAACCTTATTCATCAAATTATCGGAAAAGTCGGTGACCTGAAAGTCAACTGAAGAGGAATTGAAATTGGCTTCAGGCTGCAAGTAGAGGTGCTTGGTCAGTTTTGCCCGCCCAAAAACACCGATGTGAAAACCATAGTTGGCATCTTTAATGGCTAATGAAACGCCGTTGGCTTGAATGGTTTCTCTGTTTAGCTGCGAAGAGCTCAAGCCGCCTTGGATACCATAACGGATTTGAGCATTAGCCTGAAAGACAAGTGCGCAGCAGATAGTGGTGACGATTAAAATGATTCTTTTCATGGTCTTGTTTTTTAATTTTTTCTAAAACGGGAGGGGAATCCCTATTCGTATAACCTAGCCCAGGCAGGAGATGTTTTAACCGGGTTTTAACTTCCGATAGGATTTCTTTCACAAGGCAAAGACCGTGCAAGGAAAAATTGATAGGAAATGTAATTTTGTCTGGAAAAATTTGATTTCAGGCAACCAATTCAACCAAACCATTGGTTATGAGGTTTGGTAAGCATCTTTTGGCAAAACCACCTACTCAGCGCATGATTCCTGAAATAAGGACTGTAAACAACCTAACCCTTCTAAAAAAATTCGTTGACTTTCCATTTCAACTTTATAAGAACCATCCCTATTGGGTTCCACCATTGAAGGCCTCTGAAATGGCTTGGTTACAGGCTTCCAAAAATCCCGCTTTCGAGCATTCAGAGGTCGAATTATTTCTGGCTTTTCAAAATGGAAAAATAGTGGGGCGGGTAGCCGCCATTATCAACCATGAAGAAACCAAACGGCTGGGGCATCGGCATGCTCGCTTTGGCTGGTTGGATTTCATTGATGATGCTGATGTAAGTTCGGCATTGATGCTTGCGTTGGAAATATGGGCAAAAAAACAGAATTGTACAAGGTTAAAAGGTCCTGACGGATTTAACTCCTTGGATAAGAGCGGCATGTTGGTTGAGGGTTTTGACCAGATGGGCGCAATGACCACGATTTACAATTTTGAATATTATCCCAAACATTTGAAGTCGCTTGGCTTTGAAAAAGAATTGGAATGGCTGGAAATTCAGTCCCAACTTCCCGATAAGATTCCTGAAAAAATAACCAAGGCCGCCAATCTTCTGAAAGAACGATACCACCTCCAAGTAAGGAGACCCAACTCTAAGGTAGAGATGATTGGGTTTGGCAAAATGGTCTTCAAAATGCTGCACGAAACTTACCAGCACTTGCCAGTTTTTGTACCCATATCCGAGGCACAGCAGGCTTTTTATATCAAAAACTATATTGGACTGCTGCCCCCAAAATTTGTATGTGTTGTCGAAAATGAAACGGAGGGGCCAGTCGGTTTTGGGCTTACGATGCCAAACATGGCAAAGGCCATGCAGAAAGCCAACGGAAAGCTATTTCCATTCGGGTTCTTCCATTTGCTTCGGGCACAATATTCCAATGATTCCGGTGATTTGACACTAATCGGGGTAAAAGAAGAATGGCGTAAAAAAGGAATACATAGTTTGATTTTCACGGAAATTGGCGACAGTTTTACCAAACTGGGGTACCAATATTTCAATGTAAACCCGATGCTAGAGGATAATCAAAATGTGCTGACGCTTTGGAAAGAGTTTGACCATAAAATCCACAAAAGGAGGCGGACATTTTATAAAAACCTTGCATAAAAATATGCCTTCAATTTGATAGTGCTGATACGATAAATGCTGCCGCCTGCTCAGCGCAGTTGGATGGGCCAAGCTGTTTTCTAATAGATTCATAGGCTTCCAGCACCGCTACCTTGCCCTTTTTTTCCAATATCTGGTTTAGTGCTGCTTCCGTGTTTTGGATTGTAAAATCTATTTGAATCAACTCCTTCACCACTTGTTTTCCAGCTATCAAATTGACAATGGATATAAATTTCAAATCTGGATTCACCAACCAACGGGCCAGCCGATAGGAGACATTTCCAGCTTTGTAACAAACTACCTGAGGAACCCGAAAAAGCGCTGTTTCAAGTGTAGCAGTACCAGATGTAACCAGCGCAGCATGGGCGTGCTGTAGTAAATCGTAAGTTTGTTTATCGACCAATTTTACCGAAGGAAAACCAGCCAACAAGGGTTCGTAAAATGATAGCTCCAATGACGAAGCTTTAGCCACAACGAACTGATAATCAGGAAATAAAACTGACACTTCCAGCATCGTGCCCAATATCATAGTCACTTCCTGCCTGCGACTGCCTGGCAAAAGAGCGATGATGGGCTTGCTTTCAACCAAACCATTTTTTTTTCGAAAATCACCGTTTGCAACATGTCCTTCTATCACTTTTGCCAAAGGGTGACCGATAAAACTGACCTCTACCCCATGTTTTTTGTAAAAACCTTCTTCGAAAGGAAAAATCACGAACATGCGTTCTACACAGTCCCGTATGATTTTCACCCGACTGGTGTGCCAGGCCCAAAGTTGTGGAGAGATGTAGTAATAAACACGAAGTCCTTGCTTTTTTGCCCAGGTGGCCATCCGAAGGTTAAACCCAGGATAATCAATCAAGATGAGACAATCAGGTGAAAACTGCTGGATATCATCTTTTGCAAAGCGAAAATTACGGAGAATGGTAGGCAAATTTTTTACCACCTCCACAAAGCCCATGAAGGCCAATTCCCGGTAATGCTTTACGACATTGGCCCCAGCCTCCGCCATTAAATCCCCTCCCCAACATCGGATATTGGCAGCCGGGTCGGCCAGAATCAACGCCTGCACAAGCGCTGCTCCTTGCAAGTCACCAGATGGTTCGCCAGCAATTATGTAATATTTCATCGGCAGTAATTCTGGGGGCGAATTAACGGCATGTGGCTGACATTTGTCAACCTTAGCGGCAGTGTAGTAACAATAACGTACCTTGGCGGCCGCATTTTTTACGAATAAAACCAATCATATGCAGCATAAAGATGTCCATTACTCCGACTATTTGCAGTTGGACAAAATATTGAACGCACAACAGTTGGAGAGCGACTTGAATAACGCCCATGCTCACGACGAAATGTTGTTCATCATCATCCATCAAGCGTACGAGCTGTGGTTCAAGCAAATTATGTTCGAAGTCGAATCCGTGGTGGACATCATGGGGCAGCAGTCCATCAATGACAATTCGCCCGACCTACAAACGGTGGCGCACCGACTAAACCGAGTAGCAGTTATTCTAAGAGTTGCCGTCCATCAGATAGACATCATGGAGACGATGACGCCGATGGACTTCCTCGATTTCCGCAATTTCTTGCGGCCAGCATCTGGCTTTCAGAGTTGGCAGTTTAAACTTTTGGAAGCCCGGCTTGGCTTGCGCTACACGGAGCGGCATGCCCAAGAATACTATATTTCGCAGCTTCGACAAGAGCATGTTGACATCATCAAATCGGCTGAAAATAAACCCTCACTCCTAGATTTAGTGAATGAATGGCTTGAGCGGATGCCCTTTTTTGAAGACCATGAAAACTGGCCACCTTACTTGGAGAACACCATCCAGCAGCACCCATTTTGGGCGGACTATGCGGCACGCTATGTGGAGAGCCTCATGCCAAACGAGCGGCACAACCTTCGATTTTTCAATCAAGTCTTTTTTGGGGAAGAGGACGCAACGGAGCACCGATTCAGCCCTAAAGCCTGTCGAGCAGGGCTTTTTATCTTCTTGTTCCGGGGCTACCCCATGCTTCAAATCCCATTTCAGTTGCTGAATTTGCTACTCGAAATCGATGCCCAACTTTCCACTTGGCGCTATCGCCACATGAACATGGTGCATCGAATGATTGGAACCCGCACAGGAACGGGCGGATCCACTGGGAAGGATTATCTCAAAGGTGCACTCGACAAGCACTATATTTTCAAGGAAATTGCTGGGCTGACGAGCTTTTTGATTGAACGCCAAAACTTGCCAAAACTAAGCCCAACCTTGGAAGCAAAACTGGGTTTTCGAAGCTGATAAAATCAGAAAACGTATTTTCCAAAAGCTATCAACCAAGCCACCAAAAGCAAGGTGATGACAATGACAACGCCCCGCACGGTGTGGTGCAAATGTCTTTTTTGGTAAAAATTGAGCAGAAAAGCGCAGAGCGCAATGGCAAAAATAGCACAGGTACGCTCCCGGAACATGGGCCTAAAACCTGCCGAATGCACCAAACCCTGTGTTTCAAGCAAAGCGTAAATACCGAACAAAACACCAAAGCCTACCCCTGCAAGCAACAATGATATTAGGATTCCGAAAGGAAGTGAGTTTTTTTCTAACATTTTGGAATGTCTTAAACCCGAACACCGTGTTCGAGCGGTTTTAGGAATTCGATTGAATCGTGACGAGTAAGGTCATGACCGGAAGGTACAACAGAAATATAGTTGTTATCTAATGCCCAAACATCAGTATCGCTCCCCGAATCCTGGTTCATGAACTCGCCCGTGAGCCAATAGTATTTTTGCCCACGAGGGTCAATGCCTTCCACATAACGTTCAATCCATCGAGCCTCTGCCTGTCGGCAAACTTTGAAGCCTTTCAGCACCGTTGCCGGCACAGCTGGGATATTCACGTTTAAAAGATTGCAATCGCCCATTCCGTTTTCCAGCACAAACTGCATCAGTTCCCGAAGATGGGGCTTGCACGACTCAAAATCGGCGCCCCATTCGTAATCCAATAGGGAAAAACCAATTGACTTGATGCCTTCTAATGAAGCCTCCATTGCCGCTGACATGGTGCCAGAATACAGGATATTGATGCTGGCATTGGAACCGTGGTTGATACCGCTAACACATAAATCGGCTTCCCGTTGGTGCAACAATACATGTTTTCCAAGTTTCACACAGTCAACTGGCGTACCGCTGCATTCATAAGCATCCACCCCCTCAAAGATTTCCACTTTTTTCAGGCGGAGCGGGTCTTTGAGAGTGATGGCATGACCTTGGCCAGATTGTGGCGAATCAGGTGCAACGACGATTAAATCGCCTAGTTCTCGGGCAACTTCCACCAGTGCCTTTAAGCCTGGTGCATTGATACCATCGTCATTTGTTACAAAAATTAAAGGTCGGTCAATCATTGCTTTGGGTATAAAATTTATTGTGAAAACGGGCACAAAACTAGATTTTTCAGGGTGTCCAAGGTCGAAGCTTTTTCAATAAATCCAGCATGAAAGTTCTTTCGGCCTCCAACTGATGCTGAGTCCAACCAAACCTAGATTTAAATGCCGCAAGCACAGGCTCTAAGTTTTGGCGCACTCGTTCCACATGGAAATACAGCATTCCCGTTCGGCGCTCAAAAAAATCAGTGGGGGTCAGCACCAGTTCTCCCTCAAAACAATGAGCCAATTCAGCCAACACCAAGACCTCATCTGTTTTATCTCCGTTGACAAAAGCTTTGTCCACGATTTGCTCCGCAATACGCCCGTAGTTTTCAACCAGGTAAATGGCAGTGGTTTGTGCATTATCAAAAAAACTGATTTTAGATTCAATAAAACACTGAAAATCCAATACTTCCTGCATGTTTTCAAACGGCTCCTCAGCCAAGTGTACCTGCTTCGTCACACAGACGATGGGGGTTTGCTTTTGTCGTTTCAGTATTAAGTCAACTAGTTTTTGCGCCATTTTCCGGTAGCCAGTCAGCTTTCCGCCCGCTACCGAAATCAGCCCAGACTGGGAAATGAAAACTTCGTCCTTACGGCTCATCTCCCCCGCCGATTTCCCTTCTTCGTAAATCAGTGGGCGAAGCCCTGCCCAACTACTTTCCACGTCCGATAATGCCAATTTTACCGAAGGGAACATGGCATTGGCGGCGTCCAGCAGGTAGTCTACCTCGTTTTGCGAAGCAAAAACCTCATTTTTGTCCCCCTTGAAAGCCTCATCGGTGGTGCCGATGTAGGTCGCCCGCTGCCTGGGGATGGCAAAGACCATCCGGCCATCCGCCACATCAAAATAGACGGCATGACGCAAGGGAAGGCGCTCCCTAGGCACTACGATATGCGTGCCTTTGGAGAGGAAAATCCGCTTACTGTCCAATGACTGGTCTTTTTCACGAAGCTGGTCCACCCAAGGTCCAGCGGCATTCACGATAGTTCTTGCATGGACTTTAAAAACTTCTCCCTTCATCAAATCTTTGCAGTGTGCACCAGCCAGTTGTCCATTCTCCATTATGAAATCCGTCACCTCCAAATAGTTCAGGCAAGTGGCTCCAAAACGGATAGCCGTTTTAACCACTTCTATGGTCAGGCGGGCATCATCAGTCCGGTATTCGGCATAAAGGCCGCCACCGAGCAAGCCTGTTTTGCGGAGCAATACCTCCTCCTCTAAACTTCGTGGACGAGAGAGCATTTTGCGTCGGTCTTCTTTTTTTACGCCAGCTAAAAAATCATAGAGCCAAAGCCCCAAGGCAGTGCCGACCATGCCAAAGCTGCCACCTTTGTAAATGGGCAGCAACATTTTTTCAGGCTTGACCAAGTGCGGAGCAAGCCGATGCACAATGGCCCGCTCCTGTCCGACTTCGTGTACTACTTTTAGCTCAAACTGCTTGAGATAGCGCAGGCCTCCATGAATCAACTTGGTGGACTTACTGCTTGTGCCAGATGCGAAATCACCTTTCTCCACCAAAGCCACGCTCAAGCCACGGGTTGCTGCGTCGAGTGCAATGCCCGCACCTGTGATACCGCCACCGATGACCAACAAGTCGAAGTTTTGGCTTGTGAGTTGCTCAATTTGAATTTGTCTTGGTGAAACCATGCGTTTTTGGCTACTTTTCGCCCAACTAAAAGATTCGGCGACAAGATAAAACCAATCACATTAGGACTGTTTTAAATTTAGTAAAAATTGACTGAGCCACTTTTGAATTGGAAGTTTGTCCATTGGTTTTTCAAAATGAAGTTCAATGTGCATCGTTCATTGCCCGACAATCTTGACGGCTTTTTTGCAATCCTGCCGCTCAGATGGAGCGTTTACAAATTGCCATAACTCACGTTAAATAAATTATGAAAATGAAAAAATCCATTCTTTTTATCCTAACCATTTTTACGAGCCAATTCCTTTTGGCGCAGTACCAGTTCACGCTGACCAGTGACTGCAATTGCACCTCCATCAAAAACCAGCAAAACACAGGTACTTGTTGGAGTTTTGCCACTTCATCCTTTCTCGAATCTGAACTGATTCGGAAGGGCAAACAAGAGGAGTACGACCTATCGGAAATGTATTTTGTTCGCCAGATTTACAAAGACAAGGCGCAAAACTATGTGTACCGTCAAGGGAAGGCGCAGTTTGGCCAAGGTGGCCTTTCGCACGATGTCATCCAAGCATTTAGGGAAGCGGGGGCTGTGCCGGAATCAGTGTACAGCGGGAAGCTGCCGGGAGATTTCATGTATGACCACTCCGAGTTGGAAGTTGCGCTGCAAGGGCTTTTGGACGTGATTTCAAAAGAGAAGCGGCCTACCAACAAATGGATGGCAGCCGTGGCCGGCATTTTGGATGCCTACCTGGGCAGTGTGCCTGAGAAATTCATAGTGAAGGGGAAGGAATACACCCCACAGACCTATGCTGCTTCCTTGGGCATCAATCCGGATGATTACGTGAGTTTTACTTCCTACACGCACCACCCTTTCGACCAAAAAATGGTGCTAGAAATACCGGACAACTGGTCGAACGGCAGCTATTACAACGTGCCCATCGCCGATATAGTGGCCATCACCAAAAATGCGATTTCGAAGGGGTACAGTGTGGCATGGGATGGCGACGTGAGTGAAAAAGGGTTTTCGGCGAGCAAAGGTGTGGCTGTGTTGCCAATTAATGAAAAACGGGAGGATTTGTTTACCAATCCCGGTGAAGAGGTAGCCGTAACTCAAGCGCTTCGGCAGTCTACCTTCACGGATTTTTCCACCACCGATGACCACTTGATGCACATCTCTGGTACGGCCAAGGACCAAAACGGCACTAATTATTTTTATGTAAAAAACTCATGGGGCGAAATCAGCCCATACAGCGGCTATATCTATATGTCAGAGCCGTATTTCAAATTAAAAACCGTGGGCATTATGGTGCATAAAGACGCTATTCCGGCAGATATTCGGAAGCGGCTGGGTATATGAAGGTGAACGGTGAATTAAATACGGTTTGTCATTTGCGAAGCAACTAGGACCGGCCTACCAAGCTATCTAGATTTGGCCGGGATGGGTTGCTTCGCAATGACAAAAGAAGGAATATCAATAAACTGTTATCGGTATATCAATGCTCCAATCGCTTTTCCTATTGTTGGTGGCCAGGAACATAAACTTGTAAATACAGGTCTTGCCGCTGGGCTGGTCTGTGAGGGCAAAAGCCAATTTTGTGGCTACAATACCCTCTACCCAAGTCGCCCCGTCATCATCACTTCTCCTACCTACAATAGTTTTTATTTCATCGGGGCTTTCTGCTTTTAGCACAAACGACACCTTGCCCCGGGGCGCATTCTTCCCACCAGAAACTACCGTTTTAGCAATAGGAGCCAGCACTATACCCGTCTTGCGGGATGGAACTTTGGCCAAGGTGAACCCAAGCCCAGTCAAGAATGCAGCAGGGTCGGTTTTTTCGGGAGCCGCCAATTCCAATAATTCCACCAATGCCTTCAGTTTGGTTTCGAGGTCAATGCGGGCATTGCTCAGGTTGTCGGTGCGGTCTTTGCCCCTGTTTGTATTGAAGGCAGAAAGGGCAATGTCGTAGTTTGCTGCAGAATCTGCTACTGCCCTGATGGCAGAATCTTGCGCCACATAGGTCGGGTTGTCCGTGCCAACTTCTCCAACGTTCGTTCCGAAAGAGCCAAAATCGTCCTTGTTCAAATTAATGTAGGCCTGCTTGTTGATTTTGAGAATCGTACTCATGTGTGAAAATAGTTTAGTGAGATGCTTCAGCAGCGTGTAATTGTTTCATTGAAATAGGGCTTTCAATTTATCCAGGTTCTACTATGCTGGCGCATCTTGATGGATTAATGTTAAGCCAAAACTCAACAAAATATAGACCGTTTCAAAGCATGAAACCATTTTGTTTTGTCTGATTCCCGACAAAAAATAAAATAGCCATTCGGACGATTTTTTAAAGCATAGCCATTCCCATAAGATATTGATTTTCAATAACTTACAGCTTAAAGTCATCTAAAGCCATTCGACAAAATGCCCATGCTGGTTCCTCGTTTGCCCATTCCTATGCTAAGTATGGGCAAACGAGGAACTGGTATGGGCATTTTGTTTTATAAAACGGCGTTTTATGGCAGTTTTTTGAGCAGCTTTTTTTGTGGAATTATCCAATAAAGTCTTGTTATGCCAGTTTCTGTGTACAGGATACCCTATTTAAGATTAGAGATTGGCATTTCATTCTGCAAAACGGCATTACAAACAGATTTATAACTGTCATCCTATTTGCATAAGACCTATCCATGTAAAAATTATTTGAATAGCTGGGCGCAAAAGAATATGTTTGTTGCACACTGTTAGTGCAAGCAATCAAAATCCTGTCTTAGAAACTGTCCTGAAAAAAGTTGTATTCTTTCCTAATAACCGGTTTTTTGTACTTCAAAATGCTTTGAGGTACATGGCCATAAATCTTTTTTCACCATGAAAATCCGAGCTTTTATCCATCAGCCCACTTTAATTTTACAATTATGGGTTGTTGTTTTGGCATTTTTTTCTTTTCAAACCAAGACTGCTGCGCAACCTTGTATTCCAATCCCACCAAATTCGCAACAACAAGAAGAAGATTTTGATTGTTACCCAAGTACGGAATATGCTTGCAATTACAATATTGCTAGCTATCCAGCGCCAGGTGATGGCCAATGTGACTCTATCAATGAAAATCTTTATGTCGTCAGGCTATACCTTCATGTTTTAAGGAAGGAAGACTCCACTGGCGCTCAAAACCTCGTAGACATAAACAATGCCATTGAAAAATTGCAGACATATTACGTACCTTTAGGTATTATATTCTCAATTGAAGGCACACAGTATCTTGATGATGATGACTTGTACGAATACAATTATCCGGGTGAAGGCAATGAATTCACGGAAGTGACGGAAAGCCAAGCACATAGTGATGGAATAGATGTGTATTTTTTTGGGCCTGGAGTTTTTAACAATGGCCAAGCTGTATCTATGGCTAATTTAAGTAGAAATAGTGCCTGTATTATTGGCGGCGGTTCCTATGAAGGTCGGAACCTTCTCAAAGAAACAACAATACTTGCTCATGAAATTGGACATTGCTTGGGGTTGCTCCATACACATGAAGTAGCCTGTGATGGGCCTGATTGTGAAGGGGATTTCACACCTTGCTATTGTGGTGATTATGTTTCTGACACGGCTTTTGACCCAGTAGATGTTCATTTAGCTCCAATTTACGCTAATCCAGCCCATGTTGATACATTTTTGATCCCTTGCCAAGTTGATACTTCAACATTTCCTGGAGCCCCAACCATTTTACCAATTTCCAATATCATGTCATACTATCCTTTTGTATGTCTAAATAGTTTTACAGAAGGCCAAAAAAGGCGGATGAAACGTTACCTTTCTAATTGTTCCAAAGTAAGTTCTACTGTATCAATGGGCCCTATAAAGATAAATGCAGGGCAAGAATTTACCATTGATGGGACTATCATTGACCTTTCAGGTTATTGCCTCCCCGGCTTCATCGTCGGGCCCGGCGCTAAGCTCACGATTGCCTCCGACCTGGAATTCAATGTAGGTGCAAAAATAGTGGTGGAAGCCACGGGGCGCCTGGATGTGGAAGGCGTAGCACTGACAGGCTGCGACGACGAATGGGAAGGCATAGAAGTGAAGGGCAATACCAGCCTTTCTCAGTTCCCGACGACCAACCAGGGAATGGCCAAGCTGTACGAGGGCACTACTATTGCAGATGCAAACGTGCCAATTAGAATCAGGGGCGGCGGGCTCGTGCTGGCCGATGAAACGCTGATACTGAACTGTGGCCCGGTCATTTTCCACAACTATGCAAAGCAGAACCACAGCCGCTTTGATGACTGCGAGTTCCTCAACGACGACATGCCTTATTTCGACTTCACCACCAATGTATCGCTCACAAGTGTAAAAGGGGTGGAGTTCAACAACTGCGATTTTAGCGTCGCTGACATCTCCGGCAGCTTCTCCGGTACCGATAGGCCGACGGGTATTGCTTCCATCAATTCCAAGTTCGGAGTAGGTTCGGGCAGCAGCTTTACAGGCTACTATACGGGCATAAAGGCTAGTGGCATTGGCAATAAGGCCACGACCGGGTTTGGGGTGTATGGTACTACCTTCACTGATAATTTTATTGGCATCGACAATGGCAATGTGGACAATGCCGTCATCCGTAACTGCTCATTTACAAATATTGGTGGATATGAAGGTTCAGTATCTGTATCTGGTGTGAAGCCAGTGGGTGTCCAATTGCGCAACTGTACTGCTTTTCAGGTCACCGACAACAGCTTCTCAGGTTCTGATGCACTTTTTGAAATTGGCATTCTAGCCTATAACACAGGCTCGGACTTAAACATCTTGCGGAGAAATACATTTAGTGGCTTGTATACGGCAAATCAAGCGGAGTTGAATAATAAAGGACCATTATCCTTTGATGGTTTACAGTATTGGTGCAATACCAATTCTGATACCCGCTTTGATTTTGCTGTGTTTGATAGTGGAGTTGGTCAAGAACAAGGTACAGGCTTGGCAAGTAAAAATGTCTTTTCCAATTATAACGTAACAAATGGCGATTTTAACAATGCAAGTTCAGGGCAAATCAACTACTATTATCGGACTGCGACCAATGAAGTGCCTTTACATTATTCTAGTATTGACACTATTTTTAAATCGCTATCTGTTATATGTACTAATATAATAGACCATACAGAAGATGATGGTGGCTTAAGTGGTGAGGATGAGGAATTCTTGGATTCTGTATTTACAACCGTAAAGGCCAATTACCTGACCCAATTGTCCACCTACAATTCCTTGCACGGCAATTCGACCGCCATTGCTATGGAACCAGACCTTGCCGCTCAAAAATCAATCCTCCATGTGGTTGCCGATCGCATCGCCCGAAGTACACTTTCCGACACCACCGAGATAGACCTCGACCATATCCGAACCTGGCTTCGCAATAAACAGAGCAGGGAATCGGAATACGGCATCGTGGAGGCCTGGCTATCCGAGAGCGACTCTACACATGCCGTACAGGTATTGGATTCCATCCCTATCCGCTATGAGTTTTCGGCCACTGACTCAACATATCACGACCTTTACAAGGACTGGGTATTGCTCCGAATTGGATTTGAAAGGGAAGAAAAAACCATTTACGAATTGGACAGTTTGGATATTGTGGAAGTTGAAGATATTGCCGAGACAGATACCGTTAGCTTGGCCTCTTCTCAGGCAAGGGCATTGCTCGATGCTATCTATGGCTACGACTACCGGATTCATCCCAAAAAGGTAAGTACGGGTGGCACAAGCATCATGGCCCCTCCGACCAACGGAAATATTGCTGTGACAACTTCAAATACCCAGGTGACTGCTTTCCCAAATCCTGCTAAAGACTTGGTAAAGTTCAGGTATAAAACTGACAACGACCTTGACATGGTGTGGTTGAGCATATACGATGTAAATGGAAGTTTGGTGGACAGGCTCCTACTACAGACAAATAACAGCACCGTGGATTGGAAAACAGATGCCCTCGCCGCTGGCGTTTATTATTTCAAAACCACTGACAGAGGCAGCTTGCCTAAAAAACTGGTGCTTATTAAATAACAAACAATGGGGAAGTGCTGCTTTGTACTTCCCCTTTTTATTTTGTAAAATGAAAAATTTATTTCTTTTTTTCTTAACATGTTCTAATTTGGCAATTTGTCAGCAAATCACCTTCAACATCCAATCCAACTTCGGTTATAAAGACTTGTACCTAACCAACATCCTCCCGACCGATAGCTGCTATTACGTAACGGGGGTAATAACGGATACAACCAACCAACAAGGCCAGACTGGCAGCCTCTTCTTGAAGTTTAACCTCATAGGTGACACTCTTAACACCAAAAAACTGATACTTCCCTCGAAGAACTATTATAATTGGAACACGGGCCTGTTTACGACCCCTGACAGCAACCTAGCCACCGCTGGGGAGACTCCAGACAAAATATTCTTTATGAAATACACGCCAGAAGGTGATACGGTGTTTATTAGAGAATACATCAATCCTAACTATCCACTGGAAAACTTTATCACGGCAAATAGTCTGAGCCAGTATGAAAACGGCTATTACCTTTCTGGCATCTATTTGCTGTCACAGGATGTGGTACAGCCCAATATCGTGGTATTGAAACTGGACGAACAAGGAAATATAGTCCATCAGAAAACATATGGGGGCGACATGACAGAACTGGTAGGCTCGACATTGGTGGAACCTGACGGCGGGCTGATCGTGGGCGCCTGGAGGACGAATTACAATTATGTGCTCAAGGGCTTTAAAAGCCGTGCCTACATCTTCAAAGTGGACAGCCTCGGAGCCGTACAATGGGAGTACCAGTCCCCTTCGGGCCAGTTGTGGGACATGGCCAAGTCAATGGTCAAAACCCCCGATGGTGGCCTTGTGGTGGCAAGCGGCAGGGGTATCGAACATGTCGTGAATGTAGATATAAACATACAATTGTGGCAGGGGTATATTTTCAAACTGAACGCCAACCACCAATTTGTGTGGGGAAGGGAATTGAGAGGTACGAGACATGCTGGAAGGCCCGCATTTGCCAAGGTCGTTGCAGCAACAGATGCTACAGGTTATGTGGCCTATGGAAGACTAGGAGAGGATGTCTCGACTGGTAGTGAAGTACAGGGAAGTTGGTTTGTTAAGGTTTCAAACCAAGGCGACAGCCTTTGGGCAAGGTATTACAGCGTCTTTGACGGCCATTTAAGGAGCCCTACTCCCGAAGACTTCAAAGCGACCCCTGATGGCGGGTACATTGTATCGGGCCATACACAAGAAGGATTGGAGACATGGGGTTGGCTGATGAAGCTGGACTCCTTCGGCTGCCTCATCCCCGGCTGCAATGCCAACGATGGGCCCAATGCCACAAAGGAAGAACAGGCGGGAATAAGACTGGCCATCTACCCCAACCCCACCACCGATTTCCTGAACTTCGAGCTAAGGACACCACAGCCGCTGCAAAAGGCCAGCTTCCGGATTTACGATGCCAATGGCAAGCTGTTGAAGGAGTTCGCCAGCGGTTCCCCAAAGGATACCTTTATCGTGCCTGTGCGGGACTGGGCAGCGGGGGTGTACTATTTGCAGTACGTGGATGCTGGGGAAGTCAGGGCCGTGGAGAGGTTTGTCGTCGTGAAAAAATAAACGGAAATGAAAAACTTGATTCCAATTTTGCTATTATGCTCCAATCTCTTGGCTGGGCAGCAGACAACCTTCAACTTTCAATCAGATCTTGGGTATCCATTTATTTTTCTTAGAAGTGTTTATTGCACAGATAGTTGCTATTATGTGACTGGCATAATTACGGATACAACAAGTGGAAGCAACTCAATTGGGAATATTTTTGTCAAGTTTGGCCTAAATGGTGACACAGTATTTACAGAGAAACTAGTTTCTGACAATAAGGATTATCAAACTTGGTATGGAGATATACTCCCAACAGAAGATGGAGGATTGCTCGACATTGGGCTGGCTTCCGATTCTATTAATAGAGGATGGATAGTTAAGTTTGATTCAAATGGTGACACAATTTTCACAAAAGAATACCTCAGTCCATACCCTGACAACGAAATTTTTGTACCATTTGAGGTGGTGAAAATGCAAAACGGGAAACTAGCCATCTTAAATATCGTTGAAATGGCAAATTTGAACAATGAACTACTGTTGACATTCCACGACGAGCAATACCAGATTGAGTCAGAAAAACTCTATGGAAGTCCAATGGATGAAGTGCCAGGGTCAATGATACTAGATAACGATGGAGGGCTTATTATTGGTTCAAACAGAGCTAACACAAACACAAACATTAAAAACTATATCAGTCGTACCTATATTTTTAAGGTTGATAGTATTGGAACCGTGCTTTGGGAATACCTTTCACCGACTGGACAATTGTGGGATATTGCGCATTCAATGGTTAAGGCATCGGATGGTGGGTTGGTGGTATCAAGCGGTAAAGGAATAGAACATCCAGTTAATTCTAGCATTGGCCAACTGAGGTGGAACAGCTATATTTTTAAACTCAATACTAACCATCAATTTATGTGGGGCAGGGAGCTGAGAGGCAACAGGCCAACAGGTGGAACAGGGCTTTCAAAGATTGTTATAGCCACAGACGGAGAAGGCTTTGTGTCTTGTGGGAACCTGATTGAGGACAAATCCTTCGGGGAGGAAAAGTGGGGCAGCTGGGTCATAAAGGTCTCTAATCAAGGTGACAGCTTGTGGGCCAGGTACTTAACTTTTATAGAAGGAATCGACAAATACTACGAACCTGTGGACTTTAAAGCCACACAAGATGGAGGCTACATCATGGCCGGGCAATTAAAAAACTTGGGCTGGCTGATGAAGCTGGACTCCTTCGGCTGCCTCATCCCCGGCTGCAATGCCAACGATGGGCCCAATGCCACAAAGGAAGAACTGGCGGAAATAAGACTGGCCATCTACCCGAACCCCACCACCGATTTCCTGAACTTCGAGCTAAGGACACCACAGCCGCTGCAAAAGGCAAGCTTCCGGATTTATGATGCCAATGGCAAGCTGGTGAAGGAGTTCGCCAGCGGTTCCCCAAAGGATACCTTTATCGTGCCTGTGCGGGACTGGGCAGCGGGGTCGTACTATTTGCAGTACGTGGATGCTGGGGAAGTCAGGGCCGTGGAGAGGTTTGTCATTTCAAAACGATGAGCTATAATGAGCGCCTTGTTGATAGCATGTCTTCATCTTCAAAAGCGGTATGCCATTCTATCGGCCCATGCTGCTTTACTGATTATTGCAAAGAAGTTGCATCTTAGACACATGGGCAGCAGCATCTAGTGCAAGCATAAAATCACCGCCCGAAGGCATTACCAATTCTAAGTATATTCTTAGCCTATCCTAATGACCCTTTAAGTTTTTACATATTTATCGAACCTACCTTTGCGGCATTCATTAGTTTTTTAACAATCTGTAAAAATGAGGTCAACTTTATTTCCATGTTTCATTGTTGCTGTTTTCCTGATGGCAATGTCAGAGAATGGCTATTCCCAAAAAAAATTCGCTGCTATCAATGGCCATGTGGCCACTAAGTTGGGCGAGGCCATTCCCAATGCAAGCATCCTTATCATGCCACTTGAAAAGGGTACTATCTCGGATGAAAAAGGTAATTTCAGCATTGAAAACATCCCTTTGGGCAAATACAAACTGAGCATTCAGCACGTCTCCTACGAGCTTTTTGAGGAAAATATCAATTTGAAAAATATTGGTACGTATACCCGGAGTTTCGTGCTCAATGATAAAGTCTTCCTGCTTGAAATCAGCGAAGTGACTGGCAAAAGGCAAACGGAAATCACTACCCTACCCAAAATCCAAGGCACAGAAATCTATGCTGGCAAAAAAACGGAAGTCATCAATTTGCAGAACTCTGATGCGAATCTTGCCGAGAACAGCCCCCGACAGATATTCGCAAAAGTGCCGGGCGTTACGGTGTGGGAAATGGACGGTACTGGCAACCAAGTGGGCATCTCTACCCGTGGCTTGAACCCTCACCGCACTTGGGAACTGAACGTCCGACAAAATGGCGACGTCATCAATTCTGACTTGTTCGGGTATCCAGAAGCACATTACAATCCGCCAGCAGAAGCGCTAGGTCGGGTGGAAATTGTGCGGGGGTCGGGTGCGCTTCAATACGGCCCGCAGTTTGGTGGCATGTTAAACTACATCATCAAAGAGCCTGACACCACCAAACAGCTTTCTTTTGAAACCAAGCAAACGGTCGGCACTTTCGGTCTTTTTAGTTCCTACAATGCGCTTGGAGGAAAGACGGGCAAATTGAGCTATTCGGCCTATTATGATTTCCGCCGTTCCGATGGCTGGCGGAAAAACAGCGATTACAATTTCAAGGCTTGGCATACATCCTTGGCCTATGATTTTGCCCCAGGTATTCGTTTGGTGGCGAGTTTATCGCACATGAATTATGTAAACCATTTTGCGGCGGGCTTGACGGATGCCATGTTTGAGGAAGACCCTCGCCAATCGAACCGGGATAGGAACTATTTCAACCCAACCATTTACGTACCATCGCTCCATTTCACGGCCAAGCTATCTTCCAATACCTACTTGTCAGTACGGGGTTCTGGCATCATTGGTGAACGGAACAGTGTTCAGTTTATCACACTTCCAACTGTCAATGACACGATCAATGAATCGACAAACCAGTACAATCCCCGCCAAGTTGATAGGGACTATTACCACAGCTACTCTAGCGAGGCCAAGCTAAGACAATCCTATTCATTGCTGAACGGTAAAAGTGATATTGCCTTCGGTGTGCGCTATGGTGATAGCCGCACTTTGCGCAAGCAAAAAGGTTTGGGTACTACCGACAAGGATTTCGACCTTTCACTGATTTCACCTTATAAAATCGACTTGGTGTTCCGTACGCACAACTATGCGGCATTCGCTGAAAATGTGTTCAACTTGACACCTAAATTTTCGGTGACACCAGGTGTACGGTTTGAATACATCAATTCTGAAATGACTGGCCGCATTGACAATCTCACACCAAGTGCCAATCTCCCCTACACACTCAAACGGAGCTTTCCGTTGTTCGGCATTGGTTCAGAATATGAGTTTGATAAAAACATCAGTGCTTATGCCAATTTCACGCAAAATTTTCGGCCAGTATTGCATTCCGACCTAATACCGGCCACTGATTTTGACCGGACCAATCCTGATTTGAAGGATTCGAGGGGCAACAATTCTGAAATAGGTATTCGGGGCAACCTTAATGGTTTTCTACAGTATGACTTGAATTATTTCCGGTTGCAATACGATGACAGGATAGGCACTTTGGTCGAAAGCGAGAATGGACAGACCATTTTCTACAAAACCAATATCGGTGACTTGCTAAACCAAGGCTCTGAGATTTTCCTTGAAATTTACCCACTTAGAATGTTCAAAGCCAACGTAGCTGGATTTGATTTCAGCCTTTTCACTTCCACAGCCTTCAATTCAGCAAAATATACTGCCGGAACAGTAGCTGTTGCTGGTGAAA
This sequence comes from Bacteroidota bacterium, assembly GCA_016124585.1. Classification (GTDB taxonomy): domain Bacteria; phylum Bacteroidota; class Bacteroidia; order Chitinophagales; family Saprospiraceae; genus UBA6168. The sequence goes on along the minus strand of WGNL01000004.1, from coordinate 136,437 downwards.
ACGTCAACATCAAAGACAACAAGGCTGAAAATATTCCAAACTGCACGAGCAGGAACGGTATCAATTTACGCTATAAAAAGCTTACTGGAACACTTCAGATAAGCTATGTTGGTGAGTCATATTCAGATGCCTTGAACACCAAATCGACGGCAAGCGGTGTGAATGGCCTGGTACCTTCATATCTGATAACCGATTTTAACCTAACCTATCATTTTCTGGAAAGATATTCCCTTAAATGTTCGATTGGCAACCTGACTGATGAGCATTATTTCACCCGTAGAGCAACAGGTTATCCAGGTCCAGGGATACTGCCCTCAGATGGCCGAAGCTTTTTGGTTTCTTTAGGCGCTAGGTTTTAAGCAATCAAAAGTGCATGTGTGCCTTTTAGGTTGAGATGTGTGCATCACCGAAGCAAGAACATCATGGCAGTACTTTTTTTGAAAGAAAAATATTGATTTAACTTTCACCTTAAAGAAAAACCCACTACATTGCCATCACAAACAATTCGTTGTTTAAAGAAACAACCGCACAAGTACACCAATTTGTTTTGACTCAACATTTCAAACTAGAGGGAGTGATTTGGATTTGCAAGTAGGGCGGGCCTCAGCCGTTGACTTGTCCGGCTTCCAACGTTTCGGCGCTGGAACGGGAGGATTACCGAAAACAGTCCGACTACCTTAACCATGTGAAGAAGGGGTCCTAAACGCCTTCTGTGCTTGTGTGGTTTTTCTTTTTTCATCTAACGCCGACAGGGCTGCAGCCCTGTCGGCGTTTTTCTTTTTTGACTTTTGCTGGTAATCAACGCATGTATCTTCTCGTCGGGTTTTTCGTAGAATTTGTGTAGAAAAATAGGCCAAACCCAAAGTAAATACTACATTGTGGCAACGTCTTTTAACCAAATTTATTCATAAAAAATACAAAAATGGAAATTCCGTTCGCTATGGTTGTACTAATTTTCTTGGGCTTCTTGCTCCTTACTACTGGCCTTTTTACGGTCAAGCAACAAACCGCTGTTATCATTCATCGCTTTGGAAAATTCCAAAGCATCCGACAGGCAGGTTTGCAATTCAAAATCCCGTTTGTGGACTCAATTGCTGGCCGAATCAGCCTGAAAATCCAACAATTGGATGTACCGGTAGAGACCAAAACTAAGGATGATGTTTTCGTTAGCATCAAGGTTTCTGTGCAGTACATGATAAAGCCTGAATCCATCTACGACGCCTTTTATAAACTTCAAAACCCATACGAACAGATGTCATCTTACATCTTTGATGTAGTACGGGCAGAGGTACCTAAGATGAAATTGGATGATGTTTTTGAGCGCAAGGATGATATCGCTGTGGCCATCAAACGTGAGTTGGACGAGGCGATGAATGAGTATGGATACTCAATTGTTAAGGCACTTGTCACTGACATAGACCCAGCCGCTGCCGTAAAAGAAGCCATGAACCACATCAACGCTGCCGAGCGTAAGAAAACAGCGGCGGAGTATGAAGGTGAAGCTGAGAAAATCCGTATCGTGGCAAAAGCTCGTGCAGAGGCAGAAAGCAAGCGACTTCAGGGTCAAGGTATTGCTGACCAGCGCCGGGAAATAGCTCGGGGCTTGGAGGAAAGCGTGACGGTACTCAACAAGGTCGGCATCAATTCACAGGAAGCATCAGCATTGATTGTCATCACACAACATTACGATACGCTTCATTCCGTGGGTGAAAATGCCAACAGCACATTGATTCTCATGCCCAATGCACCTACCGCTGCTACGGACATGCTTACCTCCATGGTAACGTCTTTGGTGGCTACGAAGGATTTGGGCGACAAGATGTTGAAGAAATAATTGACTTTTTTGCAAAACAAAACCCTGTTAGTATTTCAACACTAACAGGGTTTCTTTTTTTGCCACAATTGGGCTGGTTAAAATGGCATCCCGTTCACGATCTCATTTAAAAACCCTGAGAAGAGTTCGGGTTTTATGGCAATGGTAAAAACAAAGCCAAAAACTGCCCCCCAGAAGTGAGCCTCATGGTCGATGCGGCTTTCTTTTTTGGCGGAATAAGAAGAGTAAAAAAGATAGAGCACCGCTGCTAATATTGCAGGTATAGGTATCACGCCAAAAAAGTATATCATGTCCCAAGGGCGCAGCAATACAAATGCGAACATGATTCCAGAAGTGGCACCGGAAGCTCCAACACTACTAAATGATTGGTTGTTTTTATGCTTCAGGTAAGTAGGTATATCTGCAAAAATTCCTGAGAAAAGGTAAAGCGCCAAGAAATTTACACGCCCCATAACATCTCCAAAAATATTCACAAAAGTGCCTTCTATAAAAGTGCCAAAGCTCCACAACACAAACATATTGACACCCAGATGTATCCAACTGCCATGCAGGAACATGGAGGTGACCCAACGGTAATATTCTTTGTCACGCTGCTCCTCATAGGGATAGTGCATGAACTTCAAGAACAAATCACGGTTGTTGAAAGCCTGCCAAGATACAAGCCCAGTAATGGCTATGATAACAAGGGTAACGGTGATGGACATTTATCGAAAGTTTTTGGTTTCATGTTTTAGGTTTTGGAAGCACCCCAAAACCTAAAGCTTGTAACCCAAATTCATTCATTATGATAAGATTCTCCACGTAAAATCGTCATGGCCCGATACAGTTGCTCAAGAAAAAACAATCGAACCATTTGATGGGAAAAAGTCATTTTTGACAACGAAAGTTTTTGGTCGGCTCGCTGGTAAATCGCTTCTGAAAATCCCCAGGCACCTCCCACTAAAAAAACAAGCCGTTTGGAACTTAATTGTAGTTTCTGTTCCATGAAATTTGAAAACTCCATTGAGGTCAACTGCTTGCCTCTTTCATCCAGCAAAACTAATAAATCCTCTTTCTTAAGTCGTGAAATTACCAGCTCGCCTTCTTTTTGCTTCAGTTGTTCGGGTTGTAGGTTGCCCGCATGTTTGATGTCCGGCAATATCGAAATGGTAAAAGGAAGGTAATGCACCAACCGTTTTTCATAAACGGCCATGCCCTCTTCAAGGTATGGGAAGGCCGTTTTGCCAATTATCCAAAACTCGACCTTCATCCCGCCGATTTTAGTTGCTTGAAAGCTTGGCCCAAATGGGAAGTGATGTCTCCTGCCAGAAGAGCTTCCTGTTGCATTTCATCCATCGCCAAGTCACCAGCGAGCCCGTGAAGGTAAACACCCAATTGGCAAGCATGCAAAGGGGAATAACCTTGTGCCAGAAGCCCTGTGAGGATACCCGTCAACACATCGCCACTTCCGCCAGTAGCCATGCCAGGGTTGCCTGTATTGTTGAAAAAACAACAGCCGTCTGGGCAAGCTATTGAGGTATTTGCCCCTTTCAATATCAAGTAAACGCCAAGCTCCTGCGCTTTACGAACCTGCAAATCATTGCGTTCAAAATCGTTCGTTGATGTACCAAACATCCGCTCAAACTCCCGCAAGTGCGGAGTCAGGATGCTTCCCTTCGGCAACAACTGAAAAAAATTGGGATGCCCAGCCAACAAGTTCAGCGCATCCGCATCCAGCACAACTGGAGCAGTTGTTTTCCTCAAAATCGAAGCCAAGGCTGTAGCCGTCAATTCGTTGGTGCCAATGCCACAACCAATTCCAACGGCCCTGTATTTGTTTAGTTCCTCGTGCAAACTGCTTATGGCAAATTGATGTTCATCCACACTTACCATTGCTTCTGGAATGGCAATTTGCAAAATTTCGTATCCACACTTAGGGGCATGTATGGTAACTAGGCCCGCTCCACTCCGCAGGCAGGAACGAGCAGCCAAGATAGCTGCACCTATTTTACCGTAACTTCCTGCCACAAGCAGGGCGTGTCCAAAACTGCCTTTGTGGTCATGCCGAAGCCGGGTGCGAAGCAAAGGCTTCAACATTTTTTTATCCAACATAAAATTGGTTGTAGGCTCATTTGCCATGTAAACTTTGTCCAAACCGATGCTGCCAAAGATCCAATTGCCTAACCTGTGTTGGTTTTCTGCAAAAAAGAAAGCCAGCTTGGGCATTTCAAAGCTGAAAGTCCAATCCGCATTAATTGAAATGCCATCTGTGTGTTGGTCAGCAAACATGCCGGACGGGATGTCCACAGCAACCCGAATGACATCCAAGGCATTTACTTTTTCAAAAAAACTTGCCCAGTAGCCCGCTACAGGTTTGTTCAGGCCTGAGCCAAAGACTGCATCGATGAGGATACTGCCTGTGCTGAATACTGGAAACTCATCATTTTCAAGAACTTCAAGAGGGGTATGTGTGGAAGTCAAACTCAAAAGCTCCAAATTTTTCAAATTGTCAGCGCTTTTGGTGTGACCAATTTGGAGAGTGATGGGGAAAACTTCGTAATAATTGGCAGCCAGTAGTCTGGAAATAGCCAAACCATCGCCACCGTTATTTCCAGTTCCACAGAGAACATATACCTTTTTGTTGCGGTCTGAAAACTGTTTTGAGAACCAGTTACAAAAAACATTGGAAGCCCGCTCCATCAAATCATGGGAATCCAAGCCTTCTGACCGTATAGTGGCCTTGTCTAAGTTTCTAATTTGGGCTGTGTTAATAATCTTCATGTTAGGGAATGTATTTCGGGGGCCATAGCTTTAAAAATCCGAGCGACAAGGTAGGAAGGCATCAAATTATATGAACCAAGTTTGTCCGTTTTTTTGCCAAAATGGAACATTTAGCAGACTTTAGCGGCGCTAAACGAGCCGATGTCCTTAACTTGTACCACAAGATTCTGTTTTGCCAAAAACTAATAAAGACATGCCGAATCATTTCCGTTTATTTTGTGTGGTATTGTTTTTTTCAATGCCACTTTTATCAAAAGCGACACATATAGTTGGGGGTGAAATTACATACACTTGCCTTGGAAATGAAACCTATGAAATCAAGTTTACAATTTTCAGGGATTGCTACAATGGGCAGCCTTGGTTTGACAACCCTGCCTCTATTGGGATTTTTGATGTAGAATCAAATATGCTTGTTGATGAGATTTTGATACCATTGGACCCTACGCTTAATGACACTCTTAACCCAGACCTTGGGAGCGAATGCTTTGTAGCACCACCGAATGTTTGCGTACACACTACCTCTTATACAGTTACAAAATCACTCCCATATTCAGACAATGGATACTATCTAGCTTACCAGCGTTGCTGTAGAAACAATACCATTTCCAATCTCATCAACCCTGAAAATGTTGGCTCAACCTACAGCATCATCATTGGCCCGAAGGCATTGCAAGAATGCAACAGCAGCCCAGTTTTCAATAATTGGCCACCACTTTATCTTTGTGTGAATCAACCTTTTGCCATTGACCAATCGGCCATTGACCCTGATGGGGATTCATTAGTTTATCGACTTTGCAACCCTTTGACAGGAGCAGATCCTATGGATCCGATGCCTCAGCCTCCCAATTCCCCTCCCTACATGCCCGTGCCTTGGTCCCCACCATACAATGTCAACGATCAAATAGGTGGTAGCCCAGCCATGGCAATTGACCCAGTGACTGGCTTGCTTACTGGTAAACCTAATCTGATTGGACAATTTGTGATTGGCCTTTGCGTGGATGAATATCGAAATGGGGAATTGATTGGATCAAAACGAAGAGATTACCAAGTCAATATTGGCGTTTGTGAAATTGCAACAGCTGCTTTTTTTACGCCAGAAATTTTGTGTAAAAGTTTCACTGTTAATGCCCAAAACAACAGCAACAGCGCCAATGATTTTCTTTGGTTTTTCAATGACCCAAATAATCCAGGAGCCACTTCTACCCTACCTAACCCTGTTTATACTTATAGTGATACAGGAACTTACAATATTGTCTTAATTGCCGAGCCGAATACGGTTTGTTCTGATACTTTTTCAGCTGACGTGCATATTCTTCAAAACTCGCTGTTTGCAAATTTCAACGTGGCAAATACTGAATGTACTGACAGTTTGACCATCGACATTGTGGACTCGTCCATTGACACACTCTCCAATATTGATAGCTGGGAATGGACACTTACACAAAATCTCCAAACCTGGACAACACAAGAACAGAATCCCAGTTTTACGCTTTATGACCCAGGCAATGCAAACCTTTCACTAATCGTGACAGCAGAAAACGGTTGCATGGATACTTTGGAACAAAATTTTCCCGTGTTTTTCTTCGAAAATAGTATGTTGGAGGATTCTACTGAGATATGCATTGGAAATGGCAATGTACAACTCAATCCAAACGGAGCTTTCCCTGAAGCCACCTATAGTTGGTCTCCCCCTGAAAATTTGGACGACCCCAATAGTCCAAACCCCATTGCAAACCCCACTGAGACCACCACTTATACGGCCGAAATTGACGATGCAAGCGGCTTTTGTCATGTTGAAAAACAAGTAACCATTTTTGTATCGCCAACGGTAACGGTAACACCAATTTTGGATACCATTTTTCGAGGGGAAGCAGTGTCAATACTCGCCAGCTATGACCCGACATATACCTACAGTTGGGCACCGGCTGATTGGTTGGACAATCCAGCAATAAATAACCCTACCTCAACGCCAAAAGAGGATGTGACCTATCTTTTAACCGTAACCGATGCGAACGGCTGCTTTGTAGAAAGGGACGTTGTGATAGTCGTACTTACGCTTTGTGATGAACCATTTGTATTTATACCTACTGGTTTTACGCCAAATGGAGATGGCAAAAATGATAGCTTCAGAGTGATTGGCAACGATTTAGCGGAGGTACATTTAGTCGTTTACAACCGCTGGGGAGAGCATATTTTTGAAACGAATGACCCAAATGGAGCTTGGGACGGCACCTACAAAGGGAAGTTGCTTCCACCTGATGCTTATGGATTTTATGTTGAAGTCACTTGTTTAGGTGGTTCAAAGTTTTTCAAGAAAGGAAATGTAACGCTGATAAGGTAAGGATTTTAGATACTCAGAAAGTTATGTCAAACTCAGAATTTCACTAAAATCATTTTCTCAAACATTGAATCGGAAGTGCATACAGTCACCATCTTGTACGATATACTCTTTGCCTTCGACCCCCATTTTTCCAGCATCCTTGATAGCTGATTCTGTTCCGTATTTCACGTAATCATCGTATTTGATGACCTCTGCCCGAATGAATCCTTTTTCAAAATCGGTGTGGATGACGCTGGCAGCCTTTGGCGCTTTCCAACCACGGCGAATAGTCCATGCCCTTACCTCTTTTTCACCTACCGTAAAATAAGTGATGAGGTCGAGCAACTTGTAGGTTGCACGGATGAGACGGTTCACGCCAGGCTCTTCCAGCCCCATCATTTCAAGGTATTCGTTACGCTCTTCTTTGGTTTCCATTTGGGCAATCTCAGCTTCAATAGCAGCGCTGATGAAAATTACTTCGGCAGGTTCAGCCTTCACAGCTTCCATAAATCGAGCCGTATATTCATTGCCGTTCTTTACACTTGCCTCATCCACATTGCAGACGTAGAGGATTGGCTTGGCCGTCATTAAAAGCATATCTTGTAACAATTCTAAGTCATCGCCCTCCAATTGCAAGGAACGTGCGGGGTTTCCGTTGTTCAAATGTTCCATGATAGCCTCACCCACACTTACCATGTGTACTTCAGCCTTGGCACCAGCTTTGGCGGCCTTGCGCAAGCGGTCAAGCCGCTTCTCCACTGTCTCGATGTCTTTCAAAATCAGCTCCGTATCAATTACCTCCTTGTCACGAACAGGGTCAACACCACCATCCACGTGCACCACGTTGTCATCTTGGAAACAGCGCACTACATGGACAATCGCATCACATTCCCGAATATTGGCCAAGAATTGATTACCCAAACCCTCGCCTTTGCTAGCCCCTTTTATCAAGCCTGCAATGTCCACAATTTCAATGCTGGTAGGCAACAAAGCCTTTGGATTGACCAGTTCGTACAGTTTATCCAGTCTTACATCTGGCACTGTAATAACTCCAACATTAGGGTCTTTGGTGGCAAATGGATAATTCGCTGCCAAGGCTTTAGCCGAGGTTAATGCATTGAAAAGGGTTGATTTGCCTACGTTTGGAAGGCCAACGATGCCTGCTTTTAAAGCCATTACTATAATTGTGAAAAGTGAATGATGAATGGTGAGTGTATGTAAACTCACAGTTCCCCATTCACAGTTATTTCAAAACGGGCGCAAAGATAGGATTTGATAGCAATTGAGGAAAGAGAAGCTTGATTTGAGAATTTTTTCGCTATTTCGCCATGTAAAATCAAATTATGAAAAACGAAAAATCCAACCTCGTCATTTACACCACTATCCTTGTAGCGGCACTTGGCTATTTCGTGGACATTTATGACTTGCTACTTTTCAGCATAATCAGGGTGGAAAGCCTCAAGGCAATTGGCATTACCGATTCTCAAGCGCTTCAGAATATGGGATTGTCCCTGCTGAATTGGCAAATGCTGGGGATGCTTCTAGGAGGCATAGCTTGGGGTATTTATGGCGATAAAAAAGGTCGGCTTTCGGTGCTTTTCGGTTCCATCATTCTGTATTCCATTGCCAATATCTGCAACGGCTTTGTTGAAACCATTTTACAATATAAAATCCTACGTTTTATCGCTGGTGTGGGCTTGGCAGGTGAATTAGGTGCAGGCATAACCCTCGTCAGCGAAATAATGTCCAAGGAAAAAAGAGGCTATGGCACTACCGTTGTGGCCAGTATCGGCATCCTTGGCGCAGTTGCTGCTTATTTTGTCAGTCAGGTTTGGGATTGGCGCACGGCCTATTTTGTGGGAGGAGGGCTGGGCCTGGCATTGCTGCTTTTGCGTATTTCAGTTTTTGAATCTGGCATGTTCAATAGTGTCAAGGAAAAAATGGTTCAACGGGGCAATTTCTTGCAGTTGTTCCAAAATAAGCACCGCTTTTTCAAATACATGCAATGCATCTTAGTTGGACTTCCCACATGGTTTGTGGTGGGCATTCTCATCACTTTTGCCCCAGAATTTAGCAAAGCATTTGGCATGACTGACACAGTCTCCACTGGTGGTGCGGCCATCATGTATTGCTACACAGGACTGACATTGGGTGATTTGGCAAGCGGAGTCATGTCGCAGTTGCTAAAAAGCAGAAAGAAAGCCTTGTTGTTTTTCCACTTATTTTCAGCAGCTACAATTGTTTGGTACCTCACTTCAGGCGACATCAGCCAAACCACATTTTACCTTAAAATCTTCTTGATTGGTTTTGGTGTAGGCTATTGGGCCATTTTTGTGACAATTGCCGCAGAGAATTTTGGCACCAACCTTCGGGCCACAGTGACCACTACAGTTCCCAATTTTGCAAGAGGCGCTTTGGTTGTTATTGCCCCTTTTTTCAAAGCGATGAAGGCGGAATTTGGGCAAATTGGCGGAGCCTATGCCGTAGGTGCAACCACAGTTTTGATTGCTCTCTTGGTGCTGTATTTTTTGCCCGAGACTTACGGCAAAGATTTGGATTATTTGGAGGAGTGATCAAATCACCCCTAACTCCTTGCCTACTTTCGTAAATGCGGCCACTGCCTTCTCCAAATGTTCCTGCTCATGTGCTGCTGAAATTTGCACTCTAATCCGAGCCTTACCTTTTGGCACAACAGGAAAAAAGAAGCCGATTACGTAAATGCCCTCATCAAGAAGTTTAGCTGCAAAATTCTGGGCTAACACCGCATCGTACAACATAATTGGCACAATGGGGTGAACGCCAGGGATGATATCAAAACCCACATCAGTCATAGCTTTGCGAAAGAATTCAGTATTGCGTTCCAGCTTGTCACGAAGGTCAGTAGTCTCCGTCAGCATGTCCACGACGGCAATGGAAGCACCTGCGATACTTGGCGCAAGGGTGTTCGAAAACAAGTACGGCCTGCTCCGCTGGCGCAACATTTCAACGATTTCCCGACGAGCTGCAGTGAAGCCGCCACTTGCCCCGCCAAGCGCTTTCCCGAAGGTACCTGTTATCACATCTACTCTATCCATTACTCCACGAAATTCATGGGTTCCACGTCCAGTTTTACCTAAAAAACCAGTGGCATGGCATTCGTCAATGGCCACCATTGCATCGTATTTTTCAGCTAAATCACAGATTTTATCAAGCTGTGCAATAGTACCGTCCATGCTGAAAGCACCGTCAGTGAAAATCATGCGTCGGCGAGCCCCTTGACACGATTTCAACTGCTCCTCCAAGTCGGCCATGTCGTTGTGTTTGTAACGGAGACGGGCGGCTTTGCACAAGCGAATGCCGTCTATGATGCTGGCGTGGTTCAGTTCGTCGGAAATAATCGCATCTTCTTGGCCAAGCAACGGTTCAAAAAGTCCACCATTTGCATCAAAGGCAGCAGCATAAAGAATGGCATCTTCCTGGCCAAGGAAATCAGCAATTTTCCGCTCCAAGGTTTTATGTAAATCTTGCGTTCCACAAATAAAACGCACGGAGGAGAGGCCATATCCATGTGTCCGAATGGCTTCATGAGCCGCCTCAATCACCTTTGGATGGGAAGACAAGCCGAGGTAATTGTTTGCACAGAAGTTCAGCACTTCCTGGCCTTGGTCGGTGCGAATAACGGGACCTTGCGGAGTGACAATTACTCGCTCTTTTTTGTAAAGGCCATTGTCTTTGATTTCCTGAATTTCAGATTGAAGGGATGTGCGGACGTTTGTGAACATATTGACTTAGTTGAATTGCTTTATTGTTGAATTGCAGTTGCTCACTAAACAACCGCAGAATATTTTTTTTGAAGTTGAAAAAGCATGTCTTTGGTCATGCCCTTTAAGTCGAATTTGGGCTGCCAATCCCAGTCTTTTCGAGCAGCAGAATCATCGATGCTGGAAGGCCAGCTATCTGCTATTTTTTGGCGAAAATCAGGTGAATAGCTAACCGTGAAATCTGGCATTTCAGTTTGGATACATGCAGCAATTTCAGAAGGGGAAAAGCTCATTCCTGACAAATTATAGCTGGTTCGCTCCTTGATGTTTTCCGAAGGGGCATCCATTAATTCAAGTGTTGCACGGATGGCATCATCCATGTAAATCATGGGAAGAAACGTATTTTCACTCAGAAAACAGGAATAATCCTCTCCCCGAACGGCATAATGGTATATGTCCACTGCATAATCTGTTGTACCCCCACCAGGGTTACTCTGCCAACCAATAACACCCGGATAGCGCAAGGAGCGGATATCCAGACCGTATTTTTGAAAATAATATTGGCTCCAAAGCTCTCCCGCCGCTTTACTCATCCCATACACCGTGGTAGGTTTAAGCACAGCATTCTGTGGGGTCATTTGCCGTGGAATATCGGCGCCAAACACAGCAATGGAACTTGGAAAAAAAACTTTGGAAACCCCTGATTCCCGAGCTACCTCGAAGACGTTGAACAATCCGCCCATGTTGATGTCCCAAGTTTGAAGAGGATTTTGTTCGCCTCTGGCGGAAAGAATAGCTGCAAGGTGATAAATCTGCGTGATACCATGGCGTTTAACCATATCGGCTATGCCTTGTCGGTCGAGCACATTCAATATCTCGAAGGGCCCATCATGGCCTTCAACTTGCCGAATATCAGAGGCAATCACCATATCGGCTCCAAAAGATTTCCTGAGTGCCTCGGTTAGCACTGAACCGATTTGGCCATTGGCGCCGATTACGAGGATTTTTTCTTTGCCCATAGTATAAAATTTGTCATCTGCCATTTTAGTATCACGTCATTTTAAAGAAATTCTGTCGTAAATCCTGCTACTAAAATGACTTATGATAAAAATCAACCTGAGACTTTTTGGTTAGGTTTTGAGGGCGAAAGGTAGGAATTCTACTTAGAAGATTGAATTGGAAAAATGGGAATGGCGTCTAAAAACTGCCAACTGGCGTTTGCATAGTCCATTTCACAGCAAAAATTGTTGAGGCCATTGGTAATTACGAGATACTTTACTTGAAGCGGCAAATTATAGGCTGCTACCTGTAACAGAGTGGCTTCATTGAGCGGAACATTGGGGGCTTTGCACTCAACCAATAGATGCGGTTGCATTTCCCAGTCGTAGGCTAGGATGTCACATCTTTTGGTTAACTCGTTGACTTTCAACATTTTTTCCGTTCGCATTCTGTTCTTGGGGTAGTTTTTTTCTTGCATCAAATAAGCCAGGAAAAGCTGTCGAACTATCTCTTCAGGCGTCTGCACCAAGTATTTTTTTCGGATTGGATCTTGAATGTACACCTGTCCATCTTGTTTGCGCAGCATCAAGTTTGTTTGAAATCTAAGTAGATCAATTTCGATTGGCATCTTTTTCAACTTCAGCATTTTCAAAATAAAAATGGAGGGGCACAAAGCGGCACCCCTCCATTCTAATTTTGAATTCTTTAATCAACGTAGCAAGGTCACGTCCCCCTTTTTCGTGTATTTCTTGCCGCTACCACCAGTGATGGAATAAACGACTCGATAAATATAAACATCTGAAGGTGCATCCTTATCGTTTTGTTTTCCTGCCCAGCCAGCTGGTCCGTTTTCATTTTCATAAACCACTTGCCCCCATCGGTTCCAAACCTTGAATTCATTAATGGTTAACGGTATTTTAGAAACTACTCTGAAACTATCATTGTCGCCGTCCCCGTTAGGTGAAAACACGTTTGGCATTTCGATTGGGATATTGTAGACTTTCATGGTAAAAATGGTAGAAATGATACAGCCATTTGATGTTACTAAATCGACTCGGATTGGTCTTGTAACATCTCTTGGCAAATCATCCCCAAAGATTTCTTCAGCATTCAATACTTCCGAAATAGTATCCATTGTCGTAGAAACTAATGAATCACTCACATACCAATTAAAAGTTGAACCTGGTGGAATTGGCGTCAATGGCTTGACGATTAACACAAATTCTTCTCCCTCATAAATTTTGCTATCGTTGACTTGAACTTCTTTTGCCATAATGGAGTCTATCCTTATTTCATCACTAACCTCAATTTGAATTGAATCAATATGTGTGAAACAGCCCATTGCATCTTTAACAATTACGGTATAGGTAGCATTAGCTTGAACTTGCCTCTGATAGGATGCTATTGTTGAATCCAACTGCACTACACCATTTTTCAACCACACATAATTCAAATTTGAAAGACTAGGTTCTACCGAAGTATTTAGCACCATAACATCATTGAAACAATAAAAAGTCGCCCCTTCGATTTGTAACGTAAAATCTTCAGCAACCGTCACAGTAATTTGGCCTGTTGACACACATGCTCCGTTTGTAGCCGTAACAGTATAAGTAGTTGTTTGTGTAGGATTAACAGTTGGCTTAGGCTCTGTAGAAGTAAAACTTCCATCAGAAGATGTCCACAAGTAGGTAGCTTGAGGGTTTTCAGTGTCATTCAATAGAACTTGTTCTCCTGGACAAATCAAGACATCGTGCAAATCAAATACTGGCCCTGAGGGAACAAAAATTGTGGTTGACGCACCCAAAGGACAACCTTCATATTCTACCTGAACCGTGTACATGGTTGTTTGACCGGGGGATGCTGTTGGATTGGGACAATCCGAACAGCTCAGATTAGCATCAGGCATCCACATAAAATCCTCTAACCCTGGGGGCCCGAGCACTGAAAGTGCCACTGATTCTCCTGGGCATATCGAATCTGATGGCGGCACAACGGAAATTAGAGTTGAAGGCACGACCATTATTTCTATAGAATCCACACTGGTACAAGCGTGAACAGTCGTCGTGCGCACATAAGTATGCGTCTCCATGGCAATAAATACCAGATTAAGGAACGAATCTGGGGTAAGAGCTCCTGGTATTTCACTATCCCACATCAATTCCAAACCTGGGAAATTGCCAGGCTCGTAAGTCGGGGAAGTCAAGGTCACTTCCTCACCAATGCAATAAGTAGGCTTGGCAGGCGAGGCCATTATGCTTAGGTTAGGAATTGAATCCACATAAACTAAAACAGAGTCGGTAACTACACAGTTTGGCCCTTGCAAAGTTGCATAGTACCATGTACTTACAGGCGGGTTGACAACCACTTGCTCAGGACTAATTTGGTTCATGAAAAAATTAGGAGACCAAGTTACACCAACGCCAGCCGTAGAGTTCGTGTTCAGCAAAGTAGCACTATCGCCCAAGCAAATGAAAACTGTATCAGGGTTTTGGATTTCAACATCAGAAGGGATAACAGTAATGGTCACTTCTGCAGTGTCTTTACAAACACCCGTGGCACTGGAAGCAATCAAGGTATAGGTCGTCGTAACATCTGGTGTAGCTAATGGGCCTGATACATCGTTGCCTGGGTTGAGGGCTATATTTGGCGTCCATTCAAAAACAGTGGAAGAACCTACAATATCTGTCCCAAGGTCAACCGGATAGTTTTGGCAAATGGTGGTATCATTTGCGACTACCGGAAATTCAAAGGCATCAACATTGATGTTGATTTCATCGGTGGCAACACAACCACCCAATTCAACTTGGACATCCAAGAAAAAAGAATTGAAAAATGGAGGTGGTACAATCGTCTGAACTGGGTTGTTTGGATCATTCAATGGAAAGAAAAATGAAGTCCATTGCAAATTACTATTATTCACATTGTTTTCAGCCGTGATTGTGATACTGTCCGTTGCACAAATGGTAATATCACCATCCGGCAAAATATTTACCATTGGGTTTATCAATTGCAGATAAACGGAATCTACATCTGAACAGATTCCAAGCGTACCGGTCACCATTACCCACTGGCTAGAAGTTGGCGTTGCGATTGGGTTGGAAATGTTCGGGTCGGAGAAAATACCTGGTGGTTGCCAAAAATAATCTGCTGCACCATTCGCATTCATTTGAGCACCATTGCCTTCACAAACAAGCACGGTGTCAAGTGCATCTTCAAAAATTTGAACTTGCAAATTATCTCGTAAATCGATTTGCAGTGTAGCCAAAACCGTAGCACCGCAGCCGAAATCCCGAACCAACTGGATGATAATGGTCTCAGTCCCCTCCACCAAACCATCACTTAGGGCTTGAATTGGGAAAGTAAAAACTTCGTTGCCAGTATTGAAGGTTATTGAACCAGGAATTGTAAGCAGGTAATCCGTTCCTTGCGTTGCAGTTCCTGAAACCACAATATCAAAAGTTGTGGGCTGGGTTACCGGTGCATTCAAACTGATAGTAACCTCATCCGGAATATTCACGCAATCCTCCACCAAGTATTGAATGCCTGAATTGTAGTTTACACCAAGGTTTGGCGAGCCACCTTTGATATCAGAAATGAAAACCCCTGAATCGAAAGCCGTATCGCCACGGTCTGCTATGGCAAATTTCAAATGATAAGTGTTACATGGAATGGTAGCTATTCTGGCAGTAAGGCTTTTTTTAACACCGATAGAATCGGAAGTCAAACCATCATACACAACGCTTTGGCCCTCTTGATTGTCCCGATAATATTGCCAGTTCAAAGCATCATTTACACTGTTGATTTGAATAAAAGTGCCATCTGGCAATGTGGCAACATTGTCTTGGTTACCAATATTGGGGTCACCTGTGATACCTGGGCCAGAAACCAAAAAAGCGAAAATATCATTGAACGAAGTGTTCACCCATTCAGGGTACTCCTCTGAACCAAAGATATATTCAAAGGTAATTTCGTCTGTTGAGGCAAAAACGTCCATTTCAACTATACAGGCATCATTGGATTCCGAATTGTTCCCATTGATGGAAGACAAATAATCCAAGTCTGCATCACCCGGGGTACCCGTAGGATTTGATGAGAAAAAACTACCCGGATTTGATGCCGCACTTGCAGAGCCGGTCGTCAGCAATATCCCCTTGTCCAATCCTAAATCAGAATAGGGGCCTGCTTGGAATGTACCTAAAGCTGCGTTCGCACAATCAATATTGGTAATTGTGACAGTTGTTTGACCAGTAACCACACTTTGAACAATATCGGCAGGTGATGAACCCGTTTGAACAGTGATTTCTTGACTTGGTTGGCACGCATCAGCTGTGCATTCCCAACTCCCTTGAAAACCCTCGAAAACCGTGGCGCCATTGGAGATAAATTGAACGGTCAGGCAACCACTTGAGGCTGAAACGGAATAGCATACACCCCCAAAACTATTCCCGTTATCGCCCCCGGAAATGGAACCAATTTGTGGGGAACCGGTAGTTGGACCATCGTAAAAAATAATTTGGTCACCATTAAAACTCTCCACATTGTAGTAGTCCAAGGTGAAATTGATGCAATTATGTGGGGCAGAGGGACAAATCGTGTAAGCAAAATTTTCATTGTTTCCATAATCGCCGTCCGGACCACCAGAGTCGGTGAGCGTTCCGCTACAGGCTGTGGAACCGCCTTGGTCGACTGTGCTGATGGGCGGTTTTTTCACAATGCAAAGTTTAAAAGCACCATCATTTGGCGTTCCAGTGGGTGACCAATCATTTATCCTAATAAAATAAGTGATACCTGGTGTGAGGCCAAAAAGGTCCACTTCCACTACCCCATTACCGTTAGCGGCCGATGCACAATCCAACAGCTGAAGCCCATCAAATTCACAGTCACCACGATAAATTGCAATTTGAGGGTTCAAAATTGGGTCGATATTGTTGGTTGGGTCGGGGCAGGCAGTCACTGTTATCCGGTAATCCAGAATAGTGTCCACAGCCACGAACGAAAACCAGACGTCACGTTCGGGATTTCCTACCCAACATGAAGGAAAATTGTCGAAGCCGATGTTACTCTCGGTGGCATTAAAGTTGTTGAAAATATTACTGTCGTCGCAAATCGGCGCAGGGCCAAAATTGATGATGCCAGGGCAATCATCATTGGCAGGTTGGGCAAACAAACTGATTGAAAAAAACAGAAATGATAACGTGAAGAATTGCTTCATAATTTAATCTTTAAATTCCTTTTAGAAACTGGAATAACCTTTTAAATTATTAATTATCAAGGGTTTATAATCCAGTTTCAAAACTCGAACAGCTTGATTTAAGTGAATAAAACAGTAAAAACAAGCTGTTATCGAACCAAGACAAGCGAAGGTAGAGTCTTTTACTGGCCAAAAATAGAAATGGAAGTTAAAACCTTGTCGGTCAGCCAGCAATTGTTGAAAAATAAAGTCGCTACCAGACAGAACTTGCATTTCCATATCAGTTTTACCCCATTTAGTCCTCAATGTTTTACCTTCGGTAAAGTTTTCACCTCATAAATATTCATTTGATGAAAAAAACAATCCTTTCCTTTTTCATGCTGGTCATGGTGCTTTTGACCACCAACCTTATGGCACAGCAATTTTCAACCAACCCAGAAAAGCCAACAGCAGGTGATAAAATGGCCATCAGCTACGACCCGAATGGCGGCCCGTTGTCAGGCATTGATTTTGACGGGATCGTTTATGTTTATGAATCCGACAAGCAGGATGCAACTGCCTACGACCTTGATTTTACGGAAGAAGGTGGTGTTTTTTCAGCAACGATCACTATCCCTACCAACGCACAAATTCTTCTTTTTTCACTTTCTAATGCAGAAGCAGAGAAAATGGACGGCAACAATGGCACGGGCTATAAAACACTGATTTATAAATCAGACAGATTGACCCCAGTAGCAGGTGCGCTTGGCTTTAAGTCCCAATTTTATAATGGATGGGGTCGTAACGGTGGTATCAAGAACGACGCAGAAAAGGCGATGAATTTGGCAAAGCAAGAATTGGAAGCATACCCAGACGCTCTTTCAGACATTCGCTTCGCAAACAATTACGCCAGCTTGGCAAAAAAAATGAACGATGCAGAAATGATTGCCAATGCAGAAGCTCAAATTGAGAAACTAACGAAACCCAAAAAAGCAAGTGAAGCTGACCTGAAATCTGCCATTTCTATTGCCACGATTCTTGAAAAAAAGGGGCTAGCAGAAGCCATAAAGAAAAGGTCAGAATCGAAATACCCGAATGGTGCAACTGCTCGCAACAAGGCAGTTGAGGATTTCAAAGCGGCAAAAACAGTAGCTGACAAAGTAAAAATATACACAAGTGCCAAAGCCAAATTTGGCAAAGACAAGGATTTCGATAAAACCTTGACATCCTGGGCAGTGTCAATCGCATCTGACTATGGAAAGGCGGAGGATTGGATAAACTTTGAAAAATATTTTGCTCAAATCAACGACCGGACACGTGCGGCAGGATTGCTCAATAGCCTTGCCTGGCCGATGTCTGGTGAAAGCATTGAGGGCGAAGCTAAAAATGCGGCCAAAGGTTTAGACCTCTCCGCCCGTTCCTTGGCTTTGATTGATGAAGAAATCAAAGACCCTGCCGCCAAGCCAAGCAGTTTTTCACCCAAAAAATGGAAAAACAACTTGGAATATACGAAAGCCATGTTTGCTGACACGTATGCACTTTTGGCCTTCAAAAATGAGAAAAACGATGAGGCGCTCAAGTATCAAACCATCGCAGCGGAAAAAGACAATTTTCAAACTGGGGATATGAGCGAGCGCTACATGGTCTATTTTGAAAAGATGAATACACCGCAGGAAACGGAGAAGAAGCTGGCCGAATTGATTGCCGAAGGCAAGGCGACCTCTAAAATGATGGAGCAACACAAACGGCTTTTCATCGCCAACAACACTATTGAGACAGCGTATGAAAAATATGTGGCAAACCTGGAAAAAGAGGCCAAAGCCAACAAGCGCAAGGAGATTGAATCCAAAATACTGGATGAAAGCGCTCCGTCATTTACCCTTCGCAACCTGAAAGGCGAAGAAGTCACCTTGGAAAGCCTGAAAGGTAAAGTTCTCGTGCTAGATTTTTGGGCAACTTGGTGCGGGCCATGCAAGGCATCTTTCCCAGGAATGCAAACCGCTGTCAACAAATTCGCCAACCGGAAAGATGTTGAATTCCTCTTCATTGATACTTGGGAAAAAGTTGAAGACAAAGCAAAAGCTGCGGGCGATTATGTTGCCTCCAATTCCTACACCTTCAACGTCTTGATGGACTTGGACAACGATGTGGTGACCAGGTATGGGGTGTCTGGTATTCCTACTAAATTCGTCGTGGACCGAAATGGCAGAATACGGTTCAAAGCCGTTGGGTTCAATGGCAACGACCAAGAATTGGTGGAAGAGCTTTCCACCATGATTGAAATTGCTGGCGGCGACACAACGCCATGACAATCATAATTTTCCGTAAAAAATAAGGCCAAGCTTTCCAGCTTGGCCTTATTTTTTACGGAAACCCTACTTTTTTCATTGTTTTCGAACCCCAGCCACAATATGCATTTTGGGGT
The DNA here is from genome assembly GCA_016124585.1 of Bacteroidota bacterium. Lineage (GTDB taxonomy): Bacteria > Bacteroidota > Bacteroidia > Chitinophagales > Saprospiraceae > UBA6168. Next base: position 117,189 of record WGNL01000004.1, on the reverse strand, counting down.
CAGTTTTCTCGTTTCGGTAAAAAATTACAAGCGTTTCATCTGGCAATTGATAATCCGGAAAATTCAATACTGCACATGCAGCTTTGTCCATCTCCACTGGCTCCCAAATGCCATAAACTTGCACCACAAGTCGCTCTCTCGTGTTTTCGAAGAACTGGACGTTGTAGCTCTTTATCCGATTATTAGCGTCAAAAATCGCCAAGGACAACTTCCCCAACAATTTAAACTCAATCGGGAGATATTTAGGCTCTTTTTTAACTTCAAAAGGCTTCAGTTCTGCCTCAGTCAAAAGGGATCCACAGGAAAAATTGAAAGTGGGTTTCGGTTCTGAACCACAAGCCGCCAAGCCAACTATGGCAAATACGAAAAGAAGATTCAAATAATTTTTCATAGAAAATATTTGCCCCAAAGGTAACTCACCTGCTATTTTTTTATCCCATCAAATAATACCCGGAGGATTTCTGATTCCAGGGATTTCACAGAAATGCCCCTTTTTTCGGGATACCAACGATGCAGCCATCGCAAAGAGGTAAGTATGGTGAAAAGTGCTACGGTCACGTTCATTTCCTTCAATTCTCCGGCATCGATGCCCTGCTGTAAAATCTTGCTGAAACGTTTCTCGTAATCTTTCCGGATTCCTAAAAATTCCCGCAAATACGGCTCGCTAAGGTGGCGCCATTCATCGCTAAAAATGGTGACAGAGGTAACATCGGTAGTTGCAATTCGAATATGTAACGAAATCAACTGCCGTACTTTTTCAGAAGGTTTAGCACTAGATTCTTCTACATTTTTCATTCCTTCCAAATAAGCCCTGGCACTGTCAAAACAAATTTTTTGCAATAATTCCTCTTTACTTCCAAAATGCGAGTACAAACTTGAAACCTGCAAACCAACCCGCTGTGCCAACTCACGCATGGATGCGGCGAGATAGCCTTTCTCCTGAAACAGCCGGGCTGCCTCTTCGAAGATTTTCTGCTTGGTGGGTGAAACGGCCATGAAAATAAATTGAGTTATTTGGTGATTAGGAACATTTTGAAAATCAAATTCAGTTTACTCGTCAAAACTTAGGACAACCTCCTCCGTCTTCGGATGTGCTTGGCAAGTCAGGATGTAACCTGCCTCTACTTCTTCCTTTTCGAGACCATAGCAAACTTCCATCTCTACCTCTCCTTGCAAAAGTTTGGCTTTGCAAGTGCAACAAACACCACCTTTACAAGCAAAAGGTAAATCAGCCACCGATTTAGAAGCGGCATCAAGAATAGTTTCTGTGGGATGTAGGTGATTGTAGGTAAAAGTATTTCCATCCAAAGTCACTGTGATTTTGGAGGCAGTGAGCTTAGGGTCAGGTGACCAATTTTTGCTTGAAGCAACAGCGGCACCTGGTGTTGTAAACAATTCAAAATGCACGATTTTTTCATCAACTCCTAAATCCAACAAGGTGTCTTTCACTGAAAAAATCATCGCCTCTGGGCCGCAAAGGTAGAAAGCATCCACATCTGAAATATCGAGCAACTTTGTGCAAAACATGCGGCTTTTTTCAACATCGATTCTCCCCAAAAACAAGTCGGCACCAAGGTCTTCTTGGCTCAATACATGGTGGACGCTGAGTCTGGTTAGGTACTCATTTTTCAAGTCCTCAATTTCATCCCGAAAAATTATGGATTCAGTAGTTCGGTTGCCATAAAACAAAGTAAAATGGCTAGTCAATTCATTTCGCATCACCGATTTCAACATGGAAATAACCGGCGTGATTCCGCTGCCTGCGGCAAAAGCGACATAATGTTTTCTGTTCTGCGGGGAAGTTTCAAGGGTGAAATTGCCCATGGGAGTCATTACGTCCAGTTCATCACCGATTTTCAAGGTTTCTTTAGCGAAACTGGAAAATGCACCATCAACAACTTGCTTCACAGCTACTCGAAGTTCGTCTTCCAATGGGCTTGCGCAAATGGAATATGACCGCCTGACTTCTTTTCCCTCTAGGTCGGTTTTCAGTGTCAAATGTTGGCCAGGTAAAAATTCATACTCAGGCTTCAATGTAGGTGGGACTTCGAAACGGATGGACACGCAATCTAGCGTCTCCAGACGGATGTCCCGAACTTTCAATCTATGAAACTTTGGCATATTTAGTTAAAAGGCTGTGGGCTTTGGCGAACATTGGTTCGGGTGCGAAGGTAGTGAGAATGCCACTTCATATACAAATGAAAAAAAACTTGCCTCAAAAAACCTAAAAAACTTGGTGGCATGTGGGCTCCAAGTTCTTGTCCACCATTTAAACGCTTGAGCTGTTCCTTTTGAAATAATAATAAAAAGGCAACCCAAGTATTGTCAATACTAAGCCTATGCCTGCTTCCCGTGGTTGTTCAATCAGCGTATTAATCAATAGGCCAACACAGAAAAGTATGTACAGAGCAGGGACAACTGGGTAGCCTATCACTTTGTAGGAACGCTCAGCATTCGGCATTTTCTTGCGAAGAATGAAAACACCTGCAATTACCAAAGCATAAAAGATGAACTGAACAAAGACGAGCATGTCCGTCAATTGGTCGAAGGTGCCAGAGAAAACAAGAATGCAAGACCAGACTGAAAAAATGACCAACGACTTTGTCGGCACTTTGAATTTTGGGTGCACGTAAGCTGCACTTTTGAAAAACATTTTTTCCTTGGCCATAGCGTAATAAATACGCGCAGAGGTTAAAATTGTGGAATTGGTACAGCCAGCAGTTGTCAAAACAATTAGAAGTGAAATTGCAAAAGCGCCTCCATTTCCCAAGAATTTCCGAATCACTTCCACTGCAGCCACACCGTTTTCGCTTTTGGCCACAGCAATCATCTCATCAATTGGCATAACATAGAGATAAGTCATATTTACCAGTAAGTATATTCCGATTATGATGAGGATGCCATAGATGAGAATTTTTGGGATGTTGCGTTGGGGGTCTTTGATTTCATCTCCAACAAAGCCTATGTTAATCCAACCTTCATAGGCCCAAAATGAAGCCAGCATAGTACCGAAAATCAATTTCATCAGACCAAAATTCTCCCCCATCTTGGCAGGTGGGTAGGTACTGGAATGAGTTGTGAGGTTGCTCCAGCTTCCGTCGCTGAGTGTTAGGCCCAAGAAGATGATGGCGAAAATGCTGATGACTACAATAATCGTAATGATGTTGCTGAGTCCCCCACCCTTTTTAACTCCAGTGTAGTTGATCGCTGTCAGCATGACAATAAGCGCAACGGCAACAAGTTTTACCCCAAGGTTTGCAAAAGGTGTGAAAATGCCCAAAACCGACATGGTTTCCCATTCCCCTCCAAGTATTGGTAACGGAACCACAGCATTGACCGATTGTGCAAAAACATAAGCAATAGCTGCAGTGGATGCCGACTGTATGCAAGCAAAACTGGCCCAGCCATAGAAATAGCCAAATATTTTACCGTAAATCTTATTCAAGTAAACAAAGGAGCCACCAGACTCTGGCATCAGCATGGCGATTTCAGCAAGCGAAAGCACGCCGAGCAAGGTTACGACACCAGCCAATACCCAAGCCAACAATATCAGTTGCGGTGACTCCGCAATGACAGACATTGAGGCGACTTTTTTATAAACCCCAGATCCGATGATGGAACTGATGATGAGTATGATTCCAGTACCAAGGCCAAAGTACTTGATGAGTTCGCCAGTACTTGCGGGTTTGTTGTCCATTTTCAAAGGTTTTGAATGAATTGTTGGGCGAAAGATGCAAAAACTCTTTGGTTATTTTCCAACCTTGCCTTGGTTTGGTCGTTTTAAGAATCCTCTAATCTATTTTTCAGACTCAAGATGGACTGTTTCATGAATGTTTCAGAATTTCTGGAATTCAACACTAGAATTGTCTATTTTTGACCTGTTAATGGCAACGAAATATCCCGCTCAACTGACATTCCAAATACTATGCTTTCGGTACGATATCCAGACTTTAAGAAATTCAAATTTCGGGAACTAAAGTTCTACGCCTCAACGGAATGGCTTGCCGACAACAAAAAGAAATACAGGCAAGTGTTCGACCGATGGGACACATCCTATGTTTATGCTGAACTTTCGTTTTACAACAAATATTTTGATATAGAAGACTGGGACGTTGAAGTGGAACTACGCTGCTACCACATCAAGAAGACCCGCAAGGAACTCTGCACGCTGCCCTTCAAGCGAAAAGTGAGCAAATACGACAATATCGTCTACATCCGGGAAGGTTGGGGAAATAAGGCTGACGGCACTTTTTGGAAAAAAGGCACCTATGCTTGGGAGGCTTTTATCGAAGGAGAAAAAGTTGCCTCCAAGTATTTTTATGTAGAAGATGCGGGTGAAAATGCTCTCACAAACGGCAACAATGCCTATATCCAAGTCCATTCTTTTAAGCTGTATGAAGGGCCTTACGACGATGTGATGGAGGATGACAGGAAATACTACAGAAAACTTGATGCCAACGATACCCGCTATATCTACGCTGAAATAATGCTGAAGAACGTCCATTTTGACAAACTTTGGCAATGCGAGCTTTTCGTGAAATTTTACAATGAGGCAAGGGAGTTGAAGGGGCAGGTTATCCGATTGCAGAAAATAGAGCGGAAAGATGAATACCTAAAAATCAGCGCTGGTTGGGGAAGCAATGTTAAAGGCTCTTGGCGCAAAGACAAATACACTTGCGAGTTGGTTTTTATGGATCAGATGCTCTCCGCTATTTCATTTGAGGTTGGTGAAGTTTTTGAAGAAGGCGCACCTACTATATATCATCCGAGCAACAGTGCCCCATTGTTTTTTTCGCCTTCTGAAGAAATCACTGAGAGTTTTGAAGAATTGATGGGCAAGCTGGATGCACTTGTTGGTCTCAGTGAAATCAAGCAAAAAGTAAGGGAACATGCCCGCTATATCCAGTTTTTGCAGCTTCGCAAAAACGCAGGGTTTGAAGAAAAAGAAAGCATCAACGTTCATTCTGTTTTCATTGGAAATCCAGGTACTGGCAAGACAACTGTGGCAAAAATGATGGGGCGCCTTTACCGTAAAATGGGCTTACTTTCCATTGGCCATGTGCATGTCGTAGATAGAGTGGACCTCGTTGGAGAGTACATTGGCCAGACTGCCCCAAAAGTGAAAGAAGCTATTGAAAAAGCCCGAGGTGGCGTGCTTTTCCTTGACGAAGCCTACGCACTAGCCCGTAGCACGGAAGATACCAAGGATTTTGGCAGGGAGGTAATCGAGATTTTGATGAAGGAAATGAGTGACGGAAAAGGCGACCTTGCAGTAATTGCCGCAGGCTACCCCAAGGAAATGGGGAAATTTCTGGACAGTAACACTGGCTTGAAATCAAGGTTCAAGCATGTGTTCGAATTCACTGATTATTTACCTCAAGAGCTTACTCAGATTGCATGGTATGCATGCCAAGAAAAGGAGGTTAAACTGACCACTGAGGCCAAGGCAAGGCTTGATGAAATTATCACGAATGGGTTCCGTGACCGAGACCGAAGCTTTGGAAATGCCCGTTTTGTTTATGATTTGATTGAAAAAGCAAAAATCAATCTTGGCCTTCGGGTAATGTCCAACCCTGCACCCGACTCACTTGATATGGATACCCTTCAGACTATCCATTTTGAAGATGTAGCTAACATCGAAATCAAGCCAAATCGTGAGCTGCCATTGATTCCAATTGACGAAGAATTGCTGAGGGAATCCATCCAAGAGCTCAACCGGTTGATCGGTCTGGAAAAGGTGCGGTCGCAAATAATTGAACACGTTAGGCTAGTACGCTATTACCGGGAAACGAATCGGGACGTCCTGAACAGCTTTTTCTTGCACACTGTATTGATTGGCAATCCGGGTACTGGCAAAACAACTGTCGCACGTATTTTGACCAAAATCTACAAAGCGCTTGGTGTGCTGGAACGTGGCCACATGATTGAAACTGATAGGCAAGGTTTGGTGGCTGGATTTGTTGGGCAGACTGCGACAAAAACTGCTGAGAAAATTGACGAAGCGATGGGCGGAGTACTGTTCATTGATGAAGCCTATTCGCTTTCGCAAAAAAGCAATTCTGGCAATGACTTTGGTGATGAAGCAATTCAGACTATCTTGAAAAGAATGGAAGACCGAAGAGGCCAGTTTTTTGTGTTCGTAGCTGGTTATCCCGACAATATGGAGTCATTCCTCAAAGCTAATCCAGGCCTAAGCAGTCGCTTCGACAAAATGCTCAAATTTGAAGATTACAATGCAGCGGATTTATTGAAAATTGCGCTTCAAATGCTGGAGGAAAAAGGGGTTCTGCCAGCTCCAGAGGCTGAGGAACATTTGGCGAATTACATGGAATTTCTTTTCAATTACCGGGATAAATATTTTGGGAATGCCCGAACGGTAAGACAAGTTGTAACCGAAGCTATCAAAAATCAGAACCTGAGGCTAGCTAGCCTTTCACCAGATGAAAGGGAAAATATTTCATCCAACATCCTGATTTTAGAAGATGTAATTGACTTCAAATCGGATAGCAGTTCCTTCATGTTCAACAAACGAGGAATAGGGTTCCGTAGAAGTGGAGATTAAAATAGAAAAGCCCGACTTTGTATAAAAGTCGGGCTTTTACAGTTATAGAACACTTGTAAATCAAGCAGTTACGTACATCACTTCTTTAACAGCTTTAATAATTTTGGAAGGATTTGGCATATATTCCTCCACAAGGGTGGGCGCATAACCCAATGAAGTATCAGCTGAATTCACCCTAGTTACGGGAGCATCTAAGTGGTCAAAAGCATATTTTTGTACTTCATAAGCGATCTCAGCTGAGACACCATACATTGGCCATGATTCATCCACCACCACCAAGCGATTCGTTTTTTTCACAGATTCAACTATTGTCTGAATGTCAAGTGGACGGATAGTACGAAGGTCAATCACTTCGGTGGAAATGCCCATTCCTTCCAGTTCTTCCGCTGCTTTCATGGCTTCCAAAACCATTTTATTGAAAGAAACGATGGTAACATCATCACCGTATTTTCGCACAGCTGCCAAGCCAATCGGTACTAAATAATCACCATCTGGAACCATTCCCTTGTGGCCATACAGTACCTCCGATTCCATGATGCAAACTGGGTCGTTGTCACGGATGGCAGATTTCATTAGACCTTTAGCGTCCGCAGGGTCAATGCAGGAAATAACCTTCAGCCCAGGTACATTTCCAAGCCAACTTTCAAAGGTTTGGGAATGCTGTTGAGCAAGCTGTCCTGCTGCACCAGAAGGTCCACGAAAAACGATGGGGCAAGTGAAGTCACCAGCAGATTGCGAAAGGGTTTTTGCAGCATTGTTCACAATTTGGTCAAATGCCAAAACTGCAAAGTTCCAAGTCATAAATTCCACTATTGGCCGGAGTCCGTTCATTGCTGCTCCGACACCAATACCTGCAAATCCTAGCTCGGCAATTGGAGTGTCAATAACGCGGCGTGGGCCAAACTCCTCCAACATTCCTTTGCTAACTTTATAGGCACCATTATATTCTGCCACCTCTTCCCCCATCAAAAATACAGAGTCATCACGTCGCATCTCTTCCGACATTGCTTCCCGAAGGGCTTCACGTAATTGAAGTTCTCTTGCCATATTGAAATGAAGATTTTGATAAAATTCTCAGATAAATTTATTCCAGCTGCAAAAGTATCTTTCCACGTCCAACTTTTCATAAAAAAAGGGGAAAGATTAGCGACATATCATTTTCTATTGCCCCAAGTTTCTTGATTTAATTCTGTTCGTTTTAAATACAAAAGCATATCCGAAAAAAAATCCAATTCACTTTCCTTTTTCAAAATATTATCACGAACTTTGACGTGCAAACTACAATTTTACACCACTATGCGGCTAATCAGGATTCAATACCTCCTACTCACGACTGCTTCGATTTTGTTCGCATCTTGCGAAGATGTAGTAAACTTGCCTATTGATTCAACGCCCGAATTGTTCGTTTTTAGTAATTTTTCAGACCAAAACAATCTAGATGTGTATGTTTACAAGACTACCTCTGTCTTCTCCAAAGACACAACTGAATATATCAAAGATGCAATTGTAAAGGTTTATGCCGATGGGGAATTAATTGAGGAATTGAAACTAGTAAACCCACCTGGTGATGCCCCTCCGTTCTATGCTACCAGCAATCTCTCACCTGTGTTTGATAAGGAATACACTATTGAAGTTAAAATAGAAGGACACGAAACAATTACGGCTAAAAATAGCATTCCAACTCCAGTCAACCTGGAAGATTCTTCATTTAAACCTCAATTCTCACAAGGGACTGATGAAGACTTAGTGGTTAATTTCGCTACCTCTGTTTCACTGAGAGATCCAGCTGGAGTTGAGAATTTTTACCACATCAAATTTTATCAAGAATTGATACCGTATTTTTTACAGACTCCAAACGACACAGTTTTTGGTGATACAATTTTAGTTTACCCATCAATTGTAAAAAAAGTCAATGAAAACTCACCTGCTAACAATTATAGCAGTGACCAAAGTTATTTACTGAAAGATACCAATTTTGATGGCCAGTACATCACGGTAGATTTCACTGGTCAATATACTTTTAACCCAAAACAAACAAAAGCAGGAAGATTCCTCATTGAATTGCGCACTGTTTCCAAAGCCTATTATCTTTTCTATACCGGGGATGAAGGGGATGTTTTATTCAATAATATTGACAATGGTGTTGGGAACTTTGCTGGCTTTACTTCTAAAGTTAATTCTTTCAAACTAACAGACTAGTGGGTTAAACAACTCAATTTCATTGTGAAATGAAAAAAGAGCGGAATACTTCGTGTAGTATCCGCTCTTTTTCGTTCCTGCAAATGGCAGGGAGGTTGTTCTATGTAAAAAATTAACTTCTTAGTAGACTTGCACCTCTGAAGGCACCTCTTCCATCAAATGCTGAAGAATTGGTATTTAGGCCAGTGATTGAATAGTGTTTCCGTGGATTAAAATTTGGCTCATGTTTCTTAACTGCCTTGTTTGCCGCAACTGTTAGCTTGGAAATCAGGGCTGTCAACTTTTTTGTTTTAACATTATCCATAGCGCACGGATTTAAGTGTGAGTAAGAAGGTTTAAAAAACGCGTATTCGCTATTGGATATTTCAAAGGATATTCTCTCTAACTGCAAAACTAAATAGAATTCAGAATTTTCATAGCTAGCCAGACTTTATTTTTTATCAAATGCAATTTGATAGAATTTAAAATTCACATAAAGCCATTTACCGGAACATTATTCCTAAAAAATCAAATTAATCTGATTTTAACTTCATTTCACCTTCACCTCCTGTGAAAAGAGATGTGATAGCACTGTTGTTCACGTCTCCAATTTTGATAGCTATGAAATGGTGGTCTAGCTCATCCATGCTGAAATTGTTGACGGAAATAGACTCAGGAAATGGTTCAACAAAAGGATTCAAAGGGTTGGGGAAAACATACGCTGCATCTACAAAGCGCCATGAGGTGTTGTTAGGGAATTCTGTGTTGATTACTAAAATCAATTTCCTGATTTCTACAATGTCAAAAGTCGAAACTGCACCCGATCTGTTGATATCAGCTGCAATAATTTTATAAGGTGAATCAAGGGTGTCAACTCCTAAGATATGTTTTCGAATAGTAACCAAATCAAAGGTAGAAACACCGTTTAGCGGTAAAGTATCTTTCTCAGGGGTAATAGTAACATCGTCTCCTAAAGGAACATCTTGGAAAAGATACTGACCATTGGCACCTGTGACAAAACTTTGATTGTATCCAGAAGAACTTGCGACTGTAACTTTCACATTATTTACTCCTGCTCCCTGTTCGGTTTCTATTGTGCCGCCAAGCAGTGGATTACCTCCTTGTTGGCACGCTAAGCCGGGCTGAATGGTGAGGTTTGTTTGGCAATGGCTTTGATTTCCGGCAGCATCATAAATCCAAACATCAATGAGATGAGTTCCTAAATCATCGCAGGTGAAAGTTCTTATTTGGGAAATAGAGTCTTGAGAGTATGAAAAATCAAGTTGATCAGTGCAATTGTCATGACTACCATTATTCAGACTTGTAACCCAAACATTCAATTCGCCACTTGGTGCTGGCAAGTCAAGCGTATCAACACTTTTACAGATTGCTACCGGCATTATTGTGTCAATTACAGTAAAGGAAGTTGAGCAGGTGGCAGATTTTGCGCATGCATCTGTAGCTGTGTAAGTCACTGAATAAATACCCGGTGTTATACTCACAGGGGCACCTAACACTGTTCCAAGGCTACCCGAAACCATTAGGTTGATATTAGCCCCACATCCCTCCACTTGTGGCGTTGGAACGTTAATTTCATAGGTACAATCTGTATCATCCAAGTACAAATCCGGTATCTCACAGCCCACACTGAAAGTCAAAGCAGCATTATTATTCACATGAATTGTCTGAGTATGGATCATAATGCCATCACCATTATCTTCAAAAACATTTGGAGCTAGCTCAATATCTGCACCTGTCGAATCACCCGTATAAGCACACGAGTTGAGAATAACCCATTCCCGCTCAATAGTATAGCATCCTGCCAGTCCTGAAGGAATGATTACATCGGTAAAGGAAGGTGAAAGAACTTCACAATTCACCATTGTAATAGTTGGGTCTGGCAGATTAGCTTGCAAAGGAGAAACACAAATGGCGGTATCTGCTGGAAAATGTGCAACGAAATTGGAAATATGCTGCACGATGATCGACTGGGTACAACTTAAGGTATCGGTAGTATTGGTGGCAAAAATGTTCCTTGTCACTACACCATTCCCGCAATCATCCACAACCGCCGTTGCATTTTGTGAAATGACAAAACTACAGTTGTTATAAAATGTAGGCATTCCATTTGATTCAAAAACATTGTAGTTTCCGGACTGAATCCCTGGAGATAGAACAGATAAATAATAGTCACAATTAACTGTATCAGTTGGAGGGCACGAAACGAGCGTTTCATCAGTAATCTTCACTACCAGAGTTTGGGTAGTGTCATTCCCACAAGCATCGGTCAGAGTGTAATGAACATCATAATCACCTGCTATGGTGTCGGGGTGAATCCACTTTCCATCAGAGGTAAAATTACCCCAAGGTGATTCTACTAAAATACCATATCCTGAACATTCAGCTAGAACATTTGCCAAAGGCAAAAAAATGGAATCAATACAACCTCCTGAATTACTAAAAAACAATGTATCTGGAATTTCAAAAAATGGAGGATTTACATCAGCAACCAAAATTGTTTGTGTGTCCCTTAATGTCAATGGTCCGCAAAGTTGAACCACAGACCAAGCACGCTTGATAAGGTATGAGTCACCGCAGAGATGGGTAATATTGTCATTATAACTAACTGCAAATTTGCAGTGAATACTTGCATCGGGTGGGAAATCACCAACTAATGGTCGTCCAGTAATATCAGGATGTGCAGTTGCTGTTAAGTTAAGGGTATCGTTACAACTAATTGCTGGAGTATTTACCCCATCCCAATCTTGTGGGAATACGACTAAGCTTGAAGGAAAACGTTTGCCAGTAATCAATTGCTCACAAGCTGTTTGGGTCCCATTGGGTGAAATAGCCAGCCATGTTCGAGTAATTTGGAATGCAAAAGTGTCGGGGCATTGGGTAAATGTCAGGTCGTCAACATAGGATAAATTTACGGAGGTATAACACCCCATTAGCTCAGGAACACCTGTAAAGGCTGTATCGGTTGGTTCGTTGCAGAACTGCACCAAATTTGGGGGACAGGTGATAGCGGGAGCTTCTCCACCTTCAACAGTTATCAAGGTTTCGCAAGAATGCCCAGTCTCTTCATTGGTCAACAAAACATTGAAAGTACTCCCCACATCGTCAGCATTGATAACCCCAGGCACCCATGTATTACTTTCAAATATTTCTGTGGTATAATCAACATCGCATGGGTTGAAACTGCCATCAAGAATATCCGTTGCAGTCAAATCCCTTTCGCATTCACCATTCAATGAAACAGAGACAATGCCAGGGCATGTAAAATTGGTAGAATTGAAAGCTAAGATGTTTACCTCAAAATCGCAGGTATAGAAATTGTTGTTTTGGTCTGAAACTGCTAAAGTAATGGTGGTAATTCCAGTAGGCAGATAGGTGCCAGGAAATGGAAAGAACACAGGGTCAGTGGCCGGAAAATCAGCGCTCCAAACCAATGAGTCGTAATAAATAAAGACATTGCATTCTTCTTCTGGAAGATTGATAACATAATCATCTGGACAAGTCAGTGTTTGAGCTTTCAACTCAACGGAGCCCAAAGCTAAACAAAACGAAAAAGCCAATAAAAGCTTGAAAATCAGGAACTTGGATACAAGATTAGACTTGTAAATCGGTGAAATCATGGGAAAATAATTTTAGCTCAAACAAACCCTATTGGATCAATTAATTAAATCAGTTTGGGTTGTTAATAGTCCTTATTTTTTTATGAAATGTCCTGAAACTAAGATTGGTTAACTGCCCTAAAATAGTGGTGAGTAAGGGCGGAGGCGTGTAGTTTTCGAAAACAGTGGCAATTTAGCACTATTTCAAAAAATACTGCTGCTTTTCTTTAAAAAATCAAATTTTATGCCCAAGGAACTATCAAAGGGAAATCAGCCTTAAGTTTTACACAAAAAGCCCTTTCTTCGCAGCTTTTTAGGCAATTTTGCCCATTCATTCAATCTGTTAGTCATTCATAATTTATTCATTAACATGGAATACATCCCTAGTGAAATTGAAAAAAAATGGAAATCGTGGTGGGAAGATAATCAGGTTTACAAAGTATCCAACGATTCGACGAAGCCAAAATACTACGTGTTGGACATGTTCCCCTACCCTTCTGGCTCTGGTCTACACGTGGGACACCCGCTGGGCTACATCGGCTCCGATATTTTCGCAAGGTACAAGCGAATGAACGGCTACAATGTGCTGCACCCAATGGGTTACGATGCCTTTGGGCTTCCTGCCGAGCAATATGCCATCCAAACGGGTGTACATCCTGCCAAATCCACCGCTGACAATATCGCCCGCTACCGGGAGCAGTTGGATAAAATTGGGTTCAGCTTCGATTGGAGCCGCCAGGTTGAAACCTCCGACCCCAGCTACTACAAATGGACCCAGTGGATTTTCCTCCAACTTTTCAACCATTGGTACGACAACAAAGCCGCCAAGGCCCGACCAATTGAAGAACTCATCGCCATTTTCGAAAAAGATGGCAGTGCCGATATTGATGCGGCTGTATCAGAGGCATTGGATTTTTCTGCTTCGCAGTGGCAGAGCATGACCGCCAAGGAAAAAGACGAAACCTTGATGAACTACCGCTTGGCCTATCGCAAAACCACCTACGTCTGGTGGTGCGAAGACCTCGGCACGGTACTCGCCAACGACGAAGTGAAAGATGGCGTCAGCGAGCGGGGCGGCTACCCGGTGGAGCGCAAGCCCATGCTTCAGTGGAGCCTCCGCATCACCGCCTACGCCGACCGCCTGCTCACTGGCCTTGACACCGTGGATTTCAGCGATTCGATGAAAAAAATGCAGTCGAACTGGATTGGCAAATCCCAAGGCGCTCAGATGTTTTTTGAATTGGAAAACGGTGCTGGTCAATTGGAGATTTTCACTACCCGCCCCGATACGATTTTCGGTGCCACTTTCATGGTCGTTGCCCCAGAGCATGATTTGGTGAAACAAATCACAACGCCGGAACAAGCCCAAGCCATTGCCGACTACCTCGCCTACGTGAACACCCGCAGCGAACGTGACCGCATGTCCGAGACCAAGGAAGTCTCCGGTGAGTTCACTGGCGCTTACGCACTCAACCCCTTCAACGGTGAGAAAATCCCAATCTGGATTGCCGAGTACGTGTTGAAGGATTACGGTACTGGTGCCATCATGGCAGTGCCCGCCGATGATGAGCGGGACATGCGTTTTGCGAAGAAATTTAACCTCCCCATCGTCGAAATCATCGACAAAAGCATGCACCCCGGTGCCACGATTGAGGACAAGTTGGGAAAGATGATTAACTCGGATTTTCTGAATGGAATGGAAGTAAGGTATGCCATCGAAGCAGTATTGGAGCGCATCGAAAGCATGGGCATTGGCCACCGCAAAATCAATTTCAAATTGCGGGATGCCATCTACAGTCGCCAACGTTATTGGGGGGAACCATTCCCAATTGTTTATGATGAAAACGGTGTGGCCCATGCTTTGCCAGAAAGTGAACTGCCGCTGGAGTTGCCAGAATTGGAGGATTTCAAGCCAGCCTCAGGTGCAAAATCACCGCTCGCCCGTGCAGAAGATTGGGTCAATTTCAAGCCCGGCTGGCGGCGGGAGACAGACACAATGCCCGGTTTTGCGGGCTCATCCTGGTATTTCCTGCGGTACATGGACCCCAGCAATGACAAGGAATTTGCTTCGCAAAAAGCCTTGAACTACTGGCAGGATGTAGACCTGTACGTAGGTGGCACGGAACACGCTGTTGGGCATTTGATGTACTCTCGTTTTTGGCATAAATTCTTGTATGACAAAGGATTAGTGCCTACGGAGGAACCGTACAAGAAGTTGATGAATCAGGGGATGATTCAGGGGGTTATTGAGAATATCTACATTTTGAAAGAAAAAGTGAATGGAAAATCGAAATTCGTTTGTGCCAAATTTGCTAAGCAAAATGGTATCGAAGATTTTGCCAAAATACCAGTACTAGTTGATTACGTTGCCGATTACGGGCTGCAAGACTCTCATTTAAACTTAGAGAGCCTTCGTCAAATCATCGCTTGGCGACCAGAGTACTCTGAAGCTATTTTTGAAAGTAATGAAGGTATTTTCAAAAATGGGCATTTCACACCAAAAGGTGATGATACTGACATGAAATTCGAAACCAATTCAGAGGTTGGCAAAATGTCCAAATCCAAATACAATGTCATCAACCCTGACGATGTAGTTGACCGCTACGGCGCTGACTGCTTCCGAATGTACGAGATGTTCCTTGGCCCCATCGAGCAGGCGAAACCTTGGGATACCAAGGGCATCAATGGGGTTTCGGGATTTCTTCGCAAACTTTGGATGCTGTTTTACGATGAGCAAAACGGTAAATCCTTAGTGAACGATTCCGAACCGACCAAGGAAGAGTTAAAGGTTTTGCATACCTGCATCAAAAAAGTTTCGGAGGATATTGAACGCTTTTCGTTCAATACCTGTGTGAGCGCCTTCATGATTTGTGTCAACGAACTGCGCTCAATGAACTGCTCCAAGCGGGCAGTTTTGGATGAATTCGTGAGGCTGGTAGCGCCTTTTGCACCGTTCACAGCAGAGGAGCTTTGGCATCAACTAAACCATGAATCCAGTGTTTGCGAGGCGGAATTTCCGAAGGTAAACGAATCCTATTTGGTGCAGGACAGCATCGCATACCCTGTTAGCATCAATGGCAAAAAACGGGATTTGGTGGAATTACCTGCCAATATGTCGAAAGAGGAATTGGAAAAAGCGGCCTTAGAACTTGACAAAGTGCAAAAATGGCTGGAAGGCCAGGCAGTGAAGAAAGTAATTGTGGTGCCGGGGCGCATGATAAATATCGTGGTGTAACAGGCAATAGCAATTTACTTCTTAAAAAACAAAAAGCCCATCGTAGTGAAACGATGGGCTTGGCTTTCTTGTTTCTAAATTTTCACCAACTTCTTCCAGACCACTGCCTCTCCCACGACGATTTTAACCCAGTAAACACCTTGGGTAACAGCCTGTAAATCAATTGATTCGATTGAAGCACCATTGGGGAATTGTTTGCTTGCAAGTATATTCCTTCCAGTTCCATCAAAAACGCCAACAGTCATTGGCTCTGAAATACCGTCTATTTTCAGGGTAAAAATGCCATCGCTTGGGTTTGGTGAAATACTGATTTTCTTAGCCAATAAATCCTCGGCAACCGAACTCACCATTCCTACTGGAATCAAACCTGACAGTATCAAACAGCCATTAGCATCAGTCACCTTAAGCTGGTAGCTGCCATGCGGTGCGGCCATGGGGTCAAAATTTGGCAGGGGAGTCCCATTTTCAAGCCAAGTCAAGGTGTAAGGTGCTGTGCCACCGTTGACTGTAAACTCGATTTTTCCATTTGATTGCCCTGTGGTGGCAGGTGTTATCGTTCCGATGGCAATTTCAAGTTGGTCAGGTTGCGTTAGCACGGTTGTATCGGAAACCGAACAGCCGTTAAAGTCCGTGATGGTAAATATGTATGTACCAGCGGGTAAATTGTCACTATTGCCACCTCCATTCCAAACGTAATTATAGGGTGGCAAGCCACCTATGACATCTAAAGTTATACTTCCATCGCTGGTACCAAAACAGCTTGGGTTTGTAGCAGTTGCCAGAACTGACAAATCATAGTTCACTGTCACGTCAAAAGAGCATTTCGAAACATTCCCTCCCCCATCTTCAGCGGCCCAAGTGACGGTAGTGATCCCGACAGGGAAGTGCTCGCCACTTTGAAAGCCAGCCTCCAAATTCAAGAAAATTGGGTACTCGTTGGAGCAGTTATCAGCTGCAGTGGGTGGCAGGTAAACAACTGCCTCACAACCGTTGATTTCGATATTGGCTGGGCAGGTAATTGAAGGGGGAATGGTATCCGCAATGATAACTTCAGTGGTAAGAATTGTTTGATTACCGCTATTGTCGCTGCCAATGGTCGTTACCTGATTGAGACCAAGATTGCTGCAGCCAAATTCCGAAGGTAATGATTGCAGGAAAACCATGCTGCAGTTGTCTGTTGCCTCAAAAACAATCTCATTCGGGTCAACTGTCGCAACACCATTTGCATCCAAATAAATGGTAACTTGACTATTAGCATCCAAGTTAGGGGCAATTGTATCGTTGGATTCTACATTGACTTGCCCTGTTGCGGAGCAACCGTCCGAATCGGTGACCGTAACCTGATAGTTTTCTGCAAAAAGGTCATTGACACTGGCGGTCGTTTCACCATTTGACCATAAATAACCAAAGGTGCCTGTGCCGCCAGTCTGGACGCTAACCGTGGCACTTCCATCGTTGAAATCGGGGCAGGAAGTTGGTGTTGAACTGAGTTGGAGACCGATAAAACAAGTGGAAGATTGAACCGCCACTTGGCTAGTAGCAGAGCAACTGTTGACATCCGTGATTGTAACCGTGTAATTTCCTGGCGATAAATCACTGATTGTCAACACTGTAGCTCCATTGCTCCACGAAATAAGGTATGGAGCAGTTCCACCACTGGGATTTACTGACGCTGTACCATCATTTGCAGAAGGCATCGTTTCATTTGTAGAATTAGCATTTGCTTCAAGTTGGTCGGGCTGTGTAACTGCACCGCTCAATTCAACCAAACAACCAATGGCATCTGTGACGGAAACAGAAATGGGACCAGCCAGAAGGTTTTGAATGGATGACGAACTTTCACCTGTGCTCCAGAGGAAGGTTAATGGTTGATTTCCGCCCGTGGCCAAAACTGTTGCAGTGCCATTGTTTGACCCAAAACATGATAGGTTTGCGAGGTTCAAATTAGCACTGAAAGAACCGCAATTCACGGAGTTAACAGTCGTAGAAGCTGTTGCTGTGCAGCCGTTGGCATCGGTTGTTGTTACTGTATAAGTCCCTGGGGCAAGGTCAGTTGCAGGGTTTGTCACCTGTCCATTGCTCCACAAAAAGCTAAAATTTCCGCCACCACCACTAGCATTTGCAGTGGCTGTTCCGTCATTTTGACCTGCATTCATCTGATGAGTTGGCGTGATGGTCAGCGTGATTGCTGGGAATGAAGTCAAATTAATGGAACTTGTGGCTGGGCAACCATTGGCATCAGTGACGGTCACTGTGTAAGTGTTTGCCGTGAGGTTTATTGCATTCGCATTGGATTGGCCGTTGCTCCAAAGGTAGCTGAATGGTAAAGTACCGCTTTGGATTTGAGAAGCAACCGAACCATTTGAAACACCGTTGCAAGGTTGTTGAGAAACAGTTGTTGAAACCGTGAAACCTATGCAAACCGACCCAACTTCTATGTTAGCGGTTGAAGTACATCCATTCCCTGCCGTTACAGTGACAGTATAATTTCCTTGAGGAAGCCCCGTAATAGAAGAACTGTAATTGTTTGTATTATTTTCAGAAACGCCAGTTGACCACAAGTAACTAAAAGGGGGTACTGAATTATTTTCTACTGCAACCGTTGCAGTTCCATCCGAACCATTGTAAACCGTAACATTTGTTGTAGAAATATTGAGCTGTGGAGCCTCTTGTGATTCAATTTGGAATGTCACTTCCGTTGAACAGCCAATAAAATCTGTAATTGTAACCGTGTGACTACCTACACAAAGTTGGTTATTCGTTGCTTGATCAAAACTAGCAGGGAAATTCTCCCAACGATAATGAAGCCCATTGTTTGGGCTGGTAGCCTGAATCGTCGCAGCCCCAATGCAACTACCAAAGCAGTCATCTGGCTGTAGGTTGGTTGCACTTGCTGACATAAGGTTGCAATTTCTACCAAGACCGATATTGTCCACGAACAAACGGTTGCCAAAAGCAGATTTATTCACAAATGCAACAGCCAAGTCTGACATACCATCATAGTCGCTCAAGTCGATATATTCAGTGCGCCATTGAGAGGCTGTTGGCGTAAACTCGTCAGTTGTGATTGGAGCAGTCGCCAAATCCATCCCACCTTTTAAATAAACTTGCTGGTTGAAATCTTGAGTACAATTGGTTGAAATAAGAACATACAAGCTGTCTCCAATATCCTCAATGTAGGGGGCATAAGCCACATCAAATTTGAGCATTGCATCTTGTACATTGGTCAAATCATAATGTCGAGTAATAAGTGCATCAATTGTACCACCTGGGTTATCAGAGCCACTGACTCCATAGAAATTGTCAAACACAGCAGAGTAACTACCCTGACCAAAAGCTGATACAGAATCAAGCAGTTGCCATACGTAAGCATCATTGCTCACATTCAATTGAAAAATGCCTTCGGAAGTTGGAAAGGCTGTTTCATTTTCAAAGTTTTCAAACATTGGAGGTGCTACCGCCAAGTAAGTGTACCTATTGGCAATAGTTGTATCATTGGAGATACGTTGGTCTGTTAAGCCATTGGGCTGTGTAGTCCATGCAGTAAGTGTATAGCTGCCACCTGCCGGAGTAAACGGGGCCAGGCTAATATCCACATTTTCACCAGAAAACAAACTTCCATTCCAGGCAAGATTTACAGCAGCATTGTTGTTGATTTTATAAAAAATATTGGCTGATGTAAGATTGTTTGTACCAAAATTGCGAAGCGTGACAACTGGTGTAATCTGATTTGTGGTACAAGAAATATTCTGTGGATTAACAACCCGGGTAATGCCGGCATCAGTAGCTGGAATGCTACACTGTGAGGGCGCATTTTGGATGAGCAGGTTACGACTTCCGTACCCAAATCCTTGTGATGTGCCGTTCAGCACGGCACGCATCACGTTCACCTGCCCAGCAGTGAAGGAGGTGTAACAGTTTTCCGTAACGTAGTCCATATAATTAACGTAAAGATGTTCGTTTCCACAGGACATCGGGCCAGTTGGGTAACTAGTCGCACAGTTTAAGGTAGCAAGGTCTCGGGTAGAAATTTCTATATTGGGCGTATCATCAATGCCATCATCAAGTGAACAGGAACCTCCGTTAAATGGATGCGGCAGACCGAGGTAATGCCCTGTTTCATGCGTCAGTGGTCGGTAACCAGAAGAATTAAAACCTGGGCCCCCAAACCAACGGTAGTCAATCACCACTCCGTCAGAACTGTTGCCAATCTGTCCAGAAATAGGATAGTTGGAAAAGCCAACTACCCCACCCTGCGCCGTGGTTCCCGGTATTGGCAGCACATAAATATTGAAGTAGCGCAACGGGTCCCATTTTATGGCAGGCTTGATTACCGTATTGATATTATTATTGTTCCATGTGGTTCCTGTCACTGTCATCTGTTGACGATCGATGCCGTTCGTGGAGGATCCGTTTGGCTTTTTATTGGCGAGGCAAAACTGAATATTTGGAAACCCAGCAATGCCCATCCACTGGCTGGGGGTATTGTAAAAACGACTGTTTAGGGAACTGTAGTCCTGATTAAGGATAGCAATTTGCGCTTGGATTTGGGCATCAGAAATATTCTGCCCTTGCCCGATTGGTTCCCCATTGTGTATGACATGTACCACCACGGAAATTGTAAGCAATGGCTCAATTACGCTTTTGTCAGGACTTCCTGCACTTAATGCAGGTAAAGCATGCTCGATGTATTCTTTGAGTTGCTCCGCAAAATCAGGGTTTGCCAACTTGAGTTGTTCATTCATTTCATCAAAGACGCATAATGGGAAGGAACCTGCTGGTGGCATAGTCGGAATATCCTCAGCGACAGCTTGAGCTTGTTGCTGAGGATATTTTGGATAACCTGCTGGCAAATTTTGCGATTTGGAAAGATTGGCTGGAAAAGTTTGGCCTTTGGCTAAACTTGGTAGTAGGACTACCATTAGGATTGCAATACGGTTGATGGACGCTTTCATTCACGGGAATTTTAAACTTGAAAATCGGCCACAAGGTAAGGAAGAATTGGGAAGACGTCATCAAACACACCAGCAACCGGTTTCATATTTCAAAAAAAGCAAATTTTTAGCCAAATTGGTCAGCTTGGGAATAAAACAAGGAATCAACTTCAAGAAAATGGCCGGTCTCAAACGTTTGTGGAAAAATTCAAAGTCTTGCCTCCTTTCCCCAGCGCCTTGAATCAGAGGCCATCCCAACCGATCCCCCTTAGAAATACTTATGGGCAATCTACATTTTCTCCAACACGAGCGGGGCTTTCGCAGTTATTGCCAGATATTAGGTAAAAACAGTTCAATTGACTGTATGCCGATTTGAGTTAAAAAGATAATTTTGCTCCCACACACCTAAGCGCCCATTTTCAACCAAAACTATATCATGAAAAAATTTCTATTCTTTTCATTCCTTTTCTCTTTCTCGTTTTCTACCTTTGTCAAAGCACAATCAGAACTGTCCCACACGACTACACCCATCGACAGCCGACTATTCGAAACCTACAGCGGCGACTATCTTGAGAATTTGCAAACAGCGAACCCTTTCCTTTTGAAGCGCTGGAATTTCTACCTCGACAACTCGTGGTACTTAACTGAACTTCCTGCTGAAAAGGATTCGGATTCCTATGCAACAATTCGCATTGAGGACTTGAACAACTTTAATATTTTTTCTATCGAAAGAAAATTTGAGTTGAAGCGTGATTGGGAAAAAAGATTGGTTTGTAATATCGAAGGCTCAAACCATGTACTTGTACTCTTGTCAGGAAAGGAATTCAATGAAAAATTGAGTAGACACTTGGCCAAAGCGCAGTAGTTTTCCTATCAAATTTGATTCAAAGTTTTTTCAAAAAAACATCCCAAAACTGAACAGCATATGAATTTGAAGGCTACCCTACTCACAATTCCCGTATTGTTTTTTGCCATGATAATTCATGGTCAAAACTACCTCATGTCATCTACGTTAACGTCCATCACGAAATGCGGAGGTTTTTTCATGGACAGTGGCGGAGGCAACGGAAATTACGGTGCAAACCAGCATTTCACTACAACCATCTGTCCAGATGGCTCAACAGGGAACCATATTCAATTAGTTTTCGGCAGTACAGAATTTGCTGCAGGAGATGAGCTTTGTTTCTTTGATGGACCAAACACTTCAGCGCCTCCCCTTTCTTGCGCCAGCGATTTTACGCCTGGTGCAGCCTTTATCATTCAAGCAACAGCGTTAAATCCAAGTGGCTGTGTTACAGTCACCTTTGATTCAGATGGTAGCGGTCAAGCCGCAGGTTGGAGTGCGGATATTAACTGTATTCCATCTTGCCAAACCATTCTTTCCGTACTGGACCACACCAATCCAGCAGTAGACCCAGCAGATACTGGCTGGATTGACATCTGTCCGGGTGAACGGGTATTTTTTTACGGAAAAGGAAGTTATCCTCAGAACGGGGCTGTCTACAACCACTCCGACTTAACCAGCAATTTTGAATGGGATTTCGGCGATGGTGGCATTACGTACGGACCGACAGTCTCCCATATTTTTAATGAGCCTGGCGGTTACGTAGTTCAGCTCGAAATCACAGACCAACTTGGCTGTAAAAACACCAATTTTATCAGCCAACGAGTGAGGGTCGCACCTAGACCGGATTTCATGCTAGGAGCATGGCCTTCTCAAATATGTGCTGGTGACACTGTTGCCCTGAACGACATGGTGAATGCTTTAGACATGGCTCACACTGTGTCTGTAATGTCAAATTCTGGCACTTTTCAAACAGCTGGCATACGTTCCGATTCACTTCCTTTACCTGATGGAGACGGTTCTTGTTATGTAACCAACATCTCATTTTCTGCCTTTGCGCCAGGTCAAATCTTAACTGACATCAATGATTTAGTTGGGATTTATGTAACCATGGAACACTCTTGGATGAGGGATTTGGAAATAACCTTAACTTGTCCGAATGGACAATCATCCATCCTCCACAATCACCCAGGACAAATTGGAGGTGAAATATTTTTAGGTATTCCGAACGAAAATGATGAAGGGTTTCCAGTTCCAATTCCCGGCACTGGATTCGACTATGGCTGGACTCCGAATCCACAATATAATCAGACATGGATTCAATATGCCAATTCGCATCCGTCCATTGGAACGCTGCCAGCAGGTACTTATCGTGCATTTGAATCATTGGATTCCTTAATTGGCTGCCCACTAAATGGCGATTGGGAAATAGAAGTTTGCGACCATTGGGCTATCGACAACGGTTACATTTTTTCTTGGGGTATTGAATTTGACCCATCACTTTATCCAAGCGTTGAAACATTCACACCAGGTATCAACAATTGGGCTTGGAACAATCACCCATCAATCCTATTCGCTTCATCTGACACATTAATTGGTTCACCCATCAATGCTGGAGAAGTTGCTTACACTTTTATGGTAAACGATGATTTCGGATGTTCTTGGGATACGACCATTGATATTCAGGTTTTACCTAAGTCACACCCACTTTGCCATACTTGTGAAAACATTTTGAATCCAGTCCCAGACACAATAGTTTGTGTTGGAGAACAAGTAGGAATAGATGTTTCAACCAACCTGCCTGCTAACCAAGATGTTTCTTTTGAATCCTACGATGACTATGCTATTGGCGCAAGCAACCATCCTATTGCGAATCCTTATAAATCTGTTATTGCAGTAAATTCGATAACGCCGAGTACAATTACCAACGTAACTCAAGATTTAGTATCAATATGTGTTGACATTTCAACTGACTTCGATGCTGACCTACAAATTTTCCTGAAAGCTCCGAATGGCCAACTTTTGATGCTGTCCACAAATAATGGTGGCAGTGGTGATAATTATACGCAAACATGTTTTTCTCCTTCTGCAGTAACTCCAATTACGTCTGGTACTGCACCATTCACTGGCAGTTTCCAACCGGAAGGTGCATGGACTGTACTGAATGGAGCACCTATCAATGGAGACTGGACCCTTCAAGTTTCTGATGCATTTGGTTTAAACGCCATGGGCAAAGTAAACTGGTGGAGCATCACATTCCGTTCTATTAACAATATCACCTATTCTTGGTCACCATCCGCTGGGCTTTCCTGTAACAACTGCCCCACCCCCACCGCCACTCCGATGGCAAATACCAACTATGTTGTTACTGCCTCAGATGGTTACGGTTGTATCAAAAAAGATACTGTAAAAATCAACATACTAAGCAACTTCAATGCCCCTACAGTCACGCTTACCCAAAACGCCAATGGTGAAGTAATTGGCACTTGGAATGATGTTAATCCGGGTTCTGGTTATGAAGTAAATATCAACAATACGGGTTGGGTGCCCAGCAATAATGGAAATCTATCTCATATAATTACTGGCTTGGTGAATGGTAACACTGTGACCATGGAAGTCCGTTCAAATGTGAGTAGTGGGGCGGCATGCCTAGTTGGAATTGGCTCAGCGAGTCTCCTTTTCCAATTTTGCCCAATTTTTCTTTCATTAACTAATCCAGCTCCTTATGCTGTTTCTTGCAACGGGGTTTGTGATGAATCCGTGCAAGTATCAGTTTCCAATGGACAAAGTCCATTTACTTTCGATGTAACCAACACTACGACTGGAAATACATTTTCACAAATGACCGGTAACCTTAACGGACTCTGCCCCGGTGTTTTCAATGTCTTGGTTACAGATGCCACAGGCTGCACGGCCACTATCGGGTTTACTGTTAACGACCAAACACCAATTATCCCAGCAGTAACACAGGTAAGTCCTGTTTCCTGTTTTGGAGGAAGTGATGGTTGCGCTCAAGTTGTTGCATCAGGTGGTGTTGGTGGGTATACCTATCAATGGAGTACGCCTAATATGCCGACTACGCCATCGATTTGTGGTCTTTCGGTAGGCCCAATAACAGTTTCCGTTACTGACCAGAACGGTTGTGTAGTTTCAGGTTCCATCAATGTAACCTCGCAACCCGCAATCGTCTTGACTGTAACAAAAACTGACGTAAAATGTAAGGGTGGAAATGATGGTACTGCCACCGTTACGCCTACAGGCGGGGCCGGAAATTTCACCTATCAGTGGAGTGCAGGAAACAGCCCAACTCAAAGCACTACAGGTGGTCTTCCAGCCGGCAATGTTTCAGTCACTGTCACGGATGGCAACGGTTGCCAAGCTTTCGGAAACATAACCTTGACAGAGCCTGCCACTGGCGTTCAAGCGAGTGCTAGCCAAACTATTATTAGCTGTTACAGTGAAAACAAGAGTGCTGCTATGGCAACTCCGATGGGAGGTACTGGTCCATACACTTACGCTTGGTCTCCTGGGAGTTTGTCCACTCAAACCATTTCCAATATTTCAATCGGCCAATACACAGTCACTGTTTCCGATGCTGCTGGATGTACGGCAACTTCTCAAGTTGATGTTACACAATGGCCAGCTTATAACTTGCTCATATCAACAACACCTCCTTCCTGTAGCGGAAACGCGGATGGCCAGATGAATGTAGTGGTATTAGCAGGAGGTAATGGAACATATTCCTACAATTGGAGCAATAGTGGCAATACTGATATCATAACTGGTCTATTGGGAAATGTTACATATACTGTAACCGTGACGGATGGACAAGGCTGCACTGGAACCATGTCAAGGCTTTTGGATAGCCCAGCTCCTATCGTACCTACACTTGCACAAACATCTACAAAATGTGCAGGGACAGCTGATGGCTCAGCCACCGTTTCAAACGTAGCAGGAGGCACAGCACCTTTCACCTACCAATGGGGCCCTGCAGCTAATAACCAAACTACTGCTACAGCTTCCAATTTGAGTGCAGGCAACTATTCAGTAACCATAACAGATGCAAGTGGCTGTACAAGTTCTAGCAACATAACAGTAACACAGCCGATGCCAATTACAGCCAATTTTAAAACTATCAACAATGAGTGTTTTGGATATGAAAATGGAGAAGCTGAGGTGACAGTTTCAGGTGGAGTTCCTGGTTTTACATACCATTGGTCGAACAATGCCACCACAGCCAAAATAACTAACCTCGCTGCTGACAGTTATTATTTAACGATTACTGATATCAATGGATGTACAGCTATAGACTCTGTTTTTATTTCTGCGCCGCAGGGAGTAGATGCCGAACTGACCGTTAAGGATGTAGCTTGTTTTGGGGATAAAAACGGATCTATCAAAGTGACGCCGATTGGCGGAACCCCACCTTTTACCTACAGCATTGATGGCCAGCAGTTCTATGGCAGCAGTACCTTGATCGCGCTGGCTGCAGGTGATTATACGGTATACCTCAAGGATGCTGAAGGCTGTATTTTCGATTTGAATGCAACAGTGAACGAACCACCTGAAATGACAGTGGACATTCTTGTTTGGGGCGTCAGCCTTGACGAATACATGGTAGAATATGGTGCTACTTTTCCTTTGACGACAGAAGTTACAAATGCGCAAGGTGGCGTGATGTTTACTTGGGATGCCGCCTATTGTGGCACTTTGGCTCAAGACACAATGTCTGATTGCACAGGTACATTGACTTCAAATGCGGTCTGGTCAACGCCAGATTATGCCAATGATTACTTTATTTTAGCTGTTGACTCACTGGGCTGTGAGGCTGAAGACCATCTGAAAGTATTTGTGACAAAAAATCGCAGTGTCGTCGTCCCAACTGGGTTTTCTCCAAATAGCAGCGGATTCAATGACAAGCTGACAGTACATGGCAAAAAAGGAACCATGGTCAAATTGTTTCAGGTTTTTGACCGCTGGGGCGAACTGCTATGGCAAGATATCGATGTCCCTATCAATGATACAACTAGAGGATGGGACGGGACTTTCAAATCGAAGGATATGCCACCTGGCGTTTATGTCTGGTACCTCGAAGCAGAATACGAGGATGGCACGACGGAAAGCTACAAAGGTGAAACCACACTGATTAGATAATTTTGATTCAAACCAAACGGTCATTGACATCACTGACCGTTTGGTTTGAATTGATAAAATAGAAAATTGTGAAGCTAAAAATTACCATCTTAATTTCAGCACTAGGCTTTTGCCTCCAAGCAATTGCGCAAGATCCACAATTCGTGCAATTCTATGCTTCCCCGCTGCAACTTAATCCAGCAATGACGGGTGTTTTTCCTGGAAAATGGCGAGTCGTTGCCAATTATCGGGAACAGTGGAGCAGTATTTTAGACTCGAAACCATATAAAAGCTTAAGTGCAAGTTTCGATGCAAAATCTCGAATTGGGCGTGGTGATTATCTGGCCTATGGTGTGACAGCCTTGCGTGACCAAGCAGGCAGTTCAAATTACCTCCGGCAAACTGGTGATTTATGCTTGTCTTACATGAAAGAACTTGATGGAAGCCGGTACCGACAATACGAACAGTATCTCATTGGTGGTGCATCCGTTGGTTTTGGGCAGCACAGTCTTGATTATAGTGGCCTTTGGTTTAGCAACCAGTTTAACAATGGTACAGAACAAATTGATTACACCTTATCTAATGGGGAGAATATCAATGAATCATCTGGAGTTTATATGAACATCAATGCAGGCTTACTTTGGTACGCCGTTTTCGATGATAACAAAAGCCTCTATTTTGGTGGATCGCTCAACCATGTTAATGCGCCTAAAATTTCATTCATTGATGATGGAAAAGAATCACTTGACATGAAATGGGTAGCCCATGTAGGAGGCGAGCTTCCATTTTCTCACCAATTGAGTATTCTTCCAGCAGTTGCAGTTATCGGACAAGGTGAAAATATGCTGACACTGTATGGTGCAAACATCCGATACACCAATCGGGATTGGAACGAAGTTGCTATTCGTGCGGGCCTTTGGGGCCATTTGGTTAAAGATGTGGAGGGAGGGTTTGCAACTCCAGCCACTACTTTCACAGCGATTTTGGAACTTGAGCGGTTGAATTTTGGCATTAGTTATGACTTAGCCGCCAATAAACTTTCACCACCTACCAATCACAGGGGAGCTTTTGAATTATCTTTGATTTATTATCAACCTGCTGAAAGAAAGGCAAATGTAAAATGCCCAAAACTGTAAAGATTTAAACAAAAAAGCCGCCCAATTTTTGAGCGGCTTTTGTTATGGTTAAAGTATCCAGTGTACGACAGCATTTACAAAACTGACAATAGCTGCCAACCCCAGTGCATACCAAAAATTCTTAATCGTAATTCCTTTTAAAAAATAGTCAGCTAGCATCAAAAGCATTGCATCCACGATAAGCCCAAATAGTCCCATTGAAAAATACCTAGCTGGGATAGGAATAATTTCTAATAAACTCCCTAAAGTCACATTAAGAAATGCCACGACAAGCCCAACTATAATTGCCCTGGGGAAGTCTGTCACTTTTACACCGTCCAAGAAGCGTGACCCCAACCATACAGCAACCCCATTGATAAATGCTGTGAAAATGAAATTAAACATTTGCGTTCTTATTAATTGGTATTTGAAAATCAATAATCAGAAGGGACTATTTAGTTTTAGATTCTTCCAATGCTTTTTCTGTACTTTCCAGCTTGCGTTTTAATTCCTCGTTTTCCCGATACAATTCATCGTTCCTTTTTTGTTTGAACTCAAGCTCTTCTTTTAATTTTCTATTCTCTAGCTCCAATGTTTTCAAAGAAGGTGATTCATTGACTAAAATTGGCTCAGAATCCGAGGAGACTTGTTTTTTATCCACAGAATTTGCTGAACTTTCAATTTTTAGCAAGTCTTTAATTTTTTGGATTCCATCTTCGCCATTGTAATAAGATGCGCCGATATAAGCCAATGGTGCCACTACGAGCATAACGAGAAAAAAACGGGTGAATCCTGTAACTCTAATAGGTCTTTTTGACATGATTTATCAGTTTAATGACGCAAACAAAAATACGGATGAGCGCAAACGCATTTTTGCTTCTTCTACATAACCATCTTTTTTCTGGATAAAATCGGCCTCAAAATGGTCAAACTATGACATCTTCTTCGTCGAATACCCTTCCATTATGACAACGGACTATCCTTGCAGGGAAGTTTTCAAGGATTCGGTAGTCATGTGTAGCAAAAAGAACGGCCGTGTCATTTTCCTTTGCCAATTTGCGAAGCAGCAGCAAAACCTCGTCTGAAGTTTCCGGATCGAGGTTCCCGGTAGGTTCGTCTGCGATGATTAATTCTGGATGATTGAGTAATGCTCGAGCTATTACTACCCGTTGTTGCTCTCCACCGGAAATGGCGTGGGGCATCTTTTTATTTTTGTCTTTCAAACCTACACGCTCCAAGAGCTCGTTGGTACGAGTGGTCATTTTAAGCTTGTCGTTCCAACCCATTGCACGCAGTGCGAAATAAAGATTCTCCTCAATATTTCGGTCATCGAGCAAATTGAAATCTTGAAACACGATTCCTAGCTTACGCCTGAGTAAAGGAATTGTTCTTCTGTTAAGCTTTTTCAAATCAAAACCAGACACTGTGCCCTTACCTGTTTTTAGTGGGATTGCGGCATACAGCGTTTTCAGTAAGCTGGATTTCCCGCTGCCAGTTTTTCCAATCAGGTATACAAACTCACCTTTTGAAATATTCAAATTGACATGTTGCAGGACTTGATTTTCCTGTTGAAAAATATTTACGTCGGTAAGGTTAACGATGGTTTGCTCGGTCATAACGCTGAATGGGTAGAGTGTTAGTAATCAAAATGATGGAGCGCAATAGGAAAAGATACATGGCAAATTTCGCAAAGATTTTTTCAATTTAGTATAAATACTCAATGAAACCTTGCGTTAGCAAATTCCTTGAAATGCATTCGAAATCGAATTCCCAAGAATAATTGTTTTAAATAGGATTGCAAATTGGATTCCCTTAAATCATTTTTCCATTCTAGATTAGGATAATAGTGCAGCCTGACAAGCGGTGTAATGGTAAATAAGTCAGAGACTCCAATGTCCAAGCCTGCCCCAACGCTACCCCCAAGTGCAAATATATCCTCCGTCAATTCTTCATCGGTTTGTTTAATATCATTGCGCAGTTGCAAATGATTTCTGGCAAGAATAACACCTGGCGATAACTCTAAAAAAAAGCCTTTGCTAAAAAAATTACCATCTTTTGAAAAAGTTGGGCAATTACAATCACTGGCTAAATCAAAAATATAAACGTCAGTATTGAAATGGAAACCAATGATGGAATGGTCAAGTTGACCATTTTCAAATTCTTTTTTGAACCTAGAAAAACTAAGTTCTGGAGTAAATTCAATCCTACGTTTTTTCAACCGAAACCAATAATCGACACCAGCCTGCCAACCGGCAATTGGATATGGGGAAGGTGACTGGAAATCATTCGCAAGAACATTCCAATCTTCAGGGTTAAAAGTTTTGTAACCAGCAATTAATCCCAATTGACAAAAGCTTTGAGACACAAAGAAGCTAAACAGGGTGAAGACTAGTAGTTTTTTCATGGCAACAAATTAGGTTAAACAAGAAGAGGCATTGATAACAACGCCTCTTCTTTTCTCGCTATTTCCGATTGAAATGATTTTATCGCATCAAATTCACTTCACCCTCAAACAACTCAACTTTACCGTCAATGAACTCAACCTCGGCGAACCAGACAAAGACAGCTGGGTTCAATTTTTCACCACGGTGCTCACCATTCCAACCATAAACTGGATCGTTTGGTTGGAAATTGTAGTATTCATAAACGGTTTCACCCCAGCGGCTGAACACCAAAAATGATTTGATATCCTGCACTTCCTTACCGCCAAAAATCATCAGTTTGTCGTTGATACCATCTTCGTTCGGACTGAAGGCACTTGGAACATAAATTGGATGGTCTTTTTTAACAAATACGGTCAGTACATCTTCCGCACGACAGCCGCCTTCATCCACAATAACTTGGAAGGTAGTTTGTTGCGTTGGATATATTGTATTGCTCTGGCAAGTGTCACAATCCACCAAGTCAGCTGGCAACCAAATAACAGAATCAAGTTCACTGAATGGAGGGGTTGTAATGATTTGCAATGTAATCGGGTCTCCCAAATCTACAATTGGTTCATTGCCTTCAAAGTTCCCCTGAACTGTTACTGTAACAAGCTCTGGTTCTTGAACCATAAAGTTTAAGGTGGTCTGGCATCCAACCGCATCAACAATGATGATGGTGTGATCACCTGGGCTCAAATTTGTGAAGCTTTTTTGGGCACTGAAAGGTGAACCGTCAAATGAACAGAGGTATGGCTCAACTCCATTCGTAATACTGTTGATTGTAATAAAGCCGTCATTGTTGCCAAAGCAACTAACATCTGAAACTGAAATATCAGCTGCTGGAGGAGTAATATTTTCAACAACGGTAACCTGGTCCGTTGCTGTACAGCCAAATGGTGTCGTTACTGTAACCCCGTAGTCACCTGGTTGTGTCACAACTGGATTTGAACTTGTTGGGTCACTTACATTACTTGTCCATTGATAAGTAACTCCAGGGGTATTTCCAGGACCACCCAAAGTTGTTTCAGTGATATCACAATTTAATACATCAGGAGTCCCAGCATCAGCAGTTGGAAGTGGGTTGATGACTACTTGAACAATCGCTGTGTCATTTGGACAAGGAGACAATCCTGGAACAACATAAATATAGTTCTGGGTGCCAGCAGAAAGGCCAGCTACATTCAAACTTCCACCAGGAACAATTTCACCATTAGGACCAGTCCAAGTACCGCCAGGAGTAGAATTCTGTAAGTTATCACCCAAATTGATGGTCATAGATTCACCTTGACAGAATGAAAAGTTTCCTGAAGGGTCACCCGCATTTACATTTGGATTTACAGTAACTGTTACACTTTGCGAAGCCGTGTTTGAACAGTTGGCATCAGAAATTGACACCAACTCGTAAGTATAAGTTCCTGTTGGCACGTTAGGTGGTGTTGCGATGGTTTGTGTACCCGCAGTTGGGAAATTCTGAGTTGAAGGAATAGAATTCAACGTGTAGTTAACCACAAAAGGTGCTTCTCCTGTCAACGTAAAAGTAATATTTGTTGATTGCCCTTGGCAGATCGATGTTGTGCCACTTATTGCAACTGTTGGCAACTCATTAAATACTACCGGAGTACCAGCATTAATATCCTTGCAAGGATCTGAAAGGTCAACACCCCCAGAACCATCATCATTTCCAGCTACTGCACTGACGTAGTAGGTAGTACCAAGTGTCATTGTAGATGGATTAAATGAAAATGTTGGTGTTGAGTTAGTTGCTATTACTGTACCCAATGTAGTTGTAGAACCTGTGTGTAAATAATAAACTAGAATATCATCAGGATCCAACATTTCACCATTCGTCACGGGAACAGTTACCATGGCATCCACACAAGCTTTTACAAGTGGAGTTGTCATTGTTCCTGCGTCAGTAAAACACTGACAGTTTCTACTGCCCGTGACATTTACAGGGCCACAACCATTAGTATCATCTACATCAAAACTGTAAACATCGCCAGATGGGATAGGCGAACTCGTAAACATTCCACCTGTGATACTTCCTGTGGCCGGAGTAACAGTATAAGGTGGCACTCCGCCCACGATATCAAATTGCAAGGTATAAGTAGTCGCATCTGCTGAACATGTTTCAACTATATTCTGAACCTGTGGTGGATTATTTACTGTCACATTTGCAACCCCATTAACAGTCCCTGGGCAGAATTGGTCAAACACATCAATCGGTGTATAAGTCTCATCCGAGGTAGGTGAAACCATAAAATTAAAAGGACTGGTATTCAAAGTTAGTGAACTTGGGGTGCCTGCCGCATCTTGATAAGTTACAGTCCAAGGTGCTACACCCGTTGCATTTGAAAATGTAAGCGTAGCGTCATCACCATTACAAATAGAAACATCTGGTCCAAGTGTAATAGTTGGAATCTCACGGAAAATAACTGGCGCACACCCCCCAACACTTAAGCAATTGTCAGTTAAGTCAACTTGACCAGTGCCATCATCATTTCCAACGACTGGACAAATGAAGTAAGTCTGACCATAAGTCATGCCTGCTTGATATGAAAACTCAGGAGTACTGTTCCTAGCAATTGGCATCAACGGATTTCCAGCATGCAAGATGAATTCAAGCGCATCATCTGCATCGAGAAACTCACCAGTATTGTCATAAACTGGCATCGCCATGTCAGTTGCACAAATATTCATGGAAGTTGATGGGAAGTTGCCTGCCGTTGAAAGGCAATCACAATCGACAATATTGTCTTCGACAATAACAGGTGTACAATTATGGCAATCGCTAACGGTAAAACTATAACCCAAGCCGCTTGCAATAGGCTGGCTGCAAAAACTGGAGCCAGAAGAAACACCATCCACCGTATAACACGATGAATCTCCACCAGATATGTCAAAACAAACTGTAAAAGTTGTACCTGTAGGGTCACACTGTGTCACGATGTTAGTGACAATGGGCGGCACATTAACATTTATAGTTTCACTACCCGATGCTGTATTAGTACAATGGTCATCTGTAACATCAGTTAAAACATAGGTAGTTGTAGTCATCGGGGTAACTGTATAAGTGAACGGCGAAGTAAACACAGCAACTGAATTACCATTGATAGTTACATCCCAAGGGGAAGCTCCTGTAGCAGTGATTGTCAAATCCGTGCTACTTCCAACACAAATATCAGTGCTGCCAGCAATCGTCGCTGTTGGCAACTGATAGAAAACAATTGGTGTTCCTTGAGCAACTTGCGAACAAGGGTCGCCATTGTAATCTACACCACCATTACCATCTGAATCCCCTACAACTGCTGACAAGTAATAAGTTGTGCCATAGTTCATTGTGCCAGGGTCAAAAGTAACAGTTGGCGTGGATGAAGTTGAGATGATAGGTGGCACAATATTAACTGAACTACCACTGTGCAAGATGAAAACCAAGTCATCGTTCGGGTCTTGGAATTCATTTGTATTGTCATAATTAGCGGTAACCATACCTGGACCACAATTCTCGATTTTGGCCAAATCCATAACGCCAACTTTTGTATCACAGTTACAAACCACAATTTGGTCATCCACTGTTACAGGGCTACAATCGTTAGCATCTGTGACGACAAAACTATAACCATTACCAGATGGAATTGGATTACTGGTAAACATGCCATTAACCAAAGATGCACCGGGAGGTGTTACTGAATAACTGGATGGATCCCCACCAGATATTTCAAATGTAACAACGTATTCAACATTTGTTGGGTCGCAAGTAGTTGCAACATTGTCAACAACAGGCGCATCAAATACTTCAACCAAAGCAGTGCCACTTCCAGTGCCAACACAGCCATTATTGTCAGTAAGCATGCCCAGTGTAATTGTTCCAGCACCATTTTGACCTATCGGCAACGTAAACGGATTCGTGTTAATTGAAAGAGCAGATGGTTGTTGCACGTTATTTTTGAACCAAACCAACGTCCATGGTGACTCACCTGTTAAGGCTATGGAAAGTGATACTGTTTGTCCACTTCCCGCACAAATACTTCCCCCACCACTCAATGTTGCCGTTGGCGTAGGGTTTTCAGTTACTATTGCTGCCCCATTCACTGTACCAGTACATCCATTTGCACCCGTTACTGAAACTAGCGTATAAGTTCCAGCCGCACTAACGGTTATCGGGTGGGGACTGGATGCGACAGTCTCAGTTACTGGCGTACCCCCATTGGTGTAAACCACTGTCCAAGGTGCTGTTCCACCTGTAACGGCTATGTTTAGGTTTATGCTAGGCATGGTTCCTTCACAGTATTCACCACTACCACTTATTGTAGCTTGTGGGGCTGGTGTAACTTGCACCGATTGACAAACTGACGGCATACCACATCCATTGGTAGCAGTGACGCATACTTGGCCAGAATTGGAATTCATGAAATCAATATTCACGCTGGCACCACTTCCTGTAATTACTGCTCCAGTAGGAGCTGTCCAAGTGTAAGTAACGTTAGGGTCCGCATTCGTGACGGTAAAAGTAGCTGCACCGCCATTTGCACAAACCTGGGCTGGGCCAGTTAAAACTGGCGTGGCAGGTGGTCCAGTGATAGTTACATCTGCACAGCCAGGAGCACTTGTTCCACAGTTGTTGGTTCCAGTAGCGCAAACTTGAACATTGCCCGTTGGAACACCACTAAAGTTCACGTTAATGCTTGTCCCGGAACCTGTATAGGTAGCACCAGTTGGAACAGTCCAGTTATAGGTTACCCCAGTAACAGGGTTACTAATTGTATATGTTTGAGGAGTGCTAGTAGCGCAGGCAGTTGTTGGGCCAGTTACAGTAGGTGGTTGTGGCCCAGCATTTACTGTTACGTTAATACATGCAGGAGGAGAAGAACCACACTCATTATTTGCAGTCACACAAAGTTGACCACCCGACGAACCCGTCCAATCTACTATAACGGTATTATTTGGCCCAGTAGTGAATGGTTCTCCGTTTGGTGTAATCCAAGTCAAACTTGTTGGGATAACAGAGCCTTGAAGCTGAGCTGTATACGTGGACATGGCATTGCTACAAACTGTAGCTGGCCCAGTAACATTGGGAGCACTCGGTACAATCACCTGCTCCGTTACAGTGATGCAAGTTTCATCAAAACATGTAAAACCAGATGCCAGCGAGTGCGTAACCTTCAAACAGTATTGACCTGGTTCATTGACTTGACAGAGTATCTGGTTATTAGGCCCAACAATTCCTGGCCCCGTCCAAAGCATAGACCACATGGCGGGGGGAAAGGCTAGTCCTGACCCACTACCGTCCAAAAATAACAATGAGTCAGCCCCGCATCCTAAAACTGGGTTAAAGGGTGAGATGCTAGCCGTTGGCTCCAATATCGTTAAGTTCACAGATACCATACTGTCACAACCTTGCCAACTGGTACACGAAGAAGTGTAATATCCAGTTGAACTATAGTAATCATTGCAAAGCTGAAAATCCGCTGGGCCGCATAATTCAACAGTCTGGGTGGGGGAACTGATTGGTGCGATTGGAATAATTACACATGTAATAAGGCTGTCACACCCTGAAGGAGCCGGCACGTTCATTTGGTAAGTACCAGGTACCGAATATGTCTGTCCAGAGCACGTTACAGTACCACCAGAGCACAAGTAATGTGTATGGGTAGCCTGTTCATATTGTCCGATAGTAACTTGCAAACAGAAAATTGGCACATTGGGGCAAGCAATATTCTGCGCACAAACTTGCGCAGTACCTGGCCCATTGAATCCAACGTTAACTTGTGTGCCAACTGGCGAGCCC
The DNA here is from genome assembly GCA_016124585.1 of Bacteroidota bacterium. GTDB lineage: Bacteria > Bacteroidota > Bacteroidia > Chitinophagales > Saprospiraceae > UBA6168. Next base: position 81,357 of record WGNL01000004.1, on the reverse strand, counting down.
AAAATTGTTCCAGATGCAGATCCTGGCACAACAGACCAGTTCGCTGGACTTGTTGTTGTATAAATGAAAGGACCGCCAGGAAGGCACACATTTTCGGGCCCAGATGTGATTGCAGAAGATCCGTTAATGGCATAATTACAATTTGCACCAGCGGATCCATCAATCATTAAATAGTAAACATTACCTGGGGTCAATGGTACGTTGTTACAAAGTGTCGTAGTTGTTCCAGATGGAATATTGCCGATGCAATCCGAAACAAATGAAAAGTTTACGCAATCAAGTGTTTCCAAAAGTGCTGCTTGGATGGCTCCACCTGAAGCACAGTTTAACGCTTCAATATCCATGCAAACATTCGACGAACTAGCCGTAAATGCAAACCATTGATTATTTTCAACACTCGTACACCAAAAAGGCGGCAACGATACTGGTGTGCTATTAATGGTTTGACCGTAATAGCAATTCAAAGAAAGCTCACTAGGCAGGATACAGGCACTTGGAGCATCATAGGTTGCGATTGGAACGGTACATGGAGTCGTACTGCACTGTGCAAATAAATTTGTGCTTTGGGTACTTACAAGAATCAGGGTGAATAGCGTAGTAAAAAAATGTTTCATCTTAACTTTTTTTAAATAACGATTCCTAGACTGTTTACTGGACAGTTAGGAATATTTTTTCTTTGAACAGTGAGATTTAAAAACAGGCATTACCGAAAGGAAAAATTTGAAACTCTTTGGAGTGAAGCAAGTCAATTCGTCTGCATGGTTATCTTGCTTAAAATTAGTCGTCGAAAGCCTTTTTATTTTTATTGTCTAAGGAGAGCTTCAAATGATAAGGTGTAAACTTGGTTTTTGCTTTGCAAATGTATGTCAAGTCTTTTATTAATACAGAATTTTTGCGTAAAAAAAGTAAAATGTTCAAAACGCACCAAATAAAATTAGGCGGAAAGCGGTTTTTTGTCAAATAGTATTCAAATCTGCTATTTTCCAAAATTGTCTGCGGAAAAACGAAATTCCGATTGTTCCTAACATTCTACAGTTTAAATTCTACCAATCCGTAGTTTTGGCCTTTCATATTACTTTCATCATTTTCAAGTCCTAATTTATGAGATACCTCATTGTTTGTTGTCTGGGATTTTTCACCCTTACAGCTTTTTGTCAGCGAACGAACCACATACCGGGTGATTTAATTATTCAGCTTAAACCAGGCCAAAATCTTTCAGAAACTGTCGTCCAATTGGCAAAGCAGCAAGGTGGGGCTCCTGATATCAGGTTAGTGGAGGAGCTTTCAAAGCCTATGAGAATTTGGCTGCTTCGTTTTGACCCCTTACTTTCCAACGAAAAAACTGTACTGGAAAATGCCAAAACCAATCCTAACATACAGGCTGCACAATTCAATCACAATATTGCTTTTCGTGAAACCACCCCTGACGACCCAAATTTTGGTGCACAATGGCAGTGGGTCAACAATGGAAATGGCGGTGGCACTCCTGATGCCGATGTTGATGCTGATCTTGCTTGGGACATTACCACTGGTGGGACCACTGCCAATGGCCACGATATTGTAGTCTGCGTCATGGAAGGGGCCAACAGAAACAATCCTGATTTGCAAGGTAACCTTTGGTTTAATGAAGCAGAAATCCCTGGTAACGGCCTTGACGATGACCTCAATGGCTATATTGACGATTATAATGGCTGGAATACTCCTGGTGATAATGACGTTATTCCATCTGCATCGCATGGAACACAAGTATCAGGAATGATAGGCGCAAAAGGAAACAATGGCCAACTTGTCACTGGTATAAATTGGGATGTGAAAATCATGCACGTTTTAGTCGGCAGTCTCACCGATGCGAATGTAGTAAAAGCCTACACCTATCCACTCGTTCAGCGGAGGCGTTTTAATCAGACTGGCGGAGAAGAAGGTGCCTTTGTAGTGGTAACAAATGCCTCATGGGGCATTGACGGCGGCGACCCTGCAGATGCCCCAATTTGGTGTGCATTTTATGATTCCTTGGGAGCAGAAGGCATTCTCAATTGTGGAGCGACAGCGAACAATAATGTGAACATTGACCAAGTGCTTGACTTACCTACCGCTTGTCCCAGTGAATTTATGGTGGCTGTAACTGCAACCAACAATAAGGATATTCGGACTTTTTCCGGCTATGGAACAACCCATATCGATGTTGGAGCTCCTGGAGAGAGCATCGTTACACTTAGCACCAATGGCGGGCCTTCAACGACAAGCGGCACCTCCTTCGCATCTCCGTTGACTGCTGGGATTATCGCATTGTTATACTCAGTACCTTGTTCATCCATAGGTGAACAGGCTATTACTGACCCATCTGGCACAGCTATTTTAATCAGAGATGCCCTATATCAAGGTGTAGACATTATTCCAAACCTAGTCAATGAAACCAAATACGGCGGGAGGGTAAATGCCTTCAATAGCTTAAATATTTTGCTTCAACAAAGTTGTGGCCCATGCCCCAAAGCATACAGCGTCGCTACATCAGATATCATTGACGTTTCAGCGACAATCACGTGGAATTCGAGCGACTCAACTTTGAATAGCGACCTCCGTTACCGTGTTGTAGGAGATACAATTTGGAGTTTGCAGTCAAATGCCTCAAGCCCATTTTTGCTCGACAGTTTGAGCGCTTGCACGAGCTACGAATTTCAAGTGGAGGAAATTTGTAGCAGCGATTCAAGTGGTTATTCCAACTCTTATTTTTTTACAACTGATGGCTGTTGTTTAGCACCTTCCAACCCAATTATTTCTAACATAACCGATTCATCGGCACTATTTAATTGGGACCCAATTTTTGCTGCAAATACTTACAATGTGTTGCTTACCAATGCTATCGACTCACAACTTTATTCAAATATTATCAACAATTTCTTAGAAATTGATGGCTTACTAAATTGCAACGATTATCAAATACAAGTGCAGTCAGTTTGTGACACGGGTGCCACAGTGTTTACCGAGCCAATCAATTTTACGACGCTTGGTTGTGGGAGCTGTATTGACCAAACATATTGCTCATCAATGGGTGCTAGCACTGAGTACGAATGGATTGAAAATGTATCAATCGGTTCTATAAACAATACAAGTTTTGACGACGATGGTTATGGTAATTTCACAAGCATTAGTTCAGACTTAATGACCTATTCCGCAAATCCGATCAGCCTAACGCCAGGATATGCTGGTTCAACTTATCCAGAATGGTTTGTGGTGTACATCGACTTTAACCAAGACGGCGATTTCACGGACGCTGGGGAAAAAGTTTTCGATGCTGGCGCTGTGACAACTTCCACCGTTACAGGCGAAGTTGTTGTTCCTGGTGATGCTACCATTGGTTCAACTCGTATGCGGGTAATCATGCGATGGAATGTACAACCTACCAGTCCATGTACGCCAAATTTTACAGCAGGTGAAGTAGAGGATTACTGCGTAAACATCGTGGAAGGAACTGCACCAAATTGCCTTGTCCCCACTAATATATTGGTGAGCGATACGACGATGACAACTGCAAATATTAGTTGGGGACTTGTAACTGATGCCCACGACTATTCTTTACGATACCGAAAAATGGGTGCTACAGGATGGACAACAACTCCAGCCACCCTAAACAGTCTTCCACTGGCACAGCTTGAGCCATGCGAATCCTATGAAATACAAGTGCGCTCTAATTGTACAGGTACAGCTAGCGACTTTTCGGGTTCTATTTTTTTTAAAACCCTATGTGTAAGCGGATCGGCAGATGCTTTTTCCGAGCAATTTAATCTGAGCATTTCACCCAACCCTTTCAACGATAATTTCGTGGCAAGATTTACCCTTAACCAAGCCCAAAATATTCGTTTTGAGATCAGCGATATTTGGGGGAGAAAACTGCATGTTCAATCGTTGAACCTACCTGGTGGCATGCAGTCAGTTCAATTGTCTCCAACTTTAACTTCCGGAATGTACTTCGTAAAAATTGAGGTGGGTGAAAGCACAATCGTGCAGAAGATTATCAAAGAATAACATCTGCTTATAAGTTAGTTGACCCTGCAACGTATAAGTTGCAGGGTCAACCATGAAGCTAACGAACTTCCCATTCATGTACACCTAGGCTCACACCTTCCTGACCAACCATTTCAAGTCGAAGGGCCGACGTTTTCACAGGTTCAAACTCCACTTCCGACCAATCATCCTTTACCACCTTCCAACCATCGGGGGAATAGCAGTTTTTCCATTCGCCGTTCTCTAAGTATTTGATTACGAATGATTTAGGCACCCTGCAACCACCTTCACTTGCCTCATCGTCGAACCAATATATTCTTGCTGTACCAATCTGCTCTTCATTTTCAAAATCATACTGTATCCACTCTGTGGAACCAAAATGTGGCCACCAATGCACGAAGGGATTTTCATGATCATCTGAATTTCGGGGTTTCCATTGATCAGCCACCGCAGATAGTTCACCCTTTATTCCTTCCGAAGCTGTGATTTTACTTTTCGAGGCAATGGTGGGCTGCGCCAATGGCCGCACGCTCTCAAAACTGTTCGGCAGCCAAACCAGCATATTGTCCTTGCCCCGGTTGGCCCAAGCGAAATACGGGATAGCTTTCAGCTTCAACGGTTTTAATTCGCCAGCATCTGGAGCTGTTTTTTTCTCCACCAAGCCACCTTCAAAACTGATGGTCTGCACCCCGCCGAGCAGTTCAGGCTCAAACTGCGAAGTGAAGTCCGCTTCCTTCGATACGTAAACGCTCAAGATCCGATCGTCAGACTGGTCTTTGCCTTCGAGTACAAAAACCAACGGCCCACGCTGAATGGCATAGCGGTCAGCATCCGCCTCGATTTTGGAATTGCCTTTGACCTGCTGAATAGGCATCGGCAGAATCAAATCAACTTGGTCGCCCGTTTTCCATTTCCGCTCGATGGCCATATAGCCATTTGTGATTTTCCCGAAATACTTTTTGCCGTTCAAAAGCACCTGCGCAAAACTGCCGTCATGGTTTGCGAAACCATACAAATCAAACGGCACGGCATCTCCTTGCGCCCAGCCTGGAATCCTGATATTCAAGGTAAAAGTGTTGGGCTTCTCCGGCTCAATCGTCAATTTGATTTTGCCATCGTAAGGATATTCAGTCACCTGTGAGATTTTCACTTTCACCGATTGGTTCCTGGAATTGATATTTTCCACCGTCGTTTCACTGGAGGCGTAGAGGTTCACGAACACCTCATTACCCCGCTTCGCAAAAACATAGCCCGGCAGCGAAGGGAAAAATCTCGACACATTGCTGGGGCAACAGGCACACTGGAACCAAGGGCTGCGCTCCACATTCTTGCGGCTTTCGAGGGGGTTCGGGTAAAAAAAGCGGTCGCCAGACAGGGAAAGGCCAGCATCCAGCGCATTGTAGAGCGTCCGCTCTAACACATCGATGTATTTACTCTCGCCCGTGAGTTGAAACATACGTTGGTTCCAGTAAACAAAGGCGATGGAGGCGCAAGTCTCGTTGTAGGCGGAGTAATTCGGCAGGTCATACGGCTTGCTGAATCCCTCGTTCGAACCACTACTACCGATGCCGCCTGTCAGGTACATCTTCTTTCCGACCACATCTTCCCAAATAGCATTGAGGGCTGGAATATATTCCTTGCTTCCAGTTAGTGCCGCCACATCCGCCATGGCGGCGTACATGTAGCAGGCCCGAACGGCATGACCGACGATTTCACGCTGGTCTTTTACTTTTTTATGGTTTTGATTGTACTCCTCGCCCTTGTAACCCCGCACATCCAAGAAGAATTTGGCGAGGTTGAGGTAGCGCTTTTCGTTGGTGACGAGGTAGAGTTTTACCAGACCCAATTCAATCTCTTGGTGGCCCGTTGCTTGTTGCAGCTTCCCTTTTTCCCAGCCAAAATTCTTGTCAACGAGGTCAGCGCTTTTGATGGCAATGTCAAGAAGGCTGCGCTTGCCAGTGGCGAGAAAATGAGCCACCGCTGCTTCGTAGAGGTGACCAAGGTTGTAGGTTTCGTGGCTGTGTTCGTCCTCATGAACCCAGCGCTTATCTGTGCCTTTGTAGTAGTCGCCCGTTTTATCCTTCTTCTCAACGCCAGCCGCTTTTTCCTTTTCATTGATGGTGCGCCAAGTGTAGAGGTAGCCGTCCGGCTCTTGCGCTTCCTTGATTTTTTCAATCAGGCTGTCCACGTAGGCGTCTAGCTTGGGGTCGGGGTGCACCTGCATGGAGTAGGAAGCTCCTTCAATGATTTTATAAACATCCGAATCATCGAAACCATACACCCCACAAAAAGAACCCGTGGCGTTGCCTGCAGCAATGTCGAAGTTCTTTACCCGTCCCGTTTCTTCGCATTGACCGAAGGTATAGGGTAGCGTCACCGTACGCACGGTTTCAAGGCGGGGCGCCCAGAAATGGTCGGTGATTTTTACATCGGTGAAAGGCACAGGTTGGATGGGATAATGCGGCTTGTCGTTTTGCCCAAAAGAAAAAACAGCGAGGCAAAGGCCGACGAGTATCGAAAAGGACTTTTTCATCAGTTGTTTGTTTTTGTTGAAAGGCCAAATGTAACGGCTTGGCTGGTAAATCAAACCCCTCGGCATGACAAAAAGCCCAAGTCTGTCGTCAAGGCTAAAACGGAGGCTTTGGAACTACCCGACACTTCTTTTCCTTTTATGGAGGAAGCCGCTATCTTCGCAGCCTTAAATCGGGATGCTTTCAAACCCATTCATCCAACTAATTTTTATTAAACTGAAATGGATTTAACCAAGAAATACTGCGTCACCTCTGCCCTACCCTACGCTAATGGTGCGCTCCACCTCGGACACCTCGCAGGCGCTTACCTACCTGCTGATATTTATGTGCGCTACCTCCGTGGCCTCGGTGCCGATGTGGCTTTCATTTGCGGTTCTGACGAGCACGGCGCTGCCATCACCATCCGGGCGAAAAAAGAGGGCATTTCCCCGCAAGAAATCATTGACAAATACCATGCGCTCAACAAGGAAACCTTTGAGCAGCTGGGCATCAGCTTCGACTACTACCACCGTACCAGCGCACCGCTGCACCATGAGACGGCGCAGGCTTTTTTCCTGAAATTGATTGAAAAAGGCGGCGAGTTGGAAGAACGGGTGTCGGAGCAATATTTCGACGAAGAATACCAGCAGTTCCTGGCCGACCGCTACATCATGGGCGAATGCCCCAACTGCGGCAACCCCGAAGCTTACGGCGACCAGTGCGAGCGCTGCGGCACCACCCTTTCTCCGACGGAACTCAAACACCCGAAATCCATGCTCAGCGGCGCAACCCCCGTGTTGAAGGAAACTAGCCACTGGTACTTCCGCCTAGACAAACACGGCGACTGGCTGCGGGAATGGATTAAGACTGGCGTCCTCCACGGCCAGCAGCACCACGACCCCAAGGCTTGGAAAAACCACGTCGTTGGTCAATGCCTCTCTTGGCTGGATGATGGCGAGGGCCTCCAACCCCGCTCCATCACCCGTGACCTTGACTGGGGCATCCCCGTGCCGCTTCCCAATGCGGAAGGTAAGGTGCTTTACGTCTGGTTCGATGCGCCGATTGGCTACATCAGCAGCACGAAGCAATGGGCCAGCGAAACAGGCAAGAACTGGGAGGACTATTGGAAAGGCAACACCGACAAGCTCCAACTCGTCCATTTCATCGGAAAGGACAATATCGTGTTCCACTGCATCGTGTTCCCGGCGATGCTCAAGGCACATGGCGACTACGCCCTGCCTGTGAACGTTCCCGCCAATCAGTTCCTCAATTTTGAAGGCCGCAAGTTCTCTAAGAGCAAAGGCTGGGGCATCGAGCAACACGAGTATTTGGAGGAATTCGCCAATTTCCCGAACAAGGAAGACGCCCTCCGCTGGGCGCTCATCCGCAACCTGCCGGAGAACCGGGACGCAGACTTCAAATGGGACGAGTTCGTGGATTTTTATGACAAGGACTTGGCGGATAAGCTGGGGAATTTCATCAATCGGGTGATTACCTTGACGAACAGTTATTACGGTGGAATTGCGCCAGCATCAACAGCAACAGTTCCCGACAACATCAAAGGGCTGGTCGATTCGCTTTGTGCCGACATCGAAGCTTACAACCTAAAAGCAGCAGCCACCACACTAGTCGAAATCGCTTCATGGGGAAACCAATACCTTCAAGATACTGCTCCTTGGACGATTCGCAAGACTGACCCAGACTCTCCGGTTATTGCTGAATGCATCAATACCAGCCTTGAATTGGTCACATTGTTGTCATTGCTTTGCGAGCCTTTTATTCCGTTTACTTCGGTGAAAATCAGACAGCTGCTCAATTTGCCGAAGGTGCAACCGGGCGATTTGGCGGCGGCAATTGCGAAGCTGAAAAACGGCGAAGCCCTTCTCCCCACTGGCCACAAGGTCAACGCACCTGAAATCCTTTTCGCCAAAATCAACGACCGCAACGATAAGAGCCGCCTTGAAATCATCGAACGTCAAAAGGCGAAGTTGGAGGCAGTCCTGAAAGCCGAAGCGTCCACAGTCCAAAGTCCGCAGTCCTCAGTCATCCCTAATCCCTCATCCCTCATGCCTCTAAAAGACGAAATCCAATACGACGACTTTGCCAAAATGGACATCCGCACAGCTGTTATCACCGCCGCCGAGCGCATTCCAAAGGCAGATAAACTTCTCAAGCTCTCCGTGGACCTCGGCTTCGAGCAGCGGACGGTAGCATCGGGCATTGCGGAGCACTTCACACCAGAAGAAGTAGTCGGGCAGCGAGTACTGTTGCTCTCCAACCTCGCCCCAAGAAAGATTCGGGGTGTGGAGTCGCAGGGAATGATTTTGATGGCGGAAAATGCGGAGGGAAAACTTAGCTTTGTCCAAGCAGGTGAGGCTTTCGGGCCTGGCTTGACGGTTAAATAATTCAACGTTCACTAAATTAAATGTCTCTATCTATGGAAACCTTCCAAAAGTACTTCCGCTTTTATCTAGCTTGTCTAGGTATCGTTTACATCATCAAATTCCTAATGCTCAAGGTTTATGGTGACCCGATTCCAGAAAATCTGTTTATTGAAGGTACTGTATTTTTTGTCATCCTTTCAATTGCTGACTATATCAATCAGAAAAGAAAGGCAAAACAACTCGCTAATGCTTGACTAAAATCAAGTCTAGCTTGTTTTTAAAAACTTGGCAACGTTAGAGGTGATTTGAGTATTTAAAGTTTTCGTGATAATGTCAATTGCCACCTTACTACAGTACGATGAATAATATCGCATCTGTATTTTATGGAAGACAATAAGCCGTATAACTTTCTTATTGAATTTCATGCAGCTATTGGATTCTGCTTCTATTTCAATGCCTTGCAATTCAAGAGCCTAGATACAACCCGAATTGAAGAGGTATTTGCAGAAGCTGCAATTTTCATTGCATTCATCTTTTTATACCGTACTTTCAAGTCGTACTATCAAGCAAAGAAAGATGCCAATCATTGACCAACTCGCCACCTCCCTCGGACGCAGGGATGAAGTACCCAACCAACTCCTCGCCAAGCAAATTGCCGAAGGTAACGACACGACGGCCATCACCGAACTGGTGGCCGTCGTGAACGGCAAAGACAAGGCCCTCCAATCCGATGCCATCAAGGTTTTGTACGAAATCGGGGAGCAAAATCCCTCGCTCATTGCGGAGCAGGTGGACTTGTTCATCACGCTGCTCACTGGCAAAAACAACCGACTCGCTTGGGGTGCAATGACAGGGCTCGATTGCATCGCCTCCGTGAATCCCGACGGGATTTACCCGCACCTTTCCACCATCTTGGCGGCTGCCGATGCTGGCTCGGTCATTACCCGTGACCATGCAGTGGGCATTTTGGTTAAACTTTCGCAAATAGAGAAGTACCGGGACGAATGTTTCCCGTTGTTGATGGAGCAGATGCAGCGCTGCCCACCGAACCAGTTCCCAATGTACGCCGAGGGCGCTGCGACGGTGGTGTTCGCTTCGCAAAAAGCGGCCTTCATGGAACTGCTGAAAAGCCGACTGCCCGATTTGCCGAAGGAGAGCCAACAAAAGCGCATCGAGAAAGTCTTGAAAAAACTGAACAAATAAATGAACGACAAGCTACGAAACTCCCTGTTGGGCATCACGAGCCTGGCCACCCTCGGCATCGGCTACAATATGTACAGCCTCTGGCAAGCAGAAACCCTCTGGGGCCACCGTCCGCTATTTTTCTTCGTGCTGGCTTGGGTGAGTATCGTGCTGCTGTTCTGGAAAAAATACACCCGCCACCCCAAGGGCCTCCGCTGGCTCGGCCTGAGCACCTTGAGTGCCGTCCTGCTGGCCGTCAGTTTCCCTCCCTTCCCCACGACCATCCTGCTATTCATCGCCTGGATCCCCCTCCTCATCGTGGAATACGAAGTTTCCAATGAACGGGCCGAGCGATCCCAGAAACCTGAAACCCAAAACCTGAAACCCTCCATCCTACCCTACACCTACCACACTTTCGTCCTCTGGAACATCCTCGTCACCTGGTGGGTGGGCAATACGGCCTTCATTGCAGGCATCGTGGCCATCTGGCTGAACGCTTGGTTCATGTACATACCGTTTTGGTTGTTTCACAAAACCAAGATGCACCTGCCCAAGACGGGCTACCTCTCGCTCATCGCCTACTGGCTTTCGTTTGAGTACCTGCACCTGAACTGGGAAATCTCTTGGTCGTGGCTCAATCTCGGCAATGCCTTTGCGGAGTGGCCGCAAATCGTGCAGTGGTATGAATACACGGGCATCTTCGGTGGTTCGCTGTGGGTGCTGGCTGCCAACGTGCTTTGCTTCCAGTTATTGGAGAAATGTAGCTTCCGCATCTCCCCGAAAATCGCTTGGACACAACAGAAGTGGCCGCTCCTCAAAATCAAACTGCTGGTGCTGCTTCCAATGATTGCCTCCCTGATTTGGTATTTCAACCAAAAAGACGAAGGCCGGGACGTGGAAGTAGCCGTCGTGCAGCCAAACTTCGAACCACACTACGAGAAGTTCAGCATACCCGTTCGGGAGCAGATGGAGCGGTTCCTGCGGCTCTCTGACTCCATCCTGACGGAGAACACGCAATACCTCGTCTGGCCTGAGACCAGTTTCAATGCAGGGGAAAAGGATTCCTTCAAATCGAACAATACCATTCAGAACTTGGAGCTATTCCTAGACAAGCACCCCAAAGTCAAGCTGGTAGCGGGCGTGGACGCTTATAATGTTTTGGAGAACGGCGAACCACATACCGCCCACACCCGCACCGAGGAGCGGGGCGGCCAGACCTTCTACTGGGAAGCCTACAATGCTGCCATCCAACTCCAGTCGGGGGCGGACTCCATCCCGTTTTACATCAAATCCAAGCTGGTACCCGGAGCAGAAATCCTGCCTTACAACAAATACCTGTTCTTCCTCTCCCCCATCGCCGACAAGCTCGGCGGCTCGGTGGAGGGATTGGGTAGCCAGCCTCGACGGGAAGCCTTCCCCAGCGAAAGCGGTCGGGTCGCCCCCAGCATCTGCTACGAAAGCATCTTCGGGGATTACAACGGCGGCTATGTGCGGGCCGGTGCCGAAGCCACTTTTATCATGACCAACGACGGCTGGTGGGACAATACCGCTGGCCACAAACAGCACCTCGCTTTCGCCCGCCTGCGTGCCATCGAGACCCGCCGCAGCATTGCCCGCTCTGCCAATACGGGCATCTCCTGCTTCATCAACCAACGGGGCGATGTGCAGCAGCCTACCCAATACGGCGAAGAAGCCGCCATCCGGCAGAACATCAAATTCAACCGGGGCATTACCTTCTATGTGCGCTGGGGGGATATGATTGCGAGGTTTGCAGTGTTTGTGACGGGGCTGCTTTTGCTGAACATGCTGGTGGTGAGGATTCGGCGGGGAACGGTGTAGGATTGTTTTACCGCTTTCCTTATCTTCGCTTTCTTTACCAAAGGTGACACGTCTTTGAGCGATGTCACCTTTAAACACAACCCTTCAACTATGGCAAACGCCCTTGAAATCATCGAAAAAGAAAAACGGGAAAAGACGGGATACCTTGATATTGGGAAATGTGGCCTGACTGAATGGCCTGACTTGAGGGGGATGGATTGGTTGCATACGCTCATCCTTTCAAATAGAAGGTTGGATTGGGAACAGACAGCCAGAATCAAGGACAGCCTAACAGCCTCGAAAACCTGCCCGCTCACCCCTTGCCAGTTAAGATTAAACAAGTCTTTTTGCAAGGTTTGGGAATCAGCGACGCAAGCTTCCTCAAGGAACTCAGGGGGCTGACTTCTCTCCAAATCTCCAACAACCAAATCAGCGACGCAGGCTTCCTCAAGGAACTCAGGGGGCTGACTTATCTCAACATCGGCAACAACCAAATCAGCGACACAGGCTCCCTCAAGGAGCTCAAGGGGCTGACTTATCTCAACATCGGCAACAACCAAATCAGCGACGCAGGCTTCCTCAAGGAACTCAAGGGGCTGACTTTTCTCCAAATCTCCAACAACAAAATCAGCAACGCAGGCTCCCTCAAGGAGCTCAAGAGGCTGACTTTTCTCAACATCAACAACAACAAAATCAGCGACGCAGGCTTCCTCAAGGAGCTCAAGGGGCTGACTTCTCTCCACATCTCCCACAACAAAATCAGCGACGCAGGCTCCCTCAAGGAACTCAAGGGGCTAAATTCTCTCAACATCTCCAACAACAAAATCAGCGACGCAGGCTCCCTCAAGGAGCTCAAGGGGCTGACTTCTCTTGACATCTCCAACAACCAAATCAGCGACGCAGGCTTCCTCAAGGAGCTCAAGGGGCTGAATTCTCTCAACATCTCCAACAACAAAATCAGCGACGCAGGCTCCCTCAAGGAACTCAGGGGGCTGAATTCTCTCCACATCTCCAACAACCAAATCAGCGACGCAGGCTTCCTCAAGGAACTCAGGGGGCTGAATTCTCTCCACATCTCCAACAACAAAATCAGCGATGCAGGCTTCCTCAAGGAACTTAAGGGGCTGACTTCTCTTGACATCGGCAACAACAAAATTGACGACCTTACTCCTTTTATTAATCATATAAAAAGTGGAGTTACAATTGATTGGAATATTGCTCGAAAGAATGGATTTGTTGTTAAAGATAATCCCTTCACTATTCCGCCAGTTGAAATTGTTAAAAGAGGTAACGATTCGATACTTAACTTTTTTAATCAAATTGAAGAACAAGGAGGCACTGCTCCTCTATATGAGGCAAGGCTTATCATGGTTGGAGAACCGGGTGCTGGCAAAACATCCCTTACAGAGAAGTTGATTGATGAAAAACACGAAGTAAAGCCGGACGACCCTAAGAAGCAATCCACCTTGGGCATCAACATCAAGGAGAATTGGCAGTTTGTGGACAGCAACCGTAGTGATGAAGAATTCACTGCCCATATCTGGGATTTTGGTGGGCAGGAAATCCAGTACATGACCCACCAGTTTTTCCTGACGCCTGAATCGCTTTATGTACTAGTGGCAGATGACCGAAAACAACATACCCTTTTTCCCTATTGGTTCGAGGTGATACGCCTATTGGCGAATGATGAGGCACATGGTCATAGCCCCATCATCGTTGTACTAAATGAAAGAAACAATAAAAGCATTACCAATTTTGATGTAAACGAATATCGGAAACGCTATCCCGATACACCGATAGAGGTCTGCGAGGTTGACCTTTGCGATACCAACCTGTTGCGGTTCAGGCAGTTGAGGGAGCGCATCCAAGTAGCACTTTGCAACCTCTCCCATGTTGGCAAGCCCTTGCCCAAGAAATGGCCTGTGATTCGGGAAGAACTCTTGGAGTTGAAAAACAAAAGGAACTATATTTCCATGAATGATTTCAAGGGGATTTGTGCCAAGCACAAAATTACCCGTGAAGCTGACCTGGCACTTATCAGTCTTTATCTGCATCGGCTAGGTGCAATCCTTCATTTCCAGAAAGACCGACAGCTCAAGGACTTTATTGTCATTTCTCCGCCTTGGGCGCTAAAGGCGATTTATGTAATCTTGGAAGACAAAGCAATTGAAAAGGCCAATGGATATTTCACGGAAGAATCAATTGACCGTTACTGGAAAGATTTGACCGAGTATGAGCGGACAAACGTGCTCAACCTGATGAAAAAGGAAAGTTTTGAAATCATCTATCCTGTAAAGGGTGGCTATATCGCCCCACAACTTTTACCCAAAGTCAGCCCTGAACTGTATTGGGAGAATACTTACACGCTCAAATGCCAATTTTATTACCGCTTTATGCCCAAGGGAATTGTGACACGGTTGATTGTTCGTAAGCACAACCATATTAAAGACCAATCCCTGGTTTGGGCAAGGGGCTGCGTTTTCCATGCTTTCGGTTGTGATATTTTGGTGATTGAAAAAGAAACGGAAAGGGACGGTATTATTCAAATCGAGGTTAATGGTAAAGGCCGTGAGGGTATTAGGGCCTTGGATTTCGTCAGGAATGAAATCGAGGAAATTCATGAAAAATGGTTCAGCGACATTGCATTCGAGCCTAAAGTACCTTGTAACTGTGAGCATTGTCTAGGAAGGAGCAATCCTACCTATTTCGAGTTGAGCAAATTAACGAGACGCATCAACCAGAACAGGCCAACGATTGAATGTGATAAAATTAGGGTCAAGGATGTGCCAGTGAGAGGGCTTTTGGAAGGTAATTATGACGAAGAAGCAATCAAAAACTTTGTCAAACGCCAGCGCTATGAACGGGACGATATTTCCTTCACTTTCAAAATGGACAACCCTGAAACTATGGCGAGGTTGGAGGATATTGAAGAAAAATTGGACTCTAATTTTGAAGCCCAAACCCGTAACCATGCGGAAATCATGGAATACCTACCTACCATTTTAAAGTATTCTAAAGAACACAAGGAGGCCTTAGACGATATGGAAGGTATGATAGACGCATTGCCCGCCAAAGTGCAAATGGACCTTGACCGAATAGATAAAATCCTGACTGACCGCTTGGAGGAGCTTTTTGACAAGCTACCCACAAGCAATGAAATCGTGAAGGCTTGGAAGGCTGCAACCGACAAAGACCCTTTGGCTGTAGATACCAAATGGAAACTTAAATTGAAAATTAAGTTCTTGTTTGGGGAGCTGGAACGGGAGGTTGCTTTAAGCGAAAAGCCTTACCGTGAAATACTCAACTCGACTATCAAAGAAGCAAGGGAAAATTTGATAGATTGGTGGGAAGGGAATAAGACGCTGAAGCAGTTGTTTATCAAGTAAGTAACACGGTCTGCCAGACCGTGCTTCCACATTTGACAGTCAACGACAGCCTTTTCTGCCAATAGAAAAGCACGGACTGGCAGTCCGTGTTACGAATTTTCCAATTTCTAACCCAATAAAGATTTCCAACAACTGCTGACTACGAATCAGGAGCTACTGACAGAGCGTGGGGAGCGGTTGGCTATGAATCAGGTGTAGTTGACGCATGGTCGGGAGCCGTGCAATAATGTAATGAGCTGTTCAATGCGAGTCAGGAGCTGTCGGCTCGCAGTCAGGAGCTGTTGGCGCTGGGTCAACAGCTCCTCACAAAGTGGAAGAAGCAATCGGCACATTGCCAAGAGTTGTTGACTTTTTGTTGTCAAAACCAAAATATTTTAAAATCATATTGCGTGATTCTTGTTTGTCCTGTAATTTTGAATCGTCATCAAGTAAATGAACTTGGGACAGACAGAAGCGACTACACTATTCAACTACTGCTGGTTTAAAACATAAAAGCCAGCAAGCAACAATTCAGTTTTTCGAGGTGAGGCTTATCTAAAAACAATTAAATCGGTGAAATGCTGGCTGTGAAGCCAGAAGATAAGTTCTATCAGCAATCTTTAACAAATGTCGGACAGGCAGCAGGCCGGGGTGCGGCTGTCGGAGCGATGCCGCTGTATGGTGGCATTGGCTGGGCAAAGACACCCTAGCAAGCGGTCAGTAAGGCAGTAAATTCTCTTTTTATGGCAGATGTAACCACTTTTAAACCAGAGGTCACCTATGCATGGCTTAGCGACCCTGACCATGTTTTCAAAAACATCGCAGAGGATTTTACCAACGGTGTGGTCGGGAATGCCTTTTTCCCCAATAGCCAAACCCGTGCAACCAATGCCAAAGCGCTCTACTTGGCCTATGCCCCCACGGTGGTGGAAAAGGACAAGCAGAACAGCGAAACCTCGGCGGCCCGCATTGCCGCACGCACGCCTTTGGAGACAGAACTGCGCCTTTTGCTGGCCGATGTGCAGGCGGAGTCGGGCGGCGATTTGGCCAGGCTGCTTTCGACGGATGCCCCTTTGGCTCGCTATCCTGAAAGCGTACAGCCTGCCGTGAAACCGGAGGCCGTGTATTTTTTCCTGTACGGCAACCCAGAGCAACTTTATGTACAGTGCGATTCTCAAGGTACGGGCAGTATTTATTTGGCCCGGATTTCGGATGACGACACGAATTGGAATTGGATTTCCAGCGACAAGAAGTCGGCCATTGGGTTCACGGGTTTGCCAGCAGGTATCAGGCTCTATGCGCAAATGCGGGTTCGCAATACAGTCAGCGAGGGTCAATGGAGCGATAGCAAGCCTTTTATGATTCCGCTTTCTGGCATGTCCATCCCCAATCGCAAGCGGCCTACGGGTATTCGATAAGCGCATCCCATATAAATAACAATAAAGGCGACACGGCTGCGGGGCCGTGTCGCCTTTTTCTGTAACACGGTCTGGCAGACCGTGCTTTCTTATTCCCAAAAATATATCGCTCTTAGTTGCTAGTGCAAAAGCACGGACTGGCAGTCCGTGCTACAGGTAATACTGTTCCTCCACAGGCTTCAGCACCCGCTTCATCCAAAGCGGCCTGCGCAAGCCATCCGGCCCTGGTGCTGGTCTGGCCATTTCCAGCCAGCGGCGATAGACTTCCATGCTCTTGTTTGTATCCACGAAAATATCACCGTACTGGTCTTCCGGGTGCGCATTCTCAATGCGTACCTTCTGGTGCCAGCAGTGCATCCCCGAAATCGGGTCGGGATGAACGGGGAACGTGATGTTTTGGTGTACGCCGCCATCGCTCCAGAAGATGCGGGCGGAATCCTTGTCGCCGGACTTGAACGGGGAGATGCCCGCCAATTGCTTCATCTTCCAGCCGCCCTTACCGTCGGTGTCAATGCTGACGGTGGCCGTCGCCCATCGGTTGCCGTTGGGGTCGTTCGGTCGGCGCCAGCGGCCAAGGTGGTGCGAACAGGCGACCACGCCTGGCTTCATGCCCTCTGTTACCCATACCTTGTCCACGAAGTAGCCGATCTCGGTGTTGATGCGCAGGAGGTCGCCCGTTTTCACCCCAAAACGCTTGGCATCCTGTGGGTGCATCCAAAGGGGGTTGCGGTTGGCGATTTCGTAGAGCCACTTGGCATTGCCGCTGCGGGAGTGGATAAGTGTCGGTAGCCGGAAGGTCGGCACGAGTGGGAAATCGCCCTTGCTCCTATCCATTTCATCCTCATGGATATGACTTTTGATATACTGCGGAATGCTGTACTCCGGCCATTTCCAGTCCACCATCGTCTGGCTAAAAAATTCGTTCTTGCCGCTCGGCGTCGGGAAGCCTTCGACAGCTTTTCCTTCGTGCATCACGCCCACGGTTTTTCCTTTTTTCAAAACACGGCCATCGGTGGCGACTTCTGTGCCGTCCAGTTCCTTTGAAGAAAGTTGGCGTTTGTTTACTTCATAAACGGAAGGTTCCACCACGAATGCCCCGTACTTCCGCATATAATCGAGCGCAGTGAGGCCCTCCTTGGCTGCTGCTTCGGGCAGACCCTTTGTTTCTTCAAAAATATACTGGTAGTACTCGTCCACAGTGATGCACTTGCCGGGGCGGTACGGGCTTTCGAAATGCTTGCGGATGCCGAGCGAGCCATCGGGGTCCACCCGCCATGAGAGTTGAATCCAAAACTCGTCCTCTTCCCACACCTCTCCCGGGTTTACTTCGTAAGTGAATTGGAAATCCTTGCCATCCCGCCGTGCTTTTTCCCGAAGGACAGGCTGCCGGAAGGCAATCCAAATGCCGCTGTGTGTCTCGTAACTGTTGAGGTCGTGGCGCTCGCTGGCCAATCCCATTGGCAGCACGTAGTCGGCAAAATAGGCAGTCTCGCTCCAAACGGGCGTCAGGGCAGCATGGAGGCCGAAGCATTTTTCATCCTTGAAGGCGTCCATCCACATGAAGCCGTCGGGGTAAGTCCAAACCGGGTTGAAGACCCGACTGAAATACACGTCCATGAAGCCTCGGCCTTCTTTCAGAAAGTGGGGCAGCAAGAAGCTCATTTCAAAGTATGCCAACGGGTATTCCTTCGGAAAATGAAGTTCGTTCCAGAACTTGTGCGCAGGCGGGTTATCGAAGAAATGGGGGTGAAACTTGTTCCAAGTATTCGGCGAAGTGCCGCCGACTGTGCCCACCGACCCTGTGATGACGGAGATGAAATGCAGCGCCCTCGCCACGGCCCAGCCGCCGAGGTTGCCACTTCCGGCGCTCCGCCAGTTGTGCTGCGCAAAGCGAGTGCCTGCCTCACCAATGATTCTTGCGACTTCGATGGTCTGTGCCGCTTTTACACCTGTTTCTTTTTCGGCGAACTCAGGGGTGTATTCAGCATATACCTCAATCAGTGTTTCGATGAACGCCTCAAAAGTTTGCGGCTTCGTGGAATGCTCCGATTTCATGTATTCCTCCCAGTTCGTCCACTGCTCCATGTAGGGGCGATTGTACCAGCCATTTTGCAAAAGCAGTCTTGCGATAGCCAATAACAGCGCCGCCTCGGTACCGGGGTAAGTGGGCAGCCATTCATCGGCCATGCTGGCAGTGTTGCTGAGTCGAGGGTCGAGCACGATGAGCTTCGCCCCGTTCATTTTCCCCTCCATGATGCGCTGTGCGTGGGGGTTGAAGTAGTGTCCCGATTCGAGGTGCGCCGAGATGAGGAGAATGGCCTTGGCGTTGGCATGGTCGGGCGATGGGCGGTCGTGGCCGTACCAAATGGCATAGCCGAACCTTGCCCCCGATGAGCAGATATTCGTATGGGAATTATGGCCGTCCACGCCCCAGGCCTTGAGCACCCTGTCCATGTAGCCCTCGTGTCCCGGCCTGCCGACGTGGTAGGCGATTTCATTGTTCCGGCCTTCGAGCAGGGCCTTGCGCATCCGCCCGGCGATGTCATCCAATACGGAATCCCAAGTCACCCGCTCCCATTGGCCACTGCCCCGTTCCCCTACCCTTTTCATCGGATACAGCACCCGGTCAGGGTCCGTGATTTGGTTGATGGTGGCCGGGCCTTTCGCACAGTTGCGTCCCCGACTGCCAGGGTGCCACGGGTTCCCTTCGAACTTGCGGACCTCGTTCGTTTCCTTGTCGATGTAGGCCAAGAGTCCACAAGCACTCTCGCAGTTGAAACAAGTCGTCGGCACAATAGAGTAGCTTTTCTTCTCCTTTTTTGGCCATTTTTTGGCTTCGTACTCCGTCCAGTCGTCCCACTTGTCCGGTGGTGGGAACTTGGTCAAATCCCCCGGCTCGGTGAGGCTGCCCATTTGCGGGGCGTAGTCCTCGTCCTTGTGGAGATTGGGAATGAGGCCGATGCCTTCGGCCATTTTTTCGATGAAACTTGGTTTGTGCTTGTAGCCCATAACGTATCACGGACTGCCAGTCCGTGCTTTCGCACTTCCCAGCTTATCCATTATTTATTTCTATTTGACTGGCAAAATCGCCAAAATTATGTTTGCCTTACGTAACACGGACTGCTAGTCCGTGCTTTTACTTTAAAATGCACTGATACTTTTCAATGTGAAGGCACGGTCTGGCAGACCGTGTTACTTGGCTAAAACGAATGCTCTATGAACGAACCAACCCACTACCGAAGAAACTTGCCCCACGTGCAGCCAGAAAATGGTGTTTTCAACATTAGCTTTAGGCTAGCGGGCAGTCTGCCAAAAGAGATTGTCATCCAACTCAAAACTGCTCATGAACTACGAAAGAAGGAACTTTCACTAACCATCAAGGACGAAAAACTGCTTCATGAGGCTTTGTGCCAGGAAAAGCAATTGTACTTTGGAAAGTTTGATGACCTCCTCGATGCTTGTTCCCATGGCCCAAGTTATTTAAAGCAACCTGAAATCGCTAAGCTGGTTTTTGACTCCTTTCTTTATTGGCATGAAGCACAGCGTTATAAACTCATCAATGTCACTGTCATGGCCAACCATGTTCATGCTATCCTTTACAAAATCCAGAAACCTTTGTTTAGGATTCTTCAATCCATTAAGACCTATACAAGCACGGAGGCCAATCTCATTCTGAACAGGGTTGGTGAAAAATTCTGGATGCAAGAATCTTATGACCACCTGATTCGGAACCGTGATGAACTTGGTCATTGGATTAAATACAACCTGAACAATCCTGTCAAACCTGGCCTTTGCCAGCACTGGTCTGAATGGCAGTTTAGTTTCATTCATTCCGAGTTCTTGCATTACGCCCCGTAACACGGACTGTTAGTCCGTGCATTTGCGAAAATAAATATCTGGCAACTTGGGAAGTGCGAAAGCACGGACTGGCAGTCCGTGTTACGCTCTGCCCTGTAAAATCCGGTTCCAGTACATCCAAGGCAAAACCTTGGTTTTCAGCATCCACATGCTCCAGCGTTCTTTGCCCTGATTAAATGGGAAGGTTTCCATTGGATTATTGTCATAGTCAAACTCAGCAAGCACTAGCTTGCCGTAGCCAGTCACGAGTGGACAGGAGCCGTAGCCTGTGTACTTAGCGTCGAGCTTGCCACCTTTCATTATATGGAGCAGGTTCTCCACCAAAACAGGTGCCTGTTTGCGAATGGCGGCACCTGTTTTGGCATTAGGCAAACTGGAGGCATCGCCGCAACTAAAGATGTTCGGGTAGCGGTTATGCTGGGTTGTGAATTTGTCCACGTCCACCCAACCGAAGGCATTGCCGGGCACGGCAAGTGGGGAGTTTTTGATGAAATCCGGGGCGCTCTGTGGTGGCGTCACGTGGATGAAATCAAATGCCTGCTCAATCCGGTTTCCGTTTTCATCCTCGAAGAATGCTTTCTTGTTGGGTCCGTTGATTTCGACGAGGTTGTGTTTGAAATGCGTTTTAATCTTGTAGCGTGCGATGACTTGATTCAGTACGTCAGCGTATTTTTTCACCCCAAAGATGATACCACCACCGGAGTAGAAATGGATGTTCGTCTTAGGTTGCAACCCATTTTTCAGGATGTAATCCCCAGCGAGGTACATGATTTTTTGTGGCGCACCACCGCATTTGATTGGGGTGTTTGGGTTCGTGAAAATGGCGTTCCCCCCTTTGAAATTTCGGAGCAACTCCCAGGTGTAGGGTGCGTATTCTACGAGGTAGTTGGAAGTCACACCATTCTTGCCGAGGGTTTCCTTCAATCCCTTCACCTTGTGCCAATCCAACTGGATGCCAGGCACGACGACCATGTAATCGTAGGTGTGCTTATCGCCACTCTTACAAGTGACTTGGTTTTGCTCCGGCTCGAAGGTGGCTACAGCGTCTTTAATCCAGGTAGTCCCTTTGGGGATATAATCTTTTTCATTTTTGATGGTATCGTTCACATCGAAAGCACCACCGCCAACCAATGTCCAAGCGGGCTGGTAGTAATGCTTTTCGGATGGTTCAATGATGCCGATTTTTAGGGAGCTGTTTTGAATGAGCAGTTTGGAGGCGATGGAAAGCCCTGCGTTGCCGCCGCCTATGATGAGGACTTGATGATGTGCCATGACTGAGTTTTTTTGATTGTTGAAATTCGCAAGGTTGTTGGTCAGTACGTCAGGTTAGGATAGCTGTATTTGCTGGGGTGCTTCCACCCATATTTTTTCCGTAAAATAAATGCCGAAGAGCGCCAGCAGGCCTCCGATTTGTATGCCGTATTCCATGCCTGAGAGCATCAGTATGAGCGGCAGCAGGTTGCCCATGATGACCACGCCCCACCAGAAAAGCTGTTTGTAGCGGCCTTTGGTGATGAGTTTTGCGGTGAGCTTGGCTTCTTGGGTCATGTGTGATGTTGTCAGCTCGACGAACATGATGACCAAATTTGTCCCGATGCCAATTGCTATCAACCATTTCAGGTAGCTGAACCAACCTTCAGAAGGCAAATCGAAAAAAGCCAAGATTGCGAAGAACGCACCCCCTGCAATAATGCTGTGAATCAACATGTGCAGCGCTAAAACGGGACTTTGCCAAAAATCACGACCTTTCGCTTGCGCAAATAAGTATGCAGTGTAAACAGCCGTCACGATTCCAGACAAGGCAGCAATTACCAATGAAATTGAACTCAACACATCCCAATCCATGATATAGGAAATCAGGAGAAGCGTCAAAGAGCCACCAAAAATGGTTAAGGCATAGCCCCCTCTAACGAGCCAACTCTTCCACTGTGGTCGTAGGATGACGTAGAAAAACCGCATGGGCTGGTCGAGGTCTTTCACCAATAAAATGGTAGTGATTACCAAGAAAACCAAGGATACTATGATTCCAAAATAGAACATTCCGATAGTTTCAAGGAAACCAGTCTGTATTTTCAACCTATCCAGCAAGAAAATAGCTAACAACGGCACCAAAAACGCCCCAGTTGAAATCGCCTTCGTAAACACATACCCACTCACTTCCCAGCCCCATAGCAGCCCTTTGTTAGGCGCATCATACACCCGGCGAGCGCCGCCATTCATCAGCACATCCACCGATTTTTGTGGGCCAGCAGCTTGTACATCACTGACTTTGGTGGCGTTTCCATCTGCCAAAGCGGTGATGAGGTCTTCCCCATCGAAAGCCAGTTTCTCTGTTTTCTTCGCAAAATGGCCAACGCCACGGGTTTGGGCACCCCAAAGTGTGTTGGAAGGCCGCTCGGTAGCAATTGGGTTCAGTGAAACCTCATCCCCGTCAATGTAAAACAGATTGGGCTTAGTTCCTTTTGCTTCTCTCCGCACCGTAACCGTCTCACGGCCAAGCAGTTGTGAAATTTCAGAATCGGGATTGTCCATGTCACCTGAGATGATGGCATGTTCTGGGCAGATGTTTACACAGGCGGGTTCAAGACCGATGTCCACCCGATGGGCACAGTAATTACACTTGGCAGCGGTGTGGGAGTCTGGGTCTATGTAAAGCGCATCATAGGGGCAGGCTTGCATACAGGATTTACAGCCAATGCAGCGGTTTTTATCAAAATCCACGATGCCATCTGGGCGAAAGTACAGGGCTTCGACTGGGCAAATCTCGACACAGGGTGCGTCGGTGCAGTGGTTGCAGCGCATCACCGAAAACAGGCGTCGGGTATGCGGGAATTCGCCTTTTTCCACCTGTTTCACCCAAGTCCTGAACACGCCCACAGGGACATCATGCTCGGATTTGCAGGCGGTGGTACAGGCGTGGCAGCCGATGCATTTGCGGTTGTCTATGATAAAGCCGTATTTCATGCGAATGATTGGTTAATCGTATTCTAGTCTGAGGCCGTAAAGCTGCGGATCAAATCGGGATGTGCGGGTGACAATCATCACATTTATTTCATTTCTGAAATAATAATTGCCATTTGGTCTTATTTGAAAAATCATCAAAAAAATAGAAGTTCATTTTGAAGCCCTTGGTGATAGATTGCCAAATATTGTTACTTTTGCGGGCTTTTTAAAAATGGCCATTTTTCTTAAATTAAAATACCTGAAAGTTCAATGAGGACTAAACTGTCGCAATTTAATTACGAACTTGACAAGAACCTGATTGCCCAACATCCAGCCCCAAACCGTGACGAGTCTCGGCTCATGGTGCTTCACCGGGACACTGGCAAAATCGAACACAAGATTTTCAAGGATGTGCTCAACTACTTCGACGAAGACGATGTGATGATTTTCAACAACACGAAGGTTTTCGCTGCAAGGTTGTACGGCAAAAAGGAGAAGACAGGTGCCAAGATTGAAGTTTTCCTCCTTCGTGAACTGAATGCTGACCAAAGACTTTGGGACGTGCTCGTTGACCCCGCCCGTAAAATCCGGGTCGGCAACAAGCTGTATTTTATGGATGAAAAAGGCAATGAAATTCTCGTTGCCGAAGTCGTTGACAACACCACTTCCCGTGGCCGCACCATCCGTTTCCTATTTGATGGCTCGGAGGAAGAGTTCCGCAAAAACCTTGATTTCCTTGGGAACACACCACTTCCAAAATACATCACCCGCACAGAGGAGCAAGTTGACCGTGACCGCTACCAAACGGTTTACGCCAAAGAACTTGGCGCTGTGGCTGCCCCAACTGCTGGGCTTCACTTCAGCCAAGAGCTGATGAAACGCCTTGAAATCAAGGGTGTGAATTTTGCAGAAGTGACGCTACACATTGGTCTTGGAACTTTCCGAACGATTGATGTGGAGGACCTTTCCAAACATAAGATGGATGCAGAGTATTTCCGCATTGATGCCAAGGCCGCTGAAACGGTAAATAAAGGGAAACTGGCAGGAAAGAGAATTTGCGCCGTTGGAACGACTTCCATGCGGACGATTGAGACGGCTGTCTCTGCTGAATCTCTGTTGAAACCAGCGGAAGGTTGGACGAACCTTTTCGTTTACCCACCTTACGATTTCAGCATCGCCAATTCCATGATTACGAATTTCCATTTGCCAAAATCCAGCCTGCTCATCATGATTTCTGCATTTGGCGGCTACGAATTGGTGATGGAGGCCTACGAGCAAGCGGTCAAAGAAAAATACCGTTTTTTCAGCTACGGCGACGCCATGCTGATTCTGTAAATAACAACTTTACTCCCATTAGCAATGCGGCCTTGTCACGTGAAGTGGCAAGGCCGCTCTTTTTTTCGGTAAAAACTACTCAACGTAGAGCACCAGGCCTTTCAAGTAAGCACCTTCTGGATGAAAAAGACTTACCGGATGGTCAGCAGGTTGTGAAAGATGATGCATGACCCGAACCTGACGCCTGGCTTCGATAGCTGCAGCGACAATTGTGTTGTAAAAAAGCTCCCTATCCACTACTTGAGAGCAGGAAAAAGTGAAAAGTATTCCGCCCGGTGCCAATTTTTTGATAGCTGCCACATTCAACCGCTTGTAGCCCTGCACGGCATTGTGCCGCTTGCTGATATTCTTCGCAAAAGCTGGCGGGTCAACGACCATGACTTCGTAAACTGGGCATTCTTGAAGGTATTTCAGTACGTCTTCGGCATAGCATGTATGTTTCATTGGGTCAAAATTATTCAGTAGAAGATTGCGCTTCGTCCAATCAATGGCTTTTTCGGAGACATCCACTGAATGCACTAAATTGGCACTAGCGGCTAAGGCATACACCGAAAAGCCACCGGAATAACAAAAACTGTTCAGCACCGATTTGCCTTCAACATATCGACCCAGCAGTTGGCGATTGTCCCGTTGGTCCAAGAAGAATCCGGTTTTTTGACCTGTTTCCCAATCCACGAAAAATTTGTGGCCATTTTCATTGACTTCGTTTCCAGCAGCATTTCCAGCTAGGTAGCCATTGCTCATGGTAGCTGCATAGTTCGGTGGGAGCGTTTCTTTGCTTTTGTCAAAAACGGAAGTTACAACTCCTGCCCCGGTTTCTAGAATTGCTTCTGCTATCAATTGCCGCTGGCGGTGCATCCCGACCGAGTGGCATTGCACGACTGCTGTTTTGCCGTAAACATCAACGATGAGACCGGGCAGCCCATCTCCTTCGGCATGTACCAGCCGAAAACAAGTGGTTTCAGGTTTCCCAATCAACCCAATTTTTGAGCGATAGGTAAAGGCTTTCTCCAAGCGTTTTTTCCAAAAATCCAAGCCGCCATCCGTTTTTTCGAAGGAAAAAAGGCGCACCGCTATGCTGTTCCCAGCGGAAAAATGGCCCGTGGCTAGATAGTCTCCCTTTGGGCCAAGCACCTCCACCGTGTCGCCATCGGCAGGCTGCCCGTCCATTTTCAGGATGGCACCTGAGAAAATCCAAGGGTGAAATCTGCGGACGAACTCATCTTTTTTGGGTTTGAGATAGACTTTGACCATGAACTAATTTTTATGAAAAAACAAAGCGGTGGGCTGACTGAAAGGCCAACCCACCGCTTCAAGATTATGCTTGATTTAATTTTTTGCTTTGTTTTCCCTGAAAAGTAAGGCGAAAAACAAAAGCACTGCCCCAGCAATTGCTGCTGGAACCATCCAAATGCTTAACCAGTCGTGGGTGTTCTCTCCAGTTTTGAAGGTGTCAGCTACAACCCCTGAAATTGAATACCCAATCAACATCCCGATGCCGTAAGTGGCCAATGTTATGAGGCCCTGCGCCGCACTTTTGAATTTTTCTCCGGCGAAAGTATCGGTGTAAATCTGGCCTGTTACGAAGAAAAAGTCGTAGCAAATGCCGTGGAGCAGAATGCCAAACAGGAGCATCCAGTAATTGCTGTCATTGTTGCCCATCGCAAACATGATGTAGCGAAGCACCCAAGCCGCCATTCCGAAAAGCAGCATTTTTTTCACACCCCAGCGCACAAAAAGAACAGGCATGATGAGCATGAAAAGCACTTCCGAAACTTGACCGAGGCTTTGTTTTGAGGCAGCTGCTTCCACGCCCAATTCGTTGAGGAATGGATTTGCGAAGGAATAATAAAATGCCAACGGAATACAAATAGCCACGGATGCTATGAAAAAAGTAAGGTATGACTTGTTTTTCAACATGGAAAGTGAGTCCAGCCCTACAATGTCGCCGAATGTGACGGTTTGTCCAGCTTTCGGAGGTGGCGTATTCGGCAATGTGAATGAGAAAATGCCAAGTACGAGCGAGGCGATGGAGGTCATTTTGAAAGTCAGTTCCAGCGAACCGGTTTGCTCCCAAGATAACCAGCCAATAATGAGACCAGCCACAATCCATCCAATCGTCCCGAGTACCCGAATGCTGGGAAACTCTTTCTCAGGAGTGGTCATTTGGCGGAATGAAATGGAATTAACCAAAGCCAGCGTAGGCATGTAGCAAATCATGTAAACCAGCAAAGCTGGGAAGAACTGCCCAAAACCGGGTGCGCTCGAAATGTACCACATCAGCGCAGCACCAGCAAGATGCAGCACGCCAAGTATTTTTTGCGCAGCGAAAAAACGGTCGGCAATGAGGCCAATGATGAAAGGGGCAAGAATGGCCCCCCAAGATTGCGTGCCGTAGGCGATGCCAATTTCGGTGCCGGATGAGTTGAGTTCCTTTCCCAGATAGGTTCCCATCGTGACAAACCATGCACCCCAAATGAAGAAATTGAGGAACATCATGGTTGAAAGCTGAATGCGAGTCGTAAAATTCATGAATTCAATTTTGAAAAAATGCCGGGACAAGGTAAGGAGCATACCTCATTTTTTGAAAAATGTTTGATTGGTATGAAACAAAAACGGGAGGCTGTGACCACAACCTCCCGTTTTCGATGACTTAACAAATTAGAATTACAATTGACATCCACCTGTAAACCCTGTGGCATCAAAGCTTTCCTGCAAGAAGCCAACTTCATTGCCATCGTATGCCTCAATGATAAGCCCATTATTGCTGCCATTTCTGATCGGGCTGCAATATTCAAACAAGTAATAACTGTTTGCCTCATTGTTTACGACTTGTGCAATTTGTTGGAAAACATTCGTCAACTGGGCTACGGATGCAGCTTGGAAAAAACCATTGCGACCAATTTTTTGCAAGTCTGGAATGTTGATTTCGTTTCCAACACCGAGTGTAAACCAAGAAACTTCTTTAGGGGAATTTGTAACGGCATCGTAAGCAGTTTGCTTCGGATAACGGTTTGCACGGTCTTCACCATCGGTGAAAAGTACAACTGAGGTGGCTGCCGTCACATCAAGTGCTTGGTACTGGGCCAAAATGCTGTTGGCTTTCGCACTGGACTTAATTACTGCACCATAAAGGTCAGTGGAATTGTCATTGCTGATGTTCTGGTTGATGTTATTGATAGCATCTTTCAAATCGACCAAACTATTGGTAACTGGCTCCAATTCATGCAGAACATCCTCTCCATCAAACCAGTAGATGCCCATTGAAACTGAAGGATCGGGAAGCGGCGGCACAATTTGTTGGACGAAAGCATTGGCTGCATCTTTGACCTGTTGCAGCGATTGCTGCAATACACTACCACTCAAGTCCAGTACAAGTAGTGTGGTGTGGTTAAACACCTGTTCCCTACCGGAAATTTTTCTTTTTGCCTCAAATGCGGAGATTACCCTTGGGCAACTGTCGTTGATGCCCCTCTCATAAATAACAAAATTGTCCTCCTTCAAATAGCCGACGGGATTGTTATTCGTGTCAGTAACTTTAAAGAAAATGGAAACTTTCGACGGAAGGCTGATGGTTGGGCCTTCCAACAGGGTAAGTTTTAACTGCGTCTTGTTTGGTGCAGTCCAGCAATCGCTGAATTCATTTTTGTTTTTCTTGCAGCTTTGGTTTAGGAATAAAAGTGAAATTAATCCACTCAAAAAAATTAGTTTCTTCATGGTAAAAAAGTTGGGTGAAAGTTGAAAAGGTTCAAAGTTATTCCAAAAACGACTGAATTGCAGCCATGTTTTCAAAACAAACGTTAAACTTGTTCGATTTGCTGTGATTGCACAGGGCCAAGGCACCGTTTCAACCAATTTGACCAATTGAATTTGCCAGCTACAATCCAGAAATAAGCAGCGGCAATTGCAAAAAAGGCCAACAACATTTCCGTCATGTCTACGGATTTCATTTCAAAGATTGCCGCAGTCCTTAACGAAGAAGCTTCAAATGTAACGAATAAAGAACTGTAAATATTGGTGGCTGCATGAACCCCTAGCGCTAATTCCAGACTATCATCAACCAATGTGATAATCCCGAGAAAAAGTCCTGTCCCAATATAATACACCATCGTTGGAGCAATTCCAAAGGCGCTGACCTCTTCGTTCATGATGTGTAGCAAACCAAAAAGTGCGCTGGTAAACACAAGGGGAATCCAACGAACTGGTACAATAAGGCTGATACCTTGCATCAGATATCCCCTAAATGTCAATTCTTCCCAAGATGTTTGAAGTGGAAAAATGAACAATGAAATCAACAGGAGTCCAGGAAATTTATCGGGTTGGAAATGTAGTACATAGTTGTTGGGGTGTAGCGCATACATCACAAGCTCAGCACATATCGTTAGTAACATCCACAGACCGAAACTGAATAGAATCTTTCTCCAATTGAGGGTTTCAAAAGGCGTGATTAGCCATCGAAATTTCTTTTTGTGTATGAACACTACGCTCATCCAAAGTCCTACCAAGCCTCCAACAAAAGCCAAAAGCATGAAAAATAAAGTAGCGTTTTGACCAATTCCAGCAGATTCAAAATTGAGAGTCTGGGCCATTTCAGAAATTTCAATTTCTGAGTAGCCCTTGGCCAAAAGCAAAATGTAGATGGGCATTTGACCTGCTAAAATTCCTATCATAATTAGAAAAAAGCTAATCAGATAGCGCCACCAATCATTCTTTCCCTGCCTAGCAATTTGTAAAAACATGTCAGTTTTTTAAAGTGAAAATAGAAAAGCCCGTGAACTTTGCAATTCACGGGCTTTCACAAGTATTTAGGATAAATTATCCGCCAAAACCACTTGAGCTAGCAGGAACGCTTTCCTCAGAAGGTTTAGGATTCACTTTTCCTTTGATGGTCAGTGTATGTGTTGGGTTAGCTTCGTTCGTAGTCAAAGTAACAGTTTTTTGGAATGGGCCAAGGCGTGCAATATCGTAGCGAACTTCGATATTAGCAGTTTTGCCAGGAAGAATTGCCTCTTTTGGATAGCTAGGAACAGTACAGCCGCAGCTACCTTTTGCATTGCTGATGATGAGTGGCTCGTTACCAGTGTTTGTGAATTTGAAAACACGCACTGCCTCAGGATCGCTTTGCTTGCCTTGAAGGATGTCACCATAATTGATTTCAGTCACATCAAATTTCATTTCAGGACCGCCAGTTGCAGGTGCATCTTGCGCTTTTGAAACTGTAGCAAACATTGCTAGGAATGCGAAAATTGAAAGAAAATTTTTCATTGAATATTAGTTTTAATGTTAGTTGATGTCTTATTGACGGTACAAAAGTAGCCTCAATTTGATTAAAGCGAAACAGGGTGGCTTGTTTTAGGCGGTTAACGACTTGTTAAGCGTGCCCATGCTGTTATTAACAAGCTCCGCCAAAAAATCTTCACAAAAGCCCCATTATAATCTCCAACTTTTCTATATTTTTGCGGCAGGATTTCAAGCCCTATTAAAATTTTGTTTTGTTAATCCATTGGCTTTTAAGCCCAAATTTTACCTGACCAATTTCACAATTAAGTAGACTACCAAATTCTTCCACTATGATTGAATCTCCATTTTCAGAAATTATTGACACAACACAAGGCAGTTCAGTAGATGAAAAATACAAAACCGAGGTGCTCAATGATTTTTGGATTTGTTGCGTAAGCAGGGAGGCCAGCATCTTGGGAAGAAAAGAGGTGCTGGGCGGTAAGGCTAAATTTGGAATCATGGGTGATGGAAAGGAAGTACCACAAGTTGCAATGGCTAGAGCCTTTAAAAAAGGCGATTGGCGTTCTGGGTACTACCGGGATCAAACATTGATGTTTGCCTTGGGCCTTGCTACCGTTGAAGATTTTTTTTCCCAACTTTATGCTGATAGCGAAAACGACCCATGGTCAGGTGGTCGACAAATGAACAGTCATTTTTCTTCAAAATCGGTTGAAGAAAACGGTGAATGGCTTGACTTGCGTTCCCAATTCAATATTTCATCTGATATATCAAGCACTGGCGGACAAATGGCTAGAGCTGTCGGCTTAGCCTTGGCGTCAAAACGTTACCGGCAAATACCAGAACTTTCAAAATCGACTCGCTTTTCAGAAAATGGTAATGAAATATGCTTTTGCACCATTGGAGATGCCTCTACAACAGAGGGTGTGTTTTGGGAGGCTATCAATGCGACTGGGGTACTCAAAATTCCGCTGATGGTTTCCATTTGGGATGATGGGTATGGGATTTCGGTTCCGAAAGAGTATCAAACTACAAAAGGAAATATATCAACAGTATTGGAGGGATTCAGAGTGAATGAGAAAGGTGAGGGTTTCGAAATTTATGTTGAAAAATGCTGGAATTACCCAGCACTTTGTGAGCTTTATGAGCTCGCAGCCGAAAAAATGCGAGCCACTCACATTCCGGCCATTTTACATATCGAAGATTGTACCCAACAACTTGGCCACTCGACATCAGGTTCACATGAGCGCTACAAGACACCTGAACGACTTGCTTGGGAGAAAGACCATGATTGCAACAAAGTAATGGCTCGCTGGATAGTAGAATCAGGTTTTGCTACTGAAGACGAGGTAGCAGAACTAGAAATAAAGGCTAAAATATACGTCAAAGAATGTAAGGATAGAGCTTGGAAGGCGTATAACGATCCAGTCAAAGTAGAAAGAATCACATTGAACGATATTTTCAACCGAGTGATTGAAGAAAATCCTGGTGATAACAAAATCGAAGATTTACAGAAAGAATTGGAAGAACTGTTTAATCCCCATTATTCCGAATTGGTTAAAGTAGGCAGACAACTTTCATTTCATTTAATTAGAAACAGAAAAAAGTCAAATGAAGCACTAAATAGTTGGTTGGAAAAATCAAGAAACTTAGCACACAAGCGGTATCATACTCACTTATACAGTTCCAGCAAATATTCTGCACTCAATGTCCCAGTGATACAGCCGGTTTACAGCGAAAACTCTCCCCTCAAAAGTGGCTTTGAGGTATTGAACCATTTCTTTGACATTGCCCTGGAGAAGCACAATGACCTTTTTGCGTTTGGCGAAGATGTTGGTAAAATAGGTGGCGTAAATCAAGGTTTTATGGGAATGCAGGACAAATACGGAGAAGTCCGGGTTTCAGATACTGGCATTCGTGAATGGACCATCATGGGACAGGCTATTGGTATGGCGATGCGTGGTTTAAGGCCAATTGCAGAAATCCAATACCTTGATTACTTACTTTACGGACTTGCTCCACTTTCTGACGATTTGGCTACGCTTCGTTACCGGAGCAATGGATTACAACAAGCTCCTGCCATAATCCGCACACGTGGACATAGATTGGAAGGAATTTGGCACTCCGGATCTCCTATTGGTATGATAATCAATTCTTTGCGAGGAATGTATATTCTTACCCCAAGGAACTTTGTGCAAGCGGCAGGTATGTATAATACAATGCTCCATTCAGATGATCCAGCATTAATTATTGAATGTTTGAATGGCTATCGTCTGAAAGAGAAAATGCCTGACAATATTGGCGAATACACCGTACCCCTTGGTGTGCCAGAGATTTTGAAGCCTGGAACCGACGTGACACTGGTTACTTACGGCTCAAATATCAGAGTTGCCTTGGATGGCATGAAATTGTTGGAATCTTCAGGAGTTTCAGTGGAGCTAATTGATGTACAAACGTTGATTCCTTTCGATTTAGAACACCTTATTGTTGATTCTCTCAAAAAAACGAACCGTATTGTTTTTATGGATGAAGACTTGCCTGGAGGCGCTACTGGTTTTATGATGAGGGAGGTTTTGGAAGTTCAAGGAGGTTACCAATATCTTGACAGCCCTCCAATTACATTGACAGCAAAAGCACATCGCCCACCTTTTGGTTCTGACGGTGATTATTTTTCAAAACCAAATCCTGAAGATGTTTATGAAGTTATCATGAAAATGATGCTTGAGGCTTCACCAAAACGTTTTGAAAATGCGCTTTGAAAACTCAAAACCTGCCCCATTTCATAACATCAGCTAATTAGGTTAAAACTATCGGAACTATTCTATGTTTTCTACGGGAATAGGCTGAAACACCATGAACTAACAGGCGTTTCATGCTTAAATGAGGGGGATTTTCATCTTTGAAAATTTCCATTTTTTCAAAAAAACTTACGACCATACTTTGTTTTTATTAAGTTTTTCTTGAAAACAAATTATAAAACTGCCCAATCCTTCAAATTTGGTGAATAGAAGAAAGCCACTTTCCAAGAATGGATTCGATTTCGAAATTTTCCACCATGTGGATGATTTGCCAAATGATTGGGCATCAGCGGCACCCAAAGAAAATGGCTTCCTCCACCAACATTACCTCAGTGCCTTAGAAGCCAGCCCACCCAGTGGTATGAGGTTTTCTTATCTTATTTTTTACAAAAATGATACTCCGATTGGAGTTGCCTATTGCCAAATTACCCCATTCAGTGTCGGAGAAAGTGTCCAATCAGTTGATGCAAAGGATAAATACCCCTGCTTGGTGCGTGCTTTTGGAAGAATCGTGAGAAATCTTGTAGCCGGCAAAAACAGGAACCTTTTGGTATGTGGAAATCTTCTGCTTACAGGTGAACACGGGTTTTATTTTTCAAAGGATACCGATAAAATTACCGCTTTCGACATATTGGAAGAAGCACTCATTCTCACCCAGGCAGTTCTCGAATCAAAAAACATCAATATCGATGGCATTTTCATCAAGGACATAGCCGAAGAACACCGGGCACCCGTCAAGGTACTAGTTGACCGTAAGTTTCGGGAATTCACTTTTCACCCCAACATGGTATTGAAAATGCGTGAAAATTGGCATTCTTTCGACGACTACATGAATG
Source organism: Bacteroidota bacterium (assembly GCA_016124585.1). Lineage (GTDB taxonomy): Bacteria > Bacteroidota > Bacteroidia > Chitinophagales > Saprospiraceae > UBA6168. Next base: position 47,670 of record WGNL01000004.1, on the reverse strand, counting down.
ATATTTCCTCCAAATACAAGGTTAGAGCAAGAAAGGCGTTCAAATCTTTGGAGGGTATTCAAAAAATAGAGCTTTCTGATAATCAGATATTTAGTCAACAAGGAAGGTTATTTGAATTGTACAGATCTGTTGTTGACAACCAAGATTTCAATATGGTGGCGCTGAATGAAAACTACATGCCTAACTTAAAGCGTAAACTTGGTGACAAGTTTCGAGTTTTTGGTTATTTCTTAGAGGAAAAACTGATTGGTTATTTTACTACCATCAAAAACCACCATGAATTAGAAGCCCATTTTTTAGGTTTTGAACCTGAATTAAATAGGGATTTCCACATTTATCACAACATGCTTTTCGACATCTTAAAAATGGGAATTGATTACGGAGTTAAAAAAATAGTTTACGCACGGACGGCAATGGAAATCAAAAGTACTTTGGGAGCAGAGGCTCAACAGATGCTTTGCTATATCCGAGCTAGTAATCGACTGACAAATAAGGTTTTACCCCCTATTGTTGAATACCTAAAACCATCAACCGATTGGGTCGCACGAAACCCATTTAAAGATTCATAACCAGCCTTTTCCCATTAACTTTTAGCTACCAACATCACTTTATTTTTCTTGCCGTTTTCTAGCATAATAAACTTACCGTGCAGCAAGGATTCGTGATTGATAACAGCTTCTAGGTTCGTGATTTTTTCCTTATTTACAGAAACCGCCTGTCCTTGGATAGCTCTTTTTGCCTCAGCTTTAGATGGCAGCATGTTAGTCACTTCTGACATCAGTTCGATTATGCCGATGCCATTTGAAAACACTGATTTAGGCACTTCAAAACTTGGGATTTCCTCCGCAACTGTTTCCAAATCGTTTTCACCAAGTTCAAACAATGTCTCTTTGCCTGCTCGATTATTGAAAAGCAGCTCAGAAACATTCAAAACGGCTTTGAATACAGGTTCAGAGTGTATCCTCACGGTCAACTCTTCCGCTAAAATCCTTTTCAAAGCTGAGGGGTTGTTAGAATGCTCAGCTTCCAATGCTTCAACTTCTTCACGTGTTTTTAAGGTAAAATAGCGAATCAATTTCGGTAAATCCTTGTCATCAGAATTTATCCAAAACTGATAAAATTTATAGGGAGAAGTATAATTTGGGTCGAGCCAAATATTGCCGTCCTCTGATTTCCCGAATTTTTTTCCATCAGATTTAGTGAGCAGAGGCGTTGTAATCGCATGTGCTTTTTCAGAAAGATTTCTACGAATGAATTCTGTACCTGATGTGATATTTCCCCACTGGTCGCTTCCACCCATCTGAATGGTACAGCCGTGTTCTTTGAAAAGACACTGGAAGTCGTAAGCTTGAAGCAATTGATAGCTGAACTCTGTGAAAGAAATTCCACTTTCCAACCGATTCTGCACACTGTCCTTTGATAGCATGTAGTTGACGGTGAGGGTTTTACCTACATCCCGTAAAAAAGCCAACACATCCATGTTTTTATAGAAATCAAGGTTATTGCGCAAAATAGCCTGATTGCCTGAGCCCCCAAATTCAAGGAGTTTCATCATGTGCTCTTTCTGGCGAGCTAGATTTGCGTCCAATTCGTCCAAAGTCTTAAGTTCCCGTTCCTTATCCTTGCCAGAAGGGTCTCCTACCCTGCCCGTTGCCCCTCCCATCAATACGATAGGCCGGTGTCCAGCACGCTGGAACAAGGTCAAAATCATAATTTGGACATAGTTGCCAATGCCCAAAGCTGGTGCTGTTGGGTCAAATCCAATGTAACCCGTTCTCATCCCTGAATTAAGATGGGCTTCGGCTGACTCAGTCGATTGATGGAACATGTTGCGCCAGCGAAGTTCTTCAATAAAATTCATATTGCTGAAAGTTGTAGTTCTTTAAGTTTTTCGTTAGAGGCGGCAAAAATAGCCAAGTAACACTAAGATTTAGACAGTTGAGCAAATAATGGCCAAATGGGGTTTAAGTAAAAAATAAGGAACAATCACCAATTCAAATATCTTTGCCGACATGAACTTGCCTTATTTCATTGCAAAAAAAGTTGCATTCAGCAATCGCCAATCATTTACAGGGTTGATCGTGCGGATAGCCATAGTGGCAGTTGCATTAAGTTTGGCTGTCATGATAGTCTCCACTGCTGTGATTTCTGGGTTCAAACATCAAATTGGGGAAAAAATTTTTGGATTTTGGGGACACATTCACATTACTAGCACTCAAATCAACCGAACGACGGGCGAATCAGTTCCAATCAGTATTCATCAGCAGTTTTACCCAAGCCTTGACACACTTGGCAAAATTACCTATACCGAAAGCAGTGAATTATTTGGGTGGGAGTTGCCTTGGCAGGCAGATAGAAAAACTAAGGGTGGAATACGCCACATTCAGGTTTTTGCTTTAAAGCCTGGAATTATCAAAACTAAAAAGGAAATTGAAGGAATTGTATTAAAAGGGATTGGTAATGATTTTGATTGGTCCTTTTTTGACAAATTCTTAGTGGAAGGAAGTCGCTTGGAATTACCAGACAGCCTTCAAGATGGCATAGTGCTGTCGAAGCAAACTGCAACTCGCTTAGAACTTGGTGTCGGAGATAAATTCATTTTTTACTATGTGCGGGATGGTGAAGCCCTAGCCAAAAGATTCACGGTAACTGGTATCTACAAAACTGGGTTGGAAGAGTACGATCGTAAATTTGCCCTTGTAGATATTCGGAATGTGCAAGCATTATTGGACTGGGCACCAGACATGGTAGGAGGCTTTGAAGTGTCGGTAGATGACCTTTCAGACATGGAAGTTTTTTCTGACTACATCTACATGGAAGTATTACCCGCAGAACTATACTGTGAAAGTATTCGTAAAAAATATCCTGCAATTTTTGACTGGCTCGCCTTACAAGATATCAATGAAGTGGTCATTTTAGCTTTGATGCTTGTAGTTGGTCTTATCAATATGGTCACTGCCCTCATGATCTTGATTTTGGAGAGAACGAATATGATTGGAGTCCTAAAATCCCTTGGACAAACAGACTGGGGAATTCGCAAAGTGTTTTTGTACAATGCAGCATACATTATTTTATTGGGCTTGTTTTTTGGCAATTTGGCTGGAATTAGTTTTTGCATTTTACAAGAAAAATATGGCCTAATTCAGCTCTCTGAAGAAAATTATTATTTGTCTGTGGCTCCAATAGAATTGGATTTTATAAGTGTTCTTGCTCTAAATATTGCTTCACTATTTGTTATCCTTCTTTTTTTGATTCTCCCCTCCTGGCTGGTTACTCGTATCAGCCCAGTAAAGGCCATCCGCTTCAAATAGGCAAAAACTTCGGTATTGCGGAACAAATACCAAATTTAAATGGTTGCGTGGTTTGATATTTGTATTAAATATTTATCACCAAACAAGGTATTGCCAAATTTTTTTTAGATTTGCCAAAACTCTAGTTAAATTCACTTCCCATGGAAAATTGGAGAAAATTAAATGGACAATCGATTGATATTCCTATCAATGAAGCCGTTGAGGCAACAATAATTCGGGAAAGGGAGGCTGGCCATAGGTTGAAAGTTTGTATTGGTTCTGACTCACAAGTTCGAAACGGCGTAGTTGAGTTTGCTACGGTCATTGTTTTTCTTCGTGAAAAAAAAGGTGGCTTCATGTTTATCCACAATTCCAGAACATTTAGGGAAATGAGCTTGAAAGAGCGCATGATAATGGAAGTAGCAAAGTCAGTGGACATAGCTTACAGTCTTTGCAATTTATTGGACTTCTACAACGTGGAGCTAGAAGTCCACGCCGACATAAATACTGACCCTTCTTTCCAATCAAATACTGCGCTTAAGGAAGCCATGGGCTACATACTAAGCATGGGTTTCGTTTTCAAAGCAAAACCCGATGCATTTGCAAGTTCCTCCTGTGCAGACAAGGTTGTTTGACATTAAAATTGTTATCAACACAATTTGCAATGTTTCGTATGTGTTTTGTTTATTTAGTTTTCTTGCAATTTCAGAATCAAACAAGTAGATTACAAAAATTATATTATTTGCCTTATCACTTTATGATTATTATTTTCAACATTTGCCCTCCTAAAGTTTCCTAAACAACTCAATAGTATTTTAGGTGTTTCTTTAGAAAAAGTTTAGAGCTGGAATAGTAACAACAACAACAAAATCAGAGTAACGTGCTTTACAAAATCAAACTCAAAAATGCAGACGACAATGTTCTGCTAGACGCAGAGGTATATGAATGGTTGACATCCGACCCTTACCTTGCAAAAGTTGACTTCATCAATAACCTTCGAAAACATTCGAGTGGATGTGCCGTCTTCCAGAAAACCTGGAAAAAAAGCGACGGTAGTTTTAAAACAGAAACCTTGTACCTGCACAAAGTGATTGCAGAGAAATTCCTTATCGACACAAAAACGAAAACGGAAAATCTTGTAGGGGCAAAGAATAACAACAAATTGGACTGCAGACTTGAAAACATTGTTTATCGTTCAAGGGCAGTTGCAAGCCGGAAACGCAAGACCAGTAGCAAAACTGGTTATACAGGTGTTTATCAGGAAAACCATCGATATCGTGCTGTTATTTCTTTGAACGGAAAATCCATGCATATAGGAATGTTCGACACACCTGAAGAAGCCGCTTTGGCTTACAATCGTAAGTCAAAAGAATTTTATGGTGACACAGGAAAATTGAATATTATCAAGCGTCCAAAGGGTGATGGCACTTTCGAAGAAGTAACTGCTTAGTTGCCGTCTAAAAACTCACTTCTTTACAATTCGTTCTTGATTATCAAAAAAACCTGCCTCAACAATATGAGGCAAGGCTGGTTTATGAATTTAATCAATGGAATTAGTAATTTGGGATAATTGAAAATATTTTGTTGGAATTTTTTTTGGCTTAAATTCGGTCACTTTGAACTTCAATCTGCAATAAAATACCTGAATTTCAGCCTTCCTGCTTTTCTTTGCAGCTGAAATACCGCCACATTCTTGTTAACTAATATCGTCAAATGGGTTGGTTCAAAAGATTGAAAGACGGCATCCAGACTGCCACGAAATACAAAAAAGAAACGCCAGACGGACTTTGGTACAAATGCAAACAATGCAATGAAATGAGTACCATGAAAGAAGTTCGGGCTAATTACTTTAAGTGTCCAAAGTGCGATTATCATATCAGAATCGGCTCACATGATTACTTTGATTTGATATTTGAAGAAAACTATGAAGTTGTTTTTGACGACCTGATATCGAAAGACCACTTAAGTTTTGTGGACCTTAAACCATACACCAAACGCCTTCAAGAAGAGCATGTCAAAACGGGTCTTACTGACGCAATTGCTGTGTCAATTGGAAAGATTGAGGATAGGTACTTAGTGGTGGCCGCAATGGACTTTACATTTATTGGTGGTTCAATGGGTTCAGTTGTAGGAGAAAAAATCGCTAGAGCTATTGACAAAAGTATCGAACTTCAATGCCCATTGCTCATCATCTCGAAATCAGGAGGTGCTAGAATGATGGAATCTGCATTCTCGTTGATGCAAATGGGAAAAACTTCAGCAAAACTCACCCAATTATCCAAAGCAGGCCTACCCTATTTTTCACTGATGACTGACCCTACCACTGGCGGAGTCACTGCGTCATTCGCCATGTTAGGGGATATGAATTTTGCAGAACCAAATGCCCTTATCGGCTTTGCTGGCCCAAGGGTCATTAAAGAAACTATCAAAAGAGACCTTCCAGAAGGTTTTCAAACTTCTGAATTTTTGATGGACCATGGGTTCCTTGACTTCATAGTGAACAGAAAAGACCTTCGTCAGCGACTTTCAGTTTTACTCGCCATGTTTGAAAACAAAGCAAAAATATCAGCTTTAAGCTAAAAGTAAACAACCTAAAATTGCTCTCTTTTTCACTCATTTTTGATTTGAAAATCTAAACTTAAAAGGTTGGATGCCGCTTCATTTTTACTACTTTTGCACCGCTTTTGAATCAAACTTATTGAAACACCAAATCCAGTAAGATTTTAATGAATACAGGACAAAGAATTATCCCAATCAATATTGAGGATGAGATGAAAACCGCATACATTGATTACTCAATGTCGGTAATTGTTTCACGTGCGCTACCAGATGTGAGGGATGGATTGAAGCCAGTGCACCGCAGGGTTTTGTATGGGATGAATGAACTTGGCCTTTCCTATAACAAAGCACATAAAAAATCTGCCCGTATCGTTGGGGAAGTACTCGGTAAGTATCACCCACATGGCGACTCTTCAGTTTATGATACAATGGTAAGGATGGCCCAAGATTGGTCACTTCGTTACCCACTTGTTGATGGTCAAGGTAACTTCGGTTCAATGGATGGCGACAGTCCTGCCGCAATGCGTTACACTGAAGCCAGAATGCGCAGGATTACAGACGAAATTCTTGCAGATATTGAAAAAGAGACCGTTGATTTTGCCCTGAATTTCGACGACACCCTAGAGGAACCAACCGTAATGCCTACACGAATTCCAAATCTCTTGATTAACGGAGCTTCGGGTATTGCCGTGGGTATGGCAACAAACATGATGCCTCACAATCTAAGTGAGGTCGTGGATGGTGTAATGGCAACCATTGACAACCCTGAAATTAGCATTGATGAACTTTGTAACTATATCAAAGCACCCGACTTTCCTACTGGGGGCATAATCCACGGTTACTCAGGCGTTAAAGAAGCTTTTGAAACAGGCCGGGGCAGAGTTGTGCTACGTGGCCGGGCAGATATTGAGACAGCAGCAAATGGTAAAGAATCAATCATTATCACAGAAGTTCCTTATCAAGTAAACAAGGCTATGCTAGTTGCTAAAATCGCAGAGCTAGCCAACGATAAAAAGATTGAAGGAATAAGTGACGTTCGTGATGAAAGTGACAGGACTGGTTTACGCATTGTGGTTGAGGTGAAACGTGATGCAATGGCTAGCATTGTTCTCAATTTCCTTTACAAACTGACCCCGCTGCAATCCTCATTTGGTGTCAACAATGTGGCGTTGGTAAATGGTCGCCCGATGACCTTGAACCTCAAGGACATGATTGAAGAATTCATCACTTTCCGTCTGGAAGTGATAGTTCGCCGGACAAAGTACGACCTCCGTAAAGCAGAAGAAAAGGCGCATATTTTGGAAGGCCTGCTTATTGCGCTAGACCATTTGGACGAAGTGATAGCCCTGATTCGTAAATCACCTACAGTTGAAGATGCCAAGGAGGGATTGATGACAACCTTCGAACTTTCAGAGATTCAAGCTAAGGCCATCCTTGAAATGCGACTTTCAAGGCTTACGGGTCTTGAGCGGGATAAGGTTCGTAAAGAATATGAGGAGACATTAGAACTGATAGCAAAATATAAAGCAATCCTTGCAGATGAAGGTATCCGACGTCAAATCATTAAAGATGAATTGACAGAAATAAAGGAACGTTTTGGAGATGATCGCCGCACTGAAATCTCTTACGACGAAGGTGAAATCAACATGGAGGATTTCATTGCAGATGAAAACGTCGTAATTACGATTTCACATGCTGGGTATATCAAAAGGACGGCAGTTACAGAATATCGTACTCAAAGTCGAGGTGGAAGAGGCGCAAGAGGAAGCAAGACAAAAGATGAGGATTTCATTGAACACATGTTTATTGCGAGTAACCATAATTACCTCATGTTTTTTACAGAGCGAGGTAAATGCTACTGGCTGCGAGTTTTCGAAATTCCAGAGGGTACGAAAAGTTCAGGTGGGCGGTTCATTCAAAATGTACTTTCCATTTCTTCTGATGACAAAGTAAAGGCATACATCATTGTTCAAAATCTGAACGACCAAGAGTTTTTGGACAATAATTACATTCTTTTCTGTACTAAACAAGGTCAGGTTAAGAAAACTTTGGTTGAAGCCTATTCTCGCCCGAGGGAAGGCGGTATAATTGCCATTAGCATAAACGAAGGTGATCAATTGTTGGAAGCAAAGCTTACCAATGGGAACAATGAGATTTTCATAGCTTCTAAGGCAGGCAACGCTATTCACTTTATGGAAAAGAATGTACGTCCTATGGGGAGAAACACCTCCGGTGTCAACGGCCTTACTTTGGAGGACGAAAATGATGCAGTAGTAGGCATGGCCATTGTTGAACCAAATGACCTGACGCACTCCATTTTGACTATTTCGGAGAAAGGTACAGGAAAACGGACTATGGCTGGTGACTATCGACTTACGAACCGCGGTGGCAAGGGTGTGAAAACAATGGAAATTACTGAAAAAACAGGAGATGTTATCGCCATAAAAGCTGTTGCCGAAGATGAAGACTTGATGATTACAACCAAATCAGGCATCGTAATTAGAATGCCTGTGAATGAAATTAGGGTTATGGGGCGTGCAACACAAGGGGTCCGTGTTATTCGAGTTGATGGCGATGATGAAATTGCCGATGTTACTGTGGTACCACATGAAGAAGAGGTGGAAAATATGGATGAAGCGGAAGGGCAAATTGAAGACTCAACAGAAGATACTAAAGATTCACCCTCAACCAACGTTGAAGGAGAAAATTGAGTCCGTATATTGGTTTTATAAAGACTTTTATTGGAATCTTAACAGTTCTGTTCATGCCATTTAGTGCATTTTCTCATCCTTGATGTGTTCGAACATTTTTTATGTTTGAATACTTTTGGAACGAGAACATTAAATTAAATTCACATCAACATGAAAAAAGTTGTATTCGGCCTCTTGGCCATGTTTCTTTTCACAAATTTTATTACAGCTCAGGAAGACCCTGAGAAAGCTTTAGGTAAAGCAGACAAGGCTTTAGCGGCTTATGCCCAAAACCTTGACCCTAACAGCAATGAGGGCAAATTGAAAGAAGCCATTGAGCTAATAGACCTTGCCTCAGGGGCCGAAGTCAACAAAGGGAAAGTAAGGACTTGGCAAACTAAAGGAGAAATTTACAATGCCCTTGCCGACCGAGACCTTACCAGTATGATCAAGAACCCTGATTTTGTACCTCAGCATCCAGAAGCTCCAATCGTAGCAGCTGAATCATTCATTAAGGCAGCCGAAATTGCCAGCAAAAAATACGAGACAAAAGATGCAGTCAAAGGTGCTACAGAAGCTGCTGGAAAGTTGAATAACCTTGGCAACAACCAAATCAAACGTTCTGATTATGCCGGAGCTTTTAAATCACTTGAAATGGTGATGAAAGTAAACGACATGGTTAAGAAAAACGGTGGGGATCCAGTCATTTCAGATACTGACATGCCAAATCACAAATACGTTGTAGCTTTTTGTGCATCAGCTGCTGGAAATAAAGAGGTTGCTGGTCAACTTTTCAAGGAGCTTTACCAAGCTGGAAGTGAAGAAGCCGCGGTTTATTCTCAATATTTCGATTATTTGTACCAAGCAGGTAACAAAGATGAAGCTTGGAAAGTGTTTGAAAAAGGCCAATCAAAATTTCCAGCTAGTACCGAAATCTTGTTTTCAGGTATCAATGCAAAAATCGCTGAAAAGGACTACGAATCGCTAAAGCAGATGTTGAACAAGGCTATTGAAGCGGAACCCAACAATCCATCGATTTATTCTGCTCTGGGTAACGTTTACATGAGTCTTTTCAACGATGAGTATGCCAAGGATAACAATTCTGAAGTAGCCAAAGGCTATTTCGAAGAGGCTTTGAAGTATTTTAACAAGGCCATTAGCATTGATGAAAATCAATTCGATGCCATCTACTCAATCGGTTCTTTGTATTTCAACAAAGCTGTTGAACTTATCAAAGTGGCTAATAATATCCCTCCCGGCAAAGAAGGCCAGAAAAAGTATGATGCGCTTTCTGCTGAAGCAAAAGACTTGATGTCAAAAGCGCTGCCCTTTTTCCAGAAAACGGAAAGCATGCAGCCAAATGACATCAACACTTTGATTGCACTTTCAGAGATTTACGCTAGGATGAACGATTTTGAGAAATCTGGAGAGTTCAAAAAACGCTTGGAAAAAGCAAGAGCTGGTCAGGAAGTAGGAGCTTCCTATTTCAAGAAATAAGGGAGATTTCCTGCATAATAGAAAAGGGCAGAAATGAAGATTTCATTTCTGCCCTTTTCTTTTTGTTCAAGTATTCCGATTCATACACATAGGCTTTCATTGATATTTTGTTCAATTTTTCAAACAAATAAGTTTCAAATCCTATATTTGCAGCCACCTGTGACACCTACCGATAAATCCGCTATTTGTAGCTTCCAATTTTTCACAACTATTTTTCCACCCATCTAAAATTTGCGTTCGCCAAAATTGCGAATTGCAGGATTCGGTACGGTTATTGCGCCTGATTACTAAGCTGTTACGCTTGATAATCAGATAAATATTTTCTAGATACTACACGGGGAGGCAAAATACTATTACTCGTTTTACCTTCGGGAAAGATGAACGGACTGGCTGCTGTTTAGCTATGCCAGTAAATTCCTGAAGTATTTGAACAGCTATGTCTAAAAAGTACCCTCATTTTAAACAATTGCATTCCCGGGATTGCGGAATTGTCTGTATTAGGATGATAGCACAGTATTACGGCAAGTTCTTTACTACAGAACAGTTGCGTCCACTGGCCTACCAGAAAGCAGAAGGAGTTAGTCTTTTAAATGTAAGTGAAGCCTCAGAGCAAATCGGAATGCACACTGTTGGCGCTAAAATGACCTACCGGCGACTCATAGATGACATCCCATTGCCTGGGATAGCCCACTGGAAAGAAAACCATTTTGTTGTAGTTTACGAAGCTGATGAACGCCAAGTGACAATTGGAGATCCTAGTGCAGAACAGCTTGCTACCATTTCTACCCAAGAATTTTTGGAAGGCTGGATAGGTAATAATGCCAACTACGACCAAGAAGGGGTCATTTTGCTAATGGAGCCTACAGCAAGTTTTTTTACAGAAGAAAACAAGCCAGCCGATAGGAACCATCCATTTTTTTTGTGGGAAAACCTGAAAGGGTTCAAGCAATTGTTAGCGTTTCTCGCAACAGCAATTATTGTTGGCACTTTGCTTACTGTCACCTTTCCATTCATCATCCAGCTTATCGTCGATGAAAGCATAGAACAGCAAAACTCAGACCTGTTACCCTATGTACTCTTGGCATGGATTGTACTTTTCATAAGCCAGATTGGTCTCGATTTCATACGAAGGTTCTTGCTTTTTCATATTGGCTCCAAGCTGAACATTAAACTCTTGACTGATTTTATCATTCGGGTATTGCAATTGCCAGCTTCATTTTTTCAATCCCGCATGACAGATGATGTGATGCAAACTTTGTACGACAATCCCCGTGTCCAAAGGTTTTTTACGAAGGATGCTGTTTCTGTGATTTATGCAAGTTTGACCATTCTATTTTTCATGTTGGTGCTTTTGGCATTCAACCTCAAAATATTTTTGACAGTCGCCATATTTGCAGCGGTGCAATTGCTTTTTGTACGATATTTTGTCAAAAAGCGGAAAGCATTGAATTTTAATCGCCACAAGTTTGGAGCTGAAAGATACAGCCGATTAACTGACCTGATTCGGGGAATTAGAGATATTAAATTAGCAAACGCAGAACAAGCACAACGTTGGTCTTGGGAACGTTCCGAAGCCCAGCTTTACAAAGTTGGACGCTCCTACTCACTTTCTGATGAGCTTTCTTTGCAAATCCCATTTTCATTGGGTGAGCTTCGCAATATCCTAGTCATCTACTTTGCAGCCATTGCAGTTATTGAAGGTAATATGACCATTGGGGTAATGGTCGCCACCCTGTTCATTTTGACACAACTGACTGGCCCTATTCGACAACTAATTGAGTTTTTCCTAAGCTGGCAAGAAGCAAAATTGGGGTTGGAGCGCATGAACGAAGTGTTCCATTACGACAAGGAATTGAAGGGGGAAAAGATTGATGTGTTACCCAAGGATGGTATCCTAGAGGGTGAAAATATTTCCTTCCGGTATGAGGGGGAGCATTCCCCTTGGGTTATTAACAACTTGGATTTCCAGTTGCCTAAAGGCAAAATAACAGCTGTTGTCGGGCCAAATGGCAGCGGCAAGTCAACCTTACTCAACTTGATGACTACTTTTTTGCAACCGCAGGAAGGCATTCTTAAATATGGTCAAATAAGGCTGTCCGATTTTCAGACAGCGGCTTGGTTGAGCCAGTGTGGCGTTGTAACGCAAGACGGTCATTTATTTTATGATACGATAGCTAGAAATATCGTGCTGGGCGAGGAGTCCATTGACAGCAAGCGAATGATCGAAGCTGCCAAAATCGCCAACATCCTGCCATTTCTTGAACGGATGCAGAACGGGTTTTACACCATGGTCGGTGAAGGTGGTGTCGGGCTAAGCAAGGCACAACGTCAAGGCATTTTAATAGCTAGAGCCATTTACAAACAACCTGAAATCCTGCTATTGGATGAGGCCACCAACGACCTGGATGCTCAAAATGAAGCATTGGTATTAAACCGGATAGAGGAAGCGTTTAGGGGCAAAACTGTGGTCATTTTTACCAGCCGAATCAATTTGCCAATAAGAATCGACAATGTAGTCCCGCTAGCACCGGCAAGGTTTAAATCCGAAAACCGCTCGCTGCTGTCTAATTCTAGAGGCGGGAACAACAGTGAATTTCCTGACAACTTCGAAGAAGTTCTTCTCATAAATTAAAAGAAAATTGGTGACCACCTAAACTCAAAAGGCAAATGCAGGATGACAACATCGAATATTTAAGTGGAGAAGTGAAGGAAATTTTGGCATCTCCACCGTCATGGGTAGCTACTTGGGGTATTGCTGGATTGGTAAGCATCGTTGGTTTGATTACGCTCGCTGGATTGATTTTTCACTACCCAGTTATTGTGACAGGCGATGTTCTGGTTTCAACCCAAACACCTTCGGTAGCCGTTGTTTCCCCAAAGTCTGATTACATAGCCGAATTAAAAGTCACCAACAATTCTGTCGTAAGCACAGGTGACCTGTTACTCGTTTTCCCTTCAAAATCAGATTATAAGGATGTACTTAAACTTGAGAAAGACCTTGAAACTATTGGGCAGCTCGATATTGATAAACTAAGAAATTATAAACCTGACCGAAATCTCAATATCAGTGAATTATCACAAGCTTATTCCAGCTTTATCACTGCTTTTGAATTGGTTCCGCTCACAGAGGCGGGAAATATCGACATGGCAACCGTAGTGGCAGTTGACAATAACAATGCACAGTTGCAGCGACAATTGAAAGCCCTTGAGGCAACTTTACCAAGCCTTCGTAACGAAGCCAAGGCATTGGAAACCGAAAAAAGAAATGCAGCCGATTTGTATGGCAAAACTGTTGATACTAGCCTTTCTGCGGTTGTTTTCAATATTGAATCAGAAATAAAAAACAAGCTATCTGAAATCAAGAAAACAGAGGCGAAAATTGAAGAGTACAAGGGTGAAATGTCAAAATCAAATGTCCGTAAACTCCAGGCTCAAACCCAGGCCGAGGCTGGTGCTGGACAAGCTATCTTTCAGTTGAACCGCAAATTGGATGACCTAAAAAAAGAAGTCCAAAACTGGAAAGACAATTACCTGATTGTTGCACCTGCTGATGGTATCGTTCAGTTTTATTTGGAATTAAAAACAAATCAACTTGTTGCGACAGGCGATGTTTTGTTCAATATCATGCCCAAAGAGAGCGGTGGGTATGTGGGTAGAGTGAAACTGCCAGTGGACAAAAGCAGCAAGGTCAAAGAAGGGCAAACGGTGAACATAAAATTTGTGAAATACCCCTTTCGTGAGTATGGAACAGTGCGCTCCAAAATGGGCAAAGTGTACCCAGTGGCGAAGGACAATGCATTCTATGCAGATATCCAGTTAGGGGATGAAATTGTAACTAACCTAAATCGCAAATTGGATTTTTACCAGCAAATGAGCGGCAAGGCGGAAATTGTAACTGATGACCGGACTTTTGTGGGCAAGCTTTTTGAAAAATTCTTGGCTATTTTTTAAGCCACTGATCTACAAGTCACTTTTTTGAAGCTTTTTATGCCCTAAATACAAAAACAAACCAATGTAAACGCTTGAAGAAATTACCGCTTCCCAAGGTGTCAGCAAAATTCTGAAGCCAAGGTGTTTTGTAAATTCATTGATAAAAAAGCTAGTTGGAGCAGGGGCTAAATCTTCAATGGCATTCAACGGCATAAAACTCATCACCGTACTTTTGATTAAATAAAACATTGCCAACCACCTGATTATCGTCTCCAAAGCAAGCGAATAAGCCAAATAAATAAACAGCGCAATTCCAGTTTTTCTCACCAATAATCCTATCAGCAACCCAAAGCTCATGTATCCCATACTCATCAACCAAAACCTGGGTATCATGCCTACCTCTTTGAAAACAGTAGAAAAATAGAGGGTATCATTAACATTTAGTATGCCAATAATCAAGGCACATATTGCATAGTAAACAGTAGCAAAGGCAGCTATCACTGTCATGAAAATCATCTTGCTTTTAAAAAAGTCACTGCGGCTCATGCCCACAATGATGTTTTGGCGAAGTGTCCTGTTTGAAAATTCGTTGGTAACCATAAGTACGGCCAAAAAGCCAAGCACAAAAAAAGTTAACCAACTTCCAATATATCCTAACCAGCCCCAAATGGAAGGAAACTGAAAAAAATCAACTTTGGGATTAAAAGGGGCACCTGGCCCTAAATCCATTTTTTTTCCAACAAAAAGGACAGCTGGCAGGAAAACCAGATAGGCGATTGCTAGTATCTTGAAGAGAATATAATCTTTCTGTTTAAGCCATTCCAGCTTTAGTAGGTGAAACATGATAGGCAATGTTTAAAGATGTAAATCGTGTCGCACAAGATTTCAGGAATTATTTTCCTGCGGTAATTTCCAGAAACTCAGATTCAAGGCTTTTCGGCTTCATCACCAAGTGACTGATAATCAAACCATTGTCAAAAGCCAGCTTGTTCAGTTGTGTAGCAGTCATATCCTGACTCACTTGCAATTGCAACAATTTACCCTTGTCAGAAATATTGTTGACGCCAGGGAATTTTGATAAAATCTCCCGAAGCTTCCCCAAATTCTCAGCGGCAATGTCTACTTGGCGGTCATTGCTGAGAATAGCTCCGACTTCCCCGCTTGCCAGTAGGTTACCTCGCTTGATGATGGCAACATGGCTGCACACCTTTTCCACTTCGTCAAGTATGTGGCTAGCCATGATAATTGTCTTCCCTTCGCCAGCTATCTGTTGAATGATTTCCCTTACCTCAGCAATGCCTTGCGGGTCAAGGCCATTGGTAGGCTCATCAAAAATCAGCACTTCTGGGTCGCCAATTAGTGCAGCTGCGATGGCAAGGCGCTGTTTCATTCCATAGGAAAAAGTGCTGAAGGCAGAATCTCGCCGCTGCGAGAGATTGACGATTTCAAGCACTTTGTCAATCCTTGGTGCTGCAATCCGTTTAATGTGAGCGGTGATTTCCAGGTTTTTTACTGGTGATAGGTAGGGGTAAAAATTGGGGGTTTCAAGCAAAGACCCTATGTGCATCCGCTCCTCGTTTCCATATTTTCCCTCAAACCAGGTGAAACTGCCACTGTTGGGCTTGATGATGCCGAGGACAGCTCCTAGTGTAGTGGTCTTTCCGCTGCCATTTGGGCCAAGTATGCCGTACACTTCTCCTGCGCCAATCTCCAAGTTCAAATTGTTCACAGCTGTGATGCCCCCGTATCGCTTTGTCAAACCGTTTATCTGCAAAATCGCCATAAAAGAGGTTTAGGTTTTGAATTGGTTAAAGGTAAGCTTCGCCCCATAAAATGCCTCACCTTTGTTCGACGAACTCCCCCGTGCCATTGCCAGAAGGCTTTGAATTTTGTCTGAAACTAATTTTCTACCTTTGAGGAATACAAATTCGGCGTACCATGTTTGAGAAAATAAAACAGACGATAAGCACAGCCGGTGAAACGATCAAGGAGCAGGCTTCAGCATTGAGCGAAGCTGCAAAAGAGAAAGGCTACCAGATTATTGATACCTGGATTTCCACCCTACCCAAACTGGAAGCCTATGGTTTTAAAACAAATTATTTTTCCCTCGCCGTATCAATCAACCCGACATTGGAAGTGGAAATGCAAAGCGATTATTCTGCTTTTCCAATTGGCAGGGTGGAAGCTATTTTGGCTGAAAACAAAGGTTCATCAAGTCCTGTAAATATAGTTTTCACAGCATTAAAAACTACTTTGGTTTTACATGAAAAAGCCAGAATCGAAGCTGTAAACCCACTGACAGTGCGAATTTCTGTTCGTATCTCGCCAGAAGTTCGGATTTCTCTTGGAAACCCAATCATCGATTGATTTTTCAACTATCCATTAAACCAATCTGACTTAGCACCGCAAAATTTCAAGTCAATTTTTATGAAAATCTTCAAATTCCTGCTTTCGCTCAGCTTGTTGCTTGGATTAATTTATTTTTTGGACAAGCCAATTTCACTAAAGGAACCATTGCCCGATGACCCTACAAAGTTCAAAGAAGTCAATGTTCCAGCCATTGGCCCGTTCTTTAGTCCTTTTACGGGTTTTTGGCAAAATGCGGAATCAGTGAAAGATTTGGTACCCACCAAAATTGAGGTTCCTGAAATGAAAGGCAAGGTAAACATAGCTTTTGATGAGCGGCTCGTACCACATATTTTCGCCGAAAACATGGAGGATGCAGTCTTCGCTCAAGGCTATGTGGTGGCCAAAATGCGGTATTTCCAAATGGATTTAATCAGCCGAGCAGCAGGAGGCAGGCTTGCCGAAATAGTCGGAGCAGATGGCTTGGAAAATGACCTACTCAAACGTCGGCAAGGCATGGCCTACGGGGCGGAATTGGCAGTGGCAAGCTGGAAACAAGACCCTGAAGTTAATGCATTGATGGAGGCTTTTACCGCTGGCGTAAATAAATACGTCTCCGAGCTGAAGCCAAAAGACTATCCCATCGAACTCAAATTGTTGGGCTACAAGCCAGAACCTTGGAGCTTTTACAAATCTGCCCTGATAAAAAAATACATGGACCAAACCTTGTGTTTTGGCGAAGACGACCTTGAGGCTTCAAATGCCTTGAAAATATTGGGCAATGACACTTTTCAACGGCTTTATCCCGAAGTTGACCCTAAGGAATCTCCCGTCATTCCGATAGGTACTCCGTGGAATTTTACTCCAGTAAAACCCAATGAAAAACCTGAAATTCAGGAAGCAATTGGCTTGATTCATCACAAGGTTTATGAAAAAGAGCGGGCTGTTCTAGGGAGCAACAACTGGGCAGTTTCGGGCAGTAAAACTCGTTCAGGAAAGCCCATCCTTTCCAACGATCCGCACTTGAAACTAACACTGCCCTCAATCTGGTTTGAAGTTCAAATTCAGACTCCCACGGCAAATTTTTATGGCGTATCTGTGCCCGGTATTCCTGGGGTTTTGATTGGGTTCAACGAAAATATTGCTTGGGGTGAAACCAATGTTGGCCATGACATGAATGATTGGTACCAGATTTCATGGACTGACAAGGCAAAAACATCATACCAATATGATGGTGGGGTGAAAGCTGCAAAAATCGTGGTGGATTCTTTCCGGGTGAAAGGTCGTGACAGCTTGGTGTACGACACCGTTCGCTGGACTGAGTGGGGGCCAGTTGTTTACGAGTCAAACAATGAAGCCTGGCATGACCTTGCCATGCATTGGGTTGGGCATGAAAAGCCAAACCCTAAGGAACTGTTGACATTTTTTGGGTTGGGGGCTGGTAAAAATTATGACGACTATCGACAAGCCCTTACCAATTACGACTACCCTGCTCAAAATTTTGTGTTTGCATCAAAAGATGGTGACATTGGTATCACAGCAAACGGTATTTTTCCAATAAAGAATAAGGAACAGGGGCGTTTTGTGCAAGACGGAACGAATTCCAAGAATGGCTGGGCTGGGTTTGTACCCAAAAATCAAGTACCCGCCACTAAAAACCCCCAGCGAGGCTTTGTGGCTTCTGCCAACCAAAAATCCACCGATGAGACTTACCCCTATTATTACAACAGCCCACATTTTGATTATTACCGGGGCCGTTACATCAATCGGCGACTTGCTGAAATGGATAGTGTAACTGCATTGGACATGATGAAATTGCAGAACGATAACTACAGCATCCACGCCGAAGAAGGGATGAAAGCTATGCTGAGTCAATTGGATACTACACAGTTAGACAATATCCAAAAGCAGGTTTTGAACAAGATGCGAAGCTGGGATTTTCGATTTGACAAGGACAAGGTTGAGCCTGTAGTCTTCGTGACTTGGTGGCAAAAATTTTATGAAATGTCATTTGAAGAGGTGTTGGGCTACCCAGACTCCATCCCAATGCTGAAACCAGAAAGGTGGCGGGTCATTGACCTTGCCCAAAACTACCCTAACGATATCATCTTTGACGATAAAAAAACTCCGGAAAGAGAAACAGCAAAAAACATATCGACCGCCTCCTTCAAAGCCACTACAAAAGAGCTGGCTGAAAATTTATTGAAACCAGATTTCAGTTGGTCTTCCTACAAAAAAACTTCCATCATGCACGTGGCCAGAATTCCTGCATTTTCCAAAATGGACTTGCCAGTTGGTGGTTACGGGCAGGCTCCAAATGCCATTTCGAGCGGCAATGGACCTTCTTGGAGGATGGTAGTTGAACTGGGAGATGTTGTAAAGGCATGGGGAGTATTCCCCGGCGGACAGTCAGGCAATCCAGGCAGCCCGTTTTATATGACTGGCATCGACAAATGGGTAGCTGGCGAGTACAATGAGCTGTTTTTTATGAAAAATGCAACGGACAGTCGCCAACCAATTATCTACTCCATCCAAATAAATTAAAAATTAGCGACTGTCAAGTCGCATCAATAAATATATCTATGAAAAAATTTGGCCTTCAGACGTTGTTAATTTTGGTGCTTGGCTTTATCACTCAATACTTTTTCCCATTTTGGTCCATTGCCATAGTAGCTGCTATCGTTGGCTTTTTCTTCAGGTATGAAAACAGTGCAGCTAGTTTTGTGGCAGGTACTGCCGCTGTCACCCTGCTCTGGAGCAGTTATGCTGGCATCCTGAATTCATCAAACATTGGCCAATTATCAGGTGAGATTGGGCAGCTTTTTAAAGTTGGGCAGGGATATTTAATTCCAGCAACAGGCTTGATCGGGGGGCTTTTGGGTGGGCTAGGTGCACAGACCGGCACATTGGCAAGGAAACTATTTGAAAAGACAGATTCGAGTACTATGGCCTGACAGTTCCTTGTTTTCTGAATCCATAAGGACAGTTCCGACAGCCGTTTTCACAGCAATAACCACGCTTTTTCAGGTAGTAGGCAGTGAACACGTAAAGACCATTTTCAATCGTGAAATCAATTCCTTCGACTAATTTTTTTGGTGGGGGGTTTCCTTTTTGTGGTGTATTCATCAAACTTGTGTAAAAGAAAAAAACCTGTTGGCACATGGCCCAACAGGTTTTTATTTTATCAAAAAAATATGTTGAATAGTTTAAGCCTTTTCGAGGACTAAAGATGGATACTGGCGCTTTGCAAATTCAAAAATACCAAATAGAACGCCAGTATAAAGCAAGTCACTAGCTAGAGTGTTCCAATAAAATGGAATGGCAGCTACATAACAGGCCATCAAGCCAGTTGATGTTTTGGCATATAATGTAGTGTTCAGCCAAACATAAAAATTGGTGACAACAAAGAAAATAATGGAAGATGAGACCGCACCAATTGCTAATCTAGGTAAAGTGATTTTCTTTAAAAGTGAGGTTCCCATCAATACAATTAACAAAAAGGCAAAATAAACTTCAGGGTTGGCAAACCATGAAAAGCCATCAAAATATTTTGCGTAAAAAATGTTATTTATCAATAGGTTACTTACCCAAAGTGCCACAACTGGTAGCAAAAATGCTAAATACTTCTTGTTGAAATAAGCAGCACTGAACAGTGCAATACCTCCAATTGGAGAAAAATTAAAAAGACTAAATGAAACTGTATGTGGCAACAAACGGCTCATCGCCAAAACCAAAACTATAATGGCCACTATGCCCCAACGTGTACTAACCTGATTATTCATGTCAAAAATGATTTTTAAAACGGCCACAAAAATAGCGTTTTTCTTGAAAATGAATTTGCAAAAACAAAGAATGGTATCAAACAATAAGACCCTCGACGGAGAGTCGAGGGTCTTTAACCCAAACAAATAAACACAAAAACTACTTTTAAAGGTGAGTCAAATTTAAGGCGAATAATTCGACTCAACAAAATTCTTAGGAATTTAAAATCAAGTTTTTTTTAATAGTCAAAAATGAGTTCCAATAAAGTTAGAACTTATTGGTTTTAAAGGCTTTCTGAATCAAACAAGGTCGGAATCACGATAATTTTTGACCACCTCTTTAAGCTCTAATTGCTCCTCTATTTGATGACTAGGAAGTTCCCGTTTTTTTAAACGCTCCAACTCTTTTTTGTATTCCCTTTCTTCCCAGGCATTGCTTAAAACTCCGCTCCCAGGCAACCCGAAGACTTTAAGGTAGTGGAACAGAAGCCCAATACCCCAAAAAAATGTTACCCCAAGTGGTTTGAATGGATGTCCATGAAACAGGCTAGTACTGAAAAAAAAGACATTGAATACTACAAATATGAAAAGGTGCTTGTAAAATTTAGCTTTTTTTCGAACTCGACGTTGGGCTTCGTCATGGATGTCAGGTAATTTGTACATGTGCATTTTATTGGATTCAAACGAAATCAGATTCGTCGTAATTTTTTCGCAACTCTCTCAATTCCAAGCTTTTATCCGGTTGTTTTGTTGGCTTGTCCTTGGGGCTGGATGTAGGTTTTTGTTGCCTCAGTTCACGTTCCAGTTGCTTTTCCTCCCATTCTTTACTGAGGATATCAAAACCAGGAATTCCAAAGACTTCCACATAGTGAAAAGCCAAACCAACCCCCCACCCTAGCAATGGATAGACAAACCATGCGACTGAAGGACTAGTTACCAAATTCAAGGCCATCAAAAAAAGATTGACAATGGCATACGCCATCAAATGTTGGTAAAAGGACTTTTTAGCTTTTACTCTTTTTTTAGCTTTCTGTAATTCTTCTTCTGTGTACATAGATGGTAAAAATGGTGAAACAACTTATAAGAAACCAGCTGTAAATCAACAAGTTGTGTAATAACACAACTAAATAAAAGATTATCAGAAAAAACGCAATTTTTACCCAATCATTGGCACAACTCAAAATTCACTTTCCAATTTAGTACCACCGACTAGGGCCAAAGTTGTCAGATTTGTTTCAGTCACCCCAATCCAATTGACTAGCAGCAAGTTCTTATGGACAAAAATCATGGATTTTAAGATTTTGCGCAGCAAAAATTTAGTAATTCTCCCGCCAGTTGTCTGAATTCCACAATTTTGCGCACAAAAAATTTCAACATCATGTCAAAACCGAACATCGAAACTCCCAATTTGCCAGGCGACATCTCCCTACCCTCCTCCAAAGCAGACATTGCCAGACTTTTCAAAAACCTAGGAAACTCACAAAAATATGCAGTCGAGGATTTCTTTCGGCTTCCCAAGAAATCCCGTTATCAATTATCTTCTGATGGGGAATACTTTGCCTACCTAGGTCCTTTCAAGCGGCGCCTGAATATTTTTGTTCAAAAAACAATTGGCAAACGAGCCAAACGAATCACAGAAGTCATTGATCGTGACATTGCCTGGTTTTTCTGGAAAGACAACCGCATTGTTTTTGGTAAAGATGAAGGCGGCGATGAGAATTTTCACCTGTACTCAGTTGGTGCGGATGGTAATCACTTGCAGGACTTGACGCCTTTCGCTGGAGTCCGCATTGATTTGATTGATGATTTGGAGGACATCGAACATGAAATCATCATTTCGATGAACAAGAACAATCCGCAGCTTTTTGAGCCGTACCGGCTGAATATCGCCACAGGTGAAATTCATCAACTGGCCGACAACCCCAATCCGATGGAACCGATGGATGGATGGATGACCGATCACGAAGGAAAGCTCCGCATTGCCAACCAGATCTCTGGGGGCACCAACTCCACCCTACTCTACCGACAAACCGAGGAAGAACCGTTCCGACCTGTGTTGACTACCGATTTTCGGGAAAGTGTTTCTCCGTTGTTCTTTGATTTTGAAAATGAACACCACGTTTATGTTGCCTCCAATCGGGGTCGTGACCGCAGCGTCATTACCAAACTTGACTTATTAACAGGTGAGGAGGTGGGCGAACCGCTCTTTGCCCACAACGAAGTGGATGTCTCTAACCTAGGTTACTCCCGGAAGCGCAGGGTGCTAACTTCCATTGCCTACACCACTGATAAGCGCCATGTCCATTTTTTGGATGACGAAACCAAACGCCTGTTCCAACAACTGGAGAAGGATTTGGGGAAATACGAAATCGTCATCACTGCCATGAACAAGGCGGAGGACAAGTTCATGATTCGCACCTACAGCGACCGCTCACTCGGTGCCTATTATTTTTTCGATAAAAAAGCCGATTCCCTGACCAAAATCGTAGACGTAAGCCCATGGCTCGATGAAGCGGATATGGCGCCAATGAAACCTATCAAATACCAAACTCAGGACGGCCTCACCATCCACGGCTACCTCACTTTACCAATAGGCAAAGCTTCGGAAAACCTGCCCGTCATCATCAATCCGCACGGCGGGCCTTGGGTACGAGATACGTGGGGGTTCAATCCTGAAATTCAATTGCTGGCCAGTAGAGGCTATGCAGTTTTGCAAATGAACTACCGAGGCAGCACGGGCTATGGCCGCCAGTTCTGGGAATGCAGCTTCAAGCAATGGGGCAAAAAAATGCAGGATGACATTACCGATGGCGTGAAATGGCTCATCGACGAAGGAATTGCGGACCCAAAGCGGGTGGCAATTTACGGCGGCAGCTACGGGGGCTATGCCACCTTGGCTGGAGTCACGTTTACCCCAGATTTGTATGCTTGCGCCATTGACTACGTGGGTGTTTCCAACCTTTTCACCTTCATGAACACCATCCCGCCGTACTGGAAACCGTACCTTGATATGATGTATGAGATGGTGGGAAACCCCGAAAAGGATAAGGACGCCATGCACGAAGCTTCCCCCGTTTTTCATATCGACAAAATCAAATGCCCGCTTTTCGTCATCCAGGGCGCCAACGACCCACGGGTGAACATTGACGAAAGCGACCAAATCGTTTCGGCGCTTCGCCAACGGGGTGTGGAGGTACTTTACATGGTGAAATACGACGAGGGCCATGGTTTTCACAATGAAGAGAACCGCTTCGAGGTGTATAAGGCGATGCTTGGTTTTTTAGGCAAATGGCTAAAATAACGCAAAATGAAGACCCATTTTTCACCTTTCCCAATTTTGACAACGGACCGTCTTGAACTTCGTTCGCTGACCTTTGAGGATGCCCCGGAAATGCTCATCCAGCGCTCGGATGAGCGCATCCTGCGTTTCACCGAAATCAAAAAAGCTGAGAAATTAGACGATGTCACGGCCTTCATTCAATTGATTCAAAACAATGTGGAAAGCGGCGAATCAATCCTGTGGGCCATTTGCCAGAGGGGAGAAGAAAAACTCATCGGCACTATCTGCCTCTGGAATTTGAATCCTGAAAAACAAACGGCGGAAATCGGCTTCACCTTACATCCTGATTTTTGGGGAAAAGGCCTGGCAAGCGAGGCAGCGAAGGCGGTCATTGATTTTGGATTTGAAAAGATGGAAGCCAATATTATTGAGGCTGGCTGCATGACGGGAAATGATGTGTCCATTCATTTGCTCCAAAAACAAGGATTTGTAAAAATTGGGAAGGAGGACAAATACGAAATCCTCGCTCTTTGCAGACCGCCGCTTGGCCAATTTGTATTGGAAACTGAACGGTTGAAACTGCGTGAAATCACTCCCGACGATGCCCAGTTTTACTATAATTTGCTGAACTCACCCGGCTGGCTGGAGAACATTGGCGACCGCAAGGTTTACAACTTGGACGATGCACGAAAGTACATCATCCACCGCCTGTTTTCGGCTTACCGCAACTTTGGCTTCGGCTTCTGGGTGATGGAGCGGAAAACGGATGGCGTCCCAGTTGGCGTTGCTGGCTTGGTGAAGCGGGATTTCCTGGATGATGTGGACATGGGCTATGCGCTGCTGCCCGAATTTTATGGCAAAGGTTACGCTGTGGAGGCCGCTGACGCAGTCTTGAATTTTGCGAAGCAAAAGCTAGCGCTACCACGCCTTGCCGCCATTCTCATTGAAAGTAACAAGCCCTCGCAGCGGGTGGTGGAGAAAATTGGTTTGCGTTTCGAGCGGAAATTCATCGCTCCAGGCGATGAGGAGGAGTTGATGCTGTTTGGGGTGGATTTTTAGCTGCAATCCTTACCAAATCCGCAATCCGCAACCCCAAATCCGCAATCCGTTTATCTTTGCCCAAAACAGAAACGCACGTGGCAAGAACCAGTATGACCGTCGTGGGCGGACAAAAAAAGGAAAGCAAGGGCAAGGTGACGCCGCTCATGGAGCAGTATTTCAAGATGAAGGCTAAGCATCCAGAGGCCATCATGCTCTTCCGGGTCGGCGATTTTTATGAAACTTTCGGGGAGGATGCCGTGAAGGCTTCCCGTGCACTCGGCATCACACTCACCAGCCGCAACAATGGCGGCGCCGACATTGAACTGGCTGGATTCCCCTACCACAGCATGGATACCTATCTGCCCCGGCTCGTGCGGGCTGGCTACCGGGTGGCGGTCTGCGAGCAATTGGAAAAACCTTCCCCAGAAAAGAAAATTGTGAAACGAGGCATCACCGAAGTAGTGACGCCGGGCGTGACCACCGACGAAAAACTCCTTGACCACAAGACCAACAACTTCCTCGCTTCCATTTTTTTTGGAAAAAAAGACACGGCGGGTATCGCATTTCTGGACATCAGCACGGGCGAGTTCCTTGTTTCCGAGGGTGATTTGACCTACATGGACAAGCTGTTGCAAGGCTTCAACCCTTCCGAAATCGTTTTTTGCAAAAGCGCCGCCAAGCTCTTCGAGCAGCAGTTCGGCGACCGTTTTTACACCTACACCCTCGACGATTGGGCGTACACGCATGATTTTACGCAAGAAAAAATCAAGGAACATTTTGAGGTCGCTTCGCTCAAAGGCTTCGGTATTGATACGCTGGAATTGGCGCAAATCGCCGCAGGTGCAGCGCTCCATTACCTCGCCACTACTGAGAACAAGAATCTGAAGCATATCACCGCCATCAGCCGGATTCACCAGGAAAAATATGTCTGGTTGGACCGCTTCACGGTGCGGAACCTCGAACTGCTTTTTAGTCCGCACGAGGGCGGTACGCCACTCATCAACGTCTTGGACCAGACCGTGTCGCCGATGGGCGGGCGTTTGCTGAAAAAATGGGTAGTGCTTCCCCTGACCTCGCTCAAGGAAATCGAAGCAAGGCACGAGGTGGTCTCGTTTTTCCTCCAAAACCAAAGTATCGCCGATGAAGTCAGCAGCTACATCCGGCAGATGGGCGATTTGGAGCGGCTCATTTCACGGGTGCCGCTGGGGAAAATCGGGCCGAGGGAAGTAGTTCAGTTGAGGAAAGCACTCGAAGCGACCGAGCCGCTCAAAGTATTATTGGCTGCCTCCGGCAATGTGTTTTTTGAAAAATTGGCGGAAGGACTGAACCCCTGCAAAACGCTCATCAATGAAATCAAGCGACAACTGGTGGACGAACCAACCGCTCAAATTGCCAAAGGCGGCTGCATCGCCGATGGCTTCCACGAGGAGCTGGACGACCTACGGAATACCGCTAGAAACAGCCAGTCGCTGCTAGTGGATATCCAGCAGACAGAGGCTGAACGCACGGGCATTGACAACTTGAAAATCGGCTTCAATTCGGTCTTCGGCTACTACCTTGAAGTGACCAACAAGCACAAGGACAAGGGTCTAGTGCCGCCGGAATGGGTGCGCAAACAAACGCTCACCGGAGCCGAGCGCTACATCACCGACGAACTGAAACGGCTGGAAACCAAGATTTTGGGGGCCGAGGAACGGATGCAGGTGCTGGAGAACCAAATCTTCGAGGCACTGGTATTGGGCATCGCTGACTACATCCAGCCCGTGCAGCACAACGCCAGCATCGTCGCTCGGCTGGATTGCTTGTTGAGCTTCGCAAAAGTGGCTGAGAAACAAAACTACACCCGCCCCATGCTCGACTACAGCCAAGTGATTGACATCCGAAATGGCCGCCATCCGGTCATAGAACAGCACTTGCCATTAGGCGAGAGTTTTGTTCCCAACGATGTTTACCTTGACAATGAGGAGCAGCAAATCATCGTCATCACCGGCCCAAACATGAGCGGAAAATCTGCCCTGCTGCGTCAAACAGCGCTCATCAGTCTGATGGCTCAGATGGGCAGTTTCGTTCCTGCACAGAGTGCCCACCTTGGTATGATTGACAAGGTATTCACCCGTGTGGGCGCCAGCGACAACCTCAGCGGCGGCGAGTCCACGTTCATGGTGGAAATGACTGAGACAGCTAGCATCATGAACAATATCAGCGAGCGCAGCCTCATCATCCTTGATGAAATTGGGCGAGGAACGAGCACCTACGACGGCATCAGCATTGCCTGGAGCATCGCTGAGTACCTTCACTCGCACAACGACCTGCGACCCAAGACGCTCTTCGCCACACACTATCACGAACTGAACGAGCTTTCGAATAAATTTCCCCGCATTAAGAATTTCAACGTGGCCGTGAAGGAGGTCGGGAACAAAGTGATTTTTCTTCGGAAACTTCTGCCTGGAGGCAGCCAGCACAGTTTCGGTATCCATGTAGCGAAGATGGCTGGAATGCCCCGCAGCATCGTGGAGCGGGCGAACGATATTTTGGTGCAATTGGAACAGCAACACATAGAAGCAGGGAATACTGACCGGGTAACTGGCAGTCACACGGTCAGTGGCCAACCCAAAGCGAAGAAAGCGGCTACGAATGATATTACTGCACCAGCTTTTCAATTGAGCATTTTTGAGACCTTTGACCCTAAGGTGGGACGCATTAAAGAAATACTATTGGAAATGGACGTGAACACGATGACCCCAGTTGAGTGCTTGATGCGTTTGAATGAGTTGCGGAAGTTGGCGGAGGAAGATTAGCTAAATATTTAGGTTTATTTCAATGAAAAGAAATCGGGGTTCATCACTGAATGTATGGGCAAAAAAGCTAGGCTGGTACTTAGCACTCTGCTATTTCATGATGGTATTAGGTGGAATAACGATTAAGCATTTATCTATCATAAAAGCACTAAGATACGGTTTGGTTGCTGGCTCCCTTTTTTGGATAATAACCTTAGCGAGTTTTGCATTACTTGGATTGTTATTGAATGCAATTATTTGGATTAATAGAAAGTGGCGAATCTATTTAAGGAGCAAAAAACTAATTTGATTATGACACCTGTGTAGTGCTTAAAGCGGTTGACAGAGTTACGGTACCTCGCACAGGCGTAACACGGACTGCTAGTCCGTGCTTTCGCATGAACAAACTTGCACCAATTTGGGAAGCGTGAAAGCACGGTCTGGCAGACCGTGTTACGTGTTACTTTACAGCAATAAGCTATATTTACCATAAAATCTTCAGGTTAAATCATCATGACTTACAACATCATTAAACTATTCCTTCGATTGGCTATTTCCTTTTCATTTCTATCAGCAGTAGCGGACAGATTTGGGTACTGGCCCAAAGAAAACTCGGTTTGGGGCAACTGGGATGCGTTTCTGGAATACACGGCGCTTATCAATCCTTGGGTTCCAAGCGCAGCCATTCCATTTTTAGGCACTGTCGCTACCATTGCCGAAATCCTTTTTGCCATCTGTCTTATTATTGGTTTCAAGACCTCGCTTTTTGCAAAATTAAGCGGGTTCCTTTTGCTTGTCTTTGCACTTTCCATGACGTTTTCGACTGGCATCAAAGGGGCTTTTGATTATTCAGTTTTTACTGCCTCTGCTGGTGCATTTGCGTTGAGTTTACTTAAACAAAAAGCTTGGGAATTGGACTGTATCTTAAGCTCTTCATGAAATACATTCCTGAAATGAATGGCTATTTTAGGAACGTATTTATCAAAATACCTACCTACGACTCAAAACGCAGGCGGCTCATTCAGAAGCATCCAATAAAGCCCAATCTCTGTAACAGCGTTTGTAAAACTCTCAAAATTGACAGGCTTAACGATGTAACTATTCACACCCAATTTATAGCTTTCAAAAACATCAGATTCTTCCTTTGAAGAGGTAAGGACGACGACCGGAAAATGTTTGGTCCGTTCATCTTCTCTTATTTTTTTCAGTATCTCTAATCCATTCACCTTTGGCAATTTCAAGTCAAGCAGAATAATTTTTGGATTTAGCATTCCAATATTGTTTTCATATTTCCCTGTGGAAAACAAAAATTCCATTGCATCCTGTCCATCATCAATATGAACCAACCTATTCGCTAGATTATGTTTCTTTAGGCTCCTAATAGTCAATTCAGCCTCATGTGGATTGTCCTCAATTAAAACGATTTCAATATTTACTAAATCCATAGTCTCTATTTTAAAATTTAATCATTCTTATAGTTGATAGGCAAACTAAAATAAAAAGTAGCACCTTCATCTTTTATTGCATTAGCCCAGACATGGCCATCATGTTTTAGAACAATTCGTTGTACAATTGCTAAGCCCACACCAGTACCTTCAAATTCAGTAGCCTTGTGCAATCGCTGAAATACGCCAAAAAGTTTGTCCGCATAATTCATATCAAAACCTACTCCATTGTCTTTCACAAAATAAACAACTTCATTTTCTCGGACATATGAACCAATTTCCACCTTTGGGTTTTCCTCATTTCTTGAGTACTTAATAGCATTGGCAATCAGATTAGTCAATACTGATTTTATCAAAACACCATCGCAATAAACAGAAATAATATTTCCAATAAAAAAAGCGGTGTTGTACTCGCTGAATAATATTTTTTGCTCATCAACAATAGAGCTCACCAAAGTCTGTATATCTACCATGGAGTATTTCAAGGAAGCCCTCCCTATACGTGATAAATTAAGCAAATCATCTATCAATTGCCCCATTTGCCTAGCATTGCTTGCTATGATTGATATTAATCGCATCCCTTCCTTATCCAAAACAGGCGTAAAATCCTCTTTCAACACACCAGCGTATCCATCGATAACTCTAAGAGGAGCACGGAGGTCATGTGCCACAGAGAAAGTAAAAGCCTCCAATTCTTTGTTCAACTCCTTTATTTGTTTTTCAATTTTTATACGCTCAGTCACATCCTTTGCAATTTCAAGGCACTGCTCTTGTCCATCCATTTCGAGCTTGTGATAGGTTATCTCTACATCAATCAGTTTGTCATTCCTCAATTGATGTTTCCACGACCCCGTCAATTTTTCATTTTTTCTAATTATCTCGATTTTTTCCTGAACCTTAGGCACTTCATCCTTTGGTCGAATATCTGTAATTCGCATTTTTCTAAATTCATCCAAAGTGTACCCATATCTAATTATTGCCTTCTGATTAACTTCTAAAAAAAAAAGTGAATTCATATCAAACAACCACATTGGGTCTGGCGCATATTCAAAAATACTCTTAAACCGCTCATTACTCTCTTTTAAATTGGCCTCAACCTTTCTTTTCTGATTCTCTTTTTTGTTCAATGAATACGAATAAAGGTAAATAAGGGCAGCGAACCCAATCACAATACCATATACCAAGAATAGTGTTGTCAAGCTGCTCGACACCAAATCCTTACTTCTGACAAAATTATATAGCATCCCCATCAAGACTGGTAGTGCGATAAGGGGCAATAGAAATGTCCTTGAAAGTTTACCACCAGATGACCTGCTGGTATAAGTTGACATAATTCCTTTGTCTGGATACGCAAATAACAGCGCAACCGACATTAAGAAAAAATTTGCTGAGGTATGGATGGCCATTGGAACATAAGAAGGCATTTCAGAAAGTATGGTAAAATCATACAAATACCCAATCATGGTAAGCAAAGCGCCTAAACTCACCAAAATAGCAATGAATTGATAAGGGACAAATCGCTTTTTGGTTTCATAATGCAACATAAATAATTCGATAGCAGTCAGTACAAAACAGAACGCTGTATTTGGAGACATTCGATTGTAGGCATAGCTTGTAGGTTCATCACTTATCTTTGATGAAAATAGTAATTGGTCAATACGGGTATTAAAACCAATTAAATTACTTAACACCACTAGTAATCCAATAAAAAGTATCAACAATGCCAAAGCATGTCCACCCAAGTTGTAAAAACTATTGTTTTTCTTCAAAGTCAGTAACCAAAAAGAAAAAGCACTCATGATAAAACATGATGCTGTTAAGGGATTCATAGCTACAGAATCTGGAAAAATCCGCTTAAAGGCTTCTATATCAAATAACCAACCAAATAAACTAGTAACTGAAATTGCTATTACAATTAAAAATAGATAATTAGACCATTTTGTATGCTTGAATTCTATTTTCATTATGACGCAAGTTAGTCTATTTTTTACCATCATCCCATGCAGGCATGGAAAAACTGAACACGGACCCTTTGCCTACCTCACTCTCTGCCCACAACTCCCCGCCATTCCTTTCAACAAATCTTTTAGTGATAGACAACCCAATTCCATTCCCTTCAAATTCTGAATCGGCGTGCAATCGAGAAAAAGGATTAAACAAAAGCTCATAATACCGCATATCAAAGCCAACACCATTATCCTCAACTGAATAGACTATCGTATCCTCCAGTTTTCTTGAACTAATTTTCACAACAGGTTTATCTTCCTTGCTCGAAAATTTAAACGCATTCGACAGTAAATTTTTAAGCACATGATATATCATGCTTGAATCAGCATAACAAGGGTAAAGCGGCTCTTCTATAATAATTTTTTGCACCTCCTTACCTTCTGCATAAAACAATTCCCTTGACATTACTGTCAACAAATCTTGAATCTCACATTTTGATTTATTGACTATTTTTTGAGCCGCAGAAGAATACAACAACAACTGGTTAATTTCAATGGAGGCCTTTTCCGCATGTTTTTTAATCTCTTGCAAACCACTAACAACTTGCTCTGGCAAATCCAAAAGTTCATTTTTAACCAATACGTCTACCCACCTACCTATAATACTAACAGGATGCTGCAAATTATTTGCAAGCGTATGGTTAAACGACTTTAAGTCTTCGTTTAGGTCTTCTAATTCCTTTGTTCTTTCTTTTACGCTTATTTCAAGTGTGTTATTTAACTTAAGCAGTTGCGATTCATAGGCTTTCTTTTCTGTAATATCATGATGTATGGAAAAATATCTTTCGATATTCTCATTTTCATCCCATAATGGTTCAATGTTTACAATTACCCATTTCTTATTGCCTGACTTAGAATAATTCAGCACTTCTGTACTGAACGACACATGCTTTGCCACCATTTCCTTTATATAATCAAGGGTGTCAGAATTGGTATCAGGCCCATCCAAGATACTTCTTGAGGTTTTACCAGTTACCTCTTCTATCGTATATTCATAAGCTTTTACAAAAGCCTCGTTTACCCATTCAATTTCATTTTCAGCATTTGTAATTACTACTGGATTCGTCGTATGCTTTGCGATCAATGACAATTGCTTCATCAAGGCTAGATCACCTAATGATTTAGCCTTGAATTCTGCATCCAGTATTTCCTTGCGGAGCGCCACCGGCAATCTTATTAGGCTGCTTTTCATAACATAATCAGAAGCACCGCCCTTCATAATCTCAACGGCATGCTCTTCCCCTATCACACCTGACACCAAAATAAAAGGAATCAATTGGTTCCTTTCCCTGACAAATTTGAGCACGTCAAGTCCGTTAAATTCTGGAAAGGAGTAGTCTGAAATCACAGCATCCCAATCCATTTCTAAAAATTTCTCCTTGAAATCTTCAAATGACTCAACAATTGTGCATTTGAACTCTGGGTTGTCCTTTTTTACAACTCTTTCTAAAAGAAAAGCTTCGTCTGCTACATCCTCAACAATAATGACATTGTACACATCATTTTTCATGGTATTAATAGGTTAAGTGAAAACTGGCCGAAAGGTAATTATTCCACAAATTTCTCAATATTAAAATCTTTTAAGGAAACAGGATAGAACAAACTGTGTTCACCTAAACAATAGCAATTGTTTTGATTAGAAAGTGAGGAATTTGTTGGAAATATTAGGAAACTATTGAAACCTGACTTTTGTCACAAACTGGCTAAAATGGCAAATTGAAAACTTATAACTTTGGTTAGGATTTTTACCTTTTTCATCACTAAAATAAATGTACGCTCATGAAACGAATTTACCTTCCCATTTGCCTAATGGCCATCTTCTTCCTTTCCATTTCCTTGACCACAAAAAACCAGTCCGAAGCCCCATTTAGCCTGATGGTGGTGGATACTTTGATGCCCATCCTTCCTGAAACACCTTATAATTACAAGATTGACTTTCCTGAATACATCAATAATAATTACATCACTTGGATTGACGTGGATTTTGATGCAATCAATAACAAAATTGACAACAAAATTGCTACAGTGGGCCGGGTGCTGTTCTATGACAAAAGATTATCCGCCTCCAATGATATTTCCTGTGCGACCTGCCACCAACAGCAGCATTCTTTTGCTGACAATAGGGCTTTCAGCCAAGGAATTGGAGGCACAATGGCCTCACGTAATACACCCTGTTTGAATGATGTGGGTTGGGCCCCATACGAACATTTATTTTGGGACTACCAAAACCTCAGCTTGGAGCAAATGGTGCTGTTGCCCATCCAACATGAAGGCGAAATGGGCAAAGACCTACAAGTATTGGAGTCAAAACTGGCCAACACCGCTTTCTATCCTGAGCTTTTTGCCGATGCGTTTGGCAGCGCCGAAATCACCGCTGCACGCATTGCGCAAGCAATCGCCCAATTCGTGCGTTCTATCAACACCTTCAATTCCCAATATGACAAGATAAAATCGGACGAAGCTGGCTTCACCAATGCACAGCGGAACGGTTATCTAACGTTTCAGGCACATTGCAGCACCTGCCATAATATGTCAAACTTCAATACCGAACACGCCTCTAACAACGGCCTCGATTCTGTCAGCATTGACGTAGGGATGGAGGGCTGGAGCGGCAACCCTTCCGTAAACGGCTTTTTCCGCAGTCCTAGCCTTCGGAATATCGCCCTTACCGCACCCTATATGCACGACGGTCGGTTCGCTACCTTGGATGAAGTCCTCGATTTTTACAGCGAGGGCATCCAGCCGAATCCGCATTCATCCATTGGCTATTACAACAATAATGATTTCACGGGTTTTGGATTCACGGCTCAGGAAAAATTAGACCTGAAGCATTTCCTATTGACGCTGACGGATTCCAGCCTCCTCACCGATATTCGGTTTTCTGACCCTTTCAACCCAATTTCATCAAATCAGGAAAGGCTCACGGAAAAAGGCATCACCATTGCACCAAATCCTTTCCACCAAACCACCAATGTTCACCTCCAAGCACCAATCGTCGGCGAGGTGCAAGTGCATTTGATGGACATGAACGGTAAAACCATTCAACAATTTACACTCAAAGGCACAAACAGCTTTCAGCTTCACAGATCTGACCTGCCTGCTGCTGGGGTGTATTGGTTGGTAGTAGAAAATCGGAGGGAGAAATGGGTAAAGAAGTTGGCGGTGGAGTGAATGGGGTAATTGTCAATTAATAGTTATAGTTTTGAAAATGGATGTGAATACGATGACGCCGGTGGAGTGTATAATGCGGTTGAATGAGTTGAAACGGTTGGCGGAGGAGGGGTAAGTTAATTTTAGTTTTAAGCCTTAAATATCATGAAGTACGCAAATGTGGATGGAGAAAAAAGAGAAGCCTTTCAAGGAGGTAAAGGTTTATGTGATTGTTGCAATCAAGAAACAGTTGCAAAATGTGGAACACAAAAAATTCATCATTGGGCGCACAAGTCATTGAAGCACTGTGATGATTGGTGGGAACCTGAAACAGAATGGCATAGGCAATGGAAATCATTTTTTCCAAAAGAATGGCAGGAAGTTGTTCATTTTGACTTAAAAACTGGCGAAAAGCACATTGCTGATATTAAAACAGAAAGCGGAATAGTTATCGAATTTCAAAACTCACCTATGGATATACCAGAGATGGAGTCTCGTGAGAAGTTTTATCAAAAAATGGTTTGGGTTATCAATGCTTTGGGTTTTGCGAATAGGTTTCATATTTTAGGAAAATTACCTAACCCCAAGTCAAATTTTGCAAAAGACATACGTTTTTTTCCTCAAAAAATAAAATGGCAAGGAAGAGTTTTTTTCAGAATTTCAGAAAATCCTTACTATAACAATGATAATGAATTTGGAATGGTAGAAATTCATAGCATTTCTGACATTGAAGCTGAAATTGAAGAAAATTATATTGGGCATCATTTTTTTGATTGGGAGAAGCCGAGAGAAGTATGGTATAATGCGGTATGTGATGTTTTATTTGATTTTGGAGGTAAGGTATTGTGGAAATTGGTAAACATGTATGATGATAGAGGGCTTAAATGCGTCAAAGCAATCGATAAGCAATATTTTATTGAAAGAGCATTAGCCTCAAAGAGCAAATGAATCAATTTTCAATGCATTTCTAAATCTTCTTTTCAAACCGTTTCTTAGAGCGGTCAAATGCCACCCTTTCCCAAGTGCTGTCAAATCCATTCCAGAATAATCTAATAGAATAATCTGAGACAGCAGACCATATTAACACATCCACATCATCGTATCTGAAATAAATATTGTTATTATCCTTTTCATCATTTAAGAACTTCGAATTTTGTTTTATTGCAACTTGAATTTTGTTTAGAAATTCGACTGCTTGGTTTTTTTCAAAATTTTTAAAAGCAAAGCCTTGATATATCACTCCTGCATCATTCCAATAGTTCCCATAAAATCCCAAAATTAACCCTTCTTTTTGTTTGCTTTCACACTTATAAAGTAAAGTAGTTAATTCTCCAGAGCTTGATGCAGCTAAAGGAATTACCTCAAATTGTACTACTTCAGTCGAAGCGCCTAAGATTTTTTCAAAAAGAAAATTCTTTGACTGATATAGAGCCTCTTCTTTGCTAAATTCTTTAGCATACCAAAGGTTATTACCATTTGATGCAATTTGTGCATTGAGTGATAAAGTATAGATTGTAAAGATAATTGCAAATAAGTATTGATAAAATTTGGTTTTCATGATTTATTATTTTAGTTTACAAAACTTAGTAAAAATGAAAAACCTTTGCTGTTGGGAGTCTATGTTTAGGCCTCTTTGTTTACACAAGTTTTCCATCAAAGTTACAATTTAGTTTCCATATAAAAACTCATAGCTACAGCCCGTTATCTCAAGCTCTTCACTTTCATCACTTCTATTGCCAAGAACTACAAACCATTCAATATAATGCCCACTGTTTCAGTAAGTGCCTCAAGACTAAGCTTTTGTTCAAGCTTTCGTCTATTTCAGTATTAATATATATATATGACCTTAGCCCCAGCGGGGCGTAATCTTTGTAGGAATTGGCGGCAACCTTTATGTCCAGCCCCAGCGGGGAGCAATATGAAAGCATTCTCTATAGATTTCACTCCGCTGGAGCCTGAGGTCTGGGATAATCAGGATTTCTACAAATATTTTGCCCCGCTGGGGCAGTAGTTAGCAAATTTTATGGGACAGGAGAAGTCCGATGACTTGGCACAAGTGCGAGAAGCACGGTCTGGCAGACCGAGTTACTAAAAACGCCTACCTCCTCACGGAGGCAGGCGTCCACCTTAAAATAATTGCAAACAAAATAACATTCTTAAGCTTCATTAGGTAGCAGCTCCACCTCTTGCTTACCGATTTTCCCCTGTTTCACCCTGAATTCCAAAAACGTCACGGTCTGATAGCCAGCCAGGCTCACCGTCACCCGATAAATGCCCTGCTTGATGGGCCTGAACTCTACCTCACCGAGCGAATTAGTCTTTAGTTCCAGTCGCACGCCCTGTTTTTCCATGACGACCGTCGCTTGATACAATGGTTCCATATTGCTGTCCTCTAAGCGGTGCACCACTTTAAAACGCTGGGTAGTGACTGTGGTACCGGGGTCCATCACTTGGCGGGTCTGGTTCCAAAGCCCGACCAGCGTGGGGTTCGAATCCGACAAAGTAGCCACCATGCGGTCCAATATGCGGTTGAGCAGGTTCTTATTGTCAGCCACCGATTTCAGTATTTGCCGCTTGGCTTGGCTGCTGGCCACTTGTTTGGCACGGATGGCCGATTGCTTGGCAGCCCATGCCGTGTTATTGGTATCCAGGTCGTCAAGGTCTGATTGCTTCAAGCCAAAATCGGCAGCAGGGGTTTTTACTTCGGTAGCCTTTGTATGGATGCTCACACAGGTTGGGCCTACCACGTCCTTCACCTGCCTACCAAGGCTATCCGCCGTCCAATTCATGCTTCCTTCCAGCAAAAGGTCATTGATACTGGCAGCATAAGCCTGCACAGGCTTGCAGACCTTTTCGGCGGCTAAGCACATATTCTCCAGTATCAAGTCCCGTTCGTTGGTCGTAGGCTTGGTGGTTTCTTCGGCCAGTGGCAATAGCAGTCCAATAGTGGCATTATGGTTTTTGAAAACAACCATTTTGGCAGCAAAGGCTGGTATGTTGTCCAATATTGCCTGGTTGGCATCATAGAGTTTTTCTACATCAGTCATCATCTTGATGTAGGCATTGGTCAATGCATCCATATGGGTGTTGATTTAAGGAGCCGTTTGATTTAGGGCATCAACTCGGTTCTACACGGGTTATATTGCTATAAATTGAGCGGCTTGGTTAAAAATATTTGATTATATACATTGAAATCGTTCTTTTTAAGTGCAATACATTGACCTAGCAATATAAGGGCAATACGAACATAAGCTTATGACGATTCTTAGACCCTAATTTCTTGCCAATGTGCTGTCTTAAAAGATTAGTTCCTATATCCAACTGAACTAGCTACCACCTTCACTTTTGGAACATTTGACAAATGTATAGTCATTGCTATAAACATACAAATTTTGA
Source organism: Bacteroidota bacterium (assembly GCA_016124585.1). Lineage (GTDB taxonomy): Bacteria > Bacteroidota > Bacteroidia > Chitinophagales > Saprospiraceae > UBA6168. The sequence goes on along the minus strand of WGNL01000004.1, from coordinate 10,502 downwards.
GCTCAATTTTGTTTAAATTTTAATAAAAAAAAACAGAAAGTATTGGTTCGCATCGGCGGAACATAGCTTAACAAACAAGAAGTATCTCATCTTATAGTAAAAAGATGCGTTCGCATAAGGGAAACATGAGTTCGCATGAAAAAAGTATGCGCAAGTTTTGAAAAAACATGCGTTCGCATTGGCAGAAGATGAATTAACAAACAAAAAGTATTTCATGTTTTTAAAAAAACATGTCTTCTCAAACATAAAGTATCGGTTCGCAGCCAAAAAGTATCGCTTCGGGAGCGGCAAGTATTAGTATGCGGATGTCAAACAAAAGAAAACATGAATAAAACTAAGTTCCTCAAAACTCCTAAACCCTTTAACCGACAAGCAGCATGAGCATGTCACCTAATAAAACAGAATAACAGGTATGAAAGAGCGGTCAATTTTAACCAAAGATTGCATCTTTGCCGCCAAATCAACGTCCGTAGCAACATGGTAGACTACAATCCAAAATCCTGGTGGAAGCTCATTTTTGTATTCCATAAAAGCGACACTTTCCGACAATTGTTTCCAGCAATGCTAGGGGTTGCAGCCTATACAGCGCTGGTTGCCTATTTGGAACTGGATGTTTTTCATGCCCAATTCAAGAATACCACCATCGTGCATTCCTTGGTCGGTTTTGTGCTTTCATTACTTTTGGTGTTCCGTACCAATACTGCCTACGATCGTTGGTGGGAAGGCCGTAAGATTTGGGGCGCCGTGGTTAATAATTCCCGGAATCTGGCCCTTAAACTGAGCAATCTGGTAGAAGACGAAGCCACCCGTCAGCGGTTTCAGGCATTGATCAACAACCAAGTGATGGCAATGAAATGGCATCTCCGCAATGGCTTCAATCCCGATGACTTTGAGGACACTGACCGCTACCCTATTGCCGAGTTTCGGAAAAAAGCGCATTTGCCGAATGCCGTAATGCAGGCTATTTACAAAGAAGTAAATGAGCTATACCATTTGAATAAAATAACTGGAGAGCAACTGCTCTATATAAATGCCGAGCTACAATCCTTTACCGACAATATAGGCGCATGTGAGCGCATACAAAAAACGCCCATACCCTATGCCTATAGCTTATTTTTAAAGAAGGTTATATTCCTCTATATATTCACCATGCCAATTGGTTTTGTATCTGAATTTGGATATTGGTCAACGGTTATCATACCATTGGTATTCTATACATTTGCAGGCATTGAAATCATTGCGGAGGAAATAGAAGACCCATTCGGGCAGGATGCCAATGATTTGCCACTGAACCGAATCAGCAATAATATCAGGGGAAATTTGAAGGAAATATTTGAAAGATAGGCCCTTTACATGCAGCATTAAAAAAGAAATACAGCCTTGATTATAGTTTCTTTTCATCAAGGAAAATAAACAGCATTAGTTCAAAAGGATTATTTAAAACTAATCCTATCCCGAATACTCCCATCTTCCCGGTGAATAATCACATCGGCGTTGTGTTTACTGGCAATATCTTTTGCACGTTCGATAGCATCCTGCTGATAATGATAGGTAGCAGTGTAGCGTTCGTTGCCCTCCCCTTTTACTGCCCATTCACCATTGTGGGGTACCACATGTTGGTTATTGGTCTTCACCGTCATGTTGTTGCGCATATTCTTGAAAACGATTCCAAGAATCTTTTTCAAAAGGTTTGTCCAGAAATTGGAAGTATTGATGTCAGCCATAAGCAGTAATTGATATGTTTTAATGGGGTCAAAAATAATCGCTTATTCCATAACTAAGTAAAATAAAAAATCCCCAGCACAGTTCGTGTACCGAGGATTGACAAATGGACTTAATGCAAAAATTATTATCGCTTTCAATTCATTTATCCTTTTTATCTTCTTTCTTGTTTTGCCAAAAACCACCCAACATGCTCGCATCAGCCCCAGTCGGCAATACAGCAATATCCACTTTTGAGGCCAGTTCACGGTTAATGAGGAACGAGGCAAAATTGGGGTTGTTCTGCACCATGCCTGCCAGTTCCAATTGGCTTTCCATGTCGGACTTCTTTTCCTTATGTTTCTTTTCAACGTCAAGGTCATCCAGATTACGACGCTTTTCCACATCTAAGTTTTTGAGGTCAGCAAGATGGTCGAGGGCCGCCTTGTTCAATAAGCGGGTACTGTCGGCTGAAGCTACCGCTTGGCGTCTGATAACCTGAGCCGCCGTTTCAGCACGTGCCAATTCGATGGAGCGGTGCGCTTCTTCGGTTTTGGCTTCTATCCGTGCCAACTTGGCTTCTGCTTCTGCTTTTGCAATAGCAACTTGGGCATCAGCGTCAGCCTTCTTTTTGGCAGCAGTGGCTTGCTCCAAATCCACTTCGTTCTGGTTGCGGATACCTTCCAAATGTTGCCGTTTCATACCAGCAGCTTCCATCGCATCAGTGTAGCTTTTAGGAAATGTCAAATTCCCCACCGTCACTTCTTTGATAGAGATACCGTTTTCGCCGAGCTTGCTGCGTAGCGTCTGCTTGATGTCCGTCAGGAAAACTTCCCGTTGCGAAGCAAAAACAGAGTCAACGCTGGGGTAATCATTGGCTACGGTATTGCTCAGTTCCAAGGCACGAGGATACAAAACCAACTGGTTGAACTCTTTTGCACTTGGAAATGCATCAAAGAAGGCTCCTGGTTTCTCAATTTTCCAGCGAACCCATACTTCAATGTTCAGCGGGACGCCATCGCCAAGTCGCACGCTGGGTAGCACCAACGTATTTACTTGGTATGATTTACCAGCTTGATAGTTGGAGGAATTACAGGAAGCCATGCCAAGGCCAACCACCAAAATCAAAATCTCGGGCAGTACTTTCATTCTCATGTGGTAATAATATTTGGAAACAATAGTGTAAAGGGATTATTGACAAATAATAGTTGATTTATTAATTCTCAATTTTCCATTGCCTTGTTTCTGGTGAACGATTTAATGCCACAATATTGAGAAGGAAAATAGCTGCCCTGTATGGTATTTGAGCAAACGGCAGGATTGCATGAGTATTCGTATTAAAAATGGTAGACTTAACCAAAACTAATGGATATAAGATGCTATCGCTTATCCCATAGCGTTACTACCCTACCCGTTTTTTGACTCACAAAAACATAAAAAAGCGTATTAAAAAGTTTTGCAGCGGCCAAAGATGTTATAGCGGCTTTAGGAAGAATATGTTCCCATATTTCATCTACATCCGTATAGTTTTCCACAGTATGGTATAAGGAGTTCAGTAACAAATCTTCACCATCACCATCATTGGCCAATTGAATGTACAATGGCTTGGAGCCATATCCTAAAAATGAACAATAGTCACTGCCGTCACAAGGCCAGTACCAATTTTGATGGGTGAAAATCGGAGGCGTACAGCGCTCAAGGGCATCGGTAATTTCACCTGCTTTTTGCATGACTGCTTTTTCTGATTTCTCGGGTTTGCGAGACTGTAACTGTTGCTGAAGTAAGACAATGTCACCTTCGCAGGCATAAGCATCCATGTCCTGAAGTTTATTCTCAGTCAAACATTCCGGGCAGATAGCCGTGAATTTATCCTCACCTTTGAAAGCATTTCCGTCGAAACATTTTTTATCAATTTGGCAAAAATCACAGGCGATGGGGTTATCGTGCCAAATGGCAAATGCATCAGGGTATAGGAAGTATTTGAATTGCATAGAATTGAAGAATGGAAAAAGTAATCCAGCATTGAATGCACAAAAATACTTGCTTCCAACCAATTTGATTAAGGAACAGCCTGCCTACAGAAGATAGAGGTCAGCTTTTTCACCAACCGATTTTCCCTATCTTCGCCGCAATAAAATAAAACCATTATGTCAAACGCAATTAGAAGCCTTGAGCCCAAAGAACTATGGAACAATTTCGCTGACCTGAACGCCGTGCCACGTCCCTCAAAAAAAGAAGAGAAGGTAATCCAATTCATCGTAGCTTTTGGAAAAAAGCTGGGCTTACCAACCCAGGTGGACGCCGTTGGCAATGTTGTCATCAAGAAACCAGCGAGTGAAGGAATGGAGAACAAGCCTGTCGTGTTGCTACAGAGCCATCTGGACATGGTTCACCAAAAGAATGCCGACACCAATTTTGATTTTGATACAGAGGGCATTAAAATGAAAGTGGAAGGAGATTGGGTAAAAGCAGAAGGCACTACCCTCGGTGCCGATAACGGCATAGGTGTAGCCAGCATCATGACCATACTAGCATCAGAAACTATCAAACACCCACCAATTGAAGCGCTTTTTACCATTGATGAAGAAACCGGCCTTACGGGAGCTAAAGGTTTAAAAGGTGGCCTGCTCACTGCTGAGTACATGCTCAATCTTGATACGGAAGATGACCAGGAACTGACCATTGGTTGCGCAGGCGGCATTGATGTAACTGGCACTGGCGATTACAAAGAAGATAGCACACCTGCTGGTTTTCAAGCTTTTAAATTGGGAGTTACAGGTTTGATGGGTGGCCACTCTGGTGTCGACATCCACTTGGGACGTGGCAATGCCAACAAAATCATGAATCGAATACTTTGGGGTGGCGCTGAAAAATTTGACCTCCGGGTCCATTCGATTGAAGGAGGTAGCCTGCGCAATGCTATCCCGAGAGAGTCCTTCTCCGTTGTTGCTCTTTCCGACAATCAGGTGAATGAATTCAAGGCGTTTGTCAACAGTGAACTTCATGATTTAAAAATTGAATACCGCATTACTGACCCTGAATTGGTAGTGAGTTGCGAAGCTACTGCCCTCCCAAGCCACGTTATGAATTTGGATTTTCAGAAAAAACTGCTTAGGGTACTCTATGCTTGTCCAAATGGAATCCACCGCATGAGCCCAGACATCAAGGACTTGGTACAGACCTCTAACAATCTCAGCAAGGTCCAAGTTAAAGCTGGTAAATTCAATATCCAGTGCCTTACCCGTGGCTCGGTGGACAGCGAAAAATATGACCATGCCAATGCCATCAAGGCTACCTTGGAATTGGCTGGATCCTCAGTAGCCTTTGGAAATGATTATCCCGGCTGGGCACCCATGCCAGATTCAAGGCTGGTTACACTGATGAGCGGAATTTATGAAGAAATGTTCAAGAGCAAGCCGCACGTAAACGCTTGCCATGCGGGACTTGAATGTGGAATTGTTGGCACCAATTATCCTAACTTGCAAATGATTTCTTTTGGCCCAAATATCAGAGGCCCACATTCCCCCGATGAAAAAGTGCAAATCAGCTCAGTGCAGAAATATTGGGGCTTTTTGCTCAAGGCTTTGCAAGAAATTTAGATTGTGAATTCAACCCTTCAATCCTTTTAAAAAATGCAAATCTTTCTTGGCGGCACAGCCGGAAACTCAACTTGGCGAAAAGAAATTGCCATACCACTATTAGAGGCTGCAGGGGTGACCTATTTCAACCCGCAGTTAGGTGTAGGCGAATGGACACCATCCCACCAACAGCTTGAGGCCAAAGAAAAGGAAGAGGCCGCCGTTTGGCTTTTTGTGATTTTAGGTGAAACGAGAGGTGTGGCCAGTCTGGTTGAAGCTGCCTTCCGAATTGGCGAAGGCGGTCAAATAGCATTGGCGGTCATGGACATTGATGCTGAAATACTTTTCGAAGGCCAAGCTCTTGGCGAGCAAGAACGCAAGGACATGAACCGAGGCAGAGCCTACCTTAGAGAGGTTGCCACACAAAAAGGGGTGCCTGTCTTTGAGGATATTGCAGCAGCCACGAAATATGCAATTTCATTAGTTTCTGAAAATCAATAATTCCTCAGTTAGCATGTATTGAGCAAACGACTATTCATCAAACTGATGCAAGTCCAAGGCATCAATGATTTGAACCAGTTTCTTGTCATAATTTTTATCTGTTGCATAACCCGCTTTTTTCAAGCCTTTCGCCCAACTTGCATAGTCAGAAGTTCCCAGTTTTTTCAAGTGTTTGTATCTATCAATTTGCAAGAGTTTTGAATGTTCTCGAAAGCTCTCCCAAGAGGTATCAAATACCCTAAACATGTCGTACACATCGTCATCGGAGTAGTTTCGACAGGTACAGTGGCGGCATTTGCTGCGGCATTTTATTCCGAAATGGTTGTTGGATTCAGTTGCAAGCAAACTGCCACCTGCGTCAGTTTCAATTAGACCTTGAGCCAAGGTAATACTGGCTGGGATGCCAAACTGTTTCATTTCAGAAATGGCCGTTGCAGCGAATCGTTCCACGTATTTGCGGCAGGTTGTTAGTTTTTCTTTGACGATGGCTTTGTCAACTTTCTTTTGCTCGGCCATTTCAGGGGCAAGCACGAAACTTAGATTTTTAAAATCCGAGGACTGCCATTTTTTTACAGGCAAATCATTTGCTTTTTTTTCTGCTTTCACGGTAGGACGCAAAGCATCATCTTCCATGAAGGCTGCACTGACTTTATGGGGCATCCCCTCCATCTGCGGATCATAAAAATTGACGGAGGTCTGTACTGAATGATTGGTGTACAATTGCCATACAAAACATGCAATAACGATTTGAAACCAATATTTGCCTACCCATTGTAGGAGTTCTTTTATGAGGCTGGTTTGGAGGGGTTCCTGATGTAGCCGATACTCTGCCATGATTCAATCAAGTTTTTGTTTGAGATAATTTAAACACAATTGCAAAGTAAATGTATTTGTTTTTAATTGTCAAGCATTTTAAAAACATTTTGTTTCATTTTTTAATATTTACCCTCGCTTTTAAAAAAGTGATTTTGTTGCACTCCACTATTTAAATGTTAGAATATCAAGCATAAGATGTGTTATTTCCACAATATAATTTTCCATTTTGCACAGCAAAAAAAAAACGACATTGTCATGCCTTCGACAAAACTTGCATAAAGCAAAAAATGCCTGTCTCTTTTTAGTGCATTGCCGTTGTACCTGTTTGGAAACAGCCATTCTCTATATCATCACTTAATAAAATAGGGAATTATGTGTCCAACCAAAACGACAAAACCAAATACAAGCACTTTTCGAAAACGAACCATTGCAATAGGTTTTTTCGCAATGGGTATTTTTGCTTCGGTCGCCATTTTTTCCATCAAAAGCATCTTAACTTCCGATCGAAAAATAGAGCCACAAGTTGGGACACCAGATGACGTAAACATCTACACCATCCAGCGTTTAAAAGGCTTCCAGAATATCCAGCCAGTGGTAAGTGTTGGGCCTCAAGATGAGTCTACAAAATTGCAGCCGCTAAAAAATGAATTGGAAATGCTCATCGATAGCCTTAAAACAGCTGGATTAGCATCCAACGTTTCTGTTTATCTCCGCAATTTCAAACGGGGAACCTGGATATCCATCAACGGAAAAGAGCAGTACCACCCTGCGTCATTGATGAAAGTGCCTTTGATGCTAGCAGTTTTGAAGAAGGCTGAGGGCACACCAGGTATGTTAGAGAAAAAAATAGTTTACAAAAAACAGCCAGGCAAAGTAATTTTTGACCAACATTTTCAAGGGCCATCAATTACCGAAGGTAAAACATACTCCATCCATGACCTGGTTTTTTACTGCGCCGCAAATTCGGACAACAATGCAACCCACGCCCTAGAAACAAATGTAGATTTGAGCAAGGTAATCAACCTTTTTGAGGATATCGGGCTCCCAAAACCTGACCTGCAAAACACTGATTTCATGATTAATGCCAAAGATTTTTCTAGCTTCATGGAAACGATTTTCAATGCAGGATTTCTGAGCCCTGAATATTCAGAATATGCTGCGGAGATGCTGGCAAACTGTAGTTTCAAAGATGGCTTTACAAAGGGCACCCCAGAAGGGACTAAAATTTGGCACAAGTTCGGGGAGTGGACACGTCCGAACAGTGCCGAAGTAGAGCTTCATGAGTCTGGGGTCGTTTTTGTCAATGGTAAGGCCTATTTAATGACGGTCATGACTCGTGGAAAAAACTTGGACACTTTATCCACCGTTTTGCAGAAAACCTCTGCACTCGTGGTGCGCCGCCTTACCAAAGAACCAATGAGCATAGCAAAATTATCAGGCCATGTCAATAGTATGGGCTGCTGATTCATTTTGAAATGAAAAAATAAATGGAGCAGAAGTGTAACTTCTTTGCTCCATTTTTCATTTCAACAGTTTTTTGAAATTGAGTTGGTGAGCTGCAAAATCCAACCTAATTTTGGATATTTACCTACCTTCACCCGACTAAATTCACACCTCGCAAGCATTCCAAAATCATTCTTCATGAAAAAAATAATGTTCTCAGCACTTGCTATCATTGGCCTTGCCTCCTGCAACCAAGATGGTGAACAAAACACAACTTCAAATATGGATTACCCAAAAATTCCTGTCACTTACCCACAAACAGTCAAGGAAGATGTAAAAGACGACTATTTCGGCATTTCAGTGACAGACCCCTATCGCTGGCTCGAAAATGACACTGCTGCTAACACTGAAGCTTGGGTCAAAGCAGAAAATGAAGTCACGCAGGACTACCTTAGCAAAATCCCTTTCAGGAGTGCAGTGCGTGACCGCTTCGAGGAATTGTTCAATTATCCAAAATATGGAGCGCCTTATCAAGTTGGTGAATACTATTTTTTTTCAAAAAACGACGGTCTTCAAAACCAATCGGTGCTATACCGCCAAAAAGGACTTGAAGGAACACCTGAGGTTTTTATTGACCCTAACAAACTCTCAGAAAAAGGAACTGCCGCCATTGCCATTGTTGGTGTTTCAGGTGACGATAAATACATGACCGTCAGCAGATCTGATGCAGGTTCGGACTGGAGCGAACTCATGGTTTACGAAGTAGCTACCATGAAACAAATGCCAGACGTGTTAAAATGGGTGAAATTCAGTGGTGGTGCTTGGTGGAAGAATGGCTTTTTTTACTCACGCTACCCTGAACCAGCGAAAGGCACTGAGCTCAGTGGAAATAACATGAACCACTGGGTGTATTATCACAAGCTAGGCGACCCACAGTCAAGTGACAAACTGATATACAAAGACGAACAAAACCCCAGCTATTACCACAATGCACAAGTGACTGAAGATGAGAAACACCTTTTCATTTATGCTGCACCAGGTACAGATGGTTTTGCTGTTTTACACAAAGACCTGAGCAACGACGGGCCAATTACTACGCTTTTTGAAGGCTATAAAAATAAGACGACGGTAATTCACAATGTTGGTGACAAAGTATTTGCACTAACGGATATTGATGCACCAAACTACAGACTCGTGGAAGTGGATTTGGCAAAACCAGATCAGGCAAACTGGAAAGACATTATTCCAGAATCCGAGAATCTTTTGGAAAATTGTTCTACAGGTGGTGGCAAACTTTATGCTGGCTATTTGGAAAAAGCTACTAACCAGGTTTATGAAATGAACTATGATGGGTCGGGCAAAAAAATCTTGACTTTGCCAGGTGTCGGATCAGCCAGCACACCTGGGGGACGGGAGTCTCACAAGACATTGTTTTACACTTTCACTTCCTTCCTCTACCCTCCTACCATTTTTAAATATGATGTCACCACTGGCCAATCCTCTACTTTTCAGGAAACAAAATTGAAATTCGACCCAGCAGATTACGAAGAAAAACAAGTGACCTATAAAAGCAAAGATGGCACACCAGTTACCATGTTTGTGGTACATAAAAAAGGCTTGAAATTGGACGGCACAAACCCATGTTATCTATACGGATATGGAGGATTCAACATAAGTTTGACACCTGGGTTTAGCACATCCCGAATCATGTTGCTGGAAAATGGTGGTGTCTTCGCAATGCCAAACCTCCGTGGTGGAGGCGAATACGGCGAGGCATGGCACAAAGGCGGCATGTTGATGAAAAAGCAAAATGTTTTCGATGATTTTATCGCCGCAGCAGAGTATTTGATTGCGGAAAAATATACCAGCAAAGAACACCTCGGCATTGCCGGTGGCTCAAACGGCGGTCTTCTCGTAGGAGCTTGTATGACCCAACGCCCTGACCTTTTTGCAGTAGCACTTCCTGCCGTTGGTGTGATGGACATGCTGCGCTATCACAAATTTACCGTCGGAAAAGGCTGGGCCCCTGAATATGGCACTAGTGAACAAAGTGCTGAAATGTTTAACTATTTAAGGGAGTACTCACCTGTCCATAATATCATGCCAGGGGTAAGTTATCCAGCGACTCTCGTCACCACTGGTGACCATGATGACAGAGTTGTACCTGCTCACTCTTTCAAGTTCGCCGCTACCTTACAAGCTTCAAACAAGGGAGATAACCCTGTCCTAATTCGCATTGAAACAGACGCTGGTCATGGTGCCGGGAAACCTACCTCGAAGGTGATTGATGAGATTGCAGATGTGTACTCTTTTTTCTTTTACAATAGAGTTGTTTTGACATGATAATCAATCATTTGGACAAATTAGGCTGTGGTTCCAAAGGCCAGCACAAAGCCCGATTATTTCATGGTATTGATTTATGTCGTGCATTCTCAACCTATCGGACAATATCCTGAATCGTTT
>WGNL01000014.1 GCA_016124585.1 Bacteroidota bacterium | reverse complement strand
TGAAACGATTCAGGATATTGTCCGATAGGTTGAGAATGCACGACATAAATCAATACCATGAAATAATCGGGCTTTGTGCTGGCCTTTGGAACCACAGCCTAATTTGTCCAAATGATTGATTATCATGTCAAAACAACTCTAGTGAACTCAAAAACGAACTTAAAAATGCTCAATCGGAACTTTCTTCCCTTCATGGCGATTTTTCAAAAGATTTTTCATCTTGGAATATAGGATTTGCATTAGAAGAATTACGAGAGGCGTGCATAAATGCTTACCGAAGGGGATACCAAAAAGGGTTTAATGAGATAATAGAAAGGTATAAGGGAAGGACTGACGAATTACTTGAAAGATTCCATAATAGTAAAATCCTAAATTTTAATCTTTATCTTTATAACAAACACTAGAATCATGGCAGCTTCACAAAAACAAAAAAGGAAAAGACTTTTACTATTAATTGTTCCTTTAACTTTATTGATTTATCATTATTGTTCATCTTCTGGTAAAAATACATACCAACATGATAAAATGTATTTTATTTTTGTTGACACTTATTATCTTATGTCCCCACAAAAAGTTCTTGCTTTGAAGAATGAGATTATTTCATTGCTGAGCAACAAAGAAGGTGTAACTCCAATGAGTATTGAAATATACCCACTGGATTGTGAATCAAGCAAACTTAATAGCATATCTAGTTACTCTGTAAGTAAAGAACAGGCAGATAATATTAATGATGGCAGTTTTGTGATAAAGGATACTATTATATCAAATTGGGGGGCAAAGCCCTTATCCTTTGATGCAAAAAATGTAGGATGTAACAAAATAATTGATTCGTTTAAGGGTATTCAAAGCCTCTTAGATTATGCTTTTAACACTTCAAATGTAATCAAAATATTGTATATTACAGATTGGTATGAAGTTGCTCCTGAAAATAATATTAGTGATTTTCAGTTTCGCCTTATAGGTAATAATGTTTCTGATAATGGAAATTATGATTTTGATGATGAAGCCTTATTAGAACTGACAAAAAGCTTAAAAGACGAAAATTGTAAAGCCAATTATTACTGTAAAAAAGTTCGAGAGAAACTGAATGAGTTGAAAATAAATGATTTTCAAGTCTATTGGATGTCTTCAAATTCATTAGGCGTAAATAAAAAGAACATTTCTGAAATTCGATTAAATAAATTTTGGGATGGATTGTTCGAAAAAGGAAGTTTGAAAAAAATTCAAATTAGAAGTTTAAAACAGTTTTTCGAAAATTGACAAGTTGTTTATACTTTTTAGCCTATTCTGTATTAGAACAAATCTCCTCAACAAAAATTTTACATTTTAACAGCAGCCAAATCCCGCTGAATTGGGTTTGGTATGCCCTTCGAATAAAAACAAAACACTATTTACAGCCGCCGACAGATAAAGCCTCTAGACGTCCGCAAACCATTAAGAACTAGCAAATCGCAGCCAATCATCTCTCCGCTCACCTTATGTAAAACTCAATCACAACTCAGTCAATGCATGCATTTCCTCTCCAACGATAGTTCAACCTCCCATTCACAGCTATCAATGCAAACTCTATACATAGACCTTTCACAAGCCCTTCACAATCTCAATATATACACCTAATTTTGCCAAACGATGAGTTCCACCATCCAAATACCGCCAAGCAGATTCCACTGGGCCATTGCCCGGGCGGGCTTTGATTTTGACGAGTTTTTGCATAAAAATGAACGGGTCAAGCTTTGGATGAACAATCAGGCACAGCCCACCGTGCGGCAGTTGGAGGATTTTGCCAAGAAAGTTTATATGCCATTTGGCTATTTGTTCCTGCCAGAGCTTCCAAAAGAGCAAATGCCCATCCCGTTTTTCCGCACGGGTAAGAACAATAGCGATACTGCTGTCAGCCTGAACGTCAGGGATACGGTCAGTCTGTTGAAATACCGACAAGATTGGTTGTCTGAATACCTGCAAGAGCAAGAGGAGGAGACCCTGCCCTTTGTTGGCAAATACGGGCTTGGGGATTCTCCAGCGGACATTGCCAGCGATATGCGCCGGGAGTTGGGATTGGAGGGTGGATGGGCCAGCCATCAAGCTAACTGGACGGATGCTAAGACCTTGCTCACCCGTAAAATTGAAGACCAGGGCATTGTAGTAGTCTTTAACAGCATCGTCGAGAACAATTCCAGGCGCAAAGTAAAAGTAGAGGAATGTCGGGGTTTTGTGCTAGTGGATGCTTATGTACCCTTCCTGTTTGTCAACAATGCCGACAGTAAGTCTGCTCAGATGTTCACCCTAGCCCATGAATTGGCACATGTGTGGACAGGGAAGAGCGCAGGCTTCGATGCCCAAAGGATGCTGCCCGCCGATGACCCCATGGAGCAGTTATGCGATAAGGTAGCCGCCGAGTTTTTGGTGCCAGCGCAGTTGTTCAAGGAGTTCTGGAATGAGAAACCAAGCATAGCTGGGGCTGCCCGTCATTTTAAGGTAAGCCCCATTGTAGCTGCTCGACGGGCACTTGATTTAGGCTTTATGAGCAAACCGGAGTATTTCAGTTTTTACCGGAATTATATCAGCGAAGAATACCACAAAAAAATTCAGCAAAGCCAAGGTGGTGATGGATTGAGCAACCTGAAAGTAAGGCTTGGTACCACTTTCGTGGCAAGATTGAACGTTGCCCTAAAAAACGGGCAAATCAGCCATAAGGATGCTTATCGGCTCACAGGGTTGAAGGGAGAGACCTACCAAAAACTCATCAATAAACTCCATCTCTAAACCCATGCCCCCTTACCTCCTTGACACCAACTTCTTCATCGAATCCTATCGCTCAAGCTTTCCGTTGGATGTAGTGCCAAGTTTTTGGGTTAAGCTGTCATCGCTTGCTGCTGATAATAAAGTCGTCAGTATAGACAAAGTAAAGGAGGAGATATACAAAAACGATGATGAGCTAAAGGCTTGGTGTGAAGCGAGCTTGCCACCGGATTTTTTCAAGGACAGTACTATCGCTATCGCAGAATATGCGAGTACCGTTCAATGGGCCAACTCCAATAAAGACAATCCTTATACCCAGCCTGCACTTGATGTTTTCATGGATGCCAACGAAGCGGATGCTTGGCTGGTTGCCTATGCCAAACACCAAGACCTGCCTCTTGTCACCAATGAGAGAAGCGAACCTGCCAGTAAGAAATCGGTCAAGATTCCAGATGCCTGCCAACCAATGGGAGTTCGTTGTGTCAAACCGATGGATATGTTTAGGGAGTTGCGGGAGACGATTTAACGCTGTTGCGCAGAGCCTATCTCGCAGAGATAAGGTTTGACGAAAACTTAGATTTTACACCTTAACAAAACTTGGCATATCATTTGCCTTTGCATTGTTACAAAGGAATACAAAGACCGAACTCAACCTTTCGCCAAATTCCTTATCTCCAACTTCATTGCGGCTAAAGCGCTTCCAACAAGACAGCCTACGGGCAGTTGTGAAGTGTTGTAGGTGTGAGTGATTCCTGCTCAAGGCTGTTGTTCAATGATTTTTTTCATCCTTAAAATCTTTGTACAATGGTAAAAACCAAAATTGGATTCCGGGGCAAACAGCAAAACCTCTATACCCTCAGCCGCAAGGCATGGGGTTATTGCCTCGACAATATCACCGCTATCAGCAAGGCCAAAAAGCTCTATACTCCTAGTTTCATCGCTGACCAAGTGGCGAAAGTGGATGTTGCCGAGGCCATCCCCGACTACTATGCCCGCAAGGAACTGACAGTGGAGTCCCGCCAACAAATGACTGAGGCAGCGTTGGCAATCACAAACGATTGGCAGTTGCTGAAAGGGTATATCACGGATGCTTACGATAAATCGGTTTTGAAATCAAAACTGGAAGCGGCTGGGCAGCCGTATTACAAAGAGGCCACCAACGAAAATTGGGACAGTGTGGCGTCGCTCATCAATTCCGCCAAATTGTTCATGCAGGCCAATGCTACGGCACTTTCCGCCAATGACAATATGCCGGACACTTTCCCTGGTGAGTTTGAGACGTTGGCAACAGCTTTCACCAATCTTCGGAACATTTATTTTAACAAAGAGGACAGCAAAGAAAATTTGAACTCGGCGAAGGAGGAAGCAGATGCCGCCATCCTCAAAACATTGATGCCGATGCTAAGGCTGAGCCAGCGTGTCTTTAAAAATGACCCTGAAAAGCGGTCGTTGTTTGTGTACGATTCCTTGCTCAAGCAGGTGCGGGGCAACCAAGCTGCCGGATTGAAAGGGGTTATTACGGCTGTCGAAACCAAACTCCCATTGGAGAATGTGAACATCAAGGCAGTGAGCATCAGCGAGGACGCCGCCACCTACACGGCAACCACAGACTCGAAAGGTGGCTTTGACATGAACATGGCCAGCGGGGTCTACGACGTGGAGGTGAGTTCACCAGGTTACCAGACATTAATCGTTGCGAAGCGCAAAATAGAGGTCGGCGTGAAGCACCGCTTCAATGTGAAATTGGAAATTGCCAAAGCCGAGGTCATCTCAAGGGAATTGCTGAACGAAGTGGTCGCTGCAACGAATGCCACCCAAACACAGCAAAAATCGAATGGTGTGGCCGTACTTTCTTGAGTACTTACCAAATAATAAATGTAATGCCTACTGTGACTTTAATTTCGCAGTAGGCATTTTCATTTTTGTGCCCCAAAAATGTTAAACCTTGTTTTATGCTGGTTAAACCTGCGTTAAAGTCTAACGCAACTAGCCAACCGTTCACTCTGTAAACCGTTCGTTTAATGCAGTTTATGGAGTGATTTTCCAAAAAGTTAAGGAAAATACGCTGTAACGAAACTGCAAGAAACCTGTCTTTACATACGCAAGGCGAACGGAAAGCCTTAATTTTGGCGGCGTTTCGCATTTCAACAAAGTAACAAAATCAAAAAAAAATCAAATCATGTTTAAAAACACATTTTTCGCACTCCTTTTCGTAGCTGCTTTTGCCTTCAAATCTGAGGCGCAGCGTATCGCCTACGTGGATGTAAAAGTCATCCTTGAAAGCATTGACGAGTATCAAAAAGCACAGGACGAACTGGACAAAGTAGCAGCTACCTGGCGTCAAGAAATCGCCCAAGAGTATGACAATATCAAAGGCCAATACAACCGCTACCAAGCAGAACAGGTGCTGATGAGCGACGATGCCCGCAAGAAAAAAGAGGACGAAATCATGGATATGGAGAAAAAGGTTCGGGAACTTCAAAAAGAAAAATTTGGCCCAGAAGGCGCACTTTTCCAACGCCGGAAAGAACTAGTACAACCTATCCAAGACCGGGTGTACGCTGCCATTGAAGACTACGCCAGTGACAAGGGGTACGATTTCATTTTCGACAAAAGCAGTGCTGCCGGAATGTTGTTCGCAAGCCCCAACTACGACAAAACAGGTGACGTGCTGGAAAGGCTGAAGCGGAAGTAATTGGATTGATGGCGTTGTTTGTTATCTAAATCCCGACAACAAAACAGTCATCAAACAATTAATCAACCCGCACAACCTTTTTGCTAATTTTGCACACTATTTCAAAAAAAAAAGGAAAACCCGCTGCACCGGCGAAAGCGCCGGAGGCGAGGCATGCCATGAAAAAACTTTTTTAGTACAATGATTAAGACTTTTGTAAAAACTGGACTATTTGCCACCTTGCTCGTTTGCTTTGCCAATTTAGCACAAGCTCAAAAGTTTGGCTACGTAAACTCCGCTGCCATCCTGACGGAACTGCCGGAGATGAAACAATTGCAATCCTCTTTGAAGGCTTATGAAACCATTTTGAAAAAAGATGGCGAAGCGAAAGTTGCCGCTTTTCAACAAAAACAAGATGCTGCATCACAGAAAAAGCAACGCGGTGAAATGACACCAAAAGAAGAAGAAACAGTGACTGCTGAGCTGCAGAAAATGCAGGAAGACCTTTACGCCTATGGCCAGAAAATGGAATCTGACATGGCTGAAAAGCAACAAAAGGATATGGAACCGATCCTTGCGAAAGTCAACACTGCCATCCAAGATGTGGCCAAGGAAGGGAACTTCCAGTACATTTTCGATTCTCAGTCTGGTGTGATTCTCTACGCAGATGAATCCAGCGATGTCACTTCACTCGTGAAAGCGAAACTTGGTTTGCAGTAGGCAGCGTCGATTGCCAGTAAAACCAGCTTTTTAAGCTAAAAAAATCAGAAAGCGGGGTAGCCAGAGAATGGCTTGCCCCGCTTTTTCATTTAAAAACTACTATCGCTGTATCTTTGCAGCGAAAATTGGGTTGCAATTCAATCCATCGCCCATTCAATCCATCAATCCTTAAGCAATGGCTACGCCAAAATCCGTCGCATTCCATACCCTCGGCTGCAAACTGAACTACTCCGAAACCTCCAGTATTGGTAGGCTTTTCGAAGATGCTGGCTACGCTGAAGTTGGCTTCGACGATGGTGCCGACATTTTCGTTATCAACACCTGCTCAGTGACGGATTTTGCAGATAAAAAATGCCGCCAGATCGTGCGACGGGCGCTTCGCAAATCACCGAATGCCAATGTCATCGTGGTCGGTTGCTACGCCCAACTCAAGCCGCAGGAAATCGCTGAAATCCCCGGTGTGGACCTAGTGCTGGGTGCTTCCGAGAAGTTTCGCATCCTTGATTTCGTGGACAACCTGAGCAAGGCACCGGGCAAGGGTTTGGTGCAAGCAGGAGAAGTAAAGGAGGCAAATACATTTACCCATGCCTTCAGTTTTGGCGACCGCACCCGCTCCTTTCTCAAAGTACAGGATGGTTGCGATTACAAATGCACGTTTTGCACAATTCCATTGGCACGAGGCGCCAGTCGCAGCGACACGGTAGAAAGTGTGGTCGCTAATGCAAAAAAAATTGCTGAGATGGGTGTGAAGGAAGTCGTGCTGACGGGGGTCAACATTGGCGATTTCGGCAACGGAACAGAGGTCATCGAGGGAATGAAACCGAAAAAAGAAGCGCTTTTCATTGATTTGATAAAAGAGCTGGACAAGGTAGAGGGCATTGAGCGCTTCCGCATTTCGAGCATTGAGCCAAACCTTTGCAACGAGGAAATCATCGAATTTGTGGCCACCAGTGAGCGGTTCATGCCACATTTCCACATGCCATTGCAGAGCGGAAACAATAAGCAACTGGCTGCCATGCGCCGCCGTTACCGACGAGAACTATACGCAGAGCGTGTGGCGCTCATCAAGGCTAGGATGCCACACTGCTGCATCGGTGTGGATGTGATAGTGGGCTTTCCTGGCGAAACAGACGAGGATTTCTTGGAAACCTTTCGATTTTTAAACGAACTGGACGTGTCGTACCTCCATGTCTTCACCTACTCGGAGCGCCCAAACACGCCCGCCGCAGAAATGCCAGACCCCGTGCCGATGCATATCCGCCGCCAGCGCAATGAGATGCTCACCATTTTATCCGAAAAAAAACGCCGCCATTTTTACCAGAACCATTTGGGTGAAACGAGACTGGTGCTCTTCGAAAACAGCACAGAAAAAGGGCGGATGTCAGGTTTTACGGACAATTATATCAAAGTTGACTTGCCACTGGAACCCACTGCTATCAACGCCATACAGCCTGTACTATTGAATGCCGTAAATGCTGACGGGTTAATGGAGGTGCTTGAAAATGAAGTAGTTAGGGGGTGAAATAATATTTAAAAAATGTTGTTCCTTAACTTCGTTGGAAAACATCCGACCAAGCCTTACTTTTGAACCTCACGAAAATCCGCAATGTCCCGTTATTTTTCCTTTTTCGTTTTCTGTCTACTTGCACTCTCCAACCTCCGTGCGCAGGAAGAGCCATTGCCCTCCCCATCACCCAATGAAACCTATGCCGAACAATCCATCCAACGACATGATTTTGACGAAGAAAAATGGGAGTCGCTCAAGGAAGGCATTGACTACAGTGGAAAAGACCCGAAGAAAAAAAATCAGAAAGCCAAAGGTGGCGCTAACAAAAAAGGTGGTGGGAAAAAGTCCAAATTCGAGCGAGAGGATGCCGAATCAAATGACGCTGAACTTCCTAACAATGGGTTAAAGGGATTAGGTCAAATTTTTAAGGTGTTGGGTATTCTAGTGGTAGTAGGGTTACTAATATTTTTGATTGTAAAAATGGCCAATGGAGAACGGCTGTTTGGCCCCAAAAACAACAAAATAAAACCCGCCGTCAGTCAGTCAGAAATTGACAAAATCGAAGAGAACCTGCACGAAGCTGAACTGCTCGACCCCATCCAACGAGCCATTGCCGCAGGTGATTACCCAATGGCTGTAAGGCTGTATTATCTCGCTGTTTTGAAAGAGCTTTCCTTGAAAAACCATATCCAGTGGAAACGGGACAAGACAAATGGTACTTACCTTCGGGAACTGGCTGGTTCGCCACTTTTTGCCACGGTGCAGGAGGTTACACTGGCTTTTGAGCGGGTTTGGTACGGAAAAGTAGCACTTACTAGGTCAGATTTTGACCAATTGGAAATTACTTTGAAAAAAGCGGTGGCCTCGGCCAGTGCATGAATACATCATTTTTTAGGTGTCGAACAAACAAATTCCTATCATCGTCGGCGCAGTGGCCGTAGCATTTTCGGTGCTGCTGTATTTTATATTCCGCAATGGCGGTGATGAATCCAATTACAGTTGGCAAGAACATTACGAGCCCGACAGCAAAGACCCCTACGGCACCTATCTTGTTCGCAATTTGCTTGAAACCTACTACCCCGGCCAGTCCTTCGAAGTGGTGGCGGACAGCTTGGGCGAGCGGCTCGACAGTGGCAGCTTCGTTTATGTCGGCAATAATTTCTGGTTGGATTCGCTGTCGCTCATCCAACTTCTCCATTTCGTGGAAGAAGGTAATCGGGCATTCATCGCTTGCCCGTACATTCCACAAAACCTGCTCGATTCCCTGAACGACCTCAGTTGTGTGAATGAAGATGAGTACAGTCACAGCTCCACCGTTTTCAGCGGCAACCTCTACCACCTGACAGATACGGTCGTGAACATGAATCTACAGCATCCCTCATTAGCCGACCCTAAAGGATACAAACTCAAGCGGCTTTTCCTGCGTAAGCCTGTCCAGTACGAATGGTCCTACATGCCTGAAGAGTATTTTTGTGAAGCACAGACATCCTTGACAAAGCTTGGTACCATCAATGAAGAGCACACCAATTTTCTGAGCATTGCCTACGGCAAGGGCGAATTCCTGCTGCACACTACGCCTCTTGCCTTTACCAACCTTCATCTTGTTGAAAAAAGGGGGTTGGACTATGCTTCCAAGGCATTTTCACACTTGAAACCTGGACCGATTTACTGGGATGAAAGCCCCTACAACCCTTTTGATAATTACGCTGGCAACAATCCCGATGGGCCCAAGGAAAGCCCGCTTAAGTACATTCTTAAACAGCCTGCGCTGGCGTGGGCTTGGTACATTCTATTGGGAATGGCCGTTCTCTACCTAGTATTCCGAGCCAAGCGGCGACAGCGGGTCATACCCGTTTT
This sequence comes from Bacteroidota bacterium, assembly GCA_016124585.1. GTDB lineage: Bacteria > Bacteroidota > Bacteroidia > Chitinophagales > Saprospiraceae > UBA6168. The sequence continues at coordinate 215,665 of WGNL01000014.1, read as the reverse complement.
AGAGAAAAACACAAATACTTCGCTGGAATTCATCGGTACGATTGGTCGGCTATTTTTTATACAAAATAACCACCGCCAACTCGCCTCACAAAAAATGAGGCTCTTCTTGATATTTGTGCGGGAGCGTTACCACCTGTCCACGAAGGAACTTAACGAGCAGTTCGCAAAGAGCCTAGCGACCCGTTCTGAAGTATCAGAAGACCATATTCAAAAAATCCTAAACCTGAATCGGAACATCAGCAATTCTGGCCATCTTTCGGAATACACATTGGTAGATTTTCACCGATTGATGGAAAAGTTCTATCGAGAATGTAGGTGAGGATGGATATTAGGGCAAAATATAATTCAATCCTTAATCGCCTTCGCAAAAAACGCTTCTATTTCCGCTGCAGAGGGCTGCTTCACAGGCCGAACTACCCGAAAACCAACAAACGGCGAATCAGGATTCCACCAACGACTTTTGGGGATTTGTGGATCACGGGCCTGCCACTTTGGCTGCGATTTTTTTCTAGCTGAACAAGTGCATTCTTCGGTGGTGCTGTCGTAAGAGCCACCCTTTACCGTACGGGAATGACGTTTGATAGGCTCAATCCAAGGGTTTTCAGTGAGTTCACCTTGTAGGTTTTGCAAATAATTTTCTTCGTAAAAATCAAGCGTCCATTCTGCCACATTGCCGAGCATATCATACAGACCGAGGGGGTTGGGCTTTTTTTGTGCCAGCTCATGGTATTTCTCATAACTGTTGTCATAAAACCAGGCGTAATCACTAAGTTCATTGCCTACCTGCCCGTTCCCTGCTGACGACTGCGAGCTTTTACAAGCAAATTCCCACTCCGCTTCCGTCGGCAAGCGATAAAAATGCCCTGTTTTTTCATACAGCCATTTGCAGTAACGTAGTGCTGCCTGTTGTGTCATGCTCACGGCTGGGAAACCCGATTTTCCCATACCGTAAGTATAATCGATGTACTGTGGCGTGGGCCGACTGATGGCATCGGCCTTGTAGGTTTGTGTTGGGTTGGCCGTGGAATCCGAATCGTATTGTTTTTGGTAAAAAATGATGAACTCGTCATAGGCCACCTCGGTGATTCCAATCCAGAAGCTGTCAAGCTTAACTTGGCGGGGAGGCTGTTCATTTGCTGGACCATCGGCGCTGCCCATCGTGAACGTGCCAGCAGGGACAAGTGCCAGTTGAAAACTTACTTTCGAGCCCGGTATCCGTTCTGACAGTATAGAAGTTTGGGCTACCGTTTTTTCAATCAAAAAAAACGATAAGATGTTGAATACGAGGAGTTTGGTAAAATATTTCATCGAAAAATTTTGCCTCAAAAAATACAAAACAGCTTTGGCATACGTCTGACTTTACGATTTCAACAAATTCTTAAACCTCGGCCTGTGCGGCGTCACATCGCCCAGTTTGGCCTTTTTCGCTGCCTCGTAATCTTGGTAGTTTCCTTCGAAAAACACCACTTCGCCCTCGTCCTCGAAACTGAGAATGTGGGTGGCCAGCCGGTCAATGAACCACCGGTCGTGGCTGATGACCATGACACAGCCAGCGAAGTCGTCGAGCGCGTCTTCCAAAGCCCGCAAGGTGTTGATGTCAATATCGTTGGTAGGCTCATCAAGGAGGAGGACGTTGCCGCCATCCTTCAAAGTCAAAGCAAGGTGGAGGCGGTTTTTTTCCCCACCGGAGAGTACGCCCGCCTTTTTCTGCTGGTCGTTTCCGGTGAAATTGAAACGTCCGGTGTAGGCACGGGCGTTCATTTCGAAGTTGCCAACTTTTATGATGTCAAGGCCGCCGGACACAATTTCGATGACTGATTTTTCTGGATCAATCGCCGAGTGCGACTGGTCCACGTAGCTCACCTTCACCGTATCCCCGATGCGGATGCTGCCGCTGTCCGGGTTTTCCTGCCCCATGATCATGCGGAAAAGCGTCGTCTTGCCCACCCCGTTCGGGCCAATGATGCCCACGATGCTGTTTTTCGGAACGGAAAAACTGAAGTTTTCAAACAGCACCCGCCCGTTGAAGGCTTTGTCCAAATTTTCCACTTCAATCACTACCTCGCCGAGACGTGGCCCTGGTGGAATAGTGAGTTCCAGTTTTGCTTCTTTCTCTTTCGTTTCCTCGCCAGCCATCTTGTCGTAGGCATTGAGACGAGCCTTGCCCTTGGCTTGGCGGGCCTTCTGTCCCATGCGTATCCATTCCAACTCCCGTTCAAGTGTCTTCCGGCGCTTGTCTTCAGCCTTGGCTTCCAGTTCCAAGCGTTTGGCCTTCTGCTCCAACCAACTGGAGTAATTGCCCTCCCATGGAATGCCCTCGCCACGGTCAAGTTCAAGTATCCAGCCGGCCACATTGTCGAGGAAGTAACGGTCGTGCGTCACGGCGATGACCGTGCCTGGGAACTGTTGCAGGAATTGTTCCAACCAGTCGATACTCTCGGCATCGAGGTGGTTGGTAGGCTCATCAAGGAGGAGGATGTCCGGTTCGGAGAGCAGCAATCTGGCCAGAGCGACCCGGCGGCGCTCACCGCCAGAGAGGACTTTCACTTGGGCATCGTCGGGCGGACATCGAAGAGCGTCCATGGCCCGGTCAAGCTTGTGGTCGAGTTCCCAGGCGTTGTTCCGGTCGAGGATGTCCATCAATTCGCCTTGGCGCTCGATGAGTTTGTTCATCTCATCGTCGCTCATCGGCTCGGCAAATTTGTTGTTCACCTCGTTGTACTCGTGCATGTATTTCATCAACTCACCAACGCCTTCCTCCACGATTTCACGGACGGTCTTCGTCTCGTCAAGCTCAGGCTCCTGTGGCAAGTAACCGATTTTGTACTGTTTTTCAAATTCGATTTTGCCTTGGTAGTTCTGGTCGAGGCCAGCGATGATTTTCAACAGTGTTGACTTACCACTACCGTTGAGACCAAGCACGCCGATTTTTGCCCCATAAAAAAACGAGAGCCAGATGTTTTTGAGGACTTGCTTTTGAAGAGGGAACGTCTTGGAGACGCCCGACATGGAGAAGATGATTTTGTTGTCAGCCATAAGTGTTTGAGGATTTGAGTGTCTGTATGTTTGAGTGGGGAGCGCAAAAATGGGGTAAGTTTTTGAGAAAAACTCATTTCACTGTCAAATCCAGCGTTCGAAGCCGCCACTTGGTCACTTCCCCAGATTTGTCCCGCCTGATTCGGAAAGTGCGGTGCTTGAACAGTTTTTTCACCAAAATGCCAGTAGCAATGCTGGAAGCTGGGATGACATAGGCGGATTTCGGAATATCTTGAAATGGGTCGTCGGCAACGGCTTGATCTACGACTGAAAAAAGAACCCAAGCTGCTGCAAAATTAAATAGCTGGTTGCCAATAGAACGTGACCAGCGAGCTGGCTTGAAACTGCGGAAGGCCACGATGCTGTCCACTGCCACATGCCCGTTTGCAAAGAGGATGAACTGCTTCTCGTAGGAAACATCGTCAATGACCCGAGTGTACCATTGGCCGTTGTTGAGTTGGAAAGTGATTTCATCGCCGGGGTAGTATTTGCGGGTCTTGGTGCTGTTTAGTCGTTCGAGTTGCAGGAGTTTTTGCCCAAACGAAATGGAGGCCAAGAGGAAAAATGCCAGGATCAGTACTGTTTTTTGCATCGTAGAAAAATGGATTTCACGAAAGTGGCGGTTCGTCTATTATTTGGTTGTTGGCTGGTGCAATGTTTTTTTTGAAAAACAAGTGAATCATCGTCTGCATAGCCTTTTCGATTTGAGACGAGGGCAGGTCTTCCTTTGCCACATAAAGTACCATGCAGACATACTGCTGTGGATTATCTTCCAACTTGCGGTAGAGTCGATGTTTGTTGAGTCGCCAAGCCTCCCGCACCTTCCGCTTGATACGGTTTCGGGCCACCGCCGATTTGAAGTTTTTCTTCGCAACGCTGACCGTGAACTGAACGGGCAACCCACCCTCCGGCATCGGTTGCGCAGACCAAAACAACCTTAGTGGGTACACCCCAAACGACTGACCATCTTTAAACAGGCCGCCGATGATTTTCAAGCTCTTGAGACGCTCCGCTTTTTTGAAGGTGAAATCTGGCATCAGCGGCGAAGTTGAGGGATTTTTTACCAATAAAAAAGCCAAGGCTCAAATGCTAATGGCCAAAAGCATTTTACCTACCTTTGCTCTTTAATGTTTGAAAAGCAGCGACATGAGTGTAAAAAACGGAGATGCTATCATTGACGAAGTGAAAAGGCTGTTCGCCGGCCACCTCGAACAAAATGCCTTCCGCAAGACGCCGGAGCGCTTTGCCATCTTGGAGGAAATCTACCGCCGAACAGATCACTTCGACGCCGAGGCGCTTTATATCCACATGAAAAACCAGAGCTACCGGGTAAGCCGAGCCACCGTTTATAACACCCTAGACCTACTGGTGAACTGCGACCTAGTGAAACGCCATCAATTTGGCAAAAACTTAGCGCTTTACGAAAAATCATACGGCTACAAACAACACGACCACCTTATTTGCGAAAACTGTGGACGGGTCTTTGAATTCTGCGATCCTCGTATCCAACAAATCAAAGATATGATGGGCGAACTGCTCAAATTCAAAGTAAATTACCATTCGCTTAACCTTTTTGGGGAGTGCAATGGGGCTTGTGAAAAAACTATGAAAAAGGATTGAAGGGTTGAAGGATTGAAGGGCATTAAGCTGTTTGTCCACCTTCAATCCTTCAATCCTCCTCTCCTTCAATCCTTCAATAAATGACGATAGACGTAATCCTCGGCCTCCAGTGGGGCGACGAAGGCAAAGGAAAAATTGTTGATTTTTTGGCGACGCAATATGACATCGTCGCCCGATTCCAAGGTGGCCCCAATGCAGGCCACACCCTCAAGTTTGACGGCAAAAAATACGTGCTGCACACGGTGCCCAGCGGTATTTTTCGCACCGATTTGCTGAACCTTATCGGCAACGGGGTGGTGATTGACCCCATCACCTTGGTCAAGGAACTCGAAAATCTAGACAAAGCAGAAGTGGAGTTCCGCAGCCGCCTGCTTGTAGCCAAAAAAGCCCACCTCATCCTACCTACACATCGCTTGCTAGATGCCGCCAACGAGTCGGCAAAAGGCAAGGAAAAAATTGGCTCCACCCTGAAAGGCATCGGCCCAACCTACATGGACAAGACCGGGCGGAACGGCCTACGGGTCGGCGACACACTACTGCCCGACTTCATGGAACGCTATAATTCCTTGAAGAACAAACACTTAGGCTTATTAGAGGCGCTGCCTTCCATCGAGTTTGATTTAGAAGGAGAAGAGCAAAAATGGTTTGTAGCGCTAGATACTTTACGGTCATTGAAGCTGGTGGACGGCGAGTATTTCATCAATAAAATGTTGGCCGAAGGCAAAAAAATACTGGCAGAGGGCGCCCAAGGCTCCATGCTGGATATTGACTATGGTACCTACCCTTTCGTGACCAGTTCGAACACTGTGACGGCGGGCGTTTGCAGTGGACTGGGCGTGGCTCCGCAAACCATCGGACAGGTCATTGGCATCACGAAGGCCTATTGCACTAGGGTGGGCAGCGGTCCGTTCCCGACAGAACTGCTGGATGAAACAGGCGATTTTCTTCGCAATGAAGGTGCTGAGTTCGGCAGCACGACTGGCCGCCCAAGGCGCTGTGGCTGGATTGATTTGCCACAGCTGAAATACACCATCATGCTCAACGGTGTGACGCAGTTGGCCATCACGAAGATTGATGTACTTAATAAATTCGCTGAGATAAAAGCGGCCATGCACTACAGCTACGATGGTAAAGTGACCGACGAACTACCCTTCGACCTTTGCGGCATTCCACTGGAGCCGGTTTATCAAGATTTTGAAGGCTGGCAGCAGCAACTGGAAGATGCAAAGGATTTTGAAGATTTGCCGAAGGCAGCCCAAGCCTATCTCGAAGCGCTGGAAACCTATCTAGACGTGCCCATCACAATGGTTAGCACAGGGCCAGAGCGGGAGAGCTTGATTTTGAAGGAAATGATGATGGATTTGCCTTGGTAATTTTCGCTTCGCAACATAGTTTTCATCAAAAATTCACGACCGATGCGTCTTTTCTACTGCCTTACAATTACTATTTTAGCAGCCTGTACCTCTGGCGGCCCTGTAGAAGTAGACGGCATCCGAGTAGAAGCTAGCTTGCGCAATGCGGCCAAAGGCTTGGGCTTTGACTACACTGGCTTCCTCGACAAATCACTTCGAGGTGATGATGCTGCGCTGAAACAACTGATGAGCTTCGATGCCGGACAGGACAGCGCCGCTGCAACCGAACACGGTCTCGTGATGAAATCATTGCTAGAAAAACTGGGCGACGAGCTTTTTTCCCAAAAAATAAACAAGCTTCCAACGGAGGCGAAGGAACGCCTTTGGGCAGGGTTGGTGGCGGCTGGTGCCACCTCCCTGAAAAATGAATCACCTGAAACAATGAAGGCACTCATGCCCGAAGTGGCCATTGCGGAGCACAACGGATTATACGTTTTTGATGCTCAAAGCAGTAGCTTTCGAGACTGTGCCGAGCCCGATAACCGCTACCTTGTGGTGGATGAAACGGGCGGGAGTCTTGAAAAAAATTATCGCCGCCTGCTCAAATTCCCCTATCCTCACCAGCCAGTTTTTGCAGCGGTGAAAGGATTTACTACACCCTATTACGGCAATATAGCTCTACCAAGCGACATGAAAGGATTCATTGTGGTATCAGAAATTCTGAAAGTGGAGAACAAAAATTTCCGCAACACTTGTATCCCCTATGATTTCTGGGCCTTGGGAACTGAACCGTTCTGGCAGGCACAAGTGTCGGAGGCAGAAGGTGTCATCGAGTACCGGGGCATGGACGACGACCGGACAAAGGTCTTCGTCTACCAGCCGCCTGTGCATGAGGACAGCCTGAAAATCTACACCGGAGTGAATCAGGACAGCGGTGACAATATCCGCATCGTAGTGGAGAATAAGCCTTGTGGAGATGGCATGTCAGACGTGAAATATCAATTGAAACTTAGCTTGACAATGAATGGAAAAGAGCTAAATGGCTGTGGCATTGCTTATGATGCTACGAGAGATTCGACAACTGCAACGCCTCCAAAGAAGCAGTGATTTTTCCCAAAGTTATTTGCAATGATTTTACATTTGTGGGGAAATTGAAAGCCTGACATTAGTGCCAGGCAATTTTTCATCCTTGCTCCGGCCAACCTCTGCATGGATGATTTTACCAAGCGACATTACCTAAAGGTGAACCTTCGCAACTTTTTCAGCGGCAAAAAATCCATCCTACGGTTTCAGCGCATCATCGATAACTTGGTGTTCGGTTTTGCGGTAGCTGGCTTTTTGGCGGTGTTTGCGGATGTTGGCGAGCTGCACAGCAACCAATACCAAATATTTGACCGGGCCTACAGGGCCACTTTGGTCATATTCTTCATCCTGTTCTGTTTTCGGTTTTATCTCAACCTTTTCCTGCTCAAACGAAAGAGGGAGAAATGGCTGACCATTGTTGAATTGGCCTTTTTGACGATTTTGCTGCTGTCGCAATGCAATACCAGCTTCCTTGAAACGCTCGCTACTACAGAGTTCCTACAATTGGCCATCTTCATCATTTTTGTGGTGGAAATATCTACCCGCAGCCTCCAACTAGAGCATATCAAAGTGAACCCGGCACTGATGTTCATTTTCAGCTTTTTGGTGCTGATCATCATCGGTGCCTTTGCCTTGATGTTGCCAGTCTCCACGGTTTCGGGTGAGTTCAAATTTATTGATGCCATTTTTACCAGCACCAGCGCCGTTTGTGTCACGGGGCTTGGTGTAGTGGATACAGGTACCTATTTCACACGCTTCGGGCAGAATGTGATTTTGGTGCTAATTTCATTAGGTGGGCTTGGCGTGATGACTTTCACCAGTTTTTTTGGTTTGTTTTTCAAAGGGGAAACCTCTTTTAAGAACCAACTATTTTACAAGGATGTGATGGGGGAAGACAAGTTGAAAAATGTTTTTTCCACCATCATAAAAATCGTCACGTTTGCCCTCGGGGTCGAAGTGGTTGGCGCTGCGATTTTGTACATGGGCCTTGACACCAATGACTTTGCTGGCAACGTGGGAGAGCGCATATATTTCGCCGTTTTCCATTCCATTTCAGCCTTCAACAATGCGGGCTTTCAACTTAAATCAGAAGGGCTTTACGACATCAGCTTGCGTGACAACCATTTTTTCCAAACCGTCATCGCTTTGCTGATCATTTTCGGTGGGCTCGGCTTTTATATTTCCTTCAATATTGTGGATTACGGGCGCCAACGAATCAAGGCACGTTTTCGACAATTAGTACTTGGTGAACAATACAACCATGTGCCTTGGGTGCTCAATTTCAACAGCAGGATAGTACTCCGCACAACGGCCATCCTATTGGCGGTGGGCACAGTTGCATTTTATATTACCGAGTATCATACGGTTTCTATTGAGGAACACGGCGGCATCGGCAAGTGGCTGGTGGCATTTTTTATGAGCGTGACGCCCCGCACAGCGGGCTTCAACAATATAGACATGGCCAACCTGACCAGAGAAGGTATGATGGTCACTTTGTTGCTGATGTGGATAGGAGCGTCGCCCGGCTCTACAGGTGGCGGAGTGAAAACAACTACTTTCGCAGTGGCCACATTGGGCATTTTCAATATTGCCAGGGGTCGTGGCCATGTGGAGTTTGCGAAGCGGGAGATAGCCAACGAGTCCCTACTCCGGGCTTTCATTGTCATCTCGCTTTCCTTGATTGCATTGGGGCTTTCGACACTTGCAGTCGGTTATTTCAATCCCGAAATCAGCTTGGACAAAATTGTTTTTGAATGCTTTTCAGCATTCGGCACGGTTGGGCTTTCACTGGGCATAACCGCACAATTGACCACCGCCAGCAAGGCCATCATCTCAGTGACCATGTTGGTTGGCCGGGTTGGCACATACACCCTGCTACTTGGTTTTTTGAAAAAAGTAGTAGATGCTAAACATTACCGTTATCCAGTAGAAAATGTGATTATCACGTAAACAGAGATTGTTGTATTGTTGGAATTGTCAAATTGTTACCCGCATAACTTACACCAACAATCAAACAATACAACAATTTAACAATCACCTCTATGAAATTCATCATCATCGGGCTTGGCAATTTTGGGGCATCGTTGGCCATCAAGCTCACCGAAATGGGGCACGAAGTCATCGGTGTGGACAAGCGCCAAGAGAAAATCGAGGCCGCCAAAGATAAGCTCACGTTTACCATCGCTCTGGACTCTACCAACCTGGCAGCCATCAAGAACCTGCCTATCGAAGAGTCTGATGTGGTCATTGTTGCCATTGGTGAAGATGAGGGTGCTTCCATCCTCACCACCGCCCTCATTAAGCAGCACAATCCCAAACGCCTCATTAGTCGGGCCATTACCGTACTTCACCACAGCGTGTTGGAGGCTATGGGTGTAGATGAAATTGTGCATCCAGAGGAGGAAGCTGCCTACCGCCTTGCCAAGCGACTAGAATTGCACCAGATCATTGACTCTTTCGAAATTTCAGAAAAATACTCCATCTACGAAATCAATTTGCCGGAAGATCTCGTGGGCAAGACTGTGGCGGAGACCGAGTTTCGCCAGCGCTACCACATGAATATCATCACCATCATCAGAAAGAAAAAGCGCAAAAACATCCTCGGCGTTACCCGTGAAGTAAAGGATGCAATTGGGGTGATCGCACCGGACACCATCCTGCAGGAGGGCGATTTACTAGTGGTATTTGCGAAGAAAGAGGACCTGGATAGATTCTTGAACGGGTAAATTCAGTTAAGAATGGGAATTGCTGTGGTTTGTTTTTTGCACTCAATATTCTTCTTCATAAAAATCAGCTAGGATTTCTCCAGCCAATTGGTGGCCATGTTCGTTCCAATGCCAGTCATGTTTGAAATAGAAGGGGGCAGCGGAATTCATCTTTGACTTTTCTATAAAAACAGGAGTTGGGTCAATGAGTCTGATTCCCAAGCTATCGCAAATGGCTTGCAAGCGCTGCCGAGCCGCCTTAGGTGAGAATTTAGCTTCGTTCAGCGAGTAGGTTTTCAAAAATTCCTGCCAATCAGCCCCATACACTTCTATTTTTTCGGGAATATAAAATACTGTAAAGTTGCTCCCAGCAGTAGCGACTTTTTGCCGAAGACGTTTGAGCAGCAATGTTGTCACATGCCAAGCAGCTTCCATCTCAGGTGTTTTCTCCTTTTTGTAAATGCGCCATTCGTCCGGCACCATCTGACCAGATGCTGCGTAACGGACATTATCCCGGACGTTTTTGAGCCGCCTCACCACCTCCGAATTTTCGAGCAGCCAGTCTTTTGTTTTTGAAAAAAAAGACCTTGAAGCCATCGTCGGCACGGGTACATTGGTCAAGCGCAGACTATCTCCGTCCGCTACAAAAAGTGGCTTGAATCCTCGGCTGTAATAGCGGCTTTGGTTGTTGAACCACGGATCATTCACGCAGAACATCAGCACTGTTTCATCGGGTTGGTATTGGGCGGCATCCCGCTCAAAGCAGAGCAATTCTTGATCGGTGGAGTAGCCACCCGTTCCGAAATTGATGACTTCCGTCCGTCGGCTTGGCTGCGCCTCTTGCAACTTTTTCTTCAAGACCTCAGAAAAAAGGCTGTCAAAACCAACCGTATAACCCTCTGAAAATGAATCACCTAGCACGATAATCCGTCGCTCGCCGCTGTCCTTTTTCACTGAATACTCCGGCCCACGGATGCCCTGCGAGTTGATGTTTTCTTGCACCTCGTACTCCGGTGTTTTGTGGTGGCCTCGGACATTTGGGATTTTGCGCCAGCCCAGCAGGGAATCATATTCGCAGTAAAGTTGGTGCTGGTTGAAATTTTCCGGCTTCGGCGAAACAGCACGCAATACCAACTCGGCCAATAGCAAGCTGAAGACAGTGGAAAACAGCAGCAGGATGAAATTTTTCCTTGAAAACATGCAATAAAATGGCTGCTTAAATTCGGAGGTCAGGCTCAAAGGTCGAAGTTTTAAACTTGGCTTTTGACAAAAATCACTGACGAGAGGTCTTTCCTTCGAAAATATTCCCGCAAATTTGCAGCCGCAAAAAATGGTGCTTGCGCAAACGTGTCCAAGCGTCTCAGTTAACAGCAAGACTGCAACTTGCCATACCGTTGACCAATTTTTTTGAAATGAAACTTTATAACAAAATCAACAGGGAGGAGCTTAAGCATCGCCTGTTGGAAAGCGACGAGGCACGCACTACCCTCTCGTTTTACCAATACGCCCACATCGAAGACCCGGAGCGTTTCCGTAACGAATTTTACCGATTGCTTGACGAGGTGGGGACCTTCGGGCGCATCTATGTGGCGAAGGAGGGGGTGAACGGCCAAATCTCCGTGCCGACTTCCAATTTTGAAAAATTCAAGGAGCAACTCTACTCTGTTCCGTTTCTCAACGGCATCCGCCTTAACATCGCCGTGGAAGATGACGGCAAGTCATTTTTCAAACTCACCATCAAAGTACGGGAAAAAATAGTGGCCGACGGGCTGGACGACGCCAGTTTCGACGTGACCAAGCGGGGCAAACATCTCAGCGCCGTAGAGTTCAACGAAATCACCGATGACCCCGACACGCTCATCGTGGATATGCGCAACCACTACGAGAGTGAGGTCGGCCATTTTAAAGGCGCTATTTTACCGGATGTAGCCACGTTTCGGGAGGAGCTTCCGTTGGTGGAGAAAATTCTCGAAGAAAAGAAAGACCGCAATATCGTGATGTACTGCACTGGGGGCATCCGCTGCGAAAAGGCAAGTGCCTATTACCTGCACAAGGGGTTCAAAAACGTTTTCATGGTGGACGGCGGCATCATCGAGTACAGTCGCCAGTGCGAGGAGCAGGGTTTACCTAATAAATTTATCGGCAAAAACTTTGTGTTCGATGAGCGGCTCGGCGAGCGCATCAGCGATGATGTAGTGGCCGTCTGTCACCAGTGCGGAAGCCCATGCGACACCCACGTTAACTGCGCCAACGACGCCTGCCATTTGCTATTTATTCAATGCCCGGCTTGTGCCGAAAAATACCAGCACTGCTGCTCTAGCAAGTGTGCCGATTTTAACCAAAAGCCTGAAGAGGAAAGGATTTTGCTCCGCAAAACGGAAGTATTTAACGGTTCAAAATTCAGCAAGGGAAGGTACAAGGCGTTTCGGGTGGGGGAAGGATTGGAGATGGAGTAATGGGGTGTTAAATTGAGCCCAATTTTCAAATCCAAGTTACATTTTGAATTTTAGCAATAAGAAAAAGAAGACAGAATAAAAAAGAAAGCCGGTACCGAATTGCTTCGGTACCGGCTTCTGTCGTATGTGCATTTGATGGACACATTCCTCTCTTTTCGTGAGCTTGATGAGTACCAATCATTCACAATGCCCTGCTTGCTCCCAATTACTGCTTATTGGTTACAGAAATAGTTGAAAACATAGGCCACTTGCTGCTTCGTTTTTGGTCAGTGGTGAAAAATAAGCTTAGTCCGCTCCGTCGGCTCTTGCTACATCCAAAGTATAGTTGGCCACATCGATACCTTGTTGCGTACCTACTTCCGCATCGAATTTCCAGTGGATACCTCCATAAACCCTTGAGATTGCTGCCTCTTTGGCCCAATCCCTGAAGAGCGAACCTTCTTCTGGGAAAATATAGGTCATGATTTCCGCTCCCGCAGCCGAGAACACACTATGACCGGATGTGTAACTGGGGAAATTCGGTGTGCCAGCGATGGTTTTGTAATTCGGAATAAGGTTGATGGGCCGAGGGTAGTGGTAGTAATACTTGGCATCCCAGCAGCTGATGCCACCATCCATCATCGCCATATTCAAATAAGCGAACATCCTAGCAGTGCGCAACGGGTTGAGTTTGTACTTAATGGCATATTCCTTACCAAACCTATTCCAATGGCCAGGAGGAGTATATGTACCTAAACCATCCTGCCAGAAATTGGCAATGGCACGCCATTCTTCCGTCATGTTGTCAGCGTATTTTTTCAAGAGTTTCACGTTCTCTTCAAATTCTGCAGAGCCTGGCGCTGGAGGAACGGGTGGCCTCACATCTACCACATTTGGAACGTTCCACATTTTAACCTGACCGAATAGCGGCGTCAAACCTACTGGCCTAGCAGGCACTTCCAGATTATCCCATTGCCAGCCGAATCGGTCATGGGCAGCAGTTTTCAAGGAATCAGATACTGGCTTAGGGCATTGGGCTTTCTTCATGCCATCGCTGGAGGCCCTTGCCAAGGCTATTTTTGCTACTTCTTCGCCAATGTATTCGCCAGCAGAAATATCGCTGTCCACATTGACACCTGCCATTTTAAGGCTGGCTAAATGCTCCGCTGCTTTTTCAGCCAAATAATCTTTTTCCAAAGGAAACATAGCCGATAAAACATCCCTTGAAGCAGCTGCTATCACGGCACCATCTGACGGGTAGGAGGGTATCCCGTTATCAGGATAAGCAGGTGTGATGGAATTGTCATTGGATGAGGGTGAAGGACGGTTGTAGGCGTATTTATAATGCCAAGCCGTAATCAGACCGTCAAACTGTGCAACGCTCAGATAGGACAGCGAACGTACGGCATAAGGCGGATGTGCAAAAGGGAAATTGGGCGTAGCACCTGGATCTGCTGGATTTGGCAGGGTGTAAGTTCCATCATCGTTTGGGCCAGGAATCAGGTTGTATTTGGCGATGAGTTCCAGTGCTATTTCATTCCAGCGGAGCGCAGGGTTGTTTGTCCAATACGCTACTGTTTCCTTTTGACTGCTACTCAGTTTTGACATGGTCACTTTCAAATCTGCCAGTTCACTTTGATAAGCACTGGAGCTAACATCTTCCGGTGCTGGGACGGCAATTTGGTCTGAACCTGTAAGCAGAACGGGCTTCCAATTGCCGCCGTTTTCTTCTTTTGAAAAAACATAGCCCGAATAATCTGCCTGCGTGGGCATGTCTTTTTCGCAGGAGGTGATGAACAACCCGCAGATGCCAAGGCTAGCTGCGATGATTGTCAATTTGAATTTATTTTGCATATCGTTGATGTTGAGATGAAGGAATTTGTGGAATTCAATTCTGGAAAATTATTTCCCAGAATTATCCATGTGGTCTTCCGATGCGTATTGGAAGATGCCGGACTGATAGGTGATGCCAAAGCCATATTGGCTTGACTTGCCGAGATTTCTGCCATTCACTACTTGAGAATAATTGGCAAAAAGGCTCAACCCTGTAAAAAAGCCTTTGAAATAGTACTGCACGGAAGCGCCTACTTGGTCGAAATTCACCTTGTTGGTTGGCTGTGCAGCATTATAGGGACGGACATCGTCTCCGCTGGTGGATCGTTGGCCAACGTAATTCCCCTCAATTTTTAAATAATTATCTAATAGCAAAATGCCTAACACACCATTGTAGGTCCATGCATTTGGCACGTCCATCCAAGCTGTGTAGTAACTGCCGTTGTTGTAGTAATAATCCCTCTCAGCTTTGGTTTGGCCTCTCAGCAAGTATGCTCCTGAGCCCCTGGCATAAATGCCATTGTCGAATTTATACTGAACGATACCCCTAAGGCTGTATTCAGTCGTGCCATTGCCAATGCTGTAGGGACGGTAATCCGAGAGGTAGTTGGTCAGCCGGGTTCCAAACCCAGCGGTAGTGAGCAAGTACAGTTTGCCTGGTCCGACTTGGTTCTTGATGATTTGCCATTTGAGCGCCAAGTTCAAATCTTGGATTCCTTGTGCACCCTCAAAATGGCCACCATTCGGCTCGGTAGATTGCGTTTTTATATAAGGCACCGATGCGATGAGGTTCAATTGATCAAAAAAACCAAGTGCGACCCCAGCAGTGTAGGCATCACGCTTCACGGTGGCTATCGTTCCATTTGAGCGGAGATAGGTACCTTCCCAGTATTGGTCAAAAGAACTATGGTCGTATGCACCAACTACGCAGAACTCCTTTTGACGCATCATGATAGCATCTGTCGGCGTTTGGGCAGTAACTCCTGGTATGGAAAATAGCATGGCGAAGTACATAGCTATCGCCATGAAAAACTTGTTGGAAATGTTTTTCATTGAAAAAGAAATTAAAAATTAATCAAATAAACATGTACTACCTCCCGGTAGCAGTTGCTTACAAGTTGAAGCAAAAACAATAAGGCAAGAATGCGGCCTGCCCAAAATATCGGCAGGCCGCTATTCATTTGGATTTGGTAAAATGATTTTAATGCTTAGGAGCTGGTACGTTTTTAAAGGTACCGTTGGTTTCAGGCATCATGTCGTGCTTGCCCCCAAAACGGTACGCTGCGGAGAGGCTGATGAGGTAATCTGCAAATGCAGCATCGCCTTGCGTGAATTTGCCAGTTGACTCAGTAATGGCTTTGTCACTAACGCTCTGAGTGCGGTTGCGGTACACTGCCACAGGCACATTCAGTGCAAGGTTGAAATTGCCTCTAGACCAATCAATGCCTGGCTCAACAGATATCACGTAGCCTGGACGGCGGTAGCCGCCTTTTCCACCTATCAAGTCCTCAGAAGCCACACCTTCCAACCTACCTCCGAGGTTAGCGGAAAGACCGGCCATTGGTGCCAATGCAAATCCGAAACCTGCACGAGCAGCAAATTGGTCTGGGACTGCATAATAATTTACAATACTCTTTGGATACTCAGTAGTGATTGTCTGGCGGGCAACGCCATTGCCTTCTTGAGGAGTCACCATGTAGAAGCCACTAAAATAGGCGCTCACTCGTGGCAAAAAGGCGTAGTAGCCTTGGGTTTCCAATGAAAAGCCCCAGCCGCCGTCACCTAATTGGATGGATTGGTCAACGTATTTGTAAACAAGTGTATCATTACCACTTGCAGTTAGCTTGTGAAAATTATCTTTCACTTCGGCGTTGCCAGTAGGCGCTTTCACCCCAACTCCGATAGCGATATTCCCTTTGCTCATCTTTGCAGGGTCAATGAGCCAGTAGTTGCCAGTCAGGCGCATATCGCCGATGCCGCTGGAGCCTGTGTGGAATCGCTTCTGCTCAGGATTTGCATCAATTGAATTGCCATAATGTTCATACAAGGAAGAACGGTCGTAGTGGTTGTAAGGCAAGGTCAAATTCAAGGAAAAACGGTTGGTCACACCATAAGACAATCCCAAATCAAGGGAATGCACTTTGTTTATAACTTCAGTGTGTTTTTCCACCCGCTCAGCTTCTTCGTGCGAACCCCTGAAGTGTTTGTAGGATTTAAAATAACGGTAATTTCCAGTAATTTGGAATTGCCCTTTCTGTAAAAAGCCAGTGGTTTCTCCGCCGATGGTTGTGCCTGAGCAGCCCATGTTGCGGATAGCGACACAGCCTTGTGCCGAAATATTTTCAACAGAAAAAACGGAAAGAAGTAAAAGTCCTAATGCGAAAGTTAATGCTGATTTCATTGTACTAAACTAGGTTTATAGCGCATGTTGTTTGGTCAACATAAGCGCAATCTTCAATGCCTGAACTCATGCTTTAAGGCATGGCTTTCAAAGGCAGTTGTAATGATTTTAGATGAAAATGATTGCTGATTCTTTGCGGAAAGCTTTAGCAGAGAAGTTGTCGGGAGGCGGGGAAAACGGACTAGGAGTTGGTTGTTCCTGAAATTGAGTTGTCTTAAAATTTACAGTCGCTAATCCATCATTTGTCCCTGTTGGTAAGTCAGAAGATGGAAACAGGAATTCAGAAAACAATTGTTTAATCACCGAATTTTCTGGGGCAGTGCCCTTGTCGTGGTGAACGGGCAATTGCACGGCTACATCTTCCCAAACCGTTGACCTCGGCGCATAATCTATCGTAAAAAATACCGTGCCAGTACTGTCAGTTTTGGAGTATTCGAAATAGTTGCCATAATCCGTTCCCCAGCGCACGTGCTGGCTATCGGGCAACACACTGACGGTGGCTTCAAGGCCGGTTTCCTCAAAAATATCCTGTGAAATGGTTTGTTCTGTTGCGGTAATCTCTTGCGGAACCTCTGTAAAATATCGCACTTCGAAGCAAATATGACCACCGATCCACTGGGCAGTGGACACAATAAGTAGTAGCCATGCATAGAATTTTCTCATGCTCCGAGGGATAAAATTTAGTGCAAAGTTCAGGGGGATTTAGTGGAAAAATCCATATAAGTTGCATTTCTAAGTAATTTCTAACTTTGGCCAACTAGTTCAAAACGAAACTCTACCATGCTTCAGACACTTGGCCGACTGCACATCCTCGCCTTGCACCTTCCCATTGGGTTCCTGATTTTGGCTTATTTGATGGACTTGTTTGCTCGAAGTTCAAACTCGGCACTCCGCCCAGCCGTTGGTCTTTCTCTATTTTGGAGCATGTTGAGTGCTGTAATAGCCGCTACCTTAGGCTATCTTCTTTCTCTCGATGGCAGTTACGACGAGGAGCTTTTGAACCTGCACAAATGGCTCGGATTCGCTACTGCTGGGCTTTCCGTGGCACTTTATTTTTTTCATAAAAATAGACCCGATTCCAAGTTTTTCTTTCCTTTTTTCACCGCTGCCATATTTGTGCTTGCCGCTACTGGCCACTACGGTGGCTCTCTCACACATGGTGCTGATTTTCTTTTTGAGGGAGAAAAAACGGATGTCGCCACCTCGGTGCCTATCACCAACCTCGATAGTACCCAGGTCTTTCAGGAACTTGTTTTCCCAATCCTGAAAAACAAATGTGGGAACTGCCACAACCCATCCAAGCGCAAAGGTGACCTCGTCGTTTTGAACAAAGAAGATCTGCTCAAGGGAGGGAAGCATGGGTTGGCCATAAATATAGACCAACCTGATTCTGGCCTATTGCTCATCGACATCCACTTGCCGCTGGAATCAAAAAAACACATGCCACCCAAGGGCAAAACCCAGCTTACCGATACAGAAAAACAACTGCTTGACTGGTGGCTCAAGGCAGGTGCCCCATTTGACAAAACCGTGGTTGCTGCTGCCATGCCTACTGCTTTGAGGAGTAGCCTGCAAGCCAATAACCAAGCGCCTTCCAGCCCTCTTGATGGCCTGAAACTCGACCCTGTGAGCGAGGCAGCCCTGAAAAAGCTGCGTGACGAAGGTATCCAAGTATTCCCGTTGGCGTCGGGTAGTCCGTTTTTACAGGTGCTTTTACAGGGCAAGCAAGATGTGACGGCACAGCAATTGGACAAGCTCAAAGCCATTGGCCCCAACATTGCGCAGCTTAACTTATCCAACTCAAACGTGGACGATGTCATGCTCACAGTGTTAAAGGACATGCCTCACCTCAATCGACTTTATCTCGAACAAACCAATACCACAGACAAAGGGCTGGCAAACCTCAAGGAGCTTTCATTCCTCGAATACCTGAATCTTTACCAAACCAAAGTGACGGACGCAGGGCTGGCAACACTGCAATCCTTGCCAAAATTGCGCTCGTTGTACCTTTGGCAATCCGGTGTTACTCCTGATGGAGTAGCAAAATTTGCTTCGCAAAAACCCGATATTTTTATTGACAAAGGCATCGAAAATGATTCGATTTTCGGCAAGGTGGCATTGAAAGCCCCGAGAATCACTGCTACCAAAGAACTATTCAGCGACACAGTGCAAGTGCTGCTGGAAGCTGGTTTTTCGAAGGTGAAAATCCACTACACTACCGATGGTACGGAGCCGGATAGTACTAGCAGCGTCTACTCCGAGCCTATCGTGCTCAGTGAATCGAGCGAAGTAAAGGCCATCGCTTACCTCGAAGGTTGGTCAACCAGCCCCTCCATTTCGAAAACTTTCGTGAAAGTTGGATATCAACCCGTAGGAATCAGCTTGGCTCTACCACCCGACCCTCGTTACAAAGGAGACGGAGAAAAAACATTAATTGACTTTCAGCGTGGCGGTGATTCGTTCAAGAGTGGGAAATGGTTCGGGTGGCAGGGACACAATTGCGTCGCCACACTCAATCTGGGCAAAATAACTGAGGTATCGAAAGTGGCCGTGGGGAGCTTTGAGGACACGGGTGGGTGGATTTTCTTTCCTAAAGGGTTACGTATTTCCACCTCCACTGATGGCAAGAACTTTAAAAAAGCAAAGGAAAGCAGTTATCCAATTCCCGCAAAAGAATCAAAGTCTGGCGCCAAAATGTTCCAAACCAGTTTTCTTAAAACCCAAGCGCAGTTCGTAAAGGTCGAAGTATTGAGTATTCTGAAAAACCCCGATTGGCATCCCAACAAAGGAAAGCCATCTTGGATTTTTTTGGATGAAATATTAGTGGAATGAACCTGCGTGACTGTATCAAAAGGGTTTCGTCAAATTGTTGGTCGTTGAAACAGCTGCCTTCAAAGGTTTAAGCATCGCTTTTTATCCTAAAAACACAACTCACCCACGGCAATCACTGTTTCTTCACCATGCACAAAAACCTTGATTTATCACTAAAACTTTGAGAAAATGATGATTTACTATGTACTCACTGGTGTACTGACCCTGATTGGGATGTTCGTCAGTGGGCGCTTGAAAAGCAAATTTGCGCACTACAGCCAGTTCACCCTTCGTGCCAACATGACAGGGGCCGAAGTGGCAGCGGCCATGCTCCGCTATTACGGCATCACCGACGTGAAAATCAC
Organism: Bacteroidota bacterium; assembly: GCA_016124585.1. Taxonomy (GTDB): domain Bacteria; phylum Bacteroidota; class Bacteroidia; order Chitinophagales; family Saprospiraceae; genus UBA6168. Next base: position 196,024 of record WGNL01000014.1, on the reverse strand, counting down.
GATGGGCCAAGGCTTCCTGTCCGACCATTACAATCCAGCCACCAAAACCGTCAATCTCAGCCCCGATGTTTACCAAGGACGCAGCATCGCTTCAGCGGCCGTGGCGGCACACGAGTGCGGCCACGTTGTGCAACATGCAAACGCTTACATGTGGCTGGGGCTGCGCTCGGCGATTGTGCCCGTCGTTAGTTTTGCGGCAAAAGCCCAACCTTGGTTGCTGATATTGGCCTTGTCCATGATGGGCAGTTTCCCACAGCTTTTGTTGATAACTATCATCGCTTTTGCCATCACAGCGGCTTTTTCGTTGATAACGCTTCCAGTGGAATTTGATGCCAGCCGCCGAGCTTTGGTCTGGCTGGAAGAAAGCGGCACTGCCCGTGGCGAAGAATACGCTGGCGCAAAAGATGCCCTGACTTGGGCGGCTTTGACTTATGTTTCCGCAGCGCTGTCTTCCTTGGTGATGCTGGTTTATCTGATTTTACAGTACAATTCGAGGCGAGATTAATATTGTTTGCAGCAATAAAAAATGCCGTGACGGAGATTCCATCACGGCATTTTCATTTTTCAAAAAATTTGAAATCAATGCTCTCCAATCAACTCCGGTCTGTAACCGCCTTTGCTCCTAAAATAGACGAATAGTCCGAGGTAGCAAAGGAACATTATCACGGGCAAAATAGCCACCGTTTTCAAAGCGCCTTTCTTAGCACCTTGTTGGATTTCCCCGATGACGGTTTTGGCAGATTCATCAGTGGCAGCTTTGAGTTTTTCGCCATCTACGCCCATGTAATCTCCGAAAATACCCGTCTTGGAAGTGGTCACGTAAGTGGAGTGGAGTTGGGTATTGTTGGCAGCATCGTAGGCTGCTACTTCCTTGTCCACCTGTTTGTCCTGCACGTTGCCGAGGAAAGGGCCACCAACAATGCCTGCAGCCAACATGCCCACAGCGGCTACGCCATTCAGCGTGAGTGCGCCGCCCTTCGGGAATTGCTCCGCAACGATACCCAGCGAAGTCGGCCAGAAGAAGCTTTTGCCAACGGCATAAACCGTGGCGGCCAAAAGTATCACAGCACCCGTGGCAGAAGACAGCCAGAAAAGTCCCAATGCCGCCAATGCGGCACAAGTTGCCAACAAGCCTATCGGCGAAAGTTTGTGGATGATTGGCCCACCGAAGAAACGCAACAGCATCATCAACAAAGCCGTGTAAATCAACACCCAGCCGCCGCTGATGCCCATTTTGCCCATTTCACCCGCCATGAGGTCGGCGCTCCAAGAGTCCACACCCAACTCGGTGATGGCCAGCGGAATCATGATGAGTAACATGAAAATGAACAGCGGTTTGCCCAATGATTTAGTGTAAAATCCAAAAGCACCTGTCGCCAACAAGATGATAACCCAAGTGGCCACGTTGCCGAGTCCGAGGATGACGCCCAATTGTTTGAACACCATCAAACTGATAATGAACGCACCGAGGATGCCCACTTCCTTGAGCATTTCCTGATAGCTCACGCCAGCCGCCACACGCTCGTGTACGGGGAATTTTTTGCTCCAAAGCAGCACTGCGTAAAGGATCGTCGGGATGAAAATCAGGCCGACCTTCACCTGCCAGCTTACGCCTCCCATCATCATGAGCAGCAGGCCACCAGCCACCATGCCGCCTGGCCAACCTGCGTGCAAGATGTTGAACCACTTGGTTTTGTCCTTGCGGAAAAGGGTACCTACGACGGGATTGATATATGCTTCTACTGTACCATTGCCGAGTGCACAAATAAAAGTACCAATGTATAGCATCGTAAAATCCTTCGCCATAATGGTGATGATGGCGCTGAGCAAGTGGCAAATTAGGCCAAAAATCATGGCCATGCGGTACCCTACCCGGTCGATGATAAGGCTAAAAACCACGATACTGATGGCGAATGGCCAGAGGCCGACGCCAAGGATTTCGCCTTTCTGCGTTTCCGTCAGGTTGAAAGCGGTGGCCCAGTCATCAATGATAAGTGCCCGGATGATGAAGCCAAATGAAGTGGCAATGAGGGCAATGAAGCAGCCCCAGAAGAGTCCCATGTCGGGGGCGTCAGTGTTGCGAGTTGTTGTCATGTACTACCTTGTTTTTCGTTTAGTTGTGAAATAGGGCGAAAAAGTAAGGCGAAGGCGGGAATTAAAAAAATTAAATTGGTTGCAGGCTTTAATCGGCAGTCAAAAAAGAAGCTAAGATGCTTGCGAATACAGTAGTATTCACTTTTTCAAATGGATGAGGCGTCTTCTCTAAAATTTTCAATTGCCCATTTGGCAAAGCCGTTGATGCTTGATTTGTTTCTTCAAAGCTCACCATTTGGTCACTATCACCGAGGCAGATTAGGCAGGGATGAATTATCTTGGATAAAATATCCGTTGTCAGCAAAGGCCGCTGTCCAAGTTCGAGCATCATGCCAGCGGTTCTGCTTAGAAGTTCCTTCCAATTATTTGGGGCATGGCGCTCATGCAATTGCGCTGCAAAAGCAGGCACTTTCGCTTCTATTTTCTCGGGGTCGAGCATCTTGGTTTCCCGTTCGGCAGCCTCTGGCGTCCAGTCAAATTTGGTAGCTAAAGTGATTATTTTCCCTACCCGCTCTGGGTGCTGGCTGGCCAAATGTAGCGCTACATAACCGCCCATGCTGTAACCGAAAATGTCGGCCTTTTCTATGCCGTTTTTATCCATGTAACCCAGCACCTCATTGGCAAATTGCCCGATGCCGAAGCTCTCTTCAAAAGGCGTACCGCCGTGGCCGGAGAAGTTTAGCATTTGCGGGGCAAAACCGTCATCCTTGAGCCGCTCGGCGAGCGGCTGCATCCCGGATACGGCACCCAACGCGCCATGAATTAGCAGGATATTTTCCATAAGTAACACAATGACTAATGACCTCCAATGACCAATGAAGACTTACCAAGCCAGTAAATCAGTCATTGCCTTTGCGACCTTTTCAATGCTCGGAATCATCTCCCGCTCCAGCGTCTCGTTGAGTGGCACGGCGGGCATATTCGCAGCACCGAGTGTTCGCACGGGCGCATCTAGCCACTGAAAGCAGTTTTCAGAAATGCGGGCGGCGATGCTTTGGGAAAAGGTGTTGTTCACGGGCTCCTCCGTCACCACCAAGGTTTTACCGTGACGCTTCACAAGGTCGTACATGGCCTGCTCATCAAGTGGAAACAGGGTGCGCAAGTCTAGGACTTCCACCCGACCCTCGAATTGTTTGGCAGCATTCAGTGCCCAATGCACACCCATGCCGTAGGTGATGACGCCCATTGAGCGGCCTTTTTCCACTTCATTTTGCGAAGCAGAAACCACCGTCCTCGCTTTGCCGAAGGGCAAAATATAGTCCTCGGCGGGCATCACGCATTTGGCCGTTTCTGTGCCCCGCACTTTTGACCAGTATAAACCTTTATGCTCCAAAATAACTACTGGATTTGGGTCATAATAGGCCGCTTTCATCAGTCCTTTCAGGTCAGCGCCATTGCTGGGGTAGGCGATTTTTATACCTCTTACATTTGTCAAAACGGATTCCACACTGCTTGAATGGTAGGGGCCACCGCTACCATACGCCCCGATGGGTACCCGGATGATGCAGCTCACGGGCCACTTGCCGTTGGAGAGGTAGCATGAGCGGCTTACTTCGGTGAAAAGCTGGTTCAGCCCCGGCCAGATGTAGTCGGCGAACTGCACTTCGACAATCGGTTTCAAGCCAGTGGCGCTCATGCCCACCGTGCTGCCGATGATGAACGCCTCTTGGATGGGTGTGTTGAACACCCGGTGGTCACCAAATTTCTCAGCCAGCGTCGCTGCCTCCCGAAATACACCACCAAGTCTGCGGCCAACATCCTGGCCGTAGAGCAGGCACTCTGGATGCTTTTGCATCAACTCCTCAATCGCAAAAAGAGCGCAATCTACCATCACTTTCACCTCGCCGTTGGCGGGTTCCCGCTCGCCCTGCTCCTCGGTGATGGACGTCGGGGTGAAGTCGTGGGTGTAGAGGTCGTCGGGGCGGGGGTCGTCGGCGGCTTTGGCACGCTCGAAATCAGCTTCGACCAGCTTCCGGGCTTCGCCCTCCATTTTCATTAGTTCCTTTTCGGTAAAACCCTCTTCAAGCAACTGCGCACGGAAAATGGGGTATGGGTCACGGCTTTTAGCTTCATCCAAATCATCCCGGTACCACTCCATCCGCACCCCGGAGGTATGGTGGTTGAGCAGCGGCACTTTCAAGTGGACAAGGAAGGGGCGGCGTTCTTTCCGCATGGTTTCGATGACATCCTGTAAAGTTGTGAAACATTCAAAGAAATCGCTGCCGTCCATGCGCCGAGTTTCGATGCCGTGAAAGCCCTTGGCGTAATCGGCGGCATCCTGCGCACGGGTCTCGGCGGCATTAGCGGAGATGTCCCAGCCGTTATCCTGCACGAAGTAGAGGATGGGCAACTGCTTGAGGGCGGCCATTTGCAGGGCCTCGGCAACTTCACCTTCAGTGACGGAGGCGTCGCCGAGGGAGCAAACGGAAATTGGTGATTGGTGGTTGGTGATTGGTGGCTGGTTGGTGACTTCCAAATACTGTAAGCCCATTGCTACACCGGTTGTTGGAATAGCTTGCATTCCAGTCGCTGAAGACTGGTGCGGGATTTTGGGCTTGTCGTTGTCCCGAAGGCTGGGGTGGCAGTAGTAGGCACGCCCACCAGAGAAGGGATCATCCCGCTTGGCCATAAGCTGTAGCATGAGTTCGTATGGTGCCATGCCGATGGAGAGCAAGATGGAGTCGTCACGGTAATAGGGGGCTACGTAGTCTTGCGGAAGCAGTTGTAGGCCAAGGGCGATTTGTGCGGCCTCGTGCCCTCGACTAGTTGCATGTACGTACTTGCTGACAAACTTGAAGTTTTCTTCGTAAACTTCCGTCATACTTTTGGCCGTGGCCATGAGACGGAAGGCGGTTTTAAGGGTTGATTTTTGTATGTTAGTTTTGCTCAAAATCATAATTTGGTTAGGATTTCTCAATGGACAATCAGCAATCGTTCAATAATTGGAACATGATGTCCCTTAGGCCTTCTCATCTTTTTTTGCTTTAAATGCCTCAATCGCATTCCTTGTAAAATCAGATAACACAAGCCGTCCGCTAATGGCAGCACGCTCATTAAGCAGGGTATCCCAGTTTTCAGTCCCCTGCCAAAAGGTACGCTTCAGTTCCCGCATAGCATCTGGGCTTGAGCTGACAAGAATTTTGGTGAAATGCTCGATATAAGCATCCAATTGTTCCACTGTGTCGAAAACTTCGGTAAAAAGACCCTTTTGTTTGGCCCAAGCGGCGGTCTGCCATTGGGTAGCATTAATAGCCATTTGGCTGAAAGCAGATAGACCCAACTTGCGCTCACAGGCTGGGCCTACTACAAACGGGCCGATACCTACGGCTAGCTCGCTGAGCTTTACGCTGGCAAATTGACTGGACATACAGTAATCGGAAGCTGCAGCGAGACCTACCCCACCTCCAACTGCCTTTCCATGTATTCGTCCGATAATGAGTTTTGGACAGTGGCGCATGGCATTTATTACGTTGGCAAAGCCCAGAAAAAAGCGCTTGCCCGTTTCAAAATCTCGGATAGCCACAAGTTCATCAAAACTGGCACCAGCACAAAAACTACGATCGCCAGCACTGCGCAGCACTACAACATGAGAATTCTTGTCGGCACCAGCCTCATTGATAGCCTGTACCAGTTCGGCAAGTAGCCTTCCGGGTAGTGAATTTTGTGCAGGGTGAAAGAATTCAATAGTGGCCACGCCATCATTTACATGGAGTACCACATCGCCTTGTTGAGTAATATCTGTCATCTTAATTGGTTAGTGCTGGCTTTAAAGAAGCAAAGGTAAATAATGGCAAATGATGGGCTCACAAAACAACTATCATACATCCCGCATTTTCTCTCGCATAAATAGACAAACAAATCAATAGATTCACGTAAAAATAATACCAACCCTATAAAACGAAGGCATTTCTAAGCATATCAAAAATCTTTACAAATTACTTTTTTATTTCAGCGCAAGTTTTTTTCCATTTTTTTTTACTTTATTTGGCAAAAAATTTGGCGAAAAAAAATATTTTGCGACTTTTGTGGCAATTAGACTCTTTTGTGAAGCACACCTAAATCAACTCCTCTCCCATAGGAGTTACTTTGTGAAACATTACTATTTGAGAAGACTGTGACGAGTACAATTCTTACTGATACACCTTGATTGTAAAGACTGTGTCTAAATTGCTTGCCCGGTAAAAGCAATACAGCTAGACAAATCCAAAATTACATGGAAAGGATTACTCAACCGGCGATTGAGGAACTACACAACAGTCGTAAAACTAACTTTTTAACAGCGAAAAAACAGCAGCGAAATGAACGCCACGTACAAAACTATCCTCTCAGGTTGTCTAGAATTTGGCAATCCCAGAAGTTATGAGCAGGTTCTGAAGTTGTATCAGCACCGCACGGAGAACTATTACCGCAATGACATCCTACTCAAAGCGGAAGACATTTTCCAAGAAGAATCCTTTATCCTTTCTGTTCCACGTTATATTACGGAATGTTCCGAAAAAAGTTGGAAAAACACCCTAAACCTGCTCGAATACATGGCAGGCTATGCTGTTGCGGGTGATTTGAAAGCTTGGATCATCCAAGATGGTAAAATGGTGGAATCAAGGGTTATTGAACCAGATGGCGACAAATCCGCCACACAAGCCTTCTTGGAAGGCCGCAATTTGGTGAAGGAAAAAGGGATGGAAGAAGAGGCAATGAATTCCCTTAACCGTGCTATTGATAAATTTGAACGCCATGCACTCGCTTACGAGCGTAGAGGCTATGTGAACTATCGGCTTCGTAATTATGAAGATGCCATGTACGACTTCACAAAGAGCATTGATATCAATCCTAATATGCCTGACGCATACTGGGGTAGAGCAAATACTAAAGTTAAGAAGAACGACATTCAGGGAGCATTGGCCGACCTAGACATGGCCATTAGCAAATCCATTCCGCATCAACCTGTGTATTGGAGTGCCCGCCGCCTTAAGGGTGAACTTCACCTTAAGCTGAGCGAATTTGAAAAAGCCATCTTCGAATTGAAATTGGTGACCAATCGAAAATTCGCAGAAGACGACCCAAACTACAAATGGCAGAAGAACGTGCTTTTCAACTATGGAAAAGCATTGTATGAAGTTGGCCAATATGGTGATGCCGTGAAAATCTATGACAACATGTTGAGTTTTGAGGTGCAGCGGGAAGAAGCTCCATCCAAGGCAGAACAGCTACTCAACCGTGGCTTAGCCCGTCAAAAAGCTGGAGAAAGCGGCTTTGTAAATGATTTTAAAGAAGCTGCTGTGCTAGGCTCGCAAAAAGCTGCCGACATGCTCGGCGCATTAGCTTAACAACTGAACAGAAATAAAAAAAGGGCTGCCGCAATTATTCGGTGGCCTTTTTTTTTACCGATACTTTTGCAATCTACCCAATTTTCAGCCGTTAATCTGCCAGTATATTCAATAGCCTGTTAAAAAATGATTCGAGCCATTTCTATCCTTTCCCTGCTTTGTCTTTGTGGAAACGCATTTGCCCAAAAGAAATTCACGACTACAAGAACAGCCAACGACAAGTTGAAAACCATTTACGAACGAGCATCAAGGATAGCCAGTCTCGGTCAGTTCGAAGATGCAATAGAAGACTTGGAAAAGGCGCTGAAGCAGGACCCGAGCTTCATCGACGCTCAGATTGAATGGGCCAACGTCAGGTATCAGCAACTCCAATTGGACGATGCGGAGAATGGCTACATGAAAGCTTTGGCTATTGATTCAATGTACGAACCCAATGTTTTTTACAGCCTTGCAAATGTGCAGTTTGACACAAAAAAATATAATGAAGCCGCTGCCAATTTTGATTATTTCTTGAAACATGCCCCAAAAATTAGCCCCAAGCGAAGGGCTAATGCTGAGAAATTACTCGCCAGTTCAAAGTTCGCCGCCGATGCATTGGCACACCCTGTTCCGTTCCAACCCCAAAATTTAGGCCCCAACATTAATACACCAGAAGCTGAGTACCTCCCAAGCCTTACTGCTAATGGAGAAGTACTCATTTACACCGCAGTTCGAAGAGGGCAAGAGGACTTTTATCGGAGCGAAAAAGTAGATGGTGTTTGGCAGCCGGGAGAGCCCATCGAAGCGGTGAACACCCCGGATAACGAAGGGGCTCAAAGCATCAGTGCGGATGGTAAACTCTTGGTTTTCACGGCCTGCCATCGACGGGATGGACTTGGGGGGTGTGACCTCTTTTATACAGAATTAAAGGATGGTCAATGGACAAAAGTACGCAACCTCGGTGCGCCTGTAAATACTCCGGGATGGGAATCCCAACCAAGCCTTTCAGGCGATGGCAAAACCCTTTTCTTTACGGCGGAGCGTAAAGGTGGGATAGGCGGCAAAGATATCTGGATGAGCCGACGCCAGACGGACGGGAAGTGGAGCGTACCAACCAATATCGGAGCTCCAATCAATACCATCGGAGACGAACAATCACCATTCGTACATGCAGATGGCAAAACGCTTTACTTCATGTCCAATGGACTACCGGGAATGGGCGGTTTTGACCTGTATGTTTCAAGAATGCAGCCTGACGGTAAGTGGGGCGAACCCAAAAACCTTGGCTACCCTATCAATACTTCAGGTAACGAGGGGGCATTGACCGTGAGTTTGGATGGAAAGACGGCCTACTTTGCAACAGATAAGTTGACTACCAAAGATGGCGTTTCAGCTTTCGACAATCCGCAGACAGGCAGTACAACTGACCTTTTCAGTTTTGAACTTTCAGAAATCAATCGCCCAACCCCAGCTACTTATGTCCAAGCTACTATCGTGGACGCAGTTTCTAAAAAACCGCTCATTGCCAAACTCGAAATCGTGGAGTTGGAAACAGGCAAAATTTACACAACGGCTTTAACCGAGGCAGACGGAAAGTTCCTCGTCACCCTGCCTGCTGGCGGAAATTATGCCCTCAATGTTTCCAAGGAAAAATACCTTTTTTATTCAGACAATTTCGCACTTGACCAGCCCGGCACTTTAGATAAGCCCTTTAAACTGAACATCGAACTGGAACCATTGGGTGCCTCTGCGAAGCCAATCGTCTTAAAAAACGTCTTCTTCGAAACAGGTTCGGCGGCGCTTCGCAAGGAGAGCCTTGTTGAATTGGCCAGGTTGAAATCACTATTGGTTGAAAACCCAGAATTGAAAATCCAAATCAATGGCCACACCGACAACGTTGGCTCCGACGCTGACAACCTCAAACTCTCCAACGACCGGGCGAAGTCAGTTTACGATTATTTGACCCAAAATGGAATTGATGCCAACCGACTAAAATATAAGGGATTCGGCGAAACAGTGCCGGCTGCCAGCAATGAGACTGAGGAAGGCCGAAAGCAGAACCGGAGAACAGAATATGAGATTTTGAAATAAGTCAAAACGACTGCAACTCCACCAATTTCCCATACTCACCACCCCGCTGCATCAATTCCTCATGGGAGCCTTGCTCGATAATTTTCCCATCCCGCATCACCACGATTTCATCAGCGTGCTGCACCGTGCTGAGACGGTGGGCGATGACAATGCTCGTTCGGTTTTTCATCAAAACATCAAGCGCATCTTGTACCAATTTTTCCGACTCGGAATCAAGTGCGGAAGTGGCTTCATCCAAAATCAAAATCGGTGGGTTGGCAAGTACGGCCCTTGCGATAGTGAGTCGCTGTCGCTGCCCACCGCTGAGTTTCACACCCCGGTCGCCGATGTTCGTCTGGTAGCCCTCAGGGGTAGCGAGAATGAAATCATGGGCATGGGCAATGCGGGCAGCTTGTTCCACATCTGTTTGCGTAGCACCTGTAATGCCGAAGGCGATATTGTTAAAAATGGTGTCGTTGAAGAGTACGGGCTCCTGCGTCACGATGCCCATCAGCGAGCGGAGGTCGTGCAGACGGTAGTCCCGGATATCCGTTCCATCAAGTAGAATTTCACCAGAAGTCACATCATGGAAGCGGGGAAGCAGGTCGGCGAGGGTACTCTTGCCAGCGCCGGAAGTGCCGATGAGCGCCACGATTTTTCCTTTAGGAATAACTAAGTTGATGCTCTCCAAGGCAGGTCGGTTGCTATTTGCGTAAGCAAAATCTATATTGCGCAACTCTAATTTATCCTCAAAAACAGCGATAGATTTCGCATTCTTTTTCTCAAAAATCCGCAGGTCAGCATCCCGTATCGAGTCGATTCGTTCCATAGCTGCCATGCCTTTTTGAATATTATAATAAGCCGAAGCAAACTTTTTCGCTGGCTCAATCATGCTGAAAAACGCCAGCAACAACGCAAAGAAAGTCGGCACAGTGAGCAGCCCACGTTCCACTTCGTTGTAGCCGTACCAAATTAGCACAGCCACTGTCGCTACTCCAAGGAACTCGGTGAGCGGGGAGGAGAGGTCACGCCGCCAAAGCAGTCGTACCAGCATCCGTCGGTAGTCGTTGTTCTCCCTTCGGAAATGTGCAGACTGGAATGGTTCAGCGTTGAAGCCTTTGATGATGCGCAAACCACCGATACCCTCCTCCATCATGGATACAAGGTTGCCCAGCCGTTCCTGAACATCTTTCGATTGGCGCTTGAGCACCTTGCCGATGCGACCAATGACCAGCCCCGTGAAGACCAAAAGCCCAAGTACTGCCAACGTCATGCTTGGGCTCACATACACCATGAAAACAAATGCCCCAATGATAAGGAACGGCTCCCGGATGATGGATTCCAGCACATTGAGGATGCTCCACTCCACCTCCTGCACATCCACCGACATGCGGGAGAGCAGGTCCCCTTTTCTTTCTTCGGAAAAATAGGCCAGTGGCAGTGCCAACATTTTGTCGTAGAGCTGCTGCCGGATGTCCCGCACCACACCGTTGCGGACGGGAGAGAGGAAGAACTGGGAGAGGTAACGGAAGAAGTTTTTCAAAAAATATAACACCAGTACGAGGCCGAGTGCATAGGCAAGGGCCGTGCGCTTTCCACTTTCTTGGATGATTTGGCTCAAAAGAAAGTTGACGTGGTCCTTAATATTGTCCAGTGTGATGCTACTCGGTGCTTGCGTGACCATCGGCTGCTGGTCGAGCAGGATGTTAAGGAACGGGATGATCGCCGGAATACTCACTACTGAAAACGCCACCATGAGTAGGTTGCAAACCAGTGTTCCTACAAGCAACGGCTTGTAGTTTTTAAGGTGCGAAACTAAGCGGAGGAAGGGATTCATTGTTTCATTGCTGTATTGTTGAATTGTCTGACCCTGGTTGGTGAATCGAGAGCAATTAAACAATAAAACAATAAAGCCATTTTTTAATTGCTCAACATCACTGGCATTACCAGCATCAGGATTTCCTCGCCTTCCGTGGGTTCGACAGGAAGCAGGATGCCAGCACGGCTAGGGGTGGAAAGCTCCATTTTAACCTCGTCTGCTTCTAAAACACCAAGCATTTCCACGAGGAACTTGGCATTGAACCCAATGGTGAGGGGATTGCCGTCGTAGGTACAAGGCAGTTGCTCGTTGGCTTCGTTGGAGAAATCAAGGTCTTGAGCAGATACAGTCAGGCTGTCCGGCGCAATATCAAGGATGACTTGGTTGGTCGTTTTATTGGCGTAAATAGCAATGCGCTTGAGCGAACTTTGCAGATCGCTGCGCTTAATGCTGAGGGTGTTCGGGTTGTCTACCGGAATAACGGCATTGTAGTCTGGGTAGCGGGCATCAATCAGACGGCATACTAGGTGCGTATTGCCGAAGGTGAAAAAAGCGTTGGCTTTGTCAAAGGCCATTTTAACGTCCACATCGGCAGGCAGTGCATTTTTCAGCAGATTAAGCGCTTTTTTCGGGATAATGAACGATGTAGCCACCTCACCGGCAATGCCTTGAAAACTATACTTCACCAATTTGTGCGCATCCGTCGCTACAAAAGTTAATTTGTTGAAATCCAACGTGACGTAAACACCCGTCATGGCTGGTCGCAGTTCGTCGTTGCTGGTCGCAAAAAGGGTTTTGTTGATCGCTTTGACAAGCGTTGCTGCAGGCACATTCACCGAATCCACTTTATCTGACTCAGGAATGCGGGGATAGTCCTGTCCGTTTTCGCCTGCCAAACGATATTTTCCATAAGCAGAAGTAATCGTGATTCCGTAAGTCTCCTCATCCACAGCAATGGTGATGGGCTGGTCGGGGAGCGCCTTCAGTGTATCTAGCAAAATCTTTGCTGGGATTGCCACAGCACCGTCTCCGTCAGACATGACCTCCAATTGGTTCGTAATCGAAGTCTCCAAGTCGGTAGCAGCGATGGTCAATTGATTTTTGGCAATGGTAAACAAAAAATCATCGAGGATGGGCAATACAGGACTGCTGGCAATGGCACCGCTGGCGATTTGGAGATGCTTAAGCAGTTCGGATGAGGATACACTGAATTTCATAAAACTGGTTGATTGTCTTGAATTTGCGCAAAAGTAATCTTTGATATAGAATATGGTGACAAAAATAATTAACAGTTTGTGGATAACTTTGGAGCCGCCCCAGCCATGTTAAACCTTTGTAAACCCTGCGGCAAGCCTACTCCATTTTCCCCCGTTTTTCACAAAAGCATTTACCTTGCTTCGCTAAACAAATCCGACATGCGATTTTACAACCATGCTTACTTAAAGGCATTAAACTATATTGGCCTATTTTCCCTGTTATTTACAGCCATGCCCGCAGGAGCGCAGATTTTCGATAACTTCTCTGACGGCGACCTAAGCGCTAATCCAGCTTGGCAGGGCGATGCCGCCAATTTCCAAGTAAATGCAGCCAAGGAACTCCAACTCAATGCGCTTGGCGCTGGCAGTTCAACGCTGTATGTTCCGACTGCCATCTCCGACAGCGCTGTGTGGGAGCTGTACTTTCGCCTCGAATTTGACCCTAGCAATGGCAACCGACTGCGCATTTATCTCCAATCTGACTCGCCCGACTTGCTCACGGGTAGTGGTTACTACTTACTTGCTGGAGCGGATGGCAGCACCGATGCGCTCCAATTTTATCGGCAAGATGCCGGCGTTCCCACACTTTTGGCGACCGCCACTGTTGCTGGCGTTGCCTCTTCTCCCACGGTTCGCCTGCGCATGACCCGTGAACTTGGCAGCCTTTGGAAGCTTTATGCTGATTACAACGGCGGCCAAAATATCGCCCCGGAATTTGAAACAACAGAAGCCACTTACGGAGCTGGCAATTTTTATTTCGGATTCCATTGCCTCTACACCTCCACCCGCAAGGACAAATTTTTCTTCGATGACATCAATGTCCAACAGCTTTTGCCCGACACCCAAGCACCAAATCTAGTATCAGCTTCGCCGATTTCCGCTACTGAAGTAGATGTCTTTTTCAACGAAAACCTAGATGAAACGACTGCTACCGACCCTGCCAATTACAATATCGACAACGGCATCGGGCAGCCCGCTGCCGCATTTTTGGATGGGGTAAACAAAACACTCGTACACTTGTCGCTAGCCACGCCACTGATGAGTTTGACAACTTACACGCTCACAACCAGCGGGTTAGCCGATATGGCGGGAAACATTTCGCAAGCCCAAACCACTAATTTTAGTTATGTAGAACTGGCACAGCCAGTCGAATACGATATTTTAATCAACGAAATAATGGCAGACCCTTCGCCCCAAGTTGCACTGCCCAACGCCGAGTTCATCGAATTGTACAACCGTTCAAACAAGGTGCTGGACCTTGCTGGTTACGGCTTTTCAAGCGGCAGCACGCCACAGCATTTTCCAAGCTATCAAATGCTGCCCGGCACCTACCTTATTGTCTGCGACGATTCCAAGGTGGATTCTTTTGCTGCCTTCGGCAACGTGGTAGCACTAACCACTTTTCCCGCTCTTACCAACGATGGCGACGACCTAACGCTAACCGATGCCAACGGCAACATCATTCACCAGGTGAGCTACCAGTTGTTTTGGTACGGTGACAGTCAAAAACAGGATGGTGGCTGGACGCTGGAACAAATCAGCCCGTATGCACCTTGCCGTGGCTCCTCCAACTGGCGGGCCAGCGAAAACCTACTGGGCGGCACTCCCGGCCAACCCAATTCCGTGCTCGACCCCTTGCCTGATGAGACTGCCCCAGTATTGACCTCCGTATTTGCCACCCCTACCTCGCCTAACGAGGTGCAACTTTTTTTTGATGAAAGGCTTGATGATGCCAGTGGCCTCGACCCTGCCAACTACAGCATTAGTGGCGGCTTGAGCGTGGTTTCTGTGAGCTTTATTCCCCCATTTAAATATTCGGTTACGGTGCAATTAAGCGGCCCCCTACAAGCCAGTGTTCTATACGAAGTGACGGTGCAAAACGTAGCCGATTGCTCCGGCAATGCACTCTCTGGCAGTGCTACCTTGTCATTTGCCCTACCAGCGACAATTGAACCCAACGACCTGATTATCAACGAAATACTGTTCAACCCAAGCACTGGTGGCGTGGATTTCGTGGAAGTTTACAACCGCTCCACAAAAGTGCTGAATCTCGGCGACCTCATCATCGGCAACCTGCGGGTGGGGATTGACACCACGCTTTCCAATGTGGAAGGCGACCGCCTCATCTTTCCGGACGAATACGCTGTTTTTACCGAGAACCCAACCGACGTCCAGAGCCGCTACACGGTGCAGACGCCGAGTGCCCTTCTCAAAAACGACCTCCCCTCCTTTAACGATGATGCAGGAAATGTGACCATTTTCCGGGCTGGTCAGACCGAAGCCGTTATTGTTGATGCATTCGATTATAATTCTGACATGCACAATCCACTGCTTGACGACCAAAATGGGGTCTCGCTGGAGCGCCTCCACCCAGATGGCACCACGCAGGACGCTGCCAATTGGCACTCCGCTTCGCAAAGTGCTGGTTGGGCCACACCGACATACCGCAATTCCCAATACTTTGAAAACCAAGTAGTTGGGGACGGAATTTTCACCATTGCGGAGCCGACTTTTTCGCCGGACGGCGACGGCTACAAGGATTTTTTGGTCATCAACTACACTGTGGACAAGCCGGGCTATTTGGCAAAAGTCCGTTTTTTCGACTCGGACGGCAGGCTGGTGAAATCACTGGCGAACAACGAGCTGTTGGGCACAGAAGGTTTTCTTCGATGGGATGGCGACACGGACGATGGGGAAAAGGCCCGAATCGGAATTTATGTGGTGGCTTTGGAATTATTCAACACGGATGGCTCGGTGCGGAAATTCAAGAAAACTTGTGTGGTAGCGGGGCAGCTTGGTCACTAGTCATTTGGAAATCGAAATGATAACAACAGGATGCCCAATGCCCAAAATCAAAAAGCGGCGCTGCTTGCACAGCCGCCGCTTTTCCCTAATCTGGTTGTTTTTTGTTCTTTCTTTTAAACTCCTAAATTAGGGATGCTTAGTTTTGTGAGACCTAATTTTGTGAGACCTAAATAAATTCTTCTGTGAGACCAAAATCCTTAACAAACACAGGACAAATGTCGGCAATGAAGAGGACAGTAAAATAGCCATTCTTTAATTTCTGTGACGTTAAAGTCCGTTAATCTGCGGTTAAACATCCTTAATTTGCTGGCATAGCTGCCCTAAATCCGTGTATATTTTCCGGTGAATTTGCATAGGGGTAAATCGCTTCCCAGTGCATCTTTTTCAAAAAAAATCTAAAGTCAAATTTATGAAAACACAAAACCTGGCAGTTTTGGCCCTATTTAGTGTACTTTTTCTTGGTGCTTGCAGCAACAAACTCAGCTATTTCACCGACGACCTCAACGACCGCTACCGCTGGACGGACGACGAGTTGAAGAAAATCCAGTTCTACGTTTCACAGGATATTGTGATGAAAAGGGAAATCTCTGGTGGTGACCGGGAGGTGGTCTCTGGCAAGATCAAAATCGAGGATGGCCGCCAAATTGAGGAGGTGGTCATCAAAAAAGGGACTCCTGGCGCTTTTCTCTTCAGCCCGAAGGTAGACCGCTTTGCCATCGGCTTTGAAGAGAGCAACGAACGTTACCTGATTTTTGGGCCAAGCCCAAAGTACAGCGACCGCTTTGTGCTGCTCGCCTCCAACTGGGACCGCCGCAATGGCGAAGTCACTTACGACAACAAGACCTGGAAAGTCTCCTCCGACAATGCTTATGCCGCACTGCTGGTGGATTTGCGCAAAATCAACAAAGTGGACGTGAATTCACGGGTGGCGAAGGGACGGAAAGTTGGGGGGTAGTTGGCAGTTCGACACTTGGCAGTCTGGTACTGCCGGTTATGTCAGCTATTTGTGAAACCAAAAAAGGCCGGATGGTGCAAATACCATCCGGCCTTTACTATTTCCCAAAACTGAAATCAGGCGATAGGCACTGGGACAGTGGCCCCGCTTGATGAATTGTTGAAGTTCACTTCGAAGCCCCAATCACCCAACTTCTGCTCCTGACCCCGGTAGATGCCGAGCAGGATGTCACGGATGGAGCGAATGATGTACGACACCGTGCCGGGCACCTTCGAAGATTGCCCCTTGGCAGCGCCCAGTGCGTTGTTGCGGGCCTGCGTAGCCGTCTCCTTGTTGCGATTGGCAGCCTCCGCTTGCGCAAGTTTGGCGGCGGCGGTATTGTTGGCGTTCTGCAGGGCCGTCATATCGAACACCGAAAGGATACTGGCCGCACCGTCGTCTTGGTGTTTTTTAATAATATCAATTACGAGCTTCACCATCTTGTCGGGGTTGCGGGGGATGACGACCTGTACATTGCCCTTGGGCGAGTTGACGATGAAACCCCATTCGCCAAGCCTGCGCTCCGAGCCACGGAACTGGCCAAGTAGGAAGTCACGGATGGAGGTTAGTTGGAAGAGCACAGTGCCTGTGGTCACGGTTGTCTGCGTGGGGAGAAGTCCCAGAATCTGGTTGCGTTCTTCGATAAGTTGCTCACGGTCACGTTCGAGGTTTTTCTGCAATGTGTACTGGTAGTCGCCTTCGGTCAGTTTTGTGGTAAGTGCAGTAATAAGGTCGGCAGATATGGGGCTTGCCGCCCCGTCGGTGGTGTGCTTGGTCACGATGTTGTTTCCAAGCTTGTTGACATCGTCTGGATTTTTCGGAATGTCAACGGAGAAATTGCGTCTGGCCATTGGAATAAGGTTTTATGTTAAAAATATTCTTTCGTCGCTATCGTATTAATTCTTGTCAAATGTGGTGACATTGTTTCTTTTTATCAAGTGTTTGTTAGGGAAAATTTTTCGGTCAACCCCACTGGCTCCGTTCAGTAAATCCATATTTGAAAACCCTTCAATCAAAGTTCATTATTCGTCAATTAAAGCTGATTTTTCGTCAATCAATATTACAGCCGTGTTTTATAAATACCCATTTTTGTTTCAAAAAATACCATTTTCAGCAATGATGCCGCCCGTCTTGTCGCCAAAAAATGTAGCAACAGACACATATTGTTAGCTTGAATTGAGGAAAAATGAGCCCTGATTAAAGATGCGTCAAGTTTGATTGAAGGAAAATGGGGTTTCGTTGGCATAAAGGGGATAGCGAGGGTGAAACAAGGAGACTTTGAAACAATTTATTGCAAAATATTGAAAAATATAAGCTCTTTATTTTAAAATTGTTAATTCTGAAATAAACTGATGAAATATTTTGGTTCCCTCTTTGAGTTTGTAATTTTTTTTTCTTGGATACATGTTTTTCAAGAACCGTTTAAGTTGAAAATCAGCTTCTAACACAACGACATTCCCCTTACGTAAGAATCTCTTACGTCGTTGTTACCAAAATTCCGACTTTTGCCCGAATTTTCGGGCAGGCATCTGCCCAGCGCACCAGAACACTTGAGACTAATCAACTTACTCCATGCCCACGTTGCACTTCAAAGGAAAGACCTTCGTACAGCACCACCACTTGGCGGTGAAGTACCACCAGTTGAAGGCACGGCCCGACCTCAGCATCACTGACCGCCATTCACTGCACGACAACCTCATCGTGCGGGGCGACAACCTGCTGGCCCTCAAGGCCCTGCTGCCCACCCTCGCCGGGCAGGTGAAGTGTATCTACATTGACCCACCGTACAATACCGGAAATGAAGGCTGGGTGTACAATGACAACGTGAACTCCCCGATGATAAAAAGCTGGCTGGGGCAGGTGGTGGACAAGGAAGACCTCACCCGCCACGACAAATGGCTCTGCATGATGATGCCCCGCCTGAAATTGCTGCATGAAATGCTGCGGGAGGATGGCGCTATTTTCATTTCCATTGATGACAATGAGCAGCACAATTTGCGCTGCTTGATGGATGAGGTGTTTGGGGAGCAGAATTTTGTCACCAATATTATTTGGCAAAAGAATTATGCTCCAAAGAGCAGCGCTAAATTCTTTTCAGAAGACCACGATTTCATCATTTGTTATGCAAAAAATATTGATGAATGGGTGCCGAATCTATTAGCAAGAACTGAAGAGCAAGATAAAATTTATAAAAATCTTGATAATGACCCTCGTGGACGCTGGAGGCCTAATAATCTTGCTGCAAGAAATTATTACAGTAAAGGAACCTACTCAATAAAATGCCCCGGCGGTAGAATAATTGATGGTCCACCAAAAGGTAGCTATTGGAGGTTGTCAGAGGAAAAGTTTTGGCAATTAGATAAGGATGGAAGAATATGGTGGGGTGAAAACGGCAATAATATTCCAGCGCCAAAAATTTTTTTAACTGAAGTTATGCAGGGAAGAGTTCCTCAAACCTTATGGCATTACAAAGATGTTGGTCATACCCAAGACGCCAAAAAAGAACTTCTATCCATTTTAGATTTTGATAACTCAGAAGATGTTTTTATCACACCAAAACCAAGCAGTCTAATCAAACGCATCCTCGAAATCGCCACCGACGAAGACTCCATCATCCTCGACAGCTACGCGGGCAGCGGCACCACCGCCCAAGCCGTACTGGATTTGAACAATGAAGACGGCGGCAACCGCCGCTTTGTATTGGTGGAGTGCGAGGACTACGCCGAAACGCTCACAAGGGAAAGGGTGAAGCGGGTGATAGAGGGCATCCCCACCGCCAAGAATGAAAAACTGAAAGAGGGATTGGGCGGCAGCTTCTCCTATTTCGAACTGGGCGAAGAAGTGGACGAAGGCCGCTTGCTCACCAAGACTTCCATGCCTAGCTACGAAGAACTGGCCCGTCACTTGTTCTTCACCGCCGAGGGTGAGCAACTCGACCCGGCAGGCGTCGTAAAAGAAAAGCACTACGTGGGTGAAAGCAGCCGCCGTTCGGTTTGGCTCTGGTATGAGCCGGATGTGGAGGTGCTGCGCCGCACAGGCTTCACGATGGCCGATGCGCTGGCGCTGCCAAAGCCGCCCGCCGGGAAGCGGCACTTGGTGTTCGCCCCCATGAAGTTCATGGACGACGAGTCGTTACAGGAGATTAAGATTGACTTTTTGCAATTGCCTTACGAGATTTATCGGATAGGAGAATAATGAAACTAAAGAACTATCAGGCACGGGTACTCGACGAACTCAAATTGTATCTGGAATCGCTCAAGGAGCACCAGACGGAGTTCGAGCAGGTTCGCAAGGTGAGCGAGCGGCTGGCCCTTTCCATTGATGTTCCCCGCTCCGCTTGGGAAAAGGCCACTGGCAAGATTTCCTACCACGAGCGCCGCAACGGCCTGAACGAGCGCATCCCCGATATTTATTTCAAAGTACCAACGGGCGGCGGCAAGACCCTGCTCGCCTGCCACAGCATAGACCTCATACAGCGCATTCTTTACACCCGCCAAACTGGGCTGGTGCTTTGGGTAGTGCCCGGCACAGAGATTTACCGCCAAACAGCCCGTGCCCTCAAAGACCGCCGCCATCCCTATCGCCAAGTGTTGGATGTGGCCACGGGCAATCGGGTGCGCATCGTGGAAAAGGACGAGAAATTTACGCCTGCCGATGTGGGGCAGAGCCTCGTCATCCTGTTGCTCATGCTGCCCAGCGCCAATCGGGAAAACAAGCAGAGCCTGCGCATCTTCCGGGATGCCGGGGGCTTCGACGGCTTTTTCCCGCCCGAAGACCAATGGGCAGCGCAACAAGCCGTACTAAAGGAAATCCCTAATCTGGACTGCTTCGAGGGCGAGGGCGCACTCAACCGTCAAATCATGACCTCGCTCGGCAATGCGCTCCGTTACTGCAAGCCCATCATCATTTTGGATGAAGGGCACAGGGCATACAGCGAACGGGCAAGGGACACCATCGCCAACCTGAACCCCCGCTTCATCCTGCAACTGAGTGCCACACCACCCACGCAGGCCAATAAACTGGTGGAAGTCACCGGGCGAGACCTCGACCGGGAGCAGATGATAAAGCTGGACATCCACCTGCACAACAAGGTGAACAACCCCGACTGGAAGGACACGCTGCTTTCGGCGGTTGACCGTCGGCGGACATTGGAGAAAGAGGCATTGGCGTACCGCATGGATGGCGGGAATTACATCCGCCCCATCTGCCTCATACAGACCGAACAGACTGGGCAAAAACTCGTCAACGACCATAGCCGCATACACGCCCTCCATGCACGGGATTATCTGATAAAGCAATGCGGCGTACCACCAGAACACATCGCCGTAAAGACCAGTGACAACGATGGGTTAGAGGGCATTGACCTATTGGCGGAAGATTGCCAAATCAGGTATATCATCACCAAGCAGGCATTGCAGGAAGGGTGGGACTGTCCTTTTGCTTACGTGTTGGCTGTTTTGAGCAATAGCGGTTCCGAGACGGGGCTGACGCAATTGATTGGCCGCATACTCCGACAGCCTTATGCCCAAAAAACGGGCATCAAAGCATTGGACGAAAGCTATGTCTATGCCTTCCGGCAAAGTTCCCTGCAATTGGCCAATAGCATCAAGGGCAATTTGGAAAAAGAAGGGCTTGGTGATATTGCGGGCAGTGTGGTCAGCGAAGATTCAAAGCAAGCCAACCAAACGAGGGAAGCGAAATTTAGGGAGCAGTTCAGGAAGTTTGAAGGGCAGATTTATTTGCCAAAGTTCGTCGTGCCCACCGCCGATGGCAAAGGTTATCGGGATTTCATGTACGAGGCCGATATATTGCCCATCATTGATTGGGAAAGCTTTGACATTGAGCCTGTTTTGGAATTCAACCCCGGCGACCCAAACAAAGGCGGCGTTGTCGTTGATGCAGAAGTAGGCTATGGAGAGGGTTTTGAACAACTCGCTGTCAAGACTGCGGCGGAGCTTTCCGAATTTGCGGAAATAGATTTGGTGATGATGACTCGGCAATTGGGCGATGTGATTATCAACCCTTGGGTGGGGTATGATTATGTCAAAAGAATCACAGATGCGCTTATTGAGAAATACAATGAGAAAGTGGTTGCTGCCAATTTTGTGAAACTCATTCAATGGACAAAGTACAAATTTGAGAAGCAATTGGGAGATAAAGCTAAAGTCGCTTTTGAGCAGTTGATTGATGAAAAGAAGCTGCTGTTCCTGTTGTTCAAGGATGAAGGCTATTATTATATCCCAAGCCGTATGACGGTGAGGGGAGGCAATATGCTTCACCACGGCACAAACACACAAGTGGTGCAGAAAAGCCTTTTCGACCATGTGCCTGAAGATGATTTTAATGAAGAAGAGAAAGCAGTAGCACTGTTTTTAGATAATCAGGGCGAATTGCTTGAATGGTGGAGCAGGAATGGCGTTGGTGGAAAAAATTATTATATTAAAGGCTGGCAGCCCAGAAAGTTCTACCCAGATTTTTTTACCGGAAAGAAACACCCGGAAGATGATTCTTTGGTTGGCGAAGTGTTTGTCCTTGAATATAAAGGCAAGCATTTAAAGGATAACGAAGATACCATTTATAAAAGAGAGCTATTGGAGTTCTGCAACCGTGATACTTGGGAGCATTTGAGCGAGGGCTTCCCTGACAAGAAATTTACTTTCCAGATGATTTATCAAGATGAATATGAGCAGATGATAAGCAGCGCTTTTCAGTTGCCAGTTCCTACCTAGGACCATAACACATATTCATATTCCTTCATCGCAACTCCAACAACGCCACCGTCTCCACATGGTGCGTATGCGGGAACATATCCACCGGCTGTATTTTCACCAAGCGGTATTTTTCCTTCAGTAAATTCAAGTCCCGGGCCTGCGTGGCGGGATTGCAGCTCACATACACGATTTTCGGCGCCTCCAATTCCAGAAACATCTTCACCACATCCACATGCATACCCGCACGGGGCGGGTCGGTGATGACGAGGTCAGGTTTGCCGTGTTGCTCCGCAAACTCAGCGGTGAGGATATTTTTCACATCACCAGCATAGAAAATGCAGTTCTCTGTGGCGTTCATTTTGGCATTTTCGCCTGCATCCACGATGGCTTCCGGCACTTCTTCGATGCCCACTACTTGCTTCGCAAATTTGGCGACATACAACGCAATGCTGCCCACGCCCGTGTATAGGTCATAGACATTCTCGCTTCCCGTCAGTCCAGCGAATTCCACCACTTTATCGTAGAGCACTTTCGCCTGCTTGGAATTGGTCTGGAAAAACGATTTCGGGCCAATCTTGAACCGCACATGCCCCAGTTGCTCCTCGATGAAGGGCTTTCCGTAGTAGTTTATCATGTCGAGGTCGCCCACGTAGTCGTTCAGTTTGGGATTGATGCAGTAGAAAAGGCTGGTAATCTGCGGCATCCGCTCGATGACCGTATCGAGGAACTGCTTGATTTTCTTCTTGCTGTTGTCATGAAAACTGACAATGAGCATCAGCTCGCCGAGCGTCGTGATGCGGATGAGGATGTGCCGCATGAAGCCCTGATTGGCCATGAGGTCGTAGTAGCTCAGGCCCATTTCGTCGGCCACGGCCTTAACGGTCAGGCGTAAGTCGTTGGAGGGGTCGGCTTGCAGCCAGCAGTGCTTGATGTCCACGATTTTATCAAAAGCCCCGGGGCGGTGGAAGCCCAACACGTTCTGGCGGTTGGAGATGCCCGCCTCGATTTGCTCCCTCGGAATCCAGGTTTTATTGGAAAAAGCGTATTCCAATTTGTTTCGGTAATAGACCGTGTCTTCGCAGGGCACGATGGGCAGGAATTCCCCCTCCTTCACCCGCCCGATGCGGCGGATGGCATCCACGACGACCTGCTCCTTGTGCCGAATCTGCGCTTCATAGCTCAAGTGCTGCCAACGACAGCCACCGCAGAGCGTGAAATGCTCGCAAAACGGTTCCACCCTGTCCGGCGAAAGCCGATGGTAGTGGATGGCGTAACCGTCCACGTATTCCGGTTTTTTCTTCGTAACATGAACGTCCACCACATCACCAGGTGCTACATGCTCACTAAAAATCACCCGTCCACCGGCATCCCGGCCAATGCCCCGGCCTTTGTCGGCCATGCCGGTTATCTCCACGTTTTCAACGATGATTGCCTTTTTTACTTTTCTTGCCATTTTTCAAAAATCTGAGCGACTCGTTTTTGCGTATCTAAAAAAAGAAAGAGCAAAGAGAACGAAATTAAGCTAGAAATGGGTTACTCATTTTCCAAAAAAAGGAATGGGTTATTGCAAAACCGTCTCTTTCTAAATCCGAAACGAAAATGAAGTCGCTGAACTTATCCATCGAATTATCAAAAATCGCCTTAGAAACAAATGGCCAGCCCATGTCCCAAGACGAGTTGCTGAGCCGGGTGCAAGATGTGCTTCTCGAATACAGCAGTGAATTGGGCCAACTCACTGGCAGCAGCGAATATAAAAAATCGCTCGGCAGTGACCTTCAACTCAACGAATACCAGTTCGATTATGAGCAATTTTCCGTTCAGGTTCAACTGGCCAATTTCGTGCCCCGTGGCGATTGGCAATTGCAGGGGGTGAAGCTTTTCTAGAGGGGTGAGAGCGTGAGCGGGTGAGAGTGTGAGATGTGAGCGGGTAAGCTGGAACCAATTTTCAATTCTCAATTTCTAATTTTCAATTTCCCATTTTCATTCTGCTAACTTGCGGCAAAAACAGAATGAACCGCATTGGCCTTACGCTTTTAGTTTTCTTCGCAAATTTCCTTCCGATACTGGCGCAAAAAAACCTGCTGCTCAAGCTGATGAAATCCCAGCCCGATGCATTTCAGGCGCTGCTCGACCAACCGGATGAGTACGACATCCAAATCATTTACACGCAAATTGACCGGGACGAAAACAATTTTCCGCACTTCCGGCAGCACAGCTTTCAGTTGGATAAAAACAGCTACTACTACCCCGCCAGCACGGTGAAGATGCCAACGGCTTTTTTGGCATTGGAAAAACTGAACCAATTGAAAATCAGTGGTTTGGATAAAAATTCAGTGATGAAAACGGAGGCTGGGCCTCCACCGCAAACCGCCGCAGAAACGGATTCCACTGCCGCCAACGGCCTGCCTTCTGTGGCGCAGTACGTCAAAAAAATCTTCCTTGTCAGCGACAACGATGCCTACAACCGCCTCTACGAGTTCCTTGGTCAGCAGTCGCTTAACCAGCGGCTTTGGCGGAAGGGTTACGAAGACCTGCGCATCGTTCATCGGCTCAGTGTCAGCGGTTTTGATGCAGCGGCCAACCGCCTCACTAACCCCGTCGGATTTTTTAAAAATGAAAAAATGCTGTACTACCAAGGTGAAGTGAACAGCCTAGCTGATACTCATTTTACCCTAAAAAAAACACAGCGGGGCAAGGGCTACTACGATGGCGACTCGCTGGTGAACCGCCCATTTGATTTTTCTGAGAAAAACTACGTTTCGCTCCAATGTTTTCATGACATGCTCCAAGCGGTGATGTTTCCAGAGGCTGTGTCGCCCGTTCGCCGCTTCGATTTGAGCGAGGACGATTACCGCTTTTTGTACCAAGTTATGTCGGAACGGCCGAGGGAGAGCCGCTTTCCGAGGTACAACAAAGAACCTGACCATTACGGCAAATTTTTTATTTATGGGGCGAATGCTGATTCTGTTCGAATGCCACCAAATGTCCGCATTTTCAACAAAGTAGGTTGGGCTTATGGCTTCTTGACCGACGTTTCGTACATCGTGGATTTTGAGGCAGGCGTTGAGTTTTTCTTAGCTGCCACCATCCATGTGAATGCAGATGGCGTTTACAACGACGACCATTACGAATACGAGACGGTGGGGCTGCCGTTTTTTAGCCATCTCGGCCAAGTGGTCTATGATTTTGAAAAAAAGCGGAAGCGGAAACATAAACCGGATCTAAGCAAATTCGTTGTGGAAAATTATGATTGAGATGATACAGAAAATCGAGCGGCGGATGCAAGCGCCGCTACCCGGTCGGGAAGCCCAATTGCAGATGGCACATGCCACCCGACGGCAGTACTTGGAAGCACCGACGGCAGCCCGTCAGGCCGCAGTGTTGTTGGCTTTGTTCCCAAAAAATGAGGAATGGAGCATCGTATTCATCGAGCGGAACGCCAACGACCGTGACCAGCATGGCGGCCAGATCAGCTTCCCCGGCGGCAAGGCCGAACCG
Organism: Bacteroidota bacterium; assembly: GCA_016124585.1. Classification (GTDB taxonomy): domain Bacteria; phylum Bacteroidota; class Bacteroidia; order Chitinophagales; family Saprospiraceae; genus UBA6168. Next base: position 170,471 of record WGNL01000014.1, on the reverse strand, counting down.
CAAGACGGTTCCATGCTGAACACGGCACTGCGAGAGGCCGAAGAAGAAATTGGCATTTCACGGGAACAGGTGAAAATCTTGGGCGGGCTGACGGATTTGTACATCCCCGTCAGCAATTTTCAGGTGCATCCGTTTTTGGGTTATCTGGAGGCTGCGCCGACTTATCAGGTGCAAGTGGAGGAAGTGAACGCCGTGCTGGAGGTTCCGTTGTCGCATTTCCAGCAGCAGGGCGTCAGGCAGGTGACAGATATCCGCATCACCCCTCAAATCTTTTTGAAAAACGTGCCGTATTTTGACCTTTATGGCCGGGTGCTGTGGGGCGCCACCGCCATGATGCTCAACGAATTGTTGCAGATACTGGCCGACGATTAGTCTATTTTTTCCTACACAATATCCACGAAAACGTTGGAAACCCACTATTTAAAGCAGTTTTGGCAAAACAAGTCATTACTTTTCGCAGTTGTTTAAGTCAAGAAGACAATCGTAATTCAAATTAAAAAAGCATGACATATCGCAAGACATCGGGGTTTAGATTTGACGGCATCACGGGCGTTCTCATTTTGGTCGCCTTTCTGGTGGCCATGTATTTCATCGTTAAAGGCATGTTGATTGTGCTTGCAATCGCTGCCCCACTGATGCTCATCGCTACCCTCATTATTGACCGCTCCGTCGTTATCAACTATGTAAAATGGATCGGTAGCACCTTGAAAAGCAATCCGTTGCTGGGGGTTGGGGCCATTTTGTTCACCATTTTTGGGTACATGTTTGTGTTCCCATTTCTGTTCGGCAAGGCAATTTTGAAAAAGAAATTCAAAGACGCTAAGCAACAGTACGAAAACCGGACACAGGGAGAACTGGTGGATTTTGAAGAAATCGAAAGCAAGCCTAGCCGGGAAAAACCGCTTGATTTGCCAAAAATCAAACAACCCGCCAAGAAAGGTGAGTACGACCAGCTTTTCGAGTAACCGATTTTTTATTCTCCAATAGCTCCTATCTCGATTCCCTCCGAGTAAGCCACTTGGATATTGTGGTTATGAAAGGCAGATTTCACTGCTTTGTGTACTTCGAAAATGCCTTCCCAATAATCATCTGGGCTCACGTAGGGACGCACCGCCAACAGCACACTGTGGCTTTCAAAGCGCTCAATTCCAATTTCCGGGGCTGGCGTTTTTAATACTAACGGCACGGTTTCCAAAGCATCCAATACCACTTGTTTTACCTTCGGAAAACTCTCAACGTAGGGCATTGTAACGTTCAGTTCGATGCGGATGGCGCCTTTGGCGGAGAAATTGGTGATGGTGTCGTCAATCACTTTTCCGTTTGGGATGATGAGTGTTTTAAGACCCGGCGTGGTGAGGAAGGTATTGAAAATATGAATGCCATCCACCTTGCCGAATTTTCCGTTCACCTCCACCATGTCACCAATTTTATAGGGCTTGAACACCATGAGAAGAATGCCTGCCGCAAAATTGCTGAGGCTGCCTTGCAAGGCAAAACCAACCGCAAAACCCGCCGCTGCCAGTATCCCAAAAATGGAGGTCGTTTCAATGCCAACAATGCCGGCCGCTGCCAGCAGTACGATTATTTTAAACGCAATGCCTGCAAATGAAACTAGGAACGGCGCTACTTCTTTACTGAAATTCGCTTTTTCGAGGGAGAGGGAGAAGAGCGCCGTTAGTTTTTTTACCAACCAAAACCCAATAACGATGATCAGGATTGCCATGGCCAATTTGGGAACAAAGGTGACAGCAAAGTCTATGATTTTGTCGTAGTAGAAGGTGAGTTTTTCTTCGTTCATTGTGTTTGCAAAAAATTGTTCTCGAATGAAGAAAGGCCCTCGTCAATTGCTCGCCGAGGGCCTTTTTAGGGAAATTATTTTTACCTAAAACATCACGCCCAGGTGGATGATAATGCTGCTAATAGTAGCTTTCTCATTCGCTCCATCGTAATTTTTAGTCACATCGGTAAAGCCCCGCTGGTAGCTGATACCGCCAATAAGTGAGGTGCCTTGGCTCACGCTGTATTCGATGCCACCGCCCACACCCCACGAAAGCGTAAGTGGTGTAACCTCTTTTTTGATGTCAATCTGGTCTTCCTTGATGCTCGTATATTCCACCTGCCCATGCGCCTGCGACTTGAAGCCAAGTGTTAGGACTGGCAACTCGGCGTAATACCGGAGGTAACCAATTTCGTTCGTGCGGAATTTCAAACCAAAAGGAATTTCCACGTATTGCAAATTGTACCGGAGGTCGGTACCAGCAGGGAAGGGGACAATGACACCGTTTGGAATTTTCGAGCGCTGCCAAGCATTGGAAAACTGGTTATGGCGCAACTGCCCACCGGTATTGAAGGCAAAGCCCAAACCAATGATGAAGGCATAGTTATCCCGAAAAAAAACTTCGCCCCGGGCCCCGAGTTTTAACCCAAGGTTTGTTCCGTTATTGTTTACTTCACTATCGTCGGTCGTCATCCAAGAGAAGGTCGGGCTGACCTGAAAACCTAGCCTAAGGTCAGTCTCTTGAGCATTGGCAGCGCTATGCAGGAGCGCAAAAAAGGCGGCGATTGCAACAATTTTTTTCATCTACTTTTGTTTTTGGTTTGCTTTTAAAATTGTTGAACTGTTTTTTGGCGCTTTTAACAATAAAACAATTCCGCAATTTCAACAATACAATCTATGAACGTTAGAAACGGCTTATTTCTTCTCTTCGCAATTTTTCTCTGTGTAAACGCTTGCGAATGCGGCAAAGGTAAAGATATTCCGAATGTTTCCGACATCCAGGTGGATGTCAAAATTAGGCGCTTCGACCAAGATCTCTTTGCACTTGATACCAACGACGTGGCCTCAGGTTTAGCGGCTTTGGAAGGAAAATACCCAGAATTTGCACCCATTTTTTTCGGCCAAGTGCTCGGTTCCACTGACTCGACCATTGCCCCGGAAGGCCCAACGAAATACGTGAAGGGCTTCATAACCCACCCAGCCGTGCGCAAGCTCTACGATACTTGTCAGGTCGTTTTACCAGATTCAAAGAGGCTGGAAAAAGACTTCAGGCAGGCGTTCCAGTTTTTCAAATATTATTTCCCAACGCAGCCACTATCAGGCGAAGTGGTCACCTATATTTCGGAGTACACCATTGGTGGTTTCCTGTATGGTGAAAACTCCATCGGTGTGGGTCTCGATTTTTACCTTGGTGAAACCTACCCATACCAATCCATCAACCCTGAAAACCCCAATTTCTCGCAGTACCTCGTTCGAACTTTCAACAAGGACCACATTGTCTCAAAATCAATGCAATTGTTAGTGGATGACATAACAGGCCCTGCAAAAGGTAACCGGATGATCGACTACATGATTCAAAATGGCAAAAAACTTTATATCCTCGACCACCTGCTGCCGAATACGCCTGACAGCGTAAGGTTGGAATATTCCCAAAAACAAGTGACATGGTGTAATGAAAATGAGGCGAATATCTGGGCCTATTTTTTCTCGGAAAAACTATTGTACTCTACTGATTACAATACCTACCGAAAGTTCGTGGAGCCCAGCCCGGACTCACCCGGCATGCCGGAAGGTGCGCCCGGTCGTACTGCCAATTGGCTGGGTTGGCAAATCGTGAAAGCGTTTATGGAGAAAAACCCGAAGACCACAATGGAGCAATTGTTGGCGATAACGGATGCACAGTTTATCATGGATAAGTCAAAGTACAAACCGAAAAAATAGGTTGCCCCAATCCGAAATTCACATTACCCAAAGACCCACTCCAACTCCTGTACGGGTAGTTCACCAATCCAATTTTCTCCTGCGGCGACCGTGAGTTGTTGGAGTTCTTTGTTGCTCCGCAACAACTCATCCAGCCGTTCCTCGAAAGTGAAGGCTGTAGTCAGTCTCCAAAGCAGCGCAGTTCTCGACTGGCTAATTCGACTGGCTCGTTCCACCCATTGCGTTTCCAAAGCGGGATTCCAGAAGCGGTCAAACAGGATGATGCTCGTCGCTGCCGACAAACTTTGCCCCGGATGCGATGGCGTCGCAACCTGAACGAGGGTATCGAAAACCGGATTTTTCTGAAAGGAAAAAACCATTTCGTCACGTTGCACCATGCCCAAGGCGTCGTGTATGAAAAGTGGTTCTTTGCCAAATGCATCTTTAATCGCCTTCGTAAGTATCTCGCCTGTTTCAGGGAATTGGGTCAAAATCAGTGTCTTTTCCCCATTTTCATAATTGTTTTCCAACAAACTGAGGAGCAGTTGCGTCTTGCCCGACTGCCTTGGCTCCTTGGAGCCAGCCCTAGAATATTGGTAAGGGTGATTGCATATTTTGCGCAAGTCCCGCATCAGAGCTAATACGATTGTTTGCCGACGATTGGCCTCTTTCTCCTCCAACATCAATTTTATGTCACGTTGAACCAAGCGGGCATACATGTCTTCTTGCTCAGGTGCCAAGGTGGCGTATACATCGGCACGAATTGGCTGCGGGAGTTCAGGCAACACGTCCTTGTCTGTTTTCATGCGACGGAGCATGAATGGAGAAGTTATTTTGCTCAGAAGTGCTGCCCTCCGCTGGTCGTGTTCCCGCAGGATAGGGTGCTCGAAACGGTCCATGAACTGTTTCGGCGAACCGAGGTAATTAGGGTTCAGGAAGTCCATGATGCTCCAGAGCTCGTTCAGACGATGCTCGATAAACCTCCCAATCATGCCGATGCGTACCGCTGCAGGTATCATTTTGATGCCCTCCTCCTCGATCCCGGCATCACTGACCCACTGCGCTTCATCGGTCACAATGCAATACCAAGGCATTATTGAAAGCAGTTCCACCTCTGCATTGGCCGTTTCATAGGAGGTGATGATGACATCAGGCGTGGCAACGCCCAATGGTTGCCGTTTTCCTCGGTAAAGAGCGGTTACAAGTGTGGGGGCAAGCTGGCGCATCTTGATTTGCCAATTTGCCAGCAAAGCCGCCGGTGCTATGACAAGTATCTTGTCCAAGTCCAGCAGGCCTTCTTCTTTAAATTTTAGCAGGACAGCAATGACTTGAACAGTTTTACCTAGCCCTACATCGTCAGCGAGCAAGCTGCCAAATCCATGTCGGGCATTTTTCATCAGCCAATCATAGCCAGTAAGCTGGTGTGCGAGCAAATCGGCATTCAGACGCTTGGGCAACATGACCTCCCTTGGGTTCAGGAAGCTTTGCAGGTGTGCCTCCGCCTCTTCCGTAAGGCTGATTTTTGAACCGTGAAAACGCTTGGTGAATAACACTTGCAATGCCTCCACGTAGTCGAGTTGGGGTGGTTCTTCCAATTTATCGAACAAGCTGATGAGCTGATCTTCATCCACGAGGATGTAACGCCCGTCCAACTTTACCACACCGTTTACGCTGCTCACTAGTTTTTCAAACTCATCGGTGGAAAGCAGTGAATCGCCCAGGGCAATTTGCCAGTCAAACGAAAACTGTTGTTCAAACGGCAGGCTCAAGTCACTTTTTTTACGAGCGAGTTTGCCCACACTTAATGAAAGCTTGGGCTTCACAGCGTCCTTCATGCCTGTTGGAAGCAAGGTCTTTATACCGAAAATCTCAATGGCTGGCAAGTTTTTGAGCAAGACTGGCATGAACCGGGTGGGGTTGTAAACCAAAGGTTTTTTACCTTCTGATTCGAGGACTTTACTGAGCTGTGGGAAGAATTCGAGGAGCAGTGACATATCCTTCAACACCTCGTCTTTTACCGTTTCATACTTTTTTTGGTTCAGAAAAAAGCCCAAAGGGATGGGCGGCATTAGCGGTGTAGGACGGTACTCCACCACCAAGTCAACAGCATACTGGCCATTCGCCTCATCTATCTTTACTGCCGGCACATAGTCTTTCTTGTTGATGAAAAAATTATTCAGCCAGCGGTGTATTTGCTGTGCAGTATCTTGCCCCTCCAAGCTTTGCAAAGAGTTGTCTGTGCTCTGAAAAAGCCGTACAAGTGGTTGTGAGTCGTTTTCGGCATTTGTTGCTACGCAATATCCGATGAAAAACGAACAGATGGAATTGAGCATTTCGGCGGCGGGTTGGGTGCGACGAATGCCTTTTTTCTCCACAAAAATCAAGTCGGGAGCGAGGCTAGGTGCCAATTTTTCGAAAAACTCCCGTACTTCTACAACTGCTTGGGCAGGCACCCAACGTACCCGGTATTTTCCGGGAGCGCATTCCAGAAGCTGTGGCATGATGGCCCCGTTTTTTGCCAAATTGAGTGCATAGGAAAATACGTGGAGCAGCACCTCAGTGTTGGGATGGGTGCGGTTTAGCGTACCGAAGTCGTAGGTGTAGAGCAGTTGGATGAGGTCGTTGGGGTGGAAATTTGAGAGCGGGCGCACCCTACCGCTGATATCCCGGAGCAGCAATTGCTGGAAACGCAGGTTTTCATCAAAAACCAGTTGCAGGTGGTCTTCGGGAAATATTCTGAAAGGCATTATCTTCCGTTCCACGTTGCCGCTCAGCAGTTGATCGGCAGCTTCGGATGCGTCAGCGAAGCATTGGTGCAGCACTTCTTTGATTTCAATGCCGCTAAAAAACTGGTTGGCCCGGTATAGCATCAAAACCTGTGTGCCCGCCTCGGGTATCGTCGTGAAATCAAGTACATGAGGTTTCAACGGTTTTGACTCCTTGCCGCTATTTACACTGATAAAACCCTCTTTAGAAGGTGGTGGATCAAGCAAGTTACTCACCTTAGCCACTTCCTCCGATTTTTTGGCTTCTTCCCGTTGATAGTGAGCCTCCAGTTCCTTCATCAGATTCATCTCGTGCATCTCGAACACCATGAACTGGTTTTTATCTATCTCTTCTGCCAACTCAAAAATGACGGCAGCTAGATGTTCGCATGGTGTTGAAAAATCGTCGCACGAACATTGCATGGAAAAATCTTTCCATGACTCTGGGAACAACCTGATGCCTTGTTTTTCAGCCAGTGCTTTTAATTCATTGGGCAATTCTTGTTTGATGAGCCGCATGATCATCGCATCTTGCTTGGCCAGCGCTTCGATGAATTTTTCTTTTTCGTTATCCGTGAAGAGTGGCACACTGATGCTAACACGCACAGTATCCGTTCGTGCACCTTGCACTCGCGCAATAATTTGGTTCCCTTTAATGTCCATCGAACGAACTTTGCCAGTACTGGCAAGTGCTCTCCCTCGTGGTAGGCGGTTGTTGTAATCTATCAGGGTAAGCGATTGAAGCCACTGTTGCCCCCACCACGTAACGCCATATTTTTTTGCCATAGTTGTAACTCACTTAGACCTTGGACATCAGCCAATAGACGGGTTATGATAGGCGGGGTTGTCTATGCTACGCTTTGATTTAAAAGGACAAGTTTTGAAACTGGCTATACATGCCAATGTCTAAGGCCTTTAGTCTCTAGTCTAAAAATCTAAAAAATAAAAATGCAACTATTCGTTTGGTTGGCGCAAATGTAATTTCTTTCAGGTAAAATAACACTATTGTTTAAATGAATAAGCTGAACGGGAAGTTTTAGGTTAAAATTCCAGTGTAGCAATTAACTTCGCCGCTAATAAAAACACTTTTCAAACATGAAAAAACTATTGATTTTTACCTTGTTTGCCACTTTGATTTACGCTTGCAGCCAATCCGGGAGCGAAAACGGGAGCGAAAAAAGCAGCAGCGAATCCACCACAGCCGCCCCAAGTGCTGATGGCGAAAAAATTTACAAAACATATTGCGTAACATGTCACGGCTTGTATGGTGACATGGGCGCTAGTGGCGCTTTCAACCTCCAAGTTTCTACCTTGCCGGTTGAGGAACGCATCAATGTCATCACCAATGGCCGCAAAGCCATGACACCATTCAAAGAATTGCTTTCTGAAGACAAAATCAAAGCGGTAGCGGAATACACGATGACACTGAAAAAATAGTCTAGGATGGCCTAGCATACTTAACTTGGCCAAAATACCAACTCATGCTCAGTTTATATCAGTCTACCGTTTGCAAATAGCAGCAATATCAACCAAATCAAAACCTACCATGCCATCGGCCTTATGTCGGGTAGCTCGCTCGATGGTCTTGATATTGCCTATTGCCAGCTTGACTTGGCTTGGGAAGGTGGCGTTTTTTATGTAAAAAACTGGGAATTACTCTTTGCCGACACGCTGCCCTTCACAGTGGCGTGGCAACATCAGATAGAGCATTTACCTTCTGCCTCAGCATCGGATTTTTGTAGGGTTCATGCGACATTTGGCCATTATTTGGGAAAACTTGTCAATCAGTTTTTCGAAAAAAACAAGCTAGATAAAGCAACAGTAGATATAATTGCCTCGCATGGCCATACCATTTTTCACGAACCAGCCCAAGGCTTCACTGTCCAGATTGGAGATGGCGCAGCACTGGCATCGGCCACTGGTTGCAAGGTGGTTTGTGACTTCCGCACTGCCGATGTGGCGCTTGGAGGCCAAGGCGCCCCACTTGCCCCTATGGCTGACAAGATGCTCTTTCCAGACTATGATTTTTATCTCAATTTAGGTGGCATTGCGAATATCACCTACCGTAACGCTTCCAGTCGGTTCATCGCTTTTGATGTTTGTGGAGCAAACCAGGCATTGAACGCCCTTGCTAAGCTCCTCGGCCAACCTTTTGATGCCGGAGGCCAACTCGCTGCCAGTGGGAAGCTAGACCTCCAACTGTGGGAAAACATAAATGGTCAAGACTTCTTTGACCTGCCTTATCCTAAATCACTTTCAAACCAGTGGGTCCAGCAAAATTTAACCAAAACATGCCTTGAAGCTCATTCGTCTGTACCTGACCGATTGCACACAGTATGTGAACATGTAGGCTTTCAATTAGCTAAATCCATACGACGAGTGTTGGAAGATGCACATACAAAGAAAGATAAATATCGGCTATTGGCTACGGGTGGCGGAGTTTTCAACAGTTACTTAGTGCATTGCATTCAACAGCGCTTACCCGATATTGAAATAGTCATACCTACAGGAAATGTGGTGAAGTTCAAGGAAGCATTACTTATGGCATTGCTGGGTGTAATGCGGATAGAAAGCGTCCCTAACTGTATGTCAAGTGTGACGGGGGCGAGGAAGGATGCCATAGGTGGAGGTATATACGAGTAATAATTTGCGATGTACAAAGTATGTAAACCTGATGAAATACAACTTATTCAAATGGCTCTATCTAAACACCAATTTAGGTACCCAACATTTTGTTGATGCTTTATAATTAATATAAGCTTCTTTAAATCTATCTTCAAGGTCTTTTTCTTCAATAGGGCGAACCAATAAGTGCCACAACACCGCACCAATTAATGAATAAATTACTATCAAAAAAGAGCCATTAATAATTCCAATACTAACACCCTGACCAATTCCAGCAATAGCCATCGGATTTCTAACGAATTTATATGGCCCTTCAATAACTAATTTATTCGGACAATTCAAAGGCAATGGCGTACCCTTTCCATACCAACTCATTGAATAGCCACTATAAACGCCTAACAAACTAAAGATTATAAATAATACCCAGCCTACCTTTCCTGACGGATGGAACCCAATTACATTGTATATTTTTTCGATTTTAATGATTCCATATGGGATGGCATATAGAAATATTGCCCAGAATATGGCCGTCTGAAAATAAGTTTTAATCAAATTCCAAAATCTATTCTTTGAGTTCGATGGCTTAAACATGACGTCTAAAAAATTAATTATTCATTACTCCGCTTCATTTTCATATTTTAGACAATTACCTTTATTCAACAATTTTTACCCTTTCCAATAAATTATACCTCAATAATAAAACTCAATATCCGTCTTCGGCAGAGCAACTTTATTTTCACCCGGATGAAATCCATCCATTTTGGGCAGGCTTTTTAGCTTTACCATAAAGTCTTTTTTCTCCGTTTTAGTAACTGGGTGTTCCTCGCTTTTCTCACAATCCTCCGTCGTCTTCGAATAATTTATTTTACCAGTCGAAAGATTATAATCGAAGTCTTCGAAATAGTCGCAAGGGGCACCACTGTTGGCAGTAGCGCCGATTAATTGCCAGTCGTTATTCTGTAAACGGAAGCGGTGGGTGTAGTGCCATTTTTCCCGACTGCCGCCAAAATGCGAAATGACCAAACTGCCGTTTTCGACCTTCACTTCCTCGAATGGATCGCCCATCACGCCACCTTGCTGGCTTGGCAAAACAGCGCCCACAGACTTGTGCCAAAGCTCCCAAGCACTGCCTTTTTGCTTAAAAATATGAAGCTCACGCTCCGTCCCGAAATCCGTCTGGTGGGGTGTATCATACACGATGACCTTTTCTGGCGTACCGTCCTTATCCAAATCGCCTTTTGCAGCTCCAATCACCTCGAAGCCTTTTGGCGTTGGGATGTTCTCAGTTTCCACTGGCGCTGGCGCTGTTCCTGACTCTTCAGCTGCAGGTTCATCTTCAGTTGTTGCTGACTCTTCCACCGTGGCCGTAGTGGTTGTGTCAACTACCGATATTTCATTGGTGGTGGCCTGATTGTTATTATTAGTACAGGCAGCTATAGCGATGCAAATCAGCAAACTTACGAAGCGCAAGGTTCTCATAAGTGGGTGGTTTTCTCGTTTAATTTTAGATTGTTTGAAACGCAAATTTATCAAAATAACCAAGCAAGCGAGGGTTCCGTCGCTTAGTTCGATAAAACGAGAGGGGGCTTATGAAAACACCTAGCGATTGCTGGGTTTTACTACAATTTTTTCATGATAGATTTCCTGCCCATTGCACAGCACCAACTGATAGACACCGGGCAGTAGCTCGGGTATGGTGACCTTGAGATTCGAACCATCCGCCTCGCTTTGATTGGCTACTTTTCGGCCGTTCATATCGTATAGTTTCACCTCAAAATTCTTTACATTACTGCTTTTCGGCATTTCAACGTTGAAAACTCCGTTGGTGGGGTTGGGAAAAATCTTGAGGCGGTTGCCGCTGGCGATTTCGTCAATTCCCGTGAGAAATCCGGCATCGTGTTCAAACTCATAGCGGGTCACGCTGAGCAACTGACCGTTTCTGAATTCGTTTACACAAACTGCATAAAGGTATCGGCCTTGCACATTGGGTGTGCCATTTACTACACCTGTGTTTGGGTCAATGACATAAGCTGGAGCGCCTGGTATGGGCTGAACCACTGTGGAAGGTGGGTTCAAATAATTGACCATATCGTATGGCGGGGGCATGTCAGGGTCGGGTGCCACGCCAGTGCTAATAGTTGGATTGATTTGGTCAGTGCCACCACCCAGCAAAGGGGCGCAAAATTCGTAGGTCAGCTCGTCACCATCGGCATCTGTGGCAGCATGGTCATAGCTGTATGGTTCGTTTACTACAGCGCAAAGCATTGGCACTAAACCAAATACAGGGCTGGTATTGCAGACAGCTCTTGCTTCTGGAGTAATGGTGATGGTCCAAGTGGCGCCCGTTGCGCCAGGTTCAGCTATATTCGAAATGGTTGCATTCCGGCAGCAGCGTTGATATACGACATGGATTGGTTCGTTTCCAGCGGGCAGTGTGGCCTCAAACACATAGATTCCTCGCTCAACGCAGGATACCGACTGCGAAAAACAATCGGGCAGTGGTTGCACCATGTCAATCGTTGGGGTGTTAAGTTCAATGCTTGATAGTGGCACGGTGCTGCTGCCTGTAAAAAAGGTGACGGTAGCGGAAAATGGGGCACCACTGGCACCATCAGAGTCAAAGGCTGACCCTCCGCCGTAGCAATCCCGATACAATATCATTGTGAAACGATAGTTCTCACCGCCCAAGCATTGGTAGCTCATGTATCCACCTATAATATGGGCGGCATCAGCGGTAAAGCAGATTAAAGAGAGCAAGAGAAATGCAGCGATAGATTTTAAGCGTGAACTCATGTTGTATAATTTTAAAGTAGGTGAATAAAATCGAAACTATGGACTTTAAAACTTGTAGACAAATATAGTCGACTTTGATTAATTACACAGGTGATATTGGCAGTTGCCGTATGCCCAATTCAATTTGAAATGCGTTTCAAAAATTAGCATCCTATCTTTTAACACCTATGATAATATCGTCCCAATAATCATTACGTATTAACTAGGCAAAACGTTGGGTGTGATTATTTTTTTCACAAGACATTTATTTAAAAATTCCTAAACAAACTTGTCGCCCATTGGCATCGTGCAGTTAAAATTATTGCAGGCAAATTTTCAATGCATTATGTTTGTAAAAAACACGTAATGAAAAAATTCCTACCTATTTTCGCTTTGTTTCTTTTGCCAAGTTTTATGATGGCTTGCTCTTGTATTTATAGCTCCTCATTTTGCGAACATGTAAAGTCCTCTTCTAAAGTGGCCAATGTGCGCATCATTAATACTTATGTTTCGCCGTGGCAATTTTCAGAAGTACTTTGGATAGATGTAGTGGTGGAAGACAATCTTCTGGGTATAGTTGAGCATGATACAATGACTATCCTTGCCAGTTATGGAAGTAGTTGTGACCCTGATTTTTCATTGTTCAAAATTGGCGGACACCTCATTGTTCAGGAAGGAGAGGCTATTACAAATGGGCCAACAAACTGGTACACTTTTGAGTTTGACAATGCGTGCAATGAAGCATTCCTGTCGTTAGAAAATGGCATTGTCACTGGCTTCATTAAGGACGAGTACGAAATGCAGTCTTATGAAATCTTAAAGGACAACCTTGGCACCTGTACCAATTTTACCCGTACTTTTGAAAAGGATGAATTGGAAAATTCCGTCTCTATATTCCCTGTACCTGCTTCCGATGTAGCGAATATCTATACCCCAATTAGATTTGACTATGATTACACCCTCGTTAATGTAGCTGGACAAACCTTAGTTAAGGAAAGGGTTATTGGAGAGACCAAACATCCGCTCCCAATCTCTGACTTGCCAAATGGGCTATATTTCTTGAAGTTACAAGTCGGGCAGGTGTCAATCATGAAACGGATGATCGTCCAGCGGTAGCTCAACCAAAACCCTTTCTTTCATTTTCTAACGAATATTTAAGTCCAACGCCCCAACCATGAAGAGCCTTGTGCCTGTATCTTTGAGCAAAAGAAACTCGGCATGATGACAAGATTTACTATAACTCTCGCATTAATTTTTACGCTTCATCAATCATTTGGTCAGTCTCAGCACTCCGTGGCACGGCAATGGAACGAGATGGTTTTGGAAGCTATTAGTGGCGATTTTGCTCGCCCCACGGTACATGCCCGCAATCTCTTCCATACAAGCGTGGCCATGTATGATGCTTGGGCCTTGTACAATGGCACGGCCGACACCTACTTGATAGGCAAGAAAATACACGGTTTTAGCAGCACAATAGCTGCCGTGCCGCATCCTACCAATGTGAAGGCAGCACAGGAAGAAGCTATAAGCTATGCTGTTTATCGGTTGCTAAAGTACCGCTTCGCAAAATCACCCCGGGCCGAACTGCTCTTCGAAGACATTGACAACCTGATGGTTTCGCTGGGTTACGACCCAAGCTACACTTCTACCAATTACGTATGCAGCCCTGCCGCTATGGGAAATTTCATCGCCCAAACCATTATTGACTACGGCTTACAAGATGGTTCCAACGAAGCCAACGGTTATAAAAACCAATACTACGAGCCCGTGAACCCGCCTATGCCCGTGTCAATACCCGGCAATGCCACCTTTGTAGACCTGAACCGCTGGCAACCGCTGCAAATTGAACAAATCATTGACCAGAGCGGTAATCCAATTGCTGGAGGCGTACAGCCCTTCCTCAGCCCAGAGTGGGGCAATGTGGCTCCTTTTTCCCTACAGCCTAGCGAGGCAACGGTTTATAATCGGGATGGACACGACTATATCGTTTACCATGACCCAGGCCCGCCCGCTTATTTAGACACCTCTAGCATCAACCCCATTTCCGAAGAATTCAAATGGAACCATGAACTAGTGGCCGTTTGGTCGTCTATGCTCGACCCCAAGGATGGCGTTCTGTGGGATATTTCTCCGGCCTCCATTGGCAATATTCAAAGTTACCCCGACAATTTTGCGGATTATCACAATTTTTATGATTTGGAAAACGGCGGCGACAATAGCCACGGTCGCCCATTGAACCCCAAAACAGGACTTCCATACACTCCGCAAATTGTTCCTCGTGGCGACTATGCCAGAGTGCTTGCCGAATTCTGGGCCGATGGGCCAACTTCGGCCACACCACCGGGCCACTGGTTCGAGATTTGGAACTATGTCAACGATCAACCAAGCCTAGTTCGAAAATGGCGGGGCGAAGGCCCTGAACTTGATGCGCTGCAGTGGGACGTAAAGTCCTACCTCGCCCTTGGAGGTGCCATGCATGATGTAGCAATCACTGCTTGGGGCATCAAGGGCTGGTACGATAGCAGCCGCCCCGTGACATCAATAAGAGGCATGGCGGAGTTGGGTCAAAGTTCAGACCCCAATCTGCCGAATTACCACCCCGGTGGCCTGCCACTTATTCCCGGTTTTATCGAAATGATTGATGCAGGTGACACCTTAGCGGGTGCTCAAGGAGAGTATATCGGAGAGGTAAAACTACTGGCGTGGCGGGGCCCAAACTATATTTCCAACCCTGCCACAGACGACGCTGGCGTGGGTTGGATCCGTGCAAAATATTGGTGGTCGTACCAACGGCCTACGTTTGTGTCCCCGCCGTTTGCCGGATACATCTCAGGGCATAGCACTTATAGCCGTGCAGGCGCCGAGGTACTCACTGCCATCACAGGCGACCCATATTTTCCTGGAGGGATGGGCACTTTCAGCTGTCCAAAGAACGAATACCTAGTTTTTGAGGATGGCCCCAGCGAAAGCTTGACACTTCAGTGGGCCACCTATCGGGATGCCAGCGACCAGTGCAGCTTGAGTCGTATCTGGGGCGGCATCCATCCACCAATGGACGATATGCCGGGGCGTTTTATCGGAATGGAAATTGGGCCAGAAGCAGTAGCATTTGCGGAGCAATTTTTCACTAAAACAGATACTACGTCAGGCTATGTGGGTGGGCTCAATATTTACCCAAACCCAGCAAACTGTTTGATGCAAGTGGAATATGTCTGGGAGGGCAAAATGCCTGTTGACGTTTACACGAGGGATGGCCGATTCGTAAAATCGATGGACCTGGACTTCAGCAACAACCGCACACTGCTGGATGTGATGGATTTGACCGCTGGTGTGTATGTGGTGGTAGGACGCTATGGCAAGGAAGGCAAGAAGGTATTTGAGGAAAAGGTGGTTCGGTACTGAGTCACTTCACATTTTTCAAAATAAAAAGGCTGCCCCTGCAAACAGGGGCAGCCTTTTTATTTTGAAAAAAACATCAATTCTCTGAAACTGGCCGTGGCAGCTGTACCCAAACGTCATCATCAGGGCGGTCGACAGGCAGTTCACTTAATCGGCCCCAACGACGCATATCCACCCAGCGGTGGCCTTCACCAAAGAGCGAGTAGCGGCGCTCATACATGATTTCGTCCATCAACTCCGAGTCGGAAGTGCCACCAGCATAGTCGCCGATACCGTGGTCGTTCCTGATTTTATTGATGGCATTTACGGCAGCCGAATTGTCTGTGCCAACATTTGCCTCAGCGAAAATGAGTATCAACTCTTCGTTTCTAATAAACGGCACATAATCTTCCAAGGATTTGAAGACATAAACATCATGTGTGCCCGTAAGCCCATCAAGGCTGAGTGAACCACTAGGGCGCTCCACCATTTTGGAGGCACGGTCATCGCCTGGTATTAGGTCTGTCACCATGGAGGGGTGGGCAATAATGGCGTCGGCTTGGTCCAATGGACGGAAGAGGTTGTTTGCAAAATCACCACCTGAAGTTGAGTAGTAGCGAGCAGGGCCGACGTTCAAGTCGCCGTTCATGTCCATGAACGAGTCGGAAAGGCGCTTGTTGGCCTCCCCATTATCGCCTTGGTACAAAGCAACACGAGCACCGAGCGCCTTGTTGAATTTCAGAAAAGTTTCAGGTGTGTCAAAACCTGCCATTGCTGCCGATAGTTTGAAAGGAAAATTACTACCCGCACTTGTCAGATGGCCTGCTGCCTCGTCAAGCAAGGCAAGAATAGCGGTAAGCGCAGCATCATAATCAACGAATGGCCCAAGATTATCAGGGTCGGAAACGTCAATTCGGATACCATTTTGGTATTGTAAATTAAGCGCCAGAAGGTATTCATGCGCTTGTATTGTTTTTGCGAATCCCAAATAGCCATTGGCCTCTTCGGCGGTAATCTGCTCAGAATTGGAAACGGCATCAATCAACACGTTGGCGTTTTTGATGGTACGGTAGCGCCCTTGATAGGGGCGAGTGCCATAAAAGCCAGCATTGTCCAATTGGGAATCACCCTTTCCCAGTATCTCACCAGTATAACGAGGATCAGAGCCAGTGAAAAAATAGTACTCCCTGCCAATGATAGCAGTGACATCGTAGTAGAACCCAAAATCTTGGCGAACCAAATCCTCGATTCCTGTCACTAGGGTCTGTAGTTCACTCTTTGATGCATTTTGGTTGAACCCCCCGATACTAGATCCGTTCGGGTTTGGGTTGTCGTCAATTTCACAACCGCCAATAGCCAAGAAAAGGACGCTTATGAAGATAAATTTTGTCAATTTCATATCTCAATTAATTTTTTAGTTCAAGTTAAAAAGTAATGTTGAAGTGGACGTCCCAGCGCTTGGAGGAAGGGAATGGAGTTACCTCAACACCAGTAGAGAATTCGTTGGCTCCGAAATTGGAAACCTCTGGATCATAGCTGCTGTAGTCAAAAATGTTAATCAGGTTGTTGCCCGAGAACCCAATCCGCACTTTTTCAATTGAATTCACATTTGGGAGCGGAATCGTGTAGTAAAGTCCAACTTCACGCAACCGGATGTAACCTGAATCTTCTACATAAGGTCCTGTATTTGCACCAATTTGGTTTAGGCGGTATTCACCATTGGTCATTTGACCGCTCGGATCGAGCCCTTTGTCGTCAAAATCATATGTGTTTTCGTTGAGGTCAAAAAGCAAGGCGGATAGGTTAATGTTTTTCCCACCCTGTTTCCAATGCCAAACCATAGAAAAATCGAAGTTTTTCCAAGAAATCATATTTGACCAAGACAATTGGAAATCTGGTTCGGCATTGCCAAACACTTGTAAAGTAGGCTCCCCAGTACCATTCAAGGTTACATCTGGATTTGGTCCTACGCCAATGATTGTGGTCGGGCTGTACCCTTTTTTAATCATGAAATTGCCCAAGAAATCAGCAAAACCACCGCTCGTAAAGGCAGGTACATCGAGCCTAGTCACTTCTGCATTATTTTTCCACCAACCAAAACGTGCATCCCATTTAAGATCACGGGTATTGAGCACATTGAGGTTCAAACCGATTTCCCAACCTTTGTTTTGGAGTTCGGCGGCATTCGTCACTTGTTGTGAGAAGCCCGAAGAGGTTGGGATTTCTGCATTGAGCAACAAATCCTCCACTGACTTGATGTAGTAGGTGAGATCCAAGCCAACCTTTTTGCCTAAGCCCAAATCAAAGCCAAGTTCTAATTCCTTTTGGCGTTCGGGGCCTACCTTGGTATTGCCGAGCAAAAACGGAACATTTACACCAGCCACACCATTTACAATCGTCGAATTCATAATGGTGGACTTGGCGCCAAACCCAGCAAAGTTACCAGACTCCCCGTAAGCTCCACGCAGCTTGAGCAAAGAGACGAACCCGCTTTTGTTCCAAAAATCAAAATTGTGAATATTGAAAGCAATGTTTGCTTTCGGGTAGTAGTAGAGTTTGTTTACATCACCATTGTTCGAAGACTTGTCGCCACGAATACCAACCGTCGCCACCACCATGTCCCGGAAGTTGATTTCCTCTTGTGCAAAAAAGCCTTTGTCGGTTTGTGGCCTCCTGAACTGCTCCGTAGTACGTGAACCGGCTTGGTCTAAGTTGGTTTGCACCCCGATTAGGTTAGTCGAAGTTCCAAGGATGGTGTTTTGGTCAAAATTCTCTTGAGTCACCCCGAATGAAGTGCTAAATGACATACCATTATTCAAATATTGGTTATGAACCAAGAAAGCTGCCAAATTGGTATTCAGGTTTCTTGTAAAACCCTGAACAGACACACCGTTCAAGCCATTGCCGTCACGTTCGAATTGGAGTGTATTTGGAAATATCGCCCGGGTGTACAAGTTGTAGAAATCTACACCACCCCTTGCTATAGCCTTCAACGAGGAATTATCAGTCGTAAAAAGCTTATAGGTTGCTGTACCGCCACCGATAAAACGGTTAACAGACTCATTGTTGGTCATCAGTGCCGCTGTTTCCAAGAAGTTGGATGGCGCGTAAGGGTTGGATGGGTAAACGCCATTTTCGTTGGGTTGCAACTGTGCCCAAGAAGGTGTGGAGGTAAAAGCGACACCCATGGTCGTTCCAGAGTTATCGTTGTTGAAAAAACCCCGGTCGGAAGAAGAATGGATAAAATTTGAGGTCATGTTGATATCGAAATTCTTGGACACCTTTTGGTCAATGTTTATCCGCATAGAGGCTTTTTCATAGCCTGTATTCTTCACGATTCCTTCCTCATTCTTGTAGCTACCGCCAATGTAAAACTTGGTTTTGTCATTTCCACCACTGATGCTGAGACGGGTGTTGGTCAAAAGCCCTTTGTTACCGTAGAGTTCGTCTTCGTAATTGTGAAGGGTACCGCTAGATTGGGCCGCCCTGAAAGCATCAATGTCACTTGCAAAGGCAGAACCCAACACTCGCTCCTCAGTCCATTGCCTAACACCCAATGGGTTCAACATTTGAGTTTGACCAAACGATTGGGAAAAATTTACCTTTGTCTTTCCTGCCTCACCCTTTTTCGTCGTAATGATGACAACCCCACCAGCAGCCCGTGAGCCGTAGATGGCCGCCGTGGATGCACCTTTCAGGATTTCGATAGACTCAATGTCGCTAGGATCTATATCGGCCAAACGATTGGAAGGGTTGTCCTGGTTACGAGTACTACCACCAGCCTGGGCCGCAGAAACAGTATTCAAGCCACCCTTGATGGAAGAATTGTCAATATAAACACCATCCAGGATGATAAGTGGCTGGGAAGATCCACTGATGGAGGTAGTACCCCGCAAGCGGAAAGACAAACCACCACCCGGCGCTCCTGAGTTCGCACGGATTTCAGCACCTTTAAATTTGCCATAAAGTGCACCGTCAACAGTGGACTGGGAAGCGATGCCGGTTAGTTCCGAAGCATCTACTCGTTCTACCGAATTGGCCAAATTTGACCGCTTCACACTGGTTGCCAAGCCTGTCACTACAACTTCTTCTAGGCTGTTTATATCTTCCGACAGCACAACCGTTTGGACATTATTGGAACGAGAGACTTCTACAGTTCTTGTTAAGAATCCTATGTAGGAGAATTCAAGTTCCGTTGCCTCGTCGGGCACTTGTAGGCTGAACTTCCCGTCGATTTCCGAGATGGTGCCACCTGTGGCCCCTTTAATAAGAATGTTGACACCAAAAAGTGGTGCCCCAGCCTCATCTTGGACTGTACCGCTAACTGTGTACTGTGCAAATAGCCCCGATGAAGCCATGCAAAACAGTACAGGTAGTAACTGTTGGATAATTTTTCTTTTCATGCTTAAAAAATTTAGTTATCAAATCAATTGTGAGAATTTAATCTGAGTGTATAGTGAGTCGCACTTAGGAAATAACTATATATTTCTGTTGCTTTTGCTGCAACAAGTGAAGCTTGCTGTTATAGATTACCAATCATGGCAACAACAGCACTTTGGACATGCATTGGATTATTTCCCAAACAAGGGTTGAATTTCCCCTGTGACGCTAACCGGCAGAATGCTCGGGTTTAAAAGAAAAGGCAAAGCGAATATCAAACAAGCATTTGAATATCCAAAACATTTTAGCTCATTTCATAAATTCATGAAAAGTTTGTCTGCTAAGATGCTTTCTACGCCAAAGTTTTGTTGGTTTCATTATTTGGACAAGGCGTATTGAAAAGACAGGAATCAATGAATTACGTTGCAGGTGTTAGCAGACAGAGGCAGTTGCAAAATTGATTTTACGTGAATCGCTTTGGCAGGTTTAACACAAATTACTCGCAAGGTTTGGGGAAAGCACCATCATTCCACTAACTTACCTTCCAAGAATTTCCGCTGCAAGAGTTCAGATTTCCCTCCGAACTCCATCGCTTTTTGCCAAAACTGGACGGCATCATTGGGCTTGCCAAGCTGGTACTGCACATCGCCCATCCGTTCAAGAACGGCGGGGTCTTTTGCATTAAGCTTCATGGCTTCCGCAAGTGAATTTTCAGCTTGTGTGTACTTTTTCAACTGATAGTAGGATTCGGCAGTTTCTCGTAGTACGTTGAAGCGGAGTGGTGGGTTTTTGGCGCTCATGATAAGCGCTTGTTGGAAAGAAGTTAGTGCATCGTTGGGCTTTCGTAGGCCATTATAGCCAAGTCCGTTGAAGTAGTGCGCTGTGGCTTGGTTCGGGAAGAGGTCAAGTGCTTCTTCCGAAGTTTTAACGAGATTTTGATAGTCTTTTTTATCAGAATAAATAAACAATACTTGCTCCCAAACTGCCCATACATTATGGTCGAGTTCAAGGCATTTTTTGTATTGTTCCAGCGCACGATCAGGTTGGTCGTTGTAAAAAAGCACATCACCGAGCACAGAATGTGATTTCGCAACGTTCGGATGAACGGTTTCCAGCAGCGATGTCAACGCCAGGAGCGAGTTCCCGAGGTTTTTGTCGCCGGTCTCGGCGAGGCGGGCTACATAAGGAATGATTTCCTTAATCTTAGTGTCAATGTCTGTGTTGGGGTCTTCAAAAACCGTGCGAAGAGCATTTAAGAATTTAATATCGTCTGAGCCCTTATTGTCGTCAGCAAGAGCAATTTTCGCACGGGCATCATTGGGGTTAATTTTCAAGATTTCTTGATAGGCAGCAGTAGCTTTTTCCTTTTCGCCTGTCTGGTCATAAAAATTAGCAAGAAGGTAGCGATACTCAATGTTATTTGGAAACCTGTCAATCAGTTCCTTTAACTCTTTCCCTGCCTTTTTGTATTCCCCCATCCCAAGATAAAGCGTTTGCTTATGTCGGGTCGTTTCCTCATTTATACCAATCATTTTCTCCAACTGATCATATACCTTAATAGCATCAGCTGGTTGGCTGGCCCGCACCAAGTAATAAGCCCATTTGAAATAGTAACCTTCATTATGAGGGTCTAATTTCACAAGTTGGGAATAGAGCTCTGCAGCGTCTTTGTCTCTGTCTATTTTTTGGTAAAGGTCAGCGAGGTAGTATTTGAACCAAGGATTGGCTGGATCCCATTCCACAGCGTTTTTTCCAGCGGCAACGGCCTTATCGGTATCTTTCAGTGCCTCATAGGCACGGGCGAGTTCATAAGATGCAGCAGCATTTTTTGGGTCTTTTTCCAGCACCTCTTTAAATTTCGTGACGGCTTTGTCCCAGTTGCCAAGCAGCTTTTCCAGATTCCCCTCAATGAAAGTTGCTTCGACCTTTGATTCTGATTCCGACATGGATGCCAAGGCGGCGTCATGCTGCGCTTGAATCGACAAGCAAGCTAGAAGAAATAAAGGAAGTATGATTTTTTTGGACATTTAATGCTTAGGGTTTGGACATTTGGAGCGCTAAAAACTAGAGGCTTGCGCCAAAATTAGCCTCAAATACTCAAATATTTGAACGCTCACGCTTTAAAACTTGTGTAATCACCAATGCTGACATCCGATACATGACCTTCGTAATTTACGTGGTTGCCCACCATCGAATCTTGTAAAAGAGCATCGGTGACAAACGTATCACCTTGAATAACGCTGTTTTTGAGGATAGAGTTTGTAATGACCGAATTATTGCCAACAGAAACGTGCGGTCCTACAACCGAGTTCACGATTTTGGCACCAGCGCCCACAAAGCAAGGTTCGATGACAATAGAGTTTTCAATAGCCGCCAGTGGCGAAATAAGCTGCTCCATTGGGTTTTTTATCTCCAACATTCGGCGGTTAGTATCCACGATGTTCAACTTGTTCCCGCAGTCCAACCACTCATCAATGCCGCTGGCCCGGAACTGGTAACCGCCCGCCTTCATGTTTTCCAGCACGGAAGTTATTTGAAATTCACCTTTGTCCTTGATGTTGTTATCTATCAAAAACTTGATTTGGTCACGCAGCAATTCACCTTCCCGAATGTAGTAAAGCCCCACGATTGCCAAGTCGGAAACGAACACTGGCGATTTCTCAACAAAGTCGGTGATGATGCTCTTTTCGTTGGTTTTCACTACACCAAACGACGAGGGGTCTTCCACTTTTTTTACCCAAATAATACCCTCCTCATTGGTGTCAAAATGAAAATCTGCCCGGAATAGTGTGTCGCTGAATGCGATGAATACATTGCCATTCAAGCTTTCGCTAGCACAGCCGATAGCATGCGCCACGCCACGAGGTTGTGTTTGGTGGTAAATGCGTCCCTCTGCTCCGAAGCTGTTGGCGATACTGACCAATTCTTGCTCTACCTCCTTGCCGAAGTCCCCGGTGATGAAGGCAATTTCCTCGATTTTGCCGCTATATCCAGCAGTCAAGTCTTCGACGATGCGTTGTACCATCGGCTTACCAGCTATTGGAATGAGCGGCTTTGGGAGTGTGAGTGTGTGTGGGCGAAGGCGAGTTCCCCGGCCTGCCATTGGGATAATGATTTTCATAAGAAGCAGTTTCAAGTTTAGGATGCGGGAAGTTGCACGTTTTCGTTACTTGTACGGTAGGTTTTGATTTATGATTTCAGGTAGAAGGTTTTGAATTTTGTGCAATCTTAAAAAACAATCCCATAAACTAAGCTCCTTCTATGTGGCAAATTTCATACCTCATGCCCCAGTACTGCCAAATCCACCTGCTCCCCTGTCCGTTTCTGAAAGCACTTCAACTTCCTGCCATTCGATTTGCTCGTACTTCGCAATAACCATTTGGGCAATGCGTTCGCCGGGTTCCACGGTCTGCGTTTGGTTGGAAAGATTTACGAGGACGATTTTGATTTCGCCACGATAATCTGAATCAATGGTGCCTGGTGAGTTCACAAGGCTAAGGCCTTTTTTGATGGAAAGCCCGCTGCGGGGCCGGACTTGCGCTTCGTACCCTAAGGGCAGTTCCATGAAAAGTCCGGTTGGTATCAAAGTTCTTTCCAATGAATCTAGGGAAATTGGCTCCGAAATATTTGCCCGAAGATCAAGGCCAGCGCTGCCCGTAGTTTCGTATTGCGGGAGCTGAAAAGGTGACCGGTTAATGATATTTACGCGCATGAAAAAAATTTATTCCACCACCGTCACACGCATCATGTTTGTGCGGAGGCGTTTTTGCAAAGGCATTGAGCCAATATTGACAACCACATCCCCAGCAGCTACTTCACCTGCCGCTTTTAAGATGGCGAGGGTATCCTCGATGGTTTCATCTGTGGTCGTGAATTTATCATAGTAAAAGCCTTTTACTCCCCAAACGAGGTTTAGGGTGGCGAGGATATGCACTTGACCTGAAAAGATGCAGATTTTGCGTTTCGGCCTTCGGCTTGAAACCTTGAAAGCCGTGTAGCCTGAAACCGTCATACCCGTGATGCATTTGGCATCAATGCGTTCAGCAACGTCCACCGCACCGTAGCAAACCACATCACTGTGGAAAGTAGATGAGTTTGGGGATGGCTCCGGAAAGCGCAATTGGTAGAGGTCATTGGACTCTACCTCACTGATGATGCGTCCCATCGTCTCAATTACCTCAACGGGAAACTTTCCCATGGCCGTTTCGCCAGAACACATGACGGCATCACAGCCATCGAGCACAGCATTGGCAACATCCGTCACCTCTGGGCGAGTAGGTGTCGGGTTTTCCATCATGGACTCCATCATCTGCGTGGCCACGATTACGGGCCTTGAGCGTTTGATGCACTTCGCAATGATACTTTTCTGGGTCATGGCCAACCCTTCAATGGGCGTCTCGATTCCCAAGTCGCCACGGGCTATCATGATGCCGTTTGAGTTTTTGATGATTTCATCGATATTTTCCAGTGCCTCCGGTTTTTCTATCTTTGAAATGACCTTGGCAGGGTGTCCTTTAGCAGTGATCCGTCGCCAAAGTTCGTCAAGGTCTTGTGCACTACGCACAAAGGAGAGCGCAATCCAGTTGACGGGCTGCGTGAGTATGAAATCAAGGTCTCGGATGTCTTTTTCAGTGAGCGCAGGCAATTTGACCTTCGTGTTGGGTAGGTTTACCCCCTTATTGGAGCGGATCGGGCCGCCGTGGGTAACTTCCAGCTTAACGGTGTCTTGTCGGTTAGTCTCAAGCACTTTCAGCCTTATCTTGCCATCATCAACGAGTATTGTCTCGCCAGGGTTTACATCCTCCGCCAGCGCTTGGTAACTCATGTAGATTGCCTCCTTGGTGCCTTCGCATGGCGTGTTCACGAAGGTGATGACATCGCCCTTGTCCAACATCAACGGCTCATTTTTGATGGTGCCGACCCGAAGCTTTGGGCCTTGCAAGTCGGCGAGGATACCCACATGGGCGTCCAGTTCCTCGTTGAGCCGCATGATGTGGTTGATAACTTCTTTATGGGCCTCGTGTTTACCGTGTGAAAAATTGAGGCGAAAGATGTCAACGCCAGCAATGGCAAGCTCTTTCAGCATTTCATAATTGCTGCTTGCAGGCCCAACAGTGGCGACAATCTTTGTACTATTTTCGTCCTTGCTCATCATAGGTTTGCAAAATTGAAGGGTGTTTTGGGCGCACTAAACGTGCAAATTTGCTTAGAATCTGCCAGATTCAAATTATTTTTTTATTAAAGGTGAGCCTAGTAGGGTTCCTATTTTTCAAAAACAAAACCAGCTAAAAGCCCTAAAAATTATGGGAGATGGAGGCTAAGTGTATTTTTGACAAAATTCATTGGCCGCCAAATGTACACCGCTCTGCAAACTTGGCAAATCTAAGTTGATAATTTTTCGGAAAAGAGTCCAGCACTTCCAATGTTCTGTTGCTTTTCCAAAAAAATTTTTCCAATCGCCCGACTTTGCCTTTCTTTGCACGAAATTTCAAAACCCTTTTGGAGCAAAGGACAAAGGAAATCCGGTTGCATCGAGTTTTGCTGGCAAGAAATCGGCACCGATGCAAGGGCCTGGGTCCAATATCCAAAAAGCTTTTTTTCCACTTAAACAGTGTTTGATATGTCTAGCATTGCAGATCGCGTAAAAAGTCTTATCGTAGAGAAACTGGGCGTTGAAGAATCAGAAGTTACCCCAGAGGCAAGCTTCACCAACGACCTTGGTGCCGATTCACTCGACACCGTAGAACTCATCATGGAATTGGAGAAAGAATTCGATATCTCCATCCCAGACGAGCAGGCTGAAAAAATCCAAACTGTAGGACAGGCAATCGAGTACATCGAAGCCAATTCGTAAAAAGCCCGTCCGAATAGATTACTAGCCGAAGCCAAAAACCTCGCCCTGTGCGGGTTTTTGGCTTCTCTCTTCTTGCACTTACATTCATTCATGCAGCGCAGGTCTTGGCAGTTGACTTCGCCCTAATTCTCCGTCTGCCTCCTGTTTTTGCCATTTAAAACTAAACTTATGAGAAGGGTTGTCATCACTGGCATTGGCGCTTTGACCCCCATCGGCAACAATATCAAGGAATACCTCGATGGTTTGCAGAACGGCATCAGCGGCGCTGGCCCCATCACACATTTCGACGCTACCAATTTCAAGACCCAATTTGCCTGCGAGGTCAAAAACTTCACCGCTGAGGATTTTATTGATAAAAAAGAAGTCCGCCGCCTTGACGACTTCACCGTTTACGCCATGGTGGCTGCGGACGAAGCCATAGCACAAGCTGGCCTTGACCCCGAAAAACTTGATTGCGACCGAGTAGGCGTGGTCATTTCATCCGGTATCGGTGGTCTCTCCACTTTGGAAAAAGAGGTGGAAGACTTCATCACTGGCAACGGCATTCCCCGTTACAATCCTTTTCTTATTCCTAAAATGATCATTGACATTGCCTCCGGACATGTGTCAATGAAATATGGTTTCCGAGGTATCAACTATGCCATCGTTTCCGCTTGTGCATCCTCTTCACATGCCATCATGAACGCTTTTGACAATATCCGTTTGGGACGCAACGACGTAGTGATAACTGGCGGAACAGAAGCAACCATCGTGAAGGTTGCAGTCGGTGGCTTTGGCGCCATGAAGGCTCTTTCCACCCGCAATGACGATCCCGCAACAGCTTCTCGCCCCTTCGACCTCGACCGGGAGGGCTTCGTACTCGGTGAAGGTGCTGGCATACTCGTACTGGAAGATTTAGAACACGCTAAAAAGCGTGGCGCAAATATCCTTTGTGAGCTTGTTGGTGCTGGTGCCACGGCTGATGCTTATCACATAACCGCCCCACACCCAGAGGGACTTGGTGCTGCCAATGTGATGAGAGCTGCCCTCGCCGATGCAAAAATGAACGCTGACGAAGTAGATTATATCAACGTCCACGGCACCTCCACTCCACTTGGTGACATTGCTGAAGTGAAGGCCATCCAACAGGTTTTTGGTGACAATATTTTTAAACTGAATGTCAGCTCCACCAAGTCCATGACTGGGCATTTGCTTGGTGCAGCCGGGGCGATTGAGGCTATCGCTGGGGTACTATCCATTCAGCACAGTTTTGTGCCACCTACCATCAACCACTTCACCGACGACCCAGAGCTCGATTCTCGCATCAACCTGACCTTTAACGAAGCGCAGCAGCGGGATGTTAAGTCCGTGCTGAGCAATACCTTCGGGTTTGGCGGTCACAATGGTTCGGTGATTCTGAAGAAATACCAATAATTGTTGAATTGTTGGATTGTTATATTGTTGCCCGCATAACGAATGTGAACAATGTAACAATCCAACAATAAAGCAATCCACCTACCATTTCACCTTCTTCTTGCTTCCTTTTTTGTTGGAAGTCAGCGACAACATCTTCCGGTGGATGAGCTTTTTCAGCGCTGTAGTTGGAGCTTTTTGCTGCGCAATTTGGTAGTAGCGGGCGCATTCCCGCAAGTTCTTCACCTGTCGGTAAAATTCGCCTAGTAGCCCATTTGTGAGCCAGTCGTCAGGTAGGTGCTCCGCAAAATTGGGCACGGCAAACAGGTGTTGGATGGCCATATCCGACTGTCCATTTTTCCCTAAGGTATAAGCATAGCAAAGCTGGTAGCGGTAAGTGGGGCAGACTTCCAGCATCAGTTGTAGATGTTCCTGAATCCGCTCCCAGTTGGTGAAGCGGGGATGGGGAGCAAGCGTGTGTTCCATCAATACACGGGACAGTAGGTGGTATTCATCAGCGTCGTTGGGGTCACCTGCTTTTTCGTAGAATGCCACGCCTTGGTCAATGAGTTGCGGGTTCCATTTTGCCCGGTTTTTTTCATCCAAAATCAAAAAAGAAGGTGGCCTGCCCCGCCGTGGCTCGAAACGGGCGGACAAGAGGCACAGCACTGACATCAGAGCAAGGCTGGTGGGCAATTCCGTTACTGGATTTGACAAAAGCAAGCTGCCCATTTGAAAGGCGGTGTCGCAGAAGGAGCGTCGGGCAAAAATGGTCAACTCGCTGTGTTCGTAGCCCTCCATGAAAAGCGCCAATAATGTTCCCTGAACTGAAGCAAGCCTAGAAGGGAGCTGCCCGGGCGGCGGCACTCCGCTCTGCACGCCGTTTTGTAGAATTAGCTCGGACGCCGTTTCAAGTTCCTTGAGCAATCTCAAATCATCGGAATGCCGGAACTGCTGGATGTCTTTTTCGGAGAAGGTAAAATTGGTCTTGAGCACCAATGCCTTGCGCAGCGACAACGGCAACAACGGGTGGCAGCAAGCGAAAAGCAGCGCCAAGCGGTTATCCTCTAGTGTTTTTTCTTCGAAAATTCCTTGAAAAATCTCCTCCAATGGATTCCCTGTTTCGATGGCAAAATTTACTTCCCTTGATAGACGACCTGCAAGATTTTGCACCCTCACGGCGTCCAGTGCTTTTTGCTGCGCAATTGACAGGAGAAAATTCAATGGATTCGATGGCTGACGAAAATAGGGCTGCTGTGCCGCCTCTTCAAAACTCTCTGCTACGATTTCGAGGGCCAATTCCAGCCGATGCAGGCCGAGGATGCGAAGCAGAGCCGCCAGCAATTGCCGGGCTTCGTGCTGACCGTTTAAATGCGCCAGTGAAGGCGGGGAGAGATGGAGTTTTTTCAAGGGGATTTTGATTTGAATTTTGTGCCGAATTCATTTTGTTGGACGAAAATACGGGATAGCTGATTCAGTTCAAATACTTGAAAAAATATTTTATAAAAATCAGATTTCCAGTATTATTTCCATTTCTTCTGGCTGTTACCTCCAAATAAGTAGGCTTTCAAGGAAAAATGAAGATATTGTCGCTTCCAAACTCATTTTCCAAGCATGGGAAATATTTCTAAAACGTTAAAGGTTTAATTTGTATCATTCATAATTCATCGTCGAAAAATTACTGTTACCTGTGAATTCTTACAACAAAAATCACTTCCTACTCCTCTGCCTACTTGTTTTGTTATTTGTTGGTGTTGCATGCAAACAAGCCTCAAGCGATTCGGCGAAAGAGGAAAACAATCCCGAACCCCTTGCAGATACTACCACTTCCATAGCACTGAACATGGAACAGACCACCGATGGAAAATGGGTCATCATGGACAGTCAAAAAAAGGTGCTTTATGAAGTGTTTATTTACGACAACGGCCCTGATTATGAATCAGAGGGGCTAATTCGGGTGATGAAAAATGGCAAAATCGGTTATGCAGATGCCAAGACCTACGCCATTGTCATCGAACCGCAGTTCGATTGTGCCTTCCCTTTTGAAAATGGAAAAGCCAAAGTCAGTAACCAGTGTAAAACCATCAAAGAAGGCGAGCATAGCAGGTGGGAGAGTGATGCTTGGCAATATGTAGACAAACAGGGTAAGTATTGATACAATTTTCCGGAAATCCCTATCTCACATTTTTCTTGAGGGATGGCAATAAAAATTATGTAGCCTCATATCCTGCATGCATTTGCAAAATAATTTGGCAGTTCATATTTTAATTCCATGCTTATTTCAACCGCTCCTTCAGCGCCAGCATCTCATCCCTGTATTGCGCAGCAGTAATAAAATCCAAATCCTTCGCTGCTTTCTTCATCTTACTTTCCGTCTCGGCGATGAGGCGCTCCACTTGGTCACGGGTCATGTGGCTGACGATGGGGTCGGCGGCAATGCTCGGCGTTTCCGGTTCGATGTAATACTCTCGTTTGCCTCGAATGTCAAGCACTGAACTGCGAGCGAGAATTTCCTCCCTGCTCTTGGCGAGTGTTTTTGGGGTGATGCCATGCTCCTCGTTGTAAGCCATCTGGATGCTACGGCGGCGGTTCGTCTCGTCAATCGTGCGCTGCATGGAGTCGGTGATGCTATCGGCGTAGAAAATGACGAGGCCGTTCACGTTCCGAGCGGCCCGGCCAGCCGTCTGGGTGAGGGAGCGGTCGTTGCGAAGAAAGCCCTCCTTATCGGCATCAAGGATGGCGACGAGGCTAACTTCCGGCAGGTCAAGCCCTTCCCGCAGCAGGTTTACACCAATGAGCACATCGAAATCACCGAGGCGCAAGTCCCGCAGGATTTCCACCCGCTCCAGCGTCTCCACTTCGGAGTGGATGTAGCGCACTTTGATGTCGAGCTTGGCCATGTATTTCGCCAGTTCCTCGGCCATGCGCTTGGTGAGCGTGGTGACGAGTATCCGCTCGTTTTTTTCAATGCGGAGTTGGATTTCGTGCAGCAGGTCGTCCACTTGGTTCAGGCTAGGCCGCACTTCGATGGGCGGGTCCACCAACCCGGTTGGGCGGATGAGCTGCTCGACGATGAGGCCACCTGTTTGCTCCATTTCAAAGTCGCCGGGTGTGGCGCTGACATAGATGATCTGGTTTTGCAAGCTCTCAAATTCGGTGAAACTGAGCGGACG
Source organism: Bacteroidota bacterium (assembly GCA_016124585.1). Classification (GTDB taxonomy): domain Bacteria; phylum Bacteroidota; class Bacteroidia; order Chitinophagales; family Saprospiraceae; genus UBA6168. The sequence continues at coordinate 140,435 of WGNL01000014.1, read as the reverse complement.
GTTATCAATTGCCGAAGGCAAACGGAAACCCCAGTTTACAAGGTTCATTTTGCGGGCACGGTCGCCGCCCCACATGCCCCGAACCTGCGGGATGGTCACGTGGCTTTCGTCAATCACCATCAGGTAATCATCGGGAAAATAATCGAGCAGGCAAAAGGGGCGTGTACCCGGAATCCGGCCATCGAAGAAGCGGGAATAGTTCTCCACGCCGTTGCAGTAACCGAGTTCCTTGATCATTTCGAGGTCAAATTCGGTGCGCTCTTTGATGCGCTTGGCCTCCACGTATCGCTGCTCTTTTTCAAAATATTTGACCTGCTCCCAAAGCTCGTCCTGAATATCCCGGATGATGTCGCCCATGCGTTCCTTGGGCGGCACGTAGAGGTTAGCGGGAAAAATGGCAGCGGTGCTAAGCTTCTCAATACGCTTTCCACTCTCGATTTCGAGCCGTTCGATGGCCTCGATTTCATCCCCAAAAAAGATGATACGATAACCATAGTCCACGTAAGGTAAATTGACGTCCACCGTATCGCCACGCACCCGAAAAGTGGCCCGCCGGAAGTCCATCTCCGTGCGGGAGTAAAGGCTTTCGACGAGTTTCAGGAGGAACATGTTCCTCGTCATTTTCATGCCTTCCTGAATGCGGATAATACTCGTGCTGAGGTCTTCTGGGTTGCCCATACCGTAAATGCAAGAGACGGAGGCGACGATGATGATGTCCCGCCGACCGCTGAGCAGCGAGGACGTGGCCCGCAGCCGGAGTTTGTCCACCTCCTCGTTGATGTTCATGTCCTTTTCGATGAAGGTATCGGTGACTGAGATGTACGCCTCAGGCTGGTAGTAGTCGTAATAGCTCACGAAATACTCTACCGCATTGTCGGGGAAGAATTCCCGGAACTCGCCGTAGAGTTGTGCGGTCAAGGTTTTGTTGTGCGTGAGCACGAGCACGGGGCGGTCTAGCTTCGCAATGACGTTGGCGATGGTGAAGGTCTTGCCGGAACCCGTGACGCCAAGCAGCACCTGTGACCGCTCATGGTTTTTCACGCCTTCTACGAGTTGGCGGATGGCCTGCGGCTGGTCCCCGGTGGGTTTGTAATTGCTATCGAGGTGGAAGATGGACATGGTAGCGAAGATAAAATTGCGAGGTTAAAAGACAAAGTTAGGAGGTGAGAAGTTCAATAGGATGGGTTTTCCTTCAACTAAATTACTTCAAGGTCTGAAATACCAATCTAGTTTTAATTAATAGCCTTAAAGAAATGCATTAATCAACAATTTCATTTCTACCCGCTTCTCAATATTCCATTTTCCAAATAGATGTTACCAAATTCCCAGGTAAAGTTGAGTTAACTCTATTTCATCTTAATTGCCAATATGGTCTTAGATGTGCATTCGAACATCTTCTTTTTCCGTAAACAATATCTAACTTTATCAATTCAGGTTTTTGCGCATTGAAATAAATGGCATTTTAGTTTCTAAATCGTATATTGAAAAGGTTGGTTTTCAGGAGGATTTAGACTTGGAATATCATTGTATTAATAATTATGCTGGTAGGTATATCTCATTAATATTTTACAGCACATTGAATATTTATCATAATGTATCCAGCCAACATATATTAGAGTTGTTTTGACATGATAATCAATTATTTGGGCAAATTAGGCTGTGGTTCCAAAGGCCAGCACAAAGCCCAATTATTTCATGATATTGATTTATATCGTGCATACTCAACCTATCGGATAGTATTCTGAATCGTTTCAACCCCGACAAGCTGTGTTCGACTCTGATACGTTCTTTGGCAAATTCCTTGTTCTCTGCCTTTTGTTCGTCCGTCAAACAGTGACCCTAAACCTTCCTAAAAAAACCTTACAGATTTAGAGCTAGTTTTAACCCACCACCTGCAAAGCAGGTGGATTTAAAGGCTGTCGGGCAAAGCCCTCCTTCGCACAAGGCTCAGCTTTCCTAACAACACTGCACTCAAGACTTACACATTTTGAAGGCAAAGCCAAAAGAACATGACCACCTGCAAAGCAGGTGGATTTCTAATTTGAATTAAAAGCAAAGTGGATAAGTTTAAGCTGTTGAATCCCAAGGTGAGGGCGGTGAAAGTGGACAACAAGACGCTACTACAGCAACTAAAGGCCAAAATCAAGGAGCTGAATAATATGCTGCGGTTCAAGATTGACAATAGCATGAAGGTCATGCAAATGAAAAACCCAGATTTTTACCTACAATACAAAAATTCCCGCCGCAACTATTCACTCGGCGAGCGCCACGGGCAACCGGAAGAAATGACGGCTGTACAATCGAAGGAGGCCGCCGAACCACTTTCCGCTGTACTGAACGATATCCAAGTTGCAAGCACGAATGGCTTAGCAGCCTGACAAGCTTGCAGTCCGAATATGAATCAATAAAGGCCGAATCAAGCAATTGCATTCGGCCTTTGCTTTTCTGAAATCCGGCTTAATTGTGCAACACCCTCGTAGTCGTGTATTTATCCGGTTTAAAAACTTCCAACACTTCGGCATCGGAAGGTAAAAACTGCCACGGGGTAATCTGTTTTTCCCAATCGAAGGCGACGTTTTCTTTGTTCCGGCGGCGATACTCTGCGGGGGTGCAGGAGCGGTATTTTTTGAAAAGGCGGTTAAAGTTGGCCATGTTGTTGAAGCCGGAGCGGTAGGAAATCTGACCAATGTTCTCGTCGGTGTTCAGCAGGAGCTTGCACACGTTGCCGATGCGCACGTCAATAAGGAATTCCGTGAAGTTTTTATTGGTGTATTTCTGGAAAAAATGGCTGAACGTGGAATTGCTCATGTTCACCAAGGCCGCCAAATCCCCGATTTTCAAGTTCGGATTGTGGAAGTTTTTCAGAATATAGCCGTAAGCTATCTGGATGCGGTTACTGTCTGAGCGGAGGGCCTGCGGGGTGAATCCTTCGCTCGCCAAGAAGCTGGTTTCGGTACTCTTCGACAATAAATCCAGAAGTTGAAGGAAGACGATAATGCTCGAAAAACCATTGTCCTGCGTAAGTTCCACCATTTTTTCCATCACCATCTCGACGGTGTTCCCATGAAATTTGATGCCCCTCGAAGCGGCTGTCAGCAGTTTCCGGATTTTGTACAGACGGTCTTTTTGCAAAAGCTGTGAGTTGAACAGGTCCATCCCGAACTGGATGGTGATGACCCGGTAGGGCTGCCCGCTTTGCTGCATGGCTTCGTCGCCGTCCCATTTATGATAAAGGTACGGCCCCAAGAGTACGAGGTCGATATTATGGTAGCGTTCGTTGGAGTCGCCCACGATGCGGTTGCCTGAAATGCCCACCACCAAGTTCAGCTCAAACTCCGGGTGATTGTGCACCGGATAATCGAAGCCGTTGTTCCAAGAATCGAGGATGACAAATACATCGGGTTCTTTCAAAGGTGTGATTTCACGATAAACCTGCATGTCGAAATTTTAAGTTTCTGTTTGTATTACCCACCAAATTAGTCCTCACAATAGTACCATAATTTTGCAGAATAGTATCAATTGGGAGGAGTATGATTATTGACTTTTGCAATACAGATTACTTCCTAACCACGTTTTGCAAATCAATCGGTATGATGACAGGACAAACACACCACAAATCTGGCAGCCACTTGCTCACCTTGTTGCTGCTACTTTTACAGACCGCCATTTTTGCGCAGCAGCCCAATCTGCTGGTCACAGGAACCGTCACTTCTGCGGAAGACCATCAAAGCCTCATCGGTGTCAATATCCTCGAAAAAGGAACGACCAATGGCACCGTCACTGAAGTGGATGGCACTTACAGCCTCTCTGTAGCGGCAGACGCCGTACTCGTTTTTTCCTACATCGGTTTCGAAGACCAGGAAATTGCCGTAGGCGGCAGGTCAAAAATCGACGTGGTGCTCGGCGAAGGCGCCAAATTGCTCAACGAAGTCCTCGTGACGGGCTACAAGCGGGAAATCAAATCCGACGTGGCGACCGCCATTTCTTCCATCAAATCGAAGGATATTGAAAAGCTGGTCATCAACGGCATTGACCAAGCGCTGCAAGGCCAAGCAGCGGGCGTCATGGTGACGCAAACGACGGGGGCTCCCGGCGACGACATCGCCGTGCGCATCCGGGGAGCTGGCACGATTGGGAACAACAACCCACTCTACGTCATCGACGGCGTGCCGACGACGGGCAATATCAATATGTTTTCCACCAACGACATTGAGTCCATCGAGGTGCTGAAAGATGGGGCCTCGGCGGCCATCTACGGCGCACGGGCAGCCAACGGTGTCATCCTCATCACCACCAAACGGGGCAAGGCAGGCAAGGCCCGCTTCAGTTTCGATGCCTCGGCAGGTACGCAGGAGGCCAACCGCTTGCCGAAACTGCTCAACGCACGGGACTACTTGACCATTCGCAACGAGGCCATCACCAATGCCAACGAACTGCGTGACCCCGTCCGCCGCCTGCCGCTGTACGACATGGCAATCCTCGACACGCTACCTGACACTGACTGGATGAGCCAGGTTTTCAGCAATGCGCCCATCCAACGCTACTCCCTGAGCGCTACGGGCGGCAGCGAGAACAGCAACTTTTTTGTGCAGGGCGAATACCAGGACCAGGACGGCATTTTCAGAGGGCAAGGTTTCAAAAAATACTCGCTCCGCTTCAACGGTGAGGCGGGGAGCAAGTATTTCAAAATCGGCAACAACCTCTCCTTTGCCGTTACCGACCGCAAGGTCATCAACTCTTCCGGCGATGGGTTTGGTGGGGGAAATGAGCTGAACGCCATCCGTTACGCCCTGATTGCAGCGCCGGTGGTTCCGGTTTACAACGCCGATGGTTCCTACGTGAAAGTCACCTCCGAACTGGGCGACCCGACGCTTTACGGCGACGGAAACGCCAACCCACTGGCTCTTATTGATGCCACCGATTGGACCATCAAGCGATACCGGATTTTCGGAAATGTGTTTGCGGAACTGACTCCGCTCGAAGGGTTGCGCCTGCGCACCACCCTCGGTGGCGACCTGCTTTTTGAAAACGGAAAACTCTTCAAGCAGCGGTTGTCGCAGGCTATCTACGACCCATCTTCGTTGAATGAAAGCCGGGTTTTTGACCAAAACCTCGTTTGGAACAACACGATAGATTATGAGCATTCCTTCGGCAAATTGCGTGCTTCGGGGTTAGTCGGCATGGAGGCGATTGCCAATAAAACCAATTACCTCTCCGCTTCTTCCAATAATTTTTCCAGAACTGACCCCTTGTTCCGCTACATAAACAATAGTGTGCCAGCGGCCATCGGCAACGTCGGCGCTTCCGGCATTGAGACAGAGTGGGCGCTGCTGTCCTATTTTGCACAAGGTGGCCTCAGCTACGCCAACCGCTACGTGTTGAATGCCTCGGTGCGGCGGGATGGTTCGTCCCGGTTCGGCCCGGCCAACCGTTGGGGCGTCTTCCCTTCGGTTTCGGGCGCATGGAATGTATCGAACGAGCGTTTTTTTGAACATGTCCCCGTCGTTTCCACTTTCAAACTCCGGGCAAGCTGGGGCAGGCTCGGCAACCAAGAAATCGGTGTTTACCCCTACAGCTCGCTCATCGAAACGGGCATTCGGGTCTATGATTTTGGCGACCAAAGCGTCACCGGTGCCCGCCTCGTGGAAGCTGGCAACAGCAATATCCGCTGGGAAACGACCACCCAAACCGACTACGGCGTGGAGCTGGGACTGTGGAAAGACCGCCTTTCCTTCGTAGCGGATTATTATAAAAAAATCACGGATGATGTGCTCGTCAGAGTGCCGATTCCGCAGGCTGGCGGCTCGCAAAACCCGCCTTACGTGAACGCAGGCAAAGTGGAAAACAAGGGCTTTGAACTGGGCGCAACACTACGGGGCGGCAAGAACGGCCTGAGCTACACCGTCGGCGCCAACATCGCCACCGTGCACAACAAAGTGGTTTCCCTCGCCGACAGCGAACCGATTTCCGGCGGCTTTGGCCTCTCCGATGGGGCGATTACAAGGACGGAAGTCGGCTACCCCATCGGCTCGTTTTACCTCTGGAAAATGGAAGGCATTTTCCAGACGCAGGAGGAAATTGATGCTAGTCCTTTTCAGTCAGATGACACCCGCCCCGGCGACGTGAAATTCGCAGATTTGAACGGCGACAACGTGATTGACGACAAAGACCGGGCGCACCTCGGCAACCCCTTCCCGGACCTCATGTTCGGCTTGAACGCCAGTATTTCCTACAAGAATTTTGACCTTTCGGCGCTGGCGCAAGGCGTCCGTGGCAACGATATTTATTTCCTCTACGGCAATTTTGCCTACGAAGTGCAGGCCCGTGGTTTCAATTCCTACAACGACATCCTGAACCGCTGGACGCCCACGAACACCGACACCGACATCCCGAAAGTGAGCCTCGACGACCGCAACGGCAACCGCCGCATCTCCACCCGCTGGCTGGAGGATGGCTCATACCTGCGCATCCGCAACATCACATTGGGCTACAATTTCAAGGACCTGGTGAAAACGGAGAGCATTGGCAACCTGCGGGTGTATTTCACCGTGCAAAACGCCTTTACTTTCACGAAATACCCCGGCCTCGACCCGGAGATTCAGGCGAATACAAATGACACGAGGGGCCTCGGCATCTCTTCCGACCTCGCCGTCGGAATTGACTGGGGAACGGTGCCAGCGCCAAGGACTTGGATTGGCGGGGTGCAGATTGATTTTTAGGTTAAAAAACGTTTCAACTGAATTGAGTCGTTAATTTTCAAAATTGGTAAACATGAAATCATCCTTATATTTTTTGATAATCACCCTTTTCACGCTTGCATCCTGCCAAGATATTCTGGACAAAGACCCACTGGGTACGCTGGACGCAGGCTCGTTTTTCCAAACTGCCGACGACGCCGAGCAGGCCATCAATGCAGCCTACCAGCCACTGCTTTTCAGCAACGGAAACAATAATTTTTATTGGGCATTTGGCGAAGTGACTTCCGATGAAGCGATTGCGGGCGGGGACGGCTCCAGGCCGGGCATCATCGAGTTGGATTTTTTGACCCACACCCCCCGCACCACGGAGTTCAACGATTTCTGGAAATTGCAGTACAACGGCACCAACCAGTGCAATACGGTGCTCGACAAAGTACCGAGCATCAAAATGGATGAGACGCTGCAAAACCGCATTCTCGGCGAGGCGCATTTTCTACGGGCGTTTTACTATTTTCAGTTGACGCAGGTGTTTGGCGACGTGCCGATGTTCTTGAAACTCACCCCGCCGGACGAACTGAAAGTGGCAAAAACCCCCAAGTCGGAAATTTATGCCCAAATCGTGGCGGACTGTGACAAAGCTGCCAATTTACTGCCTGCCCAGCAGACGGGCAGCGACGTGGGCAGGGCGACTTCGGGTGCCGCCTACGCCCTCGCTGCCAAGACCTTTTTGTATGAAAAAAATTGGGACAAGGCATTGGAATACATCAATAAAGTAAAGGCGTTGGGCGTGTATTCGCTCATGCCCGACTATGAAGATAACTTTCGAAAGGGAACGCAAAACAACAACGAATCGGTTTGGGAAATCCAGCACGCCAACCTTGAGTTGGGTGTTGGAAATTCCCTTAATCAATGGTGGCGTTCGAAGAAAGTGCAGGGCTACGGCTTTGCGGAAGTGACACCAGAGTTTGTCGCAGCTTTCGAGCCGGGCGACCCTCGGCGCAAGTTCACTGTGGCAATGAACAACGAGGATTATTTCGGCTTCATTTATAAAAACTCCTATTCCTCCACCCATTTCAGTGTGCGGAAATATTTACAGGATACGACCGTCACGCAGCCCGCCGATGGCGACATCAATTACACGGCCATTCGCTATGCCGAAGTGCTGCTTTGGGAAGCCGAAGCACTGGCCGAATCTGGTAAAGTAGCAGAGGCACAAGTGCCGCTGGAGGAAGTGCGGGCAAGGGCGAGGGCGCAGGCGGACAGCACTGCCGTTGACCCGCTCCCGATGATTACCACAACCGATAAAGCGGAAATGATTGAAGCCATCCGCCATGAGCGGCAAGTGGAATTGGGCTTCGAAATGCACCGCTTTTTCGACCTCGTCCGATGGGGCATTGCGAAGGAAAAACTGCCTGATTTCCAGGTTGGGAAACATGAAGTTTTCCCGCTGCCGCAAACGGAATTGGATTTGAATCCGGCGCTGGTGCAGAATCCGGGATATTGAGTTAGTGCTGTAAGTCACCCTCCTTCGTTCCGTAGGAACGAAATCTCTGTAGCAAAACCCAATGAAAATCGGATTTCCCGTTCCGTAGGAAGGGTATCTCAACTAAAAAAATGACAATTTTGAAATACACATTATCTGTTTTACTGGTGGCTTTTTTTATTGCCACCAACGCCCAAACCCCACAAATCACCATCCCCCGCATTGAGCAAATGCCCAACGAACCCTCCCCCTTCAATGTGCGGGACTGGGACGTCGTGGCCATGAAATATGACTCTTTCGTTTATGACATCAATAAAACGGGGCAATATCTTCCGCTTGTTACGCTGCAAACAGCGGGGGTGAATTATCCGCAAAATCCGGCTTTTGGGCTGCATACCTATGTTGGAACGAACAGCCCAAATGGGAAGGAAGCGGTGAATATATTGCCGTCCCTTGTCGGTGCGACATTAAATGGCATTGATAAAACCAACCAATATGGACGGAACTGGGTATTGATGAGCCAGGATTTTTTTAATAAAAACAATGGCGAACTGATATATGGCAATAATCCCGGCGCCAACAGTGGCGGGGATTGGTGGTATGATATGATACCCAATATTTACTTCTATCAACTCTATGATTTATATCCAAATTTGGGTGGGGACGAGGATTATCAATTCACCACGATAGCCGACCGTTTCACGCAAGCAGTGCGGGCGATGGGCGGCCATGATGCACCTTGGCAACAGGCCGATATGAACCACCGGGCATGGAGTTTCCTTCAAATGCTGCCCAACGACAATGGCGTGAAGGAACCCGAAGCCGCTGGCGCTTATGCTTGGGTGCTGTACAATGCTTGGAAGGAAACGGGCAACCCCGAATACCTCAAGGCTGCCGAGTGGAGCATGGAATTCCTTAACAGTCTGAATTCCAACCCATCTTATGAGCTGCAACTGAGTTATGGGGTGTACATGGCAGCGAAAATGAACGCTGAAATCAACACGGATTATGACCTTGAAAAGATGGTCAACTGGACTTTCGATAGAGGCCCGCTGCGGGGTTGGGGCTCGATTGTCGGTACTTGGGGCAGCTTCGATGTGGACGGTCTGATCGGCGAGGCGAACGATGGCGGCAATGATTACGCCTTCCAGATGAACGGGCTGCAACAGGCGGCCACGCTGGCGCCGATGGTGCGCTACGACAAGCGTTTTGCACGGGCCATCGGCAAATGGATGCTCAATTTGGCCAATGCTACCCGGCTGTTTTACCCCAACTACCTGCCTAGTTCCTTGCAAGATGCTTCCACTTGGTCGAATGCCCATGACCCTGACCGGGTGATTGGTTATGAAGCGCTTCGGGAGGTATGGCAAGGCAATTCACCCTACTCCACGGGCGACGCCCTCGGCGCTGGTTGGGCTGGGACGAATTTGGCATTATATGGCACTTCTTCCATTGGTTATTTGGGGGCTATTTTGGAAAAAACAAATGACCCTAAAATCCTGAAAATAGATTTATTGAAAACTGATTTTTTTCACGAAGCTGCATATCCGACTTATTTATTGTTTAATCCATATTCTACATCAAAAACCATTGCTTTTGATGCGGGGGTAAACACCTCCGATATTTATGATGCCATTTCAGAAACCTTTGTCATGCAAGGGGTTAGCGGCACAATAAATATAGATATACCAGCCAATGAAGCCGTGCTTTTAACCATCGTACCAACAAATGGTACTATGAGTTTTGACAAAAATAAAATGCTGGTAAATGGCATCGTCGTGGATTATATGCAGACGGTAAATCCTTTTAAATATGCCCCAAGAATTCAAGCGCTGGCAGCCGAAAAATATGAAGTGGAATTAGGCGATTCCATCAACATATACGCCAAAGCATTTGACAAAGATTCTGGTGTTTTAAATTATAACTGGAGCGTAACGGGTGGCAGTATTACAGGTTCGGGTTCGACGGTGAAATACCATGCGCCAGCAACCTTGAGCAACCAGCAAATCACGCTCATCGTCACCGATGAAACGGGGAATGCGGACACAGCCACTCTTGACTTGAGCGTGGTGTTGGAAATCAATGTCGCCCCAGAGATTTTGGATTTGGTGAAAAGCGCCCAGTACGTCAGTCCTGGCGGCAGCTTGGACATCACAGCCAATGCTATTGACGAAAACGGCGACCCACTCACCTACACTTGGTCGAGTACGGGCGGCAGTATTTCCGGGAGTGGCAGTACGGTTGCGTGGGCTGCGCCGACTGCGGTTGGTGTCTATCAAATCACTGTGACCGTGCAGGACGACGGCGGTCTTTCCACTTCGAAAACTACCTCGGTACTGGTAAAAGATTTTACCCCGACCAGCGGCGACATCATCGCCTGGTATCCGTTCTCCGCCAGTGGCAACGACATCAGCGGCAACCAACTCCACGGCACGGTCTTCGGGGCCATTTACGGGAACGACTATTTTGGGAATGCTGCCAGCGCTCTTTCCACTGATGGCTTCAACGACCGGGTAACGATAGACAACAACCCCCTGCTGAATTTCCAAAATGCCATCACGGTGAGTGCATGGTTCAAGGCGACGGCATTGCCCGACAACGAAATATTCATCATCTCGCACGGCAGTTGGCAGAACCGCTGGAAGGTCTCCATCATCCCGGAGAAAAAAATCCGCTGGACGGTGAACACCCTGAACGACGTGGGCGACCTTGACTCGGATTTCGCCGTCGCACAGGATAGTTTTTACCACCTGACCGTCACCTACGACGGCGAGTGGATGGCGCTTTACGTCAACGGAAAACTGAACAGCTACAAGCCTTTGACCGGAAACATCCGCACCACCACCCTGCCGCTGCTCTTCTCGCAGATGTTGCCCGACAACACCGATTTCAATTTCAAAGGAATCACCGACGAGGTGAAAATTTTCGATTACGCACTCACACCTGAGGCGGTGCATACGCTGTATGAAAACAGTGTGACAGCGACTGGAGAAGCTAGAAAACCGCTGCAAATGCTGGCCATTTCCCCTAACCCAGTGGGCGATTTGCTCCATGTTTTTTTACCAGAAAACAGTTTGGAGAGCGGTACCCTGAGCATTTACAACAGCAGCGGCCAACTAGTGAAAACGCTGTCAACGGGAACTGCCAGCAAATTGCAGTTGCCCATCGAGGGTTGGGTGCCCGGCATTTACACCATTGTTTTTAAGTCGGAAAAAATGTTGGCGAGCGGGCGGTTTGCGAAGCAGTAATCGAAATCAAGGTTTCAAAGTATTACCATTTTCAACATAAATTCTTAGCAGCTGCGATGTGACAACGTCGCAGCTTTTTTTATTCCAAAAGATTTTCCGGTTTTTCATCAAAGTACCATCATTCTGCATAATTGTACCAGAAGCCACCTCACCTAAGACGGATTTTTGCGAAGCAGCTAATTTTAGCAATAGGCCCTTTCGCAAGATAAAACTGACCGGAATGCCCACGCTGCGTACGCTGTTTGAACAATTTCACATTTTTTACAAAATCATTGAAACATGAAACTGAATTTACAAACCTTACCAATACTGGTAGGATGTTGGCTGCTGGCGCTCAGCTTGCAGGCACAGACACCAGTGGCCAATTACACCTTTGCGGGGAACGCCAAAGACGTCTCCGCTACAGGCAACACCGCCTCGGTACACGGCGCCATTCTTACCCAAGACCGCTTCGGATGGGCCAACAATGCCTTCGAATTTGATGGAACACAAAGCTACCTTGAGGCCCCAAACAATGCGGCGCTCAACACCAATTACACGACGGTCGCTTTTTGGGTCAAAGTGAACGCTCTGCCCGCATCGGGCGAGGCATTCCTGCTATCATTTGGTGGCTGGCAGGAGCGCTGGAAAATCTCCCTGCCTGATCACGGAAAACTTGTCTGGACGACCAACAACTCCTCCGGCATCTCCGACATGGACGCTGGCGGTGGCAACGAGCTGACCACTGGCGTTTGGAAACACGTGGCATTTGTACACGATGGCACGAACGATTTGATTTATATAAACGGTGTTCAAATCGCCCAAAAAGCAGTGTCCGGCACCATGAACAGCACGACCAAACCACTGGGCATCGGCTACAATCCGATTGATGTGGGCAATTATTTCAACGGGGATTTGGATGAAATCCAGATTTTCGGGACTGCCCTAACGGCTGGCCAAATCATGGCGCTTTACACAGCGCAAAACACGGCCCCAACAGTAACGCCCGGCATCGTTGCCTCCTACTCTTTTTCAAAAAATACTTTGGATGCAACACCCTTTGCCAACCACGCCACGGCTTCAGACGTGACGCCTACCACCGACCGCTTCGGCTTTGGCAACAGCGCTTACGAATTCAATGGTACTTCTTCGGAAATCACAGCGGCCAACTCCGCTCAACTGAATTCGCCATACACAACTGTCAGTTTTTGGGTAAAACCAAACTCACTGCCAGCTACTGGTGAGGCATTCCTGCTGTCGTTCGGCGGCTGGCAGGAGCGGTTCAAAATCTCCGTGCCGAGCCACGGCAAGGTCGTCTGGACGACCAACAACTCCTCCGGCATCTCCGACATGGACGCTGGCGACGGCAACGAGCTCGTAGTTGGAAAATGGACCAATGTTGTAGCTGTTCACGATGGCACCAACGACAAGATTTTCATCAACGGCGTTTTGGCCAATTCAAAAGCCGTTTCAGGCACGATGAACAGCACCACCTACCCGCTCGGTATCGGTTACAATGCCGTGGACGGCGGCAGCTGGTTCGATGGTGTTTTGGATGAAATTCAAATTGCCAACGTGGCCTTGACCGATATTCAAGTGGCTGCGGCGTATGCGGCACAGACCACTTTCCCTGGCACACCGACTACCCTCGTAGCGAACTACAGTTTGAATGGAAACGGCATTGACGCCACACAATTTGCCAACAACGCCATCCTCGACGCAAGTGCCGTGGCCGTACCAAATCGTCATGGTTGGGGCGGAAATGCGCTGCAAGGAGCTGCTACTGCGGCCAATTCCGTTGCGCTGCAGTCTGATTACACGACGATTAATTTTTGGGTAAAACCCGATGCCTTCCCTACTTCTGGCGAGGCATTTATTTTGTCAAATGGCGGCTGGCAGGAGCGTTGGAAAATATCGCTGCCGAACCACGGCAAGCCCGTTTTCACCACTCACTCTGGCGGCGTTTGCTGCTCCGATATGGACTCCGGCACCCCACTGACGATTGGCACTTGGACGATGGTAACGATGGTTCATGACGGCACGAATGACAAAATCTACTTCAACGGTGCAGAAGTGGCCAACAAGGCAACGGCTGGCGCCCTTGATAAAACCAAGTACCCGCTGGGCATTGGCTACGACCCGATTGACAACGGCAGTTTTTTCGATGGCTCGCTTGACGACATCCAGATTTACAACGTGGCATTGAGCGCAGCGGAAATTACCGCTTTGTTTGCTGCGCAAAACCCTGTTCCGACGGTGGGCGGCGACCTCATCGCTGACTATCCGTTCAGCGGAAACGCCAACGATGCGACCGACTACCACAACGATGCCAATGCTTCGGGTGCACAATTGACCACTGACCGTTTTGGCAGGGCCAACAAAGCCTACGCTTTCAACGGCGTGAGTGATGGCTTGCAGGCGTCCAATTCCCCACAGCAAAATTCCGCCAACACGACCATCAGCTTTTGGGTAAATCCTGCGGAATTCCCAGCTTCTGGCGAGGTGTTCCTTTTGTCAAATGGTGGCTGGCAGGAGCGCTGGAAAATTTCGTTGCCGAACCACGGCAAACCAGTTTTCACCACTCATGCTGGCGGTGCTTGCTGCTCCGACATGGACTCCGGCACTCCGCTGACCATTGGCACTTGGACGATGGTGACGATGACGCACGACGGCACGAACGATAAAATCTATTTCAATGGTGTGGAAGTAGCTACCAAAGCAGTGACTGGCGCGTTGGATGCCACGACCTACCCGCTCGGCATCGGTTACGATCCGATTGATAATGGCAGCTATTTCAAAGGCTCAATGGATGAAGTGCAGATTTACAAAGTGGCTTTGAGCGCAGCGGAAGTGGCTGCCCTCTACTTGGCACAATCCACCCCACCTGCGGTGACGGATACAGAAGCACCTACGGCTCCGCTGAATTTGGCAGCGACAGTGTTTTTCAACAATGTCAACCTGAGCTGGTTGGCCGCTTCGGATAACGTAGGTGTGACTGGCTACAATGTTTACCAAGATGGCGACAAAGTGCTTACCACTGCTAATACATCCGCTGACCTGTTGGCACTCACGCCACTGACGCAGTTTGAGTTCGCTGTATCTGCTGTTGACGAAGAAGGCAATGAGTCGCTTTGGTCTTCTTTGTTCGTGACGACTGGTCCAGACCAGACGCCAGATGTTACCCCACCGACTGCACCAGGCAACCTCTCGGCTACGACTGGCTCGCACTCTGTGTTGCTTTCTTGGGATGCTTCTACGGATGATGTGATTGTAGCTGGCTATGTGGTTTCGGTAGATGGCGTTTACTTTGACAGCCTCCCCGGCACGGCAACTTCGGTGTTGGTAAATGGCTTGGATGCTGAAACGGATTATACTTTTGAAATCTATGCCTTTGACCTTGCCGGCAATAATTCGACTATTTCAGAAATCACCGTTGGTACGGATGCTGAAATCGCTACTTCCGAACCGGGCTTGGTGGCTTGGTACAAATTTGACGGAAACGCCAATGACGCCACACCATACGCCAACCACGGCATAGCAGGTGGTAATCCAACCTATATTCCAGTCACGCACCCGAACGGCACTGGCAATCAGGCCATCAAATTTGATGGGATGCAGGATTCCGTATTGGCACCCAATGCCGTGCAGTTGATTTCAGATTATGCGACCATCAGTTTTTGGATCCGTCCAGATGCGGTAAGTACGGACGCCGAAGCTTACGTCATTGATTTTGGCCACTGGAGCCAGCGCTGCAAAATCTCCTTGCCGCAGCACCAGAAAATCGTTTGGACAACAAACAGCCACAATGCTGTTTCCGACAATTTTATCCACGACATGGACTCGAAGGATGGCAATGAATTGGTGGTCGGCAACTGGTGGTACGTGACGATGGTACACGATGGCACGAACGACATCATCTACCTCGACGGTGAAGAAGTGAACAACCTGCCAGCGGCTGGAACGCTGAACAGCACCAGCTATCCGCTGGGCATGGGCAACAACCCAATTGAGGGCGGCCAATACTTCAATGGCGCACTGGATGAGGTGAAATTTTACAATAAAGCGCTGACACCTGCGGAGGTTTCCAATCTTTTCAATGCAGGTACGACCACAGGTACGGAGGAGTTGAGCGCTTACTTGGGCAGCGTGGTGAAAGCGGTTTATCCAAACCCGACGACGTCAGAGCTTTTGGTGAAACATAGTTTCAACAACCTACAGCCACTGCTCGTGCGGGTTTTCGATGTGGAAGGCAGGCAAGTAGGCGACCTCCGTTTTGAAAAAGGAGAATTGTCTAGCGGACAGTTCAACGTGGACGTGAGCAAATATGCTACTGGTTCTTACTTCCTCAATTTCGTATTGGGTGGTAAAAACCTCGGCTCCGTGAAATTTGACAAGCAGTAAAATAAGTTGGTAAATAAGGTTGATAAGTTGGTAAGGGTCAGTACTTCGGCACGAGCCTTTATCAACTCTATCATTTTATTAACCCAATCAAAATCGTTATGCCAACTAGATTTACACAAAACCCAATCCTAAGCACAAAAGATATTGTCCCCAGTCAGCCCAGTTTGGTGGTGGAATGTGTGCTCAATCCCGGCGTGTTTTCCTATAATGGAAAAACATGGCTACTATTGCGGGTGGCCGAAAGGCCCGTTCAAAAAGATGGCATGATTTCATTCCCTGTGATGAAAATGGACGGTGGTTATACCATCATGGAATTTGACAAATCTGACCCTGATTTGGATTTGTCAGATGCGAGGATGGTAAACTACAAGGGTAATACTTATTTGACCACGATTTCACATCTGCGGCTTGTTTGCAGCGATGATGGCGTGAATTTTTATGAGCCAGAAGGCCAGCCGACCAAGATTTTCGGCAATGGTCCGCTCGAGACTTTCGGCATCGAGGATTGTCGGGTCAGCCTCATCGATGGCGTTTATCACCTGACCTACACCCAGGTATCGGAAAGTGGCGTCGGTGTTGGCTTGATGCGCACTACCAACTGGAAAAACTTCTCCCGGGAAGGCATGATTTTGCCGCCGCACAATAAAGATTGTGCGCTTTTTGAGGAAAAAATCGGCGATAGTTACTACTGCCTGCACCGTCCTTCTGGGGTGGACTTGGGCGGTAATTTCATCTGGGTCGCTGCTTCGAAGGATATGCTGCATTGGGGAAAACACCATTGCATTTTACACACCCGATCCGGCATGTGGGACAGCGCAAGAGTAGGCGCTGGAGCAGCCCCCATCAAAACGGAGGAAGGTTGGCTCATGATTTATCACGGAGCCGACCACCATCACCGCTACTGCCTTGGTGCGGCGCTGCTCGATTTGGAAGACCCCACCAAAGTGCTCGCCCGTTCACAAGAGCCGCTCATGGAACCAACTGAGACTTATGAAAAAACTGGCTTCTTCGGCAACGTTGTTTTCACGAATGGGCACTTAATAGATGGTGATGAAATAACCATGTACTACGGCGCTTCCGATGAGGTGATATGCGGCGCAAAGCTTTCCATTGAAAAGATATTATCTGACATTTTAACCACCGCAACACATGCTGCATAAACTGACGACAGAAATCAGCTTTTTTAAATCCCACCCGCTGGGCATGCGGATGTTGTTGCTGACCAACCTCATATATGGGCTGGTAATTCCCATAATTGAGTTATTTGTCGGAGCATATATCATGCGGAATTCGAGTGATTTATCGCTCGTCGTCATCTTCCAATTGGCAGTATATACAGGCATTCCGCTGACTTTTGCCATTAATGGATATTTGCTGAAATATATGCCCATCGCACGGTTATATGCATTTGGTATGTTGCTATCCGGCATATCCCTTACAGCCATGATGATGCTGCCCAAATTAGATACTGCTGGGGTGTTCGTAGCAGGGCTTATCATGGGTTTATCGTATGGCTTTTTCTGGGCAAATAGGGACTTCCTCGCCCTGAACACCACCAAGGATGATAACCGAAATTACTATTACGGTATAGAGACGTTTTTTTACACCGTCACAGGCATCGTCGTACCAATGGCCGCAGGTGCTTTCATTGCTTCCACCGAGGCAAATGGGTGGTTTGGCGGCAATGTGAACGTGGCGTATTATTGCCTGACGGCCTTTGTATTTGCACTGTCGGCACTGGCATCGGTGCTTGTACACCGGGGTAATTTTCAGAATCCGAAACGGGCACCTTTCCTGTTTTTTAAGTTCGATCGGCTTTGGAACAAAATGATGGCCTTGGCCTCACTTAAAGGCGTGGCGCAGGGATATATCGTCACCGCTCCAACCATGTTGGTGCTTACTTTGGTGGGTAAAGAGGGTTCGTTAGGTTTGATACAGGGAATAGCGGCAGCATTATCGGCCATATTGTTGTATATCCTCGGCAGAGTATCATTTCCAAAGCACCGATTGGCCATTTATTTAGTGGCTTGTTCGCTGTTTGTTTTGGGCGCTTTGTTTAATGCTGGATTGTATTCAGCTATGGGTGTTATCCTATTTATGGTCTGTTTATTATTTGCCCGCCCATTGCTAGATATGGCGTATTTCCCGACACAATTAAAAGTGATTGATGTCGTGGCTGCAAAGGAAGACCGCAATGCATTTGCCTATATCCTGAACCATGAATTTGGTTTGTACATTGGACGGTTATTTGGCTGTGGTTTATTTATTTTATTGGCTAGGTATATCAGTGATTATGTGGCCTTGCGGTATGCGTTACTGGTAATTGCTATTGTCCATTTTATGGGTTGGTTCATGATGAAAAACATCTTGAATGAGCCAGAAATGAAAAATGCCGAATGACCGCTTTTCTTTGCCTAATTTTTTTAACTCAGAAATGGTAAAATGACTAAGAATACACCTATCCTAATCCTATTATTCCTTGGTTTTTTCTCCTGTAAAACCTCGACTTCTTTTGCTCCTTCGGGAAAAGCTGTGGAGCAAGTGGCCGTCTCCCGCATTGAGCAAATGCCCAATTTGCCAGAGCCTTACCATTTAAAAGACTGGAAGCAAACCGCCTTGGAGTTCGACCAATATGTTTTTGATTTTGGTCAAAAAGGAGAACATCTGCCACTGATATGGCTAGACTCCACGGGGCATAATTTCAAGGAAACAACCTTTGGGATTTATACCGCCATCGGTGACGTGCGGGAAGGCCCGAATGTTAATAATGGACAGAACCACGAAGCACTTGGTTCACAAGGAGCTATCCTCGGTGCCACGTTGATGGGGATAGACAAAAGCAATCAAGACGGCCACGATTATGTGGGCATGCTCCGCAATTATTTCAATAAGGACAGTGGTTGGAATATCATACAGAATTTCACCAATGAAAGTGCGCATATAGGCGGCGGATATGGCAATGATTATTGGTATGACGTGTTTAATAATGTGCTGTTTTATGCCGTTGCAAATTATTATCCAAAGGAGCCGGGATTCGATGAATTACAGCGCACCATAGCGGAGCAGTTTTATAAATCCGACTCCATATTGGGCAATAATTACAGCTATTCCTACTTCGATTTTAAAAATATGCAGCCCGGTAAAAACCACATCCCAACACAAGAAGATGTGGCAGCGGGCTATTCGTTTATTTTATATGGGGCCTATCAAAAATTCGGGGATGAAAAATATTTAAAAGCTGCCAAAAATGCCTTGACAGTATTGGCAGCCCAAAAAGAGAACCGCAATTATGAAATGTTCATGCCTTTCGGCGCTTACATGGCCGCCCGTTTGAATGCTGAAGCGGGCGAGAATTATGAGGTGCAAAAATTCCTGAATTGGGCCTTGGACGGCGATGCCGTAGGGCGTGAAGGCTGGGGTGTAGTCGTCGGGAATTGGGGTGGCTACGACGTCAGCGGCATCGCTGGCAGCACGATTGACCGGGGCGGCTATGGCTTTTGCATGAACACTTTTGACCTGGCCTGGCCACTGACAGCGATGCTTCGGTATGACCAGCGTTACGCCCGTGCCGTTGGAAAGCTGATGCTGAATGCTGCCAATGCTGCACGCCTGTTTTACCCAAACGAAATTCCTGATTCACTTCAGGCGCTGCCAAATTTGAAAGCCATCACCAAAAACTGCATTGCTTACGAGGGGCTTATCAAAGAACCATCTTATGAGGCTTACAAAGGGATTACGCCATTGGCGCAGGGTGACGGCCCGCTTTGGGCACCGGGCATGCCGCAGGAGACTATGTTTTCCGTATATGGAAGTGGGCATGTGGGTATATTTGGAGCCATTATTCAGCCAACGAATGTGGAACGTATATTACAGGTTGATTGCGTTGCGACGGATATGTATTTGAAACAAAAAGCTTATCCGACCTATCTTTTTTACAATCCATATTCTGAAGTGAAAAATGTGACCACCAATATTGGAGAACTACCTGTTGACATATATGACGCCGTGAATCGAGTAATATTAAAAACTAATGTAAGCGGCAATGTTACTTTTGACATTACTGCCAACAACGCCCGACTTTTGGTGTATGTTCCGACAGGAAGCAAATTCACTGTCACAAATGGGGTCTTAATGGCAAATGAATTGACTGTGGACTATAGGTATGAAAAATAACACGTTAATATAACCATTCCATATTATCTTGTTATAAATTTTGGTTTGAGGTGTTTTAAGACTAAAAAAACTACAAATAGTGCTAAAAAGATAGCGCCAAGATAATATGGGGATTGTTTCTTTTTAATTGAACCAACTTCAACAACGGTCAGCGTTTGATTGGCTGCTTGATTCAGTAGCACTTGCCGATTTCCACCCGTCCATGTGACAATAACAGAATCAATGACCGTTGCATTGCCCAATCCAAAATGGGCTATCGTGGAGTTTTGGGAGAGGTGACTAGAGCCGCCGCCATCAATTTCCCGAATCATTTGTGACTTGCCAAGCACGATTTTGACCCTAGACCCAATGCCATGCTTTTCAGCTTGAGTTCCCACCAGGGCTACTTTCAGCCAGTTGCCGTGTGTAGAATCGTTTCGATAAAGCTTAGTTATTGACGGCATTGGATAATCTTTTATCGGCTTCTGATTGACTACAAGTACATCCATATCGCCATCATTATCGAAGTCAAAGACAACTGAGCCTCGGCCCATACCGTAATCGTTTATGCCAGCAGCACGAGCATTTTCCTGAAAATGGCCATTTATATTTTCAAATAAGAAATCGCCCATGGGCACACAGTTAGGGTTTAAGTCTCCATTGGAAACAAAAAGGTCAAGGTCACCATCTTGGTCAAAATCGGCCCAGTTCGCCCCCCAACTAATTGTAAACATGGACATGCCCAATTCTTTTGACATATCTTTATAGGGCTTTCCTGCACCTTGGTTTACCATAAACCGGTTGAACTTAATATTGGTGACAAAATAATCAAGATAGCCATTATTGTCATAATCGCCGACGGCAGTGGTCATAGCATTGATGCGCAAATCCATACCCGTCTCTTTTTCCACATAAGTGAAGGATTCTTTGGGATAATTATTGCGAAGCAAATAATTAGGTTTTGCCTTATAGCCAAAATCATTATTTATGAATAAATCCTGATCACCGTCATTGTCATAATCCGTAAAAACACCACCAAAACCAAAACCACGGTGGTCCAGTCCGTATTCTTTGTAAACATTTTTAAAACGCTTTCCATCCTTATTCAAAAGCAAATACCCCTCCGCTGTTTTACTTGCATTTACGATTGTTGCATCGTTGATTTCAGTCAACGGCCCATCATATTCCAAGAAGTAGTTTCCGACATATAAATCTGGATACCCATCTGCATTAAAATCACCAAAACTGCCGCCCGTGCTGAAGGAATATAAATCGTTTATACCATACTCTTTTGTCGCATTTCTAAAAGTATTATTGCCATTGTTTATGAACAGTAAGTTTTCCGCACGGGGAATGCCGGTCTTATTACCTTTTTTGTTGATTGTAGTGATAAATAAATCAACCCAGCCATCACGGTTTACATCGGCTCCTGACACCCCTTGTGTTGCATATTCATTGGTCGACTCCAGCCCGCTACCTTCGAAAATATTCTTGAAAGTGCCATCTTTCTGATTCAGCAGTAGTTGATCGTTATTCATTCCTGAAGTAAGATAGAGGTCTTCGTAACCATCATTGTTGATGTCAAAAACACAAGCACCGCCGCCGAACATACCCTCATACACTCGAAATTGGTGGCTGATACCAGCAGCTTCTGTCACATCTGAAAACCTAATTTGTGCCCTTATTTCTGTCTTTAGATTAAAAACAAAAAACATCAGACAGCAAGGGATTAACATGAATTGTTTTATACGGGTTATTTTTATTTTTTCCATTTCAAATGATTGATATTCTCCGCTATCCGAGCACCTTCTTCAAGTCCAACATTATTATCTTGTGGGGTATGGATACCACCATAAAACCGGGAATTAGCCGTCTCTTCCGCCACTGCCCAAAAAGTCGTAAATGACCTTGGCTTGAAATCAGCACTCCTTATTTCATCTCTTTCTCGGCCCTCATGTGATCTATCAGTAAAAGTAAAATTCTCACCATAAAGGTTCATTAAGACCTTGGCTGCCGCTGCCGCTTGAATAGCATGCCCAGAAGGGAAAGCCGGAAAGGGGGGATCGGGCCAAAATGACTCCCAGCGCTCGTCTATATGTTCAGTGATGTAATAATTAGGGCGTTCTGAAAAGAAATGGTATTTCCATTTCCAGCAATTTATAAAAGCATCGGCTACAGCCAACCCGACATGTGCATATGTCTCAGCACAATGTATTAAATCTGGCTTTTTATCTTTTATGACCTGCGTGGCGATATAAAAAGAATGGCCAGGAGGTGTGAATGTCACATCTGGATCGTCTCCCCACCATATTGCACACTCTTTTTCAGCTTGTGTCAGCAATTTTTCTTTTTCATAAACGGCCAAATATTGTTTATAATATGGCGAGGTTTTAGCTGTATCATAAGGTATCATATACGGGGTTTCAATCTCCGAGTCCACTTTCAAGAATGTCCGATTCTCCCCCCAATGCGGATGCAACGGATAATGGCTAAATGATTGTGCATAAAGCGGTGGCTTCCATCCTCCAGGGCGTTCAGGAAATACTAGCGTTTTATCAAAATTTTTCAGGTACCCTCGATGGCCGCCATCCTTTTTAGACCATTCAAAAATGCTGTTTGCCACGGAACGCCCAAATGCTACTGACCTGTCTATCAACTTTTTATCCTCAATACTGGATGAAATATCTTCAAAAATGAGTTTTTCCAAAGAATCAATTTTCACCTTGTTTTCGTCAGAAGTTTGGTTATAAATATTACGAAGAATGGCCGCTTGCCCAGCGTTGAAGGAAAGTTGCCAGTTATATTTTTCGTTGGGGTTGGCAATGGGAAGTTTATCCAATCCGTTGAGTTGTCCAACTAATGAATTGTATTCAGAATAGCCAGGCACTACTGATTCATACATAGTCAAGCCAATATAACCGACACAACGTGAGGCATAAGTGGGTGTATTGGCAGGGGTATATTGGGTGATATACAGTGTCATTTCTGCCCACTTTTCTACTATTTCATAGTCAGCCAAAGGAGCTATATTTGATGAATTTGAACACCCAATTATTAATATGCCATAAAAGAAAAGAGAAACTGCTCTTAAAACATTAAATCGTCTATTATGCTTCATAATCTTTGAATTTAAAGCAGGCGAGAATCTGCTAAACGAAACCTACTTCTATTTCAATTTATATGCGACTATAGTTTTTTGATTGATTCCAAATAAAAACTTATCGCCCAATTGTACAATGCTGCGCACATCTCCATTAATCCGCAGTCCAGATTTTACCTGTTCAATATACTGAAACCCTCCTCTTCCATCCCCCCGAAGCAGCACGCCATGGTTAGCATCGGCTCGACCAAGCCGGAGTTTTAAATTATTGTCATTACCACAAAGTAGCAAGTCAAAATTGCCATCCTTGTCAGCGTCAAAAACGGCAATAGCATGGATAGGCGCATACTGCGCTTGCGGTGGTAAAGCAACTAGCTTGTACTTTCCCGTTGCATCACTTAATAAAATAGAGGTTTTTAAATCATTGGCAATCAAATGATTAGCGTTAGAAAGCTCGTTTTCAGTAAACAAATCCTGCATTGTTGCACCCGAATAACTCTTGTAATCAGTAAAGCGTTTTTTGAACGAAGCTAACTGCTGAAGCAACTCGTCACGGGTGAGATAGGGGTAAGATTTCCCCTGAATATAAGTGCAAAGCAATGGGTCAACTGATCCGTTTTTGTCAAAATCAGCGAAGTAAATCTCTGTTGGTTGTGATTTTGATGCTTGTATTTGTGTGTTTGTGCCAAGGTTTCCAATGACGAAATCTGGACGACCATCCTTGTTCAAATCCGCCGTTTCTATGCGGTTCCAAAGCCCATATGATTTATTTAAATACTGCTCCGTTTCATTCTTCAGCTTTCCAGCTTCGTTTATATATATTGATATAGGCATCCACTCGCCTACCACAATTAAATCTGGTTTATTATCTTGATTTATATCAGTCCAAATAGCATCGCAGACCATTCCACATTGTGCAAGTTCCATTGCAATGCTGGTAGTTTGGTCCGTAAAATTACCCTTCCCATCATTCACCAATAAATAGCTTTTTGGTGGTTCTGGGTAGCGACCGGGTACCAGCCTTCCACCGATGAAAATGTCGGGATACCCATCCGCGTTTAAATCACTCACAGCAATGCAACCAGTGCTAGATAGCATCTTTGGCAGGGCATTTTGGCTTTTCGAAAAGCCCCCTTTTCCATCCCCGAAATAGAGGCGGTCTTGTAGCGCTGTATCATCCACTTGGAATTGGTGATAGCCCCCGCTTGCCACGTAGATGTCTAAATTACCATCACCATTGGCGTCAAAGAGGGCGGCATCAGTATCTTCGCTTGCCATGTCTTCTTCAAAGACGGAGATTTTTGCCGTGGAAAAGCTCCCATCCTTGGTTTGAAAAAAAACATTGGCTCTTTGACCAGCTGCACCCCCAACAAAAATATCCTCCTTACCATCACCGTTCAAATCGCCTTTCACTAGACATGGACCATTTGTGGAAAGTTGACCAATGAGTAATTTTTGGCGGTCAAAATCCCTGGCAGGAAGTGGAGGATTGGTGTAGGCAAATGGGGGTGGGATGGGCGAGAAAACACCTTCAGGTTGCAGTTTGTTTTGCTTTGCAATAGCGGCATTTTTTTCTTCTAATTTTATCGTTGAATTAATCGCTATACTTTTTAATGTCTCTTGCTTGCCAGCTGACCAATTAATAATCAATGAGTCAATATTGGCATTATTGCCGAGTCCAAAATGCAATACTGGTGATACGGCAGAAAGATAGCCCCGTGTTTGGTATTGCTCCGCAATGTATTGCCTGCCACCACTATATACGCTGACTTTAGCGCCTATTCCCTGCGTATTCATGTCTTCTCCATTTAGTCGAATTTGTAAGTAATGTGCGACATCTTTATTTGCTAAATTTTCATAAATAAAAGCAGGCTTATTGATATTGTTTACGATTAAATCCAGGTCTCCATCGTTGTCCAAATCAGCATAAGCAGCACCATTGCTGTTTGATGGCTGCGACATTCCCCACGATTTTGTGATGTCGGAAAACTTCAAATCATCATTCCCTTTGAACATATAATTAACCACATTCGAAGCTGGCATTTTTGCAATAATATCCAACACATCCTCCCTGACCAAACGTCCTTTTTCCTTCACATATTCATCCATGTAATTGATAAAATCAAGGTTGGTATAATCCCGATTATAACCGTTGGTGATATATAAATCTCGCCAACCGTCATTATCATAATCCGCAGCAAGTACCGACCAACTCCAATCTGTGTTGGATACCCCTGCGAACTGCCCCACTTCACTAAAAACAACCCCTTCTCCTGTGGTATTACCATTATTTAATTGGAGCATATTTCGCATAAATTGGTAATAAAAACCACTGCGCACATTGAGGTCGAATTTGCCATAATTATCAGGAGCAAGAAGCAGTTTTTGACGAGAATTATCCTCTGGCAACATATCAAGGGTGAAAAGGTCTGTCAGGCCGTCGTTGTTGAGGTCGGCCGCATCGTTACCCATACTGAACTGGCTGGTATGCCCCATGGATTCTGAAAGTTTGTTGGAAAAAGTACCATCCTGTTTGTTGATGTACAAGTAATCAGGCACTTGATAGTCGTTGGACACATAAAAATCTGGCCAACCATCATTGTTGAAATCACTTATGCTGATTCCCAAACCGTATGAGAGTTCTGAGCCATTTATGCCTACTTTTTCAGTGACATCTTCGAAGTGACCTTTATCTTGCCGAAAGAACCTAGTGCCTTTCATTGGGTCGTCGGTTTTCAACTTTTCAACAGTCTGCACTTCGTTTAAGATGGGCAGATTTTTAGGATTATGATTGAGTAAAATCATATCCAAATCACCATCTCGGTCGTAGTCAAAAAAATAGGATTGGTTACTGAATGCAGGGCTATCAAGTCCATATTCCGCTGCTTTTTCTTGAAAAGTAGCACCTCTTGACCCATCTGAAGTTGTATTGATAAAAAGTTGGTTTCTCCTTTTTTCATCCGGCATTGCACCTGAGTAGCAGAGGTATATATCCAATTTTCCATCGCCATTGATATCAACTACATTAACGCCCGTTTTCCATGGGCCGGGCCTTCCGCTTGCACCGGACTGTGCAGTCACATCACGAAATTTCATGTCTTTACCTTCATTGATATACAACTTGTTCTCCCCCATATTGGAGGTAAAATAAAGGTCCTGAAAACTATCATTGTTGAAATCACCCACAGCGACACCACCACCGTTGTAGAAATATTCATACATCAAAATATTGGTGTTCAACCCTTCTTCGAGCTTATTCTGAAAGGTAATATTGGTTTTTTCAGAAGACAATAATTCAAAAAGTGCAGACTGGGAGTTGGCCGTTTCTTCAGTTGTATCAAGTTTTTCATTCTCATTCTTACAAGAAAAAACCGAGCATATCATGCACCCAAAAACTGTGTAGATGGCTATTTTTAAGTTTGTCGTCATAGTTTGTTTCGAAAATAAACTTAGAGCGACAAGATAGGATTTTATCCATTATTTGAATATACACACCCCTTAAACTAAGCTCCCCCAACTACTGTAGTAGTTGGGGGAGTGAGTAATTTTAAGATGCATCAATAATAAATTGATAGTACTTATTCATAACCAGGATTTTGCACCAACTTGGTATTCCGTTTAACCTCATCCCTACTTATTGGACGATAATACATTTTATCATTCCAAATTCGGGTTTCATTTTCCGTATTGTCATATACTGTATAAGCATAATCATATACAGATGTATCATGACGATAAGGCACGAGCGCTGATTTGCCAGGTTTCAGCGTAGCGGTCACATTGATAGCCTTCACGCCACGACCCAATACGTCACCCATCATCCAACGACGACCGTCATGGTAGCGATGCTCCTCGTAAGCTAATTCTACACGGCGCTCATTCCTCAAACGTGCTTTCAGCGCATCCCCAGAATCATTGATGGCAGGCATACCAGCTCTAAACCTGATCTTGTTAAGCCAGTTTCTTGCTTCCCCTTCTTGCCCTAATTCGATAGATGCTTCCGCATAAATCAGCACCATTTCCGTATAGCGGATAAATGGCCAAGGAATAGTCTGCGCATTGGACTGGTTGTCTGGCAACCCAGGGTCGGCGTCAATAAACTTACGGGTATAGTAGTGCGTACGGCTGCCGTTCCAGTTCTCTACCGAAGACTCGCGAGTGTCAATGCCATTGAGTAGGCCGCCACTACCATCATCGTAGTATCCCGTTTGAACCTGATTTACTGGATCGAGCCCTGCGACATCGGAAGGGCGTGGCTTCCAGTCCGATCCATCGAAAAGAATGGTAGCGTAAAAACGTGGATCACGATTCTCGTATGGTGCTGCCTTTTGAGCCGAATTGTTCCAATCAAATTTGCTGCCGTCCATCATTTCATAATCATCTACCAATTGTTGTATCGGGGTGTTGCCAGCCCAGTTGTGGTAGCCGTTCGGACCATTATTAATACCGTAGTGAATACCACCCAATGGCCAGTTGTCTTCTTGCGTAAACTCAGCGGTGTGGGTGCGTTGCAAAATCAATTCGACCGCCGCAGCTGGGTCCCCAACTGCACTCTGACCACCCATTGCAATAGAATTATAGTTTTTTTCTCCCTCTTCCGCAGTGACTGGTTCTGTCAAATCAAGTTTGTAACCAGCACCAGCATCAAGTACTGCTTTGGCCGCATTCTGTGCAGCTTGCCAGCGAGCATTGCGATCACCTCCCGTATATGCTACCAAAGCAATGTCAGAATAGCCAGCGAGCAAAGATGATTTCGACTGGGCTGTAGCGGCATCGTGCAAGTCACTGGCGGCATAGAGTAGTACCCGTGCTTTTAGTGCCATAGCACTCAGTTTGGATGCACGACCAGCTGTTTCAGCCTTACCATCCAATAGGGTCGTTGCATTGTCCAAATCGGCCACGATGAAATTTACACATTCCTCGAAAGTGCTGCGAGCTATGGAATAATCCTCGTTCAAACCATAAGCCTTGTCAACAAGTGGCACTCCACCGTAATATCTCAACAATTGGTGGTAGTAGTATGCCCGTAGGAAATGTGCTTCGCCCAAGAGCCTATCACGTAAGTCTGTATCGGTGAAGGTTGCCTTTGGCAAATTTTCCAAAGCAATGTTTGCCTGACGGATGGCCAAGTACATCGTGTTCCATTCATAAGTAGGGCTCATCCATGACAAACTACCAGGGCTTTCAGAACCTTCCATGAAGGTGTTGATATTTCGGCCGGCGTGGGTGAACATGGCTTCGTCAGAAATGGCTGCCAATGCTTGTTCTTCGAAGCCACCATAGCCTAAAAATGAATACACATTGAAAACAAAAGCCTGCGAAAGAGGCCCATCCGCCCATGTGGCATCGCTGGAAATCTTGTCGAGTGGCTTTGTGTCCAAGAAGTTGTCCTTGCAGGAAAGTGGCAAAATCACTGTCGCAAGGAGCGCTGCTAGGTAAAATAAATTTATTCTTTTCATGATTTGTTTTGATTAGAATGATAAGCTTGCTCCCATGTTGATTACCCTAGCTTGAGGATAATAAACACCGGATTGGCTTTCCGTCTCTGGGTCAAAGATTTTGAATTTATCAAGAGTCAGCAAGTTCAAGGCATTTACATAAACGCGAAGGTCTCTGATGTGAATCCTGTCGTTCAAGCCACGTCCGAAAGTATAGCCAATCTCAATATTTTTCAAACGAACATAATTCTTGCTGAGCAGGTAGTAAGTATTGTTTCCGTAAGAACCACCTGTGAAGTAGGTATCGCCCCGACTGGCCAAACGTGGGTGTTTGTCACTTGGGTTGTCGATGCTCCAGCGGTTATCATATTGGTACTTCACGAAGTTTCCGATGTCACCCGATTCTGTTTGCAAGCGGAGCAACGCACCTGTCGCACCTTGAAATAGCAAGGAAAAGTCGAAGTTTTTGACATTCATATTAAAAGTGCCACCGAAGAAGAATTTAGGCGTTGCGTTTTGATCCAGCCTTTTTTGGTCATCTGCATCAATCTTGCCGTCCCCATTTATATCCTTGAACTTCATGTCGCCGGGAATAAGTGTGCCTGTGACTGCGCTGTAATCCAATGTATTGGCTTCAATAGCAGCTTGATCTTTGAAAACTCCATCAGATTCATAGACCAAATAAGCGCCAATTGGCTTTCCTTCTTGGCGCTGATAGTCAGGTGCACCAGGAATTTCATCCATGAAAACAACCTTGTTCTCAGCGTAACCACCGTTAAGGCCCGCACTCCAACGAAAATCGGCACGGCCAGCACTGTACAGAAAGCTGTATTCAAAGCCAGAGTTGTCCACTTTGCCAGCATTTACAGGAGGCAACAGGTTGCTGATACCAGAGGAAGCTGGTGTTGAACCAGTTTTTTGTATCAAAATCTGGTCACGCCTGTTCTTGAAATATTCTAGGCTAAAATCCAACTTTCCGAAGAGGTTGCCATCAATGCCAAAGTTGAAGTTATTGGCACGCTCCCAAGTGAAATCAGGATTTGCTAAAACTGTTTCTACCAAAGTAGCTTCTACAACATTGTCGATAGGGTATTGCCCAAAGCCATAGGTTGGCAAATACGCATACTCCTGAAGCTGGCCATTATAGAAGACTTGGTCGTTACCCATTTGGCCATAGGAAGCACGCAACTTCAGGTAGTCCAAGCCATTTACGTTAAACCAGTCCTCTTCTGTAACATTCCAACCCAATAAGAGGCCAGGGAAAAAACCATAGCGGCTTGATGGTGGGAAAATATAGGAGGCATCATAGCGCCAGATGAACTCCGCAAGGTACTTTTCATTATAGTTGTATTGCGCACGGCCGTAGTAGCCCAGCCTTGCCCGCTCATAGGCCCCGCCGCCAGTATTCTGGCCGACTGTTCCACCTGCAAACAATTGGTCAACCGCAGCAGAAATAAAATTCCGACGGAAAGCATTATAGTTGGAGCCCGTAAATTGTTCTTTCGTCACCCCGGCTAAGAGGCCAAATGAATGCGCCGTTCCCAACTTGAAGTCATAGCTTAGTAATCCTGTAAGATTTGTGTTTAATACATTCCTAGTCGCTTGAAACAACCTCGGATCAGTAAAATTGGATCTTACAGCTGGCTCAAGCAAAGGTGTCTTGCCATCAGCTTCGTAAGAAACCCTATCCCAGTAATACAGCATCCAAGGCGTTTGCCAACGCTTGAAATCTTCAATGGACTTGTCCACCGCACCAGACAAGGTCAACTTCAAGTTTTTAACCCAAGGGTTGGTGATTTCCAAACCACCATTTATCTGGGTATAATCCGTTGGTGCCTCCACATAGCCAGTTGCATTGGTTGTAATTACGTAGGGGTTTTGGCCGTTCTCGATGTCTGGGCCTGGCATGCCATTTGGCCAAACTTCTGGTTCTGTAGGCCGACCACGCATCAGCATCCTGAAAATAGCACCTGCACTTTCCGTAGGGTAATGACGGGCTTCCCGACGAACCATGACGCCTAAGTTTGCTTTGAAATAGTCATTAATCTTGGCATCCAAGTTTGTCCTGAAATTGTATTGCTTGTAATAGGTTGCAGAGTTCTTGTAATAACCGTCTTGATCTACATAACCTAAAGAAGCAAAATAGGTGAGGTTATCAGACCCACCACTCATATCCAAGTTGTGGCGCTGTTGTGGCGCCCAAGATTTGAAGGCATCGCCAAACCAGTCAGTATCGGGATAGCCCCAAGGATCTGAATGGTCACCATATTTTTTTACTGCTTCTGGGCTGTAGTTGGCGTTCAAGGTTGCTACACCATCCGTTGGTGAATCATAAGTTCCCGTGGTTTTGATTGCTTGAGAAGCTGCCGCCCATTCATCCTGAGGAATTGATTTGTAGATGGGTAGTTCATTCATGATATTGGCATACTCAACGGCATTTGACATTTCCGGCACCCGGGTCGGCTGCGCCCAACCTTGGTTAAAGCTGTAGGAAATGGTCGGTTTGCCCGATTTACCACGTTTGGTCGTGATGAGAAGGGCGCCATTTGCAGCTCGGGCACCATAGATGGCCGCAGAAGCATCTTTCAGAACAGTAATGTTCTCAATATCTGCTGGGTTGAGCCGCCCAAAACCACCATCCCTGTCTGGTATCCCGTCAATGACGACGAGCGGGCTACTGTTGCCCAAGGTGTTAGTCCCCCGGATGGAAATCCTTGCGCCATCGGCGCCAGGCTCTCCACTGGTCTGGATTACGGTGAGGCCAGGCAATCGCCCAGCAAGTGAGTTGCTCATGTCCACAGCAGGCGACTTGACAATTTCCTTCCCCTTCAGGGAGGCTACCGCGCCTGTCACAGTGACCTTTTTCTGGGAGCCATAGGCAACAACGACAATTTCGTTGAGATTTGCCCCCTCTTTCATGGTGACATTGATAGCAGCACTGCTACCAACTTCCACCTCTTGGGAAGAGAACCCAGTAAAAGAAAATAACAACACATCACCTTGGTTGGCCTGGAGTTCATAGTTTCCATCAACATCGGTGATTGTGCCTCGGGTCGTGTTTTTAACCAAAACGGTGGCCCCTATTAAGGGAGCCTCATTTTCGTCTAAAACTACACCCCTGACTGTCATTTGGCCAACAGCATCCAACGAGAGAAAGATGCCAAGCATAGCCATGCAAAAAGTAGTGAATCTAGTCATAGTTAAAAAGTGGTTATCAAGTTTTGTAATGAAATGTTTGCGCTTTCTATCTCTGATTTTGGATAATGAACTGAATACTCTTCAAGACTAAGTTGAAAAGAAATCAAAACACCCACGGAGATTCGAATGGAGAAAAAATACTACTTATCTAAATGCACTAAAAATTCTTTAGAATGGGTTGTAAATGAAATGTAAATCCAACAATTAACATAATTTTTTTGGAAAATTTTTTAAAAATAGGATGATAAAAAATTTTCAATCATCTCTTTGATTGATAAATACTAAATATTCTGACACATATCCGTAGGGGTTTTGATTTTTTTTTGCATCAACTAGTAATTATCTTTACAATTATTCCGAACGACCAAAAATTTACCGTCTCTTTGTTGCCTCATTATTTTAGAAATAGCGACAGCTACCATAAATGGTAGGCTTAAACAACTACTTAAAATGCTTCGATACAAAGCCGACGTCCGTTCCGTCATCTTCATGGTCATTACCACTTTTCTGCTGATTTTTCTTTGGCAAAATGGTAGTGAATTGAGCACAGCCGTTTTCGTTCCGCTGTACATCCTTCAGCTTTACATGGCCGTGGTGGTCGCAGTGTTGGTTCACAACCACCAACACCTTCCTATGTGGAAGAACAAATGGATGAACATCCTCACCGATAATTGGCTGACTGCCTTCTACGGCTTCCCGGTTTTTGGATGGATACCCACGCACAATTCCAACCACCATGTTCACATCAACAAGGAAGAAGATTACACCCGCACCTATCAGTTGACCGAGCGGAATAACCTTCTCACGTTGATTACTTACCCGTCGCTCAGCGGTATGAAACAGCAGAAAGCGATTTTTAACTATATGGCAGCGCTCAGGAAGCAAAACAGTCGGAAGTTTTGGTTCCACATGTTGCAAGTGTTCACCATGGTGGCAGTAGTGGTAATTGCCCTGCTGCTCGACTGGCGCAAGGCGATTTGGTATGTCATCATCCCTCAGCAGGTTTCGCTCTTCAGTGTTTTGATTTTCAACTACGTGCAGCACATCCACACGGACGAGGAGTCGCCCATCAACCACTCCCGCAACTTCACGGGCTGGGGGCTGAATTTTACCTTGCCCAACAACGGCTTCCATACAGCACACCACATGTCACCTGGTATCCATTGGAGCAAACTGAAGGAGAAGCACAAAGAAATCGAAAGTCAAATAGACCCAAGGCTCAATGAAAAAAGCTTCCTGTGGTTCATCATGAAAACCTATTTCTTAGGAGCTATCATTCCAGCTTTCCGCACCCAGAATATGCGATTCGAGCGGATGGGGAAGTCATCTAAGGTGGCTGAAGCTGTTGTTTGATGCCAAAAGTTTATTTGGAAAAGCGCTGCCAGAGTTGACTCTGGCAGCGCTTTTCCATTTTTCGAAGACAAGTTCTTGGCCAAACCTGCAAGCATATCGAAGGAACTGCAAACTCTGAAATTGATGGTTATCGCACAAAACAGCCTTATGTTTAACAAATAGGCCCTTTCCTCAAACTTTCCGTAATCTGAGGTGTACTTTTTCCTTTCGACTATCTTCGCTTTTCAAAATTAAACTACGATATGAAAATTTGCCGACTCACATTGCTGTTCCTACTGGCCGTCACGGGTCTTTTCGCACAGCGCCCCGAACGCCTCAATTCAGCCGAAATATACCAAGCCATCGAGAAGCTTAACGTACTTGGCTCGGCGCTCTACGTGGCTGCCCACCCCGATGACGAAAATACTCGCCTCATCGCTTGGCTGCAAAATGACCAACAAATCAATACAGCCTACCTTTCGCTAACCCGTGGCGATGGCGGCCAAAACCTCATAGGCACCCAAATCAGGGAGCAACTTGGCGTTATACGTACACAAGAGCTACTAGCTGCGCGCCGCACTGACGGTGGCACGCAGATGTTCAGTAGAGCCAACGACTTCGGTTTTTCGAAGAACCCCGATGAGACACTTAAAATCTGGAACAAAGATGAAGTGCTGGCGGATGTGGTCTGGGCCATCCGCAAATGGCAACCCGATGTCATCATTAATCGCTTCGACCACAATTCGGCGGGCAAAACGCATGGCCACCACACCTCCTCCGCCATCCTGAGTTACGAGGCATTTGACCTCGCCGCAAACCCTAATGTTTATCCAGAGCAACTAAAATATGTGCAGGTTTGGCAACCCCGTCGTTTGTTTTTCAACACCTCATGGTGGTTTTATGGCAGCCAGGAAAAATTCGATGCAGCCGATAAATCCAAAATGGTAAGCGTGGATGCCGGCACTTACCTCCCACTGCGTGGCAAGTCCATCGGTGAAATGGCCGCTGAAAGCCGCTCGATGCACAAATCTCAGGGGTTTGGCTCGGTGGGCAGCCGGGGCGAGAGCATGGAATACCTTGATTTGTTGAAAGGCGACATGCCCACCGATGCTCACGATCTTTTTCAAGGCATCAATACCACTTGGACGAGGGTAGCAGGCGGTGGCCCCATCGGCGACATTTTGAAAAAAACGCAGGCCAACTACGATTTCAACAATCCCGGGGCCAGTGTGCCGATATTGATGGAAGCGATGAAAAAAATTGAAGCGCTGCCCGACGGCTACTGGAGGAAGGTAAAACTCGCCGAAATAAAACGGGTCATCACCAATTGCCTCGGCCTTTTCGTGGAAGCTACTGCTAGCGATTTTTCAGCCACGCCTGGCCAAGAAGTGGACCTTACATTGGAAGCTATCAACCGCAGCAAAGAACCAGTGGTGCTTCAATCGGTGCGCTACCAGCCACTTAGGCTTGATTCTACTTTAAATGTCGAATTGTCAAGCAACAAGGATTTTTCCTTCAAAAAGAAATTAAACCTACCCTCCAATTTAACTTACACTAGCGCTTACTGGCTTGATGAAAACTACGAATTGGGCATGTACACCGTTAAAGACCAAGCCTTACGTGGCTTGCCTGAAACACCTCACCAGTTCAAAATAGAATTCTCTTTTTTGATTGAAAATCAGCCGTTTACGCTAGAGCGGGAAGTCATTTACAAAAAAGACGACGATGTGAAGGGTGAGGTTTACCGACCCTTTGAAGTGACTCCGCCCGTGTTCGTGAACATGGCTGACGAGGCACTAATTTTTGCTAATGCAACTCCCCGTTCAGTAGGTGTTTTGGTAAAATCCGGAGCCCCTAACCTTAATGGCAAAGTCAGCCTCAATTGTCCAACAGGCTGGCGAGCTGAGCCTACTGCCATTGACTTTAATCTAAAACTAAAGGGCGAGGAGCAACTAGTCACATTTCAAGTTTTTCCACCTTCGGCAAACAGCGAGGGTAAAATAAACCCAGTAGCTACTGTGGACGGCCATATCTATACCAAATCACTAATAAGCATCGAATATGACCATATACCAGCTCAAACACTGCTGCTGCCAGCAGAGGTAAAAGTAGCCCGCACCGACCTCAAAAGGGCTGGGGATAGAATCGGCTACATCATGGGGGCTGGCGACAAAGTGCCCGAAGGTCTCCGTCAAGTCGGCTACAAAGTGGACCTGCTTGAAGACCGGGACATTACTTTGGAGAACTTGAAAAAATATGACGCTGTGGTGATTGGCGTACGTGCTTATAACACCGTAGAGCGCCTCAAATTCCACCAGTCCCAGTTGTTTGATTATACCAAGCAAGGTGGAACGGTAGTCGTACAATACAATACTGCCGGAACGCTAATTCCCGACACTGAAATCACGCCTTACAAGCTGAAAATCAGCCGTGACCGGACTACTGTAGAAGATGCTGAGGTTCGCTTCCTCGCCCCTGAAAATGAGGTGCTCAATTTCCCAAATAAAATCACTACTAAAGATTTTGATGGCTGGGTGCAGGAGCGAGGATTATATTTCCCCAACGAGTGGGGACCTGAATTCATACCTATTCTGAGCTGCAACGACCCTGGCGAGCCTGCCCGTGATGGCAGTTTGCTTATCGCAAAATATGGCGACGGATATTATGTCTATACCGGATTATCCTTCTTTAGAGAGTTACCTGCAGGAGTTCCAGGAGCATATCGTTTGTTTGCAAATTTGATAGGTTTACGTAAGCAAAAGCCCTGAACCGAAGCGACCGGGCAAATGTGTTTGCCCGGTCGCTTCTCGCCAAATATGTTTTTTACTAAATTTACACAAGTATTCCACACACATCTTTTTTCTCCTCCCCCTTGACAAGCGCCCTTTTTGCCCGTATCTTTGTGCTCGTTAGTTAATAAAGAATTATCCCTAAGTTAAAAAACTTCCCGAGACCGACCTGCATTATTATTCCAATCTGAGAACGTATCCGTAACGAACTGTTTTGAAAATTTTATTCGTTCACCACATACTTGAGGAAACCTACCGTTCTTCAAACACAGGATACTAGCATGTTAAAACTTTTATCTAAAACAGGAAGTGTTTCAGCAGTGGAGCCTTTCGTTGAAAAACTGGTTAGCAGGTATAATCTTGACCCAAGCAAACAATGCAACATTCTAATCAGCCTGACTGAAGCTGTTACGAACGCTATCGTACATGGCAACGGTGAGCAAGAAGCCAAAACCGTTCAGGTTAGGTCTAGAAAAGAAAGAAATTGCCTATCAGTTAGGGTTTCTGATGAAGGCAATGGGTTTGATTATGAAAGCGTTCCAGATCCTACCCGCCCTGAAAATCTTTGCAAATGTGGTGGACGTGGCGTATTTCTAATGCGTCAACTTTCAGACCACATAAGCTTCCATGACAACGGCAGCACCGTTGAGATGCGTTTCAAATTATAAAAAAGACGGCATTGATAGATTGCTTGATTGTTGTGCCTGAGGCTTAGTAATCAGGTATTTCAAATAATCGCCTAATCATTTCTTCGACTTACCAACTTTAAATGCCGCAGCCGCCCTTTCCACTTCCCTTTGAGGATGAAGCCACTATCGAATTTGCCTCTGAAGAGGTTGAGTTTGAACTTAAGGACGAAAAATCAACAAGCGATTGGCTGCAAAAAATAATTGAGCGAGCGGGCTATGTGCTCCGTTCGCTCAATTTTATTTTCTGCTCTGACGATTACCTACTCCGCCTCAATGTCGAGTACCTTGACCATGATACACTTACGGACATTATTACTTTTCCTTATGCCGAGCATCCTTTTATAGAAGGTGACATCTTCATTAGTATAGACCGGGTAAAGGACAATGCCAACGATTTTAAAGTGACTTTTGATCAAGAACTAAACCGAGTGATGGCGCACGGGGTGTTACATCTTTGTGGCTTTGGTGACAAGACGCCCGACGAACAAACTACTATGCGACAAAAGGAGGAAGAGGCATTGCAACTAAGAAGCACCATTTAATAAGAAAACCCAAGACGATTTTGCCTTGGGCTCTCTTGTTCGGTTCTTTTACCCACATAAATATCACTTCAATTGCCGGAGCTTGATGTTACGGAACCAAACTCTATCGCCGTCATGGTCCTGCAACATGATACGACCACTGGTTGTTTTCCCAAAATCAGGCATATCCTTGAACTTGCTGCCGGCAATTAGTTTTTTCCAATCCTCGCCTGTCATATCTACCTCTACTACTTTCGCTCCATTGAGCCACTGTTCAACTTTGCCATTGCGATTTACTAGGCGAGCTTCATTCCATTGGCCGGCAGGTTTTACTGTTTCTTTCGTGACGGCAACAAGGTCGTAGAGGTCGCCCGCCCGATGCTTGGCAATTTTGGCGTCAGGATGACAGGAGTTGTCAATGATTTGCATTTCAGGACCAGTCTGCCAAGCCCAAGTATACTTTGGGTCTTCCACAACGTTGTAAACCACACCCGAATTACCACAATCTGAAATCTTCCACTCCAGGCACAATTCATAATTGGCGTACACGCCGTCCGTCACCAAATCGCCATTGGCCTCCTCTGCACCCGGTGCTTTAGGGTCAAGGGTGAGCGCCCCATCTTGTACTACCCACTTCTTCGCAGCTATCTTTTTGTTAAACGAGTGCCAGCCTTTTGTCGTTTTTCCATCGAACAGCAGTTTCCAGCCTCCAGCTTTCTCGGCTTCGGTAAGGGTGTTATTTTGAGTAGAATTGGTAGCCTCAGTACTTACAGTTTTGAAAGCAAAAGCTAAGGAGAATATTGCTGCCAACAGCAGGATATGGAATGTCAACTTCATTTTTTGTGAATTGAATTTTTGATTAGTAAATCTCGTGGCCAAGGTAAGAAATGGGCTTGGTTATGAAAGCAAAAAACGGCGACAGGATTCTAATCCTGTCGCCGTTTCCGTTCGCAACTGTTAAATCTTGAATTCAAAATCACTTCCCTCCACTTGGGTTACCTTCTCCATATTGAACTTTTACTGGCTCGTCAATCCGAGCGACTTTAACCTCTGTGCGGCGGTTGAATTGGTGCTCCTCGTCGGAGCACTCCACGCCATCCGTACAGCGGTTGCGGATCTGGGTCTCACCAAGGCCCATCGCCTTGATGCGGCTACCCTTGATGCCCTTTTGGATAAGGTAACGCTTGGCGGAATCGGCACGCTTGAGCGAAAGTTCGAGGTTATACTGATCATTGCCACGGCTGTCTGTATGGGCCGTCAGTTCCACTTCCATGCTAGGGTATTGCTTCATCAACTGGGCAAGTGCGTCAAGTTCCTCCCCTGCACCTTTACGAATAATGTACTGGTTGAAATCGTAGTAGATGTTTTCCAACAAAATTACACTCCCCTTACGGATGGGCTCTTTCACCACCGTTTCATCTCCAGCGCTTGGTTGCAATTTTAAGGTCAGGTTAAGCGGCTGTGTACCGGTAAGGTTTTTAGTGGAAACGTTTTCAGTAACACTTTCATAGCCTAGTTTTTCGGCAGTCACAATGTAATCGCTATTAGCTGGGAGACAGTAGTCAAAATTGCCCTTTGAATTCGAACGAAGCAGCTCCTCCTTGTTGGTGCTGAGATTGAGTACGTGGACAAGCGCATTCGGAACAGCCGTACCGTAGCCATGCACCGTCACTAGGCCGTCAAGATTGGTGCAGGTACGGGTTCGCATCGGAATGCGAATGGTCTGTGTGCCAGAAGCTTCGCTGGAGGAGAACTGAATTTCGCCATCGGCGTAGCCATCTTTTGTTATAAGAATAAAGTATTTCTTTCCTTGCTGAATACTGCTGTTGACAGTCCCATTCACATCGGTGAACATGTTCGGTTTGCCAAGGTCGCTGGAATTTTTACGTACAAGCCTCATACGCAGTTCGCCATTTTCCGAAGGCAAAAGCTCCACATCATACAAGTCAGTACCTTCCATGAAGCCGTCTTCCGATTGCTGGAAGATGCGTACGCCAGCGTCAGGAATCCGTTCATTGGTCACCTCGTCGTAGGCGATGATAGCCGCACTGAGCATCGGCGCCTCATTCGAAATCAATGGTCCATCCGCCTCAAACATGTAAATATCGTCGCCGCCATTGCCGCCAGGACGGTCACTGGCGAAATAGCCACGGGTAGCTTCACTGTTGATAATAAAGCCAAGGTCGTCGGTAGCGGAATTGAGGGGAGTACCGAGGTTGGTCAGTGGCCCCCATTCATTGCTACTGATGTCAATGCTGAAAACATCCAGGCCACCCTCGCCACCCCGTCCATTGGTGGAGAAAAACAAGGTACCAGACTCGTGCATGAACGGGAAAACTTCATTGCCGCTACTATTTACATCAGGGCCCAGGTTAATAGGCTTTGACCAGTCACCGTCTTTTTTTTCCACGTAGTAAAGATCATAACCACCATAACCGCCGGGCATATCTGAAGAAAAAAACAGGCGATTTCCATCGGCTGAAAGCGTCGGGTGCTGACAGGAATATTCGTCGTTGTTGAAAGGGAGCGCCTTAATTCCTTCCCAATCAAACTGTCCCCGACGGGCTTCATAAATCTTCAACGTGACACGTCCCTTTGAATTGGCTTTGGCAATCCCCCCTTCCAAATTATTTCGAGTAAAATACATCAGGTTATTGTCACGGCTGAACGAAACAGGCCCCTCGTGCACCTGCGAATTGATGGTGATAGAAAACGAGCGACCCGACTGCGGCAAGTTTTGGGCATCCATTTCAGCATAAAACAGCTCAAAAAAAGGCTTGCCTGTGTTGGTATCTATCGGCCCATTTTTGTGGTACGAAACATACACGATGCCGTTTTGATAAAAGGCTGGTGAAAACTCGTAGCCACTGCCATTGATACCCTTGGCATTTTGCAAAGCAATACTGCGTTTTCCTGTTCCTTTTTCGTAGAGTTTGTCTGAACTTTTGGACTTGGAGCTTTGCTGCTGTGCCAACATGCAGAATGGCAAAATCAAAACAGCTAGGCTAAATATCAGATTTTTCATGGACGAACCGATGGTTGAATGTATGATGGAAGGGGATTTTGGGTTTTAGCTAAGCGATATTTTACATTAGGTCTGTGGGAGCAAGGGTGCATTTGATACATAACCACCCAACGCTTGCATTTAGTATGCAAACGTTTGTAAAGTAGAAAGGCTGGTTGATGAACCCAGCCTTTCTACCATTTTTATTTAGAAAAACCGAGGATTATCATACTCCTTTCCTTCCTCGCTTACCTTCCCAAAGCAGTAGCGGATGGCCGCTTCGATGCTTCCATTGGCATAGCCCTTTATATCGGAAAGTGTGTAATCGTAAGAAAAAGAAAACATGAGACTTGGAGTAAGTTGTGCCCCCACCAGCAGGTCTATTGACTCGCCAGTGCTGTTCTCCTTGTTGCCGCCCAAGCGGTAAGTCACACCAGCAACGTAGCGGTTTTGTATCAAAAGGCTAAGGTTGGCATCAAAATCCAACGGTGCTTTTGCGGCATGCTTCAGCAATGCTTGTGGTTTCAGCGACAGGTTATCGTTCAGTGGAACCGTCACACCGCCCATCAGGTAAAAATGTTGTACCTCCCTAGAAATGATAATATCTGAATCACTGTAATCAATATTGTTCTCCAGCAGGCGAGGCGCCGACAGACCTAGATAAAATTTATCAGTATTGTAGTAAAGCCCTGTACCGAAATTAAAAAGAAACTTACTACTAGTGCCACCTGGAATACTGCCATCCTGTTCTTTTGGTTGAGTGGCGGTTGTCTTTGTAAAATCTTGTTCCATGCTACGCAAAGAACCTTGCAAGCCTAGACCTAGCATACCTCTACCCAAACGCACTCGGTACGAGTAAGCCAAATCAGCATTGTACATCGTCGTAATACCGATGGTGTGACGGTAGAGATTAGCACCAATGCCAACTCGCTGATTGTTCAGCGGCATGTTGAAAGTAGCAATGGCCATAGAAGGCGCACCGTCCAAGCCGAGCCATTGTTGACGGTAAATGCAGGTCACACAGGCAGCATCTTGACTGCCCGCAAAGCCAGGATTGTAACCCAACTTATAGTACATGAACTGCGTGGTTTGCGGTTGTTGCTGGGCATGTAAAACGGAGAAGCCCAAGGCACAGAATATGATGGTGGTGATTATATTTTTCATGTTGAAAATGTGGTTTGGTATTGGGCATTGGGCATTGGGTATTGCCAAGAATACCCAATGCCCAATGCCCAATCACTTTTTAGCGCTGAATGATTAAATAGCCTGACATCGGTTTTTCACCATTGCCTAAGTCAATAATGTAGAAATAGGTAGATGGCGGCAAGTCTTCACCGTCGAAGGTACCCTCCCAATTATTGTTGTATGGGGATGCATGGTAAACCTCATCTCCCCACTGGTTGAAAATACTGACCACATTGTTCGGAAACGAGCCATCTTCTGCAAGGCAAGGAATGATGAATGCATCGTTAATGCCATCATCGTTGGGTGTGATAATGCTAGGCACATCGCACTTGGCATCGTCGCCTACATAAAAATAGACAGTAGCCATGGCACAGGTACAACCCTCCTGACAGACCTCGTAGATGGCGCTATCCAAGCCTACGAAATTGACATCTGGTATATATGTCAAGATATGCTTCGCTACCCCTGTGCCCAATGTAGCCGTTCCATGCTCAGGCGCCAACTCAATGCTAATCGTAGTGGCATCGGGGTCAGATAGGTTGTCATTCGCAAGAATATCAGTGAACCCACTGGTAGCAAATGGGACGTTTATTTCATCGTCTCCAGCCTGCGGAATTGTATAGTTTACAAACAAGGTATCAACCGATTGTTGCCCACAAGCACCACCGTAAATCGTCCAGATGAGAATGTTCTGACCGGGAACGAGGTTTTCAACTGAAGTGATCGCTGAAGTTGGCGTAATGATATTGATACCTGGATTTGGGCTGCTCCAATACCCGTTGGTCACACCATTTGGCTGAACAACAGCAGGTACCGCTGCCAATTGAGTAGAATCACCACAAACCATCATTGCATCAGCACCAATTGCGGAGGCAGAAGCTTGCTCATTGGTAACCGTTAGCTGTACCAAGTCAGATGACATGCCACAACCGCCATCTATTGTCCAAGTGAAAACGTAAGGGTTGCCTGGAGTCAGGTTAGTGACTTGCGTTGCAGGGTTGGTTGGATCTACGATTACGACTCCAAGGGCGGCTTGAGAAGCTGGTTGCGTCCAAACCCCATCGTTTGAGGCCGGCATCACTGCAGCTAGGTTCGCAGTCGTTGTGTAACAAACGGTAATCGGGTCACCAGCATTCGCCTGTTCCAGAAAATCCACGTACACGCTCATTTCATCTGTAGAATAATTCTCGCAGGCACCATTCGACAAAGCCCACTGGAAGACATAGTTCTGTCCAGGCACTATGCCAGCCACTGTAGTCGTAGCTTGGTCTGGATTAGCAATTACCACGTTCGCTGGATTCCCATTGGTCAAAGACCAGTGCCCAGTTCCCGCCGTTGGTACAGTAGCAGAAAGGGTGATGATGTCGCCCTGACAGCCTACAATGTCAGCTCCCGCAATTGCTTGATTGCCTGGAATTGTATTCAAAGTAACAACTGTTGGTACCGAAGGCGAAGAATTACAGCCGTTCAAGGTTGCTATCACATAAAATTCTTCTGTACCGTTACCATACTGTGTTGGGTTTGGCACTTGGAAATTAATGGAAGGCGTACCTGCACCAAGCGGCTGGCCATTGGTATCGTACCAAGTGTAGGTAGCGCCTGGTGTAGCAGAATTGGAAGTCACACTGAGCATTACATTATCGGAATCAGCACAATAAGGGCCAGCGTTGATAGCTGTCGGCACAGTTGG
Organism: Bacteroidota bacterium; assembly: GCA_016124585.1. Taxonomy (GTDB): domain Bacteria; phylum Bacteroidota; class Bacteroidia; order Chitinophagales; family Saprospiraceae; genus UBA6168. Next base: position 97,528 of record WGNL01000014.1, on the reverse strand, counting down.
CTTTGCATTCACCGTCACGTTGACGGAAACGATATCCGACCAACAGCCGCCCACTTTCTTGCGAACAGTGTAGGTGCCAGCGTGCAGTGCCGGATTAGCGTTGGCAATTACTGGATTACAAACAGTAGAAGTAAAGCCACTTGGGCCAGTCCATTCATAGATGGCACCCGTCGTGCAGTTCACGTTAAGTTCCAGCGTTTGTCCTTCGCAAACAGGACTGTTACTCATCACTTGCACCGAAGGTGCAGCATTTACTACTAAGCTAACTGTGCCAGAAGTACCTGACAAGCAATCGGTTACACTGTAATTTACGGTGTATGGCCCTGAATCGGTTACCGTCAAATTGCTCAAGGTCAGCGATGGCGTACTGGTCGTGTAATCGCCAGAAGGTGTGTGCCAAACGTAGGTCACGTTCGGTCCGGGGTAAGGGCTAGTGGCGATAGTCACAGCATCGCCAACACAGTAAGGGTTGACAATGCCCGTCGGTGGAGTAGGCGTGGTAATCACCTGTGGAACGGCCACATTTACAGAAGCTGGCAATGAACTACAGCCTTGCGCATTTGTCACAACCAGCGTGTAGGTGCCACTATTGCTAAATGTTGCGTTCGGGATGGTGGCGATGGCGCTTGCAGAATTATAACCATTAGGTCCAGTCCAGAGATATTGGTAAGTACCGTTGTCTACTGGGAAAACAGTAGAAACTAACTGCACATCCACAGGGCCGCCCGCACAAGCAGGCGCATCACTGCTGACACTGGTGATGTTGACCCGGCTAATGACCGTCACTTCTACGGAGGTAGATGCCGAACATCCGTACTGGTTGTTTACAGTCAAATTATAAATGCCACTGTTATTCAGGTTCACGTTCGTGATGACTGGGTTCTGCAGTGTTGAAGTCTGTCCATTCGGATACACCCAGAAGTAGTTCACGTTTTGCGAAGAAGAGGAAGCCGAAAGTTGTACACTTTGCCCCTCACAAACTTGTGTCGGATTGGCAGATGCTGTCACTGCTTCAGGTGGCGCCACAATGTAAACTGTTACCGGTGGTGATACTACTGAAACACATGGGTTGCCAATAGCCTGCACCGTCCATTGCCCAGCATGTTGTGCTATGCTGACGTTTGGAATTGTCAGGACATTGGTCGTGGTAGAAATGGTTGCAAATGTTGGCGTGGTCCAAAGGTATGACACCGCACCTGCCACATTAGTGGAGGTGAGTGTCAGAGTAGCACCTTGGCAGGCTGGCGTTGTTTGTCCCGCAGAAGTGGAAATAAACGGCTGTGCTGGTTGGCTCACCACTGTAACAGCCACCGTTGCTGGGTTCGATGCACAACCATTTTTACTTGTAATCAAAGTGTAGACGCCACTGTTGCAAAGTGTTGCATTCAGGATAGGAGCTGGGCTACAGCTGAACGATTCAAAACCGCAAGGACCTGTCCAATGGCAAGTAGTACCATTTCCGTTGTTAATGGAGTTTAGCAAAATATCCTCTCCTTCGCAAAGAATTATGCTCGTTGGTGATGGCATAGCTGTTGGCGAAGCCTCCACTGTTACTGATATTGGATCAGACGGTGCTGACTCACAGGCGTTCCGTTCAACTATTACATAAAAGGAGAACATGCCAGAAGCTGGCGGCGTCATGGAGTAATTTGGAACCGTTGTAGTGCCAATCAAAACCCCAGGAAACGTGCCGCTGTACCATTTGTAAATAACAGAGCTGCCGCAAACGGTAGGCGTGCTCAGCTCAACATTTTCCGTAGAACAGATGGAAGCATCGACCACCTGAAGTGTCGGTTTTTGAAGTGGCAAAAGATCGCAGGTTACTTGTACTGATTGTACCGCCACACAGCCCGTTAGCCCTTGGATTTCAACAGTGTAAAAACCAAGGTTGCTTTGATTGGCATCCATGATTACAGGGTTTTGCACGAATGCAAAAGGAATACCCTGTGGATTTTTCCAAACATATTGATAAGGGTTACTGCCACCACCAGGCGCTGGAGGTGGGTTCGCAAACAGCATCAAATTGTTGCTACCGCAGTTGCTCGAAACAGTGGGGTTAGGGCCGAGCACGGTTACATTCACGAAAGTGTTGCACGTAGAAACATTGCCAGAGACATCGGTCACAGTAAGTGTAACCGGATTTGGGTTGGTCTGTGCATCGTTACAAGTCACTGAGCTAGGCGTAACCGTCATCGAGGCGATGGTACAGTTATCAGAGCTGCCCAAATTGATATCAGAAACCATAATTGGCTGTGAAACAATGCCAGAAGGGTTGATGTCGATAAAAGTAGGGCCACAAAGTGCTACGGGCGGTTCAACATCATTCACTGTCACATCAAATGAACAACTGCCAGCATTCCCAGCCAAATCTGTTACGCCATAAGTAAAAGTGGTCGTTCCTTGGTTCAACGTGTATGTTTCAGCCGCCAAAGGGGGCGTCAACGTTACTTGGTTGATAGTTGTAGCTCCAGACCCCGAGAAGGTAGGTGCCACACTTTGGTAACTAAAAGTAGCATAAATAAAGCTACCATCCGTATCGCCATCGGCGGTCACCGCACTTGGATTGCAAGGGTTGATGCCCCAGCCTGGTCCGGCAGGCGGAATAGGGTAGTTCATGTAGGAAACGGCAGTAATGTGGATATCGCCTGCCGAAGCCCAATCGTTGAAAGTTGTGGCGGGGATAGTGAAAATCGCAGTGCTAGGCGTATTGCAGTCACCTGGCGTCACGTTCGGCTGACCGTTCGAAGTAGTTCCGAGGAGGTTCCCATCGTTGTCATATATTTCATAGTAAGCTCCAACCGAATCCACATCCCCTTGAATCGTGATGATAAGTTCCACACCGCCTGGAGTCGCATTGCCTTGCAAGCCAGTAAAGGTGAAAGATTTATCATTACCCACATAATCGTTCAAGTTAGGATTGTAATTGAAAGTGATGAGGCGGTCTAGGGAATCCAGCGGCTGCACCTGTACAGTAGGGGTCGTCACAGCGCAGTTATCTGTAATATTGGTAAAAAGCGGAATCAGCACATCTTGTGTGCACTCGCTTGGGTCAAGGTCAATGCTCATGCTCGGAGGACAGGCGATGACTGGCGATTCGTTGTCTTCGACCGTCACGTTGAAACTGCATGTGGACTCATTTGCTGCACAATCCGTGAAGAAGTAGGTCACAGAAGTAGTGCCTTGTCCGAAACTTTGAGTTATCGGCGCAATTGGCGACACTAAGGTACGAGCACCACCATTGAGGCTGTACTCAAACTTGAGGTCAGCTGGGAATTCCGTCATGTAACTCAAGTCCGCAGTTACTGCACCATTGGGGCATATCGGGTTGATGGAAAAGCGCCCAGGTTGTCCAACCGGAATATTTGGCTTCACTGTTAAAGTCAACACTCCGTCGAACGCCCAATCATTTACTTGCGCAACGGTCAAAGTAAAAGTGGTCATCGTGTCCGAACACTGCGTTGGGGTATGAGCTACAGCTCCGAGTACAGAGCCATCCTCGCCATAGACCATGAAAAACTCGGTAGGTTCTTCCGCATCCACATTGTCCAAAATGATATTTAAGGTAGCGGATGAGGTAGCGATGAAAGGCGGACCCGGTACAGCGAAGTTGAATACCAAATCGTTTACAGGTGTTTCTACCGGATCCATCCCACTGGGGATTGTCAGGATTTCAGTCAAAGAAAAACTCTGTGCGACGGCAGTGTTGCCACATTCCTCCACGATTTCTGGTAGTGCCAGCGTGAGCAGCGCATCACACTGTCCAGGGTCTGTATCTGTCGTGATGTCAGCCGGGCAATTGGTCAATACAGGTGCCGTATTGTCAGCTACGGTGAAGGTAGCAGTAGTGGTATCCCTGTTGCCGCATTTATCCTCCACAATAAAGTCCACTGTGCGAGTACGGTAAACGCCTAGCGCTGGGTTAACACAATTTGGTGCAGCCAAACTAGCGTTCGTATTTGTGCCTTCATTGTAGGCAAACCAAGTTAAATCAACTGTGCTGGTACAATTGTCTGAAGCAGCAGCGCCACCGTTGTTGTTTACCCAATCATTGAAGACGCTATCGGCATCAACGGTATCGTCGCAAAAAATGGTCATGTTTTGCGCCTGCGTTCCTGCCACTGGTGCAATGTTATCGGTCACGGTGATGATTTGGAGACCTTGGACAGAATTGTTACAGGCATCAGTAATCAACCATGGACGCTTGAGCACATAACTATGGTCGCAAGAACCCGTTACGAGTGTATCGGGCAATTGGGTATAAAAGGCTAACGTATCGCAGTTGTCACTGATCATGGTTGGTATGCCCGTGATATTAATGTTTCCGGCATCGGCACAGTCCACAGTAATATCAGCAGGGAAAACCGCTGTTGGTGGTATCGTATCAATGACAGAAATGGTCTGCGTCTTGGTAACGGAGTTTAGACATGGGTCAGTAACTGTCCATGTACGTAAAATGGTTTTAGCCTGAGGACAAACTCCGTTATTCACTACATCGGCCATGGTGATGTCCAATACACTGGAGCAGTTGTCTGCCACGTTGCTATAGGAGCCAAGCGTAAGTGTATCCACTGGAGTTCCGCAGTTTACTGTTGTGTCAGCAGGAATATCAAAACTTGGCAGGCCGGTATCTTCTACATTGATGGTCTGCGTTTCTGAAACAATATTTCCACAGCCATCATCTGCCGTCCATGTACGGATTATGGTATAGTCGTAGTGGTTGCAAGAGGAAGAGTCCGCAACTTGTGAAGTAGTTTGGTTAAATGCAGCCATGATTCCTGCTTCACAGTTATCCATTGCAGTAACAGCAGCTACAATGGGAATTGGGTCGTCACAATTAATTATCACATCAACCGGCACGCCACTCAAAGATGGCAGTGTGTTATCAGTGACAGTGTAACTCGCCGATGTGCTGTCTATGTTCCCAGAGGCATCCTCCACGTAAAAAGTTACATCAACTGTACCGCAGTTAGTAGTGTAAGTGGCTGGACCATTATTATATATGGTGTCAATTCCACAGTTGTCAAAGTCAGTTTTGTGAGCTTCCAGGGAATCCATCTGAGCTTGCAACCAACCTGCGTAGTCATTCATTTCACAGCCGACCGAATCGCTTTCGAGGGCGATGTTAATCGAGGGAGGAATGGTGTCAATAAAGGCAAGGTTGAAGCAAAGCGTGTCCTTGACGTTGGTTGGAGACGTGATGATGTAGTGCACAGTGACCTGGGTTCCTGCCGGAATATTGCTACCAATAGGGTATCCCCCAGGTGGCACATACTCCACAAAAGAGGAGATGTTTCCACCAGAAATTTGAATGTAAGTGCTGGGGCTGGTAAGCGTACCCATACAAGAAGCACCAACGTAAATGGTATCCGGGCCACAGTAATTCATCGTGAAAAGGTCACCTGAGCACTGTTGCTTGTAGCCACCTGGGCAAAGTGGGTCGGCCACCTGAATTGGGGTACCGCATTCGCACTGGGCTAAAAGCTGTAATGTACATGGGATTAGGCTTATTGCGAAAAATAGGCGCAACTGCCATTTGAGGAGTAATCGGTTCGTCATACCTCGTTTTTTTACCGGTTTAAAATTAAAAAAAATGGATTTTTCAGGATTTTACCTGAGAAGCGATGCAGTTTCCTCTACGAAAAAAAAAGAAATTAGGTTGAACTGTTCGCCAAATGTTCCAAGCGAATCAATAATATCAGTCTAGTTTTTTATTCATGGAGAATATAAGACTTCCCGGTGGCGAACAAGCTAAATACCGGGCAAAAGAAGGAAACAGGAGATAGGTTTGTAAACGGACTACAATCGGCTTCATAGTAAAAATGCTCATGGGATGATAAAAAGTCCAAATGAAGTTTTTATGCTTCATCTTAAATCGGCTGCTAAGGTAGAAAACTTTGTTTTAACCTTCGACAAATTTTTTTTTCAAAATCTGTAAATGACTTAAAGTGAATACCTAATGCTGCTTTTCACTAACTAAAAACGGGAGTAAGACGCTGCCTACGACCAGCAAAAAAATTTGCATATCGTGGGTCAGGTGCTTACTCCCGTTTATTCTCCTAGGTGTTTTAGCTTAAATGGCCGCTTACCTGCGATCGAATTTGGAGGCCGCCTTTGGTAATATCAGGTTTATTTTCACTGTAGATTGTACTGAAGGTATCTCCACCGAAGGTTGCTCAACTGACGTTGCAGGTATGGTCGCTCCATCAAGATGGTAACCTGGCGCAGGCATTGCTTGTCTGTTTTCAGCTTTTGAAGTGCCACTATCTGTTTGATTATCAATAATTTGAAAACCATTGATAGCATCTGGTACTGGCGCAGGCATTGCTTCAATATCTGGCTGTTGCACAGTTGGTAGCTGCGGTGTATTGACCTGGCTGGCCGGAATGGCATAGTCATACAGGTACAGCCCGTATTTTTCAATGGTAGAAATCAAGTACTCGGCGTAGTCCACTTTGGTGGCGTAGCCCGCCGACTTCAGTCCGTAAGCCCAGCCCTTGTAATCATGCAGCCCAAGGCGGAACAGCGACTGGTAGCGCTGGTTTTCCAAAAGGAACTTGGAGTGGTCGTGAAAAGATTCCTCAATGGTCAGGTATTGGCGAAAACTGGATGAGTCTGGGTCATCGTCCTGCGCCTTGACAATTGGGCCTGTCCAGCCATTGTTGGCTTTGATGCAGAAGTAGTTGTTTGCCCGCTGGGCAACATAGCCATTCCCCCAGCCCGACTCGACGATGGCTTGTGCCAAAGTAATACTGGCTGGGATACCATACAGCCGCATCTGTTCAACGGCCATGCTGGCCCAAGACTCGATGAAGAGCTGCTGTTCAAATTCAGGGACAAGGTTTGCAGATGCCGGTTTTGGCAACAAAAACAATGCGGATACGGATAGGATGTGTAGTAATCTCATGTTCCGGGTAATTTGTGGCCGGTCGTCAATCGATGAACGGAAGCTGCCTACGCCTTGCTGGATGGCATTAAGCCTACCATCCGTTTCAATCAGCCGCCCTAGCCTTTTTTATTTAATGTGTAGTGTAATTTCTTTTCTCAAACCCAAGGAACATAGGAGGAGTTTTAGGTCTTCTCTAGTCGGTTTAATCTCCTGTTTTGATATTTACATAATTCTTAATAGGTAAAACAAGAAGAATACCAATTTTTGAAAAATCAGGGATTGAATTTATTTTTTTTAAAATATTTATACACCAAATTATCAAACACTTGTAAGTTGTATTTTAATATTATAAATTACAACATTTTAAATGAAAAAATTTGTAAATTTCTGATTTTTAACACTTTGAGATATTTTTGGCAAATTAGTTGCTATTATTTATTAATGTGTTGCTTTTATGGCACATGCCCAGAACATCTTTTTACCGATAGCGACGAGCTTTGTTTTCAGGAACTGCCGAAAGTATTTCAATGGGCAGCTACCTGATCAAGCCCAGCGCTACTAAAGCCGTAAGCGCTATGAGAATTTTATCATCCATCACACTGATTTTCGCTTTAACTACTGCATTTATTCATGCACAAGGGGTGCAATTTCATGAGAAGGCTGGATTTGAACTTGAAGCCCAGCACTACTTCGAACAGGCTGACCAGTTTTATGACGCCGGCGAAATGGAATCTGCGGCCGAGTACTATGCTGCTGCTTTTGAGGCTGAGCCGCAGCAGACAAAAGCACTTTACAACCTCGCACTTGCCAATTTCAATTTAAAAAAATACGGGAAGGCAGAAGTTGCGCTGCAAAAACTCTTTGAGTTGGTGCCAAATGATACGGCTGCTTACGAACTGTACGGCCACACACTGCTTGAAAATGGAAAAGCTGAGCAAGCCATTTCTTGTTTTGACCTGGTGCTGAATTCAACACCAACCGACGCCCGTTACGTTAACCGGGCACTTGCCTACATCAGCACCCAACATACCAACGAGGCGCTGGACGACTTTGATGCAGCGCTTCGGCTGAACCCGCAAAATTTTGAGGCTAACTTAGGTAAAGGCATTGCTTTTGTGGAGCTTGATCAACCTAAGCTAGCCGCAGCCTGGCTCGAACAAGCGCTTGCCATTCGCCCAGGCGATGCCACTGCACTAACCAATTTGGCAGTCATCAACTTTCAGTTGGGAGAAAAGACGGCTGCGAGGGATGCTTTCCGGAATGCACTGCGCAGCGTTAGGCAAAGCGATATCTATTTGGCCCGAGCACAATGCTACCTGCTTGATAAGAATTACAGTGACGCCATAGCCGATGCAAAGGAAGCCATGTTGCTGGACGGCGAAAACGCAGCGGTTTACGCTTTCATCGGAAATGTGGAATTGGACAAGGGGGATGTTGCAGATGCGGTTGATAGCTACGGTGTAGCTATCGATTTGAAGCCTGAGCATGCCGATTTCTATATCCGCAGAGCTTCTGCCAATATTACTGGCAAAATGTACTACGAGGCCGTTAGCGACCTCTACCGCGCGCTGGACTTGGAGCCCTATAATTCAGAAGCAAGAAAGCTGCTCCAGACTGCCTACAGCCAAATTGACGCAGCCATACAAGACCAATCGATAACCGGGAACGGTCACTGAAAATATTCACAGCCAATTATTGAAACTATGTAAGTTTTTTTCAGCATCAATATTCCTCATTCCCGAATGACGCCAGGCTATCATATGTAGCCTGGCTTTTTTGTTTTTTTGCCCGATTTATAAAAAAAGCTTGTTGGTTCTGCTGAAAATAAAAATCTAAAACCCAAGGGTTTACGTCAAATAAAATATTGCTCGTAAAAGGTGTATGCCAAAGGCCAAACAACAGAAACACAACTTGTCGAAATCGATATTTTCAGCAGGTTAACAACAAATGAAATTTAACAACAATGAGAAAAAAACCGATATTGTAATTTTGTTTATCATTGTTAGTATGCTATTTTTGCCCCGCACACATTGAAAGCTACTAACTACCCGAATAAAATTTCTCACGCTTATACGAATCGAGCGTTCAATTTTTTAATAAACTTACTGATACTATGTTAGCTACTACACAACAGATAAGAACCCGTTACTCCGATGCAGAATTAGAAGAATTTCGGGTGCTTATTGCCGACAAACTAGACCAAGCCCACCAGCAACTCAAGTATTACATGCGCCAAATGGCAGAGCTAGCCGACAACGAAGATGCCAAAATCAAGAACTTGGACGATGCCGTAGGCTCTTCGGAACGGGAATACCTAAACTCACTTGCCGTAAGGCAGCGCAGCCATATCCAGCACCTAGAAAATGCATTGCTTCGCATCCAAAACAAAGTTTACGGTGTTTGCCGCGCCACTGGAAAGCTCATTTCGAAGCAAAGGTTGCTTGCTGTTCCCCACGCCACGTTGAGCATGGACGCCAAACAGAAGGGACTTGCCTAAAACCTTTATTCAGAAGATAAAAATTGAAATAGTGATTGTGCCACAGGTGCAATCACTATTTTTGTTTTCGGAATGCGCAAACAATGCTGAACTTTGTCCTGCCGTAGCTGCAATTTCGCAAGTTCCTGCATTAAGAAAACTTCAACAAATAGTACCGTTTTGAAGAAATCACTCAAAGTAGCCCTCATCGTCTTCGGAGTTTTGATCGTAGACCAATGGCTGAAGATTTGGATAAAAACTAACCTTGCATACGGGGAAGAAATCCAGTTGCTGGGACAAAAATGGGCACTTATCCATTTCGTCGAAAATGACGGCATGGCCTTTGGCATCACACTTGGCGGCGACTACGGCAAGTTAGCCCTTAGCCTTTTCCGCATCGCTGCTGTATGTTTCCTGTTGTACTACCTTCGTTTGCTGCTCCGCTCCAAAGTTTCGTTTGGGCTAATTGCCAGTTTTTCACTAATCCTCGCAGGTGCCATCGGCAATATCCTCGACAGTGCGTTCTACGGGCTTATTTTCTCTGAATCGTCGCCGCACGGGCCAGGTGTCATCTTTCCCGAAGGCGGCGGCTACGCTAGTTTCCTGCATGGCAAAGTGGTGGACATGTTCTATTTTCCAATGTATGAAGGCTTCTTTCCAGATTGGATGCCGCTGTGGGGAGGGGAGCATTTTCAGTTTTTCAGGCCCGTTTTCAACGTGGCGGATGCTGCCATCACGGTCGGCGTGCTGAGTCTGCTGATTTTCTTCCGTAGCTTCTTCAGTTCACAGGCTGACCAAGTGCTGACTGAGACAACTGAAGAGACAAAAGGTGAAGGCGGTGATGAGCCCAATATCAGCCCAGAGACTGTTAGAACTGTCGATTGATATTTTTTTGAAATCAACCTTGCTTTAAGGCGGCACTTCTCAGGCGTTGAAGGAAAGGTGAGGCAAAAATGAATCCTTCCAGCAGCTCGTTGTCGGTAGTAAGTACATCATCCTTGCTGCCCTGCCAAACCAAGCGGCCCTCGTGCAGATAGGCGATATTATCGCCAATTTCCATCACCGAGTTCATGTCGTGTGTATTGATGATGGTGGTCATATTGTGGTCATAGGTGATGTCCTGAATCAATTCATCAATGAGCAAGGCCGTTCGGGGATCTAGGCCAGAGTTAGGCTCATCGCAAAAAAGATACTTGGGTTCCATGGCGATGGCACGAGCAATGCCCACTCTTTTTTGCATCCCACCAGATATTTCAGAAGGGTATTTTTTATGCGCCTCGGTAAGGCCAACCCTTTCTAAGCACCAATCGACCCGTTTGTTTTTTTCGGCCAAGGTATGGGTAGTAAACATATCTAGCGGGAAGCGCACATTCTCCTCCACTTTCATCGAGTCAAAGAGCGCAGAACCTTGAAAAAGCATTCCCACCTCCAATCGGATCGCCCTAGCTTGTTTTTTATTGAGGGAAAAAAAGTCGATTTTATCGTACCAAATTTTGCCGGAAGTTGGCTCCATCAGTCCAACCAATATTTTCAGGAAAACCGTTTTGCCAGCCCCACTTCGACCAATGATGAGGTTGGTCTTCCCTGGGTTGAACTCCATGGAAACCCCTTTCAGCACCTCGTGCCCGTCAAATTGCTTGACAATATTTTCGGCTCTAATCATTTTTCAATTGAATTCATCTTCACAAAACCTAAAACCCAGCTTAGTCTTATCCTGTCAGTAACACCGCAAGCATGTAATCTGCAAGCAAAATCAAGATATTGCTGAAAACCACAGCATTAGTACTGGCCTTGCCAAGTTCAATATTGCCACCTTTTACATAGTAGCCTTGAAAACATGGCACCGTGGTGAGGATGAACGCAAAAACCACTGATTTTACGTACATCATTGTCACGTTGTGCGGCAAAAAGAAAGCTCGAAGGCCACGTTCGTACTCATCTGCCGAAAGCGTACCGACCGGTACCGTAGCCAAGTAGCCACCTCCGATGGCCACATAAGCCGACAAGGTCACCAACAGCGGTATCATCACAACTGCAGCAATAATTTTAGGCATTATCAAGTATGCAGCCGTATTAACGCCCATCAGGTCCATGGCATCGATATGCTCTTTTTGGCGCATGGTGCCCAGTTCGGCAGCCATGTTCGAACCGACTTTACCAGCCAGTACTAAGCAGGTAATCGTCGGCGCCGATTCAATGATGGCCAAGTCACGCACAATGTACCCAATGTACCACTGCGGAACCAGGGTTCCATCCAACTGATAGGAGAACTGCACCGCCGCCACAGCGCCCATGAACACAGAAATCAGCGCCACAATAACGAGCGACCCAATGCCGATATCTTCCATCTGTCGCATCGTTTCCTTCCAATACATACTGAAGTTTTCAGGACGTGAAAAGGTCTGTTTCAGCAGCAAGATGTAGCGACCAATATGGTATAACAGGTTGAAATTCATTCCGTTACATTGAAAAAACAAGCGCAAAACCTGCTTGTCCTCACTGTTTTTTATGAAAAAGGAAACAAACGTACACAAGAAAGCTCGTTCGTGAAAAAAACTGGGCAAAAGAGTGTGCGGGCATTTGGCCAAAATCATTTGTTAAAATGCCAACACGTCCGGCGCAAAGCCATTTTTTTCGCTTTGCAAAAACTGCGCCCCGGTTTCCTGTACCGTCTGTTCAATGGGCAGGTATTGAAACGGAAATGCTGCTAACGACTTTCTATTATCGTAAAAAAAACTGCGTGAACTTGACCGGGCTGTTTGCTTCGTAATGAATGGAGCTTTTCCTGTGAAAAGGGAGGCCAGCCAAGCACCACGCCATGCCAACTCTCGTATCAGCGGCGTGACGGCAATCTGTGGTGATATTACACCAATGGTTTGTGAAATTTTATCAAAAAGCTGTTTGAAAGCTAGGTTTTCTGCACTAAGGATGAACCGTTCTCCGCTGATTTGACTCTCCATGAGCAACACCATGAAGCGAACAACATCCCGCACATCCACAAACCCGGTAGTGCCAAGCGGATGAAAACGAAGCCCCACCCAGATATTATGGAAGATCTGTCCAGTACTCGTTCGCCCCTTCCAGAACCCACTTCCCAGCACGTTGGCCGGGTTGACGATGGCAGCGTTCAAACCTTCGGCAATGCCCCGCCACACTTCCATCTCCGCCCGGTGCTTGCTGATACCGTACGGGCTGTTCCAACCGTCCTCCTTCCAAGCAGTTTTTTCATCAATATTCGGGTCATTGGGCTTCCTGCCAATAGCGGCGATTGAACTCACATGCACCAGTTTTTCCACACCAAAATCAAGGGCGAGATTGACAATGTTCGCCGTGCCTCCCACATTGATTTCTTGCATGAGGCGGTTGTCCTTTTCTTGAAAAGAAACGACTGCTGCGCAATGGTACACTTGCTGAACGCCTTCCATGGCCTCCTCCAGCGCCATCACATCCAGCAGGTCGGCATTCACCCATTCCACCTTATCGGCGGCATCCTTCAGCAAGGCCAACGAGCTGCTAGGCTGCCGGGTACAGCGTAGGTCGGTGTACCCTTTTTGCAACAAATACCGGACTAGGTAGGAGCCGATAAAACCAGTGGCTCCTGTTATCAATATTTTTTTTGAAGACATTAGTTTCGAAATAATTGCTCAGGCCGAAAAGGTAAGAATAAAATTTGGGCTTGTAAAAAAGCCAAGGCCAGAACACCGTTCGGTGCAATAGGTTCATTTCACGGCGCAGCTAAAAACCTTGCCTAAAAGCAGGTCATAAGTTTTTGAAGTGGTGATAAGGTGTTTTGAAAACATTGAAAACCAGCCATTTATGGCTTTTCGAACGGCGGGGTATTAAATTAATACCATTTGCGGGTGTTACGTTGTGGATTAAAACCGAGAACCAAAAAAATAACACCTCCTAGGATAAAAGCGCCCAGCGCAATGTACACAATTAGCATAGTGTTGTCTGTTTTGTAAGTTGGATTAAAAATTTTCTGCCATTAAGATGATAGGTGTATGGCCACTCCATAATTTTCGCCTGCAAAATTATCAATTCTGTTTCAAATATTTGGCGAAGCTGAGTTAGACTGTTCCTGCGGTTATAATTTGAGAGAGCCAAGGTCTGTAAATTGTCTCAAGCGACAAGATTTTGGGCCTATTTTTTTCAAAAAAACTTCCAATCACTCCATCCCAAGCTTGTATTTTGTGGCCTTTATAGATTGTGAAAAATCGTTTTATTATTCATTAAACCTATGCAAACCACGATCACCCAACACCTTTCAAAAGACCCAATTTTTAAAGAGCTGGTAGGCCGGATTCCCTATCGGGAACTATCCGTCAATTCCAAAGGCGTGTACCTCGACCTGCTTGGTTCCATCATCAGCCAACAACTTTCCACGACGGTGGCAAAGGTCATCTCCGGTCGGTTTCGGGCATTATTCCCAGATGAAATCCCGCACCCGCACCTGCTGCTGGAAATGGATATTGACACCCTGCGAACCGCCGGACTTTCGAGGCAAAAAGCGACCTACCTGCAAAACGTCGCTGAGTTTTTCCAGCGGGAAAACCTCCTCGAAAAAGATTGGAGCGAGATGGACAACGACGAAATTATCCGCTATTTGACCCAAATAAAAGGGGTGGGGAAATGGACGGTGGAAATGATTCTGATGTTCTCGCTCAGCCGCCCCGATGTGCTGCCGCTCGACGACCTCGGCATCCGAATGGCCATCGCTGAATTGTACAATATTTCGGAAACGGGCAAAGCCATGCACCAGCGCATGACCGAAGTAGCAGAAGCCTGGCAACCCTACCGCTCCTACGCCTGCCTCTACCTCTGGCGACACAAGGATGGGGTGAAGTAAGTTGGCAGTTCGTCAGTGGGCAGTTTGCAGTCGGGGGCTGCTATCCTGTTCCTGGCTGCCCACTGCCCACTGACGAACTGCCAACTATTTTGCCGGGCTTGTCCAAGCAGAATCTTTTACCCTAAAACGCCAAGGCCAGTCGACGCACTCTTTGGCGTAGGCAACACCGACCCTTGGGCTGGCTACGATATTTTCCTCCAAAATAATTTCACCCCGGTCTTCGAGCCAAATGATGCTGGTTGGGTCAAGAAAGCTAAGGTCCGTGTGTGCTGTTCGGATGCCAAGTGCCTCTGTCAAAGCACCGGGGCCTGCAGTCAGCTTGCGTTCCAAGCGCTGCATATTTCTTCTAACGAGCATAAGTTCCACATTGTCAACGGGTTGCACGGCACGAATCAGCACGGCATGGGCGGTATCCGCAGGGCCAGTTACCACATTAAATAAATGGTGGATGCCGTAGCACAAGTAAACATAAGCCCGGCCTCCTTCGGCAAACATGACCTCGGTACGGGCCGTGCGGCGGTTGCCGAAGGCGTGGCAGGCACGGTCGTCAGGCGCCCGGTAGGCTTCAGTCTCCACGATTTTACCCGAACTTATTTCCCCCTCAAAGTTGGTGACGAGGTATTTGCCGAGCAGGTCTTTGGCGACTTGCACGACGTCGGTTCGGGTGAAAAAATCACGGGGAAGTATTTTTGACACTACAGGTTTTTATAAAAATTACTCGACACCAAATACTCAAACACCGCATCTGGCAGCAGGTACTGCACCGATTTACCCTCCTTGATACACTGCCGAATGTAGGTGGCCGAAATGTCCAACATGGGTGCCTCGAACTGGCAGACGTTGGGATGCGTGGCATATTCCCCCAAATCGTAGTTGGGGCGTTTGTAGAGGTAGATTTCGTAGTCCCGAAGCAGGATTTCGTAGTTTTTCCATTTGTTGATGGTGCCCAGATTATCTCCGCCCATGATGAGCACAAACTGCTTGTCAGGGTGTTTTTCTTTCAGAAAAGCCAATGTATCAATCGTGTAGGATGGCTTGGGCAGACTGAATTCGATGTTCGAAGCCCGCAGCAGCGGATTGTCGCCGATGGCCAACTGGACAAGGTGCAGGCGGTCGTGGTCTTTGGCCAGTGTCCCTTTCGGTTTCAGCGGGTTCTGCGGACTGACCACCAGCCAAACCTGCTGCAGGTCGGTACGGGTGGCCATGTAATTGGCGATAATCATATGGCCCACATGCACCGGGTTGAAGGAGCCGAAAAACAAACCGATTTTCACGCTACAAGGATTAAGTGACTGCGGGATTGAATGATTGAATGGAGGGTTGAAACCTGAAAATCAATTAGTGAAATCCAGATTTTGCCTTACCTTGCCCCGCTTTTCAGACTGCGAAGATAGCAGTTTTCGTTCCCCGCCGAACATAACAAAAAAATAACGAACCTTAGTTTACTATGACGAATACTCGAGCAGCAATCACTGGAATCCATGCCTACGTGCCGGATTATGTGCTGACGAATGCGGAATTGGAGAAAATGGTGGACACCAACGATGAATGGATTGCCACCCGCACCGGCATCCGGGAGCGCCGGATTTTGAAGGGAGAAGGCTTGGCTACTTCCTACCTCGGCGAACAGGCCGTGAAGGGGCTTTTGGAAAAAACAGGCACTGACCCAGAGGAAATCGGGCTGCTCATCTGTGCCACGGTCACGCCAGACATGATGTTCCCCGACACGGCGAACCTGATTGCCCATCGCACAGGCATGAAAAACGCCTTCACTTTCGACTTGAGCGCTGCTTGCTCTGGATTCTTGTTTGCCCTCACCACAGGTGCCAAATACATCGAATCGGGCATGTACAAAAAAGTAATCGTGGTGGGTGCTGATAAGATGTCCTCCATCATGGACTATACCGACCGTGCTACCTGTATCCTCTTCGGGGACGGCGGCGGTGCTGTATTGCTTGAACCTTCCACAGACGGCAATGGCATCATGGATTCCATCCTGCATTCGGATGGTGCTGGCGCTGAAAACCTTTACCAGAGAGGCGGCGGCTCACTCCGCCCAGCCACGCACGAAACGGTGGATGCCAAGGAACATTTCGCTTTTCAAAATGGCCGCCCTGTGTACAAAGCTGCTGTGGCAGGCATGTCGGGTGTGGTAAAGGAAATGATGCAAAAGCACAGCCTAACAGCCGAAAACGTCGCATGGGTAGTGCCGCACCAAGCCAATTTGCGCATCATTGAATCGGTGGCCAGCATGGCCGATTTCCCGATGGAAAAAGTAATGGTGAATATCCATAAATACGGCAACACGACCGCCGCCACGCTTCCACTCTGCCTTTGGGAATGGGAAAATCAGCTCAAAAAGGGCGACAACCTCATTCTGACAGCATTCGGTGGGGGCTATACTTGGGGGGCTATATGGGTGAAATGGGCGTATTAGGGGTGGGAGGTTCCGGGTTTCAAGGGGTTTCAGGTTTCACCGTGGCTACCCTGAAGCCTGAAACCAATAGAAAACCTGAAACCATTTTGCTACCTTTGCGCCGCTTTTACAAAAACCCATTTATTTTTTCATCAATTAACTTAAGAAATTCAATGGCAGATACTTCCGATATCCGAAATGGTTTGTGCATGGAAATTGACAGCGACATCTGGACTGTAGTGGAATTCCAGCACGTAAAACCAGGCAAAGGCCCCGCTTTTGTTCGAACAAAATTGAAATCCCTGACCAAAGGAAAAGTAGTGGACCGCACTTGGCCTTCCGGCCACGCCATCACTGAAGTTCGGGTGGAGCGCCGCAAGTTCCAGTACTTGTACAAAGACGACATGGGCTATAATTTTATGAACATGGACGACTACGAACAGGTAGCCCTCGAAGAAACCCTTATCAACAGCCCACAATTCCTTCAGGAAGGAATGGTGGTGGACGTACTTTTTAACTCCGCCAACGATATGCCATTGAGCCTCGAAATGCCATCGGTAGTAATCGTGGAAGTAACCTACACCGAGCCAGGCATCAAAGGCGATACTGCCACCAACACTTACAAACCTGCCACTGTGGACACAGGTGCAGAGGTGAAAGTGCCGCTTTTCATCAACACCGGTGAAAAAATCAAAGTGGACACCAACAGCGGTGACTACATGGGACGTGCTTAGTAGGGTTTAGTGTTTAGCGGGCTTAGCAGGTTTAAATGACTTAGTTATTTAATCTTCTAAGCCCTCTCAACCTCCTAGACCTCCAAATAAAACGGAGAATATGACTTTTCAGGAAATTCAGGAGCTGATCAAGCTCCTCAACAAATCCAACCTTGCCGAGTTCAAGGTCGAAGACGGCGACTTCAAACTCTCCATCCGCACAGCGCTGTACTCGGAAACGAAGTCCACGCAAGTGATTTCCGCTCCAATGGCACCGATGATAGCGCCGCCTGTGGTCAGTGCGGCACCTGCCGCTGCGCCAGCTCCAGCCGCTGCGCCAGCACCTGCTGCACCATCCGCTGCACCTGCGGCTGCACCAGCAAAAGCCGAATCATCCGGAGGAAATTATTTACCCATAAAATCACCCATGGTGGGCACATTCTATCGCTCCGCCAATCCAGAAAAGCCTTCCTACGTGGAAGTTGGCCAGAAAGTCAAAAAAGGCGATGTTGTTTGCATCATTGAGGCCATGAAGCTTTTCAATGAAATAGAAAGCGAAGTCAGCGGTACCGTCGTCAAGGTAATGGTTGACAACGCACTCCCCGTTGAGTACGACCAAGTACTTTTCCTCGTAGAGCCAGATTAATTTTTAGGTATGAGGTATGAGGGATGAGGGATGCACGACACCCCTCATCCCTCATACCTCCATACCTCATACCTGAATTTATGTTCGACAAAGTTCTTATAGCCAACCGAGGTGAAATAGCGTTGCGGGTCATCCGTACCTGCCGTGAAATGGGCATCAAAACCGTGGCCATCTACTCCACAGCCGATGCCGACAGCCTCCACGTTCGCTTCGCCGACGAAGCCGTCTGCGTTGGCCCAGCCCAATCCAAGGATTCCTATCTGAATATCCCCCGCATCATGGCGGCTGCCGAAATCACCAACGCCGATGCCATCCATCCTGGCTATGGTTTTTTGGCGGAAAATGCCGATTTCGCTGAAATCTGCGGGGAATACGGCATCAAGTTCATCGGCCCGACGCCCACCCAGATCCGCATGATGGGCGATAAAATCACGGCCAAAGCCACGATGATTGAAGCTGGCGTGCCTGTGGTGCCCGGCTCTGGCGGCCTTATTACCGATGTAAAAGAAGGCATCAAACTGGCGAAAGAAATCGGTTACCCGGTCATCATCAAGGCGACTGCTGGTGGTGGAGGAAAGGGGATGCGGGTCATCTGGGAAGAAGCCACATTTGAAGCCAACTGGAACATGGCCCGCAACGAGGCCAAGGCGTCCTTCGGCAACGACGGCATTTACATCGAAAAATACATTGAAGAACCCCGCCACATTGAGTTCCAGATTGTCGGCGACCAGTTTGGCAACGTCTGTCACCTCTCCGAGCGGGAGTGCAGCATCCAGCGCCGCCACCAAAAGCTGGTGGAGGAAAGCCCCAGCCCGTTCATGACGCCCGAATTGCGAGAGAAAATGGGCGAAGCTTCCATCAAGGCGGGTCAAGCCATTAACTATGAAGGCGTGGGCACCATCGAGTTCCTCGTGGACAAATACCGCAATTTCTATTTCATGGAAATGAACACCCGTATCCAGGTGGAGCATCCGGTGACCGAGGAGGTGATTGACCATGACCTGATAAAAGAGCAACTGAAAGTGGCCATGGGCGAGCCGATTTCCGGCAAGAACTACATCCCGGAGATGCACGCCATGGAATGCCGCATCAACGCCGAGGACGTGTACAAGGACTTCCGCCCGTCGCCCGGCAAAATCGTTTCCCTCCACACCGCCAAGGGCCACGGCGTCCGGGTGGACACCCATGTGTACGCCGGCTACGTCATCCCGCCCTACTACGACTCCATGATTGCGAAGCTTATCTGCCGTGCCCGCACCCGTGAGGAGTGCATCACGAAGATGGAACGTGCCCTCGAAGAATTCATCGTGGAAGGCATCAAAACCACTATACCTTTCCACAAAAAACTGATGAAGGACGAGAATTTCCGTGCCGGGAACTTCCACACGGGCTTCTTGAATGACTTTGATATGGGGACGGAGGATTGAATTATATAGGGTTCATATTCAATACAACATGGTTCATAAACTATTCATATCGGTTCATACGATATTGAAATGGGTTCTTATGGTTAATTTATTGGTTCATAAGACCAAAAAATGAGTTCATAGCGCTAAAAATAGCGTTCTTATACCCATTAAATGAGTTCATAAATATGAATTAAGCGTTCATAATATCGAAAATCGGTTCCTGCCTTATAAAATTTGGCAACTTAGCTTAAATTCTGCCAAATAGCCAATCCTTGACACCCTATTCCTGCCTTACATAATTTAGCCAAATAAAAATTTTAGAAAATATTTCGCTAAATCAAAACTGCTATTTTTCTTTGCTTTCGTTAACCGCTTGAAAACAGCCGACCCTAAACCCGGTATGACCAAGCCCATAGTATAAACACTTAAAACAGACACCCCCAATGGCAGGCCCTAAAAAGAAATTTCAGGGGCGACATGAAGAACAGCCAGCCGTCGCTCAGTTTCTACTTTCCAGTTTCAACCGTGACCTAGCCTTGTTCACGGATTACAGCGGAGATTTCAACGCTGCTTATGCTACCAATTTTGCTGCGCAAATAGCCAGCGTGAACACAGTGGTTTATCCTCTCCAATTGACCAAAGAAGGTAAATTGGTCACTGCCCGCATTGCAACCAATCTCGATCGCCTTAAAACACTCAACAAACTCGTTGAAAGTTATGTGGACAGGGCTGGCGCTGCACTCACGGTTGCTCCCGATGACTTTGGCTGCCGTGACCTCCGCAAAAAACTCAGCAAAAAGGACGTGGAAGCCGTCATCACCAGCCTGCGAACCGTCCTCCAAAACATGGATGCGAACCTGACCGCCCTCACCGCAAAGGGACTCAAAGCCGCCACCAAAACCGAAATGGCTGCTCTCCCTGCCGCGCTTACCACCGACAATACCCTGCAAAACGACAATATACAAGCTCGCAATCAACTCATGAACGACAATATCGACCTGTTCGACGCCCTGTTTGAAGCCATGCAGGATGTGTCGAAGACGGGGAAAGTGATTCATAGCACGCTTTCCGGTACGCCAGAGCGGGTGCCGGATTATACGATGGCGGTGTTGTTGCGGAGGGTGAGGGCGGAGAGGAAGAAGGGGGGTGGGGATACACCTGTAGGTGAGGGATGAACAGCAGTTTCTAAAGCAAATGTTCCATAGAATATTTTAATTTAAAACATGAACTATGAAAAGTGATCGCAATTCGATTTTAAAACTCATTACTTCTGACTCTACATCAAATTCTACTAACAGGAGTTTACTGTCTTATATAATATTGTGCGGGGCACTTTTAATTATAGGGATATTATCTTGGGGGATAATTAATTCTGTTAACCCTGACGGATATAAAACTGTTTTTAACACAATAATCCCCTTACTTGCAACATGGGTTGGAACTGTTTTAGCATTTTACTTTGGAAAAGAGAATTTTGAAGCTGCATCAAGACAAATAGTAAATGCACTTAGACCTGATATGATTGATGATATTCCTATCGAAAATGTTATGATAGACACTCCAACTATAGTCTATAAAGAATTATCACAAGATGAGTTGAAAAATTGCAAATTAGTCGATTTATCCGCTTTTTTAGCAAGTGTAAGAAAGGATAGATGTCCCATTTTTGGCAAAGACCTAAGTCCGCAATATATTATTCACAAGAGCACTATCGACAACCATTTAGTAAAAGCGAAAAATGATGAAGAAAAGAATGGTTATACATTAGAGGCTATTTTAAAGAACGAAGCTGAATATAAAGAAATGTTTTCATTGAACAAGAAAAAGGGATTCATTATAGTTTCAAAAAATGAAATATTAGAAAAAGCAATCGAAAAAATGAAAGCTGTCGAACAGTGTAGAGATATTTTCGTGACAGAAAATGGAAATGCAGATGGTAAAGTCTTGGGTTGGGTAACGGATTCCTTGATAGCTAGATTTTTGAATTTAAAAGACTAAGGAAAGCTCAATATCTGATTGAAAATAATACATGTTATAAATAAATAATGGAATTAAAATGGGATGATTTTTAATCAAAATGGGTTGGTACTACACAAATGAGCTGCCTTATCAAGAGGAAAAAATTAATTAACAATAAAAAAAATCATAATGGAAAATCCAAACGAGAGAATTCAACTAAAAGTTGATGAGATTAAGAAAAAATTTGAAGAAAGGATTAATCAAATCCGAGAGAAAGGGGCAAAAAGAATTAATGAAATAAACGAAGATGCTCCTGACCCATCAAATGTAGAAGCTGCATTAAATTTTACTTTTGATGTCAAATGGCGAACTACTTCAATAAAATTTGATGTGCCTAAGTTTACCATGGAAAGAGAAGAATTAAAATTTGATATCCCCGAAGTAAGAATGGAAACCGAAGATTTCAGTTTTGATGTTCCTGCTACTCGAATGGTAACTAAATGTGTTGCAAAAAAACCTGAATTTCATGGGCTAAAGATGTACTGGACATGTATATACCTTGATGTGCCTGAGCCTTACATGAAAAGAGTGACAATCAAAACAGATATTCCGAAATTCAACAGCAGGCGTATGGAAGTTAAATTTGATAAGCCTGTTGTAAGAATGGAAACAACTGAAATTAAATTTAATTTACCCCAATTTTTTTTGAAAGAAGTTAGTACTCAAATTGACGAGCACAAAAGAGAGATTGAAACTGTATCGAATGAGATGACAGGTGAGATTGCGTCGGCTCAACAGGAAATGAAAACTCGACTACAATTAGAAATTTCTCATGAAATAGATGATTTATTTGAGAATATGCAAGTCGAATTAATTAATCAAAGAAGCACAATTAGTAAAAATTATGATGACGCAATTAGTAAGTTAAAAACATCAATCAAGACGCTTAAAGAAAATAACGCAATTGAACAAGTAAAAAGCTTAGAAAACCAGCTGTCAAACATTGTGGATGAATACAAGGCAACCCTAGCCTCATTAGATAAAGCACTAGAAGATTTATATTCACAAAAGGAAGAAGCTCTAAAATCCTTGAAAATTGAATAACGGAATCTCAAGTTAGCTATAATGCAATATTTTTGACTTGCAATTTGAAGCCGATTAGATTGCATAAAAAAACCGCCGATTTGGAACCTCCAAATCGGCGTTCCCCCACTTTTCCTACCTTGCACGGAATTTAAAATCACCATGCAAGCCGACACCTACCGACACAAAGGCCTCCGCCGCAAACTCGTTGATTCCCTACGGAAAAAAGGTATCACCGACGGGCGTGTGCTGGCAGCGATGGATGCCGTGCCCCGCCATTTCTTCCTCGATAGTGCCTTCGCCGACCTTGCCTACGAGGACAAAGCCCTGCCCATTGAGCGGGAGCAGACCATTTCGCAGCCGTTCACAGTGGCATTTCAGACGCAATTATTGAATGTGCAGAAGCGGGACCGAGTGCTCGAAATCGGCACAGGTTCCGGCTACCAAGCAGCGATTTTGGGCAAACTGGAAGCAAGGGTTTTCACTGTGGAGCGGCAGGAGCAGCTTTTTCACGAAGCAAAAAAACGGCTCGCCGACTTGGGCTTCGCTAATATCCGCTGCTATTTCCGGGATGGCACGAAGGGCCTGCGGGAGTTTGCGCCTTACGACAAAATCATCGTGACGGCAGGTGCCACAGAGGTGCCACAGACGCTGATTGACCAGCTTCGTATTGGTGGCATCATGGTCATTCCGGTCGGTACGGCCTCACAAAGGATGCTCCGCATCACCAAAAAATCGGAAACCGAATGGGCAGAGGAGGATTTTGGCGATTTCCGCTTCGTCCCTTTTATCGGCGGCACCATTTCTAATGGTAAATGATGAATGATAAATGGTGAATGAATCTTCAGGTGGGCTGCAATCATTTCAGCCCGTTTTACATTTCTCGTTTTCCTTCCCTAACTTTGCGGCGTTATTTTCCTAACCAAATTTTATAAAACCGAAATGGCGAGCAGGTGGGAGTCTTGGAAAGTTCACCATTCACCATTTATCATTCATCATTGAAATCATGGCACAGGTAGAACTGATAATGCCCAAAATGGGCGAAAGCATCATCGAAGCCACCATCCTCCGGTGGGCAAAAAATGTAGGCGACCGGGTGGAAGCCGATGAAACCATCCTCGAAATTGCGACGGACAAAGTGGACTCCGAGGTGCCATCCCCCACCGCAGGCGTCATTTCTGAAATACTTTTCAAGGAAAACGACGTGGTGCCTGTCGGCAAAACCATCGCCATCATTGCCACGGAAGGCGAAGCCGCTTCGACCAAACCATCTCCTGCCGTGAAGGAAGACGCTGTGCCCGCCTCCTCGAACGGCCATTCCAACGGCGTTTCACACCCTGCTCCCGCTGTCCACGAACCAGTAGCTGTTGCCAGCGCTTCACCTACTTCTTACACACCCGCCAGCGACCGTTTTTATTCCCCATTGGTAAAAAATATCGCCAAAACCGAAAACATCAGCATCGCCGAATTGGACAGCATCCCCGGCAGCGGCCAAGCAGGTCGGGTCACGAAGCACGATATTTTGGCTTATGTCGAAAATCGTAGTTCAGTTGGCAGCCCAGTTGCTGCCCCGGTCCAACCAGCCGCTATTCAATCCCCCCTTGGGGGGGCAGGGGGGGCAAAACCCGCCATTAGCGTCTCCGGCAACACCGAAATCGTGGAAATGGACCGGATGCGCAAGCTCATCGCCGACCACATGGTGATGTCGAAGCATACCTCGCCGCACGTGACCAGCTTCGTGGAGGTGGACGTGACCAACATCGTCAACTGGCGGGAACGGGTGAAAGGCGCTTTTGAGAAAAAATATGGCGAAAAAATCACCTACACGCCCATTTTCGTGGAGGCGGTCGCCAGGGCTGTTGGCGATTTCCCGATGATAAATGTCTCGGTGGACGGCAACCGCATCATCGTCAAAAAAGACATCAATATCGGCATGGCCACGGCATTGCCGACTGGCAACCTCATCGTACCCGTCATCAAAAATGCGAATACGATGAACCTCGTCGGCCTTACGAAGTCCGTTAACGACCTCGCTGGTCGTGCCCGCCAAGGCAAGCTGAAACCGGAGGAAATCCAGGAAGGCACCTTTACCCTCACCAACGTCGGTACCTTCGGCAACGTGATGGGAACGCCTATCATCAACCAGCCGCAGGTAGCCATCATGGCCGTGGGCGCTATCCGCAAAAAGCCTGCCGTGGTGGAAACCGAGTACGGCGATTTGATTGCCGTTCGGCAAATGATGTTCCTCTCCATGAGCTACGACCACCGGGTGGTGGATGGGTCGCTGGGCGGTTCGTTCATCCGTCGGGTAGGGGATTATTTGGAGCAGTTTGATGGGAAAAGAGAAATTTAGTCGTGGCCGCCCAATTTATTGGGCAGACCAAATGGAATATTTTTCTCAATCAAGAGTTTATTATCGTCTCGGCTAGCCCAATAAATTGGGCGGCCACAAAGGCTTATGAAATTTGACAAAACAAAATTGCTGGTGTTCGCCCTGCTGGTGTTCGGTTCTGTGGGGTGCGACCGGGTGACGAAGGATTTGGCCAAGACACACTTGGACGGCCTTGGCGAGTTCTCCTACCTGAACGATACTTTCCGTCTGATTTACGTGGAAAACCCCGGCGCTGCCATGAGCTTCGGCGCTGACTGGAACCCTGACCTGAAATTTTGGATACTCAGCTTGCTGCCCGTCACCGTTTTGGGCTTGGTATTGGGTTTTGTTTTGAAAAATATAAACCGCTTGAGTCTGATGCACTTGACGGGCCTAGGCCTCATCATCGCTGGTGGCGTGGGCAACCTCCTCGACCGTTTTTTCAACAACCACCTCGTGCCGGATTTCATGAATTTGGGCATCAACACCGTCCGCACCGGCATCTTCAACGTGGCAGATGTGTGCATCACGGCGGGCATCATCATCATACTTTTCACCTACAAAAGCATGGAGCGGGCGACCAGCGAATTACAGGCCAGCTAACCACTCCTTGAACACGGCCTCCACCTCCGGTCCATTCCAGTTTTCTTCCAAATTGTTGATTTTCAACATCTTCTGAAACAAAGCATCCTGCTGCGCAACGGCGGCCAGTGCTTGGCTGTACGGCACATGGCTGAAACTAACCATGGAATAAACCGATTGGAATTCCTTCGGAAAACGCTCGTGCAGGTGCCCTTCTATTTTTTTGCGGAGCAAAAACTGCGGGTCGGCCACTTTGTCCCGCATTTCGATGAAATTCAACAACGCTAGGTCGGCGATGGCATTCGCATCTTCCGGTCGGCTGGCGTTGAATTCCTCCATGATGGCGGGCCAATCCTCATCGTATTTGTCCATCAGGCTATCGAGGATGGTGCAGTCCTCAAAGCCAGCGTTCATACCCTGCCCATAGAACGGCACGATGGCATGGGCAGCATCGCCGAGCAGCAGGATTTTATGTTGGTAGTGCCAAGGGTTGCAGCGCACCGTGACCAGCGCCGAAGTTGGATTTTCCATAAAATCCTGCACCAGTGTGGGCATCAGCGGAATCACGTCGGGGAAATATTTTTCGAAGAAAGCCAACACCTGCACCTCGGTTTGCAGCTTTTCGAAGCTCACCTCCCCCTCGAACGGCAGGAACAGCGTGCAGGTAAAACTACCGTCCAAATTGGGCAGGGCGATGAGCATGAAATTGCCACGGGGCCAGATGTGCAGGGCACCAGTGTCCATTTTATGGCTGCCGTCGCCGTTGGGAAGGATGGCCAATTCCTTGTAGCCAGAATCGATATAATGCTGGGAATAATTGAAGCGGGGCAGCTTCTGGAGGCTCTGTCGCACGGGCGAAAAAGCGCCGTCCGTCCCAAAAATCAGGTCGCTTTCGATGGCGTAACGAACACCTGTATTGGTATCCTCGAAGCGGATGGTGCTGTTTTCGAGATCAACCCCCCGGCAGGCTTGGTTGAAGTGAAAACGCACCTGCTCAAACTCATCGGCGATGTTTACCAACTCAATGTTCAGGCCGCCCCGACTGACGGAGTAGATGGCTTGCCCCTCTTCACCGTAGGCTTGGAAAGTGAGCGAACCATCCGTGCCGTGCATCATGCGGCCCGGCATCGGGATGGCCACTTTTTCTATTTTCTCCCGAATGCCAGCGATTTCCACCGCCTTCCAGCCCCGCTCACTGAGGGCGAGGTTGATGGAACGGCCACCGATATAGCCAGCTTCCCGGAAATCGGGACGGCGTTCGTACACATCAACGGTGTAGCCCCTTTTTGCCAAAATCACTGCCCATAAAGCGCCGACGAGGCCTGCGCCGACAATGACTGCTTTTTTTTCGTTTGCCATAATTGGTTTTACTTTGGGCCAAAACTAGGGCGTTTTTGATGAAATATGTCCCACTGTCACTAATCTTGCGCAATGATTAAACTCAGCTTGAACGAGTACGATATTTCTATCGGTGAAATGGGCGAGCCGCTCCGGGCGCTCGTTGCCGAAGGCGCCTACACCAAAATCGCTGTGCTGGTGGACAATAATATCTACCGCCACTGTCTGCCTTATTTTTTGCAAAACATTGATTTTGAGGTGGTTGCCATTGAAGTACTGGCGGGCGAACTGAACAAGGGTCTCGACACCTGCCGCTTCGTCTGGTCGGAAATGATGCGCCTCGGCCTTGACCGCCGCTCGCTGCTCATCAACCTCGGCGGCGGTGTGGTGGGCGATATGGGTGGTTTTTGTGCAGCGACCTACCTGCGTGGGATTGATTTCGTGCAAGTGCCTACCACCCTGCTTTCCCAAGTGGACGCCTCAGTCGGCGGCAAGCTGGCCATTGATTTCAACGGCGTGAAAAACAGCATCGGCATTTTTCAAAACCCAAAAGCCGTGCTCGTTGATCCTGCTTTTCTGAAAACATTACCCGAAAGCGAAATCCGCAGCGGCTTTGCGGAGGTGTTCAAGCATGCACTCATTGCCGATGCCGGGCAATGGCGAGAATTGCAGCAAATCACGGATTTGTTGGCAGTGGATTGGGCGAAGTACCTCGCTCCTTCGCTCTCCATCAAACAGCGCATCGTGGAGGAAGACCCCATAGAGAAGGGCATCCGCAAGGCTTTGAATTTTGGACATACGATCGGACATGCTGTCGAAAGTGTTTCATTGGGTATTACCAATCAATCACTAATCACTAATCACCAATCACTTCTGCACGGTGAAGCCGTAGCACTGGGCATCATCTGCGAAAGTTGGCTGTCGCATAAAATATTGGGCATGCCCAAGTCGGAGTTAGATGAAATTGTGGCTTTTGTGAAGCGTTTTTACCCGCATTGGCCATTGTCTGAAACGGACTTCCCTGCCATTTTTGACATCATGAAAAAGGATAAGAAGAACGTGGGTGGGCGTATCAACTTTACGCTTTTGCCTGCGATTGGCGAGGCGAGGATTGACCAGTATTGTGAGGCGGAAATGATTGAGGAGGCGTTGCGGTTTTATATGGCGCTGTAACACGGACTGGCAGTCCGTGCTTTCCTGTTTCCCAATTTGCGAAAGCCACAAAAAATGAAAGTACGGACTGGTAGTCTGTCTTACAACCATTCCCGTCCCCACATGTTAATTTCACCGCCCAAAACGCTACATTTGCTCCGCAAAAAATTCTTCACCAAATACATCCAAATTCAAGATAAAATATGAGCAACCGTACCGCATTCTACGACCGCTTCGTTGACCGCCACATTGGTCCGAACCAAGAGGAAACACAGGAGATGCTGGCCACCATTGGCGTCAGCAGTCTCGACCAATTGATTGATGAAACCGTGCCGCCCGCCATCCGTCGGCAGGATGCGCTGAACATACCGGAGGCACAGTCCGAGTTCGAATACCTGCGTGACCTCAAGGAGGTGGCCAGCATGAACAAGGTCTTCAAGACCTATATCGGGCAGGGCTACTACGGCACCATCACGCCGTCAGTTATTGTGCGCAACATCTTCCAGAACCCCGGCTGGTACACCCAGTACACGCCGTATCAAGCGGAAATCTCGCAGGGCCGCCTCGAAGCCATCCTCAATTTCCAGACGATGGTCAGCGACATGACGGGCTTCCCCATCGCCAACGCCAGCCTCCTCGACGAAGGAACGGCTGCCGCCGAAGCGATGGCCATGTTTTACAATATAAAAAATAAGAAGGCGAAGAGTGACCCCGCCAATATCTTTTTCGTAGATGAAAACGTACTGGATGCCACGATTGATGTGTTGATTACGAGGGCTAAGCCGTTCAATATCGAAGTGGTGGTAGGCGATTGGAAAGGCTTTGATTTTGGTGAAAAATGCTTCGGCGTATTGCTCCAGTATCCCGGCAAGAACGGCGTCGTGGATGATTTCCGGGCCTTCACTGAGCGTTGCAATGCGCAGGAAATCTATGTGACCGTGGCCACTGACCTGCTTGCCCTGGCCGTGCTGAAATCCCCCGCCGAATGGGGTGCCGACTGTGCCGTAGGCAATTCCCAACGCTTCGGGGTGCCGATGGGCTTCGGTGGGCCTCACGCCGCTTTCTTCGCAACGAAGGAGGAGTACAAGCGCATCATCCCCGGCCGCATCATCGGCGTGTCCGTGGACTCGCACGGCAAACGGGCCTTGCGCATGGCGCTACAGACCCGTGAGCAGCATATCCGCCGGGAGAAAGCTACCTCCAATATCTGCACCGCACAGGCGCTGTTGGCCATCATGGCGGGCATGTACGCCGCTTGGCACGGGCCGAAGGGCATCCGGGCGATTGCGGAGCGGGTGAATACATTTGCCCAGATTTTGGACAACAATATTGCGAAGCTGGGCTATAACCAGTTGAATACCAATTACTTCGATACGGTTCGCTTCGAAATGGACGAGGCCAGCGCCGAGCATATCCGCCATTTGGCGAATGCCGCTGAAATCAATTTCCACTACGTGAATGGTGCGGTGCAAATCACCCTCGACGAGACGGTGACCGAGGAAGATGCCGACCTCATCGTCAGCATTTTTGCGCAAGCAAAGGAAATGGACGCCAAAGTGGACTTCGGCGCAGCCAACGGCCTGAACCTGCCCGCTGCCCTCGTGCGGGAGTCGGAGTACCTGACGCATCCCGTGTTCAACAGCCACCGCACCGAGTCGCAGATGATGCGCTACATCAAGCGGTTGGAGAACAAGGATTTGTCCTTGACCAGTAGCATGATTTCGCTCGGAAGCTGCACGATGAAGCTGAATGCCGCTTCGGAACTCTTCCCCGTGAGCTGGCCGGAATTTGCCAACATGCACCCGTATGCGCCAGCCGAACAGACGGAGGGCTACCGGGAAATTTTCCGGGAACTGGAGGCTTACCTCAATGAAATCACGGGCTTCACGGCCTGCTCGCTCCAACCAAACTCTGGCGCACAGGGCGAATACGCTGGACTGATGACCATCCGGGCGTACCACGAGGCACGGGGCGAAAGCCATCGCAAAGTGGCGCTCATTCCCTCTTCCGCACACGGCACGAACCCCGCCAGCGCTGCTATGGCAGGTATGGACATTGTGGTGACTGCCTGCGACGAGCGGGGCAACGTGGACTACAATGACCTTCAAGCGAAAGCCGAACAATACAGCGCCAACCTCGCTTGCCTGATGATTACCTACCCCAGCACGCACGGGGTTTTTGAGACGGGCATCCGCAAGATTTGCCAATTGATTCACGACCATGGCGGCCTCGTGTACATGGACGGTGCGAACATGAACGCCCAGGTCGGCCTGACCAGTCCCGGCATCATCGGGGCGGACGTCTGCCACCTGAATCTGCACAAGACTTTCGCCATCCCGCACGGCGGCGGCGGCCCCGGCATGGGCCCCATTTGTGTGAACGATAAACTGGCACCGTATCTGCCTTCGCACCCCGTCGTGCGCACGGGCGGCGAGATGGGTATCAGTGCCGTGAGCGCAGCGCCTTGGGGCAGCGCCAGCATCCTGCTCATCAGCTACGGCTATATTCGGATGTTGGGTAAAACGGGCGTGACCGACGCCACCCGCTATGCCATCCTGAACGCCAACTACATGAAGGCGAGGCTGGAGGGTGCTTTCCAGATTCTGTACAGCGGCGAAAACGGCCGTGCCGCCCACGAGATGATTGTGGACGTGCGCCCGTTCAAGCAGTTCTGCTCTGCCGAAGATATCGCCAAGCGCCTGATGGACTACGGCTTCCATGCGCCCACGCTGAGCTTCCCCGTGGCCGGTACACTGATGGTGGAACCGACCGAAAGCGAGGACAAGGCCGAACTCGACCGCTTCTGCGATGCCCTGCTGGAAATCCGCAAGGAGATTGACGAAATCGCCGCTGGGGACTACGACCACGACAACAACGTGCTGCACAATGCCCCGCACACTGTCCACGTCATCACCGCCAACGACTGGAACCTGCCTTATGCCCGTGAAAAAGCTGCTTTCCCACTGCCGTACCTGCGGGAAGGCCGCAAATTCTGGGCGACCGTGGGCCGTGTGGATGGTGGCTATGGGGATCGGAATTTGGTTTGTGTTTGTCCGCCGATTGAGGAATATATGGCGGAGGAGGTGTAGGTCGGATACTTGATACTGGATTAACGGATTCCGTCTCGGAGAGGGGCGGGATTCGTTAATCAAAGACAGTATTAATTGGTAATATCTGATTTTATTATGCCCTCAAGAAATGATGGCATTTTGCTTTGCTAGACCTAGTAAGCTTGCTGCGAAATATTGAGTTGTAATCTAGCCACAAATTAGTATTATGGATGCCGAATATAAAATCAAGGATTTTTTAGACTTAATTTCCTTTTCAAGGTCTTTCAATAAAGATACAAGATGGCATTATAGAGGCCAATCAGACATTAATTGGGAATTAATTCCTAAAGCAGGTCGTGCCCCTTTTAACAAAGTAAATGACCAAAAGAACTTTAATAAATGGCAAAAACGGGCAGTTGAATATCTAACCTCAGAACCAACTAACGATTGGGATTGGCTTGTGTTAGCACAACATCATGGGTTGCCAACAAGATTGTTGGATTGGACACAGAATGTATTAGTAGCTGCTTTTTTTGCTTGTTATGAAAATCAGCAAGAAGATGGAGTAATCTTTATGCTTTTTGACGATATCATTATGAGGAAAAAAAAATAGGACCATTTGATATTAAAGAAGAATACAGAACTTTCAGGCCAAAAGCTAATAATATAAGAATCGTAAGGCAACATAGCTTGCTTACAATCCAAAAAGACCCCGAAACTAGGCTTGACAAGTTTATAGATAAAAAGAGAATAAAGAAGATAGTAATAGATAGGGATATAAAAAGAGAATTGATATTTGACCTTAATAATTATGGATTCAATAAATACACCCTTTTCCCAGGTCTAGATGGGCTTTCAGAATACATCTGTTGGCATATTTCACATCTTGACATGTTTGAAGATAAAAATCCTGAATTAGCATTTTTTTGATTTCTATTTATTCCCGTTGTTCCAAGTATCCTTTAGCAAATTCCAAGCCTCGCTGTGCTTGCAATTTCACAACTTGCAAGGCTACCCATGAACACTTTCGCAGGCTTTCCTTTTTTCCTTCGTGCCAAATTTACCATATCTTGGCCTTAAACCTATAGATTGTAAACAAACAGTTGATTGATGATTATTTACCTCATGGATAATCACCAACCAACTGTATAAATACCGTTGCAGGCACTAAATGCAGCTATTATGCTATACTGATAACGAAGCTCGCACACTCAATATCAGTTTTGTGCTTTTGCATCAAATTGGTGGTCATCGTATTCTTTTCGTCTCTTGATGGCACCGATGCTTTCATTGCCACAAGTGCAGCGGAAAAAAGCCCTCCTCGTCAAGCAAACGGCTTATCCCGAGGAGGAAACGGCCTTTCTCATTGAGGGAAGTGCCTTTCTCATGAAGAAAAGTACTTAGCTCGTCGAGGGAACGCATTAGCTCGTTGAGGAAAGCCATTTGCTCGTTGAGGAAACGCATTAGCTCGTCAAGAAAGGTCGTTATCTCGTTGAGCGAAGCCGTCCGCTCAACGAGCAAAGCCATTTGCTCGTGATTGAAGGTAAAACTCTGCTTTTGGGTGCTGCCTTACCCGTTTTTGCCAGCGATTTTTGGTGGCGTTTCCCGTTGCGCCAAGTATATTTTAAGTAGAAGTTAAGCCTCGTTGCGCTTGCAAGTTTGCAACCTACAAGGCTACACATGAACGGTTTTGCGGGCTTTCCAATACTTCTTTTTTAATATTGACTTACTTCTTCCAGCAATTGGCTTTCTTTTTCAGGATATTGCCATATTCAATAGCTATGCAATCCCTTATTTTTAGAAATTTTGTTGAAAAGGTGACTGGTAGTTATTCTATCTCTTTTCTAAACTACGCCTTAGTTTCCCTTGGCCAAATTTTTGATTAAAGAAGTTTTTTTTGCAGTCAAAAATGTTAGAACAGAACACAAAAGCACAAAATCCGTCTAAATAATCGGGTGGATTTTGTCACCAAACTTAAAACAATCATTGATGGGTACCCTTATGTGGGGTACACAAAGAAGCATAGGAAAATGGGCTTAGAAGACAACAGAATCCGTGACAACGAGGAGCTTACCACCAACCAAAAACTACTCCGGGAAGTAAGCGACCAGGACCTTCTCCGGTTGATGCACCGGGCATCCGTCATCACGTCTGCCATTACCTTTACCTATGCCTCAATTTCCTTGTTCTTGCCGAATGGGAAAATCAATGCCGTGGTCAGCTCGTCGGTCGGGTTGTTGTTCGCCTTTGTCAACGTGTTTTACAAACTGAACAAGCTGGAAGCGCTCAAACTGTATTTTTCTGTGGCCGTACCACTTTGGGTAATGGTGACCACGATGCTCATCGGGGGGGATTTCAGCCAGAGTGCGGCTTTCCTGACGCTCATTGCCATGATTTACGTGTTCTATGAACAGAGAAAAAAACTCAGGAATTTTCTGACGGCGACCCTGCTCTGCATGTTCATTATTTCCTCGCTGTTTGTAAAATACCACGGCACGGTTTTCACTGAAATCGAACAGCCATTCGATGAAGTCGTCGTGATGGTAATTGCCGTGATTTGGACTTACAGCCTGCTGGGAAAACGGGACAGGGAGAGGCTGTTTTTGATTGAAAATTTAGAGCGGAACTACGTTTCATTGAAAGCTACGACCGAAGAGCTGGAGCGGTTTACCTATATCGCATCGCATGACCTGAAATCACCGCTCCGCAATATCTCTAGCTTTATTGGACTCATCGAACGGGATATCCAAAGGGGGAATTATTCCAACCTCCTCAATCATATCGGCTATGCCAGAAGAGGAGCCGAGCAAATGCATTATCTGATTCAGGGCATCTTGGAGGTTTCCAGTATCAACGGTGATATTTATGCCACCAAAAAAGCGCATAACCTTGGCCAATTGCTCGACATGGCGATCACCAACCTGAACTTGGAAATTGCGGAGCGCAATGCCGAAATCATCCACACCCCCCTGCCCGAGTATTATTGCAACGACGTAGAATTCACGCTGCTGTTCCAGAACCTTATTCAAAACGGCATCAAATACAACAAGTCGGAAGTACCCAAGATTAATATCTCGTCAGAAGCCAGCCCAGAAGGGCCATTGCGCATTATATTCGCTGATAATGGAATAGGGATAGAGCCTAAATTCCAAGACTATGTTTTTGAGCATTTCAAGCGGCTCCACACTTCCAGCGAATACCTGGGTACGGGTTTGGGACTTTCGCTGTGCAAAAAAATAGTGGAAAAACACCATGGAACCATTTACCTGGATTCTGCTTTGGGCAAGGGCAGTAAGTTTATCATTGACTTGCCAATGGTAGAAAACCAGACACCGGATTTATCAGAAGCATAAATCGGCTAAAGCAAGAGCGGGAGCCGCAATTCCATATTCCTTTCTTTGTAAAATAAAAGTAGCCTGCCCCAAATTTGAGGCACTCTAACACTGTTGTTGGCTTTTTTGAGTTTTTTGGGAAAGTAGGGGTGCTTATCTACCTTTACCCCCAAACAAAATCAAAACTGCATGTCCAACATTGATTACAAAAACCCGAACCTCATCCTCGAAACCTCCGACCTCGAACCCGGCGAAATCACTTGGCGCAGCCCATCGAACCTCGCCATCGTGAAGTATTGGGGGAAGTACGGCCAACAGCTGCCCAAAAACCCTTCGCTGAGCCTGACCCTGAGCAGCAGTTTCACGGAGATGCTGCTCGAATACCGCCCACGGGAGACCAGCGAATCCGGCATTTCCCTTGAGTTTTTTTTCCATCAAGAGGCCAACGAACCGTTCAAGGAGAAGCTGGTGAAATACCTCGAAAGCGTGACGGACATTTTCCCCTTCCTTCGGCAATTGGATTTGACCATTTACACCGGAAACTCTTTCCCGCACTCGGCGGGTATCGCCTCTTCGGCTTCGTCCATGAGTGCATTGGCGCTCTGCCTGACTTCGTTAGAACATGAGCTTTTCGAGACGCTGGACGACGATGCGGAATTCGACAGGAAGGCCAGCTATGTGGCGAGGTTGGGTTCTGGCAGCGCCTGCCGCTCTATTTTTTCGAAGGCTGCGCTCTGGGGTGAAACAGGGGAGGTAACAGGCTCTTCCAATCTCTTCGCTGTGCCAATGGGTGAGGGGCTGCACTCGGTTTTTTCAGATATGCATGACGACATCCTGATTGCCAGTACTGCGACCAAAAGCGTGAGCAGCCGGGCGGGCCACAGCCTGATGGAAAACCACCCTTTCGCTGAGGTCCGCTATGCCGATGCCAAGCGCAACCTCAGCCGCCTGATTCCGGCACTGCGCACGGGAGATTTGGAAGAATTCGGGCGCATCGCCGAAAGCGAGGCACTGACCCTGCACGGATTGATGATGAGCAGCAATCCGTCGTATATTTTGCTGAAACCCAATACGCTGGAAATGATTGAGCGGCTCCGCCAATACCGGGCAGATACGAAACACCCAGTTTATTTCAGCTTGGACGCCGGACCAAACTTGCATGTGCTTTACCCTGAAGGTATTATCCACGAGGTGCGGGGCTTTATCGAAGAAGAATTAAAGCCGCTTTGCGAAGATGAAAAATACCTGGAGGACTGGGTGGGGAATGGGCCAGAACAGGTGTAAGGGTTTGAGATTTGAATTTTTTCTCACTAATATTGTCGCTAAACATTTCCAATTCAACATGCCGAATTTCAATATTGACGCAAAAAAAGACATGACCTACGATGCCATCGTCATTGGCTCGGGGATGAGCGGCGGATGGGCCGCCAAGGAACTCTGCGAAGGGGGCCTAAAAACCCTCGTGCTGGAGCGGGGGCGCATGGTCGAACACATCAAGGATTACCCTACGATGAACAATGAATCGTGGGACTTGGAACTTCGTGGTGCCATCGGGCCGGAAGACCAGAAGAAGCATTACAAGGCCATCCGCAGTGGCTTCGTGGGGGAGAACAACAAGCATTTCTTCGCCAACGACGAGGAAAATCCCTACACGGAGGTCAAACCTTTTCTTTGGATACGGGCACACCAGATGGGTGGGCGTTCGCTGCTTTGGGGCAAGCAAACTTACCGCTGGAGTGACCTCGACTTTGAGGCCAACGCCAAGGACGGTCACGGCGTGGATTGGCCTATCCGTTATAAGGACATTGAACCGTGGTACACCCACGTGGAAAAATATGCGGGCATTAGCGGCGAGGCACTTGGTTTGCCACAGTTGCCCGACAGCCACTTTTTGCCACCGATGCAGTTGAACTGCGTGGAAAAAGAGGTGAAGCAACGACTCGAAAAGGAATTCCCGGGCAGGAATTTGATAATTGGCCGAGTAGCGCACTTGACCGTTGAGCATAATGGCCGGGGCAAGTGCCAATCCCGCAACCGCTGCGACCGGGGCTGTCCGTTTGGTGCCTATTTTAGTAGCAATGCCGTGACTTTGCCTGCTGCCAACGCTACGGGTAATCTGACGATGCGCCCATTTTCCATCGTCCAATCCATCGTTTTTGATGAAAAAACCAATCGTGCGTCAGGCGTGAAAGTGATTGATTCCGAAACGGGAGAAATGCATGAATATCATGCGAAAATTATCTTCTGCAATGCCTCGACGCTCAGTACCACGCAGATATTGATGAATTCGACTTCCAACCGCTTCCCGAACGGCCTTGGAAATGATAGTGGCGAACTTGGTCACAATCTCATGGACCACACTTACCGTGTCGGTGCGATGGGCAACTGGGAAGGCTTTGAGGATATGTACTACAAAGGCCGACGCCCGAACGGGATTTACATACCCCGTTATTGGAACATTGATGAAAAGACGAAATCGGACAAGTTTGTCAGAGGCTTTGGCTACCAAGGTGGCGCGTCCCGACCCGGCTGGGGCGGTGGTGCCAACGAGGATGGCTTTGGTGCAGAGTTCAAGGACAACCTCATCAAAGACCCCGGTCAGTGGGAATTTTTCATCACTGGCTTTGCGGAGTGCTTGCCTTACCATGAAAACCAAGTCTCATTAGACACCCAAAACCTCGACAAATGGAAGCAGCCCACGCTGGCCATTGACGCAGAATACAAAGCGAACGAATTGGCACTCAACAAGCAGATTCAGGAGGACGCCTTGGAAATGCTGGAGAAATGCGGATTGAAAAACATCGTTGGCTTCGACAACAAGCACGAACTGGGCTATGGCATCCACGAGATGGGCACTGCCCGCATGGGTCGTGACCCCAAAACCTCCGTGTTGAATGCCACCAACCAAATCCACGACTGCAAAAACGTCTTCGTAACGGATGGTGCCTGTATGACCTCCAATTCATGTGTCAACCCTTCACTGACCTATATGGCCTTGAGTGCCCGTGCGGCATCCCATGCTATTTCGGAACTTAAAAAGCAAAACCTCTAAGCAATGAACAGAAGAGAAGCCATTAAAAATACGGCCTTGTTTGGCGGCGCATCCTTGCTCACTGGCTCCATGTTTTCCATTTTGCAGTCCTGTAAATCGGAGCCAAGGCTTAGCTGGCAACCTATTTTTCTAAACAATGACCAAACCCAGCTGATTTCGGCGCTGGTGGATACTGTTTTACCCAAGACAACCACACCCGGCGGGCTGGATGTGAAAACGGACATCTTCATGGACACCGTCTTCGCAAAGCTCTACAATGAAGCGGGGCAAAAAGCACTCGTGGCCGACATGGCAGCCTTCGATGAAAGGTGCAAGAGCAAGTTCGGCAAGCCTTTCGCTGAATTGGATGCTGCCAAAAGGACAGAGTTTCTGAAATCTGAGGAAGCCAATTCACCCAAGTACAATGGCAAGGTTTGGGGCACTGCCGTTGGGGAGCAGAAGCCTGTTGGGTTTTACCGCTCTATGAAATCGCTGATGCTCTGGGGCTATTGCACTTCCGAAGAGGTTGGAATGAAGGTGCTGAACTACGACCCCGTACCGGGAGATTACCTTGGGTGTATTCCGTTGGCAGATGTGGGTAGGGTTTGGAGTTTGTAAACATTCCAACAACATCGGGGAGGTTCAAAACCTTGCCGATGTTTAATTTATAACCAGTTTCTCCCGCTCATGGATCGGCAGCAATTTATCCCGTAAAAAAATGCCCCGCCGCTCCTTCAAAAATGCCATGATTTCTGCCAAAATGGACAGAGCGATTTCTTCTGAAGTCTCTGCGCCAATATCGAGACCCGCTGGACTAAAAATAGACTCCAATTGCGTAGCAGAAAGCGGCCTGTCCTCCTCCTCGAATTCCTCCAAAATCCGGTTCAGTTTTTTCTTTGGGCCAAGCATGGCGATGTAGCGGGCGCCCTGCTGGCAAAGCTCATGGAGCATGGCTTTGTCGTAGTTGTAGTTGTGGGTCATTAAGGCAAAGACGGTGTAGTCATCAATGGCGATGTGCTTGAGTACCTGTTCCGGTTTTGCGACCAGCACTTGGCAGGCACTGGCGAACCGCTCTGGCCGGGCATGGGTGGCCCGACCGTCCACTACTTTCGTTTCCCAGCCGAGGATGTCGGCCATATCCACCACGGGCATCACGTCGTTGCCAGCGCCGATGAGCACGAGCGACAGGACGGGTGGCAATATTTCATAAAATGCCGTCACTTCTCCTTGCGGAGTCGAATAGCTCACCCATTTGTTCTCATTGGAATGAAAGGCGCTGCGGGCGTCCTCCTGCCAACGGCCTTCGAGTGATTCGATGGGGCATTCACCCAACACCTCCCCATTTTCACCCAAAAAAAGCTGTGTGCCGGGCTGCGCTTGGCGGCGATCGCTGAGATTGAATAATGTAGCAATGACGCTGGTTTGGCGGTGTTCAGTCGCTTTTTTCAACAAAGAAATGGGGTTCAAAGGGTCGTCGGGAAGAATAGGCTCGATGAGCACTTGGATGATGCCGTTGCAACCAAGGCCAATGCCGAGCGTGGCGTCGTCTTCGTCCATCGTGTCGTACGTGACGAGGGCGGGTCGCTGTTCGTTGATGACGTGGAATGCCTTGCGCATGGCATCACCTTCGAGGCAGCCACCGCTGATGGCACCGGTCAGGCGGCCGTCCTCCACCACGAGCATTCGGGCGCCGGGTCGGCGGTAGGAGCTGCCTTCGACGTGTACGACGGTGGCGAGGGCGGAGCGTTTTCCCTCATTTTGAAGCTCATCGTAGGAGCGGATGATTTCACGAATTTCCTTCATAGTTTGTTGTTTTGTCTTCAAAAATAAGACAAGGACTTTGTACAGATTTGCAATCAAATTTCAAATTTGTACAAAATATTGTTGAGACCTCAACCCTGTTAGGGTTTCGAAACCCTAACAGGGTTATGGCCCCATGCCGAATTTTGCCATTAAATTTTAGCCAGAAAGCTATTTTTTAAAAATAAAAAACACCGCCAATACCAAGCATCCAAAGCCCGCCAAGTGGTTCCATTTAAACGTCTCTGTTTTGAAAAGCAGCAAGGAGAAAACCGTGAAAACCGTCAGTGTGACGACTTCTTGAATTACTTTTAACTCCATCAATGAGAACGGGCCGCCATTCAGTTTGTACCCGATTCGATTGGCAGGTACCATGAGGCAATATTCGAAAAAGGCGATGCCCCAACTGATAAGGATAATGGCCAACAGGCCGAGGTTTTCGGTCATCTTCATCTCCTTGAACTTCAGGTGGCCGTACCAAGCAAAGGTCATGAAGGTGTTGGAAAGGATTAGCAACAAAATTGTCTGAAGCGCTCTCATTGGAACTGGTTTTGCAAGCCTCAAAGCTACACAACGCAAGCTGCTTGTGTAGGTCAGACATTAGAAGGGTGCAGATTCTGGCTTTTTCAATATCTTCGCCCCGCTTTTAGCTTCACACGATTTGGTAATTCACGAAACTTGACAATGCGGGAAATGAGAAATTCTACTTAGAACAAAGGTGGTGTTTGCCGTTTCCTGGTGTTTTTTTTTAATGTAAAAAACGATAAATGAGTCAGTTCATTCCATTTAAGCATCCATACCCCACCGATAAAAAATACCCGCAAAAGGTCGCTTACTTCAGCATGGAGTTCGCTGTAGACCAAGCGCTGAAGATTTACTCCGGCGGCCTTGGTTACCTCGCAGGATCACACATGCGCAGCGCTTTTGACCTGAAGCAAAACCTAATCGGTATTGGTATCCTGTGGAAATACGGGTACTACGACCAAGTGCGCAACGGCAACGGTGAAATGGACGTGCTTTTCTTGGAGCGTCAATACAATTTCCTCGTGGACACGGGTATCACCTTCAAGATTCAGGTGAACAAACACGACATCACGGTGAAGGCTTGGTATTTGCCGCCGCATGTGTTTGGCTCAGCGCCGATGTTCTTGCTATCTACCATCCACCCTGACAACGACTATCTGGCGCAAACCATTTGCCACCGACTTTATTCCAATAATACGGAGGCAAAGGTGGCACAATCCATCCTGCTAGGTATGGGCGGGGCAAAATTGCTTGATATCTTGCGTTATGATGCGGACGTTTACCACCTGAACGAAGCGCACGCACTGCCTGCTGCATTTCATTTGTATGATAAATTCGGGGTACTGGACGAAGTGCGCAAACGCCTCGTTTTCACCACCCACACCCCTGTGGAAGCTGGCAATGAAAAGCACGACATCCACCTGCTGGAGCGTATGAGTTTCTTCGGAAACGTGACACTGAGCGAGGTTCGCCGCATCACGGGCATTTCCGACGATATTTTCAGCCACTCGCTGGCGGCACTCCGCATGGCTCGCATGGCCAACGGCGTCTCCAAAATCCACGGCGAAGTCTCCCGTGAAATGTGGAGCGGCTACGACAATATCTGCCCGATCACCCACGTGACGAATGCGCAAAACCACCTCTACTGGCATGACCCGCAGCTCGACGATGCCCTCGCCAACAATGACGACGATGCCCTCGACGCCCGCAAAACGGAACTGAAACTCCGGCTTTTCGAGGTGGTGGCCGACCAAACGGGCAAAATTTTCCAGCCGGATGTGCTGACGGTCGTTTGGGCTAGGCGCTACGCAGGTTACAAGCGGGCCGACCTTATCACACGGGACATTGACGATTTTGAAAAATTGTTGAAAAATACGGAGCTGCCTATCCAAATCATCTGGGCGGGCAAGCCCTATCCGATGGATTACGATGCTATCGGCACGTTTAACAAGCTGGAGCATATTTCGAAGAAATACCCGAACGTGGCCGTTATCACGGGCTACGAGCTTTCCCTTTCGAAAATAATGAAGCAGGGCAGCGACATTTGGTTGAACAATCCACGCATCCCACGGGAAGCATCGGGTACCAGTGGCATGACTGCCGCCATGAACGCCAGCGTGAACCTTTCCACTTGGGATGGTTGGATTCCAGAATTTGCCAGCCATGGCCACAACTGCTTCGTGACCGAGCAGGCCAACCAAAACTGGCCGGACGGCATTCAGGATGAATTTGACCGTAAAAACCTGATGGCTGTTTTGGAAAATGAAATCCTGCCATTGTACTACAAGAAGCGCAAAAAATGGCTTGCCATCGTGAAGAACAGCATGAAGGAGGTCGTAACTTTCTTCGATTCCGACCGTATGGCGGACGAGTACTACAAGAAAATGTACAAGGTGGGGGCGAAGAAAGCGGAGCTTGCTTAGTACGACATTTATTATTTATGAAACATGTAAGGCACAGTAGGCCACATAAGTTTTATAAATCGCCTAAGGCGATTAAGCTTTGTGTCCTCATGTGCCTTATGTGTTTAATAAAAATGCCTAGGAGTTTATGAAAATCAAATCCCGCCTACTCAAGCCCGTCGCACGCCGCATCGCCCGGAATATCGAGCGGTGGAGCGCAGCGGCGGTGGAGGCGCAAGACTTGGTTTTTCAGGATTTGATTAAAAAAGGACGGCGAACGGCCTTCGGTCAGGAGCATGGTTTTGATAAAATAAACAGCTACGAAGCCTTCCGCCAACAAATACCGCTGCGGGATTACGAGGCGCTCCGGCCTTGGATTGACCGCATCAAAGCAGGTGAAAAAGATGTGCTCTGGCCCGGCCTCCCGAAATATTTCGCCAAGACCAGCGGCACCACCTCCGGCATCAAGTACATTCCACTCACCCGGAATTCCATGCCCAACCATTTTGGCACGGCCCGAAATGCCCTTTTCAATTACGCTGCCCGCACGGGTAATTTCGATTTTTTTGATGGTAAAATGATTTTCCTCTCTGGTTCCCCGGAGTTGGAAACGGTTGGGAAAATACCCACTGGCCGCCTTTCCGGCATCGTCAATCACGAGGTGCCTAAGTGGCTGCTTACCAGCCAGTTGCCGAGTTATTCCACCAATTGCATCGAGGACTGGGAGCAAAAACTGGATGCCATTGTGACCGAAACGCTCGGCCAAGACATGCGCCTTATCAGCGGCATACCGCCTTGGGTGCAGATGTACTACGAGCGGTTGTTGCAGGGCAGCGGCAAAAAATACGTCAAGGATATTTTCCCCAATTTCAATGTCTTTGTGTACGGTGGCGTCAATTTTGAGCCATACCGGGCGGGGCTGGAGGCGCTGGTCAGCCAACGGATTGACAGCGTGGAAACCTACCCCGCCAGTGAGGGTTTCATCGCTTTTCAGGACAGCCAGACTGAGCCAGGGCTGCTGCTCAATGTCGCTTCGGGTATCTTTTTCGAGTTCGTGCCAATGGACGAGATTTTCAACGAAAGCCCCACTCGCCTTTCGCTTGGCATGGTGGAATTGGGCGTAAACTATGCCCTCATCATCAACAACAATGCCGGGCTTTGGGGCTATAATATCGGTGACACAGTAGAGTTTGTGTCGCTGAATCCCTACCGTCTCATCGTGACGGGAAGGGTGAAGCATTTCATTTCCGCTTTCGGCGAGCACGTGATTGGAAAGGAAGTTGACGCCGCCATGCTAGCCGTTTCCAGGGGAATAGGCGTGAACGTGGTTGAGTTTACGGTAGCGCCGCAAGTAGCGCCGCCAGCGGGAGAGCTGCCGTATCATGAGTGGTTCGTGGAATTTGAGCAGACACCTGATGATTTGGAACGCTTCGCCCAATTACTGGATGCGGAGATGACCAGGCAGAATATTTATTACGAAGACCTGATAAAAGGTGGTATACTTCGTCCATTGAAAATCACGCCGCTTCCACGTGATTCCTTCAGAAACTACATGAAATCACAGGGTAAATTGGGCGGGCAAAACAAGGTGCCGAGGCTGGCGAACGATAGGAAAATTGTAAAACTACTCGTGAGACAGCTACTTTAAGGTGTTATTTTGATTTTCATAAATACTAATTTTCATTTTAAAATAAAATGTAACTACTATACTGTATTTTTTTCATAACAAAACAATAGACTAATAATCTGTTTTTTATACAGATTTATTTTTTTAATGCAAATGAAATTAAGGGAATTTAATAGTACATTTTACACTAACTATGGTATGATTTTTGGCACAATTTAGATGTAGTCTAATTATTGAATGGTAATTAGAACTTTGCAAAACTCCGACCTTAATATTTGTTTACCCATTGTATGCTATTTCAGTTTTCGGCAGCATGTCTTCGAAAATAGGAAAACTGCTTTTGATTAAAACTGATACCCTATTTTAAATAGGGTGAAAAGCGTTGTGTAGTGATATACATAAATATGCTCAAGCACATTGGGATTTAGACCCTTTCGTTATTTATATACATTTTACAACCCCTCTCATACTAGAATGGCTACGCCTTGAGGACTAAATTAATAATGCTAAACCATCAGTCTGGTTCAGGCACTTTACTTACATTCTTCATGGCACTAAGTTATCAAGCGCGAATATTATTTTATGAAACAATATAAAAATATCACAACTTATTTTTGTCAATAAAATATTATACTGTCGCTAGTTTCAGCGCAAAAGTAGTAAAGGCATTTCAGCGAAG
The DNA here is from genome assembly GCA_016124585.1 of Bacteroidota bacterium. GTDB lineage: Bacteria > Bacteroidota > Bacteroidia > Chitinophagales > Saprospiraceae > UBA6168. Next base: position 53,703 of record WGNL01000014.1, on the reverse strand, counting down.
TGCCTTTGCTATCTTTTTCAGTTTAATCAATGATTGTGATTGACGGTTTCTAGAAAGTTTCAGATTTAATAATGCAATATGACCAAATGATATTTACTTGAGGCACAATGGCTTCAGGAAAACAGTGTATTGCTCAATAATAGCTTGGATTTATATTGAACCAAATCAATAAATTATGAACACCACCTTTACGTCTTTGGCAATACTTGTTCGTGCGATTCTTTCGATAGTTGCTGGGCCAAATGAATTGCCAAAAAACGCTGTCGAAAATCCACCATTATTAGAAATGGTTGACCCCAGCAATTGTAATAATCCAATAGTAGGAAAGGGGGTGGTCATAAATTATCTAGGAAGCACCACAGCTTGCTTGCTTTGTCAAGATACGAACCTGAACAATATAATAGATGGTGATTTAAGTGATTTTGCTGAATTCAATATGCCTTTAAGTTTAGCTGTAGCAACACCTATTGTTTCGGTAAAAGACGTAAATAATACATATGCCGCAGGGCACAGAGTAGGTTTTGTACTTCAAGCCAGCGGTGGATTATTAAACACAACTGCATTTGGTGATTTCACTCTAAAGACATATAAAAACGGAGTTTTGCAGGAAACTGCAAATTACGGTGGCGGCGGGTTGTTGGACGTTGGATTGATAGCAGGGCAGCGTAGCCTAAAACGAGTAAGTTTTGTCAGTACCCAGCCTTTCGATGAAATAGAGCTTTGGCTCAATGCATCAATAGCGGGGGTTACTTCTCTTCGAGTGTATTATGCATTTGAAGACGTCGATGCTAACTGCGATTACAACTGCCTTCAAGCATTGTCGCCGCCATCTTTTTCATCTTCCATCAATGCTGTTGAAACTGGTATCAGTGGCATTTGCGTATTATGCTCTGTGTCCAACACAAGCAATGTTGTTGACAACAATACTAATAACTATAGCACAATTTTTCTAACAGCCAATGCAGGCGGTACTGCTAAAATTGCCGTAAAAGCAGGCCAAACCATACCCGCCGGCTATGATGCCGGTTTTGCCGTCTCAAACGGATCAGGTGCTTTGGGCCTTTTGTCATTGGATATTTTAAGTCAAACTTCTATAAAAACATATTTAAATGGCGTTCTTCAAGAGTCTATCGTCGCCAGCTCTGAATTAACCAATATTGGATTGCTCCCTGGCTCTTCAACGTTAAATCTTTTAAGTTTTAAAACCACTGCCAATTTTGACGAAGTACAGTTAGTCATAGGTGGCATTACTATAGCGTCTAACACACGTGTATATTATGCTTTTATACGAGCCGATTCAGATAATGATGGAGTTTATGATTGCCTCGACAAATGCAATGGTGGCAACGATATGATGGATACTGACGGTGATGGAATACCTGATGATTGTGAAATAGGATGCAGTATAAATGCCGGACCAGACATCCATGTTTGTCCAGTAGCCATTACTGCACAACTGCCTGGCGCCGATACTGGACAAAATTGGAATGCGTTGCCAGGAAACCCTAGCAATGCTATTATTGACAATAATGGATTCATCAGCAATTTGGAAGCAGAGGGAATTTATTATTTTGAATTAAGCGAGGGGAGTTGTCGAGACACAGTAAGGCTAATTTACCAAATGGCCACACTAAGTGAAAACTGCAACGACCCGCTAACTGGCACTAAAGTTATTATTGATAATATAGCACCAACTGGAGGCCTTTGTTTACTTTGCAATGTTTCTGGCATAGAAAATATAATAGATGGCGATCAGTCAAACTACATAGACTACAATGCAACATTAGCGCTTTTAACTGCAACCTCTATTATTTCCCTGAGGGATACTGCCACTGTTTATCCTTCAGGTACAAGAACAGGCTATGTGGTGAATGCGACGGGTGGGTTGATTGACATCAATGTTTTAAGCAATCTTGAAATAAGGACTTATTTAAATGGCGTATATCGTGAATCTGGTGTTTCAGGTGGCCTATTGCAGGCATCCGTGTTGCCAGGCTCTTCGAATCAAGTTCGAATTGGTTTTGTCACCACAAAATCCTTCAATGAAGTAGAATTGGTAGCTAAAGGTGTGCTTGGAGTATTGAATAGCCTTAAAATATATTATGGATTTACTGAACCAGAAGGCATTTGTAGCAGCCAACCTCAATCTGGGGATTGTGAAGATGTGCTTTCTGTAGAAGAAAAATATAGCGCATCCATTGATTATAATAAAACTGGCTTAAGTGGATTAGCCTGTGTTTTGTGCAATATTGATGAAATTGGCAACCTGATTGACAATGACTTAAATACCTATACTACTATCAATTTAACTGTAGGTGTTGGAGCAGAGGGCTCGGTAGCAGTAAAATCTGCAAAGGTAATTTCAGCAGGAAATGACGCTGGATTTATTGTGTCCGGTGGTTCGGATTTATTAGATGTAAATGTCTTGCAAGGCATTAGGATTACCACATTTCTGGGTGGTGTTCAGCAAGAGGATTATGTAGGCAATAGTGGAGTCATAAAAGTGAATTTATTAATTGACGGCTCTAATAAAGGATATGTATCATTTCCTACCATGCTGGATTTTGATGAAGTTAAATTTACGGTATCAGGATTGGTCAATGTGCTTTCCAATTTAAAAATATATGGTGCATTTATCCGCAGTGATATTGATGGAGATGGCATTCCTGACTGCTATGACAAATGTTGCGGCAGTCCAGATTATATTGATGCAGATGGCAATGGACTAGTAGACTGTGTTGACCCGCAATGCTATCTGCTAGGTGTACCAATTGTAGGCAATGATACTTTCCAGTTGGCATGCCCAACGCTGCTTTATTCAGGCTCTGTAAAACTAAATGATAACAACCTTGTCAGCCCATTTTTCAGTATCATGTCCAATCCAGCCCATGGGATTGCGACCATCACGCAGAACGGTAGTTTCCAATATACTGCGCAAAACTATTTCTGTGGAACAGACCAGTTTACCTATAGAGTATGCAACGGCAATAATGGAGACTGCTGTAGCATAGGAACTGTGGTGTTGTCGATGAATGATAATATGCCACCTACACTTCAAAATTTCCCTGCGGACCTCACCATGCAATGTGATGATTATCCGCCCACCCCACTTCAACTTCATGCATCCGACAACTGCCCAGTTATTTACATCTCACTTGATGAAACAATTGCAGAACCAACAGGTGCTGCTTGCAACACCTTTCAATTAAACAGAACATGGACAGCAACAGACCATTGCGAAAATTCAGACTCAAGAACACAGGTAATTACAGTAGAAGACCATGTCGCACCCGATATTTTCCATGTTTACACCCTGCCAAATGGAAAAAAAATGATAGCAGGAATATCAGAATTGACATCAGACTGTTGGAAACGAGTGGTTTTCTGTTCATCATTTGAAAGTATCCCTATTGTTTTTTCACAAGTGGTTTCAAAAGAGGACTCGGCAGCAGTGGTAGTTCAGCAACGCAATATCGATAAATACTCATTTCAATTAAAGTTGAAAGAAGAAGAATTATCGAACGGTACTCATGCTGGCGAAAAAGTTGCTTGGATTGCTATTGAATCTGGCGTAATTGCTGATGAAATAAATTGGGAAGCTTCTTTTACAAATACCGCCAATGATATATGGTCAACGGCAGCTTTTTTACAGAATTATGCAGCTACACCTATTATTATTTCATCTTTACAAACCACTGCTAGCACCGATCCAGTTGGCATCCGAAGCCAAGCTATACAATTAGGTTCTATGCAAATCATGCTGCAAGAAGAAACCTCCAAAGATCTAGAAGTAGCTCATACAAGTGAAACAGTCGGATTTTTGGTTTTGCCCAATAACAAAAATATTAAAGATGCAGATGGGTTGATTTTTGGTGAAACTGGAACTGTACAAACCGACCAGCAATGGGTTACTGTTAATTTAAGAAACAAATATGTCAATCCGGTCGTGGTAGCTGGCACGATATCCAATAATGACTTCACACCTGTGACCGTGAGGATAAGGAATTTAAATCCCCACACCTTTGAAATCCAATTGGATGAATGGGATTATCAAGATGGTGTGCATGCGCCAGAACAAATATCATATGTTGTGGTGGAAGGCAGTCTGCCTACGCCAGTTGGCCAAGCTTGTGAACTTCCTACTGACCCACACATCACTGGCTGGGACAATTGCGACGAATATGTGCCCATCTCACATACGGCAATACCTCAAGACTCAAATGGAATTATTATAGTTAATCACCAATGGAGCTTAAACGACCAGTGCGGAAATAGTAGGACATACCATAGAGTGGACACCTGTGATGGTGTTTCGTTTAAGTTGAAAGTTTTACTATCGGGGGCACTCTTGCAAGGCGGCAATAGTGGACTGATGCGAGATGACCTTCGCAAAAAAGGGCTTATACCGGACAATGAGCCATATACCGATGTACCAAACTTTTTTCAAGTTGGATATGGTGGGGATGAAATCATGAAAAATGGCATGAAAGATATTGAAGGGGAAAATGCAGTGGTAGATTGGGTATTTATTGAAATAAGAAATAATGAAAACTCTCAAGAAGTTTTGGCTACCCAATCAGCAATTGTCAAAAGAAATGGCCAAGTAGTAAACGCAAATGGCGATTCAATAATTACCATACTAGGTCTTATTGAAAACGACTACTTCGTTGCCGTAAGGCATCGCAATCATTTAGGAATAATGACCAATACCCCATACTTTTTATCTGCTCAAGCGCCACCATTTATTGACTTATCATCAGTCAATACTGAAATATATGGGATTGGAGAATGGGCATGCAAAGCTTTAGACGATAATACCGCCCTATGGGCAGGCGACCTTAATTCGGATGGGATTGTCATCTATCAAGGCCCTCAGAATGACATAAGCCCTCTTTTTGTCAAGATAATTGTTGCACCAGGCAATACCGGTTATCTCGCTAATTATATTTTGGAAAGCTATGAAACAGAAGATACCAACCTTGATGGTTCCATCATCTATCAAGGCCCTAACAACGATAGGTCTACGATATTAATCAACACGGTGCTGTCGCACCCAGCCAACAGTTCTTTCTATGCTAATTTTATTGTCAATGAAATTCTACCTTGACCCCCATTATCGCCTATAATTTTATGTTTATTGATTTGTTCCTCTCACTGGCGAAGGCATTCAAGCCTTCGCCTATTTTTTAGCAATATTAAAGGCGTTTTAGGTTTTACCTAAAACGCCTTTAATTAATTTGAGATACACCATCTTTGCCCTATATGGGCGTTATTTTATTACATCTTTCCAAAAATATCCAAGCTCTACAACTTGACTTCCAGGGATTTATTGCCACAACTAACGTTAAAACAACAAACAACTGGCTATATCATAATCAACCCTAAAATAACATGGATGCCATTTGCATCATTTCCTGAAACAACATGGCATCCTTATCAAAAGACTAAAACTTTACCACTCGCATGGCCTTGCCAACTTGACCATCCACTATTAAACGGACAAAATAGACACCAGCTTCTTTAAAAACACTGCCCAGTTCAAGCGAACCAGACGGCGTTTGCACTGGAACTTCCCCAACTATCCTTCCAAGCACATCGTTTGCTATGATGCTGGCTTTTGCAAAGCTGTTTTTAAGCTCATAATTTATTCGAAGCTCATTGCTGAAAGGGTTGGGAGCTGCATCAAGAGTATATCCAAATTGGCCAGCCTCCTCCACGGCGGCATTTAGAAAAATATTGTAGGTAAAAATATCATCACCACAATTATTTAATGCTATCAATACTACATCATAAGTGCCATAATTGCTGTAGGTATGGATTGGTTCTACCTCAGTACTATTGGTTCCATCCCCAAAATCCCAAACATAGGAAGTAGCGCCCTGTGAGGTATTTGTGAATTCTACGAGCGGTTCGGCAAAAGGAGTATAAGAATAGTCGAATAATGCCACTGGCACATCTTCTACGACGATGGCGTCCAATACATTTTTTGTGGTGCTGCCGCCAGGTCCTGTCACGGTCAAAGCCACTGAATAAGTACCTGGCATATCATAAATCACAGTGGGGTTTTGTTCCGTAGAAGTAGCAGGGCTACCACCTTGAAATCCCCATGACCAGCTTTCCACCGTACCTGCCGATTGGTCGGCAAATGTCACCTCAAACGGCACGCAACCTTGCGATTGGCTGGCTGTAAAATCTGCAGCAGGGGCTGACAAGGCTATCACCACTTCTTGTTCAAAAGTTGAGCTGCCACAGTCATTGGTAGCAGTCAAGATGGCCGTGTAAACGCCATTAGCGGCGTAACTGTGAGTAGGCGAAAGCTCCACACTGGAATTACCGTCACCAAAATCCCAACTATAACTGGTGGCATTTTGGGAAATATTCGAAAACATGGCATCCAGCTCGTTTACCGAAACCAAAAAACCTGCAAACGGGGAAGGATTAACGGTAACGATGTCCGTCTGGGTAGTTTCGCTCGTACCTGCCGAATTGCTGACGGTCAGCGTAGCACTGTAAGTACCCGGTGCTGCGTAGGTCACGGTTGGGTTTTGCTCCGTAGAAGTAGCCGGATCGCCACCAGGGAACTCCCATGCCCATGTTGTTGGCCCGTCAGCCGATTCATCTGTGTATTGGACTTCAAAAGGAACGCAACCTTCCGTTTGGTCCAGTGTAAATGCAGCGGTAGGCGCTATGACAATCGCCCCGATTGTCACGTTGGCCATATAAGTAGTCGTGCCGCATTCATTGGTAGCATTTAATACCACCTCATAAGTTCCACTATTTGCAAACGTATAAACCGGGTCGGTTTCTGTGCTGGTACTGCCTGTGCCATCATTAAATGCCCACTCATATGTGGTCGCATTGTCCGAATTATTGGTAAATGAAACATCCAATCCATTTATGCTAAAATCAAAGCCTGCCGTGGGTATTGTATTGACAGTAATTAAATCAGGTTGATTGATTTGCGTGCTCCCCCAAACATTTTCAACAGTCAAGGCTGCCCCATAAGTGCCTGGCACATCGTAGGTCACCATGATGTTTTGCTCAAAGGAAGTAACTGGATTGCCGCCCGGAAAAGCCCAAGTCCATGCTATTGGCTGCCCGGTCGATTGGTCGGAATATGCTACCGTCAAGGGCGCACAACCTGTACTTATATCCGTGGTAAATGCAGCAGCTGGCAGAAAATCAGCAATGGTTATTTCTTCGGAATATGAACCATTGCCACAATCATTATCGACGGTCAATATCACGGTATAATTGCCAGGTGCGGCATAAATGTGGACGGGGAATGCCTCGTCGGAAGTACCACCATCACCGAAATCCCAGCTATAATTTGTGTCATTTGTTATCGGAACATTTATGAATTGAATCTCTGGACCATTGATAACGGGCATAAACCCAGCCACTGGGATTTCATCAAGTGTTACATAATCAAAGAGAAACAGCTCGTCGCTACCAGCGGCATTTGTCGCCACCAACTGCACATCATGGTAGCCTGCATCCATAAAAAATACCGTCGGATTTTGCTCGGTGGAGGTAGAAGGGACACCTCCGCTAAAGGTCCATTCCCAGCTTGTCGGATTGTTGGTACTAAGGTCGGTGAAGGTAACTGTCTGCGGCGCACAGCCTGACTGGATGTCTGCCGTAAAATTTGCTACCGGCACAAAAGGCCCGATGGTCACGTCCTGCGTGGTTGATTCCACGCCACAGTCGCCGAAGATGGTCAGCGTGACGGTATAAGTGCCTTCTTGGTGGTAGTTGTGCTGCGGGTCAGTGGCAGTGCTGGTGTTGCCATCGCCAAAATCCCATTGTAGATTGTTGTAATCGGTAGAGCTGTTGGTGAAACTAACGGTGAAACTATCCACGCTACTGCTGAACGAAGCCACCGGCGACGGTGCCACAATGACAAGGTCAGTAGCGGCCAGGTCGTAGGTGTTACCACCTTCTGTCACCACTTGTAGGCTGACGCTGTGCGTACCGGGTTCGGTAAAATTCACGCTAGGGAACTGCTCGGTGGAAGTAGCAGGCGTACCACCTTCAAAAGTCCAGGCCCATGAAGCGACCACCCCTGTGTTTTCAAAGAAATCAACTGGCACTGGCGCACAGCCAGAAGTTGGCGATGTGTAGGTAAAAGCGGGAAAAGGATTGATAACCAATGGTTCCAGTGCCACATCGAGGATGGTCAAAACACCATTTTGGAGCGTAGCCTGCACGGTTTTCGTGAAATAGCCGGGTGCGGAAACCGTCACATCAAAATCGCCGGGAATGGCCTGCCCGGTCTTGTAATTGCCCAACAAGTCGGTCTTGCTCACGTTTGCTTGGCTACTTTCGATATGAACATCGGCGCTCGAAATGGCCGCACCGGAAATGGCATCCGTGACCTTGCCCTCCAGCCAGCAGGCTCGCACGTAATTGACGCCACAGACATACAGCCCCGTGCTGATGTCGGTGAGCAGCACGTTGCCGGAAGGCAAAAAAGGATAGGCGCCCCATACACCGTTGAAGCCCGCATTTGCCCCAAAGAAAGTGTCAAAATTGCCCACTTCGATGAGGTTGTCCGGTCGGGAAGCATCCACAATTATGCCGCCGCTGGTGTAGTAGGAGACGATGAGCCAATCGTTCCAGACATGGACGTTGTGCGGGATGACGCCTTGCCCAACCGTGGATAGTGGCCTGAATTGGTCAAGCTCCACGATATTGTCGAGGTCGGAAATATCGTAGGCCGTGACCGGGGCATTCTGCTTTTCGTCGGTGGTGAAGGCCACGCTGCTATCATCGCTCAACCAGATATTGTGGGTAAAGGCAAACGGCGTATGCTGCTGGCCCAATTGTATGGGGCTCATTTTATTGGTGACATCGTAAATGGTCATGTTGCCTCCATAAATCTCCGAGCAGTACATCTTGTTGTCACGGGCATAAACATCGTGGGAGTACACCGCTGGGCCTTGGCCCACATAAAATGGGGTACTAGGATTGGTAAAAACATTGGCGATGACGATGCCCCCTGAGTTGATATTGCAGCCAGCGAGGTAACAAAAACCAAACTCGTCTATGTACAGGTTATGGCATTTGTTGAGGGTTCCGAGGCCGGGGATATTCGGCGTCCAGTTGGTCCAAGTGATATTGCTTGGGGCACCGCTGAGGTCTACCACCAGCACGCCGCCGCTACTCTCATTGACCACATAGGCAAAATTGCCCCAAGTCTTGATGTCTCGCCAAGTGGAGCTAGGACCGGGGATGAACTGCACTTCTTGGATGTTTGTCGGCACGCTCACATCCACGATGGAGAGGCCAGTGACAAGGCCGACAAGGGCGTACTCCTTGCCATCCACCGGGCTTACCCAGCCCCATACATCGTTGTTGTTGGGGGTATAGTCAATTTGGTCGAGGAGGGTCATGTTGAGTTGGGCACTGGCCAACAAAGAACTGAATGCCAGCAAGCAGGAAAGTAATGTTTTTCTCATGTTGGGAAATATTGGATGTAACCGTTAAAAAATAGTTGTGTGAATTTGGGGTTAAACATAGGGAAAAAGTTTAACTGTAGGAAGGAAATGCGTGTGTCGGGAAATTGCAAAAGCGGAGATTTATTTGAGCGTGCCGGGGCTGCTCTTTCTCAATTTAGTGCCAGGGGGTTGCTTTGATTGGCGATTGTTGGTTACATGATTGTTGATATGATACGGTTGGTTAATGGGCAATTGACTGCCGTTCGCAACACCTTTTCCAAAACCATATCAACAACCATGTAATGGTGCATCATCAATCTAGGTCATCAAGAAGCACGTACTGACAATATTATTTTAGGGCTTTTCTTTACGCCTTTTTTGCCAGTGATGCGCAGGGTGGACTCACCGCTGGGCAGCCCCTCCACCACAAATTTCAAGGTATTGAATGCATCAATCATCTCCCATTGGTCGCCCACTTTCAGCTCCACAATGAAAAGGGCATTGCCCGCCCGCTGGTTGATTTCCACGATGGCCTGACCTCCATCGGGGCCTACGCCCTTAAAGGTAGCAGTGAAGGCAGAAGGGTCATGCTCCATGGTATCTTCCACGTTCAACACAAATCCGCTCAAGCCAGCCGTGTAGCGGTCACCATTGGCCACCAATAGCACATAGTCAGCCCACGGCTTCAGGAAATTGTTGATGATATCCTTTTTATTTTTTTGCATCAACTTGGTGTTCGTCGTGTTCTTTTCATCTCTCGATGGCACAGATGCTTTCAGCGCCACGAGTGCAGCTGTAAAAAGCGCCAGTGTAGGCACAGGGTCAGGGAAAGTGTCGGCATTGTCGGCCATACCAGTTTCCACGTTATCGCAGTAGCTTATCACGCTGGCGACACTGGCATTTTCCTTTGGAAGTTTGATGGACAATTTTTTGATTTTTGCCATGATGTAAAGGTATTTATGAATGAATATTGTGATTAAATACAAGCATTCGCTTTAAAAAAACAGGTGCTCGTTGAGCAAACGGGCTTGCTCGACGAGTTAAGCACCTTGCTCGTTGAGGGAAGCCATCAACTCGTTGAGATAAACTGTTTGCTCAACGAGACAATGCATCAGCTCGTTGAGCAAAGCCGTCAGCTCGTCAAGAGAGGCCGTTTGCTCGTTGAGCAAAGCCCTTAGCTCAACGAGCAAGGCCATCTGCTCATGATGAAAGGCCACCTCCTGCATTTCGGAGCGGCCTTTCACCTGTTTTGCCAGCGTTATTGGTGGAATTCCCCGGCCATCCGGTGATGGGCGGGTTGTTTCTCATGGTAGGTTTTGGGGGGTATCGGCACATGGTTCAAGCTTTACCTGACTCCTCTGCCAATACTTTGTTAATTGCGGACAAAGCTGTTCCAAAAAATCCAAAAAAATTAGCGTGACTTGACGAAAGGGCTGTTTGAGCTAACGAAGCATAGGAAATGACTGTACGAAGCGAGGAGTGGGGGGTGGGATTTGTTAAGAAATTGGGATGAGGTGTGGGATGCCCACGGACTTGGGTTGATAATGGTTGGCTTGCTGCCGTGCCGCCGAGCATTGGGTTTGTGGGCTTGCTGTTCGGCGGCATGAACAGCAAGCCGTTGTTCTCGGTTTTATATTTCATTGATTAATTCATCGTTCTGTATTTTTGCTTTTGTGGTAAATGAGTTTCGTTCTTCATCCAAATATTTGATGCAAATTGTAGTGCCTTCAAGTTCTGGGGGAAATTTGCTTTTCAATTTTTGTTGCGCTTCGTTACTACTACATTCCTCCATTTTGACAAAATTTGCATTTAGAGTTTTTACCGAATTTGCGGGGAGGTTGTTAATTTTATCAAGTTTTTCCAAATAGGACAACTTATTCCCTTCAAATTCAATCTCAATGTTGTAGGCAGTAGTATTTGAATTATTATGTATAAAAAATTGATATTCCCATTTAAGTTCAAAGTGTATTATTCCTTGTCCAACAGTAATTACCTCTGGATTTTTATGACTGTATCCTCTGTTTCTTTGCCCTTTGCTAGTCATTTTTAACTCAATTTCCACTATCGGTCTTAATTTAGTTTTTTTTTCATTTGGATTATTTATAGTAACATTGCCTCCAGCCTGAACATTGTTATTTCCACTAATTGAATTCTTTACTGAATTAGTTTCAGACTTGTTTGAGTTATCACCCTGATTTTTCCATGCAAAATAATATGCAATAGCCGTAACAAGAGACGACAACAAAGTCACTAAAGGTTCAAAAGTCGGGTCGCCGCTTTTATACCATTTATAGGCAAAGAAGACCACAAAAACACTGCCTACGGTTAATATTATATTTGATAGCTTCATTTTTTCATTTTTTATTACCGAGAACGTTTAGCGCCGGCGGCGTGCCCAGCTTTTGCTGGGCATGACCGTCATATACTTTGCTGGCTGTCGTTTTTCTTTTTTATACTGTCTACAAGTCCTTTCATTCGACGTGATTTTTTATACTCATTAATTGCTATTGGTATATTGGCAAATGCTCCTAAAAGAAATAAACTAAATAGGAGATAATTGATAGCTTTTCCATCTGAACTATCAATCTTGTAGGAATATTTAAAATCACCAGAATTAAAAACCTTATCAAAATTCATTTTTATATCAGATTCTGATTTTTCAAATTTTTCGGTAGGTCTTAAGTATACTACGGAGTCTAAACTCAAATAAGTTGAATATTCTACACCAGTATTAATTTTAGTTGCAACTAATTGAGGCTTGCCATTTTTTTCATTGGAATTGAATGGTTCGAAAAAAAATATGATTCCAGCAATTAATAATGAAACTGGAATAATAAAGTACATGGATTTAAGTTCTTTTTTTACTGATTTGTAAGAGTGTTCATCAATTTTTTCTTTTTGCCAGACAACCTCCTTCGTGTTAGCAATTCTATGCTGGAATTGCATAATCTTATTTAGTGAATCCTTTGAACTATCATGTTTTTCAACTTGAATTAACCCCTCGAATTGTAGTAATTCATTTTTTCTAAATAGTCCCAATTCAAAACTTGCTTTTTTGGCATTATCAATGATAATTTTTTTATTTTCATGAGAGGAGCTAACCACTTTTAAATCGAGCCAATTATAGGAATCATTTAATTCTATTGATAATTTAGCTTCAGTATTGCTTGGAATAATATCAATTTCTCCTGTATTAAAAATAGTACCACTAAAGAAAATAATATCTAAAGCAGGAATTTTATCTTTATACTTAATAGATACTTCATTAAAGTTTTTTGAGACGGTGTTGATTAAGTTAATAAACTCTTCTTCGTAAAATGTAAGCTCGCCAGGATACTTTTTAGTTTTAAAAAGATTTAAACTTAGAACCCCAAAAATTAGAGTCGCAAAAGTGCCAATAATCCCAATAGTTAAACTTAAATCCATTATATAATTTTTATTCTTATTGCAAAGATCGAAAAAATTTAAATTCCTTCGCAAATGTTATTTTTATTTGTTTCTAATGACAGCTAACTCCCGTATACACGCAATCCCACACATACACCCAATTGCGCCTATTTCCGCTTTGTCAGCCCCCATCGAATAAGCAAATACGAAACAAATGTTAAATCACTAAATTGTCCTGTGGCTCATTCAATAGTGACCTTGCGAAGATACACCACCGTTTCAAAAAACTCACTCCACCTCAAACCCCACCCCCCTCAAATCCTCCCAGAACGCCGGGTACGATTTCTCCACCACCTGTGGGTGCTCCACCTGTATTTCCCCCAGCATCGCCAGCGGCGCAAAGGCCATCGCCATGCGGTGGTCTTCGTAGGTCTGGAAGGCGGGGGCGTCCACTACCACGGCCTTGCCTTCCACCATGAAGTATTCCTTGTCCTTGTTCTTTGAAAAACGGTCGGGCAGTTTCGATAGGAAGACCTGCACTTTGGCCAGTTCGTTTTGTAGGGCAGCGATGCGGTCGGTCTCCTTGATGCGCAGCGTCTCCAATCCGCTGAAAAGCCCTTGCACCCCCAACCCCCCGCAGACCACGGCCATCGTCTGTGCCACATCGGGGCAGGGCAGAAAGTCCCACTCAAAAAACGGTTGCGCCACCGCACCTTTCGGCTTCAGCAGCCGGGTGGTTTCTCCTTCGTAATGCGTCTCCACCCCAAAGGGCCGCATCATCTTCTCCATCACCGAATCCCCCTGCCAACTGTTCGAGAACAGCCCGTGCAGGCGCAGGTCGCATTCGTCGGAGAGCGCCGCCAGGGCGTAGTAGTACGAGGCCGCCGACCAGTCCGCCTCCACCGTGAAGGGCTTCGGCTGGTACTTGCCCGCTGGCACATAGATGATGTTCCCCGACCAACTGTGCTCGACCCCAAAATAGGCCATCATGTGCAGTGTCATTTCGAGGTAGGGCCGGGAGACGAGCTTGCCCACCAGTTCCAGTTCCAGGCCATTGGGCAGCGTGGGCGCTATCATGAGCAGCGCCGAGAGGTACTGGCTGCTGGTATCGGCGGGGATGGCGAGCTGGTGCGTGCTGCCCAGCCCGTTTGGCGCATGGATATGCAGCGGTGGGTAGCCTTCGTTTTCGAGGTAGTCGATGTTTGCACCCAATTTGCGGAGCGCCTCCACCAACAAACGGATGGGCCGCTGCTTCATGCGCTCTGAACCCGTGAGGGTTTGGCTGCCTTCCCGCATGGCCAAATAAGCCGTCAAAAAGCGGAAGGTGGTGCCAGCAGCCCCAACATCCAATACGTCCGCATCGGAGGCCAACATTTGCTGCATGAGCTGCGTGTCCTTGGAAGTGGACAGGTTTTTTATGTCAAAATGCTCGCCGCAGAGCGCCCGGATGATGAGCGCCCGGTTGCTGATGCTCTTGGAGCCGTCGAGGTGGATGTCGCCTTCGATGTGGCGGTTGGGTTTGGAGAGTTTGTATGTCATGTCTATAAGTTATGGGTTATGAGTGTAAAGGCAAACTCATAACTCCCTCAAAATCTCCCTGCTGCCTCTTGGTAGATCACCTCCAGCAGCGTCTGCCCTACTGCCCGCAATGTCCGCACGTCAATGATGTCTATATTGTCGTTGTGGGTATGCCAGTGGGCACCAAAGCCCGTTTCGCCAGTGGCTGATTTACCGATGATATCTATCATGGGAATGTGGGCGATGGTGTTCACAAAGTAGTGGTCGTCGGTGACGGCACCTGATTTATCCTCAGAAAAATAGTTGGTGTAGCCAAGGTTTTGCCCCGTTTTCCATAGTTTGTTCATCACTGTCGGTGCGAAATTCATGCTGACGGCTTCCTTCGTAAACTTGGTGCCTTTTGCCCCCACCATGTCCAGCAGGATTCCGTATTTGGGGCTGTAGCCGCTAGGCACTAGGTTGCTGGCCCAATGCTGAGAACCAAAGCACCAGCTTTTTGGGTTCGGTTCTGTATCGCTGTCGTCGCCATAATCCTCAGCGTCGTAGAGGATGAAGTCAACACCCATATCAGCGGGATTGGCTTGCAACGTACGGGCTATTTCCAGGATGATGCCCACGCCACTGGCCCCATCGTCGGCACCTAGAATGGGCTCGTTCTTCCGTTCTGTTTCCAGCGGGGAGTCAGCCTGAAAGCGGCTGTCCCAGTGCGAGGCGATAAAGATCCGCTTAGCCGCTTCGGGTTTGTACTGGGCAATGATATTGATGCCGTTGAGTGTTTTCCCGGTGAAGGCTTTGGCGCTGAACGGCTGTTCGGTCACCTTGAGTCCATAGGCTGTTAGCTTGGCCACCAACCAATCCTTGCACTGTTTTTGGGCTTCGGTATTGGGTACCCGTGGGCCAAACGACACTTGTTTTGCCACAAACTCAAAAGCGGAATCCCGCTCGAATTTTGGCACAGCCAAGGGTTGTAGGTCAGCCGCTGGCTCGCTGTTCTTCGGCGCGTCATTTTTACAGCCAATGGCAATGAGCATCAAGGATGCAAATATTGCGAAGGCAATTTTTTTGAATAAAATCATGCTTTTCTGTTAATGCTTCTTCTAGTTATTAATGGAAATATTAGACAAAACAACCCGCCAAAAACAAAAGAACTTACTAGGTTGCCCATAAGGTAAGTATTGACTGGATCTTTGACAAAATTATCGCTTGCGATAAACGCTTTGTATCCGGGATTCATGTATTGGATATAGAGGTAAAATACAAAGCAACTAATGGGAATGTAAATCAGCGTCATGCGGGCGGCGGTCCAAAAACCTTCACTCCAAGACATCACGCCATTGTAGTCGTGGTCCCGTTTTTCCTTGGTCACCATGAAATAAGTAACGGCGAAGGTAAGTGTACTGATGACGATGCCTATCAATTGGGTGGTAGGGAATTTTTCAACCGTGAAAAGCCCTAGTGCTTGTGCAACAAGCATCCAAATCAGAATGACAACAGTGGGAATGATGGCCCATTTTGTTTCAATTCGCATAGTTATTTTATTGAGGGTTCGAGGATTTGAGTCGGGAAATGGCAAATCCTCCAATCCCACCTCGAAAGAGAATCATTCCAGCCTGGTCACCGTCTCCACAAAATCCAGTTTTTTCAGGGTTCGCATCACCAGGTTGATTTGCTCACGGTTGAGCACCAGCAAACTGACTTTGCCTTCATAGTAGCCCTGATCGCCGCCCTCGATGTGGAAGGAGCGTATATTGACACCCAGCCCACCGATTTCCTTCGTAATGCTTTCGATGACGCCAATGCCTTGGTCAACGCCTGTGATTTTCAAGTCCACCACGAAGGTACTATCCAAATTGGCGACCCACTCGGCCTTCATCACCCGATAGCCATACTTGGCCAATAGGTTAGTGGCGTTGGAACAGTTGGTGCGGTGGATCTTCAGCCCTTCTTTTGCCGTCAGGAAAGCAAAAATATCGTCGCCCTGCACGGGGTTACAGCAAAGTGCAAGCTTGTAGTGGTAAAGCTCTGCTGGTTCCCCGTTCACAAGGATTTTGGTCTTGGCGGAAATCTTGCTTTTGGCAGCTGGCTCTGTTTTTTTATCACCTTCGGCAACAGGCGCAGTCGCTTCTTTCACAATTTCGACCAATTTTTGGTCTTTGACCTCAAAGTTTTTAAAGGTGTCAATCAGGTTGATTTCCTCCGTCGCAATGGCAAAATAGAGGTCAATATGTGAGTTCAGGCTGAAATATTTCACCAACGTCTCCACCCCCTGGTCGAAGTTCACTTTCATGTTGTTGAACTTACGCTGCAATGCCTCCTTGCCCAGTTCGCCCGTTTTGCGGCGCTCCTCCTTCATGGCGTTGCGGATCTTGGAGCGGGCCTTGCCCGTCACCACAAACTTGAGCCAACCCTCATTGGGTTTTTGGTTTTTGTCGGTAATCACCTCCACCTTGTCGCCCATGTTGAGCTTGTAGCCCATTGGCACGATGCGGTTGTTCACTTTCACGGCCCGACAGTGGTAGCCAATGTCGGTGTGGATGTGGAAAGCAAAATCGAGTGCTGTGGCACCTTTCGGCAGGTTTATCATATCCCCACGGGGCGTCACGGCAAAAATTTCCTCAGAATAGAGGTTGTTCTTGAAATCGCTGACAAACTCCAGTGCATCGGAGTTTGGGTTTTCCATCAACTCCCGCACTTGGTCGAGCCATTTTTCATAAACGTCCGGCTGATTGTTGACCCCTTTGTACTTCCAGTGGGCAGCGAAGCCCCGCTCAGCGATTTCGTCCATACGCTCGGAACGGATCTGCACCTCCACAAACCGCCCATCTTGCCCAATAACCGTTGTGTGGAGCGATTCATAGCCATTAGATTTTGGCACAGTTACCCAATCTTTCAAGCGTTCCGGGATGGGCTTGTAAATATCCGTGACAATTGAATAAGCCGTCCAGCACATGGGTTTTTCCAATCGGCGCTCTACGTCCAGTACAATGCGGACAGCGAAAATGTCGTACACCTGCTCGAAAGGGGCATCCTTTGCCTTGATTTTATTGTGAATGGAGGAGACTGATTTTGCCCGCCCAAAACAGCGATATTTTAGTCCAGATTCGTCCAGTTCCTTTCGGATAGGCATCAGAAATTTCTCGATATAATCCGCCCGTTCTTCTTCCGATGCGTCCAGTTTTTCATTGATTTCTTCAAACGTATCAGGCTCCATGATTTTCAGACAAAGATCCTGAAACTCCGAACGGATATTGTAGAGGCCGAGCCGGTGAGCCAGTGGGGCATAGATGTAGCTGGTCTCCGCTGCTATTTTCAACTGCTTGTGGCGGGGCATGGAGCCGAGGGTGCGCATATTGTGCATCCGGTCGGCCATTTTTATCAAAACCACCCGAACATCTATCACCAACGTACTGATGACCTTGCGAAAGTTCTCCGCCTGAGGGCTTTCGGAAGTAGCTGTGCCATCCAATTTGGTGAGGCCATCCACGATAAGCGCTACTTTTTCCCCAAAAACTTCCTTGATTTGCTCTAGCGTGTAATCCGTGTCCTCGACCACATCGTGGAGCAAGGCACAAACGGCAGCGGTAGGCCCCAGCCCAATTTCTTCGATGCAAATAATGGCTACCTCAATGGGATGGGTGATGTACGGTTCACCCGACTTCCGGCGCTGGAGCGAATGCGCCTCCGCAGCCAATTCGAAGGCTCGTTTTACTTGGTCGTGGTCTTCCTTCTCCATTTTACCATCCAGTGCACGCAATAGCCGACGGTACGCACTGTGAATCAGGGCGGTATCTTCTTGGCTAAGTTCGGCGACAAGTGGTGGCGGCATAAATGAATGGTTGATTTTGAACTGTCAATTCTGAATGCTTAGTAAAGATATTGGCGATTCCTAATTGACAAATAAAACGACAAATAATATTTTGTTGCTATTGGCAAAGGTAGTTAGATTTTGGAAGATTGGGGAGGAGGAAAATGGGTACTTATTCCCCTATTTATCACCCAGCGTTTTTAGCGTGTTAACTTTAAAATTTAGCGACAGACTCTAGTTCTCTAGCTTTAGAAATGTGTACAAAAGTTTGTTTCTTCCAAGATTGAACATAGCATCAAAGTTCAGGTTTTAGGCATGTCTTTAAATTATATCAAGCATTAAAAACAACTATCATGAAAGATAATACCACCTCAAGAAAAGAAGGAACCAAAGCGATGAAGGAAAACTTGGAAGGATACCCACTTTACCCACCTAGCGAAGATATTTACAAACAAAGCCATAAGGAAGCTGATATTAGCCCCGATAATTTTGCTACCAAGCAAAACCCAAATGTCAAACCATCAGCACCAAATGAGAAGGATTTTAGGGACGACGTTTCGGGTAGTGATTTGGATGTGCCCGGTTCCGAACTGGACGACCAAATGGAACAAATTGGAAGCGAGGATGAAGAGAACAATTATTATAGCATTGGTGGTGATAATCATGATGACTTGGAGGAGGACAATAGTTGATTATTTTTGCATTAAAACTATGCTATAACAACTAATATATGCTAAGGATTAATTCTGCTACACCTATGGTTTAAGCCTTAAAATTAATCCAAAAGTCACAACTTCTTAAATACCTAATCTTATTAAACGGAACAATTATGACAATTCAATTGAATACTGACCACAATATTGTCGGCAGTGAAAAACTGGAAGAAAGGATTACAACTATACTTTCAGAAAAGCTGGAAAGGTTTAGCTCTCAAATCACAAGACTAGAGGTTCATCTTACTGACAATAACGGCCACAAAACTGGACCCGCCGATAAGCAGTGCGCTTTGGAGGCTCGTCTTGAAGGATTAAAGCCCATTGCAGTCACTGGCATTGGCGATAATGTAGAACAGTCCGTAAGAATTGCCATTGATAAATTAAAAGCTTCCCTTGATACCGTTCTCGGACGGTTGCACAAGCACTAAACTATTATTTATCCATAATTTTTTGCTGCCCAAACTTTATTTAAAGCTAAAACTATAATCCACAGTTATCGGGAAAAAATAGTCGCACTCGCTTCTCAACACCGCAGCTGTTGTTTCTGGGAATGCGGCTACCTCCACCCGAATTCCATCGGATTTCAAATGCCGCACCAACTCCACATAATCGGCATCACCTGAGAGGATGATGATAGTATCCACCTTGGAGGCCACCTGAACCGCCTTTATCGTTAGCGGAATATCTGCGGACTTGTAGCAGGGTACTACAGAGCCGTGGAAGTTTTTTTGCAGGCGCTCCGCCAATTTTTGAGAAATACTAACCCCTTCCCTAAAATAGATAAGCCTTGACAACGCACGGTTCTGGAGCAGGGCAGGCACCAGTTTATCAAAATTAATCATGGACTTTTTCCCGGCGGCTTTGTGCAGGCTCATCTCGATATTGTTGCCGTCCACAAGAATGGCAACTGATTGGTCGAGCACGATATTGATTTTTTCCTCGGAAACAGGCTGGGGGGCAGGTTCTTGCTTTTGCCTAGCCACTGACGATGAGTTTGGACTGGCTTTTTGACTCACTGCTGGTTGGGTACTAGGCTGTCGCTTAGGTTTTGTAACTGACTGTGAGGAAGATGCTTTCTTCTGTTTTGAGGTTTGTGGTGCACTGGGTTCTTTTTTTTGTTTTGCCATGACAACAAAGATAAGTAAGCTACTTGGGTTTCAATATTGGATTAACCAAGGAGTGCATCAATACACCCCCACTTCCGAAATGCAAAGCGCCGCCCGTCCCTCCAACTCAATTTTCAGCCCTTCTACCTCCTGTGGCTCAAATCGTAAAATTCGCTTGTAGCCTACGGTGGTGCCTTCGGCAAGGGACTGCCATTCCCCGTTTTGCTTCGCAAACACCTTGAACCCGCTCACCCGTTGACCCAGCTGGATATACTCCTGCAGCATGAGACGGCTGACTCGTTTTTTATCAGCAAATTCAATTTCCAAGCTGGCGGAATCTACACCGTCAGCAGTCGCCCAGTAAGTATCTGAATTTCCATCTAGGGCGTTTTTCACCTCAAAGCCTCTTCCTCGCTCGTTGCTGGCAGTGGCTTTTTTGACGGTGCTGCTGGATACTTCCACAATATTGGTCGCAAAATCTCGGCGGATTACATCTCCCAACTCCTTGAGGCGTGCCGCATCAGCTTCATGCACGAGGCCACGGGTATCCACTGGCAGATTCAACAGCAGCAGTCCATTGCGACCCACGGAATTGTAGTAGATGTCCGTCAGTTTTTCCAAAGATTTCACGGCTGTGTCCTGCGCTGGGTGATAGTACCAGCCCGGACGGATACTCACGTCACATTCGGCAGGCACCCAGTCCGTTCCGTCTGCATGGCCACTGGTCAGTTCCTTGTAGTTCGGGGAACCGGGGTAAAACTCGGCGCTGCGGATGGAACTCCAATTCGTTTCACCTGCAAAACCATCTTCGTTGCCTACCCAACGGCAACCCGGTCCGGCATCGCTGAAGATGACGGCGTCTGGCTGCAACTCCTTGACAATCTGGCGAGTCGTCGGCCAGTCGTAATAATTTTGGCGGTCAACTTCCCGCTTTTCGTTAGCACCGCCGTAGTAACCGTCCCCACCATTTGCCCCATCAAACCAGACTTCGAAAATGGGGCCATAATTTGTCAGCAGTTCCCGAAGTTGATTGCGGAAATAGGTCAGGTATTCCGGCTTGCCATAATCCGCATGGTTTCGGTCCCAAGGCGATAGGTACACCCCGAACTTGAGGCCATACTCCTTGCAAGCGTCGGAAAGCTCTCGCACTACGTCGCCTTTACCATCTTTCCAGGGTGAGTATTTCACAGAATGCTCCGTGTAGGCGCTTGGCCAGAGACAAAACCCATCGTGGTGTTTGGCCGTGAGGATAATGCCTTTCATGCCAGCCTCCTTGCACACCCTCGCCCACTGTCGGCAGTCCAGCGCCATAGGGTTAAACGTGGCAGGTGGCTCACTGCCCATGCCCCATTCAATATTAGTGAAAGTGTTCATGTTGAAATGCACAAAAGCATTGAACTCCATTTGCTGCCAGGCCAATTGGGCGTCACTTGGAACAGGGCCATACGCGGAAGGCGGCGGCACAGTCGGCTTTGCGCAAGCAAAAAGGAGGAAAGGCAGGAAGAAGTAAAACTGGTATCTCATGTCTGAATTGTTGAAGCGTAAACTTAACAATCCAGCGATACAACATTTCAACAATTTTTCAATCCACCAGCCGCCATGAAATCCCCAGTCGCATCCCCCCGTTTTTGTAGCCGAAGGGCATGGGATAATCCGCTGTTTGGTAATAGTAGGTCAGGAGTGGGTAAGAAAGCAGATTCTCAATTTTGAAGAAAAACCGGAAGGTCTTCACCTTGAAACTTAGAAACGCATCAAGCAATGGGGTGAAGGATAGGTTCTGTGTGCTTTGCAACTGAAATTGCCCAGTGAGCGGATTGTAGCCAGGCGGCGCATAGCCGGAACTGAGCCTGGCATCCACGCCAACTTTGGTGAGCATGGCTTTCTTAAAAATAAAGCCCTCTAAAAATAGGCTGTGTTTACTGTAAAACTGCGGAAGCGGCAATACGTCAGAGGTAGTCTGTTGGAGGTATGCCGAATTGTCGAGGTGCAGCGGGCCAATTTTGAAATCCTTCGAAGCCGTGAGCTGCAAGATGCTGAAAGTGCCACTCTGCTGTGGCCTGCCTGTTTCATCAAAATAGACGAGGTTGTTCAGCAGATGTGATTTTGCGCCTACAGAAAACTTGAACTGCGGCAATGAATAGGTACCTGAAAGGCTGGTTTCCAGCGTTTTGCCAAAGCTGTTTTTCCATATTTCTTCCTGGGTAACATAAAAACGTTGCGGCAGCAAAGAAGGAGAATACAGTTGGTTCACCGCTTCCAGTTGCAGCGTTCCAATTTTTTTCAGGTTCAAAAACAGCTCGCCACTCAGTCGGTAGTCGCCCGCATTCGCTCCGATACCAAGATGGGCGTAAGTGTTCAGGCGCAGGCGCTCAACGGGGGAAAAGTTGAGGCGGGCAGTGAGGAACAGGTTTTGAATCGCCCCCGTGTCCACAGGTTCTTGTTTCAAAAAACTTAGGCGGTGTACCAAGCCAATCTCCAGCAAGTCGCTTTCCGCTGGCAAAGAGCGGGCGTCGCTACTGCTTGTTTTTTGCTGGCGCAATTTGAAGGTCTGCAACTTGAAGGTGTTCTCCAGTTTCCGCACTTCCAAATAATGCCGAAGCCCACGTTTGTCCACCAAAAAATCGGCGTAAAAAGCAGAGTCAGGAGCCGTATCCGAAAATTTGTAAGTGTCCTTTCGCCAGGCAATTTGATGGTAAAAAGTGAAGGTTCTTCCGGGTTGACGATTGGCGACAGGTGGTTGATGGCTGGGTGGATTTTGTGCAGTTGTCGGAGGCCTATCACTGTTGGGATTTGGTTTGTGATTTGAGAGGGTATCATTTTTTGGAATAAACCTCAGCGAGTCCCTCGGTGCGGTACTAGACTTCACACTGCCGACTTTCCCTCGCCCACCTTTCAAGTAAAAATACTGCGAGTACGCCAATTCCCGGTTTGCATAGCGGGTATTGGCCGTACTGAGATGGACGTCCACTTGAAAAGCATCAATAAACTGTCGGTTGAGGTCCTCTGCGGCACCACCATTGTCCTGCTGCTCAATACTGTTGGAGACGAAGCTGAAATAGCCATCGTAATTGCCCTTTTTGGGATGGTACCACATGCCTGTGCCCACGCTGGAAGTGGCGGCTTTTTGCGTATCGTATGCCCCAATATTGTTGATGCGGTGATGTTCTATGGAAAAATTGAGGCCATCGGCAAAATTGCGGCTGAATTGCACGCCAAACTGCGAATCGTTCTGCGTAGAGCCTTTCGAAAAATTCGCCTTGGTGTATGCTTGCGTGATCTTGTAGTAGCGCACATCGGCGGTCGTCATCTGGTAAATATCAAACTGATGCAACCCAACATCAAAGCCTCTCCGCCAGGTCGGCTGAAAAAACAGCGGCCTAGCTGCCGAACCAAGGTTGCCAAGGTTTGCGTAGTCGTAAGTCTGCTGCCGAATGGGGTCATACTGGTGGACGTTTTCGAGCAAGCTGTCGCTGAACGGGAAAACGAGGTTGGGCTCATCAGCGTAGAAGAAAAAAATGTCGGAAGTATCAAGCGTGAGGCGCTGTACACCACTTGCTCCACCGCCTCCGCTACCCAAACGACCTGCAATTCCGCCAATTCCACCGCCACCGCCACCGAATTGTGCAGCAAGGTTTTCAGCAAACAAAATGCTGAAAATCAAAGTGGAGAAAAAAAGAAACTGCTTCATCATCGCCGTTGAGTCGGTGGCAATAAACGGTAAACTGAATGTTCGATGGGTTTTGTTTTGCCAAAATTTAACATGAGGTCAAATCATTCGACCAAAGTAAATCTTGGTTAAATACCAAAAATCCACCACCCCGTTTTCCGCATGGGTGGCAAAGGTATTGCTTAATGCCTGCATGGCCTCGGCGTGACGTGGATGATTTTCATGAAAAGCGTAGGAACTGGAAAGGTAACGGCCCCGCACTCCTGCAAAATCGAAGCGTTGGAGGTAGTCGAACTCCTGCTCAGCAAAGCCGTTTTTTCCAAAAAACGGTGTGAGTTGGTATTTGCCAATATTACGATGGTCAATTGTTGCAAGGTCAGTCGAGTATTCCGCTAAGAACATCGTGTATGCCTGCATGAATGCGGAACGGGCGTCGTTGCGGTCATTCCAGATGATCAGCGCCCAGGCGTTGGGCTTCGAAATGCGTTGAAACTCTGCGTTCGTTTTTTTCCCGTCAAACCAGTGAAACGCCTGTGCCGCCAACACAAAATCAGCGCATTCGTCGGGCAAATTGGTTGCCTCTGCCGTACCGTCCACGCTGTGCAGGTTTTCAAAATGGCCATACAGCCGCTCCATCGCTGTCCGCATGTCGATGTTCGGTTCAACGGCATGGACTGGGTTGCCATTTTCGAGGAAAAGTTCGGTCAACTTGCCCGTTCCTGCACCGATGTCGGCGATGACGGAATTTGAAGAAAGCCCCAAATCCGTTTTCATAAAATCCAGTAAATCAGCAGGATATCCGGGGCGGTAGCGGATATAATTGTCAACGGTTTTGGAAAAACGGGTGAGTGGGTTCGAGTCCATATCTAGCTTTGATTTTTATATGCACACGAGCAAGGTCTCATCCTCCGGCCAGCGTCTCCGAAATATCTGTTCGTCGAGCCTGCAAGGCTGGAATCAGTGCTGCAATAAAGCCAACAAGTATCGCTCCGACAAACAGCCAAGCCTCTTCTGGCAAAAACTTCCAACCGCTGAAGGAGTAACGGTAGGTGCTTTTCATAAAACCCGCCAAGACGCTCAGTCCAAGATGGCTGAACAGGATGCCCAGCACGTAGCCCATCACCGCCAGCAGCAGGCCTTCGAGGATGATAAGTTGGAACAAAGTACCTGGCGAGCCGCCCATCACCCGCATCAGCGCCAGCTCGTATCGGCGGTCACGCAGCGAGGAAAAAAGCGAGATGAAAATGCTCAAGCCAGATACGACGACGATGACCCAAGCCAGCATTTTCAGGGTGTCGGCGCCGAGGCCAAGGTTTGTCTGCAAACGGGCGATTTCGTTGGGCGGACTGGCGGCCATCAGGTCCGTATTTTCGTTGATGTTGCGCCCCATGTTCAGCGCTTGGATATTCGTTCGGGAGCGGAAGCGAATCAAAATCGCTGTGATTTCCTTGTCCGTTTTTCCCATCAACTCCAGTCGTTGCTGCTCGGCTAATTGCCTGATTGTCAAGGAATCATAAGTAGATGGAGCAACTTTGGCGTGCTCATGTTCCGCATGATCGTGGTCTTCCATTGAAGCTGAATCTGGACTGCCAACAGCCAACTGTTGAACTGCGGAACTATCCTCCCCATGTTCATGCGAAGCCCAAATACTCTCGCTGGGCGTCAAAATCAGTTGGTCAATCACGGAACCCGTTGGTTTCAGAATGCCGACCACCGTGAAATCATGCTCGTGCTCCTCAATGCCCTCGACCAGCCCGTGCGAAGATTTGAACTTATCGCCAACATGTAGGTGCTGCGCATCGGCCACTGCCGCACCAATGGTCACTTCCATCGGGTTCGCCCAGAGTTTTCCCTCGGAAATGCTGGCGTTGTACAGTTGTAGAATGTCGTAAGTCGTGCCGACAATGCGGTAGCCCCGGTAGCTGTCGCCGAGCGAGAGCGGCACCGCCTGCTGGATGAGCGGGTGTTTTGGGTTCAAAAATGCCCTTGATTTTTCGATGGGGATATTGCCCGTGGGGTTGTCCACATGGTACATGGCGCAGAGAATCATTTGAAGTGGGCTCCCCTTCGCCCCCAGTACGAGGTCCACCCCGGCCAGGTTTTTATCGAAATTCTCTTCGACCTGGTGGTTCAAATTGACCAACAGCGACACCAGCCCCACCCCCAATGCAAACAGGATGAGCGAAAGCGCCATGTTCAGCGGCTTGTTGACCAGGTTTTTCCAACTGAGTTTTAGCATGAAAATATTGTTGAATTGCTGAATTGTTATATGGTTTTCGTGACTCCAAACAATGCAACAATAAAGCAATGTAACAATTACAGATTTATCCGTTTCTCAAACCGCTCCTTCAATCGTCCATCGTGGGTAACTACCAACAGCGTTGCATTAACTTCTGTCGCTGTTTCTTCCAGCAAACGGATAACCTCCTCGGTGTTTTTGTCATCGAGGGCGGAGGTTGGTTCGTCGGCGAGGATGATTTCGGGTTTGTTCACCAGCGCACGGGCGATGGCAGCACGCTGGCGTTCACCTTGGCTGAGGGCATCGGTTTTTGCATTGATTTTATGGCCTAGGCCGAGCCTGCCGAGCAGTTTGGCAATGTGGTTTCTATCCACTTGAAGCCCGGCTAGCTGTTGCGCCAATTCCAGATTTTCACCCACCCGAAGCGACCGGACAAAATGCGGCGCCTGAAAAATGATGCCGATTTTTTTTCCTCGAAACTTATCCAATTGACTGGTTTTCAGCGAATTGAGCGACGTGTCACCCACGATGACCGAACCTTGTCGGGGCGTGAGCAGACCACCGAGCAGATGCAGCAACGTGGTTTTTCCACAGCCGGATTGACCGAGGAGGAGCCAGTGCTCACCTGTTTCGCAGCGGATGTCAGGGAAGCTCAATTCGCTGCCGCCGCCGTAGAAATATTGAAGATTTTTGGTCTGAAGCATGGTAGGCTCTGGTTTTTGTTTCCAGTTTTGGTCAACTTTACCTTGAAACCTGCAACCAATTATTTTTCCGCCATTACGATATATTGATAATCCAGCGCACAGTCATCCGATTCAATATTCGTGAATCCTGCAGCGTCCAGTTCATTTTCTACTTCGTAAAGTTCGAGGCGAACTTCCGGTCTTGGGTATTTGATGGGCATCCTTTTTCGCTTGAAATCCACGATGATGATTTTACCACCCTGCGGCATCACGTTCAGCAGGTTTTTCAGGTATGCAATCCGGTTCTGAATATAAATGTAAGTGTTCACGACCAGCACTATGTCCGCTTCGTTGGGCTTGAGTTTGGGGTCGTTAGGCAGGCCAAGGCGGGTTTCGAAGCGACTTTGGTATTCTGGTTTCAATTCTACTCGCTTGATGCTGTCCATGAAATGGATGAAGCGGGGGTCGAGTTCCACGGCGATAACGTGCTTGGCCTGCTGCGCCAACCGGCGACTAAAAAAACCTGAGCCAGCGCCAATATCAGCCACGGTTTTGTTGCTCAAATCACCCATTTTCCCGATAACTACCTCCGGTTTTTGCCAAACATCCCTACCAGGAGGATCGTACTGTCGGAGTAAGTTTTGCAGGCTGGCGCTATCACTGGTCAAGGCGTTATGCTGCGCTGTTGAGTCGGCGGGCTTGGGGGCTTTGGTATTACCTTCCGCAATGGGGTCATCTGGGCCGCATGCTGCCAGTAGCAAGGTGATGGATATACTAAAAATGGCGAGGTAGTGTCTGATTTTCATGTTGGACAGTAGGAGCACTACTCCCACTTTTTACTTGTTTACTTTCGCTTTTTACTTGTTTGCAGAGGGCAAAACTTTGCCCGTTGCTTCTCCAAAACCGATGCGGATGCCATTTCGTTCCCCCCACCCGCGCATGACTACCGTATCGCCATCGTTGATGAATTTCCGCTCCGTGCCATCCGAAAGCTTCAACGGCTTTGAGCCTCGCCAAGTCAATTCCAGCATAGAGCCAAAGCTATCCGGAGTCGGGCCACTGATGGTGCCGCTGCCGCAAAGATCCCCGATGTTCATGTTGCAACCGTTCACGGTGTGGTGCGCCAATTGCTGTGCCATGTTCCAGTACATGTACTTGAAATTCGAATGACAAACAGTAGCATTTGCACCAGTTTTCGATGCTATTTCCACTTCCAATTTTAGGTCGAAATTTTTCGCTCCTTGAAACTGCAGATAGGGCAGCACCTGCGGGTCTTGCACTGGCCCGGCCACCCGGAACGGTTCCAAGGCATCTAGCGTAACCACCCATGGGCTAACGGTGGAGGCGAAGTTTTTAGCTAAAAACGGCCCCAATGGCACATACTCCCAGCTCTGGATGTCTCTCGCCGACCAATCGTTGAACAACATCAAACCAAAGATGTGATCCTCTGCATTTTCAACACTGACAAACGTTCCCATTGCGTTTGGTTTGCCCACTACAAAAGCCATTTCCAGTTCAAAATCCAGCAGTTTGGTTGGGCCAAAAACGGGTTGCGTTGCACCTTGCGGCAGTGTTTGCCCCTGCGGGCGAACCACTGGTGTGCCTGATACCACAATACTCGAAGCCCGGCCATGGTAACCCACGGGAAGGTGTTTCCAATTGGGTAGCAGCGGGTTGTCTGGGCGGAACATCGAACCGACGTTTGTGGCATGTTCGAGGCTTGAGTAAAAATCGGTATAATCGCCTACTTGCAAGGGCATCAACATTTCCACTTTGTCCATCGGGTGCAGAAAATGCCAGGCCATATCTTTGGCCTCATCGTTTTTTTCGTCGAGAAGGTCGGCAAGCCGGTCGCGGAGTTGGCGGACTTTTGGTTTGCCGAGGGCAATAAGATCGTTCAGGTATCGATTGCTGTAAATTTCATTGTCCAGTTCCACATCGTCGAGCAAGTCCATGAAGTTCATCACAGCAAGGTCCACGATGTTGTTGCCAATAGCCGTACAGAGTCGGGGTGTTGGGTTGCTCTGCGTCCGAAAAACACCGAAGGGCAAATTCTGAATCGGGAAGTCACTGTCGGCAGGCACTTCCACCCACGATTTTCGAGTTGGGTCGTTTGCTTTAATCATTTTTTGATTGTTGGTAATGCTTGATTGTTTGATTGTTGGTCAGGCAAAGAGTTATGTTCTTATTTCTCTACCATTAAACAATTCAACCATCAAGCAATACCTTCTATTTTTCCAATACAATTTTCTTCGTCAAAACGCCACTGTTGCTTTTCAGGCGGAGCAAATACACTCCACCAGAAAATTGACTCAGGTCAAATTTTGCGGAACTACTGCCCACTTGTATCCGCTGAGTTTGCAGCAGAATGCCATTCACTGCGTAGAGCGTGGCGTCCATCGGTTCGTAGGTTTGTTTCGAAAACTGGACACTCACTATGCCTTTAGTTGGATTAGGTAAAACATTGATTCCCAAATCGTTAAGCTCATGAACAGCATTGACAGGCCAAGTAGTGAAAGTAAACGGCGCAGGCGTTGTACCACCGCAATTATTGAAAGCTGTCACTCGCCAAAAGTAGTTTGTGTTCACGTTCAACGGTGAAGTGAGCGTATAGGCAGTTTGCGAGATGGTTACATCGGCTACGGTATTCGTAAAATTAGCATCCGTTGACAATTGGAAATTGTAGCTTGTTGCGCCAGCAACCGGATCCCAATCAAAAGCCGTGAGGACGTTCACGTTGGTCGCAGCGTCAACGGGAGCAACAAAAACTGGCGCAGCGGCTGGGCCTGTAATATTCAAGGTAAAAGTTTTTGTGACTGTGTTCACGCCATCGTTACCCGTCACGGTGAGCATGTAGCTGCCTGGGGCGACATTGGTATTGGTGACCGTCACCGTCACAGCACTGCCTGCTGGT
Organism: Bacteroidota bacterium; assembly: GCA_016124585.1. GTDB lineage: Bacteria > Bacteroidota > Bacteroidia > Chitinophagales > Saprospiraceae > UBA6168. The sequence goes on along the minus strand of WGNL01000014.1, from coordinate 24,228 downwards.
GCCGGGTTTTGTGAAAAACTGACGGTTGCGCCAGTTGGCAAAGTTGAATTGGTCAGCATCAGGCCACCTGCCTCGAAACACTGTCCAATATTGAGGCTGGCTGAGGCTGTGCCTGTGCTACAGAGCGCAAGCGTACTGGTAGTTGAACTGAATGCCAAATCGTCGATCGTTGTGAAACTGAAAACCTCTGACATGGAAGTGCCGCAATTGGCCGTAGTGGCCACTGTCCAAAAATAGGTCGTACATGGCTCTAGGGTTCCAATTTGCTGCATCGGTTGCTGTGTTTGAGTATTCAAAATTGGATTACTCATGCTAGCATCGGCAGCTACCTGCAAGGAATAATTATTGCCTGTAGCCGACCAAGAAAGTGTAGGATTCAGGCCCACTCCAGTAGCATTTGGTGCAGGGGCAACAGCCGTTGAAGGAGCTGGCGCACCCTGAACATTCCATGTCAAGGAAACGATACCATCGCCGCCGAGCCCATCCGTTGCCACTATATCGAAGAAATTACTGCCCACATTGGTCACACCGCTCACCGTCACGGCCACTTGAGCACCCGGCGTTGCAGGGTTTGGGTCAAATGTTGCAGTGGCGCCAACAGGCAAGTTTTCCGCAGTGAGCATCACGCCCGTAGTGTCATTGAAGGCTGTACCGAGCGTCACACTGAAGTTAATACTATCACCCAGGCAACTTGTGAAAGTATTGCCGGAAGGCGAAATAGAATAGTCATTCGGGATGGTGCTGCACATATCTAGTCCCCAGCTCACGAGGCTGCCGCCATCTTGGTTCACATCATCGTGTATCGTCAAAACCCAATTTCCAGCTATGGGCTCGCCATTGAAAATGCTCAGGGGGTCCTGCGGCCTGAACGTGCCTGCAATGGCAGGTGATGTGCTGTTGCACATGTTCAAGAGGTCGTCATTGGTAGCCACAGCTTGATCATCCAAGTCAATTAACACATCATTAGCACTGCAATCACCACCACCTGGATTTTCAAACAGGGAAATGGTCGTTCCTGAAGGAGAAGTCAATTCGACCCGGAGGTCGCCAACCCATGAGTGGATAATATTCAAGTTTGTAACATTGATATCGTCCACGAGGCCACCACCTGAAATAGCCAGTGTGGAGGTAATGGTCGGGGTTCCGTTGGTGCTGATGACGATGGGGACATTGATAGAAACCGCAGGGGCACAAACAATGGCACTAGTCATGAAACTATTTGGCATCATTGGCCAGTCGCCTTGTCCGCAGACGTTGTCGCCACGTACCCGCCAATAGTAGGTAGTGGTTTGCGCCAGCAATGTAACAGACTGATAACTGGCTACCAAAAGGTTAGAAGCAGATTCGACGATATTGGTAAATGCGGCATCCGTGGCAATTTCGATGCTGTACTTTGCGCCAGCCGTAGCTTCCCAAGTAAAATTGGGGAGCAGGCCAATGCCACTTTCTCCAGCAGCAGGATAAATGGGCGCAGGGGGTGTTGGCAATTGTGCAGCAATAAAAACATTCAGTTCTGAGCTATTTGAATCCGTTCCGTCAGTGCCTGCAAGGGTCAGTGTGTAATTGCCTTCCGCTACGGTAGCGGTATTGCTCAGGGTCAGCGAAACAGTATCGCCAGGCGCTACTGGGTTTTGGGAAAAAACGGCAGTTAAATCTGTTGGCAAATCCGTAATGGATAATGTCACACTATCCGTAAAGTTTGGGCTGACGGTGATTTCAAAAATGGCATCGTTAGGAGCACAAAGCGATTGAATGGCCGGACTGCCCACCACGAAAAAGCTGCACTGGAGCGCCGAGTGCCCATCCAATACGATAATGCCTGTGTTGTCGGGATCAAGCCAAGGTTTCAGGCTGTTGCCAGGCGAACCGCCACCTTCCCACGATATGTGAAACCACCCATAGGAATCGTTCAAGTTGTTGCCGCAAGCAGCAAGGCCACCGTGGAGTTGGCCTACAACCCGTTTTTGTCGGTTGAAAAGTGGCGAACCAGAGGAACCGCCTTCGGTAGTGCCTACATCCCAGTCCGAAATCGTGATGTGAGTGCCATTGGGGTTGGGTGTCGTACTGTTATAATTGGCGATAAAAGTGGGGTCAAATTCAAAACTGATACGTTTCTCGTCGGTGTTTGGATGGTGGATTCCGATGACAGTATCTGTAGGAGCAAAGTCTTCGGCGCTCCATCCGGCGAAAAAAGCATCGGCAGTTTCGGAAACTGGGTCATCAAGTTCGACTAAAGTAAAATCAGAATTGGAATTGGTGGCACGCAGCACCGAGCCTGTGTTGAAATCGAGGAGTGTCCCGTTCCCGTTGCCACCACTGCTTGGGGAGTTAGGTTGACGGCAAGTGCTGTTGTAAAAATTCCAGTAGGCCACAAGCGAAGGTGCTTGTCCTGCTGTGATGCCACAGTGGTTGGCCGTCATGAAATAAGGTGTGCAATCTTGTCGGGCATTGTTGACCAAAAAACCCGTACAAAATGTAGTGCCACCCGTGCTGATGACCGCCACAGATTGGATGATGTCCCGGTACTGATCGACAATGGCCCAACCGTCAGCCGCACCGCAGATCACATCCAGGTTGCAGGAGCCAGAGGCCAAATCGGCGAAGCCTACAAAATCGTGGTTGACGTACTTGAGCTCAAGTTGAAGGTTGGACTGGCTGTGGGCGGGTAGTTGCACTTCTATCACCAGTTCATCGCCAGGTAAGATGGGTGTCCAAAGCTGCTCGTGTTCTTCGTTATCTGAGGGGGTAAAAGGTCCCATTACCGTTTGGTAATCAGGCGAGTACAAGATGAGCGAGCCGCCAGCGGGCATGACGTATTTCGTAAAACCGAGGTTCAAGGACTTAGCACCGACGGAACGTATCCGCTGGCGCCAGAGGCTGTTGCCATTGGCAAGTTTCTCCCAATGGCCGTTGGTATTTGCATTAATATTCACCTCAATGGGTTCAGCAAATCGGGGAGCCACGCCGGGGGCACGGTGATCCATTTCGCTAGCCAACAAAGCTGCGTTGTCGAGGTGAGGCATCACAGCCACAGGCACTTGATTGAGTGGTGTTTTGGCATGTGCAATTCTTGGGTCGATTTGGGAAAAACCGGCGAGGCTGAAAAGCCCTATTATCAGGATTAAGGACAGTTTTTTCATACATTTCAAAGATTAAAATTATTGAATGCAAGAACTATTGAAGATTAAGGTATTACAACTTTTTTCCCTTCAAGCATTCCGGCCTTCAATCCTTACACATTGGGCAAAGGTAGCGTTTCAGTTGGGAAAAGGAAGTTGGAAAAGCAAGATTGGAAGTGACGTTTGAGGCACTTACTGCTTGCAAAACAGGCTAAACATTCTGGCATTTGTCCTAAAACGAACTGAAACTGTCGAAAACCAGCAAAATCAACGAAGTCGGTGGCGTTATTTTTACGATATTCGTCGGCATACGACACTTTTCACCAAATGCAAGAATATGAAACCAGTATTTGCCCTTTTGTTACTATCCCTCACTTTTTGCAGCCTTACTGCGCAACCTGGCCTCACTGCCGAGTATTTTAACGGCACTAATTTCAATAAAAAAGTGGCTACCCAAATCGAGCCGATGATAGACCTTTCCTGGAACGACGACCCTCCCGTGCCAGGGCTTAACCCCCACTCCTGCTCTATCCGCTGGACAGGCATCTTGAACGCACCGCAGACTGGCACCTATACTTTTTCCGCCAAGGTGGACGATGGTATCCGGGTCTGGGTGGGCGGCATACTCGTCATCGACAACTGGAAACTGAACGACGACGGACGTTTTTCGGGAAAAGTAATCATGCGAGAAGGAACTCCTTACAACCTAAAAGTAGAATATTTCAATGCGCTCATTGAAGGAGAGGTTCGCCTACTTTGGCAGTTGCCAGAAGCAAATCGGCCCATCATCGTTGAGTCAAAATATTTTACCCAAACCATCCCACCTCCCACGCCTAAAGCGCCAGTGGTTCCTGAGAAAACCACCCCGAAAGTAAAACCTAAAACAGAGGTTAGAAAAACCCAGGAACCGCCCCCTTCCAAACCTGAAAATACAGCCGTGGTGTCAAAGGACACGCTGGAAAGGTACATTCCAAAAAATGTGCTTTTTGAGCAGGGCAAAAGTGTGATGCTTCCACAATCGGAACCAGGGCTAGACATGCTGGCCGGATTCTTGGTACGAAATCCCAACCTAAAACTTAAAGTAGAGGGGCATACAGACATCATCGGCGACATGGACATGAACAAAACGCTATCGGAAGAGCGGGCTAAGGTGGTAGCAGAATATTTGGCGACAAAAGGCGTTGCTGAAAATCGGATTGAGGCGAAGGGCTACGGTAGTTCCCGGCCATTGGTGAGAGGCAATTCAAAAAAAGGATATGCTAAAAATCGGCGAGTGGCGTTTATCGTCTATCAATGATGGGTTCAACCGTTCAAGCTTGGGCGTGTTGTTGCAGTGGTTCGGCAGATGAGGAATTCTGCCAAATCACACCTTAAGTTTTTGAGTATGAAGTGGATAAAACGCATTGTTGTCGTACTGTTTTCACTGTACGTAATCGTCTGTAGCACATTGTATTTTGTACAGGAGAAATTAATTTTTCATCCAGATAAACTTGATGAAAACTATGTTTTTAGGGAAGGTGAAGAGGTGGAACTGCCCGTGGCAGAAGGTGTTTCCATCAATTGTCTTTGGATGAAAGAGCCATCATCACGGGGCGTCATCCTATACCTCCACGGCAATAAAGGCAACAACCGCCGCTGCTACCACCAAGCCCAATCAGCGGCGGGTAATGGCTACGATATTTTTATGCCCGACTATCGGGGCTTCGGCAAGAGCGACGGCCATATTTTCTCTGAAAAACAAATGTTCAGCGATGCACAGGTGGCCTATGATTTTTTGAAAAAGCATTATCCCGAAAACCAAATCGTTGTGTGGGGTTATTCCATCGGTACGGGCATGGCCAGCTATCTCGCCGCCAATAATCACCCACAACAGCTTGTGCTGCTCGCCCCCTACACAAGCTTGGTAGACTTGAAAAATGACAGAGCACCATTCCTCCCTGATTTCCTATTGAAATATCAATTTAGAACTATTGATTTTTTGAAAAAAGTGAACTTTCCCGTCACGCTTCTCCACGGAGAATACGATGAAGTGATCCCGTTCAGTTGCTCAGAACGGTTGGAAGCGTTGAATCAAAAATTATTCAAATTGGTAAAAATACCGGACGGACACCGTGGTGTGGTGTTCAGTGATATTTTCAGAAATACGATGAGGAATTTGCTCAAGTAAAATTGCTCACACCGCCTTATCCTTCTCCAATAACTGGAACCCGTTCCCGTGTATGTTCACGATTTCGAGGTTTTCGTCTTCGGCCAAGTACTTGCGCAATTTGGTCACGAAAACGTCCATGGAGCGGGCGGTGAAATAATTGTCCTCTCCCCATATTTTGGTCAATGCTTCGTTGCGGGTCAGCACATCGTTTATTTTGAGGGCAAACATTTTTAGCAACTGCGCTTCTTTGGGAGATAGTTTGTGCTGAGGCTCATTAGCCCCACCTTTATCGAACGTGAGAATACGGAGCGGAAAGTTGAAATGGTATTTCCCAATGAAATATTCACGTGCTTCTTCTTTTGGGGCTTCTTTTGGTTTGGTGCGTTTCAGAATGGCACCGATGCGGAAAAGTAGTTCCTCTGAATTGAACGGTTTGGTGATGTAGTCATCAGCTCCAATTTTGAAGCCTTGGAGTACATCCTCCTTGAGGGTTTTAGCCGTAAGGAAAATGATGGGGATGTTCTGGTCTTTTTCTCTAATCTCCCGCCCCACAGTAAAGCCGTCCTTTCGGGGCATCATCACGTCAAGAATGCAAAGGTCGAAAGTGCCGCCGTGGTAGCTTTCAATACCTTTGATGCCATCGTTGGCGAGCGTGACTTCGTAGTCGTTCATTTCGAGGTAGGAGCGCAGTACGTCCCCGAAATTTTGGTCGTCTTCGACTAGTAGAATTTTTCCTCGTGTTGCTGACATATCAGATTTGTTCTTTAAAATTGGTTTTCTATTTTGGAATCACTCACCCAATTTCCACATCTTGCCTTCATTGTCTTTGACGCCAATAATGCCGTCCTAGATAGTAAAGTAGATGTTTTGGACGCCGATTCCAGCATCTTTTTCGTTGGTGTAAACATGGTCGAAAGTTTTTCCGGCAATCACCATATCACCGATAAAAATGGAGCCGTGTTCAAATGTATTTCCTAGACCTTCACCAGCCTCTGTCTCTTCGACCATAATACTCATGAAATCCGCAGCTTCAATCACATTACTGCCTGCCTGCTGTTTGAAGAACTGTAGGTAATGTGCAATTGGTCCGATTTCAGGCTGTGTTTCATCAAAGATAGGCACTGCCTTGATGAGTATGAATGGGTAACTGTTCGGCACTGAAATCAAAACAAGCGCCCTTTTGTCCCTAACACTCCACGAATACTTTTCAATCGACCTCAAAGTCTGGCAATCGCTCACATAATTTTTCACAGGATCCCGATGGTAAAACATTTCACCACCGTTGAGCACGCTTGGGTGATTAACGGAAAAGCCAGCTGTATCACCATTTTCACTAATCAAATGCTCAAACCTAAAGGAGTCATAAGGCAGTTCAATCGTTGTGGAAAACTCACCCAAATCTACTTCCCTGTCACAAAATGAAGGCGCAACCTTATCACAGCAGCCCATCATTGAGGCAAATAAAACAATGAACGTAGAGAATAAAGGTGTTTTCACGAGAAAGCAATATTGTGGTTACTGTTGGTTAGGGAAAAACAGCACAAAACTGCTACCTTTCCCCAGTTCGCTTTTCACCTCTACCCGCCCCTTGTGGGCTTCCATCATCGCTTTCACGTAGCTGAGACCGAGACCAAAGCCCTTCACATCGTGGAGGTTGCCGGTATGCACCCGGTAGAATTTTTCAAAAATAAGTTTTTTAGCCTCTTTGCTTAGGCCAATGCCTTTGTCGCTGACTATAACTTCGACACCGCCCGTCACATTGCGTGTAGCCACCGAAATTTCAGGGTTTTCGGGTGAATATTTGTTGGCGTTGTCCAATAAGTTGTTGATAATGTTGGAGATATGCGTGATGTCCCCTTGCACGATGGGCTGCGTAGCTTGTAAATCTGTGTTCACAGAACCATCCCGTTTTTCCACTTGAAGGCCAATGTAGCCAACCGCCTGCGTGATAACGTCATGGAGGTTCACATCGCTGACTCGCAGCTCCAAATCCTGGCGGTCCAACTGTGCCATCTGCAGCACTTTTTCCACCTGATTGTTCATCCGCTTGTTTTCCTGCCGAATGATATCGGTGAAACGACGGATTTTATCAGGCGAGTTGATCACCATTGGGCTAGAGATACTGTCGGAGGCTAGCGAGATGGTAGCAATCGGTGTCTTGAACTCATGGGTCATGTTATTGATGAAGTCGTTCTTCATCTCAGACACCTTTTTTTGCTTGAAAACAACCGAAATCGTGTAGAAAAAACAGAACAAGATGATACCCGTGAAAAGGATGGAACCAATCAGGTTTTTCAAAACTGAATTCCAAAGGAAGCTGCTTTTTGTTGGGAAAAATACCATGAGCAGGCCCGGAACCTCTTTGTCTCGCTGAAAAAGCCCGACCCGATATTCACTGTTGTTCAGGTTTTTGTAACCCTCTATCGTTGGCTGCGAGCGACTGTCTTCCACTGTGTACTTCCCATCGGCTATGACGAAGCTTTTTTTCCGATTATCAAAAACGCCATAACGAAACGGTATCTTGATGCCTTTGTCCTGAAACTCTTGACGCAGGAACGAACTAAGCATGTCCAATTCGATTCGTTCCGTAATTGGTGCATGATCAAGACTTTCCGTAATGCTGACAAACTGAGAAAGCCTTTTCGCCCGATCGGCTTGGCACTTTGAGCAGTTGCAATCGTTATTGGTCAGCGCCAAGTCGATGAATTGTTGCTTGGTTAAATGGGCATGGGCACCTTTCCCGTCCTCATCTTCCACCGAAAAAGTCAAGCTGCCTTTTTCGAGTTGTTGGCGTACTTCCGATTCATAAAAGTCTTGCGCAAAACCATTGTCCACATGGCGGTATGCCTCCAGTTCCTCCTGTTCCTCCAATTTATCTGCCACCTTGTTCAATGCCGCAACCACTTGGTTGTCAAACTGTTCTTCGTTTACCCTCAAGGAATCGGCTACCCATTTCGCCTGCATGGCAGCGATGCCGATGAGCGCAGCGCTCATCAAACCGATGATTATCCAGATTATTTTTTTGTTCATTGATTAAAAACTAGCCGTTGGGGTCATTTGCCATTTCAAGAAGGCTAAGGAACGGAATGACTACCCTATAACCTACTGCAAACATGACAAATTTAACAATGGCAAACCCAAACACACTGCTTTAACTTAGATTTAACGGCATTGTTCGTAAAAAATAGGATGCCAGCACTATCATCGTTTCTTTTATCTTTAAGCACGTTATTGATGACCGTAAAATGAACCACTACACTTGGACATATCTCGGAGACAATGGTAGGAACTACCGAGTAGGGCTGCTGCACAGCCCTAAAACCGGGCATTTGGTCATTTACGTAGGTTCCAAAATCGTACAAATTGACTTCAAGGTCCTCGATTCGAAAGAATACACTTTTTTTATAGAAGATGAACTTGTGCACATCAACCTTGAACGGCGGGGCAATGAAATGTATTTTACGTTCGACATTGACAAGGAAACAGATACGCCCCGTAACAGATTCCGACATAAGTTGGAACGCAAATATTTTTACCAATTACTGATTTTTTTGGGCGCAATGGGCCTGCTGGTTGCGGGAATAGTTATTTGGGGAAATAATGCTAAAAAATCCGAAGCCGAAAAACTAGATGAAATGCTGGCCAAGGGCAGTGAAAAAACCATTGGTCGGGTTTTGATAAAAAAAATTGACAGCAACCGCTCTGAAATTTCTTACCAGTTCGTGGCTGGCAACGAAACCATCATTAGCCATTCACTGCTACAATCCGAGCCGTTAATTTTGTTCGTGAACCCTATGCCATTGGAGCAGGGAGATGAGTTCCGTGTTTACTATTCCCCCCGAAAGCCCCACCTAAACAAAATGCTTTTCAGCGAACCGACACCACATCAATTCGAATTGTACAAAAGTAGGGCCGTCGCCAAGCACAATGAACTGAACCCAGGCGCACCACCTGGCATGACTGATTGCTTTGTGCAAACTGCCTTCGAGTTTGACAGTCTCCGAGCTTTGGCAGATATCTATTTCCAAGACACCAAACCCGCTTACAACTTGGAACACAATTTAGAAACTTACGCCAAACTGACTACGAACAGGAGTTTTTTGGATAAAATGGAAGCCAACTGTGGTGACCTAAAACCCATCCAGTGAGTTAGACTACGCCTGTTTTTTTACTAATTTTGCACTCCCAATAATTAAATCCTTTTTCCTTCAATCCATAAATCCGTGGAAAGATTAGCCCAACATATCGAAGCATTGGTGTTTGCCGCCGACGCACCGCTCTCGCCTGATGATATCCGACAAGTACTGGATGAGGCTTTTGAGACCGAATTTACCACCGAGGCTATTGCCAATGCTATTGCTGAAGTGAAGGCTCGATACGCTGATGAGAACTTCGCCATCGAGCTTGTACAAATTGCCGGAGGCTTGCAATTCATGACAAAAGGCGCCTACCATGCCGTCATCGGTACTTGGCTAAAGCAAACAACCAAGAAGCGACTTTCGCAAGCAGCCATCGAAACACTGGCCGTGATAGCCTACAAACAACCAGTATCCAAAACGGAGATTGAACAAATACGGGGCGTGAGCAGCGATTACTCCCTCCAAAAACTTCTGGAGAAAGAACTTGTTTCCATCACGGGCCGCAGCGATGGCCCTGGCAGGCCGTTACTTTATGGCACGAGTATCAAGTTTATGGACTATTTCGGTCTGAAAGACCTGAGCGACTTGCCTAAACCCAAGGATTTCAAAGACCCCGACCAAGAGATTGGCGAACGGGCACCGATTGAAGAAGCCCTTAGTGGGGATTCGGGAACGGAAATTGAAAAACAAGGGGAATAATTTTTATTTACTGAAAATCATTACGTTATGGAGGCAGTTGAGCAAACATTGGTAAACCGAGTAGCTAATAGTGGTTTGGTAACTCTAAAATTAGAGGAGTTTTTCCCGAAGGAAGAAATGGCCAGTTTTGACCTTAAGGAACACCTTTTCATGGGCCTGATTTTGAAAGAAAAAGACTTTCGGGAAGCTTTGGCCAACCATGATTGGACACAATACGAAAGCAAGAATCTGGCAGTTTTTTGCTCCGCCGATGCTATCATCCCAGTTTGGGCTTACATGCTCGTGACGGTGTATGCAGCACCTTTTGCCACCGATATTTTCCAAGGAACGCCTGAGGAATTTTACAAGCATATTTTCCAAAAAGCCCTCGACGAAGTGGACGCTGCGCAATATGCCGACCAGCGCATCGTCATTAAAGGGTGCAGCGACCATCCCGTGCCGCCATCGGCCTATGTTGAGCTTACTCGCAAGCTTCAACCTTTCGCAAAAAGTATCATGTTTGGGGAGCCATGTTCGACGGTTCCAATTTACAAGAAAGCGAAATTGCAAGGGTGACTTTTGGTCATCTGTCAACTTAATAGTCTATGAAAAACGCATTCAAGTACTACCTCGCTACCCTTATTGCATTTGCATCGGTAGCGATTTTCATGTCCTATACGCCGGAATCCAAAACTGGAGTTTACGGCGGCCCAGAATCCCTGCTTTCCATTCCTCATGTAGCAGCCACCGACGAGTTCTGGTTTGCTGGGGAGCGCATTCCGGTGGAGAATTTTGACGTGCGAGAGCGGCTAGAGCGAGAACTGATAGTCAACTCCTATCGCCACAGCACTACCATTTTGAACCTTAAAAACAGTGCCCGATACTTTCCAGTGATGGAAAAAATTTTGAAAGAAAATGGTCTTCCCGATGACTTTAAATACCTCGCCGTTGCAGAGAGCGACCTCCGCAATGCTTCCTCGCCAGCTGGCGCAAAAGGTATCTGGCAGTTCATGGAAGGTACGGCAGGTGAGTATGGACTGGAAGTAAACAAAGAGGTGGACGAGCGGCTGCACCTTGAAAAATCCACCCGTGCTGCCTGTGAGTATTTGAAAAAATATAAGGAACGTTTTGGCTCTTGGGCGCTTGTGGCAGCTGCCTACAACATGGGGCCCACTGGGCTTCGCAATGAAATTGAGGCACAAAAATCTGACAATTTCTACGACCTAAACCTGAATGAGGAAACCAACCGTTACATCTTCCGCCTTGTAGCCATCAAACACGTTATGGAGCACCCAGAGCAGTATGGTTTTGACCTACACGATGAGCAGCTTTATCCGCCACTCGACAACTATGCTCTTGTAACAGTGGACAGTTCTATTGCCAATCTCGGCGATTTTGCAAAGCAGTACGGCGTGAGTTACCGGATGCTTAAATTATTCAATCCGTGGCTGAAGGATAACAAGTTGACGAACTCGAAAAAGAAAGTTTACGATATTAAGATTCCAAGGTAGCTACTCCACTGAAGAGCAAAAAAAGTCCCGAAGCAAGCTGCAAATCAGTTTTGCTTCGGGACGCTAAGGTGAATTTTTGTTCAGTTTTGCTAGGCGAAAGCCCGCCATTTCACCAAAAAATTAAGGGATAGTGCCGATTTGGCTGGTGTAAATGGCTTACAGATGTTGCTTTAACAATTAGTATTGAGACGTACCATTTTAATAGTACAATTTGCATGCCAAATATTTTTAATTTCAAAGGGCAGATGCGGTTATGCATCTGCCCTTTGAAATTAAAACATCCTGGTTACAAGTTAATCATTGTTCTCCATTCCCCGGAGTTTAACCTCCCCTTTCCGAATATTCCGCCCATTGCGGATGATGTCCAATGCTACGATGTCGCCAGGGCGGAATCGGGCTATCTGCTCTTGAAGCTCAGGCACTGAAGCTGTTTTAACGCCATTAACGCCAATGATGATATCGTTCATTTGAAGACCCGCTTCATCAGCACCGCTTCCAGCATCCACAGTACGAACGAGGACACCCTCCACATCGCCGAGGTTGAAATCAGCAGCTATTTCGTTGTCTACATCCTTAATCCTTACGCCGAGCAATGCTCGTTGAGCAACGCCAAATTCCTTCAAATCCAACATGATTTTCTGTACCAAATTGGATGGAATAGCGAAAGAATAACCTTCGTAGGCACCAGTTTCACTCATGATGGCGGCATTGATGCCCACAAGCTCGCCCTTCATGTTCACGAGCGCACCTCCACTGTTGCCTGGGTTTACCACAGCATCAGTTTGAATGAAGCTCTCGATAGAATACATGCCCTGGAGGATATTGATATTGCGGCCTTTAGCGCTAACGATGCCAGCCGTCACGGTGCTGGTGAGGTTGAAGGGGTTGCCAACAGCTAGTACCCACTCGCCAACCTGAACATTGTCGGAGTTGGCGTAAACGAGCGGCTTAAGACCTGTTGCATCAATTTTCAGCAATGCGAGGTCGGTGTAGGGGTCTTTGCCCACCACGGTCGCCTTGAAAATCCGCTTGTTGTAAAGAGACACTTCCACTTTTCCACCACCTTCAATGACGTGGTTGTTTGTGATAATATAGCCGTCTCTCGAAATAATCACGCCGGAACCTCCTGCTGTTGGGTCAACACCATTTCGGCTTTTCACCGTGATGTTCACAACGGCTTGGGTAACGATGTTGGCCGTCTCTACAAAGTCTTCAGGGACATAAAAGCTGCTGGTGGGCTTGGCATTCACTGGCGGGTTTTCAAAATCATAGCTAGCCAAGTGAACAGCTGGGGATGAGAGGGATTTTTGCGCTGTTTCGTCATCCGTTTTCAAGCGGTTGAACAAAAACAGGCTAAAAGCTGCATTGAGCAGCAAAGTTGCTGCGATGGCGATTCCTACTTTTTTCATAAATCACAAAGTTTCGGGTGATGAACAGTGGGTTGAAATTCATTGGCCATTGGAGGTGTAAAGAATTGTCTGCCTAACTTGAATAAGATTTTTACTGAAAGCAATGCAATCCAGTTGCATCGAAGGCATCCCTATAACTTCCTTTATTGAAGAAAAATTTTTCCTGGAAAAGGAAAACCGGAAGCAATAGCGGTTAATTCTACAAAAAAGCCAATTTTTTCTGAACAATGCACGGCCTTGGCAGACGAAGGGCTGAAAAATTTTGTTAAACGGCGAGGCTTGGCAGTTCGACGACAAAGTCTGCGGGCAGTTGTGATGATACCTCCAACTGCCCAAGCAATTTAATTTTCATTTCTTTACTTTCACATAAAAACGCTTGTCCACGGTGAAATCAGCGAGCGATTTCAGTTTGCAAGCGGTGGATTGCCACTCGGTGGTAGGGCGTATCCAATCCCATTTGCCAAACCCGGTTTGCACAAGCAGCGGCAGGTCAAAACCCTTCACGCAGTTGGTCCAGCGGTAGTTCAAAAGTCTTTCATGGCCTTTTTCAACAAGGCTTACCTCCAAAACTGGGATGTCGGTGGTGCGCAGGTATTGGTCGAAGACCTTCGAGAAATCCATGCCCGATTTTTTTGAAACAAAATCCTCCACCTGCTTGGTCGTCACGGTCTGATGGCGGAAAGTCTCGTTCAGCCCACGAAGTATTTCCCGGAAAGTCTCGTCATTGTTGATGGCCGCCCGAATCGTGTGTAACATGCTGCCGCCCTTGTAATACATATCACCGCTACCTTCATGGTTTACGTCGTAAATACCGATGATGGGCGAGCGGTTGCCAATGAGCGCCCGGCAGCCAACATTGTAAGTGGTGGCTTCTTCCTCTCCAAATTCGCAGCCCGTGTAAAGTGTTTCAGAATAGTTCGTGAAGCCCTCATGCACCCACATATCAGCCACATCCTTGGTCGTGACATTATTCCCAAACCACTCGTGCCCCGATTCATGCACGAGAATAAAATCCCACTTCAACCCCACGCCCGTATCCGATAGGTCTCTCCCTCGGTAGCCGTTTTGGTAGCCATTGCCGTAGGCCACGGCACTCTGGTGCTCCATGCCGAGGTGCGGTGCTTCCACGAGTTTGTAGCCATCTTCGTAAAACGGGTACGGCCCAAACCAGTACTCAAAACAGTGGAGCATCTTCGGGGTGTCCTCCAAAAAACGGGTTTTTGCCTTCTCGTAATTGTAATCCATCACCCAGAAATCCATGTCAAGCTGACCTGCTTCGCCTTCGTAAACACTCTGAAAATGCTGGTAATTGCCGATGTACGGAATGAGGTTGTAGTTGTTGATAGGATTCACGACCGCCCAAGTGTAAGTGGCCGTTCCGTCGCCGTTGTCAGTGCGCTGGCGGAGGCGGCCATTCGCCACGCCCACGAGCGGCAGCGGGCAAGTGATGTGCAGGGCTGCGCTATCTGGTTCGTCGTATTGGTGGTCTTTGTTTGGATACCAAACGCTCGGCCCCATGCCTTGGCAAGCCACAGAAACCCAAGGACGCTCTTGGGCATCTTTGCCCCAAATAATGCCGCCGTCCCAAGGTGGCCGCTTCGCAACGATAGGCTGCCCGTGGTAGTACAGGCTTATTTTTCGGAAACTGCCTTGCTTTTGTGCCGAATTCAGTTTGATAAAATAAGCAGGGCCATCCTGCTCCCAACTGAGGTACTCGCCGTCCTGCAAGACGCTATCCAACTTAAGCGGAGCCATCAGGTCGATCTGCATCCGGTTTTTGGTGCTTCGCAAAACCTCATACGTGATGGTGTTCCAGCCGCTGATGCTTTGGTTGTCAATATCGAAAGCCACGTTCAGGTCGTAGTGGCGGGCATCCCACCAAGCCCGCTCTGGGGTGATGGAACCACGGAGCGTATCGGCGTGGGTGAAGGTTTGCGCCAGCGAAAAAAATGGCAGCAGCATAGCCGCCCACAAAAATTTATGTTTCATCCTAAATTTATTTCTCCTCTAAAAATTATCACACCTCCCACTCCTTTCCCATCCGATAAACAGTTCCCTTAAACAAGGCCACCACCACCCCCTCCTGATTTGTGACCGTCACCCTATAAACGGCGAGTTTATTGGACAAGTGGTCTTCCGCCGCCCTCGCCGTCAATACATCGCCAGGATGCGTGGCCACCGTGTGTGAAATGGATGTTTCGATAGAGACCGACTTGCGGCCGTGCGAGTTGCTTGCGAAGGCAAAAGCGCTGTCGGCGAAAGAAAACGTGATGCCACCGTGCGCCACCCCGAAGCCGTTGCACATCTCTGGCCGAACGGTCATGCGCAACACCGAACGGCCCGGGCCATCCTCCACCCGCTCAATGCCGAGCCACTGGCTGAACGGGTCGTTGTTGAACATGGCATCAACCACTCGTTTGGCGAGGTCTTTTTCTTTATTTTCCATAAAAACTATGCTTTGAACGAGCCATTTTGCGTAGCAAAACACTGCATCGGTAGCGGTCTTCGAGGTATTCGTCATGCAGGGCGTCAAGCATGTGTACACAGTTCTCGATGCCGATTTCGTCGGCCCATTGCAGCAGGCCCTTGGGGTAGTTCACACCCTTGGTCATGGCCAAGTCAATATCGTCCCTGTTGGCGATATTCAGATAAAGTGCATCGGCCGCTTCATTGATGAGCATGACGAGGATGCGGGCAAAAATCACTTCACCCAATTCAGGGTCTTGCTTCGCAACTGGATTTTCGGCCCCTTCGGAATAATCGTAGTAGCCCCGGCCTGTTTTTTTACCCAACCAGCCCGCTTCGCTCAATCGCTTTTGGGTAAATGATGGCCTGTATCGTGGGTCAAAGAAAAACGACTGGAACACAGTCTCCGTCACTGTGTAATTCACGTCGTTTCCGATAAAATCCATCAATGTGAATGGCCCCATGCGGAAGCCGCCGAGCGCCGTCATCGCCCAATCAATGGTAGCTACATCGGCGATGCCCTCTTCGAGAATGCGAAGTGCCTCTCCGTAAAATGGCCGTGCTACCCGATTCACGATGAAGCCAGGCGTGTCTTTGGCCATGACCACCAGTTTACCCCAGCTCTCAATGAGCAGTTTTGCTTGCTTCGCAATGTCGGTGGAGGTCTGAATGGCGGGCACGACTTCCACTAATTGCATCAGGGGGGCGGGGTTGAAGAAATGGATGCCGAGCACCCGCTCTGGTTTTTCACAGGCAGCGGCAATAGCAGCTACAGAAAGCGAGGAAGTATTTGTCGCTAAAATGCAATCAGCACTGACGATGCCTTCCAATTGCTTGAACATGGCTTTTTTCACCGTCAAATCTTCAATGATGGCCTCAATGACCAGTCCTGTTTCGCTGAAAGCGGCCAAACTGTCCAAAAAATAGGTTCTACCAAAAATAGCTTTGGCTGTACGGTCGTCCATTTTGCCCTTTTCCGTTAGCCTATTGAGGATGGCGAGGAGGTTGGCCTGTGCCCGTTCGAGTGCAGCAGGATTGCTATCAAAAACTAGAACTTCGTGCCCTGCAGTGGCGGCTACTTGGGCAATGCCAGCCCCCATGGAGCCGGCGCCTATAATACCGATTTTATTCATGATTTTGTTTGAGCGTCAAATTTAAAGCAAAAAGCCCACCCCGATACCGGAGTGGGCTTTTTGCTTTAAATTCAGTTGCTTAGAAACCGCCTTTTTTGTTGCTCTTTTTGCTGATGGGAATGGGATTTTCCATCTCCACATCATCAGCGGTGGCCGCCCGGAATTCCACCCGACGGTTCATGATGGTGCTGCCGGTAGAAGGCACTAGCGGATAATCTTCGCCATTGTAATTGAGCAGGAGACGGCTGCGGGGAATGCCATGGACATTAACCAAATGCTCAATCGCCGCTTTTGCCCTTCTATAGGAAAGGTCAAGGTTGTACTCGTCGGATGCCGTTTTATCCGTAAAACCTGTAACCACAATCGTCATGTCCGGGTTTGATTTCATGACATGCGCTACACTGGCTAAGTTGCCGTACTCAGAATAACGGATTTTGGAATCATCAATATTGAAATGCACGATGGGCAGAAACCAATCCGTGATAGCAGTTCCACTATAGATTGGACTCCTGCTTGGATTACTGGAATTACCCGTACTCCCCACATCCTTGCTGGTGCGGGATGGATTGTTTGAGCCGTTATTATTTGGCGTGCCTGAGTTGCTTCGACCTGAAGTTCCCCCATTTTGAGCCAATTTATCAAATTCATCCTGCACGACCTTGCGCACATCGTCCTCATTCCGGATAGGTCTGCTTCCACTTTGTGTTTGTGGAGCACCATTGGCACTAACCCCTTTGGTATCTTGTGGATAGTAGGGTTCTTCATCTTGAAAATTGGGAATGCCGTCCCCGTCGCTGTCAAGTGGAAGTCCCCGAGTATCGACTACAACACCTGGAGGGGTTGTATTGTCTTGGTCGAGGAGGTCAATTACCCCGTCCCCGTCACTGTCGGTGAGGTCAAAAGTTGGGCGATCTTTCAACTCGGTGATATCCTGCATGATCTTATCCATTGGATTCACCCAGTAAAGCGGCTCTGATTTCGTGTTGCTGTTGCCGAGGTTAAAGTTTAGCCGGACGGAGCCATAGCCAACTGCGTCTTTGTTCCTTCTAGCAACCCCATCCAATAGGTCCGCATTTTTCCCAAAAAGCGCCAATGCCTTTGCTTCAATACCCAAATTGAACCGATTGGACAATCGGAAAGCCACGCCAAGCCCACCATCCAAATGTGTTTGTACAGTAGGCGAAATCGCATGAAGATCGTTGTTGATTATGTTCACAGTGCTCACCTCAAACCTGGTGATACCGCCACCGACAAAGGTGTACACGTTGGTTTTGCGGTGAGAGACATTGTTCCATATCAGGTTGTTGATGGAAACAACCATTTGCAATGACCCGCTCTGGATATTGGTCTCGGAAGTCCCGTTGACATTGTCCTTCTGCTTAAGGGTAGCTAGCAAGGCTTCGCCCCGAATGGAGAAAACGTAGTCGATGGCCTTGCGGACATGGAACCCAGCCCCAAAATTTGGTACAAAATCAATATCGCCGAAGGACATGGCCGTACCGCCGTGCAGGCCAAATTCCCACATGTGCGCCGGAGTTGGGCGATAGGGTGGTTGAGTGCCAGCATCTTGGGATTTAGAAAGGGAGGGAAGGAAAACTGTTAGTAAAAGGCATACAATCCTGCCAATTTTACAAATCTTAATAGAGTTGAAATGGGTCATAACCAGTTCTTTTTAGTTGCGGGATAGCTGCCATTATGGCAAATTTAGCATGGGATTCTTCTAATACCAAAGTTTTGATAAAAGAGATTTGTTCGTTTCAATATACGAAAATTTTAGTTCTACGGATTTATACCCTATTCAGGGTAGGGGTTTGCGTAAAAAACTACGGGCAAAACAGCAGGAAGTTGCCATTTTGCCCGTAAAACACCTGAATCATGTTGATATTAAATCGCTTCAGCCCATTCCTTGTTCATCAATTTGCTCAAAGCAATCTCCAAACCTGCTGAAGAAATATTGGTAGGAGTAGGACTAAAACGCTTCACTTCCTCCAATGCCTGGCGGATGATATTCGATACATCGCTGAAAATGGCCTCGTCCGTCATCTCTGCATCGGGCTGCATGAGGTAGGCAAAAACCCTTGCCATGCCGCAGTTGGCGATGAAGTCGGGGATGAGGCTCAGGTGCTGGTCGGCGTAGCCCGCCGTCGGGCCGAAGAAGATGCCATCATCCACGAAAGGTACGTTGGCACCGCAGGAAATGACCTCGGTGCCGCTGGCAATCATTTCATCCACCTGCTGACGGCTTACAAGCTTGCTGGCTGCACCTGGAATGAAAATATCCGCACCGAGCGACCAGATGCGCTGGTTGGTTTCTTCGAAAGAAAGCAGGTTTTCCCCCATCAGCTTGTTGCCTTTTTTACGAAGGAAAAGCTCTTTGACTTCCTCAATACCCATGCCGTCCGGGCGGATGATGCCACCGTCCCGATCGATAATGCCGACGATTTTAACGCCATCCACTGCCAAGTAGCAAGCCGCTGCCGAAGCCACATTGCCCCAACCTTGTATGATGGCTGTTTTGCCTTGCAGGTCGGTGCCACGGAACAGGTCATAGTAATGCCGCACCGATTCCGCTACGCCATAACCAGTAATCATATCTGCCACGGCGAATTTCTCCGGTGCATCGGGCACATAGCGGCTGTCCTCCACGATTTTGGAGCAGCCGTGCCGTAGCTGGCCGAGGATTTTGATTTTTTGTCCGCTGGTCGTTCCACTGAAATGGCCGTTCACGATGCCCTCCTGCGGATGCCAGAGGCCGAGTGCCTCAGTGATGGGGATGACGTCCTTGAGTTCGTCCACGTTCAGGTCGCCGCCCGTGCCGTAGTAGTTTTTTAGGATAGGGAAAACGGCTTGGTACCAGCGGCGCAGCACTTCGTTGCGGCGGGGGTCGTTCGGGTCGAAGTCAATGCCGGACTTGCCGCCGCCGATGTCAGGGCCAGCAACGGAGAACTTGATTTCCATGGTCTTGGCCAGCGACACGACTTCCTCTTTCGTGAGGCCCTTCCTCATGCGGGTACCGCCGCCCGCCGCCCCGTTGCGCAGCGAATTGATGACGACCCAGCCACGGGCTGAGGTTTCCGCATCGTTCCATTCGAACACGATTTCAGGGGATTTATCTTTGTATTGTTGCAGAAGTTCTAGCATCTTTTTCTTGATGATTGGTTAGGTAAAATTTGCGGGCGCAAAAGTACATCGCCCAATTCAAAATGGGCGTGTGAAAAAATGAAGTAGTTAATCCAAGTTGCGGATGTTGGTTGATAATGGTTGATAAAGTTTATAAACTGTTATCAACCTTGCCTTTTTAAGTTATCCGCAACTTGAGTTAATTACATTTGCCAGAATCACAAACAACCATGCACAATGACAAGTCAAATGAAAAAACTATCCTGCACCCTGTTCCTTTTCGCCTTCGCAATCACCCTTTTTGCGCAGCAGCCGACGATGGTGAAAATATTCAACGGAAAAGACCTGACTGGCTGGAAAGCCCCGGCGAACAATATCTGGTGGAAGGCGAAGCGTGGCTGCCTTTGCGCTCAGAGCAGCCCCGAAAAAACAGGTTCCATCTTATGGACAGTAAAACAGTATCAGGATTTCGTCTTTCAGACCGACTTCAAGATGGGCGGCGGCGTGGTGGATTCCGGGGTATTCCTCCGCTCCGAAAACGACCAGATACAGATTGGCATATCCGGCTCCCTGAAACGTGACATGACCGCCTCGCCCTATATCCCCGATTTAAGATACCCGGTGGAGGCCAAAGGGGTAAAGGAATTACTGAAACCCGAAGGCTGGAACACCCTTAAAATAAAAGCCGTCGGAAACACCTATACTGTATGGCTGAATGGCGTGGAAGTGATGCGCTACACTTCTGAGAAAATGCCCGCTGCTGGGCCTATCGGTCTGCAATTGCATCCGGGGAATGAGATGTCGATTTGCTTTAGGAAGGTGAGGGTGGGGGTGATTTGAATTTACTGATAGCTATTCAATTGATGTAAGTCAACAATTTCTTAATATTTGTCGAGTATAAACCTGATAAATAGATTTGTTTCATTTAATTTATGGGGTTGAAAGATTACAGGATTAGTGGATAGTCAAGTTAACAATTTTGCAAAGGCAAATCAGTATAACCATACTTGAGCATGATGTGGCGAAAATCCCCTCGTTTGGGTTGCGGGATATTACGTTCACCTTGCATAATTTTTTGAAGGTTTGCTTTATCGAAACCTAACTCGTCCGCAAGCCTATTAGGGCTGATGGCCGGGCGCTCGGCAAGGAACTGCCGGAAATGTTCGGTATAGGTAAGTGGCTCATCCATTGGCGAAATATACGCAGTTTTGACTACATGGTGTGGTCAAAATGGCGTATAAGCAATAGTTAGCGGCAAGGAAAGAAGATAGAATAACAAAAAATGAATATAACACGAACCGAGGCAAAGAACACCGTTGGGCAAGCACTCCGGCTTTCGGAAAACCTTAACTTTATGCCCGAGAAGGCAGTTTGATGGACTTAGCTCGTTGCAGTATATTGGCGGGAAACCCGGCCGCCTGAAAAACCGGGCAAACTCAAACAAGCCCCTCAAAAGGCTTAAACAACCACTTTTCAAAAACTTCAAATTCATGAAAAATTCTAAAAACCTTTGGACTGCATTTCAGGCAATGGTGCTTGCAATCTTTTTTTGCTTCGCCATTGCCCAACTGCATGCACAGACACAGCCAAAGCTGCTGCAAGGCAGCAGCCTAACTACACAGAACCTCAATGCTACGCAATTGGCCAACTATCAAAAACTTGCCAATCGTGAATTTGTATCCTCGGTCAGTCTTATCACCTTGAACAGCTTGGCCAGTGCTTCCAATAGTGGCAACATTAAAGCGCAGTTGCCTGGTAACTCCTGTGGAGAAGTGACTTTTAAGACAAAATTTGCAGAATTCGAGACTGCAAACAGTTTTAAATGGGAAGGTGAACTAATCACCTTAGACACCTGCGATTGCGCAGACGGCTACTTTTACCTTGAAGCAAGAAACGGCAGACAGTTTGGCCACATCAGCCTTGATGGCACCTATTATGAGATTCGTGAAATCGGAAGTGGCCAATACGCATTAGCGGAATTTTATTCCAATGATTGGTCAGGGGAAGAATGTATGGTAGATGGCAGCAACAGCGAAAACCTTTCTTCTCCCACATCAACACAAGACAGGGATGGTGACCATTGCGTTGTAAGGTTGCTGGTCATTTATAACCAATCTGCATCCGATTCAGTTGGAGGTACTGCTGCAATTAATGACCTTGCATACCATGCCGTTGGGCAAACAAAAATAGCCCTTGAAAACAGCGAAGTAATTTCGGATGAATTAGAAATTGTACTTGCTGGAGTTGAAATGGTGAACTTTACCCAAACTTCCATCTTCGCCTCTGACGAGGTCAGAGACAACCTCAGCACTAATACTACTATCAAGGCACTTCGAGATGCAAATGGGGCAGATGTTGTCGCCCTAATTACTGGTGACGATTATTTCGCAGAGAGGAAGGACACAGCAGGTGTTGTTATCGATACAATTGATATTAGAGGGAGTACCGCAATGGTTGGGCCTCCAGATTCACTTGCATATTTTTTGGTAGAATACAGTACAGCAACCTCAAAACATACGTTTGCGCATGAATTTGCCCACATTTTTGGATGCCGCCATGATTTCGCATCGGATAATACCTCTGGAATTATGCACGGCCACAAATTTAATATTGGTTCTTGCATCTTCAATAAGAAGTACCGCAAAACCATAATGACAGTAATCTCAGCAAATGACCAAAGAATCTCCCACTACTCTAATCCCAACGTAACCTATTATGGAAAGAAAACAGGAACAGCAGACCGTGAATATAATGCACAGCAATTACGCGATTCAGCCTGTACAGTTGCCAACTTTCGAGGAAGCAATGAAACTCCTTTGAATGTTTCCATTACGGGCAAAAAAATAGGTTGCCCATGTGATGTGGTTATTTTGACGGCAGAATTATCTGGTGGCCCTTCTGGTACATATTTGTATGAGTGGAGTGTCAGCCAAGATGGCGGTATAAACTATGGCAGTGTTGAAAGCACTACCTCTACGCTGCAAACTGACCTTCCCTGCCCCAACGAAGGTGTTTTCAAAGTAAGGTTAAAAGTGACCACCCCAGCCAGTGATGTAGTTTATAAATATGCCAACATAACTGCATCTAATCATCCGCCCGGAGAGGAATGCGGACATGGCGGAGGAGGTCTAATTGGCGATGGTGGAGATAAATCCAATGGATTCAATCTTATGGTGTACCCCAATCCAGCAACTGGTACTGCCAAAGTTGAGTTTGATAAAAAAGAAGCAGGAACCGTGTTCGTCAAAATAGTCAATTTCGACGGCAGTGTAGTCTCCCAAAGTTCATTGGGCTATTTTGAAGCGGGGCAGAACACAGCCGAAGTGCCAATCTTGGGTTTGAATTCTGGTTTTTATTCCATCTTTATTTTAGACAAGGAAGGAAAAAAAACAGCAAAACTCGTCATCAACAACAAATAACCATTGGCCGGGATGTCTTTACTGGGCATCCCGGCTATTTCTTTGTACAATGCAAAAAATTTATATTGCTATCGCTTTTCAATTATGCCTATGCTCATTTGCTAAATCTCAAAGTACTTGGGACAAGAAGCATAAACTTCAAGCAAATTATGGATTAACTATGACCTTGCATTATAACAAGCCCGTCAATTTATTCGGAATTTTTGAGGAGGCACCATTCCCAGTGGAGCAAGATGCTGGACTTTCAAACAATTTTGGCATAAATTATTACCGCAGCATCAACCCAAATAACGAATTTGAAATAGGAACAGGCCTTTCACAGTATTCATTCGATGAGAGTGGGTATTATACACCAGGCGGTGGTGAGTATTTGTCATACAATTTTACTGTTAATTTTGATTATTTTGTTTTTTCAATTGGCCATAGATACGCTTTTTTAAATGCAAAAAAAATTAGGCCGTATCTTGAAAATAATTTGATGTATGAACTACTGTTAAAAAAAAATAATGACTATGACACTAATTTCAAGATTGGTGGAATTGCGGTAAAGTTTATGGCTGGTGTTAGAATAGATATTTCTAACTATGTTTACTTAAATGTACAGACAGTCTTTAAGAGTGGGGTACTTCGCTACAACAAAAATGGAAACCATCTTGATAGTTATATCCCGTATGGGTACGGAGTAGAAATCGGAGTTGGAATAAAATTGTAATGTAAAAGATTATGAGATATTCTCATAGTTGATGTCGTACAAGGGCTTCTGCCCGCATCAATCGTTCAATACAGTGAGTGACCATTAAATAATAATTAGTGAACACACACGACGCAGCATTAGGAACGATGAAGTAAATGCCGCTAACAACGGATGTACGTCTATGCGGGCTAAACGCCCGCACAGCGTACATCCAACCGTTGGCATCAATTAATAAAGAAAAAAAAGAGAAAAGAAAAGAGCCCTTGGGGAAGCCCCGGGCCGAAAATTGGACGACCGTTTTTCACCGCACCGATAGATAAGAAAAGAGCCCTTGGGGAAGCCCCGGGCCGAAACCGCACCGACCATTTTCCACCACACCGGCTGATAAGGA
>WGNL01000024.1 GCA_016124585.1 Bacteroidota bacterium | reverse complement strand
GGCCATTTTTCTTAACATTGTGGCTGTGGCAGTCCGGACATATCGTCATAGTCTTTGTAGTTTGGTCACTTTAAGATAATGACCATTCCGGAATGCCACTAATTTTTATACCCAGCCTTACATTTTATACACCGCCGAAAAATTAAGGGATGCAAATTTGCGAAATGCACTCGAAAGCACCCGCAATTTTGCACCCCTTTGGATTAACTAATTGTAAAATCAGTTATTCAAACGGATTTTGAAAGGCTGGATTTGAATAGTAACTAGTGTCGGTCAAAGTATTCAAAAAAGCCAATAATGCTTGCTTATCATAGTCCGTTAGGTTCAATTGTGTAATGGAGTTTATGACCACATTATCTGCAAAATGGCCACCAGAGTTGTAGTGGTCAATGACTTCCTCCAGAGTTTGGAATCGGCCATCATGCATGTAAGGCGCAGTAAGTACAATATTTCGAAGGGAAGGTGATTTGAACATCCCATTATCTGTCAAATTGCCAGTAATGGCGCCTAAGCCTTTGTCTGGAAAGTCGTTCAAAGACGAAACTTCCGTGATGGCATTGTTTCGATAAACCTCAGAAGAGTACAATGCACCTCCATCATGACAGTGGGCACAATGGCCTTTGGGATACCCATCTTGTAAAGTATCGAAATATATTTTTTCACCAAACGATTCCAAGTCTGAAATCAAAAATGGATCTGTGTCATTTTGAAATTTCTTCTTATCGTATCGAGCATTGGCACTGATAAGTGTCCGTTCGAACTGCGCAATCGCTTTCGAAGCCAGACCTCTTGTAATTTCAGTTGTGTTGCTAATGCCGAAAGCTTCACGGAACCGAATTTTATAATCAGGGTGCCGTTGCAATTTCACTTCTACATCGTCCCAAATTTCAGCCATCTCCACAGGATTTTCTACGGGATGGAGCGCTTGGTCTTCCAAAGTCGGTGAGCGACCATCCCAAAAAAGTCCTTTTATCTGAAATCCTACATTGATGAGCGACATCGAACTACGTGTACCAAGTAAACCTCCAACACCAGGGCTAATCGCCTCCGTATCATTGAAACTACTTGTAAGCTTATGGCAACTGCTACATGAAATTGTGCTGTCTTTGGATAAAATTGGGTCGTAAAACAAACGCCGACCCAGTTCAATTCCTTCATCAGTCAAAGGGTTATCAGCAGAAATATCCATTGAAGGCAATCCAGGAGGAATGGTCAAAGTATGCGGAGTTGGGTCGTAAACGATATTTGTCAAATCTTCTCCCTTCGCTGTCATACCTGCATCGTCATCCTTGCAAGAAGCAAACCCAATTATCAAAACCGACAAAAACAAGCTTATTTTCTTCATAATAACACAGCGATTGAAGTTCTCAAGAAATCATTTTTTCATATTTGAAAGGGGCAATAATATCATTAGTTTCCAATACTCAAGGCAGTTTCCCAATGGCTCATCAATTCAATGGCCAGTGGCATGCTGCTGGCTGTCTGTGTGTTTGAATTGCTTGCATCGGACAAATCCAAAGGCGTATTATTGTCTAAATAGATTTGCAAAGCATCAGCCACGAGGTCAAGGTCAAAAACTTGCCCTTTTTCCAGTGTAAATGATTTCAGTTTTGTAACAGAAGTCATAACGGCATCTGTACCTGGGTGGTGCTCAAAACCTTGGTCGCTTTGGTTGAAAACGCCGTCGTTGTTCAGGTCGTAAATCCCTTCCAGTTTCATAAAAATATAACTGCCCCAATCACTCCAAAAATGGCTGGCAAATTCCTGCCGAAGCGGGTTGCTGCTGTCAAGTTTGCCAGCATCCGCATTGTTCAGACTGGCTGGCACACCAAAGTCGATTTGAATACCCTTGTATGTTCCAAGTGGTACTTTTTCGTAGGTACGGGTTTGAGGTTGCTGAGCTGCTGTCAGGTCCAAATTATTTTTAAAATCAAAGTATTCTACCTCTGAAAGCTGGTAGTCAGGCGTTGCTCCTTCTCCTAGCAATGTGATATTGGAGACAAAAAAATTAAAATTTTGAAACCGGATTTTAGCGCCATCTGGGTAATCATAAGCTGTGTACATCACTAAAGGATTCCCATCATAATTGGCTGTAAAATTCAGATTTACACTGGTGGAAGGCGTAGTGGGCTGATCATCATCTTTACAGGAAAAGACGGAAACCGTAAGTAAAACTAAAAACAACAATTTTTTCATAACAGAATTTGGTTTGTGGTTCTTGGCACAACGTAGTTTGTAACAAAAATACAGCTATTCCAGTTTGATGGACACCACAGAAAACCCATTGGTTAGCTGGCTGTCAATTTTTGTACGCATCATATCGGGCGTGTCATGTTTAAAATCAACGTCCCTGAATAGGGCCGTATAATCCAAACGAATTACCAATTTAATATTGAAACCACGTTCCACGGAAACAGGTTGTGCAAAATCGAGTGATAATTGTTTGGGTACATAAAAACGAAAATCAATCGGCACGGTATCATCCAAGGTATCTGGCCTGAAAATCAAGTGATTAGGGATAATTCCTGTGAGTGAATCATAGCTCAGCGTATCATTTTTTACCGCCAGCGCATTTCCCGTTTTTACAGAATCAATCGGCACGGTATCCAATACGATTTGTGGCAATCCTAATGTGAATTTTACTCTCGAAAACATGCCGACAGTTCTTACAGTACCTAAGGTTGCTGCCTGAAAAATGTCCCGGTCGTGTTTAGAAAAATTGTTTTCCAGAAAAATTGAGTCGGCTGTTTTGGTAGGCAGCCAAACTGAGTCCATGACACCAACTTCTTCGCCAGTCGTTCTCACCAATTTCACATCTGAAATGAAAAACCGCCCACGGTCAATAAAGAAAAAATCATTAGTGTCAAATGTTGACTGGTACTTCGTCGCATATTTCATCGAATAGGAAGTATCGGGCATGCTTGGCGGTGTAACGTAATGTTGGACTTGAAGAGAAAGTTTAGGGTACTTGCAGCAAGTTGGACACTGGTCGTCAGCACTTGCATCATAGTTGGTAGCATCTAGGTCAAGACAACCACTTTTTGGCTCGTAACAACCAACTAACAGTAGGATTATGAAGAAAAAAATGAATAATCGCACGATGTGTAGTTTAGGAGGGTCGAAGTTTTGTATTCCAAGGCTTAGCACATTCCACATTTGAAACCAGAAACCGTTATACCCGCATCTTCGACCTTTTCACTAACCAAGCCTGCAAGATGGGCCTGAAGCCTTCGTTAATGTCCGCTTCCACGAAATCAACCTTGTACTGCATGCACTTCATGCGCAAATCCGCTTTAAATGCAGCTACTTGTTTAACGTAGTTTTCCTTTACCTGGTTGGGTTGAAGCCGAAGTTGCTCGCCTGTCTCCATGTCAATGAATAGGTAAGGCCGGTTTTCATATTCAAAATCAATCTCCAGGGACTTGTCCACGGTATGAAAAAGAATGACTTCGTGTTTAGCATGTTTCAAATGCTGAAGTGCCGAAAAAAGGGCCTCGGCGTTTTCACCGTGCTCAAACATATCGCTGAAAATAACTACTAGCGAGCGCTTGTGGATGCTCTCCGCTATCTGATGTAAGGTCTTTGCCGCAGCAGTCGTCCGGTTGTGTTCAGGATTTTCAATGAGCTGTTGAAGGTAAGTCAACAGCAGACGGTAATGCGAAGTAGCCGCCTTGCAGCGGGTGTGCATTTTAACTGCATCATCAAAAATAGTGAGGCCAAAGGCGTCCCGCTGTTTCATCAACAAATTCATCAAAGCAGCAGCAGCAAGCGCCGAAAAACGCAGTTTGTTGGTGTAGTTCTCGCTCTCTTTGGTCACCTCTGGAAAGTACATGGAAGAACTTGCGTCCACTACAATTTGGCAACGTAGGTTGGTTTCCTCCTCAAATTTTTTGGTGTACATCCGGTCGGTACGGGCAAAAACTTTCCAGTCGATATCCTTGGTCGTTTCACCTGGGTTGTAAAGCCGATGTTCCGCAAACTCTACCGAAAACCCATGAAACGGCGACTTGTGAAGGCCAATAATGAACCCCTCCACCACCTGCTTGGCCAGTAGTTCGAGGTTGCCGATGTTGCGGACTTGGTAGTTGTCGAGTAAAACCATTTTTGAAGGAAAATAAAAAGTTTAAAGTCAAAAGAACGCTGGGCTGCCCAAACTGTTGCAGCATTGGCTTTTCCTTGACACAAACATCAGGCTTTCAGGGCAATTTGGTAGAGCTTTTCATAAAACGGTTGGCAACGTTCGGCTAGTGCCTCAAGTTTCGGCGACAAGCTTACCTTTTTTTCGCTAAATGGCTGAAAACCACTCGAACGGTGTACATTTTCGTACCAATATTTAGCCCAGACACCATCCTCAGGTCGAGTGCCGGGCTGCCATTTCAGCATATTTTCATCAAAATCCAACCCCAGTTGCCCACAAAGTTGGCCCAGCACGCTCTGGGGATTCAACAGCAATTCACGAGCATCTACCACCGCTGCAAGACTGTCGTTTTGGAACAAATAACTGTAAACTTCCAATTGTTTTTCTACGCCAATATCCTGCATGGTCGGGTTGGGAATGACTTTAGCGTAGCTGGCAATTATTTCCCTTGGATTGCGGATAAGCATTACATTTTCTGTTCGGAGCAAGAATTCCCAGTTGATTTCAATGAGGTGGTGCGTCATCTGTTTGAACAGGGCGACTGGCTTAGGATATTCTCCAAAAATAACATCTCGAATCACGAGTTCCCCATCTTGTTGTTGCGAATTCAGCACCTCCAAGGTACCAGGGTGACTAGCTTCTGAGTCAGTTTTTGAAAGATAGTGGGCGTACAGCGGCTCATCCACGACTATTGTGTCGTTTCGCTGCGCAAAACTGTACATAAAAGCAGTGCTAATATTACGAGGACTCGACCATACGTTGATGCGCTTCACAATTGAAGATTTGAGTTTAAAACAGCCGAACATTACTCGGCAAATATGCCCAGAAAAAAATGCTGGCTGCCAAGAAAACCCAGCCAAGGTAAAAAATTACTTGCCCAGTGTTTCTGGAGGGTTCATCGAAGGTAAAATACTTGTTGCCTTCCGTGTCAACAGTCTTGTCCTGCCAATAATACCAGCCCATTCCGATACCACCGATAACGAAGAATGGACTTAAAAGGAAAGCCCCCACTAAAACAAAAAGCACATAGGTGACGACCCAAGTTTGCGAAGCTTTTTTACCTTCCCTCAGCGTTTCAATCCGCTGTTGCCTAAAATTTTCAACTTGTTCTTGAGGAATTGTAACACCCTGTTTATCAAGCAAATGCCGTGCAACGGCTACATCTTCCGGCGTCCATTCGTCGGGTTTCTGAACCACATCAAGTAGCTCTGTGGCTTTGTAATCGTGGAAATAGTGGTTGGCAATAAAATGGTGGTCGTTGCGGGCGTTTTCCTCCAAGAGTTGGTTGACCCTGCTGAAATCCGTTGCCCTCAATTTCAATACAGCGAAGGGCATCAAGCCATGACCTGTGATAGAAGCATCCAGCAGCGTCTGGCTTTTCTCTAATTTGTAAACAACCTTGTTCTCTTTGAGGATTTCAACAAATGCTTCGGCCTGTTCTCCGTTGAAAAAATCACGGTAAAACTCAAAATCACCATCAGGATGGCTGTTCTCATCAAAAAGGCCTTTTTCTAGGAATTCAGGCATACTGCAAAAGTTCGGTGTCCAATTTCTCGGCGAAAAAATCACCCAGCAAAGCCAACAGCCAATGACTATTGAAGCTAAAAGCACCAAACCCGCAAGACTAAATCACTTCACACGATTTAGCCCTAAGGCTTTCACCATCCAGTTAGGGAGTGGTTTGCCAGGTTGGCGCTTTCGCAGGTCCAAGTACCAGCCAATTTTTTTAAGAATTGGCACTTTATGGGTCTCCACAAATTCAATAAGTGTGCCGTCAGGGTCTTCTACGTAGCTGAATCGGCCTGCCGCTTCACCCATGTCGAAACTATTGTCACTGTCCACCGTAAAGGGAAAACCAGAAGATTCGCAGCGCTCCTTCATTTCATCCATACCCGAAATATCGAAGCAGAGGTGAATATAACCAAGGTCACCCCAATAGCGATCTTGAAATATTTTACGGGGTTTCCGATTTTTCACCTCAATCAGTTCGATCTCACTTTCACCCAAGAGCTTTGAAAAAGCCCCTTGCCTTGGTTGGCTGTGGCGAAGCAACACACGGCGGGCGGGAGCCTCACCTCCAGGCAAACATGCAAGGTCTTCAAAATTGGCACTCTCATCAAAAATGACGGTGTCGCAACCTAGCACTTTTTTATAGAAATGCAGGGACTTTTCGATATTGCTCACCCCAATGGTACAGCCGAAAACCCCGCCCATGGTACGGTCACTGTCAGTGAACCAACTGTTTCCCTCCACTACCTCAATCAAATTGCCGTAGGGGTCATTGAGGTAAAAATGCTGCTGTCCGGCTGGGTTTCTTGTTATTTCACCCAAGATTTCAGCGCCTTTTTTCATTAAAAAACAATGTGTAGCGGGCACATCAGCAGATTTTATCTTCATGATGTAGATGCCAAGATCGCCTACAAGCGGTTGAAATTCAGCCGGTTGTGGTGTACGGCAAGTGTACTGCCAAATTTCTAGACCACCACCGCCCCGCATATTGAGGGCTAGTACAGCATGGCGACTACGAGGTTTGCCTCCTGTGTATGGCAGCATGAGTTTGGCTTCTGCGGCTTCTTCAAAAACTGGCA
The DNA here is from genome assembly GCA_016124585.1 of Bacteroidota bacterium. GTDB lineage: Bacteria > Bacteroidota > Bacteroidia > Chitinophagales > Saprospiraceae > UBA6168. The sequence continues at coordinate 178,983 of WGNL01000024.1, read as the reverse complement.
CATCGAAACCGAGGTGCTCCCTGTACCAGCGCCATGTGGCATGTACATCGAGGTTTCCGATGCCAATTTGCTGAATGCCAGCGATGAGTGGATGGCCATTTGTCATTGTCCAATATTTTTTTGAAAAAAATACATTTTTGAAAAAGGATGCAAATTTGGGCTTTTTTTCGCTTTTTTTGTCAAAAGCCTTTGATTTGGCAGCTTTCCAACGAATTTTGCGAAGCCACATCAAAACAGGTGCGGCTTTTACGAGCAAATTTTCAATTTGTTTACCAATGAAAATCGCTATCGGAACAGACATGGAAAGCCTCCTGCCCAAAATGGTGGCTTTGGAATTGCAAAAAATGGGGCACGAGGTGGTACGTTTTGGCGCTTTTGAAAAAGAGAATGCGCCTTGGCCAAAGGTGGCCTCTGAAGTAGCTGTCAAGGTAGCAACTGGTATTGCCGATATGGGTGTACTTTTCTGTTGGACTGGTACTGGGGTCTGCTTGGCCGCCAACAAGGTGAAGGGCATTCGGGCCGCTCTCTGCAACGATGCTGAAACAGCTTCAGGTGCAAGAAAATGGAACGATGCAAACGTGCTTGCCATGAGTCTTCGAAGTATTTCGGAGCAGGTGGCAAAAGAAATATTGGCAGCATGGTTCAGCGCATCTCCAAGCGGGGATGCAGATGATTTGGTTTGCATGGAATATTTAGAAAGGCTTGAAAATGAACGATTTAAGTAAAATGGCGGAAAGCTATTTTTAAACTTAAAATTATGAATCGGATATTGTTGGGAGTCCTATTTTGGTCGTCGCTGCTCACTTACCTACGGGCTGAAGACGAGGCAAGAATTTTTGCCGAAGGAAACAAAGCATACCAAGAACAGGATTATGCGAAGGCTATCAAAATCTATGAACAACTACTGGATTCCGGTTATCGAGCGCCGGAATTGGAGTACAACCTTGGCAATGCCTGGTACAAAAAAGGCAGCCCTGGACGGGCCATATTGCATTACGAACGTGCCTTGATTTTAGCCCCCGAAAATGCCGAAATCAAACAAAACCTTGATTTCCTACATTCGAAATTGGCCATGGAAATTGAGCCTCTCCCACCATTTTTTCTCGTGAAATGGTGGCAATCTGCTCGTCTTGCCATTTCAACAAACAAAATGGGCATAGTTGGGCTAGTACTTTGGTGGCTGGGATTTAGCGGTCTGGCGATGTGGATTTTAGGTAAAAATCGTGCTCAGCGAAAATGGGGACTTTTGGCTGGGATTGCATTGCTGTTGATGAGCATACTTCCGTTTTCATTGGCCATCAGCCGAGTTTGCTTTGAAAAGAATACCCAACAAGCCATTTTGCTACAAAAATCGGCTATTTTGAGGGCTGAGCCAGAAGATAGTTCACAAGAAATAATGACGTTAGTTGAAGGAGTCAAGCTCCAACAAATAGAAAATATAAATGGTTGGTGGCAGGTCAGATTAGAAAATGGTGAGTTAGGCTGGCTTCCCGAACAGTCGATGGAGCGGATTTAAAGCCCAGTTTATATGTTAATAAATTCCCACAATTTCAGAATTCACGGTTACTGGCAAAAAAATTGGTAAGAAGGCTTTGTCTGAAAGCCAACGTCATCTCCTACCCTTCATAATGGTTACCATTTCAGCCTAAAAATCTTCCAAATGGCAAACAAAACCAACTCATTGAGGCATTAAGATATTAGATTTACACTCAACCGTATTTCGGAACATAAGACACAAGTATCTCATGAATTTCAAATCATTTATAGCCGTAGGCTTATTTTTATTAGCAGTTTCTTTTGTTAGTGCACAAGTCAGTTTTACTTATCAAATCACAGACGCAACTTGTTCTTCCAATGGTAGCATTCAAATAAGTGCCACAGGTGGCACTGGCACCTTGAACTATCAACTCACCAGTTCCTGCCTTACTCAACCAATCACCCAACAGGTCTCGAATTTCAATAATCTAGCACCTTGCGACTATACCATCACAGTGACAGATGGCGGAAATGGCTCATCTGCTACCCAAACAATAACTGTTGGTGGAAACTACCAAAGCCCAGATTTAAACTTGGTGTGTGGAAGTTGTGCAGTACAAGCAGTCGTCACGGGTGGTGCTGCACCATTGACTTTTGCCATTTCAACAGCAGGGTTGGGGGGGCCGTACCAAAACAACACACCAGCCAACAACCCAACTTTTACCAATATTTCGAGTGGCACTAATTATTGGGTAAAAGTGACTGATGCTTGCGGCAATTTTTCCGTGGAAACCTGCCAAGCTGGTGGTAACACTATATCAAATTTCATTTTTGAAGTTGGCGTTGATGGGCAGCTTCATGTTTTGTCAGTTACAGGTGGCAATGGCAGCTATCTTTACACCCTCAACAGTTCTAATGGAAGTTTTTCTAATACAAATGGCGTCTTCCCACAATCTCAATGGGGGTGTTCCATGTCCCTAACCGTAAGTGATGGATGTACAAACTTTAGCAAAACAGTTGTAATTCGGCCTTCAGTACTTTCTATTTGCACAAATTTTACTGATGGAACTGCCATTCTGGGAGAGGTGCAAAATGGCATTCCTCCTTTCACCTTCAATTATATTTCTCCGGACAATATCATCACTTCCAGCAACACAAATGAATTGACTGGATTACCGATAAATGCCAGTTTCTACCTTTTCCAAGTTGTGGACGCCTGTGGCAATAAAAGCGATGCGATTTACAAGCAAAAGAAATATCCAGTTTTTGAACAAGACCCTCCAACTTCTTGCACGGACAATTCCATTTCCATGTTCACTCCAAATGGCGGTTGCAGTGGTGGTTTTGATGCAGATAGTTGGCCTTTTGAAGTTACATGCCTTACTTGTAGCCCTGTCCAAACCAAGCAGGTGGATACTTCCGGTATCTCCATTACTTTCACTGGCAATACTCCTGGCAATTGGGAACTTGCAATTGAGGACGGATGCGCTGACCAAATGGTCTGCCGTGATTCAGTTATTTTGTTATTGAAACCAGGTTGTGACTCCGTTCAAGCACAACTCGTTGACCGTTTTTATTGTGACAATGGTGCTATCTCTGACCGACCAATGGATAGCGCTGGTGGGCTTTTTGTATTCTTGGATGAAAACGACAATGTTTTATCCAGCAACAATACAGGGCTTTTCTACGTGCCAGATTCCGGGCAGTACAAAATCATGCTGAACTTGCCAAACTGCGGCACATTTGAAGCTTCGGCCACTTTGGGCTTCTGGAAAGCGGTCAATCCAGTCATGAAAACCTATCTATATAATGGTGTGGTCGGCGGCATTTGCCAACCTCTTTATCAATTGGTTATCAATCCAGAAACGGGGCCGTTCTTTCTTACCGGAGGGCCCAATAATTTTTCCCTGCTAATCGACACAGATGATTTGACCGCCAGTTGTCAGTCGTATTCAATTACAGGTTTGATTCCCGGTGAATACCAACTATCTGAAGTTGACCATTGTGGTGTAAAAAACTTGCACCTACCGGCTCCAGTTTATGATTTACAGGCCATCCCTTTTGGCAACTGCCCTGGGAGTGGAACAATAACAGTAACTGGCGCCATGGATTTGGCGGGGTGGCAAGCTTGGGGAGCAGCCAACAATGCTGACATTACTTGGCCAAACAGCATCAAGGACAATTACAGTTTGGATGCCGTAGGCCCTGTTACCAGCCAATTGGGCTCACCCTTCACCTTCGTAAATGTAGCAGCTGGTCAGCATACGGTTTACCTCTACACCTTAGGGTCGGCCTGCCCAGTAGATACGGTTATTGTTGATGTGCCCGAAGCTGACACGCTTAGTTTTGATGTATCTAGTGGAACGCTTTGCGACGGTGCTGGTAGCACCACCTTGACTTTTGAAATACTAAGCGGCAAACCGCCGTTCGTTATCGAGCAAGTAGATTGCCAAAATCCCGGAACTGTGCTTGCCACTTACAACGTACCGGACTCTACCCTCTCCCTACCTAATTTCATGCTGGGCGATTACTGTTTTCGCTTAATTGACAGTTGTGTCACGAGCCTTGACCATCAGTTTTCGGTGCAACATTTCCAAGATGATATTGACCTAATTTTTGAGTGTGACAATACCTACACCTTAAGCGTTGATAGCTTAAACGCAAGCTATACTTGGCTGGATGGCAACGGAAATACCATTGGCAATGGCCATAAAATCAAAATACCCAACCCAAATGCCGACACGGAATACACTGTGCTGGTTGATATTGGCGAATGCATCATCAATCGAAATATTCTGGTGCCAGCTACTGAAATCGTTCCCGTACTTTCCATTGATGGTGAACCTTATTTTTGTGAAAACGATACCGTCATTCTCAAAGCCGTGACAAACGCTACCGAAATACTTTGGGGCAATGGCGAGCTTACAAATAGCATCAACACGAGCAGCGAAGGACTTTACACGGTCACTGTCACGAACAGTTTTGGATGTACCTCTACCGCAGAATTTCAGCTAACGCTAGACCTACCTGAAACCGAAATTCAGGTACTCAGCGGCGGCAGCGGGTTCGGGTTGAAATGCTTTCAAGACAGCAACGGTGTTTTATTGGCGAATGCCCTGGCAGGCATCCCACCATTTGATTTTGAATGGTCGAACCTCGAACAGACCCCACAGATTACAAATTTGAAAACAGGTGACTTCACCGTCACGCTCACAGATGCCATAGGTTGCAAGGCCAGCGCTAATTTCACCCTCACCGAGCCTGACCTTTTTGTCCCTGATTTTGATTTCAACGCACCAAGATGTTTTGATGTGGACGATGGGTACTTTGAAATATTCGGCTGGACGGGTGGCGCAGGCGATGTGAAAGCCCAATTGCAAGGTTCCCAACCTTTGCCAGCTCCAATTACCTTTGACAATTTGCCGCCAGGCACTTACAATATCCGAATTTTCGATGCCAATGGCTGTACGGTGGATACCAGCTTTTTCTTGGAAACCCCTGAGGAATTGTACATGGAATTGGGTGAAGACCTGACCATTGAACTGGGCGATAGTGTTTTCATCAACCCGGACATCAGCTTCTCGCCCGTTGATTCCTTCATTTGGCAATCCAATACTGTACAAAAATTGACTGAACTTAACTTTTGGGCAAAGCCGCTTAAATCCGTCTATTACTACCTCACCGTTTTTGATAAAAACGGTTGCTCCCTGACCGACAAACGGAATATTCGTGTAACCAAGGATTTGGACATCTACGTGCCCAACTCCTTTTCACCGAATGGTGATGGCATCAATGACCTGTTCACGATTTACGCCAGGGCATCTTCCGTGCGCAGCGTCAAGCGCTTTCAGGTTTTCGACCGATTCGGGGAAAAAGTATTTGTGCGGGAAAACTTCAACCCCAACGATGAACCGATGGGCTGGGACGGGCGACTGGATGGCCACCGGATGAACCCGGGTGTTTTTGTCTGGAAAGCGGAAGTCGAGTTCATCGATGGGCGGGTAGTACAGCTCTACGGTGATGTAACCCTGATGAATTAAGGCCAGTTTTGCACACAACCTGTTTTGCTGAAAACAAAAAAGGCGACCCAATCGGGCCGCCTTTTTTTTATTTCTTGAGGACAAAATCGTCACTCGTGATTACATGTTCGCAATCATTTCGTCGCCGAATTCAGAACATTTAAGCAAAGTCGCATTCTTCATCAAGCGGTGGAAATCGTAGGTAACCCGCTTCTTCGAAATTGCACGCTTCATGCCTTTCAGAATCAGGTCGGCAGCTTTCGTCCAGCCAAGGAAGCGGAACATCATTTCACCGGAAAGAATCACAGAAGATGGGTTCACTTTGTCCAAACCAGCATACTTAGGTGCCGTGCCATGCGTAGCTTCGAAGATGGCATGGCCTGTCACGTAGTTGATATTGGCACCTGGCGCAATGCCGATACCACCCACTTGCGCAGCCAAAGCATCAGAAATATAATCGCCGTTCAGGTTCAGCGTCGCAATGACCGAGTACTCAGCCGGACGGAGCAGAATCTGTTGCAAGAAGGCATCAGCGATGACGTCCTTCACGATGATTTTACCCGCTTTCACAGCTTCGTTTTGAGCAGCGTTGGCAGCAGCCTCTCCTTTTTCATCCTTGATGCGGTCGTACTGCGCCCAAGTGAAGACCTGGTCGCCAAACTCCCGCTCGGCCAGTTCATAGCCCCACTCTTTGAATTTACCTTCGGTAAACTTCATGATATTGCCCTTGTGAACCAGTGTCAATGAAGGTTTTTTCTCCGCCACTGCATAGTTCAAAGCGCTGCGCACGAGCCGCTCTGTTCCTTCTTTCGAAACCGGCTTGATACCCAAGGAAGAAGATTTTGGAAAGCGGATTTTCTTCACACCCATTTCGTTTTGGAGGAAATTGAGCAGTTTTTCCACTTCAGCAGAGCCAGCTTGGTACTCAATACCAGCATAGATGTCTTCCGTGTTTTCACGGAAAATGGTCATGTCCACCAACTGCGGTTCTTTCACAGGGGAAGGCACCCCTTTGAAATACTGCACTGGACGCACGCAAGCGTAAAGGTCAAGTTCTTGGCGAAGCGCCACGTTCAAGGAGCGGATGCCACCACCAACAGGCGTGGTCAATGGGCCTTTGATAGCCACGAGGTGCTCACGAATGGTGTCGAGGGTCTCGGTTGGTAGCCAGTTGCCTGTTTTGTTAAAAGCTTTTTCACCAGCCAACACTTCTTTCCAAACGATTTTTTTCTTGCCTTTGTAGGCTTTTTCAACGGCGGCATCCAATACCCGTACGGAAGCTGCCCAAATATCAGCACCCGTTCCATCACCTTCAATGAAAGGGATAATCGGGTCATTCGGTACTTTTAATTTACCTTTGGCAATCGTTACTTTTGTTCCGGTCATTTCGTTATGATTTTTAGGGATTGAAGGATTGAAGGATTGAAGGATTGAATAAAATGGCCTAAAACCATCTTCAATCCTTCAATCCCTCCAACATTCAATCCTTTTCAAAAAGCGGCGCAAAGGTAACACAAGCGCCTCGCTTTCGGTAATGTTAAATCCTAATTTTCTTTGATTTTAAACATGCGTTCAATACTGATTTTTCTCGCAATTGTTGCATTGTCAGACTGTAAGACCAAGATGGGCGCTGCGGATGCAAACTGCAAGACGGAGGGCACCATCGTTGACATGGACGGCCTCGACGGCTGTGGCTACCTCATCCGATTGAAGGATGGCAAACTGCTCAACCCGATTGAGTTTCCTGAAAATTTTTCTCCCAAGAAAGGTCAAAATATCCGCTTTGATTATCAGCCGCTCCACGACATGGCCAGCGTCTGCATGGCGGAGTCTGAAATCATTCAAATCACCTGCGTGGAGGACGTGAAAGCCAACAATGAGCCTGTTGAATGCTCCAAAATCAGCAACCCCTTCGCTGTGGATTGGATGAGCAAAGCCATTGACCGCCACAATCCTACCAGAATCATCAAGTTCCAAATGGGTGGCAAATGGGCTTTTGCCTTCCAAGCCGAACCCAACAGCACCTACCTCTACGATTGCGACGGGGTGCTTATATGCCAATCGAACGGCGACCAAAACGATGAATGCCACACCCAACACCTGAACTTCATTTCCAAAGGAAAAACCATCTGGCAAGGCGAAGGCGTGTGGGATTAAAAAGATTGTTGAATTGTTGTATTGTTTTATTGTTGCGAGGCGGTCGTTAAACGGGAAACAGTCCAACAATCCAACAATACAGTAATTCAATCAATGACTAACCCAAATCTTGACGCTGAAGGCAACCTGATGAGCAACGACGAAAAGCTCATCGAAAAGGCACTGCGACCGAAGGAACTCGACGACTTCAGCGGGCAACCTCAAATCGTGGACAACCTGCGCATCTTCATCGCTGCCGCCAACCAACGGGGCGAGGCGCTCGACCATGTGCTCCTGCACGGCCCTCCCGGCCTTGGCAAGACAACCCTATCGCATATTATCTCTACCGAACTGGGCGCTTCGCTCAAAATGACCTCTGGCCCCGTCCTCGAAAAACCGGGCGACCTGGCCGGGCTGCTGACCAACCTCGAAGATGGGGATGTACTGTTCATTGATGAAATCCACCGCCTGAACACGGTCGTGGAGGAATACCTCTACTCCGCCATGGAGGATTTCCGCATCGACATCATGATTGACTCCGGCCCAAATGCCCGGAGCATTCAAATTGCCTTGGCCAATTTTACGCTCGTGGGTGCCACTACCCGCATGGGCCTGCTCACCGCACCCATGCGCAGCCGCTTTGGCATCACTTGCCACTTGGACTATTACGATGTGGAAACCCTAAAGAGGATTTTGGGCCGCTCCGCAAAACTGCTGAACGTGCCCATGACTGATGACGGCGCTTACGAAATTGCCCGCCGAAGCCGGGGCACTCCCCGTATCGCCAACCTGCTACTTCGTCGCATCCGTGACTTCGCTCAGGTGAAAGGCAACGGCACTATCAACTTGGAAATTGCAAAAATCGGCCTCACAGCCCTCAATGTGGACGAAGGCGGCTTGAACGAGATGGACAACAAAATCCTCGACGCCATCATCAACAAGTTCAAAGGTGGGCCAGTGGGTTTGACCACCATTTCTACGGCCGTGGGTGAAGAGCCCGGCACGATTGAGGAAGTTCACGAGCCGTTCCTTATCATGGAAGGCTACCTCCAGCGCACCCCCAGGGGTCGTGAGGCTACCGAAAAAGCGTATAAGCATTTGGGCGTGGTTCCAAAGGGGAAAGCAGGGACGTTATTTGAGTTTTGAGGAATATGCAAGAGAGGTCTGATAACAATTAAATCAGCCTTAAATTAGCCTAGTTTTCAAGAAAACCCACCAATATTCAATTACAGAAGACACAAGATTGATTGCAACGCACATAAAATCAATTACGGAACATGTCAAATCAATTACAGAAGACCTAAGGCTAATAACAGAAAGTTAGTGTGGCACTTCAGAAGCATCAAGCTCCGTTGCAGAACGCACAAGCTTTATGACAGTGCAATCATGGCTGGTTACAGGCTTATCAAGCTTGATGACAGCGCTTGTAACTTTGATTTCGAAACGTTCTGTAGCAGGTTTTTACCGCTCTTTAATTGGGATTTACGGCACTGGAGAGAACGATGAAGACGCAGAAATCAATAAGATTTGTTTAGAAGTACCCCTTGTCCGAACCAAAACGAAAAAGACCTTCCAAGCCAGGCATGCTTAGAAGGTCTTTTTCGTAAATGTTTAATCTGAAATTGCCGTTAGGCTATTCGAAAACAGCTTTTGGCTTTCAGCAAACTAGCTTGGGTAATGGAAAGCAACTGGTGATGGCCATTGAATCAAGGTTTTCACCATTTGTTTGCCCCCTAATGCCTGTTTTTTAACCATTACCTTTCTTGTAGTCCGCCAAGAACTGCGCAAGGCCATTATCAGTAAGTGGGTGCTTCAACATGCCAAGGATGGCGCTGAGCGGACAGGTGCAGACATCGGCCCCATTCTTCGCTGCTTCCACGATATGCCTTGAACTGCGGATGCTAGCCGCCAGTATCTGCGTCTCGAAGCCTTGGATGGCGTAGATTTCTGCCATTTCTTTAATGAGTTCCATCCCGTCCCAGTTTGTATCATCAATGCGGCCAATGAATGGTGATACATAAGTAGCACCAGCTTTTGCTGCCAAAATGGCTTGGGCAGAGGAAAAGACGAGGGTGCAGTTGGTGGCGATGCCATTGTCCGTGAAGTGGCGGATGGCCTTCACACCATCCTTTATCATCGGCACTTTCACGACGATGTTCTCTGCGAGGCTGGCGAGGTGGGTTCCTTCCTTCACGATGCCCTCATAGTCGGTGGAAATGACCTCAGCGCTTACGTCGCCCTGCACGATTTCGCAGATTTTTTGGTAATGTTTTTCAATATTGTCTTTGCCAGTGATGCCCTCTTTCGCCATCAGGCTAGGGTTGGTGGTCACCCCGTCGAGGATGCCGAGCTCGTTGGCTTCTTGAATGTCTTTGAGGTTGGCGGTATCGATGAAGAATTTCATGGTCGTGATTGTTAAATTGTTGTATTGTTGAATTGTTGTATTGCATGAAAGTTATTGCCATTTTTGTCATTGCCGTAGGCAAACGCTGAGTCTCATAAAACAACAAACTTGAGGCAGATGTGGTCTAAGTCCATGACAAAAGTAACCTAAACAACAGTCAAGCAAAAAGCAGAAAGCGCAAATGTAGGACAATCAAACTGCTTCTTAACTTTTCGTCAATACTTCATCTAAGTTTAAAACAGCATTGCAAACAACAACGAGGGCAGCGATTTCGGGCGTTTGCACCATAGTTTCCTTTCCGCAGAGTTTTTCCATTTTATCCTTGTGCTTCGCAAAATCAGTGTACGAGTGTTCGTACAAATCCACCAGCACCTGGGTTTTGGCAGCATCGGGCTGGTGACCGGTGGCCAGTTGGTAGGCCCATGCCACTTGCTCGGCAGGCTTGCTTTTCTTTGTCTCATAAATGCGGTTGGCAAAATAACGGGCGGCCACCACGTAGGCTTCATCGTTCAGGGTGACGAGGGCTTGTAGGGGCGTATTAGTGCGTACCCGGCGGGCGGTGCAGACCTCCCTCGCCGTACCGTCGAAAGAAATCATCGAGGGATAAGGCCCCGTCCGTTTTAGAAAGGTGTAAATGGCTCGGCGAAAGCGTTCATCCCCTTCCGAGAGCTTCCAGGCATCACCGTTCCAAGGGCTTTGCCAAACACCTTCCGGCTGGTAGGGCATCACGCTGGGGCCGTACATTTTGGGATTCAAAACCCCAGCGATATTAAGGGCTTGGTCCCGGATTTGTTCGGCCGTGAGCCGCACCCGAGGTCCTCTGGCATAAAAATGATTGTACGGGTCAGCTTCCAAATTTTCAGCACTCACTTTTGAGTCCTGGCGATAAGTGGCGGACATGACCATGGTTTTCAGCAGCTTTTTCATGCTCCAATGATACTCGTGCATGAATTGGTAGGACATCCAATCCAACAGCTCCCGATGGGTGGGCGGGATTCCTTGGGAGCCGAGGTCTTCCAGTGTTTCTGCAATACCATACCCGAAAAGCTGCTCCCAGAGCCTGTTAACCAGCGTACGGGCAGTGAGGGGGTTGTCGGGCGAAGTCATCCACAGGGCAAGGCCGAGGCGATTGCTCGGTGCGTCTTTTGGCATCGGCGGTAGTGCCTTGGGAGTGTTGGCCGCTACTTCCCTACCCTTCACGAGCCAATTCCCCCGCTCGAAAACATGCGTTGAGCGCTTCATGGTAGGCACGTTTTCCACCATGACAGGCGTGGTAGGAGTCTTGGCTCGAAGCAGGTACTCAAAATCAGGCTGGAGGGCGGGCTCATCCCCGAAGCCGGGCGTCGCAAAATAAAACCAATCAAACTGAACCCCAGCATCGTCAGGCTTCAGGCTTGGGTTTTCGTAAACAAACCAGAGGTCATGCCGACCCGCTTTTTCTTTGAAATCAATTTTATCAATGTACCAACCCTTTGTCAGTTTTAGGTGGGTGGAAAAAAGCACTTCACCAGTCGGGCTATCGAGCCGAACCGTCCAACGGCCAGCAGCACTCGTTCCCTCGTACCTGAACCACAACCGACCTTTCCCGTCAAGTTGAACGGAAGGCAGTCTTGCGAGGCCGTGTTGCCGCATACCCAGCCACTTGGTATCGTACAAAGCCGCATTGCGCAGGCTATCCGATTCAAGGGAATAATAAACAGGCTCCAAGGTTTTGAGGAAATGGTACACCTCCATTGCCTTCGTCGGTGAAATCTGTTGCCGCACACGGTCGGTTAGTCCGAGGAGGCGTATGCTGTCTTCCTTCCCAAAATGCCGAAGTTGGGGGTAGTCCTCGTACGTATCAGCGTCCCGACTGTTGTTGAAAAAAGCCATGAACTGGTAGTATTCATGATGGCGGAACGGGTCGTAAGGGTGGTCGTGGCATTGCACACAGGCAAAGGAAGTACCCATCAGCGCCTCCCAAGTGGTGTTCACACGGTCAAGTACGGCGGCGGTACGGAATTCCTCGTTATCGGTGCCACCCTCGTCGTTGGTCATGGTATTCCGATGAAATGCCGTGGCGACGTACTGATTATCCGTCGGAGGCGAGTCACCGCCCAGCAGGTCACCTGCCAATTGTTCCGTCAGGAATTCATCGTAGGGCATATCCGCATTGAAGGCCCGGATGAGCCAGTCACGGTAATGCCAGATTTGGCGGCGGTCGTCCCTTTCGTAGCCTTTCGTGTCGGCGTAGCGGGCAAGGTCGAGCCAGAGAGCCGTCCAGCGTTCGCCATATTGCGGCAAGGCCAGCAGGCTGTCCACGAGTTGCTCATAAGCTTCGGGGCTGTCGTTTTTCAAAAAAACCGTAGCCAACCCATCCGGTGCGGGCTGACCAATCAGGTCGATACTGACTCGGCGGAGGAGCGTGGCTTTGTTGGCTTCGGGGGCGGGGTGCATGTTTTTGCTCCGCAATCTGCTCAGGACAAAAGCATCTACCTCGTTGTTCCCCCAGCTTTTTTCACCAAAAACAGATAGCATACGGCCACTGCCCGGCACGGGCTGCTTTTCCACCGGGCGGTAGGCCCAGTGTTTTTCCCAAGGCAGGCCCGCCTTCACCCACTTGGTCAGGATGGCGATTTCTTCCTTCGTCAATGGTTCTTTGCCGTAAGGCATCCGTTCTTCGGGGTCAGCGAGCGTCAGCCTTCGGATAAACTCGCTTTGGTCGGGGTGGCCCGGCACGATGGCGGGCTTGCCACTATCAGTAGGCGCAAGGGCATCTTCTCTGGTGAGGAGGCTGAATCCTTCTTTTTTTCTAACGCCACCATGACAGGAGAGGCAATGCTTGTTCAGGATGGGCTTCACCTCGGCGTTGTAGTCCACCATGATTTTTTTTCCTGAGGAATATTGCCACAAAACCAATGCAACACAAGCGGAGACACTCAACCAAACGATACTTTTCCGGTGGAAGAAACCCGTCATTTTATTCTGTTTTTATAGACGGAAAGGTAGTTAGAATTTTGAATTAGAGCATTTTAGAAATCTGCTGTCATTCGCCAAAAAGCCTTTCAGAACAGCAGTCTAATACAGGGATTTGGGAAATTCAAGTTTTCAAATTACAACTGGACTGATATTTGCAAAACTTGCAACTGTCTTAAACATTTATAATCCTATGCTACAGTGTCCCTTCTTCAGCAATGAGGAAGGGACTATTTTTTTATGAAAAAGCCCCTGCCAACGTTCCATCCGTCGGCAGGGGCTTTTTGCTTTATTCAAAGTGTGTGAATATTAGCTAGCCTTGAATTTTTTGACGGCTTCCGTCAATTTCGGCACTACTTCGAACAGGTCGCCCACAACGCCATAGTCAGCCGCTTTGAAGAACGGTGCTTCTGGGTCTTTGTTGATGACTACGATTACCTTCGATTGGTTCACCCCAGCCAAGTGTTGGATGGCACCTGAAATACCGATGGCAATGTACAGGTTAGGCCGGATAGCGACACCTGTTTGTCCAACATGCTCATGATGGGGGCGCCAATCGGCATCTGCCACAGGGCGACTGCAAGCAGTGGTAGCACCCAGTGCTTTCGCCAGGTCCTCCACAATGCCCCAATTCTCAGGCCCTTTCATGCCTCGTCCAGCAGAAACCACTGTCACAGCTTCTGGTAGCGGCACGATGCCTTCCTCCCGTTTCACATCGAGTACTTTAACCCTGCTGCTCGGTGCGGTAACGTCCAGGGATTCTACAGCGACCTCATTCCCCGTTGATTGTAGCGGAATTTCATTGCCAGCGAGTGATACTAATTTGATGGGGGAACTTATTTCATAAGTAGCAATGGCTTTACCGGAGTAAACACCTTTGTTCACCTTGAACCCACCCCCTGAAACATCGGGCAGTGACTTCACCCCGGCTACTGAACCAGCCTTCAGGCGGGCTGCAAGGCGACCGAGCAAGGATTTTCCCGTAGAGGTATGCGATAGCACGACCACTGTGGCGCCGAGCTTTTCGGCTGCTTGCGCAATGACAGCGGCATAGACTTGGCTGTCGAAATTGGCTAGGTGCTCATTGGCCACATTGTACACTTTGGAAGCCCCGTAAACGCCCAGTTGACCTGCGTTTTCAACTTTTCCCAAAGTCAAGGCAACACATTGGCTGCCCAGCAAATTCGCCGTTTGAATGCCGTAGGTTACCGCCTCAAAAGCGGCTTTTTTGAAATGGCCACTGGTGGCCTCTGCGAAAACTAATATCATTGATTGTTGGATTGTTGGATTGTTGAATTGATGGATTGTTGTCGCTAAAAGGGAAGACAATATAACAATTTAACAATCAAGCAATTAAATAACTTTTGCTTCTTCGTGGAGTAGTCTGACGAGTTCGTCCATGTCGTCGGGGCTGACCAATTTCACACCTGTTTTTTCCTTCGGCAATGTGAATTTTACAGGCACTGCCAAATCTGGAAACTCCACGGGTGCCACTACTTGGAAAGGCTTCGATTTGGCTTTCATGATCCCCATCATGTTCGGGATGCGCTGTTCGGCCATGCCTTTTGCCGCACTTACCACGAAAGGAGTTTGCACCTCCAAGATTTCCACGCCACCTTCAATGTCCCGCTCCAATGTAGCGGTGTTGCCATTGATGTCGAGTTTGCTGGCATAGGAGACAAAGGGTTGGTCCAAGTATTCGGCCACCATTGCACCGACTTCCGAACCGTTGTAATCTATACTTTCTTTACCGCAGAAAACGATGTCGTAGTTCTGAGACTTGGCGTATTCGGCGATTTGCTTCGCAATGAACAGGGCGCTTTTAGGCTCAGCATCAATTCGCACGGCATCCGTTGCTCCAATGGCAAGGCCCTTGCGGATAGTCTGGTCATTGTCTGCACCACCCACGTTGATGAGGGTCACAGTGCCACCGTTTTTCTCCACCAATTCACAAGCACGGACGAGGGCATACCACTCGTCGTAGGGGTTCATGATGAAACTGATGCCCGCATCATTGAATTTAGCGCCATCAGCAGTGAAGGAAATTTTTGAAGTGGTATCGGGTGTTTTGCTAATGCAAACGAGTATTTTCATTTTACTACGTTGATTTTTATTCCAAAAAGGCCGCAAATATATCCAATAAATGAGGAATGAAGCATTTGGTTGCGAAAATTCGCTGGATTTTACCAAAACTTGGCGCTGTCGCACTAAAGCCAATTGACTTACGTTCTTTGTGCAGATTTTGAAAAACTTGACTTCATGAAAAAATTACTGCCCGTACTTTTTGTTTTTGCATTTGCCATGAATAGCCACGCCCAAGCTGGTAAAATCAGTGCCGAGAACTTGACCAAACTAAAGGACTATGAGGATACGTTGGCGCTTTGTGCCTTCTTGGTGGTCAATGATTCGCTGCCTGACGAGCGTTTTGGCACATGTAAAAAACTTATCACGACCTTGGTGCAGGCCCTGAAAACGGAAAATTCCTTCAACTATAAATTCGACCGCCTTAAATCAGTCTCCATCCAGTACCCGCAGGACAGTACCTTCCGCATTTTCACTTGGCAACTCTATGTTGACGTGGATGATTACCGTTACTACGGTGCCATTCAAATGAACAGCGAGAAACTTCAGCTTTTTCCGCTGATTGACCGCTCATCCGAGGTTGAGTCAGAGGAATACGACCTTCTAACGCCAGAGAAATGGTATGGCTCCGTTTACTATAATCTGAAAGAATTCAAGACGGGTGAAGGAAGCAAGTATCTGCTTTTTGGGTTTGATGGGTTTAGCTTTTTCAACAAAAGAAAAATTGTGGATGTATTGAGTTTCAAGCAGGGTAAGCCTGTTTTTGGCGCACCTGTCTTTGTACAGGAAGACTCCCTTGGCAATCAAACTATCCGAAACCGTTTGGTGAAGGAATTCTCGGCAGAAGCTTCCTTTAAGCTGAATTATGATGAGACTTGGGGCCTTATCATTTTCGACCACTTAATGACAATGGCTGGAGGCTATGGACAAGGTCCAACGCAAGTTCCTGATGGCACATACGAAGGTTATAAATTGGAAAATGGCCGTTGGAATTGGGTAGAGAAATTCTGGACACAGACGATGGACGAAGCACCGAGACCTGAGCCTGTATTGGATTCAAGGAATGGGCAAGACATCATGGGAAAGGAAAAGCGAAAAAAGAAAAACGGTTGACTTTCAAAATTCTCCTTTGTTCAACTTTGGGTTATTGAATAATATCAATGTAGATTATTCAAATATTCTGTTGTTCCACCAAAGTGTATCGTTATCTATTTTGTAAATGTCAGCAGATGCTGGCTTAATCAGCATTTCATCTACCACTATATGTTTGCTATTTGGCGACAGCAATGAAATTGAAGCACGGTATTTCGAACCTAGTTTTTGAGGTTCGAAAGGAAGCTGCACCAATACCCACCCTTTTGCGTCAAATTCTTCGGCATAAGTACTAACAAATGCAATCTGCTCTTGCACTTTTTTGCCATAGGCATCATACTCTTCCACTTTTATGTTTGATACGCTGAAATAATCCTCATTTACATAGACCCAAAGCAAAAGTTCATAATCTTGAAATAATGCAACATTCGGAATATTTCCTTCAAAAAATACATTGTCTGTTTGTTGTGGGGCTTCAAAAGCACCGCCCCCTTTAAATACTTTTCCTGATGCTAAACTATCGAATGATACGTAAACAAAATTCTCAACTGAGTCCGCTGACATAAATGCTCCATGCCTATAGCTGTATTGCATTGTTTTGTTCAAAATGCCTTGTTTTCTATTGCTTAAATGCAAGGCAATGCTTTCTAAACTTAACTCATATAGGCTATAGCGGTCGTTTTCGTAAATTAATGGTTGGTCTTTAAAAAGATGAAAATACTTTAGGCTGTCTTTTTGACTCAGCTCGCTAGAAACAAGGAGCAATAGTGGTTTATCATTGGGGTATTCACTCAGAATAACAGGAATTTGCATTGGGATATCCACCAATTGCATCTGTTTGAAAGTCTGCATCCTTGAAGAACGTGTCAACGTAGCAGCTGTCAATGGCAACCCAGTTTGTGCTGACAATACTTTGGCCATTTGAATAATTTGGTTGTCACCTACAGCCGAAAAATTGTTATCACCAATATTGAAATAAGGGACAGGAATTACAGCCTGATAGCGGTTGTAATCTATATTTGGTACGTCCGTGAATTTCTTAGTGTGGCTCAATTCTTCTACCCCCAACATTCTATTAAACATGAATTTACTATAAGAGAACGTATAAGCCTCGTAAAACAAAACCCCAATTACGAGAATAAATGCCATACATTTCAAGGGTAATTTCTCCCATTTGCTGATCCAATTATAAATTGAAGTAAAAGCGATGATATTGATAATAAAATAAAATACCCAAGCAAATCTGCCTGTTGAGCGGAATTGTTTTAATGGCCCAATATAGTCCACCAAAAAGCCCAAACCTTTAATATTAAAGGGTTGGCTACAGGCAAATATGGCAGCGACAATTCCTGTGCCTAGTAATGGATATATCACGTTTGAATTATCATTACCGATGTGTAAAAGAAGTGGCTTTTTGAATTTTGCGATAGCCCAACGACCAAGTGAAAATACAATGAACAACCCAGCAACCAAACCAATATAAGACCAACCCTCGAATTCAGTTTTTCCAATCTTGATAATATTTTTATCTATCCAATGCCACAAATGTAATTCTGGGAATAAAAACAATCCTTCCCAATTTGAATGGTAAATAAGAAAGCCCAATGGTTTGTTTGTACGATCAGTTACAGGGTCATTAAACACCATCCAAAAAGTAAAAAAAATCAAAGGTAAACCTAATGCCAGTGCATAATGTGGCAAGTTTTTCAAGAGCCATTCTTTATTGAAATTCCGATAAATTGAAAACAGAAAATATAGCCCAATTGTAAAACAAGTGATTCCAAAAAAATAGAAATGCAACATGGATGAAAAGAAAACAGCTACAGCAAGGTAAATACTAGCCGTATATCGTGCTTTTTTTCCCAAAAGTATCAATCCATAAATAATTGCCGGTACCACGAAAGGTGGAGCCAAACCAAAATGTACAATAAAGCGTAGGTTTTGAGGTGCAAGGAAGGTAATCCCAATGGCCACTAGCATTCCATACCAAGGAGGCAATGATAATTCATTGAATATCAGGAATAACAAGATGGCGCAAAGCCAGATGCTCAAAATCAGCAGCAAATGCAGGATTCCATAGGTGTATTTCGGAAGTTCAGGAAAAACAGGTGTCAGCCAATGTATTAATATGGCAAGACCAGGAAGTTCCATCGCTGCCATGACATGCTCTTTATAGGGATAATTTACACCACAAAATTCAGAAGCATTCCTGTCATATTTGGCATGGTAGATAATATCCTCATAAGTTTTTATTCCATCTCGATATTGCTCCAATACAAATGGCATATCGAGTGCAGTCAATATTCGATGATACCTAAGTGTTAATAATAGAGCGGTTAATGCCATGGTGAGACACAATCCAAAGTGGCGCCAGTGATAAATTTTCCTCAGGATTCCACCGCTAAATAAATTAAACAATCCCAGCATATTTTTACTTTAGATTGTTAACAACTGGCTTATTCTAACTCATTCGCCATTCTATCAAACTCAATCCAATCAAGGCTTCCTAGACCTGTCTCCTTTACTTTTTCATTCCTGAAAACCAATACCAAATTTTGTATACCTTTCACAGGCCCAACCTGAATTTTGACTGGCTCTGCACCCACCTCAGCGCTTCCTAGAAGCTTACCGCTTTCACTTCCTGTCCGAATTTCCACTTTGGTGCCGGGCAGTATCGACGCTGATTTCAGAAAACCAAGTTCAATCCCACCAATATCTGTCAAGTCGATTTTATCGAAAGAAATCCAGCGCCCATCCATTAAGTCAACAACAGCAATAGTATCTGTTTGCCCGACCCGTTTCCTACGAACGCCTTTTGCGGAACGGCTGAAATCTTTTGCCGCTATTTTTGGGTATCGCAACACCAATGTCTGCTTATCGCTGAGGGAATTGCTGCCACCCGGCCCACCAAGATCACGGTAACTCGCCTGAAAAACATAAGCTCCTTTCTCAGTCTTGCCCTCCGGCAATTCGATGTGATAAGTTCCATCAAATGGTAAGGAAGCGGTGGTTTGCACCTCGCCAGCCAGAGAGAGTATGTATTTCACAATGTCCTCGGCTTCTTTTTGACTAATGTTCGGATGGGCACTCATGGCTGTTTCACCCCAGTTTCCAGCGCCTCCAGCAATTACTTTTGCGGTCAGACTGCGTATAGCAAACTCACTCCCGTAATAGCGATTTGCAACATCTATGAAACTTGGACCATTGACCTTGGTATCAATGGCGTGGCAGGTTTTGCAGTCATTTGCCTCGATCAATTTAAGCCCAGTGGCAAACTGCAAGCTGCCCATTGCGGCAGATTCCTTTGTATGGTGCCCCATCACGATGGCTGCCACATCCTGCCCTTCAGCGAGGTAGTCTATTGAGATTTTTGCCCTACGGGTATCGAGTTTACCGCTAGCCAGTGTGCCATCCTCAGCATCTGACACTTCCAGTCGGTATGGAAGTTCTTCATTGTCCCAGAAAAAAGTCTGATTGCCATCCAAGTGCCAAGCAACGGTTGGTTTCGAATTCCCAACAATAATTTTTGTGGACGCTCTAGAATAAGCGCCACTTGGGTCTGTCACCTTCAATTTTACCTCATACTCGCCGGGAGTTTTGAAAACATATTCAAATCCTGCATCCGTAAAATGTTGGTCACTGCCGCTTACTGACCAGTCGTAATTGAGCTTATCACCATCATAATCCTTTGATGATGAGCCACTTAGTCTTACCGCCAATGGAGCTGCACCTTCGGTTTGGGAAGCATCCAATTTTGCCATTGGTTTGCGGTTGCCGGGTGCATACTCGATTTTGGTCAAACGGGCATCTGGGTTTTGCGCAAACCACTGCGTCCCATATTCAAGGAGGTATAGTGCTCCGTCTGGCCCAAATGCCATATCCATTGGGCGGCTCCAAGTTTCATTGGGAAGGAATGGGTCGGCCTGTACAAACTTCCCGTTTTCATCCAAAGTGATGATGAAAATCCAGTTGCGCATCCATTCGTAGATGAAAAACTTGTTTTCAAAATAGGAAGGGAAAGTGGACGCCGCTTTTGGTAATTCATCTGCATGAAAAATCGGCCCAGCCATTGGGTTTTTACCCCCAATGCCTAGCCACGGAAACTCCAAACTCTCGTCATAGCTGTACCAAATCAGTGGCGGCTGAACTGGCGGTAATTCCTTCAGACCCGTATTGTACATGGAATTATTGACAGGATGCTCCGCATCGTTCATCGTACTAGTTTTTCCTGTACCGAAATTGTAATCGAAATATTCATGGTTGCCCCTGACCAGCGGCCAACCATAGTAACCAGCCTCACAGGCCCGCCCCCAAAAATCATATCCTTTGGAGCCACGGTCCACCTTGTTTTTGCCAGCATCTGGCCCAACATCACCCCAATAAACGCAGTCCGTTTTTTTATCCACGGCGATGCGGTAGGGATTTCGACACCCCATCACAAAGATTTCAGGACGGGTATTTGGCGTGCCTTCGGCAAACAAATTTCCTTTTGGAATTGTATAGGTTCCATCAGCTTGCGGCGTGATTCGAAGTATTTTACCACGCAAATCATTGGAATTGGAGGCTGAACGACGTGCATCATAAAGTTCACGTCCGGGCCGACCGTCTGCTGGTGCAAATCCATCTGACTCAAATGGGTTTGTGTTATCGCCAGTGCTGAGGAACAAATTGCCTTTTGAATCAAAATCTATGGAGCCGCCAGTGTGGCAGCAACCGACTTGCTCCGGCACTTCCAAAAGCACCTTTTCAGTGCTGTGAATCACCACGTCATTTTCAAAATTGAAACGGCTCAGGCGGTTGCGCCGACCACCTTCCATCAGCGAATAATACACGTAAATCCAGTGGTTTTTGGCATAGCCTGGGTCAAAGCCAATGCCCATCACTCCCTCTTCAAATTCCTTGTAAACAGGCATGTGGACGATAGTCTCCACAGTATCCCTATCAGGGTAATAGATTTTGATAGCGCCTTTCCGCTCCACAAAAAGCACTTTGCCGCTTTCATCAGGAAATACCGCTAATTCAGTAGGTTCGTCGAGGTTGGAAGCCAAGGTCGTGCGAACGAAGCGGTCAGAAGGCGGAATCCGCTGCGTCTTTGCTTTTGAGTAATCAAGCCGACCTTTTCCAATGGCCCATACGATGCCTCCAAGCAAGTGTTTCATAAAATTTTGCTCCGCAAAATCAGCTTCGGTATGGCCTAGCCCCGTGTAAAAAGAGCGCCCGCCTTTGTATTCCTGCGCCCAAGCTATTGGGTGCGAGGCGCCATGTTTGCCGCCTTTGTAGCTGCCCTCGTCAAGGTTTAGCAGCACTTTCACATTTTCTGATAGAAAAGGTTGCTTGCTATCGTAAGTCCAACGCTGCGCAACTGGCACATTGATGGCAGCCACAGAACTGTCCGTGCTGCTGTGGGTGTAATTGCCTTCGGCACCGGTGATATAAACCTTGTCGTTGGGTGGAACGGGCTTGAAATTATACCATTCGTCGGTCGCTTCCCATGATGCTGGAAGTCCTTTCGTGGCAGGATGTCCCGTGTCAGCCACTTTAACGGTCGCTTTCTGAACCTCCGAAAAATCATCGAAATAAGCACCAACCAGCTTGCCATACCATTTCCAATCATACTCCGTCCCAGCAGCGCTGTGAATGCCAACAAATCCGCCACCAGCCTCAATAAACCGCTGAAAATCAGCCTGTTGCCAGTTATTCAAGACATCTCCCGAAGTATTGAAGAACACCACAGCGGCATAGTTTTTTAGTTTGTCTTCGGTAAAAATGGTGCTGTCCTCTGATGCTTCCACCTCAAACCCCTCTTTTTTACCAAGTGCTTGAAGGGCAGCAACACCAATTTCGATATTGGCATGTCGGTAGTCACTAGTCTTGGAAAAAACAAGTACTTTGGGCGTTTCACCACAGGATGTCAGACAGATTACAGTGACTGAAAAAATTAGAAAAAAGAATAACTGTTTCGTTTGCATTACCATCTAAATTTGAGAAGGCAAGGATAGTGTTTTTTTTACAGTTATGAAGAACTGCCATCAGGTTTAACAAATTGGGCATTTGAATTTTTTACCCGCTTTTACACCACCATCAAAAAACGGTGTCCTTCGAAAAGTAAACTGCTATTTTTACCCCGTATTTTTTGATATTTTATGAAACAAGCAGGAACGATACTTATTCTCGACGATGAGGAAGACATACTTTTTTCCTTGAAAATGCTGCTGAAACCCGCTTTTTCAAGGGTCTTTGCGGAGCAAAACCCACAGCACTTGCCCCGCCTGCTACAGCAATACGAACCTGATGTAGTACTGCTTGACCTCAATTACAACAAAACTGACTCCACTGGAAAGGTAGGCTTAGAATGGCTCGCCAAAATCAAAGAACTGCGCCCTAAGACCCAAGTAGTAATCATAACTGCGCATGGAGAAGTGGAAATCGTGGTGAGTGCCATGAAAATTGGGGCTTCTGATTTTATTGAAAAACCCTGGCGGAATGAAAAATTGCTGGAGGTGGTGAAAACGGCTGTTGGTTCAGTTGGCGCTGTGCAGCCAGCAGATGGCAACCAGAGCATAGGGGCTGATTTCCTAGGTGAATCTGTGGCAATGCGGGAGGTATTTAAAACGATTGACAAAGTTGCTAACACAGAAGCCAACGTACTCATATCTGGTGAAAACGGAACAGGTAAAGAGCTGGCAGCCAAAGAGTTATGGCAAAAATCGGCTAGATGGGAAAAACCTTTTGTACAGGTGGATTTGGGTACAATTTCGGAAAGTTTGTTTGAAAGCGAGCTTTTTGGGCATGTGAAAGGTGCCTTCACCGATGCCAAGGAAGACCATATTGGCAAATTCGAAGCGGCGAATGGCGGCACCCTTTTTTTGGATGAAATCGGCAACCTTAGTCTGGGGCTTCAGTCAAAATTGCTCACTGCTTTGCAGACCCGGAAAATCGTACGAGTTGGATCTACTAAAGAAATTCAAGTAGATTTCAGGCTCATTTGTGCTACCAATTTCAACCTAAACAAAATGGTAGCCGACAAGACTTTTAGACAAGATTTGCTTTACCGCATTAACACAATTGAAATCCCCATGCCTCCGCTACAAGAGCGCTTCGGCGACATCCGATTGATTGCGAAGCATTACCTAAACCTTTACATAAAAAAATATGGCAAGCAAAGCTTGGATTTTGAGCGGGAAACCTTGGAAAAACTGGAAAAGCACTCTTGGCCGGGCAATGTAAGGGAGCTTCGCCATGCCGTAGAAAGAGCTGTAATCTTAACGGAATCAACCAAATTACAGCCCGATGATTTCAACTTGGAACCTGGCAGCGGCAAGGTAATTTTCCCACCTGATAACATGAACTTGGAGGAAATAGAACGCACACTGGTGCAAAAGGCAGTGGAGCTACACCAAGGAAATATCAGCAAAGCAGCAGAGTCACTAGGACTAACTAGGGCGGCACTATATCGCAGACTTGAAAAATTTGGGCTATGAAAATATTGAACAGCTTTAGGGCGAGAATTATATTTCTCATATCCTTGATTTTCTTCCTAATGTTGGTTGTAATGCTGCTTTATTTTCGCTCAAACAACAATATACCTTGGGTTATTATAGGTGGCCTATTGATAATTGGGTTAATTATTCATTTATTTCATAAAATATACAGCGTAAATCAACAGATTGCCGATTTTTTGATGAGCATACGATATGATGATTTTACTCGCACTTATTCAAAATTATCGACAGGTGAACCACATTATAAATTATTTTCCGAATTTAATGCCATTAGTGATAAATTCAGGGATTTAAGGTCTCAGAATGAAGCAGACCGACAACTTATGCACCTTGTGTTAGAAAATGTGGATACTGGCATTCTTTGTTTGGATAAATCCGGTAAAGTTTTATTGGACAACAAAGCATTAAAAGCCATATTTCACAAATCATATTTTCCCAATTTAGCTGCATTCAAGCATATAGCTCCGGCTCTACACGATGTAATTTTATCACTACCAGTTGGTGAGCGGATTGTCCAAAAAGTGGTAATTAATGACGAGGTTGTACAGGTGGCTATACGTCATTTTATTTTAAAAAATAAAGAGGATGAAGTTAGGCTTTATACCTTCTTTAATTTATCAGGTGAATTATCTAGTGAAGAGATTAAATCCTACCATAAATTAATCAGCATATTGTCACATGAAATCATGAATTCGGTGACGCCGATTGCCAGCCTCAGCCAATCAGCGGCAGATATGCTGAAGTCCTCGGACCCTTCCAATTTGGATGATGTAGTGCAAGCGATGGAAGTTATTCAAAAACGAAGTTCTGGTCTGCTTACTTTCACTGAAAACTACCGAAAATTGACCAAAATCCCACAGGTACAACTCGAACATATACTACTGGAGCCATTTCTGAACCAGATATTGACGCTTTTCAAACATCAAGTCCCCAATTGGGTAGAGCTTAATCTGCAATTCTTTCGCCCCAATTTGCAAATTACGGGCGACCCTACCCTACTTGAACAAGTCATCATCAATTTAATAAAAAATGCCCTCGAAGCAGTAGGGGATATTACAGATGGAAAAGTGCTCATCGTTGCCGACCGAGATGAACAGCAACGCACCCTTATCCGTATTTCAGATAATGGACACGGCATTCCTGATAATAATTTGGAGCAGATTTTTGTACCATTTTTTACGACCAAAACAACCGGTTCAGGCATTGGACTAAGCCTCGCTCGGCAAATAATGCGACAGCACCAAGGGGATATTCAGGTGGTCAGTGAAGTTGAAAGGGGGACGGTTTTCACTTTGATTTTCATGGGTTAGGTCACCGTCCCAATCCGAACACTACACTGTCCGAAATCGCACACTTTTTCCATCGAATTTTTTAAATATTTTTATAAAAAACTGAAAATCAACGCTTTAATTTTATTGGCATATCCATTGAAACCAATACTGGCATGGCGAAAATCCGCCATGCTAATTTGAATCATGGATAAGAAAATAGAAAAAAAGACTTGGACGCCCCTTCGCATCGGAATCATCGCCGCCGTGGTTTTAGGATTGGGTTTTGTGGGAAGGAGTTTTTATAAGAATGCTGGTGTAAGCAAACTTAACGTGACAACCGACCGCCTCACCATCTCTACAGTTGAGCGCAGCAAATTCCAAGAATTTATTCCAGTGACAGGTATCGTACTTCCACTACGTACAGTGCGGATGGATGCCATCGAAGGTGGAAAAGTGGAGGAAAAATTCGTGGAAGATGGTGCATCTGTTGAACAAGGACAGCCCATCTTAAGGCTCTCCAATCCCGATTTGATGGTGAACTACCTAAACCAGGAAGCAAGCATCATTTCCCAAATCAATCAAATCCGTAACACCTCCCTGCTGATGGAGCAACAAAGTCTGAGCATGAAGGAGCAGGCGCTTTCTGTTGACAACCTCATTACAACAAATGGAAAAAAATTAAAGCGCAACCGGGAACTCTACAAATCGAATGTGATTGCGGAAGTGGATTTGGAGGAGGTTGAGGATGAATCAACCTACCTAGCAGCTAGGAAGAAGATGCTGACAGCAACTTTGAAAAAAGACTCGGCCTACCAAGCACTCCAGCAACAACAGATGACTTCGTCGCTTGATTTGATGAAACGCAACTTGGCGATTACGAAGCAAAGCTTGGAGCAACTCATCGTGAAGGCTCCCATCGCTGGACAACTTTCCGGTTTGACCAAAGAACTTGGTGAAAGTGTGGCTCGCAGTGAAAATATTGGCCAAATTGACGACCTCACAGCTTTTAAAATCCGGGTTCGGATTGACGAATTTTACAATTCCAGAATTGCTGTAGAACAAGTCGGAAGCTTCACGCTGGCTGGGGAGGATTATCAATTGCGCATTTCAAAAATTTATCCGCAAGTCATCAACGGAGCCTTCGAAGCGGACATGGTTTTCGTTGGCAAATCCCCGAAAGGCATCAAACGTGGACAGTCGGTTTCTGTGAAGCTGGAACTAAGCGCTGAAGAAGAAGCCACTCTCCTTGCAAGGGGCGGTTTTTACCAAACGACTGGAGGCAACTGGGTCTATCTCATTGACCCAACAACTGGCAACGGCATCAAACAGACTGTGCGTTTGGGTCGCCAAAACCCCAATTATTACGAAGTGCTGGAAGGCTTGAAACCCGGCGACAAAGTCATTACAAACAGCTATGACAACTACGGGGACAAAGACGTGCTCGTACTTAAATAAGTCATTAGTCATTAATTGTCATTAGTCATTGGAATTATTGAAGCTCAATAATGACAAATGACTAATGACCAATGTCCAATCAAAACAATGATAAAAACAGTCAATTTATCCAAAGTTTACCGCACCGACGAGGTGGAAACCACGGCTTTGAACAACGTGGACATCGACATCAAGCAAGGCGAGTTTGTATCCGTAATGGGGCCTTCCGGTTGTGGTAAATCCACGCTGCTGAACGTACTTGGCATGATAGACAGCCCCAGCAGCGGCGATTATTTTTTCAACGAGCAAGAGGTTGGAAAACTGGCAGAGCGCAAACGTTCTGATGTTCGAAAACACAACCTCGGCTTCGTCTTCCAAAGCTTCAACCTGATTGACGAACTCACTGTGTACGAAAACGTGGAGCTACCAATGCTTTACACCAAAGTGCCTGCAAATGAAAGGAAAAAACGGGTCGAGGAACTGCTAGAAGGCATGAACATCATGCACCGCAAGAACCACTTTCCGCAGCAACTTTCAGGTGGTCAACAACAGCGGGTGGCCGTGGCACGGGCGGTGGTGAATAAGCCAAAACTCATCCTCGCCGATGAGCCGACGGGTAACCTTGACTCCTCCAACGGCGACGAAGTAATGAAAATCCTCGCTGACCTAAACGCCACAGGGACCACAATTTTGATGGTAACGCACTCGCAGTACTGCGCTGAATTTGGCAACCGTATCATTCGGATGTTGGACGGCCAGGTGGTGGCGGAGAATGTGGTGAAAAGGTATTTGTGATGGAGGTTTAAAAGGTTTAGATAGTTTAGAAGGATTTAGTTGAAGCCCGTTCTAAACCATCTAAACACTTCTAAACCATCTAAACCTTCAAAAATGATTATTCTAAAAGACATAGAACGCTACTACAGCAATGGGGCGCAGCGGACTTGGGTGCTTCGCAAAATCAATTTCACGGTAAAAAAAGGCGAGTTTGTGACCATCATGGGGCCGTCGGGTTCGGGGAAGTCCACGCTGCTGAACATCATCGGAATGCTGGACAAGCCAGACAGTGGGGAGTACTTTTTCCTAGATGAGCCGGTGCACAATTTCAATGAAAAGCGCCGCACCGAACTGCACAAGCACACCATCGGCTTCGTGTTCCAAGCCTACCATTTGATTGACGAACTGAACGTGTACGAGAACATCGAAATGCCGCTGCTGTACCGTGGCGTTAGCAAATCGGAACGCCAAAGCATGGTGGCTGACATGCTTGACCGCTTCAATATCGTGGGGAAAAAGGACCTGTTCCCGAGCCAGCTTTCCGGCGGACAACAACAACTCGTAGGCATCGCCAGAGCCATCGTTGCGAAGCCAAAACTCCTGCTCGCCGACGAGCCGACGGGCAACCTCCACACTTCGCAGGGAGAAATGACGATGGACTTGTTGCGGACACTGCACGGTGAAGGAATGACCGTCATCCAAGTAACACACAATGAAAAATTTGCCGCCTACGGAACTCGTGTCATCCAAATTGAAGATGGATTCGTGCGGTCAGATAGCAATGTTTAGCAAATAAAAAAGGCAAAAAATGGAAGATTTTTTCATGGGCCTAGTGCCACAAGCCACCAGTTTTTCAATGAAACATTTGTTGCTAAGTATTTCACATCTGCCTGACCATCAAACGGTTATGGCATTGCCTACCGTCATCAAAGCTGCGGCAGTGGTACTGATGACCTTCGGCTTTGAAGCTTGGAAAAGAGCTTGCTCGCCCGTTGCGAAGCAAACGAAAACGGAAGCATTTTAAAAAACTGACCATGCAAATCAAGTTCATACTCCGTTCGATGTCGAAGAACAAAGTCTTCACAGGCATCAATATCCTTGGCCTGACTGTAGGTATCGCTGCCGTGCTTTTGATTTACCGGGTAGTGAGCTACGAGCTGAGTTTCAACAAAAACTTCCAGCACTACGACCGCATCGTGCGGGTGGTAGCTACCAGTAACGATGATGGCACTGGGCAAAATTATTCCGTATGTGTACCTGTGCCTGCTGGCGAAATGCTCACCACCGATATTCCCCAATTCGAGAAAAAGAGTCGGGTGAAGGAAACTTGGAACACGCTGACCGTTGCCAACCCCAACGGTGGTGCACCCTTGAAAAAATTCAATATTTCCGACGACCACACAGCTTTTTTCGCAGAATCCGATTTCTGTGAAATGTTCGATTTGAAATGGCTCAGCGGCGATGCAACGGCCAGTCTGTCGGAACCAAATACAATTGTTTTGACCCGCAATTGGGCGACAAAATGCTTTGGAAATTGGGAAGATGCCATTGGCAAAACATTGTTGATTGATAATATCTATCCAGTTACCGTAAAAGGGGTTTTTGAGGAATTGCCTTCTAACTGCGATTTCAATTTTCCCTTTCTCATTTCCTACGCCACGCTCAAAGGCAAGGAAAATTATTTCTATGTGGGCGATGGTGACTGGGACAGTTGCAGCTCCAACAACCAGGTTTACGCCCAGCTTTCCGACCCCAACCAGAAGGCTGCCGCAGAAGCGGCTGTGGCAAAGGTTGGGGAAAAAGAATATGTCAATAAAAAAACGGGGCAGCGATTAAGGTGGCATCATCTTCAGCCGCTTTCTGAGTTGCATTTTGACGAGCGATACAATAATTCAGGTACACACGTCATCCCAAAAAGCAGGCTCCAATTGCTCTCGGCTATCGGTCTGCTAATTTTGATTCTGGCTTGTTTCAATTTCATCAACCTTGCTACGGCGCAAGCATCTCTGCGTGCCAAAGAGGTTGGCGTCCGCAAAACGCTTGGTAGTGGGCGAGGCCAGTTGGTGCGACAGTTCATGAGCGAAACTGGCTTTGTCGTGGCCATTGCGATGTTGCTGGGAGTTGGCCTCGCCAATTTGACAGCGCCGTTACTTAGCTACGTTTCCGATGTACCTAAATCACTACCTTTTCTTTCCAACCCAATGGTTTGGGCCTTTTTGGGGGTTACTGGCATTGTCGTAACTGTGTTGGCTGGACTGTATCCATCACTGACTTTGGCAGGTTTTCAACCCGTTAAAGCATTGCGGAGCAACGCCGAAAAAAGCCTCACGGGCGGGGCGGGCTTGCGCAAATCCTTGGTGGTGATGCAGTTCGTCATCGCTCAATGCCTCATCATCGGAGCCATCGTGACCATCCTTCAACTAGATTACATCCGCACAAGTGACCTGGGTTTCAAGAAAGACCTTGTGTACACTTTCGGCTTCGGCTCCGACAGCCTGAGCATTGGAAGGCAGGCGGTTTTACGTCATGCTTTGCAGCAAATTCCCAACGTACAATCAGCGAGCCTCTCCAGCGACCAGCCCTCTTCGACCAACACTTGGAGTTCTAATTTTCGCTTCGCAAACAGGCCAGAAGACGAGCCGTATTCGACTACCTTAAAATTTGCTGATGAAAACTACGAAGCCACCTACGGCATAAAAATGCTGGCCGGACGCTGGC
The DNA here is from genome assembly GCA_016124585.1 of Bacteroidota bacterium. GTDB lineage: Bacteria > Bacteroidota > Bacteroidia > Chitinophagales > Saprospiraceae > UBA6168. The sequence continues at coordinate 149,120 of WGNL01000024.1, read as the reverse complement.
TCGCCGCCGCTGACACCATGCGGGAAGCCATTATCAACCACACCATGCTGACCAAGCTCGGCCTTCACGACCCGAACGAAGCCATCGGCCAAATCTTCCATCTATGGGGCAGCCGTGACCTGCGCATCGTCGGCGTCTCGGATGATTTCCACACGCACTCCTTGCGCCACGAGCACATGCCGCTCGTCATCACCAACGACAAGCAGTTTTTGTGGGAGGCCGGGGTGAAAATCCGCCCTGACAACCTCGCTGCCACCACCGCTGCCATCAAAGCGGCTTTCGATGAGGTGATGCCGGAGCAGGTTTTTGAAGGCAAGTTTTTGGATGAAAAAATCGCTGCATTTTACGAAGACGACCGCCGACTATCCGCTACCTGTAAGGGTTTTGGCCTGCTGGCAGTGCTGATTTCCTGCCTTGGTCTGTTCGGTTTGGCCACCCATTCTGCCCAGCAGCGAGTGAAGGAAATCGGGGTGCGGAAAGTGCTGGGCGCTACCACCTCTGGCATCGTGGCCTTGCTCTCCAAGGACTTCCTGTTGCTGGTCGTTTTGTCGCTCCTCATCGCCGCCCCGCTTACCTACTGGCTCATGGGCAAATGGCTCCAAAACTTTGAATTCCATGTGAAAATGCAGTGGTGGGTCTTTGTGCTGACGGGTGTTTTGGCATTGACAGTTGCGTTCCTGACGGTCAGTTTCCAGAGCATCAAAGCAGCACTGGCGAACCCTGTGAAATCATTGCGAAGCGAGTAATAACAATTGAAAATGAATAATGGATAATTCCAACTCCTGCCAATTTTCCATTGTCAATTTTCAATTCTCAATTGAATTGTCATGTTTCAAAACAATTTAAAAATCGTTTGGCGCACCTTGCGGAAGAATAGCACTTACTCGCTCATCAATGTGGTGGGCCTCGCCATCGGCATGGCGGCTGTGCTGCTCATCTACCGCATCGTGGATTTCGAATTGGGATTCAATAAGAATTTTGAAAACTATGACCGAATCGTTCGGGTGGTGAGACATGACCGCAATGCGGAAGGTGAAAACTGGACGACTTGCATGCCACTTCCGGCAGCCAACGCCGTGGAGCAGGCAGTACCACAGTTCGAGGAATTCAGCCGATCCAGGGATGCCTGGCCGACCCTGACCGTTCCCGATCCCAATGGCGGTGCTCCTTTGAAAAAATTCAATCAGCCCGACGATATGGTTTCATTTTTTGTGGAACCAGCCTACCTCAAAATCTTCAAGCTAAAGCTGTTGGAAGGCGACCCGAACACGGCCCTGAGGGACAACGGTTCGGTTATTTTGACAAAAAAATGGGCGGAAAAATGCTTCGGGGATGCCCATGCTGCCATGAGCCAGACAGTCATTATGGATAACCTGGTGACCTTGACGGTACGGGGCGTGATGGCCGAAATGCCCGCCAACTGTGACTTTCCCATCGGCTGCCTCATTTCCTACGCCACCTTGGAGGCCAACAGCCGAAATTATTTTTACGGGGAGGACAATTGGGGTGCTTGCAGTTCCAACAATCAAGCTTTCGCCCTACTTAAAAGCGCTGACCAACTTACGGCGGCCAATGAAGTCGTCCGCACCGTAGGAGAGAAAGAATACAAGATGGAAGGCGGTCTGGAAAACGAACAAAAAGTCCACGAGCTTCAGCCGCTTTCCGACCTGCATTACAACGCAGAACTCTACAACCCAACGGGCCGGATTGTGACCAAAAACCGCCTGCGCATCCTCTCCTTCATTGGGCTGCTGGTGCTGGCGATGGCCTGTTTCAATTTCATCAATCTCTCCACCGCACAGGCTACACAACGGGCCAAGGAAGTGGGTGTGCGGAAAACCTTGGGCGTGAGCAAAGGGCAGTTGATCGGTCAATTCATGGGCGAAACCGCCACTGTGACCGTGATTTCGGTATTGCTGGGGCTGACGCTGGCGGTGCTGTGCCTGCCATTGCTGAAACTCATTTCCGATGTCCCCGCTGATGCGCCATTTGTCATGCTTCTGCAAACCTGGGGTTTTATCGCAGCGATGGCAGTGGCGGTGACACTGCTGGCAGGCTTCTACCCGTCCATCGTGCTGGCGGGCTTTGACCCCATCGAAGCGCTGAAGACCAACACGATGTCAAGGCTGACTGCCGGTTCTTTTTTGATGAAAAAACAAGGTTTGGTTCGGGAAGGACTGGTCGTCCTGCAATTTGCCATTGCTTCGGCTTTCATCGTGGGCACCATCGTCACGTTGAGCCAGTTGGAGTATATCCGCCAGAAAGACCTCGGTTTTGACAAAAACCTAGTGTACAGTTTCAATTTCAACAGCGATAGTGCCAGCATGGCCAAAATGCCAGTTTTGCGCCAGCAACTGCTCCAATTGCCTGCTGTGGAGTCGGTGAGCCTTTGCAGCGACCAACCGTCGTCCGGCAATACCTGGGCCAACAATTTTGCTTTTCCCGCTAGCGGAGAAGATGCCCCGTTCAATGTCTCCCTGAAATATGCCGATGCATCCTATCAAAAAACCTACGGCCTGCGGTTGGTCGCCGGGAAGTGGCTGGAACCCAGCGATACTTTGAAGGAAGTGGTGGTGAATCAGACCTTGCTTCGCAAACTCGGCATCTCAAATCCCGACGAGGTAGTGGGCCAAGAGCTACGCATTGGCAGCAGGCGGAAGGTTCGGATTTCAGGGGTGGTGGAAGATTTCCACTCCCATTCCATCCACCAGCCATTGGAGCCGATGTTGATTGGTTCCCGCAAGATTTACTACAACTGGGCAGGAATAAAAATCAAGCCTGACAACCTGGCCGCCACCACGGCTGCCATCCAAAAAGCTTACGATGAAGTGTATCCAGAACAGGTTTTCTCCGGCAGTTTTTTTGATGAAACCATCGCTCAGTTTTACGAAGATGAAAAACGCTTTTCCAATACCTGCAAGGGATTTGGCTTGTTGGCTGTTTTCATTGCCTGCTTGGGCCTGTTCGGGTTGAGCATCCACGCCGCCTCTCGCCGAACCAAGGAAATCGGGGTGCGCAAAGTGCTGGGCGCCAGCATCAGCAGCATCACTGGCCTGCTCGCCCGTGATTTTTTGAAACTGGTGCTGATTTCGCTCGTCGTGGGCTTCCCCATTGCGTGGTATTTCATGGATAAATGGCTGGCAGATTTCACGTTCCATGTGGACATGAACTGGGCTGTGTTCGCTATCGCTGGCTTTGCTGCCATGGCGGTAGCCTTCCTGACCATTAGTTTTCAAAGCGTGAAAGCTGCCTTGGCAAACCCTGTGAAATCATTGCGAAGCGAGTGAAATTAATTGAAAATGGATAATTGATAATTCCAACTCCTGCCAATTTTCAATTGTCAATTTTCAATTCTCAATTGAATTGTCATGTTTAAAAACAATCTAAAAATAGCGTTTCGCAGCTTGTTCAAGCACAAGCGCATTGCCGTCATCAACGTGGCCGGTTTGGCTATCGGCATTGCGACCTGCTTGGTAATCATGCTTTTTGTGCAGCATGAATTAAGCTACGACCGGTTCAACGAAAAGGCTGACCGCATCGTAAGGGTCATTTTTGACTCTCAGGTACAGGGTGAGAAAATGAACGAGGAAACCGTGATGCCGCCCGTTGCGCAAGCGCTGAAATCTGAGTTCCCAGAGGTGGAAGAAGCCACCCGTATGCGCTACACGGGTACACAAGTAATCGAAAAGGACGGCGACCTGTTCCGGGATTTTAAGGTAGCTTATGCCGACGCCAATTTCTTCGATGTATTCACATTGCCATTGCTGGAAGGTGATGCAAAAACGGTGCTGACGCAACCCAATATGGCCGTCATTTCCCGCACCGTGGCGGAGAAATTATATGGCAAAACCGACCCCATCGGGCAAACGATCAGCTTCAAACATTGGGACAAACCTTTCAGGATAGTCGGCATCATGGAAGATGTGCCGGTGACTTCCCATTTCGATGTGGATATCTTCACTTCGATGGCCAGCTTGCCAGAGGCACAGAATGCTACTTGGATGCAATCGAATTTTTACACCTACCTGGTGCTTCGCAAAAACGCTGATTACCAGCAATTGGAAACGAAATTGTCTGGCATCATCGACAAGTACATGGGGCCGGAACTGAAGGAAGGATTAGGCATGTCCATTGCAGATTTTAGGGCACAGGGCAATGACCTGAACATGAAATTGCAGCCGCTCACTAGCATCCACCTGCATACGCCTGCGGGCATGAAAACCGACCTGAACCCGCCCGGCGATGTACGGTACGTCTATATTTTCATGGCCGTAGCAATTTTCATGCTGCTAATCGCCTGCATCAATTTCATGAACCTGAGCACTGCGGGCAGCTCCAAACGGGCGAAGGAAGTGGGCATCCGCAAAGTATTGGGTTCGGCGAAAGGTGAGTTGCTGCGGCAGTTTCTCCTAGAGTCCATGCTGATGGCTTTTATTAGCCTGTTGCTGGGCGTGGTACTGGCCACTTTTGCTTTGCCTCTGTTCAATCAATTAGCTGATCAAAAATTAAGTTTCAATTACCTGACTGAGCCGTGGTTGCTGCCTTCCTTGCTGTTGTTCGGTGTTTTCACTGGATTGCTGGCAGGCAGTTACCCGGCATTTTTCATGTCGGCTTTTCAACCCAAAAAAGTGCTGAAAGGCCAAACTACTAATGGTACAGGCGGCATTGGCTTGCGCAATGGGCTGGTCGTCTTTCAGTTCTGCCTCAGCATTACCCTGATGGTGTGCACGGGTGTGGTTTGGCGTCAGTTGAATTTTATCCAACACTCAAAGCTTGGCTACGATACGGATGCGGTCCTGATCGTGCCCAATGCATGGGCGCTCGGCGAGAATGAAAATGCGTTCCGGCAAGCCGTCCAGCAAGATGCAAGGGTACTCAGTGTCAGCAATTCAGGCTACATCCCGGCAGGGCCATCCTGGGACAATAATATGTTTTTCGCTACTGACTTGGCACCTGACCAGACCATCAAAACTTTGCGCTACGATGTGGATGAACAGTATATCCCCACTTTGGGCATGAAGTTGGCCGAGGGTCGCAATTTTTCCAAAGAAAACGGGGCCGACTCCTCCAAAGTCATCATTAATGAAGCTGCTGCAAAAGCCTTCGATTGGCAGGACGGGGCATTGGGACATTCCATTTTGACTTCCTTCAAGAAAAATGACCTGCGCAAACAGTACGAGGTCATAGGTGTCATCCAGGATTTTCATTTCAAATCCTTGCATGAGCAGATTTCCCCACTCGTGATGACCCTCCGACAGACCCGTGGCGACATCATCATGAAGGTAAATATGGCGGATGCGGCAGGGTTGCTCAGCACACTGGAGGGTAACTGGAAAAAAATGACTGCTGGGGAACCTTTCGAATACTCCTTCCTGGATGAACGGGTGTACAACACCTACCGCACCGAGCGCAGGACGGGCATCGTACTGGGCATCTTTGCTGGGCTGACCATTTTCGTGGCATGCTTGGGGCTGTTGGGCCTTGCCATTTTCACCGCCAGCCAACGGACGAAGGAAATCGGCATCCGCAAGGTGCTCGGTGCTTCCGTCACTGGCATCGTCGGCCTGCTTTCTAAGGATTTTTTGAAACTGGTCGTTTTATCGCTGGTAATTGCTTCCCCCGTGGCTTATTTCCTCATGGACAAATGGTTGCAGGATTTTGCCTACCGCATCAAGGTGGGCTGGGTGGTATTCGTGGTAGTTGGATTAGCAGCGGTTGTCGTGGCGACCTTCACGGTCTCCATCCAGAGCATCAAAGCGGCGCTGGCGAACCCGGTGAAATCATTGCGAAGCGAGTAAAACTGGAAATTAGGAAATTGGAAATTCAAGTCGTCCATTAACTCAATTAAAATTCAACCATGCTGACGAACCACATCAAAATTGCCTTTCGGAACCTCTTGAAAAACCCGTTCTTTTCCTCGCTTAACCTACTGGGGCTGGCCATCGGCTTGGCCGTTTCGCTGGCCTTGGCGCTGTTTGTGAAGGAAGAACTGTCTTTTGATAGATTTCATAAAAATGCCTCGAACCTATATCGGGCTGGCCTGGATGTGACTTATGAAGGCAAGGTGGAAAAATGGGTCACAGCACCCAATATTGCTGGGCCTGCATTCGCTGCCGAGATTGCGGAAGTGGACAGCTACTGCCGATTCCTTCGGCATAGTTTCGGGCAAACGGCCTTCCTCAACGTGGCGGGGCAAAATTTCGCAGAAAAAGACCTGTACTGGGTGGACAGCACGGTGTTCAGCATGTTCGATGTGCCGCTGCTGAAAGGCGACCCGAACACTGCCCTCGTCGGGCTCAACAAGGTGGTATTGAGCGAGGAGACGGCCAAAAAAATGTTCGGACAAAATGACCCAATGGGCAAAACCATCACTTTGGAAAATGACAGAAACCTTGTGGTTACTGGGATTTTCGAAGATTTTCCGGACAATTCCACCTTGGACGCAAAGGCGATGGCCTCCTTCATTTCGCAAGATTGGGCAGCCAAAAACCTTTACTGGAGCAATTGCAGTTTTGAGACTTATTTCCAACTTCACCCCAAGGCCAACATGGACGCCGTTGAGCGCCAGATGAACGAGGTGCTGAACCGGCAAGTGCAAGAAAATGAGCGCTGGTTCAGCTTCTGGCTGCAACCGCTTACCGAGGTGCACCTGTACTCCCAAGGGCTGAGCGCTGGCTACAGCACCCGCTTGGGTGACATCCGGCAGGTACGCTGGCTGGGTTGGCTCGCACTTTCAGTGCTGCTTTTGGCTTGTTTCAACTACGTGAACATGACCACGGCCCGCTCCCAGCAGCGTTTCCGGGAGGTGGGCATCAACAAGACGCTGGGTGCCAGCTCCGGCCAGATGGTGCAGCGTTTTTTCGTGGAAACGGGCATACTGGTAGCCGTTTCGCTGGCCCTGGGCACCTTGCTGGTGCAGGTCACCATGCCGTTTCTTGAGCAAATAACGGGCAGGCAAATGAGCATCCTCGGTTTGCTCCAATCAAAATGGGGATGGGCATTCCCGGCGGTTTGGGCTGGGGTCACACTGGTAGCGGGGCTTTATCCGGCACTTTTTCTTTCCTCATTTACACCAAAAAAACTGCTGTCGCCAGTGCAGGTCGGGGCTTCGAGCGCCAATTTTTTTCGTAAAACATTGGTTATCAGCCAGTTCACAGTCTGCGTGGCCTTGATAATCGGGGCCATCGTTTTTCAACAACAACTCGATTTTATCAGCCAGAAAAAACTGGGATTTGAGCCAGATCAGGTCGTGGCCATCAATACCGCTGGCGCAAAAAACGGGGATCAAATCAAATCCTTCAATACCGAGGCAGGTAACCTCAGTTCGGTGAAAAAAGTGGTCAGGTCGCAATCCTACCCCGGCGAAGGCACAAGCGGCTACACCATGAGCAAGCCCGGCCAAGCCGAGAAAGTAGTGGGAGTTTCGTCCTGCTGGGCCGAGCCGGGTTTCGAGGAAGTGCTTTCCTTGAAACTGCTCGCCGGGCGCACCTTGCCGCCGAAAACAAAGGAAGACACAACAATTCAGGTCGTGATGAACGAAACAGGCATTGAGTTCCTAGGCTACACGCCCGAAGAGGCGATTGGCAAATCATTGACCAGCCTGTACCAAGGCCGCGCCACCACCATCGTCGGCGTGGTGGAGGATTTCAATTTCGAGAGCCTGCACAGCCCGGTTACACCCTATGTTTTTTGCAACGGAAACGATATTGCTTGGAATCCTTTCACCCTCATCAAATTGCAGACCACTGATTTGCGCAGCACCATGAGCCAATTGGAGGCTGTTTTCAAAAAACACGCACCCAACTCCGCCTTCGAGTACACCTTTCTGGACGATACCCTCAACCGGATGTACAGCAGCGAGCAGCAGATGAGCCGGGTCATCCTGTTGTTCACGATACTCACCATTTTCATCTCCTGCCTCGGACTTTTCGGCCTGGCTGCCTTCACAGCGGAGCGCCGAACCAAAGAAATCGGCGTGCGAAAAGTGCTCGGAGCAACCGTGGCGGGCGTCGTTGGGCTACTGGCCAAGGATTTTTTGAAACCCGTGGTAATGGCCATTGTAATCGCTGCGCCGCTGGCTTGGTACGCCATGAACACTTGGCTACAGGGCTTTGCCTTCCGGGTGGAAATCCAATGGTGGCATTTTGTACTGGCTGGGCTGCTGGCGATAGGTTTGGCCTTCCTGACGGTCAGTTTTCAAAGTGTGAAAGCAGCGCTGGCGAATCCAGTGAAATCATTGCGAAGCGAGTAAAAACAATTGAAAATTAAAAATGGAAAATTGAAAATTCCCTTCGTTTTTCAATTTTCCTTTGTCAATTTTCAATTCTCAATTAAAAAATCATGTTCCAAAACAATTTCAAACTAGCCTGGCGCAGCCTATTGAAAAGCAAATACACGTCTGCCATCAACCTGTTTGGGTTGGTGATTGGCATGACGGCGGCTATTCTTTTGTGGCAATATGTGGCCTACGAAAAAAGCTACGACAGCTTCAACGACAAGGCCGACCGCATCGTGCGGGTGCGAACCGACCGGATGAAGGACGGAGTACCGTTTTTGCAATTTGCGGCAGGGGCAGCTTGTGCTGGGCCACTCATCCACAAAGACTTTCCTGAAGTGGAGGATTATTTGAAAATGCAGCGGCAAGGGCCGGGCACGTTTGCGCATGGCGAGCGATTTTTTAGGGAGGAAAAAGTGGTGTTTGCAGCCAGCAATTTCTTTCATTTTTTTACCCTGCCAATGTTGTCCGGCAATCCTGAAAACTGCCTGAAGGAGCCCTTCACTGCTTGCATTTCTGCATCGCTGGCTAGAAAATATTTTGGTACATCAGACCCGATGGGGCAGACCCTGAAACGCAACGGAGACGATGAGTTTAAAATTACTGGCGTCTTCAACGACTGGCCGGAAAACTCACATTTGAAACCGGACATCCTGCTCAGCTACGTCACTTTTTCGGATGTGTACAACAAGGGAAGCAATTCTGAAACCTCTTGGGATTGGGATGGATTTTACACCTATTTGTTGCTTCGCCCTGACACTGATGTGAAGAATTTGGAATCAAAAATCCATAGCTCTTTTTCGCAGACCTATGGCGCAGAAAAAGCAGCTGGCACTGTCTTTTTGCTACAACCCCTGCGTGATATTCACCTGACCTCACATTATCTAATGGAGGCAGAACCCAATGGCGACGCAGGTGCGGTTCGCTCCTTGCTCATCATCAGCTTTTTGGTGCTGCTGATAGCCTGGTTTAATTACGTGAACCTTGCCACTGCTCGCTCAGAAACCAGGGCAAAAGAGGTAGGCGTGCGCAAGGCCATTGGTAGCAGTCGGAGTGATTTGGTGCGCCAGTTTATGCTGGAAGCTGGCATTCTGAACCTCTCGGCCATATTCATTTCTGTTTTGCTGGCGCAACTGTTAATGCCCGCCTTCGAGCATTTGGCCGGGAAACCCATCCCGTTTTCGATTTTCAGGGAACCGAAGCTTTGGGGTGCCATGGTTGGTGGCTTATTGCTGGGAACGGTCATGGCGGGCTTGTACCCCTCTGCCGTGCTCTCCTCCTACAAGCCATCGGAAGCCTTGAGTGGAAATTCTGGCCGAACCACAGGCAGTAGTGGCAGTTGGCTGCGGAAAGGGTTGGTGGTTACGCAGTTCGCAGCGTCAGTTGTGCTGATGGTTGGGACGTTGGTCATCTTCCGGCAATTATCCCACATGCAGCACCAAAAACTGGGCGTCAACGTTGACCAGGTTTTTGTGGTAAAAGGCCCTCGTGTCGTGGATTCCACCTACCAAGTAAAATATCCGATTTTCAAGGAAAAAGTAACGCAACTAGCTGGTGTAGAAGGCCTTACCGTCTCCACCGAGGTGCCCGGCCAGCCCGTAAACTGGACCGCAGGAATTCGACCTTGGGGTGGCGACGACAAGTCTTACGAGGGTCTGCAAGCCATCGCCATGGACTTTGATTTTCCCAAACAGTACGGGCTGGAAGTGGCAGCTGGCCGGATGATTTCAGAAGTAATGGCCAGCGATAGTTCTGCCTGCATGCTTAACGAACAGGGTGCCAAGCGCATGAAATTTGCAACCCCAGAAGCTGCCATCGGTAAGGATTTGGATTTTTGGGGCGACAGATTGACGGTGGTGGGAGTGGTCAAGGATTTTCACCAACAATCCCCAAAATTGGCCTATGAGCCCTTGATTTTCCGATTGGTCTATCCCAACCGCCCTCCCGGTTTTTTTTCGGTGAAAGTCAACACCGCCGACCTGCAAGGGACGATAGCCAAGGTCCAGTCCGCTTGGTCGGAAATGTTCCCAGGCAACCCCTTTGACTATTTCTTCCTGGACGACCATTTTGCCCAACAATACGAGGCCGACCAGCGTCTCGGCAGCCTGACCGCACTCTTCGCTGCCTTGGCCATTTTCGTGTCCTGCCTGGGGCTGTTTGCTTTGGCAGCTTTCGTGGCGGAGCGCCGCACCAAGGAAATCGGCATCCGGAAAGTACTCGGCGCTAGTGTGCAGAACCTTGTCGGCCTCCTATCAAAAGAATTTCTGGCTTTGGTGCTGGTAGCGCTAGTAGTGGCAACGCCCGTCGCTTGGTATGCCATGAACCATTGGCTTCAAAACTTTGAAAGTCGCATCTCGCTGCAATGGTGGTTTTTCGTTGTAGCGGGGCTGGCCGCCATCGGAATCGCCTTTTTCACCATGAGTTTCCAAAGCATAAAAGCTGCCTTGGCAAACCCGATGAAATCTTTGCGAAGCGAATAAAAACAATTGAAAATGGATAATTGAAAATTGAAAATGCTCGTCGCTAATCGATTTTCCATTGTCAATTTTCAATTCTCAATTGAGTTGTCATGTTCCAAAACAATTTCAAAATCGCCTTTCGTCGCCTGTGGAGGCACAAGTCGTTCAGCTTGCTCAACATCGTTGGCCTGTCGGTGGGACTGGGCTGTGCGGGCATGATCCTGCTTTGGGCAGAGGATGAACTAACCTTCGATGGTTTTCATGAAAAGAAAGACCGCCTTTTTCAAGTGGTGGAAAACCAGCGGTACGAGGACAAGACCTACACTTTTTACTCCATACCGGGAAAGTTTGCAAGTGCTGTGAAAGCCGAAATCCCAGAAGTGGCGCAGGCTGTTCGGGTGGATTGGGGCAATAATTACGCTTTTTCCCTTGGCGATAAAAACACCTTCGAGCCGGGCTATCTGGTGGACTCCAATTTTCTGGAGGTTTTTGATTTTCCGCTCGTGGAAGGCGATGCGAAAAAGGCACTCAACCAGACCAATTCGCTACTGGTGACGGAGCGCATGGCGAAGAAGTTTTTTGGGGAAGAAAACCCCATCGGGAAGACGCTGAAAGTGAACAACAAAGAGGATTTCACAATTGCTGGGGTCCTACAGGATTTACCCGAAAATTCCACCTTGAAATTCGATTGGCTGGCATCTTTCCGGATTTATGAAAAGCAAAACAGTTGGTGGGAAGACTGGGGCACCAATTGCATGCAGACCTTCGTCCTGCTCAACAGCGCTTCTGATTCCGGGGCGGTAAACCGCAAATTCAAGGATTTCATCCAGCAAAAACAAGAAGGAGCCGCCGCAAAGCCTTGGCTAATGCCGTATTCCGACCTCCATTTGCGAAGCGAAATAAAAGACGGCCGCCAAACGGGCAATGGCCGCATCGAATACGTCCGGCTGTTCGGTATCATCGCCGCTTTCATCCTTTTAATCGCCTGTTTCAACTACATGAACCTCACCACCGCCCGCTCCGAAAACAGGAGCCGGGAGGTCGGTGTGCGGAAGGTCATCGGCGCTGGCCAAAGCACCTTGACCCGGCAATTTTTGAGCGAAGCGATGCTGACAGCAGCCATCGCCATGCTGGTCGCTATCGGCATCATGTACGTTTCGTTACCTGCCTTTAATGCACTGGTTGACAAGGAGTTAAGTTTGAATTTGACCAACCCGCTTCACTGGGGTTCCATGTTGGCGGTTGTGTTGGTGACTGGCTTGCTGGCAGGCAGTTACCCGTCGTTTTATTTGGCCTCCGCCAAGCCGATTCAAGTGTTGAAAGGCGTGGCGAGCACCTTCCGCAAGCCAAGCGATTTGGTCGGAGCGACTTCTATCCGCAAGGGTTTGGTCGTGATGCAGTTCTGCGTTTCCGTGTTCCTCATTATTTGTTCCATCGTGGTTTACAACCAAATCGACCACATCAAAAATCGCCATTTGGGGTTCGACAAATCGGGGCTGGTGTATGTTGGGATGAACAACCAAAGCGACAATAAATTTGATGTCATGCGCCATGATATGCTCGCCACCGGAGTCGTGGAAAACGTGGCTCAATCTAGTGACGGCGTGCTCAATATCGGGAGCAGTTCGGGCAGGTTTAGCTGGCCTGGAAAAGACCCATCAATGGAAAAACTGATTTCGCTGTCGATAACCAGCCCAGGATTTGTCAGCACGCTGGGCATGGAATTGCAGTCGGGCCGGGACTTCGAGGAGAGTGAATTGAAGGATTCGACGAGCGTCATCATCAATGAAACGTTTGCCAAGCTGATTCGAAAAGACAGCAAGGTGGATGAGTTGGTCGGTACCACCATCCGGGACAACGAAAAGGACTTGCGGATAGTCGGCGTCGTGAAGGACTTTCAATTCGGCAACATGTACGCCGAGCCGGAACCACTGATGTACTTCGGATTTCCGCCGAGCAAGGGTGTGTATTTTATCCGCTTCAAACCGGGACAGGATGTCAGCAAGGCGCTTGCTTCCGTTGAAAGCATTTTCCAAAAATACAATCCGGGCTTCCCTTTTGACTATAAATTTTTGGACGACGAATTTGACAAGCTCTTCCGAAGCGAGACCACGGTGGGCCGACTTTCGATGGTGTTCACGGGCTTGGCCATTTTCATCTGCTGTCTTGGTTTGTTCGGCTTGGCCGCCTTCGCCGCTGAGCGCCGCCGTAAGGAAATCGGCGTGCGAAAAGTGCTTGGTGCCAGTACCTCCGGCATCGTCGGCCTGCTCTCCAAAGAATTTTTGTCACTGGTCATTTTGTCGCTACTCATCTCCTCGCCGTTGGCTTGGTATGCAGTGAAAAACTGGCTCGACGACTTCGAATACCACGTCCAAATCCACTGGTGGGTCTTTGCTCTGGCGGGACTGATTGCCTTAAGTATCGCCTTTTTGACCATCAGTTTTCAAAGCATCAAAGCAGCTGTGGCAAACCCCGTGAAATCATTGAGAAGCGAATGATAACTAATTGAAAATGGATAATTGAAAATTGAAAATGCCCGACGCTACACAATTTTCCATTGTCAATTTTCAATTTTCAATTGAAAAATCATGTTTCAAAACTATCTGAAAATCGCCTGGCGGAGCATCCGCAAAAACAGGGTGACCAGCTTCATCAATGTGGCGGGGCTGGCGGTGGGAATGACAGTGGCCATGCTCATTGGGCTATGGGTGCACGATGAATATTCGTTCAACAAAAACCATGAGCACTACGACCACCTCGTCCAAGCGATGACGACCCAGACTTTCAATGGGGAAGTGGGAACAGGCAGTGCCGTTGCCATGCCGTTGGGCAAAGCGCTCCGAACCGATTATGCCAATGATTTTCAGGACATTGCACTTTGCTCCTGGAATTTTGACCACGTGCTGGCCGTAGGCGAGAAAAAAATCTCGAAAAAAGGAATGTGGGCAGAGCCTGCCATGCCCAAAATGCTCACCCTGCCAATGGTGTATGGGAGTCTTGAAAATTCCATCCAATTGCCCAATTCCATCTTGCTCTCCGAAACAGTCGCCAAGTTTTTCTTCGGGAATGGTGACCCGGTGGGCCAAACCGTCAAACTGGACAACCAACAGGAAATGCAGGTTTCGGGTGTTTATGAGGATTTGCCTCAAAATTCTTCCTTCCACGATGTCACTTTTTTCCTTCCTTGGGAAACCTATTTCATCGGCAGGGATTGGCTGAAGGAGTCCCAGAACCATTGGAACGGCGACCATTCCTTCCAGCTTTTCGCCCAATTGGCGGAAAATGCCACCGCAGAAGACGTCACCGCCAAACTCAAGGATGTTGAAAAAAACAATGACAAAGAGGCTACGACCAATCCCCAAATCCTGCTACACCCGATGGCGAAATGGCACCTGTACTCCGAGTTCAAAGGAGGGAAAAGCGTGGGTGGACGCATTCAATATGTGCGGCTGTTCGGTATAATCGGAGCTTTCGTGCTGCTGTTGGCTTGCATTAATTTCATGAACCTCTCTACGGCCCGCTCGGAAAAAAGGGCCAAGGAAGTGGGTATTCGCAAGACGGTTGGTTCGTTGCGGCGCCACTTGGTAGGCCAATTTTTGGGTGAGTCACTCGTCATGGTTGGCATTTCCCTAGTTTTCGCATTGGCCTTGGTGCAATTTGCCCTCCCTTGGTTCAACGGTGTGGCCGACAAGGCCATTGATTTCCCTTGGCTGTCCATCAAATTTTGGGCATTGCTGCTGGGGTTTGCTGTATTCACGGGGTTGTTGGCTGGCAGTTACCCCGCCTTTTACCTTTCCGCTTTTGAGCCGTTGAAGGTGTTGAAAGGCACGTTCAAAGTGGGTCGTTTTTCGGCAGTACCTCGACAGGCACTGGTGGTTTTGCAGTTCACCGTGTCCGTGACGCTTATCATCGGTACCTTGGTTGTTTACAACCAAATCCAACACGCCAAGAATCGCCCAGTCGGCTATGACCGGGAAGGCTTGGTGCAAACCAATATCACCTCCGGCATCTACGGAAAGGTGGACGCCCTACGTACGGAACTGCTCAGCACAGGCATGGTGGAGGAGGTTAGCCAGTCCTCCAGTCCGGTCACTGGGGTTTGGGCAAACGGGAGCAATTTCGATTGGAAAGGAAAAGACCCCGGTCAGAACCCCCGTTTTGGTACCATCGCCTGCAACGAAGAATTTGGCAAAACCATCGGCTGGGAAATCATCGAGGGCCGTGATTTTTCAAGGGAATACAGCTTGGACAGCGCTGGGGTCATCCTAAACGAATCAGCTGCAAAAATGACGGGACTTGCCCCCATCGTCGGCAAAACCATTCGCTGGAAAGGTGCGCCCAAGCAGGTAATTGGTGTGGTGAAAGACATGGTCATGGACTCGCCTTATGAACCCGTCATTCCGACCATTTTTCTGCTTGACAATGAATGGGTGAGCATAGTGAACATTCGCCTCAAACCCGGCGTGCCAGTTGAGGATGCGGTGGCTGCTGTGGGTACGGGCTTCACCAAAATTGACCCCAGCAGCCCCTTCGATTACAAGTTTGTGGATGACGAATACGACCAAAAATTCCGCTCCGAGGAACGTATCGGCACTTTGTCAAGGGTCTTCGCCTTTTTGGCCATTTTCATTTCATGCTTAGGACTGTTTGGGCTTTCCGCCTTTGCCGCCGAGCAGCGCAACCGGGAAATCGGCATTCGCAAGGTGCTGGGTGCCACCGTCGCCAATCTTTGGGCGATGCAGTCAAAAGGGTTCGTAACCTTGGTCATTTTGTCATTGGTCATTGCTACGCCACTGGCTTGGTATTTCATGAACAACTGGCTGGCCGACTACGAGTACCGCATTGATATTCAATGGACAGTGTTCGTCTTGGCGGGCCTGATGGCGGTAGCCGTCACGCTGTTGACGGTCAGTTTCCAAAGCGTGAAGGCGGCATTGGCGAACCCGATGAAAGCTTTGCGAAGCGAATGATAATAATTGAAAATGGATAATTGAAAACACCTTAGTGCTGCTCAATTCTCAATTCTCAATTCTCAATTTTCAATTCTCAATTGAATTGTCATGATTTTGAATTTTATCAAAACTGGTTGGCGGAATTTGGCCAAAAACCCAGCGCAGATGCTGCTGTCGAACCTTGGGCTGGGAGTGACAGTGGCGTGTGGTTTGCTGGTTTTCTTGCTGGTTAAGTACCAAAACAGCTTCGATAATTTTCATCCAGCATTGGGGCGCATTGGGCGGATTGTGACAACGCTGCATTTCGATACCGAACAGCACAGCAGTGGAGTGCCGTATCCGTTGGCGGCGGCTTTGAGGAAGGAAAGCACGCATGTCGAAAAAGCGGCCATGCTCGACAGCTACCGCAGCGTAGAAATCACCGTGGCCGCAGATGAATCGAAAGTCCCGGTGGTTTTCATGGAGGAAAAAGGGGTGGCGTATGCCGAACCAGTTTTTTTTGAAATCCTGCAATACTCACTTTTGAGGGGCAATATTTCAGATTTTTCGGCACCCAATACGGCCCTGCTGACCTCCACTGCGGCGGAGCGGTATTTTGGGGGAACAGCCGCCATTGGTCAAACTTTTCAGGCATTCGACCGCAGCTTTCAAGTGGTCGGCATATTGGCGGATATGCCGGAGAACACGGACTACGGCAAGCAAATTTTCTGTTCGTGGGCCTCGTTGGAGAATGGGCCGGAGCAAAAGGAAATTGCATCCTGGGGAAGCTTGCGGGGTGGCACCCAGTGTTTTGTGCGGATGCAACCCGGTCATCAAGTAGAGGAACTGGCCGAACAGTTACCTAGTTTTAGTAAAAAATACCCGCATCCCGTTCAAAAAGACCTGTTCGAATACAAAGCCTTTCCGCTGACTTCGCTGCATTTTGATGACCGTTTCGGCGGGAGTTTTGACCAGCGGTACCTGTGGATGCTTAGTCTGATAGGTGTTTTCCTACTCATCACCGCCGTCATCAACTACGTGAACATGGCCACTGCCCGCTCGCTGGGTCGGGTGCGGGAGGTAGGTGTGCGCAAAACGCTCGGCAGCAGCAAGTGGCAGCTTTTCGGACAGTTCATGTTGGAAACTTCCCTGCTCACCTTCACCTCTATGTTGATTGGACTGACCCTGACCAATTTATCGATTCCTTGGATGAACGATTGGTTTGGGCAGCACCTGCGCTTTTCGCAGTTGTTGCAGCCAGTTTCCCTGGCATTCGGGGCGGGATTGTTCCTGCTGCTGGTCGTGCTGGCTGGCGCTTATCCGGGCCTTTTGCTGACACAGTTCAAGCCAGTGGATTCCTTGGTCGGCAAGCTGCCGCTCCAGCAGGCAAGCGGTGGTTTTTTGCTGCGCAAAGGATTGGTGACCACGCAGTTTTTCATCTCCCAATTGCTGTTGGTGGGAATGTTGGTCGTGGTCTTGCAGATGCGGTACGCCCAGCATTCGGACTGGGGTTTCCAACGGGACACCATCCTGACCCTCCCATTGCCGGAGGCGACCAAAGCCCATGTCTTGCGGCAGCAGCTCGAACAGTTGCCCGAAGTGGAACAGGTCAGTTTTTGCTCCTCACCACCTGCCTCACAGTCGTACAACAAGACCTTGTTCAGGTTTGACCAAAACCCTGAAACTGAGTCGTGGCCTATCCGCTTTTTCTGGACGGATGACAACTACCTAGCAACTTTTGACCTCCCGTTGGTGGCTGGCCGAAATTTTACAGCAGACGATTCCCGCCAGCAAGGCATGGTCAATGAAACCTTTGTGAAAACGGTCGGATTGGCCAGCGCTGAGGAGGCAATTGGCAAGCAAATTCACATCGAAAAAAACGATATTCTGATAACGGGGGTGCTGAAAGATTTTCACACCGAGTCATTCAAGGAAACCATCCCTCCGCTGCTGCTTCAATTTGAACCAAAAAATTCCAGTCTGTGTGCCGTGAAATTGAGCTCGCAAGGCATGCCGCAAGCATTGGCTTCCGTGGAAACTGCGTGGAAAGCACTGTTCCCGCAGGGCCTTTACGAATACCATATTTTGGATGAAGACATCGCTCAATTTTATGACAACGAACGCCAGATGCAGCGCTTGGCAGGCATCTTCACGGGCATCGCAATCTTAGTCGGTTTGATGGGACTGGTCGGCCTGACAGCTTTCATGATTTTGCGCAAAACCAAGGAAATCGGCATCCGAAAAATCATCGGTGCTTCCATCCCAGAAATACTCTGGCTGTTCGGGCGGGAGTACGCTAGCCTCATGCTCGTCGGGTTCGTTTTGGCGATACCTATCGCCATTTGGGGCATGCAGCGTTGGCTGCAAAATTTTGCCTACCACATCCCCCTGCGCTGGTGGATGTTCGGGCTTACATTACTGGTCACCGCGCTGCTTGCGCTGTTGACGGTCGGTGTGCAAGTAGTTCGGGCCGCCTTGGCAAACCCCGTGAAAGCTTTGCGAAGCGAGTAAAATAAATTGAAAATTGAAAATTGAAAATGCCCAGTACTGCTCAATTATCAATTATCCATTTTCAATTCTCAATTAAAGAATCATGTTCCAAACCAATCTGAAATTCATTTTGCGCAACCTCTGGCGCAATCGCCTTTTCACAAGCCTACACGTGGCAGGTTTAGCTATTGGCCTAAGTGCTGCGTGGTTGATGTGGCAATACATGGATTTTGAAAACAGCTTCGACCGAACCATTCCCAACGGCGAAAATATCTACCGGGTCGTTTCCTTTTTCAAGGGTTTGGACAATGAGGAAAACACGAACGCCGGGTGTCCACAACCACTTTGGCGGACAGCGGAAGAGGTGGCTGGCGTGGAAAAAGCGGTGCCCATTCACTCGACGTTTGCCTTCATGGCTTGGCCAGAAGGTGCAAAAACGGGCTTTAAGGAAGTGCGGGATATGGCCAAAACCACCCCTGAATATTTCGACTTAGTTCCGCTAAAATGGCTGGCTGGTTCCGCAGCGAAAGCACTGACCCAACCCAATGAAGTGGTGTTGACCCGCAGCCGTGCCGAGCGCTATTTTCCCCGCCACACGCCCGAGGAGGTGTTGGGTAAAACCATGAAATACGTCACTTTCAACGACACGACCCAAGCGAAAGTGGTGGGTGTGGTGGAGGATGCCGATGCTCCTTCTAGTTTTATCGAAAAGGAAATGCTGAGCATCGGTGAAGCCAAGGCTGACCGATGGGCGGGTGTCAGTTCCAACGAGCAGGTGTGGCTGGTGCTGCGCAAGGATGCCGATTTGGCGGCAATCGAACAGTCCATCAACAAAATTTCGGAGGAAAAAGGCGGTGCGCAGCTCAAGCAATGGAACATGAGCCGACGGCATGAATTGCAAGCACTGGGGAAGGTACATTTTGCAAATAATTTTGGCAGCAACATTCCCACGGCTGATGCAAAGGTGCTGAAGGTGTTGGGTGCCATTGCGCTGTTTCTGCTGCTGCTGGCCTGCATCAATTACATTAACCTCAGCACGGCGCAGATTCCCACCCGTGCCCGAGAAATCGGTATCCGCAAAACCTTGGGCGGACAGCGCAAGGGCATCGTCGGCAGCTTTCTGGTGGAAACGGTGGTGATTTGCGCCATCGCTACCTTGCTAGCGGCCGGACTAACTCACTATGCTTTCACTTTCTTCAAGGACGACCTACCGGAAGATATTTTGAAATACGCCGACTGGCGAAAAACGGCGGCTTTCTTGGCTGGAATGGTGGCGGTCGTCAGCATTTTGGCAGGGATTTACCCAGGTTGGCTGGCTTCCCGTTCACGGGCTGCCTCGCTGTTGCGGGGCGATTTTGCGGGGCAAAGCCAAGGTCGGGCAGGCAGCGGCAACCTGCGCCGGGGGTTGATTGTCTTCCAATTTTTCGTCGCACAGGCATTCATCATCGGGGCACTGGTGGTGGGTCAGCAGCTGCATTTCATGCGGACCAGCGACCTGGGTTTTGACCGGCAAGCAGTATTGACGGTGGAGCAGCCATTCAGCGCTTACCGGGATACCGCATTGGCTGGAAAGCTCCCCATTTTGGCACAGACGCTCAGGCAAATGCCTGAAATACAGCAAGTTGCGATTGGCGATGCCCCGCTTACCAATAATTTCTCAAGTGATGCCAACACCTACCTAGACGACAACGGCATCAAGCACGATGTGGAGCTTTACCGAAAAAATGTGGATGAACACCTCCCCGAACTGTACCGCTTCCCCTTGGTGGCCGGGCGTTTTCTCACCGCCTCGGACTCTTCCAACCGATATGTCATCAATAAAATGGCGGCAAAGGCTTTTGGCTTTGAAAGCCCGCAGGCGGCCGTTGGGAAATTTATCGGTGAAAATGCAGGCGAAGGCAAGCCCAACGAACCACGGGAAATCGTGGGGGTAGTGGGAGATTTTCATTCAGCAAGTTTCAGCGAGGGATTGAAACCTTTAGCGCTCATCCACGAACCTGCCAATGCCAGTACTTTGAATGTCCGCTTGGCAAGCTCCCGCCCCGCCGATTGGCAACCCGTCATCAACAAAATGAAAGCGGAGTGGCAGAAGCTCTACCCTGATGAGGTTTTTGAGCCGAAGTTTTACGATGAAATGCTGGCCAATATTTACGAAGCCGACCTGACCATGGCCAAGTTCATCAACCTGGCCACGACGATTGCCATCTTCATTTCCTGCCTTGGGCTGTTTGGGTTGGCAACGTTCATGGCCAACCGTCGTACCAAGGAAATCGGCGTGCGAAAAGTATTAGGCGCTTCGATCAGCTCGGTGGTGGGGCTACTCAGCCGGGAGTTCATCGTGTTGGTCTTGGTTGGGTTCCTTCTGGCTACCCCGCTGGCCTTTTATTTTCTGAAAAAATGGTTGGAAGAATATGCCTTCCGCATTGAGTTATCTTGGTGGATGTTCGCTGTGGCCGGCTTGGCAGCTGTGCTGATTGCCTTCATCACGGTCAGTTTCCAAAGCATAAAGGCAGCATTGGCCAACCCTGTGAAATCATTGAGAAGCGAATAAAACTTGGAAAATGGAAAATTGAGAAATCGGAGATTCACGCAAGTAAATTGAAAATTAATCACTCAATTGCTAATCATGAAAAACAGCTATAAAGTCATCCTACGCCGCCTCGGTCGGCAAAAAACGACCACTGGCTTGCATGTACTCGGCCTCACGCTAGGCATGACCACATGTCTGCTCATCGGCTTGTTCCTGCGGCATGAATTGAGCTATGATTTGTGGAACAAAAAAGCCGACCGCATTTACCGCATCAACTCGGTGTGGAACGACCCCGGTGCTACCAATTTCCACTATTCCACGCCCATGCCGCTTGGCCCGGCATTGCGGGAAGCAGCGCCTGGTGTGGAAGCTGTGGCCCAATGGCACCCAGTGTCGGAGGTGATTGAAATCAACCCGACCAAGCGGTTCAAGCAGGAACATATCGCACTGGCCGATCCTGAACTGCTGGATATTCTCGACATCAAGGTGTTAGAAGGAAATGGCTACGAAGCCTTGCGGACGCCGTATCAAGCCTTGCTCACGCAATCCACGGCGAAGAAATTTTTCGGGGGAGAAAACCCGATGGGCAAGACCTTCAAATACCGCAATGATTTCACCATGACCGTGGCGGGTATAATTGAGGATTTGCCCTCGAATACGCACATGCCCGCCTCCATGCTGATTTCTTTTTACCGGGATGACAAATTCACCCCCGGTGTCACCAACGGCTGGTCGTGGGTATCTGGCACCGAAACTTTGGTGTTGTTGCCGGAAGGCACTGACCCTCACAGCCTGGATGCGCCATTGAAATCGCTCGCTGATAAGCATATCAATAGCGACCCGCACATGCCAAAAGATGTTAGTTCAGCATTCGATTGGCAACCATTGACCGACATCCATTTCAACGACAAATATACAGGTGGTGGTGAATGGGTACAGGCAGTGAACACCACTTGGCTTTGGTTTTTCGGCGTGATTGGATTAGCGGTGCTGCTGTTGGCTTGCATCAATTTCGTGAACCTGAGCACGGCCCAGGCACTGAACCGGGCGAAGGAAGTTGGTGTGCGCAAATCGGTGGGTGCAGGGCAGGGTCAGTTGGTTTGGCAATTCCTCAGCGAGGCTTGGTTACTGACCGCTTTCGCTGGACTGATTGCGGTCGTAGTGACTCAGACGAGTTTGCCCTACATCAATCGGATGGTGGACAAGGAAATCACGTTCAACATCCTCCAATCCCCTGGCTTGCTAGGTTCGTTGCTGTTGGGTGCTGCTATTACTGGACTTTTGGCTGGCTTGTATCCGGCTTTAGTCATAGCCCGATTAGACCCAGTTTCTTCTTTGAAAACATCGTGGGCGAACTCCCCCTCCTCTAGGAGGGGGTTGGGGGGAGGTCTTCGGAAAGCATTGGTCGTGACGCAGTTCGGTATTTCGGCAGCTTTGCTGATTGCCGTGACGCTCATTGCGCAGCAAGTCCATTATTTGCGCAGCAAGGATTTGGGTTTTCAAAAAGACAATATCGTGGATGTGAACGTCGGTGGTCAATTTCCGGCAGAGCGAAAAACGACTTTGGCCAATGAAATCCGCAACATTCCCGGTGTGAAGGAATTCTCCTTTTCCACCTCAACCCCCAGCGACGACGGGCATTGGGGCACTTTGATGAGCCCCATCGGTCGGGAAGACCCGAACCGGAAGGAGGTGCGCATGATTTTGTCTGACGAGCATTTTGCGCCGATGTACGGCCTGAAGCTTCTGGCAGGACGTTGGTTGGAAGCCTCCGACAGTTTGGCCAGTGGAAGTAAAATTCCCGAAGGGGAAAAAGCGGAACGGGTGGTCATCAATCGCAAGGCTGTGGAAACGCTGGGCTTTACTTCACCCGAAGATGCCATTGGAAAACGCTTCTGGTGCGGTTACAACAGCGGCCATGCCGATGTCGTGGGTGTGATGGAGGATTTTAATTCCAACAACTTGCACGAGGCCATCAAACCCATGTTCCTCAGCCTGCAATTCAATGCCTACGGCAAGGTCGGGGTAAAAATCGCTGGCGGTTCGGATGTGCCTGCCACCATCGCAGCCATTGGCGAAGCCTACAAAAAAGCCTACCCAGAAGGCGTGTACAGCTACCAGTTTTTGGATGAAAAAATTGACGCTTTCTACAAGGCCGAGGAGCGGCTGTACGGCCTGTTTCGGCTCTTTGCAGGTTTGGCTATGCTCATTTCCTGCCTGGGGCTTTGGGGCTTGGCTACCTTCGCTGCCCGTCAGCGCACGAAGGAAATTGGCATCCGCAAAGTGCTGGGGGCATCTGTTTCTGGCATCGTCGGCATGTTGTCAAAGGAGTTTTTGACCTTGGTCATTTTATCCTTGGTCATAGCGGTGCCGCTGGCTTGGTTCGGCATGAACAAATGGCTGCAAGACTTCGCCTACCGGGTTGACATCCACTGGTGGGTGTTTGCATTGGCTGGTCTGGTGGCTGTCGGCATTGCTTTCCTGACGGTGAGTTTCCAAAGCGTGAAGGCAGCGATGACAAACCCAGTGAAGTCGTTGCGAAGCGAGTAATAACTAATTGAAAATGGATAGTCGAAACCTGAAAATGCCCATCACTGCTCAATTTTCAATTCTCCATTTTCAATTCTCAATTGAACTATCATGTTCCAAAATTATTTCAAAATAGCCCTGCGCAATCTGCTAAAGTACAAAAGCATCAGCGCCATCAATTTATTTGGTCTGACCATTGGATTGGCGAGTTGCCTACTCATTGGGCTCTACATCACCAACGAATTGAGCTTCGACCGTTACCATGCCAAATCTGACCGCATTTGGCGAGTAAACCGGGAATTCTTCGGGAAAGACGGCGGTAGCTTGCTGCATTTGGGGCATGTTGCGCCACCTTTCGGGCCTTTGCTGAAAAATGATTTCCCAGAAGTGGAGGCTTCGGTCAGGATGTTGCAAAATGGTGGGGTGTTCCGCCACAACGACCAGTTTTACACCGAGCCGGATCTCTTTGCTGCCGAGCCGAATATTTTCAAGGTGTTCGATATTCCGGTGATGAAAGGGAATCCTGCCACTGCGCTGAACGAACCGTTTTCGGTGATGATGGATGAAACAACGGCAGAGAAATATTTTCCCAACGGAGAACCTCTCAACCAAACGTTGAAAACCAGTGACAATATGGAATTGAAAGTGACGGGCGTTTTCAAGGATTTCCCCTACAATTCCCATTTTCATCCTCGGATGCTCGTCTCCTTCTCGACATTGAACAATCCGGCAATTTACGGGGAGGAGCAGTTGCGCACCAATTGGAGCAACAATTCATTTTCCACGTTCCTGCTACTTCCGAAAGGTTACGATGGCGCAGCTTTGGAAGCCAAGTTTCCAGCATTTATTGATAAATACATGAACGGACAGTTCGGTGATGGTGTAACGCCTTCGAAGGCAACTAGCCTTGATTTGACTCGCTTAACAGACATCCATTTGCACAGCCATCTGGATTCTGAAATCGAAGAAAACGGGGACATCAAGCGGGTTTGGATTTTCTGCATCATTGCGCTGTTTGTGCTTTTGATTGCTTGCATAAACTACATGAACCTCTCCACTGCCCGCTCGACCACTCGTGCCAAGGAAATCGGAGTCCGCAAGGTCGTCGGTGCCATTCGGGGAGAGCTTAGTCGCCAGTTCCTAACCGAGTCGGTGCTGATGTCGCTGATGGCCACAGTGCTGGCACTCGTATTGGCTTTTCTGGCAATGCCCACTGTCAACAAACTGCTGGGGCAGCAATTAACAGTTGAGCCGGGGCATTTGGCGTTGCTTATCCTGTCCACGGCGGGCTTAGCGATTCTAACTGGGGTAGTGGCTGGCGCATATCCGGCACTTTTTCTTTCCAAACTCACGCCGCTGAAAACACTGAAAGCTAGTAACATGGAGACAGGTAGAGGAAGCATGTTCCGAAAATTTTTGGTGGTGGGTCAGTTTGCCATTTCATCGGTACTTATCATTGCAACAATGGTCGTTTTTCGGCAACTCAATTTTATGCAGGATAAAAAATTGGGGCTGAACAAAGAGCAAGTTTTGACCATGAGTTTTTACAACGAATTGGCACCCGCCTATGAGAGTTTCCGCAATGAAATTCTGTCCGCCCCTTCGGTAAAAAACTTGACACGAAGCTCCAGGGTGCCATCTGGCAGGTTGTTGGACAGCTTCGGCTTTGCCAAAATCAATGGCAGCAATGATGGCCTCGAACCTTCCAAAGTGGATTTGAAAATGGTGCGATTGGATGAAAATTTTGTGCCGCTGTACGAACTGGGGTTGGTGGCAGGTCAAAATTTGAAAAATTTACCCAGTGCTGATGCGCCGAGGTCATTCCTCTTGAATGAAATGGCGGTGAAAAAAATCGGCTGGAAATCGGCAGCCGATGCGGTTGGCCAGCAAATCAGCTATGGTGGTATGGAAGGCAAAGTAGCTGGCGTTTTGACCGATTTTAATTTCGAATCGCTGCATCAAGGCATCCAGCCAATGATTATGTATTACCCAACCGACAGTACAGATTATGCCACTATTTCCGTGAAACTGGATGGGCAGCAAACCCAAGCTGGCTTAATGCATCTGGAGCGAACTTGGAAGAAATTCTTGCCAAACTACCCTTTCGATTATCAATTTCTCAACGAAGCCTACGGCAAATTGTATGAAGCGGAACAGCGGCAAGGGAGGGTATTTATTGGCTTCGCTATGCTAGCAATTTTGGTGGCCTGCTTGGGGCTTTTTGGATTGGCAAGCTTCGTCACGGAGCAGCGCCGTAAAGAAATTGGTATCAGAAAAGTCTTGGGAGCGACGACATCCGGCCTCGTAGGAATGTTGTCCAAGGAATTTGTGTCACTAGTCATAATTGCATTGGTCATTGCAGCGCCATTGGCTTATTATTTCATGGGCAAATGGTTACAGGACTTCGCTTACCGCACCGATATCCAATGGGGTGTGTTTGTGATGGCAGGTTTGGTAGCCCTTGGCATCGCCTTCCTGACGGTGAGTTTCCAGAGTGTGAAGGCTGCACTGGCGAATCCGGTGAAGTCGTTGCGAAGCGAGTAAACCTTTGTTTGTCTAGTAAATTGATGTGGTAAGGATTCTTTTTTAGATTTTTTTTGGGAATTGTCGGCAGATTGTAAAATATCAAGATTTGCTTAATTTTGCAGCGTTGCGCATTGCGAAAGTAACTAAGCCAACAGCAATATTTCAGAAAATCAGCCGCCTGCACCGAATTCAAAAAGGAAACGGCACAGGCTTCAACTCTCCAAAACATGTCGTCCAATTTTACCTTTACTGTCCTTCTGACAACTGGTTTTTTGTTGTCTTGTCAATCCGATGGTCCTAAAAAAGTAGAATTCAACAAAGCAGACCTAGTGGGTCGGTGGGAGCTCAGCAAAGCTTTCAGAAGTGGCAAGGAAACCGAAACTATGACAGGTACCTTTTACGAATTTGATGGCGAAGGAAATTTGAAAACCAATCTACCGCCCACGCCTAATACTTTGGAAGAGGATTTCAAGTACAGTTTCAACGGTCATGAAATCATCCAAAAAGGACAAACTCCCGTCACTTACACGGTTGATTCACTGACAACTTCTTTTTTAGGTCTCAGCATGGTCATCAACAATTTTCCTTTTAAATTGGAGCTGAACAAAGCAGTACCACCCGCTCAATTGGAAGCCAACGACACTTCCGCTTCCGACACCTTGAAGGAACTTTGAACTATGTAGGCTTTACTCAATTGCATTAATTAAAGCCAATAACTTTTTCGACTCCTGCTGCCAGTTGAGTACCTGGGCAGCTTTGCGGCAGTTATTTGCTAATGTAGCATAGGCTTTTTTATCGCTACGCAAATGCTCAACAGCCGCTGCGATTTGGTTAGGGTCTAGTTCTTTAATCAAATAAAATACATTGAATTCTTGGTTGATATTGAGGTATTCCGGGAAAGACATATTCAGCGATGGAAGGCCAGCCTGCACATAATCAAAAGCTTTGTTTGCAAGAGAATAATAGTAATTAAATCCCTTGTTTTTCAATAAGTTAAGCCCTAAATCTGCTTGACAAGTAATTTTAACAAGCTCATTAGGTGGCAATTTCCCCAAGAAATTAACCTGTTTTTCCAGTCCATTCTTGGTTACCAAATCCCGCAATTCAAGTGACATATCACCTTCCCCGCATATCAATAGTACCGCATCTTCTAATATTTTCATGGCCAGAATACTTTCCTCCAAACCTCTCCCATCATTGAGTGCACCCTGATAAATAATCGTAAATGGTTGGCCAGTATTTGATTTCTCCCAGACCTTATTTTGAGGAACCGGTAAGTTCCTAACCACCTTGAAATGAACGCCGTACTTATTTTCAAAAACCTCTGCTAGGCTTTTACAGACTGTGATGGCATATTTCAACCGAGGTATGGTGTACTTAGCTGCCAGTTCCCACAACTGTTTAGTGAAAGGCCTTTCTATCAATTCTGGCAATTCCGTGAAATACTCGTGGGCATCAAAAACGCAGACCTTGTTGCGCAATTTTGCAATCAATCTGCCTGGTAAAAGCGTATCCAAATCCACAGAGTAAACGATGTCAACCCTGGAAAACAACAAGTAGAAAAAGAGCCTGATATTTATTTCAAAATAAAAAAGCTTCCCTTTTTTGAAGAATAGATGGAAGCGTTTTTGTTCAAAATTCTGAGTAACTAGTGGTCGGCTACTAGGCAGTTCCCTCCCAAGCAAAAGCACCGAATAGCCTTCCGATGCCAAAGTGCTGCAAATGCGGATCATGCGCTGGTCGTATGTCAAATCATTGGTGACAGTGCAAATGATTCGCTTCATTTCTCTGGTTTCCAAGTTAAAAATCCATTTGTCACAAACACTTGCCCTTCATCCATCAAAAAGGCAAGTGCTTGTAAGATATTTGCCTGCCGATTGGATGAAAAAGCCTCCAAAAGTTGACGTTCCGTTATTTGCTCAGCATGAATCAATTGCTTGATTTTCAACTTGTAACGCTCAAAATCATCATTTGACAAATCGCCTTTTGTCCTACCCAAGCAAACATCACATATTCCACAACTAGGGCCAAATTCACCGAAATATTCCAATAACTGTTGGCTACGGCAACGTGCAGTAGTAGCGTAGCTAATGGCCTTGTCGATTCGCTTTTTGTGCCGCAGCTTTCGCAATTTGTAGGCTTCAGTATCAATCGTTAAATTCGAAGCATCAACCCGTTCTTTGATAAAAGTGAGCTGAGGCTTGTCTTTCATCGGCCTATATTCGATAATCCCCTGATTATGTAGGTGTTGAATGGCAGGCAGCACTTTGTCTGGCGTTGTTTTTAAAAGCCTAGCAACCGCTGCTTCTTGAAAAGGCATAAAATGATTGAAAGCTCCCTCCGTTAAACGTAAAAGCGATTTTATGACAGTATCAAGTGCCGGATTTTTTAATTGGAAATCATAAAGTTGTTCCCTAGAAACAACCACCATAAAACTGGATGGCATCCAAACAGATTCCGTAAGTGAAATCCATCCCTCTTGTTCCAAAATTTTGATGCAGGAATAAGTTTTTACAACATCGAGTTTGAAATTTTTACAAAAATCAGCGATGTCAAAATCAAAGCTTTGAAATTCTCCTCCACCTACCGCCAACTGAAAAAAGCTACCCAGTGCCTGATATGTTTGTCTAATATCAGTTATGGGAGGGAAGGAAACCAAATGGTTTTGTTCCAAATTCCGCTTGTCAACCTCAGCGTACAACAATACGGCATAGGATTTTTTGCCATCCCTCCCTCCCCTACCCGCCTCCTGAAAATAAGCTTCAAGGCTATCAGGTAAGTCGAGATGTACCACTGTTCTAACGTCAGGTTTGTCAATTCCCATTCCAAAGGCATTTGTACAGGCCATAATCGCAGTCTTGCCAGAAACCCATGCCTCCTGCTTTTGTGAACGCTCGTCTGGTGGGAGCCCTGCGTGGTAAAAATCAGCGGAAATTTTATTTTCTGTCAAAAAACGAGCTACCTCTTTGGTCATTTTCCGGTTTCTAGCATAAACGACCCCTGAACCTTTCACCTTTCTTAAAATATCTAGAAGCCGGGCATTTTTATTTTCTTCTGGTAAAACCACATAGGATAAATTGGGCCTAGAAAAACTTTTTTGGAAGACATTTTTCCTTTTAAAAGCAAGTTTTTCTTGAATATCCAGTACTACTTCAGGTGTAGCAGTTGCTGTAAGTGCAAGCACTGGCACTTCGGGAATCAGCTCTCTAATTTCAGCAATCTGGAGGTAAGGAGGCCTGAAATCGTAACCCCATTGCGAAATGCAATGTGCCTCGTCAACAGCCAATAAACAGATATTCATTCGCTTGATCCGCTCACGAACCATCTCTGTCGTCAAGCGCTCTGGAGAGAGATAAAGAAATTTTATTCCCCCGTATGCTGCATTGTCAAGTATCCGATCAATTTCTCGATAGGCCATTCCCGAAAAAATTGCTTCTGCTTGTATTTCTCTTTTCTTCAAATTGGTGACTTGGTCTTTCATCAATGCAATTAGCGGCGAAACCACTATGCAAACTCCTTCCAAACATAGTGCTGGAACTTGAAAACAAATGGACTTACCACCGCCAGTAGGAAGTAGAGCTAAAACATCATTACCTGCCAATGTGGAACGGATGATGTCTTCCTGCAAGGGTCTAAATTCTTCAAAACCCCAATATTGTTTGAGTATCTCGTGTGAGTTGGCCATTATTTAGGCAAATTCCTGCAAAAAATATGAGTGAAACAGTATTCCATCGGGAAAGATAATTGGCAGTTTGGAAATAAAAAAAGGTGTTCAAGTTTAAACTTGAACACCCTTACCAGTTTTAGGAAAAATTTCGTGGAACTTACATTGCTAGCGAATCATGTTTTTAGTTGGTATTGCCGTTTTGTTTGGATTCGTAAGCTAATTCCATTCGGTTGATTGGTAGGATTTAGTTGCCTACTTTGTAAGCACTTTCACGAGAGGCTGTAGTAGTGAAAATCATATTTTGATCGTCTGGATAGTTAGCTGTAAACTTACAGTTCATCAATTCCAAATAACATTTTTCATCTCCATTCAAGCTGAAAACAGCACCACCACGAAGATAAGCTGCATTTTCATTGAATACGCAGTTTTCGAGTGTGAGGTTGCAAGTTCCGTCCTCGGTTGCATTGCAAATAGCACCGCCATAAGTTCCCATGTTCCTTTCGAACAAACAGTTGGTTAGCGAAGGATTGCTTTTGCCTTTGAGTCTGCCATCATTATAAATAGCACCACCGTCGAGGCCCGCTTCATTTGCTTTAAAGATACAGTTGATAAATGATGGGCTGCTTTCGCCTTTCCTTCCATTGTTGTAAACAGCAGCACCGTCACGTCCTAGGTTGTTCCGAAATTCACAGTTGCTGATAGTCGGTTTGCTGCTGCCATTCTCACCGTCAACGAACATTCCACCACCACAGCGGGTCTTTTGCCCCTCAGTAGCTGGACTGTTAGCATTACCAGCAGTAATCACAAAACCATCTATCACCGTATTTTCACTTACATTTTTCATAAAGACAACATTGTAGGAATTGTCAGCTTGACCGGGCTGACCAATTTCACCACTAAGTATAGAAGCACTAGCCGTGTTTGAGCGCTGCTCAATGGAAGTTTCAGTTCCGTTGAAATTGCCAAAGAGTTTAACACCATCTTTTACTTTGAAAGAGGCATTTCTATCGCCTGTTGCAGTTGGCTTGTAAGTGCCGTAAGCTACCCAAACTTCAGTTCCAGCTGTAGCTTGTTCAAGGGCAGCGGTAAGATTTCCAGTGGCATCTGACCAAGACGTTCCATTCCCAATGGCTCCCTGACGGACAAAAATGATTTCTGACTGTGCTTGGCAGAAAGATGCCAAAAACAGTGTGATGAGCAAAGTCGGTTTCACGCGCTCTGTGTTTAGTCGGTTACAAAAAAAGTTCTAATTGAAAATTTTGGGCATCAAATGACGCCATGGGAAGAAACTCTAATGCAGAACAGGCAAAATGCCCGAAATCGCCAATAGGATATGGCGGAAATAAAATATGTCTTGATAAATGGAGGTTAAAAATTCGCTCTTTCTTTCTCTTTGGCAAAGGTATTGAAAGATTCGTACCAAAAAAGCATAGAATTAAAAAAAAATTAAAAAAAAATTGCTTTGACGTCTTCTTTTGCCAAAATCGAAGGCGAGAAACAGGCGAGAAACCTACCAATATTTCAAAATAATTTAAAAAATAAAATTATATTCCTTTGTTATAAAAATAAATACGTTCATTCAGAAGATAAGCAAAGTTTTTATAAAATTGAAGATTCGAGCTCATCTACGGCCCGAATTCCTGTTTCAATTGCCCCATGAACAGTTCCACTGTGGCCATCGTAATGAGTTGCTTCTCCAGCGAAGAACAAACGGTCACTTACCGAAGCTGCCAGTTCTTTTCTGAAAATTAATCCCCCACCCACCATTGGGTAAGAGTACGCACCTCTAATAAAAGGCGCTTTGCCCCAATCCATTAAATGGAAACCATCTTGTAGCAAGCTTTGGGAAGCAATATTGTTTCCAAAAATATTATCAAGATGTCCAAGAATGAAGCCCTTTGCATCTTGCTGACTCATAGAACTGAATTGCTCACCTTTTTCACCCATAATAAAAGTAGTGAGAATGGGATCATTTCCACGGCCGTAATTAGTTGCCCATAACTCAGGAACCTCATTGTAACCAATGACTGAACCAAGTTTTTCAGACGTAATTTCATTCCAAAATGCAGTGCTGAATTTAAAGATGGCTTTCACTCCCCCACCCATTCCAATATTCGAATATGCATCGACTTTTGTAGATGGCAAACCAGGATTGAAGTTGATGTCACCATCTTTCAAAACAGTCAGGGGTACTGTTATTATAACCCTATCAGCTTGGTATGATTTATTTTGCTGGTCAGTTAAGGTAATTTTGTCCCCTGAGTAATCAATTTTTTTGACCTGAGTGTTTAATTCGACCTTAGGTAGAATTGCCGCAAACTTGGTTTCCAGTACTGTCAGCAAAGTTTTGTCCTTAAGTTCATAACTTTCATCCCCAGATGACCAGCGTGCATCTTCCTCTGCTAGGCCCTTTATGCTCAGCCTATTGTTGGAAGTCCCGAATTCATTACCAAGCAATCCATTTGCTACCCCAAACATGTTCCATGAAATTCCGGATGTCGAAAAAACACTTTCGACCGTTAAATCCGGCCCTGAATACAAAGGAGCGTTTTCAACAAACTGAATGGTTTTAGTAAATTCTTGAAACTGATTGGAGAAAGATTCAGATTTGAGGGCAGGCTCATCTTGATCCGTAAAATCCTGTTTGAAAAAGTAAAAATCCTCCTTTGGCACCTCATTCAAATTTGCCTTTACCTGCTCCGTGACAATCCGGTACCATTCTGAATTGTTTCCATGAATTTCTTCTGCTCCAAGTTCTATATCAAAATCAGCAAAACCGCTAAGGTGGCGGACTCTTCCACCTACCCTATCTGAGGCCTCCAAAATCCTGACATTAAAACCTCTTTCTTGCAAATACCAGCCAGCATACAACCCTGCTGCACCAGCTCCAACTATTATTACTGTGTAATCTTTGAATTTTTTGACGGTGGTAATACCATCATCGTCATCGTTGTTATTTTTTTTACAAGAAGAAATTAAGGTGGGAAGGGCAAATGCAACTGGAACTGCATAGCCAAGTTGCTGGATGAATTTTCTTCGTTTCATGGTTTGCAATTTGTTCACGAACAAGCCAAAACTACGTTAAATATGTACAAAACACCTACAACACTTCGTCAAACCTGACAAAATCCCAGAATACAGTTACTTACAATTAAGAGTTTAGTTTAGTGAAAAAATGGCCATTGTGAGTCCCAAGTTCAAACCTTTCTATATCAACCTCTGGTTCTATTTCGCCCTTGCCTAGAAGAAAGTCAGCCATTTGCTTCGCAAAAAAAGGCCCCATCAATGCCCCCTTGGTGCCCAATCCATTAAAAATTCCAAACTCTGGAAATTGAGCATTCAAACCTAAAAATGGACGGAGGTCAGATACCGTTGGCCGAATACCAGCCAGATGCGCAACGATTTCAAATGGAACGGTGAGCGATGCCTTTAAATCTGCATTTAATTTTTCATTTCCAGCAACAGTGGGATTTGCGTCATCAAATTCATTACTTGTAGTTGAACCTGCCCAAAAAAGTCCACTTCCAATTGGTACTAAAAAAAGCTTTTGTTTGTAAATTCTAGTTTCAGGCAATCCATCTACTCGAATCAGCAGCAACTCTCCTTTTGTCGGAAGAAATGGCAGATTTTTAAAAAAGGGGTTCTCAGTGGCTTTTGCGCCTTCACAAAAAATTATTTTTTCGGCTATCCATTTGCCATAACTCACCTTGTTGCCTTGAAGACTAATGTGCTGATAATCAAAATCAGTCTCAACATAGGCTTGTTTTTCCACCAATAATTTTTTCCATGCCTCAATAAATGCTGGCATTGATACTTGAGCGCAATGCACGAGTTCCCCCCAAGCTTGTGGGGGCTGCATTTTGTCCTCAAAATCAGCAGTTGTTGGCGTGTCATTTAGGTAGGGCTGAAATTCTGGGTACCCGCTCCGACGAACCCATTCGTTTTCTTCAAACACGCTGTGCAAGGCACGAACAATATTTCGATAGTTCCAAATCTTTACCCCTAACTCCTCCTCCAATGCTAAATAGGTGTGCTTGGCAAAACTTGAAAACTCCTCAAACCGCCAGCTCTTAGCCAAGCGCCGACCAGTTATTGGATTTACCAACCCAGCAGCAACCTTGGTGCTTGTGCCTTTATGTGGATAGTCCAAGACTACAACACGTTGATTTTCTTGCAATAAAAAATAGGAAAGCAGCGAACCGGCTAGGCCTTGCCCGACAATTATGAAGTCGACATGCTGCTTTTTTTCCAATTTAGGCGAGTTAAAGTTTGGCGAGTTCGTCTCTCGTTTTCTTGGGCAGGCTTGCTGCCACTAAATCGTAGGAGTGGTCTATCAGTTTTTTCAAAAACCCATCGTCCAGGCCACCTTCGAAACGTACTGTGTTCCAGTGAGTTTTGTTCATGTGCCAGCCTGGGGCGATATCTTCGGAATGTGTTTCCCGCAATTCAACAGCCCAATCCGGATCGCATTTTAAGTTCACCTTACATTCAATTTCATCCAAGCCACTGAGCGCAAACATCTTGCCCATGACTTTGAATACAAGTGTTTCCTCACCGAACGGAAAGGTTTCTTCTACCCCTTTTTTCCGAAGGCAATAATCTCGAAATGCTTCAATATTCATTGATCGTCAAGTTTTTGCAACAAATCAGGACGCCGTTCTGTGGTTCTTTGATAAGCCTGTTCATGTCGCCATTCTTCTATTTTGGGAAAATTGCCCGACATCAAAATTTCAGGTACTTGCCAGCCACGAAACTCAGCAGGCCGGGTGTAAACTGGTGGTGCAAGCAAATTGTCCTGAAATGAGTCGAAGAGTGCCGAAGTTTCGTCACCAAGGACACCAGGGAGCAGTCGCCCGATGGCATCTACCAGTACTGCCGCTGGCAGTTCCCCGCCTGAAAGCACATAGTCACCAATGGATATTTCAAGCGTTACGAAATGTTCCCTTATCCGCTCGTCAATTCCTTTGTAGTGACCACAAATCAGCAACAAATTTCGTTTCAAAGAAAGTTGGTTGGTAAGTCCTTGGTTAAGCCGTTTGCCATCTGGTGTCAAATAAATTATTTCATCGAATCGACGAAATGATTGCAGTTTTTCAATACAAGCCACCAGTGGCTCCACCATCATGACCATACCTGCCCCACCACCAAACTGATAATCGTCCACTTGCTGGTGGCGGCCATGACCAAATGCCCTCAGATCGTGAACCTGAACGGTCAACAACCCTTTGTCCTGCGCACGTTTCATAATACTGTGCTCAAACGGACTTACCAAAAGTTCAGGATGAACGGTGATGATATCAATATGCATTGGTGGGAATTTTCGCAGGCAAGTTAAACAGGCTGGAATTCGCACCTTTGATTAGACAGTTCGAATTCCAGCCATATTCGCTATTATTCTTATTCTATACCTAATAGCTCAACCTCGAAAATTAGGGTAGAATACGGCCCGATTTGAGCACCTGCTCCACGCTCTCCGTATGCTAGATTTTGAGGAATAAATAATTTCCATTTTGAGCCGACCTTCATCAACTGCAATGCTTCCACCCAGCCCTGAATAACACCAGTTACAGGAAAAACAATCGGTTCGCCACGCTCCACTGAGCTATCAAATACAGTCCCATCGAGCAGGGTACCCGTGTAATGCACTTTTACCTTGTCAGTGGATTTTGGAATAGCGCCAGTACCTTCTGTAATCACTTCATACTGAAGGCCGCTTGGCATTGCTACAACACCAGGACGTTCCGCATTTTTAGCAAGAAAAGCCGTACCTTCTGCCATAGCTTTTTGCTTTGAAGCTTCTTTTTCCCGGTTAGTATAATCTGTAACACATTTATTTGCAGCAACGGGTTCCATCAAGGTGGGTTTGCCCTCTTGTATGGCTTGCATTCCTTTC
Organism: Bacteroidota bacterium; assembly: GCA_016124585.1. Taxonomy (GTDB): domain Bacteria; phylum Bacteroidota; class Bacteroidia; order Chitinophagales; family Saprospiraceae; genus UBA6168. The sequence continues at coordinate 113,820 of WGNL01000024.1, read as the reverse complement.
AAAAACAATGCTTGGTCAATATCGGCCATGCCCTGTTTTTTCAGGTTTTGACCAATCAAAACACCAAGTGAATAGCTGAGCGAATCTTTTTGGGTTTTCAGCTCTTGCGCTTGTACTGCCGAAAAGCAAAAAACGCCCAGCAAGAAAAACATGATTTTTTTCATCGGATATTAAATTTTGTGAAAAATAGGGGACAAAGATAGAAAAGTTTGATGGGGGCTTTTGCAAACATAGTCTTAATGCAAACCGCAAAACAAACACTTCGAAGCAGAGGCCGTTATTGTACTTTTGCGAAAAATTGCTTCAATTCAAATACCATCTATGAAATTCTTTGGCATTCTAGCCTTCCTTGCACTTTTCTCTAACTACATTTTTTCCCAACAATCCGACTTTCATTTTACCAAAGATGAGGTGGAAACAAACTTGAAATACATCGCCTCTGATGAACTTGGTGGTCGTCGCACTGGCTCAATTGGAGAACAAATGGCTGCGGATTTCATCACCAAGGAACTATTGGAATATGGTGTGAAACCGGCCCCTGGTCAGCAAAATCTTATTCAAAAAGTACCATTCACCAATTCGAAACCTCCTAAATCTGCATCATTGAGCATTGAAAACACCAATTTCAAATCAGGTGATAAATTGATGATTATTAGTGGTAAAAACATTGATACAAAAACTGAAATTGTATTTGCTGGGTATGGCTGGGTAGATGAAGCCAAAGGAATTGACGATTATAAAAATCTTGATGTCAAAGGCAAAATAGTGCTTACTATCACAGGTACACAAAACGGGAACACACCTAATGAGGTCTTCAATTCGATGCAGAAAAAACAAGCATTGGCAGCTGAGCATGGCGCTGTGGCACTTTTTGAAGCTTTCAGAATGTCACTGCCCTGGCCTTTTGTACAGGGTTATTTTGGAAAGGAACGGATGGAAATTTCTGCTGGAAACGCAGATGGAAGCTTAGTTTATGGATGGGTACAAGAACAAACTCCGGGAATCCTTTCCCTTGTAAAAGGACAAGAACATCCTGAAGCACACCTAAAAATTGAAGCTGGCGATTCAAAAGAATTGCTGGCCAACAATATTATCGGCATCATCGAAGGAACCGACGAAAACTTGAAAAATGAATATGTTGTACTAAGCGCCCATTTTGACCATGTGGGGATAGGGAAGCAGGGCGGTGGGGCCTTTACTCCGCAAGACAGCATATTCAATGGAGCACGTGACAATGGAATTGGGACTGTGGCATTGATGGCAGCAGCAAAAGACCTCGCTGCCAATCCACCAAAACGTTCCATACTACTGCTGGCCTGTACAGCAGAAGAAATGGGTATGTTGGGGAGTCAATGGTATGCCGACCACCCGCTTTTACCGCTCGAAAATATGGTATTCAACCTTAATTGCGATGGTGCTGGGTATAACAGCACTTCGCATTTCAACGTGATAGGTGAAGGTTTCACCAACGTGGATGAGCAGCTGAAGGATGCCGGCCTTGCATTTGGATTGACCATGCTGGGTGACCCTGCCCCCGACCAAAACCTTTACGAGCGTTCTGACAATATTTCCTTCGCAAATGCGGGCATCCCAGCAGTTGATATTTGTCCTGGCATCACCGAAATGAACGATGATATTTTCAAATACTATCATCAAGCCACCGACAATGCCGATTCATTAGACTATGACTATGTCATGAAATTTTGTCAGACCTACACACTCGCAGCGAGGAAAATTGCAGATAAAAAAGGGAAGATTCAATGGACCGGAAAAGGCAAGGTTTACAATAAATAGCATTCTCAGTTGAGCACAAGCTTTCGAACAAGCTCCGTTTGATTTTGCTTAGCAACCAAAAAACACACTCCACTTCCATAAGCGGCACAATCTAGAATAACAGGTGTATTTGATAAGGCGGTTCTAGTGTAAATTGGCTGACCAAGCAGGTTAACCAATTTCACATCCCACTTCCCAGTCATAGAGGATTTGATTTCAAAAACAAGCTGGTTGTCAACTGGATTGCCGTAAACCTTTAGGCTCGGCTCAAAAATGGGCTCATTAGTTGCCACCGACTGACAGCCATCCGATTCAAGCAAACCTGCCCGAAAGTCATTAAGTGCTGCTATCATTCTTTCTTTTTGGCCTTTGGAAAACATAGCCATGCAAGCATCATTGGTGTAGTTCATGAAATTCATCCACATATCGGGAGCAAAGCAGGAAAAGGTATTACCAGATGGACATTCGTCCAAGTAATCTTCACAAGAAACAGGAGTATCCGCCACACCATCGTCTTCGGTACAACAGCTGTTGGCATTTGGGCCCCAGACATGTTCAAGGTTGAAATAATGCCCAATTTCATGGGTGCAGGTTCGCCCAAGATTGTAGGGTGGATTGGTGGCGGTGCCAATTGTTCCAAATTGTTTGTAATTGACTTCTACTCCCTGTTCATCTTCAGGGCCTTCGCCGGGAAAAGAACCTACGCCACCCAGATTCCCAGCAAATTTCGATACCCAAATGTTCAAGTATTTTGAGGGGTCCCAAGCATCGCTGCCACCTTGACTAGTGTGGTGAATCGCAGTTGTACCGCCAATTCCAATCGTATTGGCGGTTTGAATCCGAACAATACCATTAGTTGCTTGGCCGTTCGGATCTTTCGAAGCTAGACAGAATTGGAAACCAACGTCAGCAACCAATGCTTGAAAAATGACCGGAACACTGCTAATTTGGACATTGCCAGCGTTGAAATCCTCGTTCAGCACTTTCAACTGTGACTGAATTTGTTCAGTTGAAATATTCTCCTCTGCCTTGCTCCAGACAACATGTACTACGACAGGGATATTGATTACCATCCGTTCTTCCAATCCTAATCTTTCGACTTTACTTTGAAAACGGACATTGCCTCTTTTTTTCCCAGCAATTTCATGAACAGTGGCACAGCGCTCCGTAACCTGACAAAAAGCATTTGCAAAGCAAAAAATCAAAATAAACAAGGTTGTTGAGCGGGCTTTCATTGCTGATTATTGAAATTTCAATTAATCCCCACGATGGAAACTTCTTCGGCATTTCCGTTCCCATCACGTCCTCGGTATTCCGGTCGGGGCAATTTGGAAACAATAAATTCGACCCGATCTCCCGGTTTTATTTTTGAAAATTCTGTGCCACCTACACAGTCGTCCATTCCGAAGTAAAAATCGCCAGCAGAAGTACCGATGAAGCCGCAGAATTCCATCAATCTTTTCACCGTTCCGGTATAGCTGTCACCCATTCGGATACCTCCTAAAGCAGATGAATTGAACTCACGGGAACGAATCATTTGGCCTGCAGTTTCACTAGATTCATCGTAATCGTCATCTTCATCATCAATTACAAATTCACCTTGCTGGTTCCACATTTTTTCACGGCAATCCTTGCAGTAAAACGATCGATTTTTACGTACAAATTCGTCCGTTTGAACAGGGTTTGGTCCAGAATGGAAAGGTGCTTTGCACATTACATCCCGAATTTCGTTGTTCATTCGGATTTCATCCATCAGGTCATTCAACCAGATTACGTCGAAGTCACGGACACCTTTCAGGTTTTTCCCTTCAGATAGCTCAAAAGAGCACGCACCATGAATACTGGCGATGGCCGTTCTTTTACCCAAAAGTCGCACTTTTTGAAGCACTGGCACGTAGTCACGATCCCCACCAATAACGATGGCAATGTCATAGGCCAATGGTAAAGCAGCAAAATATAGCATCGAAGATGCAAGTGCTATGTCTACACATTTTTCTTCAGGTGAGAAATCATCGTCAGGATGGCGGTCTTTGCGTTTGAGTCGGCGACCACGGTAATCAACAAGGTAAACCTCCACCTCATAGTTGTACTCTTCCCGTAAAACATCGTAGAAAATTCGTCGTCGTTTCACCATTTCCTTGTCTGCATCCAAAAAATTGGTAGCATTCGAGCCAAAAAGGAAAATGCGCACGATGTCAACGCTTTTATCCCCCAGTTTTTTTGCAATTTGGTTGCCAACCACATGCGGCAACTTTCCGTAATCCACTTGAAAATCCTCTCCGAGTGTACGCAGGTTAGAGTATAACCAGGTACCATCGATGAATACCATCACTTTCGCCATACTTGTTTTTTTGTAGGCTGGATTTTTTTAAACTACTTACCAGCCTAGGTAATGCATCATATTTGTTTAACACCGGACGATCATTCTATCAAAAAATTTGATTCTACTTTTTTACCGTCCAATTCATACTCAATTTTATAAATGCCCTTTAAAAGATAATACTTTCCGTTCTGGGCTTTTTCGACTACAATTTCTTTTTCGTCTTTTTTCTTTTTTTCATTCAGTTGCTTCGAATAAGCAGCTACAGCGTTATCAGAAATATCAGCGTGGTAGGTTGGATAATTCAAACCATGAACAATATCCATATCCCAAGATTTCAATCTTAAATCGCCGCTTTTCACTGTAATCTTCACTTTGCCGCTTTTTTGAGAGTAGAGGCTCAAATGTACATCTGGTTCTGTAATTTTTTCACTCCAGGTACTACGAAGACGACCCCAATTGCCCCTAAATTTAATCTTCGGCACTTCAAAGGCATACAAACTTTTTTGCAAAATACTGTCCACCAATTGCTGTACATCCTTTACGGCGGCAATGTACAAAGAGCGGCCATGTGTACCAACCAATAATTCATTTTCTCTGGAATGCATCACTAAATCATGTACTGCCACAGCAGGCAAATCTTTGTTCATTTCCATGAAATGCTGCCCTCTGTCTAGAGAAATGTACAACCCATTATCAGTCCCAACGTACAGCAGGTTTGGATTCACTAAATCTTCACGAACCACGTTGACAGGCTCCAAGGGAAGGTCGGTGGCAATTCTGCTCCAAGCATCCCCATAATTTTCAGAAACAAAAACCATTGCCTCAAAATTGTCATTGCGGTAGCCATTCAATGTGACATACACACGGCCCAGTTCGGCTGAGGATGCCTGCACACGGCTCACATAAAACCCAACCGGCAACCCTGCTGAAATATTTGCCCAAGAATTGCCGCCATCTTTCGTCACATGGACCAACCCATCGTCAGAGCCAGTGTAAATCAGTCCAAATTTTTTGGGACTTTCGTGGATAGTTGTCAATGTTCCGAATGGCACATCGCCTTTTATCCCACCATTTGTGAGGTCTCCAGAAATCGTTTCCCAGTCCTTACCTTGATTAAGACTGCGGTGCAATTTATTGGATCCCATGTAAAGAATATCTTGATTGTGTAGACTGAGGTGGATGGGCGCTTGCCAATTCCAGCGAAAAGGATGCTCACCAAGGTCATGCTTTGGGGTAATGTATTCAGAGACTTTTGTTCGGGAATTTACCCTAAAATAATTGCCAAACTGAAAACCCGTGTAAACCGTTTCATTGTCCCTGGTATCAACAGCCACTTGCATTCCATCACCACCGAGGATGGATTTGAAGGGATATTGCCCGCTATCGTGCCAATCCGTGTTGGGCGTGTTAGTATGCGGGCCTACCCAAACACCATTGTCCTGCAACCCGCCGTAGACATTGTAATTCTTGGCATCATCCACCGCAATGGCATAGAATTGACCAACTGCTGGCGTATTGCATTTTATCCAATGCTCCCCATCGTCAAAGCTGATATTGATGCCTCCGTCATTGCCAAGTATAAGGTGTCCGGGCCGATTGGGGTTTATCCAAAGTGCATGATGGTCTGCATGAACATTGTCGCCACCAATAGACTTCCAAGTTTGACCACCATCCTCAGATTTAAGAATAGGAACACCAAAAATATAAAGATTGTCGGGATTTTGCGGAGCGACCCGAATCTGCCCAAAATAATATCCGTAGCTAAAAAACAAGTCGTCAAGGTACCCATCATGCGTTTTATTCCATGATTTACCACCATCAACAGAAACATAAACTTCTGCGCCAACCACAGGCGTGTCGAACAGCAAAGAGTTGGCGTCTTCAATATATTCAACGAGAGCAACAGGTGCAATCTCTCCATTTTTCACCATCTCAAAAACCTTATCCGCATTGTATTTTTCTGGAAAACCGTTTTCGCTGAGGTAGGCCTTGACTTTTGCTTTTTCCAATTTCAGAAAAGTCTCTTGGGTCATGTTTCTCAGTTCATCCTTCGTCAGCGCATCGGTTTCTTCTTCCACCGATTTGGGTCGGCGGTTTTGGTTGTCAACAATGGCGTAAACCAGCGACTTGCCTTCTTTTTCAGTCAATGCCAGTCCAATACGACCTGTGCCTTCCCCATCAGGAAACCCACTAGCTTCAGCAGAAATTTTCGTCCAGCTTTCGCCGCCATCAGTGCTTTTGTAAATTCCAGAACCAAGCCCTGCCTCCACCAAATTCCAAGCCCTACGCTCCCGGTGCCAAATTGCGGCATACAAGGTGTTGGGGTCTTTTGGGTCTAACACAAGGTCAACGGCACCGCTGTTTTCATCCACAAAAAGTACTTTACGCCAAGTGAGTCCACCGTCAGTCGTTTTGAAAACACCTCGCTCATCGTTGGGTGAGTAAAGATGGCCGAGCGCTGCAACCCAAATCGTGTTAGAGTCTGTCGGGTGAAGCACTACCCGGCCAATGTGGTGAGTTTCTGGGAGGCCTCGGTGCTGCCAAGTTTTGCCACCGTCGTCAGAGCGGAACATGCCTGCTCCAGCATAGCTGCTTCTGCTGGAATTGACCTCACCGGTTCCAACCCAAAGGATATTCCGACTCCAATCCACTGCAATATCTCCAATCGTCATTACAGCTTCATTGTCAAAAATAGGGTCGAACGACTGTCCGTTGTTTTCCGTTTTCCAAAGTCCACCTGAAGCATAGGCCACGTAAAAATGAGTAGGGTCTGTGGGCGAAACTTCTAGGTCATCCACCCTCCCACTTTGAATTGTTGGGCCAATGGATTTGAAGGGAACATTTGCTACTAAAGAGTTTTCATGAAGCGCCTTGCGTTTTTCAATCCCAGCAAGGCGCTCAGCAGCAGGCGTGGTCGTTATTTGCGCAGCAAGCAATACTGGAAGGCATAATGCAAAAATTAAGCAGCTATTTTTAAACATAAATTCAGTTTGAAACTGGTAGGGGCTTTCGATAAAATGGGAAATTAACCCAATTCGTATTCTTTAATCTTGCGGTATAAGGTTCGTTCTGAAATTCCCAAATCAGTGGCAGCTTCCTTGCGGCGGTTTTGGTGTTTTTTTAGAGCTTTCAAAATGAGTTCCTTCTCCATTTCAATCAAATTTAAGCTGGCCTCCACTACTTCAGCCTTGTGAAAATCCTTATCCTGCTTGTCAATGATGATGGGGCGGTAAGCTTCTTCCGAATCATCATCGAGATGGGAAAAAACGGAGTGATTGTTTTCAAAATCCCGACGTTGCAAATTGTTGGGATTCGGGAATGATTGTGACTGCAAACCCCGATAGCTACTAGCATCAGGCATGGTCAGGTCATTTTGACGTACCAGTTCGAAGACCAAGTTTTTTAGGTCGTTGAGGTCGCTCTTCATTTCAAAAAGGAACTTGTACAGTATCTCTCTCTCTTGGAAACTTTCGTTGTTTTGGACTCCGAACTCGGAGGGTACAGGTAGGTTTCTCTTCGCAATATTTGGAACAAATTGCACCAAATCCTCAGGTGTGAGCAGCTTGTTTTCAGAAAGCACGGAAATTTGCTCCGCAACATTTTTTAGTTCCCGAACATTGCCAGGCCAGCGGTAGGACTCTAGCAGATGGCGGGCTTGCTCGTCAAGACGGACCGGGTCAGTATGGTAGCGCTCAGCCATGTCCATCGCAAATTTTCGGAACAGCAGGTTGATGTCCTCTCGTCGGTCTTTGAGAGCTGGGATTCGGATGGGGACTGTGTTGAGGCGGTAGTATAGGTCTTCCCGGAACTTGCCTTTGCGCACTTTTTCCTCCAAGTCCACATTGGTGGCAGCAACTACCCGCACATCCGTTTTTTCAACTTTGGATGAACCTACCCTGATGAACTCACCTGACTCCAAGACCCGAAGTAGATAAGCCTGTGTGTCCTGCGGCAATTCCGATATTTCATCCAAAAAAATAGTCCCTTTATCTGCTGTTTCAAAATAGCCCTTGCGCTCATTCACTGCCCCAGTGAAGGCGCCTTTTTCGTGGCCAAAAAGTTCAGAATTGATCGTTCCGGCTGGAATCGCTCCGCAGTTGACAGCAATAAATTGGTTATGCTTGCGGGCGCTTAGTGCATGGATGATTTTAGAGAAATTCTCCTTCCCTACCCCGCTCTCACCTGTGATGAGCACCGTCAAGTCGGAATTGGCGACACGAATAGCTGTGTCCAGTGCCCGGTCGAGCAGCGGTGAAGTGCCAATGATTCCAAAGCGCTGTTTTATGGATTGTGTTGTTGACATAGTTGTTTGTTGGCCTCCCAGTCAGAGGTTGAGCCATTGTAAATATTTTCACCAGCCCTTACTCGGGTTGACTGTGACCAACCAGTTTATTCCGAATAATAAATGCCGTAACAATCATTACAAGTCCTGAAATGATTAAGAGGATGACTTGGCTGTTATCTATTGGAGCTGCATCGTCAAAACGGTAATATTGGCTTTGACCACTGTCAGGTATATTTGTTGGCTGGGTTGTCGGATATCCATATAGCAGCGGCCATAAATGGTTGAGACCTTTGAAAAGCCTAATTGCACCAAAAGCAAATAGCAGATAAAATAAAATTTTACCGAGCGTTTTCATACTAGCATTATGGAAAAGATATTTCACCTATCAAAGTTGCACTAGTCGCACCAGTCACCTTTACCCAAGCATAATCGCCGGGTTTTAGATTGTCCAATTTTGGAAAAACTATCATTTTGTTCTGTGAATTGCGCCCCTTGAATTCCTTGTCCGACTTTTTGGAATCACCTTCAATCAGCACCTTGAATGTCTTTCCGACATCTGCTTTGTTGTGGCGCAGCGAGACTTGGTTTTGCATGTTGACGATTTCCTGTAAGCGACGTTTTTTTACATCCATTGGTACATCATCAGGATACTTCCGGGCTGCAAGTGTGCCGGGCCTTTCGGAGTAAAAAAACATGTAACTCATACTATAGTTCGCCCATTCCACCATACTTACTGTCTCCTGGTGCTCATGTTCCTGCTCTCCACAAAATCCAGCGATGATGTCAGAGCTGATGGCACATTCTGGGATAATGCGATAGATTGCTTGCACCCTTTCCATATACCATTCCCTATCGTAAGTACGGTTCATGCGTTCCAGCACGACAGAGTTGCCGCTTTGTACAGGCAGGTGGATGTATTTGCAAATATTCTCATAGCGAGCCATCGTGTGAAGAACCTCATCTGTAATGTCTTTTGGATGGGAAGTGGAGAAGCGCACCCGCAAATCGGGGTGGACCTGGGCGACCATTTCGAGAAGTGTAGCAAAGTTTACTACTTGCTCATTTTCTGGATTTTGCCAATGATAACTATCTACGTTCTGCCCCAAAAGTGTTACTTCACGGTAGCCCCTATCGTAAAGGTCTTGTGCCTCGCTAACGATGCTGAAGCAATCACGGCTACGTTCCCGCCCACGAGTGAACGGTACGACACAGAAGGAACACATGTTGTTGCAGCCCCGCATGATCGAGATAAATGCAGATACTCCGTTACTATCCAAGCGCATGGGGCTAATATCTGCATAGGTTTCCTCCCTTGAAAGCAAAACATTGACGCCACGTTCACCCTCCTCAGCACCAGCCACAAGGTTGGGGAGGTCACGGTAAGCATCGGGGCCGATGACAATATCCACTAGTTTTTCCTCTTCCAAGAATTTACTCTTCAACCTCTCCGCCATACAACCCAATACCCCTACCATTGTGCCTGGACGTTGGCGCTTGATTTTATCAAAAATCCGAAGCCGTTTACGCACGGTCTCCTCTGCTTTTTCTCGAATAGAACAGGTATTCACCAAAATCAAATCGGCTTCTTCCAAAGCACGTGTCGGTTGAAAACCAACCTCGCTCAGGATACTTGCCACAATTTCAGAGTCACTGAAGTTCATCTGACAGCCATAGCTTTCAATGTAAAAATGCTTGCCGTTGCTATTTTCAGCGCCATTTTCCAAAGGCTTTTCTTGGTAAAAAACCTGCCCCTGCTTGGTCTCGTCAATCTCTTTTTTGATGCCCGTAAGAGTTGGGTTGTTGTCGTACATGACTTGATTTTGAATTTGAGGATGCAAAGATAAAAAAAATAGAAGGTTGTGTGACAAAATGTCAGGAGAGTGGGCTTAATCGTTAACGCAAATGAAGCCAGTTTTAGCCAAACAATCTGGCAATGACAAAACCTAGCCTTAATATTTCAAAATTGCATTGGCATCACTCTAGTTAAGGGCCAACCTTTTTCACCAATACTAATTTTGCATTATCAGCTTTTACGACTGCCTTTAAGAAATTGACGAAGTCCAAGAATTGTTCTTTTGGCTGCACCTTTGAGTTTAGCACTAACTTTCGGGTTACCAATAATTTGCCCTCTAGCACTTGTAATTTATTTTCAAAACTGCCGTAGGGCGAACCTAGGTTAATGGGTTCAAATTGGCTCTCTAACTCATAACCGTTCGGAATCTCTAAAGTCATGGAATCCAATTCTGTATAGCCCCTAGAATCAGGTTGAAAGCTAGATTTTCTCTCGCCATCAAAGATTGGCAAATCAAGCTTGCCAGCCAAAAGGTTCATTGGCAAAAAAAGCCTTTTACCATTGGCTGTACCATAATTAGGCAGTGTTAAAGACATGATTTGATTTACACTTGGCAACCGTTCTTTTTTGCGGGTAAACGTGAGCGATTTTATTTCAAAATCTTTCACACTTAATGTGTTGTATAGATACTTGCGCTGAAGCTCCTCATTCACACCATCCAATTCGGCAGGAATATTTTGTGCTATGCCACTATATATGGTTTGTGATTCGAGCGAGGCACTTCCATCAGTTTTTATTTGAATGGAAGTTTGCCTGGTAATGGTATTTTTTGTTTCATCATATCTTGGCGTCTCCCAAAGTTGCCCACCAGTTGGAGTCACGACAAGGGCAGGTCGATTATCTGTGAATGTTCCCATAAAACCACAACTTTGAGTTTGGTTGGTACATTCCAACCAAATAGTATCTCTTGGCATCGGAACACAAGCAATGGCATGGTTGAACCTTGGGTTTGGGAAATCAGGATATTGAGAATATTGTTCATCTTCGCCAGCTCTAATTATAGAGTACCTTGCCGGAATACCAATAGAGTTGAGCATGGCAACCGTATAATTGCTTAATCCTTTGCAATCACCAAACTTATTTTTATCAACCAAAGAAGCAGATGTGGGTTGCCAGCCCCCAATACCGAAACCTATATAATAGTATCTTGTGTTAGATTGAAGGTATTCATAAACACGTTCAATTCGACAGTAATCATCGGTGCATCCTTCTATTATTTTTCTCAGTTTCTGCTGTAGTTCTCTTGGTATATCTGCCTGGCTTTTGTTTAATTTATCCAGATATAAACCATAGGATTCCCAAGTACTCATATCACCATCAATGCCCCCAAATGAAAATTGTGTTGGGGCTGTAATTACCTTGGGTAATCCAAGAGCATTTTCAGCAACATAAGGTTCTGGTTTGAAAGCTTTTATGTTTTTAAGTGTCCATTTATGTTGACCAATCTTAGAGCCAGTAGGTATGTTTATTTCTTTTTGGCGAAGTTCTAATCCCGTAGGCATCAATACTTCAAAACTTGCATTTTCAATTGCAAAAAAAGATGAACCTTGTGGCTCAAAAACTGGATAAAACATCAGGCCCTTATGTTTTTGTACCACTGTGTATTCAATAGTATATGGGTAAGAACGACCTGGCAAATGAAGAATTTTCATTCTTATATCATTCACATAGTAGTTCAAGGGCTTGGCATCTTCAATATCTTTTTTCTTTAGGCTTCTAACCAATTTACCTGAAGCATCATAAACTGAAGCATCTATATCTACAATTTCCGTAAAATTATCATAATAAAATACTGGTTCGCTATATTTTGCGGCTTTTTCATTCATTAAGGTCATCACTAGATGTTCTGTTTCAATAGCACTGCCCTTATTCAGCACATTGAAGCTAAGTTCATTTGCGCGTATAATAATATTGGCATTTGGCAATAATTCAGTTGGAATAGCAATGACTGGGTAGCCATTTTGAGCCGGCAAATCAATGATTCTGGTGAGCAAAATCAGTAAATAAATTAAATTCTTCATTTCTATTTTTTTAAGCGCAGCATTAAATCTTGGTTAATACAATTTGCTCTTCCATTTTTGACACCATCGTACTGAAAAATTGTTGCAATTCTGGGTATATCGCTGACTCAATTGATGATTTTTTTTGCCTCTTTTTGACCACAAGCTTCACAATATCATCTTTCATATCAATTACATAATCAAAAGTCAAGTCATTATCCCCAAAAGCCATTTTTACAGATTTAGGGGTTTCTTCTACTTTATATCCTTGAGGTATCTTAAACGTCAAATTGTAGTTTTGCTCATTGGGAGAACCAAGGTCAATATTAAATTTCCTATCTGGGTTTTTAAATGGATTTTCATGTTCCCCAATGCCTATTAATGGAGAAACATAAATCTTATCACCAGATACGTTAGCAAAGGCGTTTGTTATCATTTTGAATTCAATCTTAGTACCTGGTGTATTCCAATCCCGAGCATTCTCAGTTTTTATTTCTGAAAACCCACCATCTGTCGCCCAAGCAACGTACTTTTCTTTCAGCATAGATTCTTCATCTTTCTCTCTAATTTTAATACGATTGGAAACGGCTTCGTATCCATTCTCGTATAAAACAACATTGCCTTTTACCCCTCCATCAGCATTTAATTCCATGGTTGCAATCAATGCTGTCTTTACTGACACTTTATTTACCAACGGAATCCATTGAATATCATCTTTTGCTTTTAACAGCAAACCTTCCCCATTAATATCTTCTGCACATAATAACCCAATAGGATTAGAATATGCTGAAACATCTACCAACACAAGGCCTCCATCTTCTTGCTCAACCGCAGCAATGACTCTATCAAATTCCCTAGGAGAAACTCTAAATGGAATCACTGTACCATTTGATGTGGTACTAATCAAGACTGGATATGCCTTTAACCCTGCCTTACTTAACATATTTATATAAAGCAAATTCAGGTCAGTTGCAGATCCTTTTCTATCTTTTACCAATTTATCTTGTGATGTTGAAACCCAAATAAATGGATATTCTTTTAACTGATAGTTCACGCCAATATATTCATAAATAGCAGCCATTTTTTCATCAGCAGTAGCCTTACCAGCAGTAATAGTTTTAACAATATCTGAAGTATTCTTACTGGTCTTTATTTCATCCTCATAAACATCCTCCAATAATTCCTTTCCTAAATTTCGCCATGTTAAGTTATAATTTTTAGGCGTTGTATTAATCACTCGATAACTAGCCCCATTGGGTACAATGTCAGTCGAATAGATGGTACGAACGTCAAAATTGATCATCGACAAATAGTCTCGACTGGAGTTTACATAACGTTCAGGCTTCAAGGCAGGAATATCTTCTTGAATAAAGTGCATTTTGTTCACTGTATAATTCAGATTTACATTCGTATAGCTGGTAGTTGCTACTCTGCCATCTCCCCTATCTTTAAGGGTTATGCTCAGTTTTTCTTCACTAGGGCCTTCCTCTGTTAGCGAAAAAGGAACCCAACCTTGCGCCATTTTCTTAAATTCAATAAACTCAGGGATTGAAGCTTCAAATTCGCTCCATATGGTTGGAATATGCTCTTTTTGAAACGTCCAGTTACTAGGCATCCAAATACCTCCTTGTTCTACAAGCCTATAACTAAATTCGATGATACTGCCCTCTTTTACAGCTGGTATCGTAAATTTGGTAAGCGTAAAGTTCTTGGTAATATTTTCATCAAAAACGTTGTCCTTGTCAAGTTTTGTCTCCACCATTTTCCCGTTTTCTAGGTTGTAAGTGGTTGCCTTAAGGTCACCCAATTTTTGTGATTTGGGGTGAAAGACAAAAATATCACCTTCAGACAATGCTTCTTTTGAGAAGACTTTAATTCGAGCATGACGTTCAAATACCATACTGAACCCATTGTTGTCATCATAGCGATGGCTTAGGTTACCTTTGTCGAATAACACCACGGCTGGTGCTGCAGGGTCTTTTGCATAGGATTTCATTGCGATTTCCTGGTCAGAGAGTTTTCCAAACTTTGTCTTCAATTCTTTTTTTTGACAAAAAACAAGATGCACAAAGAGAAGCAGGAAGCAGCAGAGCGATAATTTACGTTGCATGAGGTTGATTTTATTGGTAAAGCATGTTGTTTATAGCTTTCATTGGAGTCGATTTCACTATTAACTGGAATTTGAAAAAGCCCATCCTCGAAAACTGAACCAAAATTACATCCCAGTATTGAAATTTCAAACTTTCCAAGCAATCAGCCATGAAAGCAGCCAACCATTCTTTACAAATCCAAATTCCTACATTTGCGCTAAACTCATATCAAAGCTTCGAATGGCAAATTTTCGCAAAAATCACCAAAAGTCGAGCAAGGCTGAAAGCACCGGGTTGATTACCAAAGTTGGGCTGTTTGCCGTACTAATGGGGATTATTTATTGGGGTTTTCAAAACTTCCTAGGTAAAACACCCGAAGAAGCACCAGAGGAAGCTGTGAAAGAGGATGTAGGCAATGTTGAGGAAACTGGCAGGGACAGTATTTTCTATCTACCTACCAATCCGAATGGCACTATCGTCCAACACAAATATTTTGCACTTTCTTATGTTGAAAAATACGAGTTGCCGGAATGGTGTGCCTACGAACTCACCTCCACACGATTAGCCCAACCTTGGGTAAAACGCACGGAAGATTTTCGACCTGACCCCAAAGTGGAAACCGGAAGTTCAAACCTAGAGGATTACCGCCGGAGCCGTTACGACAGAGGGCATATTGTCCCAGCAGCCGACATGGCTTTCTCAGAGGAAGCAATGTCAGAGTCTTTTTTGATGAGTAATATTTCACCGCAAGAACCCGGATTCAACAAAGGGATTTGGCGGGAATTGGAAGAACTTACCCGTGACTGGGCGAAACGTTTCAAACATCTTTACGTCGTAACAGGTCCAGTGCTTTCGCAACCCATCAAGTTTTGGATTGGGGAAAACCAAGTGGCGGTTGCACCAGCTTTTTACAAGGTGCTACTTGACCTAAATGAGCCTGAATTGAAGGCAATTGGGTTTATCGTGCCCAATGAATCCAGTACAGAACCCCTTAAATTTTATGCCGTTTCGGTAGATGATGTCGAAAAACTTACAGGCATCAATTTTTTCCAAAACCTTATGGAACCAAACCTTGAAAAACAATTGGAAGCTAATTTTGACGCTAATCTTTGGCCCACCAATGAGAAGAAATTCCAGAAGCGGGTTCAGGAGTGGAATTTTCAATAATTTCAATATTTGATAGATATTCAACATTTTGATTGCAGTTGAAATATCGAAAAAATTCAAAATACCCATCTACTCAAATTCATTTTCAAAATGGCAAATAAAGAAAAATTCATCACCGACATCACAGCAGGTTACACTTTCAAAGGCGAATCCATAGTATTGGGCGGCGCCATGCTCGACAAAGAAGCCATTCCTGGCCTTCAAATCAAAGTTCCTCTGCGAATGATGAACCGTCACGGCTTGATAGCTGGCGCAACAGGTTCAGGTAAAACAAAAACGCTTCAAATCATTGCAGAGCAACTCAGTTCTTTCAGTGTTCCAGTATTAATGATGGATGTAAAAGGCGACGTGAGTGGCGTAGCAATGCCTGGAACGAGCAACCCAAAAATTGAAGAACGCCACCAAAAAATTGGGGTGCCATTTAAAGCATCAGGTAGCCCAGTGGAATTCCTCACCTTATCCAATGAAAAAGGTGCGAGACTTCGGGCTACGGTGACTGAGTTCGGCCCCGTGCTTTTTTCAAAAATTCTTGGCCTAAATGATACGCAAGGTGGCGTGGTGGCGGTCGTTTTCAAATATTGTGATGACAACAATCTCGCCCTGCTGGATTTGAAAGATTTGAAAAAAGTGTTGCAATACCTTGGTGATGAAGGCAAGGAAGATTTTCAGAAACAATATGGCATGATTTCGACTTCCACGGTCGGCTCCATCATGCGGAAAATCGTGGAATTGGAGCAGCAAGGTGCTGATGTGTTTTTCGGTGAACGCTCTTTTGATGTAGCAGACCTTTGCCGTTTGGACGAAGACGGAAAGGGCATGATTTCCATCGTGCGCCTCACCGACATTCAGGACAAACCAAAACTGTTCTCTACATTTATGCTTCAAATGCTGGCAGAAATTTACGCCACTTTCCCAGAAGAAGGCGATTTGGACCAGCCCAAGCTTGTGATTTTCATTGACGAGGCCCACCTAGTTTTTGAAGAAGCCTCTAATGCATTGTTAGACCAAATTGAAGCTATCATAAAACTCATCCGCTCAAAAGGCATTGGCATTTTCTTCGTAACGCAAAACCCGGCCGACATTCCTGATGATGTTTTAGGCCAACTTGGCATGAAGGTGCAACATGCCCTCCGTGCTTTTACAGCCAAAGACCGGCAAGCCATCAAATTGGCAGCTCAGAACTATCCCATTACTCCTTATTATGATGTGGAAAATCTGATCACGGAATTGGGAATTGGTGAGGCATTTGTGACAGCGCTAAATGAAAAGGGTATCCCTACCCCGCTTGCACATACGCTCCTACGGGCGCCCCAATCTAGAATGGATGTGCTGACTCAAAGCGAAATTGAGGACATTTTGCGCAAATCAACCATTATCCGAAAATACAATGAAGTCATTGACAGAGAAAGTGCCTATGAGATATTGAACGGAAAAATTGAAGTGGCACAAACAGAGGAGCATCAGGCCGAAATCGAAAAACAAAAGCAGGCTGCACAAAAAACAAGTTCAAGAAGGCCTGAGAAATCAATGATTGAAAAAGTGGTGAGTAGCCCAACTACCCGCCAAATTGGAAGCACAATTGCCAGAGAACTTACCCGAGGATTATTAGGTGCCCTGGGAATAAAAACCAGTTCCAGCAGGCGTTCTACGAAGAAGACTGGGTGGTTTTGAGTTTACATTTCGAAAGTTGGCAGTCAATGCAGTTTGACAGTTGGTAGTTGCCAACTGTCAAACTGCAAGCTTAAATTTGGCACGAAGATAGTATGTAGGAAAAATCTAATTAGTTGAACAAGCGTCCTCACCCTGTTAAATTTCATGGCTGCCCAATCACCAATTTTGGGTAGTTTGACTGTTTTCTTGCATAAATTATTAAAATTTTGCTTTGAAAAGGTGCGCTAAAGGTTTTTTCCCTACCTTTGAGCCACCAAAATTTACATTTCCCATGAGCAGATTACAACCGTATCTGGTATGCCTATTTATGTGCATAGCAGGTAAAACTTTTTCCCAGCAACTTTCCCTTTTTTCCCAATATCGGGAAAACCAATCCATCATCAACCCAGCAGCACCAGGCAGTAGCTACCTAGCTTATGGCCAGAACCTAACTTTTGGTGCATCGTATCGAGTGCAATGGCAAGGCTTTGAAGGTGCTCCAACCACAGCTAATCTTCGGGGTGATTTCCTGTACACTGAGGGTAGTCCTGTTAGCATCATGGGCGGTGGCTATCTAATTAATGACCAGACAGGCCCGACAGGATTCACAGGGCTTTATGGCCGAATTGGTGGTGTGCTTTCCGATGACCCTTATTACAGCGGGCTTTGTGCAGGTCTTTCCTTCGGAATGGTTCAGTATCGGGTCAACGCCTCTGAAATTCGGCTCCGCCAATCCAATGACATCCTTTCTGGTGATGACCAGAATAAGCTTTTCCCCGATGTCGGCGTAGGTGTTTTTGCCTATAAAAAATTAGATGGCGGGTTCTTTGAAGACGACTATGTTTATGGAGGTGTATCCATGCCACAGGCCATTGGCCTCGACCTCCAATTTGAGGACACTAATGGTAAATTCTACACCACAAGGGTACAGCACCTCTACGGCATGTTGGGCTACATCAAGTTTTTGCGGAACGAAGGCTTTTTGGAGCCTTCTGTTTGGGTAAAATCTGCACCTCATGTACCTGTAAATGTAGACTTCAACCTTCGTTACCAAATGGCCCAAAATTTTTGGATTGGTGCAGGTGGAGCTACATCCAAGGCCATGCACATTGAAGCTGGGTTCCTGCTCGGTGAAAACCTTGGCTTTGACAACACGATACGGATTGGCTATGGTTTCGATTATTCATTTACCACATTTGGACCGTACACTGGCGGTTCGCACGAAATAAATATCTCATACGCGCTTGAGCGCTAGGATTGCACGTTGCTTGTTTTCAACATTCAATTATTTTCCCAAATTCGAATTACTCATGAAAAAAATAATTTGCCTACTAGCTTTCTTTTCTTTTTTAATATCGAAAAAAGCATTTGCGCAGCCTACCTACTGCTTCTCACCGCAACAAGTAGAGGTTGACCAGGGAGATACTGTTAAAATTGATTTGAAGGTCACCAACTTCACGGACATTATCAGTACACAATTCACCGTCAAATTTGACCCAACTGTTCTGAAATTCCATAGTGTTACAAACCTAAACCCAATGGTTACAGGCTTGGACATTGGTGATTTTGGAGTCTCCACAGGAAGCTTGGGCTATATTACTTTCATCTGGGATGATGGACAACCTTGTCAAGCAGCCAGTAATGGTGTCACACTTGCAGATGGCCAAGTGCTATTCAGGTTAAATTTTACCGCAATTGGGGACTATGGCTTTCACACACCTGTAACGATAACGGATTCCCCCATAGACCGAGTAACTAGAAGGGCAACTGCTGCCTGTTTTGATATTGGTGAATTTATATGCAACAGTTTCGTTTCCATCGGGACTAAACCCTTGAAAATCAATATCTCCTCCGCAAGTGGGCAAGTTGGAGATATTGTCTGCGTAGATTTTAAAGTGGAAGACTTCAATGACCTGATTTCAGCTCAGTATTTCGTTTTTTGGGACACCAGTATTTTAGAATATTACAGCTCCATGACCTCGGGTTTGGGAACCATGGGCGACCAATACAATGTAAATTATTCTCCAGCTTATGGGATGCTGGCCTCAGTTTGGTACAGTTTCAATGTGAATGCTGGAATATCCTTGCCGGATGGCACTCAGATTTTACAAATGTGCTTTAAAATTAAAGGCAATTGTGGCCAAAGTTCTCCAATTTACATCAGCAACAATTTTAACAGCACCCCTCCCGAACCCATTGAAATCATTGATGCAGTGACGGCCAACAACCCCAGTGGTGTCAATATCGGCCTATTACAAACAGAAGGCAACGTGACTGTCAACTGCAACAATTTCCCAGATGGCATTGGTATCGACATGGCTGATGTTGATGTTTGCCCAGGCGAAACATTTACCGTAGATGTTAAGGTTTCAGACTTCAATCAGATTGTAAAAATGAAGTTTGACCTTAAATGGAATCCTAATGTAATTCAGATTCAGGATGTTACCTACCCTTCGCAACCTAGTGGTCCAGCATGTTTGCCATTTTCAACTGGAGTTGGACCTATTACACCTGGCATAGGATTTCTCCACATGGATTGGGAGACCCAAGGACAGGGCTGCAACAAGCCAGACGGATATATCATCATGCGGCTTGAATTCAAGGCCAATGGGCCAAGCGGAGGAAATACAACCATCTCGGTGGTTGACCCCATTTTTGTAGATAAATTTGGTGGGCAGGCCGTCAATGTCGGCATCAATACCAACAACAGCTTGGTCTCACTTTGTAATACAAACCAACCAACTATCGTTGCTGAAACTATGGACGGAAATCCTGGTTCCACTGTTTGCGTTGACTTCAATGTTCAAGATTTCAACAATATTACAAGCATGGGATTCACGCTGTCCTGGAATGAAGGCATTCTTCAGTACACGGGTGTTCAAGGGTTCAATCTGACCAACCTGAGCCAGTCCAATTTTGACGTGAGCCAAGCTGCAAGCGGTGAGATGGTGTTGAATTGGTCAAATTCAAACCCAGTGTCCGTTCCAGATGGGGTGTCCATATTTAGCTTATGTTTTAAGGTTGTTGGGCAAATTGGCAAATGCTCACCAATTGAAATTAATGGCCAAATAGCACCAATTGTTGTTGAAAATGACGACCCAACTTTGGGGAATATTGGTTTGAATGCACAAAATGGGACAATATGTGTTTTGGACCCCTTCAAGTTGCACCTTTCTTTACCGGATGTTTATGGCGGCCAATTTTCCACTGTCTGCCTAGACATGACGGTTGAGAATTTCAACCAGATGACCAAAACAGTATACAATGTGTTCTGGGACGGGGATATTTTGGAATATGACACTATTATTTCAACCGGAGCACTGCCAAATTTTGGCCCAAGTAGTTATGATTTGACCAATTTGAACAATGACTATTTGACAATAAAATGGAATGCTGCAAATCAGGTATTGGGGGCCAGCGTTCCAGATGGCCAAAGTATTTTCAAAATCTGTTTCCGAATAGTCGGCCCTGTTGGTGAGTGTAGTCCAGTGATGATTGACACCACCTCCTTTTTCCCACCAATAATAAAAAGCGCCACAACTGGCAATGCCACCTTAGGACTAATTCCAAACCCCGGCAATGCATGCGTGGGTGGTTCAATTAGCCTAGCAACCTATGATGTTACGGATGTTTCTTGCGGAGCAAATCCAGATGGTGCCATTGACTTAACAATGTCTGGCGGTTCAGGCCAGTATATCTTTCAATGGAGTGGGACAGGTGTTATGCCAGGTGCAGAAGACCAATCCAACTTGAATATTGGGTACTATACCGTAACTGTGACCGATTCACAAAACCCCCAACTACAAGTAATTCAACCATTCAGTGTGACATATACGGCAGATGCCACTTATGCAAATGCAGGCCAAGACACCACTCGTGCGTGCAGCGCTACCGAGCTTGTACTCAATGGCACAGCCTCTTCGATGGGCCCTAACACAACTTATTTTTGGAAAAAACTTGGTTTAGGCTTGGTAACGGCTAATGAAACTACCCTAACGCCCACTGTTGTTGGCACAGGACTTTTTGAGCTTACGGTAACTGGGCCAAATTGCATTGATAAAGATACCGTCTATGTTGGTGGCACTGTCACTCCAGTTCCGCATATCGAGCTAGCTGACATGATTTCTTGTAAAAAAGATACGGTGGTGCTTGATGGCACCATGTCACCACTTGGCTTTCAAGTAATGTGGACTGGCCCAGCAGTCGTGGCCGGTACCGAGACAAGTTTAACACCAAAAGTTACAGCGCCGGGATGGTATTATATGACCATGGGCAACCCAAACACGACATGCCCCGGTGTTGATAGCATTCAAGTTCTTGACGATATGGTTCCACCCGTAGCTGATGCTGGCCTAGACACCGTTATCGGATGCTCCACAGCATTTGTGCCAATTGGCGGTGCCTCCGCCACTGGACCAAGCATTATGTACGATTGGGTTCCAGTGGGCAACGGGCAAATGTGTGGTGACCCACAAGCGGCTACCTTGAATGCTTGTTCGCCTGGCACATTCCAACTGACCGTTTTGGATACACTCAATGGTTGTTCTGCGGTAGACGAAGTTGTCGTAACAGGTGATACCCTCAAACCAATCTCCAATTCGGGACCTGACAAAATGCTGACGTGTGCAACAGACATGGTGACACTTGACGGTACAGCTTCTTCCGTCGGCACCGATTATGATTATACTTGGAAACTGAACGGAACTATCGTTTCACAAGGTAGCCTGACGATAAACGTTTCCGACCCAGGCATTTACGAATTGGAAGTGATGGACAATTCCAATAATTGCAGTGCAGTTTCAGAAGTTGAAGTTATTGACGAAAGGATATTGCCAATAATCGCTTCCAGCGCCTCCAATGGAATTTCATGCCTTGATACTACCGCAATTTTGGATGCTACTGGTTCTGCCACAGGCACTAACATTAGCTACAGTTGGCTTGATGGCAATGGAAACCCTATTGGCACAGGTTTAACTTTTACCGTTGATACCCCAGACAGCTACCAGTTGGTAGTCACCAACAGCATGAACCAGTGTACCTCAACGGATACTGTCCTCGTAGAAAACTTAAGAATTCCTCCGGGCGCTGAAGCGGGTGACGGTGACCAGTTGGATTGTTTTGGCCCAGCTATGCTTCATGGGACATTTGAATCCACCAACCCAGACCTTATAGTACAGTGGTCCGGGCCAGGGCAAGGATGTATTCTGAATCCTAATATGGACACTACCTCAGTCACTTGCCCAGGGGTTTATACTTTCCAAGTTTACAACAATGTAACAGGCTGCGTCGGCTTTGATACCGTTACGGTAACCGAAAATAATATGGAACCAACAGTGAACGCAGGCCCTGACATGGTGCTACCTTGTATCGGCGGCAGTATTTTATTGAACGGCAGTACAGATGTGACTAACTATACTGCTACTTGGACTAGCAATCCAAGTGGATTACCGATTGGCAATCCAACATCCTTAACTCCAACTATCACCCAACCGGGCATTTACTCCCTTGTTGTTCAATCAAATGACAACGGCTGCGGCACCTACAATAATGATTTGGTTACAGTCACGCTAGGCAACATTAATCTAGTTGCAATAGCAGGTGCAAACTTGATGAATACAAATTGTCAAGACACGACTGTAATACTTGAAGCAAGTGGCTCCACAACCCCAGAGAATAATATTCTTTGGCAATACTTGGATGGAAGTTTTGTAAGTGACCAAGTGACAGTTGAGGTAACTGCTGGAACGTATGAATTGATAATTTCAACACAAGAAGGCTGCGTTGCTAAAGATACTGTGGTTATTGGGGATATTTCTGAAAGTTTTTCCGCCACTGCTACTGCCTCTGGCGACCTGTCGTGTGACAACAATAGTGTGGACTTAAATGGCACCAGCACTTCGATGGGCACCAATTTGAATTATGTTTGGAAAGACGACAATGAAGCAATCATTGGAAATGGTGAAACTTTCAGTATTTCACAACCTGGAACCTACATCCTGGTAGTAACCAATCCAGATAACGGTTGCGTGGCAACTGCCTCTGCAACTGTTATTCAAAACAATCCAAATTTGGAGGTTGCATTTGCTCAAGCTGACTATGTGAATTGCGAAGCAGATGCCATGCTGATAGGTAATACACCTACTGGGACTACAGGTGTGTGGACTTCTTTGTCTGGTGGAAATATCGAGAACCCAGAGGTAGCCTCTACCCTTGCCTCCGATTTTACAGTCGGCGAAAATGTATTTGTTTACACCCTTTCGTTGGGCGACTGTCTGAACTATTCATCAGATACAGTTTCATTCATCGTGAACAATGCTTTGCCAAATGCGGTGAATGATAATACCACTTTGCTGCCAGGTACAGGGGGGCAAATCAGCTTCAATGTGCTTGAGAATGATGAAACATTTAGTGGTGTAAAATTCACTTTGCTACCAAACTCAGTTTTCGGTGAGGTGGTGGCCAACGATTCGGGCCTGGTTGTTTTCACTAAAGAAAAATGCGTAGCAGGCAAAGTGGAGATTCCTTACCAAATTTGTGACCTCACTTGCCCTGACCTCTGTGACGAAGCTTCGCTTTTGATCGATGTAATTGCTGACCCAGCAGAACCATGTGGGGAGACACCAAACGGTATCACACCAAACGGCGACGGAATAAACGACGAGCTCGTTTTTGATGAATTGTTGGATGAAACAAAAAATTACCCTGACAATGAAATCGTCATTTTCAACCGTTGGGGGGATGTTGTTTATCAAGCCAAACCCTATGAAAATAACTGGGCAGGCACAAACAAAAATGGAGAGACGCTACCGCATGCGACCTATTATTACATCCTTCGACTGAATATTGCCGATGGAAAAATATTAAAAGGTGATGTCACGATAATCAAGTAATCTAATTGATTTTCAGCTAAAACTAAGAAAAAACCCAAGCTTCCTGTTCATGGTGAAGCTTGGGTTTTTTGCATAAAAAAGCCGAACCATTATCTAGGCGGTTCGGCACTTCTAAACACTACGAAAATATATCAGCGCCATTTCAGGCGAAATTTTCCTTAAGGTCAAATCCTTTTACTAGTTGTTCACTAGAATGCTCGTTGGTGATGAGGTCCAGATCGAGCGTAACGTTTTCAAACTGAAGTGCAATCGTTTTACGCTCAATTCCTCCTTCCAAAATTGATGTTTCCAGCTCTTTACACCCTTTGAAATGCCCAGTTTCACTGACAAAACGGCTCATGGAATGTTGGATAGTCGCCACTGGAGCTATCTCGTCAGGCAAATTCATTAGGTCAACTGTGAGGGCAAGCTTCATTTCCCGAATGTTCATAATCTCGGATGTTTTGTTTGTGGTGTCTTAACGAAAGACACTGCTAAAACCCTTAAGTGTTGGCTGGTGTTGTTGAAGAAGGATTAATGATTTGTTAAGAAAACGACATTTTGAAGGGTTTGTAATCTAAGAAGGTTTGACCCAAAACTTTACAAATGGAAGAATTTTTGCTAGGCAAACAGAACATTCATTGAAATTCTGACTTTCTTGAAAATAACGGCATTATTTTCTTCCTTTGCTAATCCTTTCTAAATCAACACTTTAAAAACAAGCAGATGATGTTACGAAATATTTTTTTCCTGATTTTAAGCCTTAGCCTAACTAGCAGTTTGGCAGCTCAAACCATTTATCTCAAAATGGACCAAAATTGCATGGACCGCTTTGAATATTCAAAAGGAGATGGCAATAGTCCATACGTTTCCTATTCTTTTCGTTTGGCAGATAAAAAATTTGCCAGCTTTGACATAGGTGTAGAACCAACAAAATGGGTAAATGATTTGCCCGGCAAAGTCACCTACTGTGATGCTTTGAAAATTGACAACAATTTCATCCAAAAAGTCAATGACGGGAGTCTGAAGCTTTTCATCGTTCGAGAGAACACTGCTCATTACCATATCGCTCAAGTGGATAAAGCTAACCTACTTGAAACACAGGGTAGCACAATGAATTTCTACACTGACGATGCCGCATTTTCATTGAACCTAAACAACCCGATTTCAAGCGTGAACATGGCATTGCCAGGTTCTAAAACTGGTATCTATCTCGATGGAATAATTGTCTATCAATGCCTCAAAGGATATATTTTACAGAAAAAAGAAGCTATTGACAGCAAGACTTTTAAAGAATACGTCATCATACCTGAAATGGGGATTGTTGAGCGGGCTTCTGTGGCCAAGACTGGCTTCATAAGTGAACCGCTTCGTGACAATGATTTCAAACTTGATAAAATTGATGATTTACAATTTCCATCAGCATTGTCTGCCTTGTGCGACCATTACCAAGCTACTTATTATGATGGCGTAGCTACTGCTACCACTGGGTCAGCTAATGATAAGGTAACAACCAAAGGTGGCACTACGACAGCTACAGGCATTCCAACTAGCTATGGAAATACCGACCCTTGTGCCCCCACATCTGAGCCAGGTGTCCATATCGTTCAAAAAGGTGAAACTTTGTATAGCCTTTCCAAGCGTTATGGGGTTCAGGTTGGCCAAATACAAAGCTGGAATAACCTCGTCAATTCGAATATTATCAGCGTCTGCCAACGGCTTTGGGTGAAAGAACCTAGCAGTGTAGTTACCACAACTACTTCCCCAACTGATACTCAAACTGAAAAAGGAAGTAATGCCACTAGTTCAAATGCAGGGTATTGGATGCAATCCACTGGTGAACATCAAGTTCGGGCAGGAGAAACAGTGGCCAGCATCGCGAAGATGTATGGGTATACGGAGGAGCGTTTTCGCAAAATGAATGGACTATCCGCTACAGAAACCTTGCTCCAGGGCCAGCGCCTGCGCACGAACGATTGCAACTGTCCTACCCTTGAAACCTCAACAGTAGGCACTCCTATGCCATACGACCAGCCAACTGAAGTTTTGACAAATAAAGATGGGACAGCTACAGCCAGTGTCGTAGATAATCAAGATGTTTATTACCGCCCAATAAGTGTTCATGTGGTGAAAAGTACGGATACGGTTTACAGCATTGCCAAACAGTACAACACATCAGTGGATAGAATTTTGGAGCTGAATGGAATGGCCAAAAATGACAAACTGGTCACCGACCAACGGATATATGTTCAATAAACTTACCGCTTGATGCAGTTTTCACAAATCGCATAAAAAGATTCTGGCATGTGCCGGAATCTTTTTTTTTGAACCAACCCATCTTTCAACTTCAATGGAACTTGACCAAAACTATTGGGAAGAACGATACAAGGAAGCAAATACGCCTTGGGATATTGGCTATGCTTCTCCACCTTTGATAGCTTTTTTAGATCAACTCGAAAACTTGGACACTCGGATTTTGATACCTGGTGCAGGCAAGGCATACGAAGCCATTTACTTACATCAAAAGGGCTTTAAAGCGGTTTTTGTGTGCGATTGGGCAAAAAGTGCGTTCGACTTGCTCAGAGCCAAAGCACCTGATTTCCCTGAAGCGCATTTGATTTGTAGTGATTTTTTTGAACTAGATGGCTGCTATGACTTAATAATTGAACAAACCTTTTTTTGCGCAATTCCTCCAAGCCTGAGAAAAGCCTATGTTTCAAAAGTTGAAAAATTGTTGCGAAAGCAAGGCAGTTTGGCAGGATTACTGTTTGCCTCCCATTTCGAAAATGCTGGACCACCGTTTGGTGGCACGGAAAATGATTACCGGAACCTGTTTTCAGAAAAATTCGTGATACTACGAATGTCAATCGCAAAAAATTCTATTCTGCCAAGAAGCCATAATGAACTATTTTTCCAATTAATCAAAAAGTAAATTCTGGGTTTACTTATACTTAGTATTGATTTTAGTGGTGGATAAAATTTTTAATACTTCGGATTATACCAGATTGGAATGTAACTCTATCTTTGCCCCCGGCTTTTAGAAATTAAGACAAAAGAAAACTACCGACCCACCGTATCCAACAAGTTTTTGCCCCAACCAAATAAAGAGGCTCATTTTCAATTCCCTGCTTACTGGAAGCTACGAAAAACACTTGTTTTTCATGTGCAATGAAAAACTGGTAAAAAATTTTTTTAAAAATCTGTAGCACCAATTTTTTAACTAAAAAATTTAAAAGTGGATTACAAGAATTCGGGAAGTAAGATGAAGTATGGTATTTTGGGTTTGCGGAATAAGAAAAAAAGTCTAGTAAAACTCGGAACTGCAATCGGCGTCGCTGCCGCCATATTTTACCCAACAGTTAAAAACGACAATCATTCAATCGGCGCCTCTTTGGTTCCTTTGGATGTCAGGGTTGAAGACGAAATAGGTTCTTTCCCCATTGTTGTTCCTAATGTCAAGTACGGCTTCGCCCTTGACACTTTCCAAGTAGAAGAAGGCAAAATTCAGAAAAACCAAACCTTAGGCACTTTGCTTTCAGGTTATGGAATGGATTTGTTGTCAATTGAAACGCTTGTCAAGAACTCCAAAGATGTCTTTAATATCAACCGTAATTTCCGCGTAGGAAAAGACTATCTGTTGCTCCTTGATCAAAAAACAGGCAAGCCTAAGCACCTGATTTTAGAGCCGAGTGTATTCGAGTACATTGTTTTTAACCTGCAAGATGAACTCAATGTACAGAAAGTCGAGCGTGAAGTTGACACCCAGCTATTGGCTGTAAATGGTGAGATTTCAAGCACACTTTGGGAGGCATTGACAACAAACAATGTTGACAATGAAGCTGCTGCCAAAATGGAAGATGCCCTTGAGTGTTACGTGGATTTTAGCCACGCCCAAGAGGGAGATAAGTTCAAACTGCTGTTTGAACAGAAGCAAATCAATGGCAAATCAGTAGGTTCCGGCCAAGTTTATGCCGTAAATTACCAACGGGATGGTAAGGACTACTATGCTTTTTGGTATGACGATGGCGAAACAAAAGGTTTTTATGATGCGGATGGTTCGACTTCAAAAAAAGGATTCCTAAAATCTCCGCTCAAGTTTAGCCGCATCTCATCAAGCTTCAACCCAAGAAGGTTTCATCCAATTTTGAAGACAGTTAGGCCACACCTTGGCACCGACTACGCAGCTCCAACGGGTACACCCATTTATTCAGTTGGAGATGGCGTGGTAGAAGAAGCTGCACATGGCAAGGGTAATGGCAATTATGTCAAAATCCGGCATGATAAAATGTATGAAACGCAATACCTACACATGTCTCGCTTTGCAAAGGGAATTCGCCGTGGCACAAAAGTTTCTCAAGGCCAAGTTATTGGATATGTAGGCAGTACAGGATTGGCTACCGGGCCCCATGTTTGTTTCCGTTTCTGGAAGAATGGAAAACAGGTCAATCACCTCCGGGAAAAGTTACCCGTATCGAAAAAAATGTCATCGGACAAGCTTCAAGATTTCTACAAGATCCGTGACAACTACTTGATGCTGCTAGAGAAAGAAGGATTGATAAATGAAAGTCAATTTCCATTGCATCCGGCAGATTCAATAGAAACTGATGGATCGGCAGCACCATAATCGCTACACTCAATCATAACGAAAAGACTACTTCTAAACGCAATGAGGCCGCAGACAAACTGCGGCCTTTTTTTGTCACCATTTCAAGTCTTTCATGATTTCATCCACCCGCTCCCGAACAGCATCATCCGGCACCAATACAGGAGCATGGTGCGGCTTAATTCTCGCATCAAAAACCAAGCCCCCACGACAACCCCAGTGCTTGTTTTCCACAAAAGCTTGAATACCGTGAATATCGTGCGAGGGGTTTGCCCTCGTGAAACCCACCCAAAGGAAATTATTCAAAGTGGCAGCTGTAAAACCGGAATCATCCACCAAGAGAATCAGCGGGATATGTTGCTCAAAATAATTGGCGAAGTGTTCCATTTCCTTCGTAAAATGGTGACAATCAGCCGCTCCCGTTTCAGCTTCAAACTTTGGAGCCTGAACCGCCAAAATTCCTGTTTGCACAAAAACAGGTTTTGAAAAACCAGTGGGCAATTCAAAATCAGCAGGCAATTCCGCCCGCAGTTCCCTTCTTTTTGCTCCGCAACAGGCGATGACGACCTTGCTCCCTTCGTTCCAGCCTGAGCCTGAATAATCCAGTGTGTCAATCGTGGTTTTGGTCTGGAAATGAAGGTCACGGCTTAGGTCTATCCGTTCCAAAACATGCTTAAAAAAATGAGGCACATCATGCGAATCCAGATTAGTATCATCGTCGCCGTTGGCAATGATGAGGAACTTGGCCAGTGAGGTTTGGCCTTTCCCAAGTAGGTGGTTGGCCTGCGTCAAAATCTCCTCCGGCTTCGGTTCCCGAAACGGCATATAACGCTCACTCCCAATCGCCAACAACAGCGGATGTACTCCCGCCGCATCCACCGCATGGACTTCCCGAATACCAGGAAACTCACCAGCCGTCAGCGGTTCCACGATTTGGTGGATGAGCCACCCAAAAGACGAATCCTCCTGCGGCGGCCTACCCACCACGGTGAACTGCCAGATGGCATCCTTCCGATGGTAAACATTTTCGACTTCCATCACCGGGAAGTCATGGGTGAGCGAGTAGTAGCCAAGATGGTCGCCGAAGGGGCCTTCCGGTTTTTTCTCATTCTTGCGGATGGTGCCCGTAATCACAAAATCGGCATCGGCGGAGATGACGTGGCCATCCGCCCATTTGTATCGGAAGCGCCGACCACCTAGCAATCCAGCAAAGGTCAGTTCGCTCAACCCCTCCGGCATTGGCATGATGGCAGCAAAGGAATGGCTCGGTGGGCCTCCCACGAAAATGGCGCAACGAAAAGGTTCTTCGCCCTGATTGTATTGGGTATGGTGAATGCCAATGCCTCGATGTAATTGGTAGTGCAACCCGATTTCCCTGTTCGTAAGGTATTCATTTCCAGAGAGTTGTATCCGATACATTCCGACGTTGGTGTGCATGATGTTCTTGTCGTTCGGCGGCAGGGTGAGCACTTGCGGCAGGGTGATAAAAGCCCCGCCGTCCATCGGCCAAGACTTGATTTGAGGCAATTGGTCGATAGTGGTTTTACCATACTGAACAGGCGCTGACCCGCTTTTTTTGGGCAAAGCCTTGATAGCGGTGAATGGAGCGCCCAAGTATTTCAGCGGATTTTTCAGCGCCTGCATCGGGTCGGCCTTGAGTTCCATCATCCGCCGCACTTTGTCCAGCGTATCCCTGAAAATAAAAGCCGTACGCTCCTCTGTGCCATAGATATTTGATGCCGCCTGAAATGGGCTGCCCTTCACTTTTTCAAATAAAATGGCGGGCCCCTTCGCATCGTACACCCGGCGGTGGATTTCCGCCATTTCGAGATTGGGGTCGCATTCAGTTTTGATGCGGAGCAGTTGGCCGTGTTTTTCAAGGTCGTGGAGGCAGGCTCGGAGGCTGGCGTATGGCATATTGAATTGAATTTGATAGACGCTGCGAAGGTAAAGTAAGTTAAGCGTCGTCTTCAAGTTCAGCTTAACTAAAGCTCATGTTTGAGCGTTTTTGCCTTGAAAATGTGCGATGTGGTTCTGCTCTTGTGCTAAATGACTTAGTGCTTGTGCGATGCAGTATTTGGCCTGTGCTAAATGAATTAGCGTTTGTGCGATGCGGCTCTCCCTTTGTGCTATATGACTTAGTGCTCGTGCTATGCAGCTCTAGCCTTGTGCTATACGATATTAAATTTGTGCGATGCGGCTTTGCTATTGTGCTATGTCTCTTCGTACGAGTTCTAAGCATCTTAGCGAATGCGTTTTGTCAAAACTGCTAAATCATGGAAGGCAACTTTAAGAATCGAACTATTAATAAACTTCTCTCAGTTGGCACAAGTCTTTCCAAAATCTGTACTCCAGTACCGTGCATAAGCACACAGTTTCAATAAAGCTTGAGTGCAAAGGGATTACCCAACAAAAAACAGCGAGAAAGCCACAGCCTATTTTACAATACTCCAAATGACGTCGTGGTTTTCTCGGAGACGTTTAGAAAAATATCAATGCCTCCGTGGAAATGTCGGAAGCGCTTGGAATAAAATAAGTGACCCTGTGAGTTTGTCGGAGAGGCTTGGAAAGAATTAATTATGGATGACATTTCCACAGAGGGAGTTGGAAAAGTTTAAGGGAGGTTAAGGGGTTTTTAATAAAAACTCGATGATGAAATGCATTTCGGTTTGACCAAATGTAGAATTAAATTGCGAAAGAGCCGCTGCGCTGAACTCTTACTGGAACTGTGGTTTTTTTTCAAAGACGGGTGCGTAGCTTTGCAGGGAGGGGTGGAAGACTTTAGACAACGGGGCAAACTGTGATTGATTTTGAAAGGGTTTTATAGAATTAAACGAATTTGTTTTATAGTCTTTTGAAGGACTTCTAAGTCCTTCAAAAGACTATTTAAAAAACTTCAAAGTTATTTTAATCCAATGAGGGCTTGCTATCTATCCATTATAATTGCAGCGCTTTGTAGCATTATTACAATTCTAGGCTGTTCGGGAAGATATTATATCAAAAGCAAAGCATATCACGCAAAACTATCTAATGACTTGATATTTTCTTTTGTAAACTTAGAAGGACTTAAACAAACCACCACCATTCCTTCAAAAATATATTGCGGCCCAAAAATGACCTTTAATCCTGTTCTGTTTCCAAATAAAGATTATGGGTTCCGTGATACGATGTACTGCGACTTGTTGTTATCACATTATCCTCTTGACACTTTCAATGTGATTATCCCAGACAGTCTAAAATGGGCCTATTCCTATTTTTCTGATTCGATAGACATAGCCACGGATACCTCAATTGTTTTTTTTGTATCGCCTTTACTGGCCACGAAGAAAAAACATATTTATTTGCAGCAGCGCTACGCTTATCTGATGATTGGGGATGACGAGCTTAGGTTTAGAATTCAAGACAAAGGGTTCAATAAGTTTGAGATTAAAGGAAAAAAGGTGAGAAAGTTGGATCCAATAAGCTTTGACTTTACAACATTTGGCAAATCATATTATAAGGGTTAACCACCAGTTGGCCCAAGTCTTCTCAAAAAGCTGTACCCATTACCGTGCGAAAGCCAACAGTTCCAGCAAGAGTTGAACGCAGCGGCTCTTGCGGCCATCATGAACTAAATCCCACCCCTGCTGGTTCTGTCCTATCATGTCAAAAATCAAAATCTCCGGCAAGGAACTTATCAAACTCGGCTACCCAGAGGGGCGGGCCATCGGCATGGCCATCAACGTGGTACACCAGCATTTCAAAAAAGAGAAAAAGGACAAGGTGCTGGCCATGCTGCAAGCCGTGCTGGAAAACCCAGAAGGCTACGCCGATGATGAGGTGTTGGGTCGAATTGTATTTGAGTTGGTGGAGCAAGTGCCCACCCAAGTTGCTGAAATCCCATTGAATGCCAGCCCAAAACATTACAAAGCCTACGGCTTGGATGCCATCGAAAAAGGGGCAATTGACCAAATGGACGTGGCTGCCCGGCTGCCCATTACGGTCGAAGCAGCGCTGATGCCGGATGCTCACCAAGGTTATGGCCTACCCATTGGTGGTGTTTTGGCGACAGAGAATGCTGTGATTCCTTACGGCGTCGGGGTGGACATCGGCTGCCGGATGTGCCTGAGTTTTTATGACCTCAAGCCAGAGTTTTTGGAAAAAAACCGTACGAAACTCGGTTTGATGCTGAATGAAAATACTGCATTCGGCTACCAAGAAATGAAGAAGCCGATGGACGACGCCATTTTCGAGCGGCCAGAATTCAACGAAATCCAAATGGTGAAGCCCTTGAAGGACAAGGCTTTCCGGCAAATTGGCTCGTCTGGTTCCGGTAATCACTTCGTGGAATTCGGCATCGTGGAAATACTGGATGCCCAGAATGAATTTGGGGTGGCCGTGGGTCAATACCTCGCCGTGCTTTCCCACTCCGGTTCACGGGGATTGGGTGCCACCATTGCGAAGCACTACACCGACCTTGCCATGAAAACCACGCCTTTGCCGAAGGAAGCCAAACACCTAGCTTGGCTGGGCCTTGATACGGAAGCTGGTCAGGAATACTGGCTGGCCATGAACCTGGCAGGTGATTATGCCTCGGCCTGCCATCACCACATCCACGCTAGGATGGAGAAGGCGCTTGGTGAAAAGCCGCTGGCGATGGTCGAGAACCACCACAATTTTGCCTGGAAAGAAACGCTGCCGGATGGCCGGGAAGTCATCGTACATCGGAAAGGTGCTACCCCAGCCGGTAAGGGTGTGCTTGGGGTCATTCCCGGTTCGATGGTAAATCCCGGCTACATCGTTCGGGGGAAAGGTAGCCCGCTTTCCTTAAATTCCGCTTCGCATGGTGCTGGGCGGCTTTTTTCAAGGACAAAGGCCAAGAATTCCTTCACCGAACATGAATTGAAAAAAGTGCTGAAAGCGAACGGCGTTGAACTGTTTGGCGGTGGTCTGGACGAGGCGCCGATGGCCTACAAGGACATTAAAAAAGTGATGGATTTTCAGAAGGATTTGGTGGAAGTGATTGGGACGTTTACCCCGAAGATTGTGCGGATGGACAGTTGAAATTGGTCAAAAAAAGGCAGCCACTTATGTGAAGTGGCTGCGGCGTCATTTACTCTCACTAATTGTATGAAACTTAATTCTTAGGTTCTTTTGAAGTTTAACGCAAACTCTTTTTGTAATGTTTGATTCTTTTATAATCTTTTTAAAAAACGTGCCAAAATCTCCTACAGAATCAAACATTTAAGTAAAAAATCGAATCAATAGACGCAAATACCAAAGTTTTGGTTGGTTGAGTCAGGAATATTATCTCGGTTCTTTTTTACCCGAGCTTATCATTTCCACTGATTTTTGAATCCGATTTTGCCGGGTTTCAGGCCGCTTGGCTGATTCAATCCAGTTGACATATTCCTTTTTGCAGGTGTAGGAAAATCTTTCAAACACCTCTTTCATTTTAGGATTTTCGTCCATAACTTGTTGAAAATCAGGTGGTACGGCGACAATCCTTTCTTCTGTATCTTCCAGAACAGTTACTTCAATTAAGTCACCAGGCTGTTTGCCCAATTTTTCTCGGATGTCTTTTCTAATCAAACAATAGACACAATCACCGCCCATACTTTTCAAAAGCCCACGGTATTCGATGCCGTCAAAAGTGATTTTGACCTTGACTGATTTTTTCCCAAATGTTTCCTTCAAATCATATGGAAAAACAACCGCTCCATTATTGGGCAAACCATCCAATGCCACCATTTCACCAGTAAATTCGACTTTTTTTGCCATGTTTTGTTTTAGGCGAATTTACAAACCAACAATAAAACCAGGCCACTCAGCATGATAATTTTTGCTAAAAAACTTGCTTTGGAAAAATCTGATTTAGTTTTGGCTTTTTTCAACATAATTAGGGTATAAATCAAGGGAAATGCAACACCCACTATGCTAAATATGGCACTGAACATCGCTTGCCTTTGCATGAGCCAGTAAACAAATATTAGAAGGGAAAAAAGCAGAAATACCCCTATTAAGAAGACCGATTTTTTTGCAGCGTCCACACCAAATTGCAGGGGCAGCGTCCTAAGCCCAAGGCGGGCATCCCCTTCCATGTCCTCCAAATCCTTGATGATTTCTCGCAAAAGGGTCGATAGAAAAGCGAACCAGAGATAGCCCCCAAACAGCACCTTCACTACCCCACCCTCATCAGGCATTTGGGAGAAGTTTTGACGCTCTGCAAACAAGACAACTCCCGCCACAAATGCGCAGAACACTGCTACGGTTACATTGCCCCAGAACGGAATTTTCTTCAGCTTTTTTGAATAAAAATAAAGTATCAAACATGCAGCAGGGTAGATTAAGACAAGCATCAGTTTTCCAACATAAATCGCTAAATACCAGGCAATTGCGAGTCCCAACAATAAAATTGTTACATAAAACACTTCGACCAATTTCTTGGAAAATACCCGGGTTACAAATACTGCATGCGGCTTGTTGATTAAGTCACTTTCATAGTCTAAAATATCGTTGACGATGTAGCCGCCAGCGGCAATCAGCATAGTAGTAAAGACCAACAAAAAAAAATGAAAATCATCAAGAATAGGAGTCAAGCCAGCAACTTTTAAAGCTGGCAGAAGTACCAAGTACTGTAGCAAGTATTGCGTGAGCGCAACAATAAGGAGGTTTGGGAAACGGACAAGTTTGAAAAAAGCGGTAATTTTCATCGTGAAACAAATTTACCAGTTCCACACTCCTTTCAATTTCATCACTTTTTCAATGACATCTCGAACACAACCATCCCCACCCTTCAATGGTGAAACATAGTGGCAAATTTGTCGAATTTCCGGCACTGCATCAACTGGGCAAGTAGGTAGGCCGACCCTTCGCATCACTTCCAAATCTGGTAGGTCATCTCCCATGTAAAGGATGCCCTCTTCGTCCAACTCATAGGCATCTAGGAACTCCTCGTAAGCTTTTAGTTTGTTCTGTAGGCCAGAAATGATGTCCCGGACACCCAAATCCCGCAAGCGGATATTGACACCTTCGGATTTGCCTTTCGTTAAAATCAAAATGCGAAAACCCTCCTCCACGGCCATCCGAATCGCTTGACCATCCCGTACGCTCATTGAACGCAGCAGGTCACCATTTTCGGTCACCAATACTTGGCCATTGGTGAACACGCCGTCAACATCAAATATAAAGGTATGAATATCACGGAACCGGCTAAGCACGTTGCCGGCATGTTGGAAGCGTTCGTTGTTATCCGGTGTCATTTTCAATTTTGACGGTTTAAAAGCCTGCAAGCAACAGTCGGCATCAAAATAACCACTATTGAAGGTCTACTGACAATTTTTATCTGACAACTACTTATTATTGTCCCGCCATTCGTACACCCATTTGGCTTGAATTTGCTCAAGGTGCCCCTCGTTGCAATCTTCCCGTTTCCCTTCAAAATTGGGAATTTCCATGACCCAATCTATCAGTTCGGTGAAACGAATACGGTAAATTTTGCCCTCGTTAAAGTCATCGCCAAAACGCTCGTAGAGGCGCATGGCAACGTCTTCATGATCTTTCCAGTAAATAGGGAGGTCTTCGATATCTTTGAAAGCCATAATTCTAAAAGTAATTTGTGATTGGTGGAAGTAGAGTAGCTTCTATCCCGCTGTCATTTTTCAATGTTCGTGTCCGATGATGCGTTTCTGGTCAGGAATTTCAACTTCGATAACAGCATCCTCTTCCAAAATAATACATTGACAGCCAAGCCTGGACTCCAAACGGGGATTGATGGCTCGGTCTACGAAATCCTCTTCCTTATCCGAGATTTCTTCCAATGAGTCTTCACCGCTATTCACGTACACATGGCAAGTGCTACAAGCGCAAACGCCGCCACAATTATGATTTAGGTGAATATCATGCTCTTCCGTAACCTCCAAAATGGACATATCCACCGGCACGTCATTAACCGTGACAGGAGCAATTGATTTATCTTCGAATGTAAATTTAATGGTAGCCATAATTTCAAAAAAGTCCGCAAATGTAGATTTTGTCTAAACAACAAAGGGGTAAATGGAAAGTTTTTTTGACCATCATTCAACATATCGACTATTGGAACATCCCTCCGAACAGCAATAATTTCATCTCCTCCGGCGTCATGGCATAGGTGTTGGAGTAGCCTGTGCGAAGGTCGAACTGGGTA
This sequence comes from Bacteroidota bacterium, assembly GCA_016124585.1. Lineage (GTDB taxonomy): Bacteria > Bacteroidota > Bacteroidia > Chitinophagales > Saprospiraceae > UBA6168. The sequence continues at coordinate 77,044 of WGNL01000024.1, read as the reverse complement.
TTTTTATCATCGTAAATGCGGATAACCAAAGGCGGTGGAGGTAAAACCTCACCACCTACCTCTAAAGAAAAACGGATGGGAATGGGTGTCCCACCCTGCGAGTAAAACAAATGTAGCCCAGTCTCACTTGCCAACAGTTGTCCAAGCCTGTACTCCTCCGCATCGATTCCTTGCAAATTCGGGAGTATGTTGTGTGAAATATCCATCGAGGACAACAGTTGGCTGTATTGATTTACCAAAAATTCCATTTCAGCTTCGCCCGCATTGGTCACAGTGGAAGTCAATTGAATCACCACCTTGTCTGTTTTTTGTTTCAAAAAACCTTCCAGCATACTTTCCAAAAAAGTCAGGTCAAAATAGCTGACCAAATAATCCGTCTCGAAACTATCAAATTGTGGGCTTTGATGGCGGTATTCCTCCCGAAGCGTTTTCATCCCTTCTTCCTGAAAATGCTTGTCACGCAGTGCTTCTTTTCGAGCTTTGCCACTTTCATCAAAATCGTTCAAGTAAACTCTTTTGAGTCGAAATGGTACTGCAGGGGTCATGGTCAAACGCCTTTCACGAAGCCTCAAAGCCTTGAACTGAAGGCTTTCCTTTAAGCTGGCGATTTTATTCTTGAAATCGTAATGCTTCCAATCTGCATCTTGGCCTGCTACATTGTAAAGATGACCTTGTTTCTCCTGACGACGCTCAAAATTTGCAACCTCCTTCTCGATTTTCTCCAATCGATGAAGCAGTTTATTGAAAAACCGGATAGCTTCCTGTTCTTCCGGAATAGTTGGCAACCAACCACCTGACAGTTGTTCAGCTAATTCAATTGGAGTGATTTGTGGGACCAATCGGTCATTTTCCAGCAAAATATCAAGGATGACGGGGGTCTCAGAAGTTGACTTGATGAGTTGTTCCGCAGAAAGCAGCGTCAAGTCCCGCTCGATTTGCCGCTTCAGCGCCCGCCCGCCCATTCTTGCGTCGAAACCACGGCGTGCCACCCAGTCCAGCGCACTAGCCGACACATTCACAATCGTGGTCCGACGGACGAAGCCATCACGCTGTAGCAATTCTCGAATCTGTAGCTGGGCAATTTTTTCAATCTCGTTAAATGTCAGCGGGTTGAATACCACTATCTGCTCGATTCTGTTGACCAATTCTGGCCTAAATGCCTGTTCTACGGCTTTACGGTAGATGGCACTTTCATCCCGAGCCAAGCTTGCAAAGCCAATTTGCGAAGCAGCTTCCCTTGCGCCAAGGTTAGAGGTCATGACAATGATAGTGTTGGAGAAATCCACAGTGCGGCCCAAACTATCCGTCAAACGAGCGTCGTCAAGCACTTGTAGTAAAAGGTCGTGGATACTGGGGTGTGCTTTTTCAATTTCGTCCAAAAGCACCACGCCAAAAGGCTGGTAGCGAACCTTGCCTGTCAGCTGGCCCTCTGGGTTTTGAAAATCGCCAATCAGCCGATGGAGGGCACCAGCATCAATGTACTCGTTCATGTCAAAACGCATCAACTTTGTGTCAGTGCCGAGTATCGTTTTGCTGAGCAATTTGGCGGCATGTGTTTTCCCCACACCCGTTGGTCCAATAAAAAGGAAGGAAGCAAGCGGGCGATTCCTGTCGGTGAGGCGAGCCTTCACAAGGTGTATGGCGCCGGAAAGTGCCTCCACCGCATTGGGTTGACCAACCAATTCCAGGGCAAGGCTGCGGCGCACTTCGTCTTTTTCGATTGGCGTTTGCTCTTCGAAAATCTGCTCCTGCATTCCGCTGAACGACTTAAACTCTTCACGGACCTGAGGCGCATCAATCAGCGAACGGCTGTATTTGATCGTCAGTTGCGTAAGCAGACGCATCACAGAACCTGGCAAGGCTCTGTTTTTCAGGTAGTTGCGCTGGATGGCAAACAACTGGCTGATGGCAGGTACGGTGATAGAACTACCGGTTTGAAGCTCCAACAAACTGCGATTTTGCAGCACGATTTTGATGGCAGTTGGCACATCTGGCTCTGGCACTCGCAAAACCTGGAACAAATCGGCAAAGCCCCTGTCACTCTCCTGAATGATTTTCCACTCTTCAGGTGTGGCTAGCAGCACCAACTGAATTTTCCTTTTTTCCAAAAATGGTTTGAGGACAGTCGCTAGGCAAAGGTCACTACCCGCTGCTTTCCCGATGCGAAGAAGCGCCACGGGATTATCCACCAAAAGTTTATCAGGCAAACTCCCCTTGCCTCGTGGTGATTGCAAGAATTGCAAAATTGCCTCGAACCGTTTCTCCCAATGCCCCACGATACTCATGCCCGCTATGACCCGATTGGGGTTCAAATGCCAGAGATTTTGTCGGCGGGAATCATCGTCGGAATCCTTTGAAAGTCCGGACATGTATCGGTAGGCAACCTCCTGAATAATGGTGTGCTTCCCAACACCTTCAGGGCCGACTAGCACAAGTGGTGAGTTGTTTTCTTTCTTAAATACCAGTTGCAGCAATTGCTCTACGTGGGTTTCCTGATACCAAGCACGATCTAGTTCTTCAGGATAACGGGAACAAATTTCAGTAGCCACCTTGTCAATTTCATCAGCACCATCAAATTTTTCTTGTAAACGAAAAGCAGCCAATATTCCATCCACGCTGGCATTTTCAAAGTTGAAACTTGGTTCTTTGAATTTAACCTCCAACTGGACAGTTGTCACAAATTCCTTTTTGTCAGAATAGTATGCCTCTGCATCGAATTCGTTTCCTTCCAGTTGTTTAAACCTTCGAAGTAGTTCCTTTACCACTCGTTCTGTCTCAGATTTCAAGTCGATTTTACCTTTTTCATTTTGACGAACGATGAAATTGATGTGGTTGAAACTAGGCAAGCAGGCAAATGTCAGACCTTGCCATTCAAAAGTGGCCACTGCAAAGCGCCCTTTGATGAAATTAGTTCCAATGCTGAACGCCAATGAATATTGGTTCAACTTCACTTCAGGCCCAAACTTAAACCACAACAACTGCTCCGCCGTCGCTCGTGAAAAAGTAAAGGAAGTATAACGGCGCTTCATTTGCTTCTTAAACATTGACACCGCCTCGCTGTACCGCCGATGCACCCCTACCGGCGCAGAGAAGAAAACAGGCTGCACTTGGTAAGCAGCTTGACCATCAAGCTTTGTTGGCAGCACAAGTACTGGGATATTGAGGGTGGTTACGGGCATGATTCAGACAACCCAGCATGTAATTAGAATGACGATTTTCGAGCCCAAATTCTTCGACCTTGCCATTCTTAGCTGAATTTGGATGGCAAAGAAAAGGAAAAGTCATGGGAGTTAATGACTGATCGTAATGGGAATGATATGTCGAATTTCACAGGCAATAGAAATGCAAATGATTTGCAAACGTTTCCTTTAGAAAAATGCAGGGTTCTATTTTTGCGCACAGTTACAGCGCCAACAGCGGCGTTTGACAACATTTTAATTCATGAAAGCTTAATTTTTAGCAGCTTATGGATATTAAAATACAGGAATTGACAAAAAGCTACGGTCAGCAAAAAGCAGTTGACCAGATTTCGTTTGAAGTGAAAACCGGGGAAATTCTTGGATTCCTTGGACCAAACGGCGCTGGCAAGACCACCACCATGAAAATCATCACAGGATATCTTGAGTCGGATGGTGGTGAAGTATGGCTAGGTGGTAAGTCAGTCAAATCCGGTGAAACGAAGCGGCATATTGGGTACCTACCTGAACACAACCCACTTTATCTGGACATGCCAGTGATTGATTACCTTGCTTTTTGTGCAGCAATTCAAGGAGTATCGAAGTCACAAGTTAATGACAGGATTCGAAAAATGGTGCGGGACTGTGGCCTTGATGAGGAAAAACACAAAAAAATCGGTGAACTATCCAAAGGTTATCGCCAGCGGGTTGGATTGGCGCAGGCCATGATTCATGACCCAGAAATCCTCATTCTAGATGAACCAACCACGGGCCTTGATCCTAACCAGATAGTCGAAATTCGGGCTTTGATTCGTAATATCGGTAAAGAAAAAACGGTCATCCTCAGTACACATATCCTGCCTGAAGTAGAAGCTACTTGCGACCGAATTCTAATCATCAATAAAGGGCATATCGTAGCAGATGGCACCGCCGCTACTTTGCGCAAGCAAGCGCATGGCCAGCAGGTATTGCATGTTCGGATAGAAGATGGCAATAGCAATGATATTTCCCAACAGTTAAAAACACTACCAAGTGTGGCCGCTGTCGAATTATTGGACACAGAAGGCCAACGCTTTGAAGTACAGAGCCAAGCTGAGCTATTATCCAATCGGGATATATTCAATCTTTGTGTAAAAAACAAATGGGCACTGACTGAAATGGTGGCTTTGGAAACAAGGCTTGAAGATATTTTCCGAGACCTAACTTTGAATTAATTGATTGTTGAGATGCCATATTGTTGGACAGTATAAATGCGATAAATACTTTTCAATATAGCATTTCGAAACTATAACCATATTATCATGAATCCAACTTGGGTTATTGCTAAACGAGAATTGGGCAGTTATTTTGACTCATTAGTTGCCTATATTTTGCTCATTGCATTTCTTGGGCTGACAGGTTTTTTTACTTGGCTGATTGGGGCAGATGTTTTTCTTCGTAAACAGGCCGATTTATACGTCTTCTTTGCAGTAGCACAATTAACGCTGCTAATATTTGTACCTGCCATAACCATGCGGCAGTTTGCTGAAGAAAAACGGACTGGAACCATAGAGCTTTTACTTACCAAAAACGTGACGAACAGACAGGTAGTGATAGGTAAATTCCTATCGTGCTTACTCATGGTTTGTATCGCATTATTATTTACACTGCCTTATTATATCACGGTATCGTACTTAGGCAATATGGATCATGGGGCAACATTGTGCGGTTATTTTGGATTGATATTGATGAGTTCCGCCTATATCAGTATCGGGTTATTCACAAGCAGTTTGACCAATAACCAGATTGTTGCATTTTTACTTTCCATTTTTGCAGGTCTTATATTCCAGTTCTTATTCGACATTATTGCAAATAATATGACTGGTTGGCTTGGTAGTTTCTTTGAATCGCTAAGCATGAGAACGCATTTCGACTCTGTATCTAGAGGTGTTTTGGATACCAAGGATTTAATTTATTTCGGGACCATCATCGTGCTAGGTTTATTCTTGGCAGAGTGGAATATTTCCAAAAAAAATTAAGTAGCGCCTAAAGAACATAACGATTAAGTTATCTGAAATGAAAAAAATAAACATCACCAGCATCGTAATTCTAGCTGGAGTCCTTGTGCTCCTGAATTTCTTGGCACAAAGGTTCTTTTTTCGACTAGACCTAACAGAAGGCGGTCAATACACACTCAGTAAAGCTACCAAAGATATTGTCAGGGATTTGGATAGTACGGTGAACGTTACTGCCTATTTTTCCGAAGACCTCCCACCAGATTTATTAAAGACTCGCCAAGATTTTGAGGAAATGCTGGTTGAATACCGCAATGCCTCAAAAGGCAAGCTGCAATTTGATTTCATCAACCCAAATACTAGCCCAGAAAAAGAGCAGGAGGCGGCTCAAAACGGCATCAAACCCGTAGTCATAAGTGTGCGGGACAAAGACCAAAGCAAGCAGCAGAAGGCGTTTTTAGGTGCTGTATTGAAAAAAGGCACTGAAAAGGAGATTATCCCAGTTGTATCTTCAGGCACAGGAATGGAATACGCTCTTAGCACAGGTATTAAGAAGATTTCCGTTAAAAATAAGCCAACGGTCGGCATTCTTCAAGGACAAGGAGAGCCGCAATTGCAGGAGTTTCAACAAGTTTATCAGTCATTGAGTGTTTTGTACAATGTGGTTCCTGCAGATTTGGGGAGCTCTCCACTCGATGGCATTTCTGCACTTGCCATTGTTGGTCCTACTGATAGTTTTCCACCTGACCAGCTGGCAAAACTGGACGATTTTCTTTCCAAAGGGGGTAACCTTTTTATTGCACTGAACAGAGTCAACGGCGACTTACAAAACCAGAGTGGAACAGAAGTAAAAACTGGTTTAGAAGATTGGCTTAAAAGTAAAGGCTTGGAAGTAGAACCTTCCTTTGTCGTGGATGCCCAATGTGGACAAGTGCAGGTGCAGCAGCAGCAGGGTATGTTTACATTTAACACACCAATCCAATGCCCTTATCTTCCGCTTTTGTCAAAATTTCCAGAGCACCCAATAACTAAAGGCTTGGAGCAAGTCATGCTGCCGTTTGCAAGCCCTGTGAAATACACAGGACAAGGAAAGTTTACGCCAATATTGGTGGCCTCGGCAAAATCAGGTGTAGTACCTGCTCCGGCCAGTCTTCAAATCATGGACAGGCAGTGGACAAATGCAGATTTTCAGCAACCCAATATTGTTATGGGCGGAGTGCTGGAACCTGGAACAGGGGGCAAAATCGTTCTGATTGGCGATGGCGATTTCCCAATATCCGGCCAAGGAGGCAGGGGGCAAAGTCAAGACAATATTAGCCTAATGGTCAATTCAATTGATTGGCTTTCCGATGATACTGGATTGATTGAATTGAGGACTAAAGGCGTCACGACCCGCCCAATTGCCAATGAGTTTCTTGGAGAAGACAAGGCTGGCCAACGTAGCTTTCTTAAATATCTCAACTTTGGCCTACCATTAGCATTAGTACTATTATTCGGATTTATTAGAAGCCAAAAGCAGCGGAATTTGCGGATGCAGCGGATGCAAGAACGGTATGCTGCATAAAATAATGGTTATAATTAAAAAAAACGGGCTGCTGGGTTATGATAACCCAGCAGCCCGTTTTTTTTAATTATAATTGCATATCAATCATACTGCTTTTCATAATACTGTTGATAAGCGCCAGACGTAACATGCTCTAACCATTCTTCATTTTCCAAATACCATTTAGCAGTAAGCCGCAGGCCTTCTTCTGGTTGAATAGTTGGCTGCCAACCAAGTTCATTTTTCAATTTGGAAGCATCAATGGCATATCGACGATCGTGACCTGGTCGGTCTTTAACATAAGTAATTAATTGGCTACTTGTACCAGGATTACGTCCCAATAATTCATCCATGATGTCACAAAGAGTTGTTACCAATTCTATGTTCTTGCGTTCGTTATTGCCGCCAATATTATAGGTTTCACCAATTTTTCCTTTATGAAAAATAACATCAATAGCTTCTGCATGGTCAAGCACCCACAACCAGTCACGGGTATATTTTCCATCGCCATATATTGGCAATGGTTTATTATGCTTGATATTATTGATTACAAGCGGGATAAGTTTCTCAGGAAAGTGATTTGGGCCATAATTGTTGGAACAATTGGACACCAAAATCGGCAAACCATAAGTATGGTGATAGGCCCTAACCAAGTGGTCGCTACTCGCTTTGGATGCTGAGTATGGCGAACGGGGATCATACGGTGTCGTCTCAACAAAAAAGCCTTCATCACCTAACGAACCATATACTTCATCCGTAGAAACATGGTAAAAAACCCTGCCTTCTTCTTTTCCTTTCCAAATTGATTTTGAGGCATTCAGCAAATTCATTGTACCCATCACATTCGTCTCAATAAACTCCAACGGGTTGGTAATGGAACGATCCACATGTGACTCCGCTGCTAGATGAATGACGCCATCAAAATTATATTCTTGGAATAAATCCAACATCCCGGGAACATCCGTTATATCCCCTTTTACAAAAGTATAGTTCGGTTTAGCCTCAATATCTTTTAAGTTTTCCAAATTACCTGCATAGGTCAATTTATCTAGGTTAATGATGTGGTAATCTGGATATTTATTGACAAATAAACGGACAACATGAGAACCTATAAAACCTGCTCCGCCTGTGATGAGAATACGCTTCATATAAATGGAGAATTGCCGATTGATAATTGACAATTGCCAGCATTTTACTTTAAAATATCAATTATCAATCGACTATTATTAAACTTTAACTGCTTTTTTAAAATACTCATAAGTGAGCTTAAGCCCTTCTTCCCGGTCAAATTTTGGTGCCCAACCTAGAATATTGGTAGCCTTCGTGATATCAGGCTTACGTTGTTTTGGGTCGTCAGTAGGAAGCGGCCTGAATACAATATGTGCTTTTGGGTTTTTCACCAAATTTAAAATTTCATCAGCAAACTGAAGCATCGTTATCTCTTGGGGGTTGCCGATGTTCATGGGCTGATCGTAATCGCTTAAAAGCAAGCGGTAAATCCCGTCCACAAGGTCATCCACATAGCAGAAACTGCGGGTTTGCGTACCGTCTCCAAATATCGTCAGACCTTCCCCACGGATGGCTTGAGAGAAAAACGCAGGAAGCACACGCCCATCTTCCACCCTCATACGGGGGCCATAAGTGTTGAATATGCGTACAATCCGAGTTTCAACTTTGTGAAATGTATGGTAGCCCATTGTGATGGCCTCTAAAAAACGTTTTGCCTCATCATATACTCCACGTGGGCCAACTGGGTTCACATTGCCCCAATATTCCTCCACTTGGGGGTGAACAAGAGGATCTCCATAAACCTCAGAAGTGGACGCCACAAGAATTCTGGCACCTTTCGCTTTCGCTACGCCAAGCATATTGTGCGTTCCAAGTGCCCCTACCTTTAAAGTTTGAATAGGCATTTGGAGATAGTCGATGGGGCTGGCCGGGCTGGCAAAATGCAGGATATAGTCAATTTCTCCTGGAACGTGGACGAACTTGGTGATGTCGTGGTGATAAAACTCGAAATCGTCACGAGGAAACAAGTGTTGGATGTTTTCCAAACTTCCTGTGAGCAAGTTGTCCATGCCAATGACGTGGTGGCCTTCAGCGAGCATCCTGTCGCAAAGATGCGAGCCAATGAAACCGGCAGCACCGGTGATAAGAACTCTTTTTTTCAAAATCTTAAGTTTTAATGGATTCAGTGGGAAGTTGAAAAGGGGACAGCTCCACGCACCTTTGGGTCAATAATTTGTCAAATACAGGGGAAGAAATTTGCGAAGCAAAGTTACTCCGTTTATTCAAAAATCGAAATTTTCACAAAAAGAGGGCCGTCAAAATGACGGCCCGCCAATTATTAATAACTATGTATTGAAAAAACTATGGAGATTGTTTGAATTGCTAGATTGTTAAATTGTTAATTTTTTGTAGTGGTAAACTACCCTTTTAACGACCGTGCAATTGAACAATAGGTCAAACCCCTATTCAGATTTTACGACTTTGATGATTTGCTCCCGCACATTTTCGGAACTCACCCGAATCCAGTAAACACCAAGTGGGAATCTGCTCAAGTCAAGCCCTGACTTTTCAGTCATTTCTGGTAAAGTCGTTTCAAAAACCACCCGCCCGTAAGCATCATTGACTTGAACTGAGGAGGAATTGGGCGAAAGTTCAACGAACTCCAATGTCAATTTACCAGCGGTTGGGTTCGGATAAACCTGAATTGGAAGCACACCTGCTGGTTTGTTGAAAACACTTGCAGTTTGTGACATAATATTCCCACCATTCTCACTCGACTGGCGACATTCAATCCTGTAAATGTTTTCACCCAGCCTTGGTTTATCATCCACAAAGTGGAACATGCCATCTGCATCGCTTGAAGTACCGGACATTGCGTGGAGATTCTCGAAGTCAATTCCATTTTCAGAGCGCTGGACAAAGAACAAGGTAGTAGCTGGATCATATCCTGTCGCATGCCAATCAACGTTTACTACATGTCCTTCCATTTGTGCCAACACTTCATCAAAAATCACGATCAACGGATTGCCGCAAATGGTGACTCCCACCGTCGTGGTCACTGTTACAGAACAGCCAAACCTAGTTACAGTCAGGGAAACTGTTTTAACACCTTCAGTTGACCAAGAAACTGGATTTACGACCCTCGTTGCTGCTGTAGCAGGCGTTGCGCCAGCACCAAAATCCCAGGCATAAGTAGCACCACCACCAGCAATAGCAGCTTCAAAACGACCACCCTCATTTGCACAAATTAGATTCGGGTGGTCAATAATTTGCGCCAAAGGATTAGGCGTGATTGTTTTCGAAACAATATTGCTTTCACCCGGATAATCGGGGCAGCCTGCCCTGCGTGAGCAACGGATGTAATAGGTCGTTTGGCTTATCGGGCCTGGGTCATAATTGGCACTGTTCGAGTTCTGAATCATCATCCAGTTCGGATCGCCTGGGCCATTGTAAACAGGGACTGTACTCTTCAACCAAAGGTATTGCAGCACCCCAAAGCCACCGGTTGGAGAGGTTAAGTTGACTATTTCTGCCGGGTCAGCACCATTTCCACATAGGTTTTCATTGTAACCGATTAAGCCGCCATCGGTTGTATTGTCGCATTCCTTGAATACACCTGCGTCAATTGTCAAGTTGTCCGGTGTGTAAGGAAATACTTGGAAAGTAGCTGTACGCCCTGTTGCGGGATCTGGGTCACTGTCAATATTGTCATTGGAGCCAATGTTCGCCGGAGAATAAGTACTTCCGTTTGGCAAATTGCCGAGGGCAAACTCAATTTGATACAAGCCCGGATAAACATCCGTGAATAAGTATTTACCAATCGCATTGGTCACTTTGGTTGCCACCAAGGTATTGCTTGGCATACTGTAAAGTCGTACGGTATAATTTGGGATTCCCTGCTCTTGCACATCCTGTATGCCATCGTGGTTGGCATCCTGCCAAACGAAATCACCAATATTGATTTTCTCATCCAACTCTATCAATCCTACATCCCAAAAATTGTCGTAATGCCCCACGGCAAGATTGAACACAGCAGTGCTGCTGTCGGCAGGGTTTATATCACTATCGGTGAAATCGCTGCCAATATTTGCTGGTGAGAAAATATGAATTGTTGGCAAATCAACTTTAACTTGGTATACACCTGCCGCCAAGCCGTCGAAGGCATAAAAACCAGTTGAGTCCGAATAGGTCGTCAAATGAATCTGTACACCTGTGCTGGTAGCTCCAATCAGGTGCAGTTTCACACTGTCCAAGCCAGGCTCACCTGTTTCCTGGATACCGTTCTGGTTCAAATCATGCCAAACAAAATCACCAACTTTTGAAGGATTTATCAATGTGACCGCAGCTGATGCTGTACAGTTATGAGCATCCGTAGTTGTAACGCCGTAAGTACCTGAAGAAAGTCCAGTCAGTGTTAAATCTGTGCTACCATTGCTCCAAAGTACAGTGTAAGGCGCCACACCACCACCTGGGGTAACCTTGATGGAACCATTGCTTCCATTGTAAGTAGTTACCGCCGACACCACCGTGGCTGGACCAACCAATTGAGGTGGAGAAGCAACCACAGCATCCTCACTGAGCACACAGCCGTCACCGTCTGAAACTGTTACGGTGTAAGTGCCTGCTGAAATATTTTGGTTGGAGGCTGTGAAAACACCATTGCTCCACTGGTATGTTATCGGTGCAGTGCCTCCTGTAACAATTGCTGTTGCGGCACCATCATTACTATCAAAACAGTTGGCAGCAACCGTTGATGTGGCCAATGAAAGTGTTGTCGTTGAATTGATTTGCACAGCGCCATTCGTTGAGCAACCATTGGCATCTGTCACCGTCACGAAGTAAGTACCTACGCCAAGATTAGCTATATTAGGAGTAGCCTGTCCCCCACCCCAGCTGTAACTGAATGGAGCAGTACCACCTGCCGGGATAGCAATTGCTGAGCCGTTGGTATCATCTACGCAAATAACATCGATTTTTTGAATAGAGACTGTGAGAACGGCGGGTTCGGTCACGGCACCAGCAGCTAGAGCAGTACAACCAACTTCATCAGTAACTGTAACAGCATAGGTGCCTGGAGGCAAATTATTGACTGAAGTGCCGGTAGATGCACTTGGGTCATTCCAAATGTAATCGTAGGCTCCAGTTCCACCCGATGCAGTTACACTGATTTGACCATCTTCCAACCCATTACATGTGATATTTGTGATGGACAAATTTGCAGTTAAAACTGGCGGTGCACCTACCGTTGTATTTCCGATTTGTGAGCAGCCATTAGCATCCGTCACTGTAACCATATATGTACCTGGAGCTGCATTGGCCAGGACTGGGTCATTGGAGCTGCCTTGAACACTCCAGGCGTAATCGTAACCTGGCGTCCCACCAGAAGCAGTCACTGTAGCGGTGCCATCACTTCCATTTCCACAGGTAGCGTCCGTTGAAATCAAGGAAATCATTAGCTGACTTGGCTGCGTTATGGAAACCGATTCCGTTACAAGACAGCCATTGTTATCCGTCACTGTCACTCCATAAGTACCTGCGGCAAGGCCAGTGACTTGTGAAGTCGTCGAGTTGTTAGGGTCATCCCAAATGTAATTATAGCTAGCTGGGTTTCCGTTTGTAACTGTTACAGATACTACACCATCCATGCCATTGAAACAGCTAACGTCAGTGCCGCTAGTGGCTATTTCAGCAGGGATTGGAGCTTCTACTGTTACTGTTGAAGTAGCAGTACATCCGTTTGCGTCCGTAATTGTCGCATGATATATTCCCGCTGCAAGCAAATCCGCAGTTGCTGTAGTTTGCCCAGCAGGGTCATCCCACAAATAATTGTACGGTGGTACTCCTCCAGATACGGTGACAGTAGCGGAACCATCTGTCAAATAATTACAAGTAGCATTGGTATGGGAAGGAACCACGAATATCTGTGGCCCATCAGCAATAGTGGTTGTAGCGGCCCCAATACAGCCTTGGTCATCGCTTACTGTTACTGAGTATGCGCCAGCAAAAAGGTTGTTGATAGTCGCAGTGGTTTGCGAAGCAGGATCATTCCATTGATAAGTATAGTTGCCAGAACCATTTGCAACACTATCCACCATGGCAGAGCCTTGATTTTTTCCGAAGCAAATTACATCAGAAGCCGAAAGACTTACGGCCAATGCAGGTCCTAAATTAACAACAGCAGTTGCAGTTGCGGAGCAGCCTTGGGCATCAGTGACAGTGACTGTGTATGTTGCCGGTGAAAGGTCGATAATTTGAGAAGTCGTTTGAGTTGGTGTTGTGCTCCATGCCGTTGTGTAAGGAGCCATACCACCGCTAGATGATGTCAAAGTTGCAGTGCCATTGTCTGCACCATCGCAGGTCTCGTCAGTAGAAATAGTGGCAATCACTACCTGATCGCCGTCAGCAACCGTGGCAGAAGCCGTTGTAGTACATCCATTTGCATCGGTAACTGTGACTGTGTAACTGCCAGCAGCAACCATTTGTGGATCTGATGAAACTCCTAGACCACCTGACCATGCAAAAGTGTAGGGCATGGTACCGCCAGTTGGTGTTAGGTCAATTGACCCGTCATTTCCTCCAAAACAAGTGACACTATCTGCAATGGCGGAAGCTGCAAGGTTATCTGAGATTGCAATGGTGACCATATTGGAAATCCCATTGTAATCAAGGCAACCATGTCTGCGTGAAAGTCGGATATAGTAAGTCGTCTGCGAAATGCTGGCTGGATCAAAAGTTTCTGAATTAGCCCCAGCAATCAACACCCAATCAGGATTACTTGATGTGTAAGGAGTACCGATTGTACTCATAACCCATTGATATTCAAGCACATTAGAACCACCAGTTGGCAGTGTAATATTTATCAATGCATTTGGGTCATATGGTGCCATGCAAGCAACTTGGTTGGCACCAATTGTGCCTCCGTCCGTTACGTTGTCGCAACATATTGCCTCCTTTGTAACGATATTACTTTCGCCGATATAGTCTGTACACCCAGACCTTCTTGCACAACGACGGTAATAGGTCGTCACTGTAATAGGGCCAGGATCATAGGTAGGACTGTTTGTACCAGCAATTGGAGTCCATTGCGTTAACGGTGAAGTGGGATCACTTGTGGTGTAAATCCAAAGGAATTCCAAAGTACCTGTACCTCCTGTTGGTAATGTTACGCTTGTAATCAAGGAAGGATCCCAAGAGGGATTTGGGCAGCCAAATTCATTAGCCTCAATGGTACCGCCGTTCACGACGTTATCGCAAGCTGCACATGTTTTGTCTAAGGGATTGGAAGCATTGGACGCAATCAAAGGCATCATGGCCATTGCTATCAGCAATGTTTTTGTGGAAATGGGATTCAATCTTCTTGGCTCGAAGAAAGAAGTAAAGGTGTAGCAAACAGAATCACACCACGATTGGAAGTGAAGCACTCTCATAGTCATCTTTTTCAATACATAAAAGCAATGAGAATCACGGCGAAATAACGTCGAGACTATCATCCACGAAAATGGTTATAGACAGGAAAGCAGGAGGGGGCAATTCAAATTGAGTGCTTGTTACCGGCGAGAAAATTTAGGAAATGGCAAAAACCGGTGTGTCGTATTTGTCTTGTATGGTCATAAATTTTGACCGCTGTTTGGGCTTTGGTCAAAAACTGTACCATTTAAGAAAAATAGTTATGTGTTTTCTAAAAAAAAGTTTTAGATGACGTTTTTCAAACCTTAGAGAAAATCGCTACCAATTTTTGATGTATTTGAAGCACCTGAGGTACCAGCATTTTTCTACCATCGTTAATTATCACATAATCAGCTAGTTGCATTTTTTTTTCATCCTCCATTTGGTTTTTAATCCGTGCTTCGACAGCCTCTTTTGAAAGGCTATCCCGTGCCATGACTCTTTGCAAGCGAATCTCTTTTGGAGAATAAACGACGATTGTTTTATCGTAAAAAATTTGGCTCCCAATCTCAAAAAGCAAGGCAGATTCTTTTAATGTATAAGGCGAGCCATGTTGCTGTTTGTGCCATTTTTCACCATCCTTTTGAACTGCAGGATGAACTATTGAATTTAATTTTTTCAGCATTTCAGAATCCTGAAAAACGATGCCACCAATCCATTTACGATGGAGCGAACCATCTGGCAAGTAGGCTTCATCTCCAAATAATTTTTTTATTTTAGAAATTACATTAGCATCTCCGACCATCAGCGCCTTCGCCCGTTCATCTGCATTGTAAACAGGAATACCCAACTGCTCAAATATCCGACAAACTGTTGACTTCCCGCTGCCAATGCCACCAGTAATTCCAACTTGCAATGGCTGATTCGACTCAGATGTTATTTGGTGGATATGTGACATAATTTTATCAAAATTTTCAAAACACAGGTAGGCCCACTAACTTGGGTGCAATTTCGGTGGAAAAACCTTTTTATGAAAATCATTTACACAAGTCCAGTCCGATTTATCTGCACTTTGGCATTGCTACCATTCGCTTTTTTTCTTGCAGCGCAAGATATTCACTTCTCTCAATTCGACAACTCACCCGCTAACCTAAATCCAGCATTGACAGGCGTCTTTGAAGGAGACCTTCGTTTTATAGCCAATTACCGCAGCCAATGGAGTTCAGTGCCAGTGGATTACAGAACGCTTTCTGGGTCTTTTGACAGTAAACTCTCCAATAAATCTATTGGAAAAAATAGCAGCCTTGGTTATGGCCTTGTCTTCAATAATGATGTTGCTGGCGATTCACAAATCGGTATTTCTAAAATCGGAATGAGCCTATCGTATATCCGGCCAATCAGTGACGTGTTTTTTGTGAGCATCGGAATGCAACTTGCTTATGGCCAGCGTTCTATCAGCCCCACAAAACTTAGTTTTGAGGAACAGTGGAACGGAGATGTTTTTGACCCAAACCAGTCAAATGGAGAAGTTTTCACTACAACCAGTAAAGGCATTGGAAGCGTTTCAACGGGGTTTAACCTACACTACAAGATGGAGGGTTCTCGCACCCAATTTGACATTGGGGCTGGCATATCCCATCTGAACCAGCCAAATACTAGCTTTGAAAATGAACCGATGGCTAACTTACCCATCAAGTTTTCACCAAATTTTTTGTCCACCATCCAACTTAGCCCATCTTTAGACCTTCGATTCAATGGGCTTTTTTCAAAACAACTTGCCTATCAAGAAACGGAAGTAGGAGCTGCAGTCAGGTACCATTTTAGCACTGAAAAAGATGCTGAATTAAATGTGCAGGCTGGTTTGGGAACACGCTTTGGAGACTCGATGATTCCTTCTGTTGAGGTGCAAGTGAAAAATTGGACTGCTGGATTTAGTTACGACCGTAATTTTTCACCATTCAAAGTGGCTACAGCATACCGAGGTGGCCCTGAGTTTTTCTTACAATTCATTTTATGGAAAGTACATCCCCCAAAAGAATTCAAGTCCTGCCCAGTCTATTAACATGAAATTTAATTGTTGAAAATCTGCATGAAAAATTTTGCACCTCACGGCTCTGTGTTGGCTTAGTATTTGTTTTTTCCAAAACACACCTCCCTTTCAACTTCCCCTACTTTTTCACAAGCATTTGAGGTCTCCCCCCGCAAAAACTAACACATGAAGAAAGACATGAGGACTGTGCAGCCCGTGCCACAGGAAGGTGGATGCAGCGAGAAAAAAATTACAGTACCGCATTTTTGGAAAGGTGGTACTTCTGGCGTTGAGCACGATTGGATGGAACCAATGAACTGGTACAATCGACATGTGCCAGGATGGTTTGACGAAGTCATAATTCCTGCCGATCCCTATGGCAGTTGTTTTTACCCAGTAATTGATTTATTCGTTAACGATATTGCACAGTTAGTCATCGAGGAAGGTGCTAAACTGGTAGTTTCCAGGTACGGCAAACTGACCATTGACGGTCTTGCAAAAAAAGAAGTTGGTATTCTTAATTACGGAGAACTGATCATCAAAGGAGAATTAACCATCAACAGAACCAACTATTCCAATATCCGCAACAACGGGTTGATTCACAATGCTGGCTCCATCGCCTTCGACCAACCCATGAAAAAAGGCTTAATTCAGCGAGCGGGTGGTAGGTTTGAAAATTTTGGCGAAACTCTATTCTTTTGATAATCAGACAGTTATTATTTTTTTTTGTAAAAATTCCGCCAGTTTTAAACTGTCCTTGCGTTTAAAGTTTGGGTTTGTTACTTTTGCGCCAAATTCAAAAAAAGTTCAGCGAATGGATTTTTTGGATTTTATTCATCTTTAAGGGCGCAAAAGCGCTTTTCATTAAACTAAACTTGCTTTTAAAATGTACTGGACCCTTGAACTCGCTATGCATTTGGAAGACGCACCGTTTCCTGCTACTCGCGACGAATTGATTGACTACGCTATCCGCTCCGGCGCTCCACTTGAAGTGATTGAAAACCTTCAGGAGATGGAAGAGGAGGGTGAGCTCTTCGACAGTATTGAAGATATTTGGCCTGACTATCCTCGAAAAGACGACTTCCTGTTCAACGAAGATGAATACTAAGTCTTTGAAAATCAGTTAGTTGCTGAGGACGGCTGATAAAACAGGTTTTGCTCATTTGGGTAAAACCTGTTTTTTTTTCGCCTCACCTTACCTGCCATGTTAGAAATCATTTTTCAGGACGAGCACCTCGTGGCCATCAATAAGCCGCATGGATTGTTGGTACACAAGTCCACGATAGCTGCTGATGTTTCAGAATTTGCAGTGCAGATACTGCGGGAACAAATCGGCTGTAAGGTCTTTCCAGCACATCGACTGGACAGAAAAACAAGTGGAGTGCTTCTCTTTGCACTTAGTCCTGCGATGAACAGCATGTTGCAGGTTAAATTTCAGAATAGGGAAATCCAAAAAAACTACCTAGCCGTCGTGCGGGGCTTCCTGCCAGAAAACGGAGAAATCAATTATCCGCTCACCAATGACAGGGGTCAAAAACAGGAGGCACTTACCCGATTCGAACGGCTGGCTATCGCTGAGCTCCCCATTCCTTTGGGTAAACATGCCACATCCAGGTATTCATTGGTAAAGCTGATACCTGAAACTGGCCGGCAACACCAACTGCGAAAACACTTGGCTCATATTTTTCACCCCATCATTGGTGACCGGCCACATGGCTGCAACAAGCAAAACAAGCTGTGGCTGGAAAAATGGGAGATGAATACGATGCTGCTCCATGCATCGGAATTGAAATTTGAACATCCAATTACTGGGGAGAATATTGAAATCAAGGCGGGATTTCAACCAGTGGTCCTGAGGGCGCTTCACATTTTAAATTTGGAAAACATCGAATTTTAAGGCTAATCCACCAAGTGGTCTTCTAAGTTTTTCCCAAAATTAATTTCTTCTAGTCGTTTCGTGCATTTTTCACATAGCCCCAAATGGCTAATGACCCGCTGGTATTCTCTTTGGTGGGTATTCTTCCAACGGCTCTTCGTGAGGTTTTTCAAAGTGTAATTATCGGGACATCTTCGTTGTTGGATAATTTGGTACCCAATCCTTAAAACAGCAAGTAGTGAAATCCATAAAAATATTTCAAGCATGGTCACAATCTTTAAAGGTGTATCAAGATTCGTCCCTAAAAACAATAACCTGACTCGTTTCATCCACATCAATCCTAAGCGTTGTGTCAGTTACAGCCGGATTTTCAAGTAACCATTTTGCAATATTTTTCACAAAATAATCTTCGATCGCCCTCTGCAAGGGCCTAGCCCCATACTTTTCATGAAAACCAACAGCGATTATGTACCCAACTGCCCGTTCAGAAAATTCGATGCTAAGTCTTCGTTTAGCAAACCCTTCCCTTGACTTCACCTCGTCCAATTCTTTTTTTGCAATCAAGGTGATGCTCTCCCTAGAAAGCGGTTGGAATACCACAACATGATCAATCCTGTTAACAAATTCAGGCCTGAAAAAAGCCCCAATTGCTGAACGATAAGTCTCATCATCTGGCAGTCGGCTGCCATACCCAATGGAGGCCCGGTTGCTGGCCCCAAGATTGGTGGTCAGGATGATGATACAATTTCTAAAATTGGTGACACGCCCAAAAGCATCGACCAGCATTCCCTCATCCAATACCGTTAGGAAAGCATCAAAAATGGCAGGTGTCGCTTTTTCCGCCTCGTCGAGCAGAAGAACCGCGAAAGGGCGTTCTCGTACCTGTTGCACCAACCTACCGGGCTCTTTGCCAGTACCCAGAAAACGAGTGATCTGCGATGGATGCTGATACTCACTCATGTCAATTCGGATGAGGGGCGAGCTTTTTTGTCCCAAACCAAAAAAATACTGCGCCAAAGTTTGGGCTGCAGCCGTTTTCCCCACCCCGGTTGGGCCTGCAAAAACCAGCGTGGTGATTGGCTTCTGTGGGTTGTTCAACCCTGCTTTGAACACCTTGATGACATCGGTCAATTTTTCAGTTGCAGCCTCTTGCCCAATTATTTTTTCGTTGAAAAATTTTCCAAGTGCCACTTGATCCATCAACAGGTCATCCCGAAGGAATAGTTCTGGGAGGCCAGTTCTACGGATGAATTGCGCCAGCACATCAGCTTTGCTGACTTCATTTTTTCTTTGAAAAATGGCTTCGCTGACACACTCCCCCAAGAACCGAATGCTCTTGCCGGGAAAACTTTCATAAGGATAAAATCGCCGCAAAAGTCGGGTAGAAGTCGCCAAGGCTTCTGTGTTGATGTTGATTTTATGTGCTTGAAGCACATGCGCATTGAACTTTTCAAGCACCACCGAAAGGCTCCGCTCAGGCAGCTCTGGTAATTCGACGATTTGGAGACTTTCCACAAATCCTGGCAATAACCTTCGCATGCTTTCCAATTCTTGCGGGGTGACCTCACCAACAACTTGCAATTTGCCCTGCTGAATAAAAGGCAACAGATAGGCAGCCACACTGTCCTCAACCCCCTTCCCCCCTTCACGAAGTAGCCTGGCAATATCCTCCACCCAGAGGATACCGTTCATTACGCCAAGCTCCCAAACTAGCTCCTCCGCAGTCTCTTGCCACTCACCTAGGTACTTGCTGCTGGAGGTAAAACGCTGGGCTTGAATCCGCCAAAAGCTTTGTTCTGCCTCACTTTTCTTCGAAAAACTTCCCAGCTTGCGAAAGGCCTGACGAAGCACAGCACTTTTCCCAACCCCGTTGTCACCCACCACCAACACACTGGCCCGTTGCTGCATCAATTTCTCGACGACTTGTGCCACATAGGTATCAAGTTCCCAGGCTGCATCTGGGGCGGCAGCCAAGTTGCGTTGAATAGCCTTCGGGTAGGGGTAACGTTCAGCCAGCCTTTCCAACACTTTAGGGGATTGAACTACGTTCCAAGTGTAGGTAAAATGCACGTCATCCTTGATTTTGAGCGTTACAATCTCCAAAGTTGGTGACGGATAGCTTGCCAATCGGTAAATTTCCTCAGGACTTTTTTCATCCAATGCATTGCTGATGAAATGGCGGGCTAGACTGTCCATTTGCCCAAACTCATAACAGTAAAAACTTTCATCGAGCAACGGCAAAAAACATTCGTAAACACCCGGCTCTGTCTCACCGTACACAAGGGGCACTGTGATTTTTATTTTGCTTGAAAGGGGGAAAGCACTGGAGGAAAAACGGTAGGTGGGCCGCAAATTTGTTTCCAAAAGGCGTAAACTGGGTTCTTCCAATTCAAGCAGTGGGTAGTCACCATCTTTTTTGTAGATTTTTGCAAGATGGTCACTTAGCGCTGCTTTTACCTTACTAGGTGTAGTCTCCACAATTTGGTAGGAAGTGCCGACTAGCAAACCCAGGACGGCATTTTCGTTGAGCTGAAAACAAAGCAATGGGAACGTGAGCTTTTCCATGCGCCAAAGAAAAACAATGTTTTGCGAATTGGAACGAAAAGCGAAACTTTGCAGTGAATTTTTCAAGAATCTAACAGCATTTCCATTTTATATTTGTTGTAAACCATTCCTCACGTTATCCAAAGTCATGAAGCAAATCCTTTACATACTTGCCTTGGTTTTTCTGTTTTTTTTGGGTTGTAAAAATGAACCTGCACCTGAGAACGATCCTACTCCAACTCCGCTTCCTCAACTGGATTCCGTAGTGGAAGTGACAACACCAGACCCATACTTTCTGAAAAAATATGTGGGCAAAATTGACCAGTATGAAGTTGAAGCAGTGCTTGTAAATTGGGGAGATGGCTTTATTTCAGGCAGGTATTGGTACAAGTCCAAAAATAAACCAATTGAATTGAGTGGTGAGTTAAAACCAGATGACAATAGCTACGAAATCGCTGAATTTTCAAATGGTAAAGAAGGTGCGAAATTTTTGGGCAATTTAACAAGCACAGATACACTCAATGGAGATTGGCACAGCGCTGATGGGAAACGCAACCTTCCTTTCACCCTGATTTATTCCCCACCAGCTGATGAAGTGGCTCGCTGGAAAGGCAATTGGCACCTCAACCAAGTCTGGGACAATGGGTACCTGCTGATAGGAAACGTGTCCAAGGATTCATTTGATTTTGCCCTATCAGTAGTTAGAGGAAGCCATGTCGGAACCTTGGAGGGCCGAGTAAGCCACCAAGGTTCGAAGGCCATTTTCAAGCAAAAAACTTATGAAGACGAGCCCTGTGAACTACGCTTTGAGTGTTTCAACGATTATATTTTGGTGGAGCAACCAAGCAGCAACCTCGCTTGTGGCTTTGGGGCTAGAGCCTATGCTGCTGGGCGTTTTGAACGAAAGAACCTCATTCGGAAAACCACGCTCACGGTGGGCACTGGTGATGATGATGCCTTTGTTTCTCAAACTACCCATGATGAATTCCGCCGACTCGTTGGTGACAAAAACTACGAATTGTTTGCGTTCAACATGGAAGTCAAGGAGCGTTCCACCAACGAAAAAGGCCAAACTGTGGTGAAAGGCGCAGTGCCAGGACTTTTTACGACCAACGAAGCCATCATCATCTATGATGATTCGGACAAAATATGGGCTGCAACGCTCGATTTCAAAGAAGGTAGTGATGAACCATTTCTTCATATTTTCACCAATGACCCAAGCTCCAAAGGCAAAATCCCAGCTGACATTGAGTCTTGGAGAGAAGGGTTCAAAGGATACAAAGTAGTTTGGTGACACATATGTTGGTTAATAAGATTTAGGTAAAATTGGTTGGACAGCACTCTAAGAGGGCGTATTGGTTTGAAAAAACAGACGGCCATGATGTGGATACGCTTTTTCACCCTACCTTCGTTATTGCTTCTGTTCAACCAATAGTTTCACCAAACCAAAAATGATTTGATGCAAACATTCAGCAAAATGATTTTTTTTAGAATCTCCATCTTCGTTTCGGCAATGCTTTTTTTCGTTGGAACGATGAATGCCCAGGGTTCCTTAAAAAGGGCAAACAAACAATACGAACTCGGAACTTTCAATCTTGCGGCCCAATCCTACAAAGATTTTTTAAGCAAAAATCCTGACAATGCTGAGGCCAACGCCAAGTTGGGCGACTGCTATCGGCACCTCAATCAGCAAGAAAAAGCGCTCCCACATTACCAAGCTGCCGTGTCCTCCCCTGATGTACAGGATATTTACATTTTTCAATACGGACTGACCCTCCAGGAACTTGGCAGGTATGACCTTGCCAAAAGCGTGTTCAATTCACTAGGGGAAAAATCTCCAGAATTCAAAACACGGTGCAAGCAGTTTGCAGACGCATGCAGTTTTGCAGCAGCGGCCAGTGACCCACCTGCCTACAAGGTCACTAACGAATATGCAAATTCTTCATCTTTCGATTTTGGCCCTACCTTCTTTGGCGACCAAGTGGTGTATGCCTCTGGCCGTACTGACATCCGAGGCAGGGACAACCGGAACGCACCTTCATCTGGAGGTGCAGAGGGCACCAATCGGCTTTTTATCACACAACGTGACAAAAACGGATTTTTGGATGTGCCAGTTACCCTCCACTCTGGTTTTGGGGTTGGAGTGAATGAAGGGCCAGCCTCCTACTCGCCAGACGGCAAATGGGTTGCTTTTACCAGAAACAACTTCATTGATGGCACCCGAATGATGCCTTCGAGTGGCATGGAGCTCAATATGTTTATTGCGCAAGCAAAAGCAGATGGCGACTGGGAAACACCGCTTGCATTTCCTCACAACGGCGTCGATTTTTCAACTGGGTATCCTTGTTTTTCACCTGATGGCAAAGCACTTTACTTCTCAAGTGACCGACCAGGTGGTTATGGTGGCTTCGATATTTATGTCTCCTACCAGGTCGGCAATAATTGGTCGGCGCCTGAAAACGTAGGCAATGCAGTGAACAGCCTCGGCAATGAAATCACACCGTTTACAGATGGCAATTCGCTGTTTTTTGCAAGTGATTATCAAAAGGGTTACGGTGGGTTTGACATATTCCGGGCCGAGAACAGCAATGGCCGATGGGCAACAGTTTATCACGGAGGTAGCGGGTTGAATTCCTCAACTGACGATTACGGATTTGTTTATGATGCGAACCGCAATATTGGCTATTTCGTCTCCAACCGACCCGGGGGAAAAGGTTCAGAGGACATTTATCGAATCATAAAAGAATCGGAAAGCATGGTGATAAAAGTGTCAGATGCCTTGTCTGGCGCACCAGTTGCTGGCGCTTTGATTGATTTTTCAAACTGTGGTGTAGCCAACCAATTTACCAATGTGAACGGGCTTTTTACTTTTTCCCTCACGGACAACTTGGACTGCACTGCCACCGTGAGCAAGGATGGATTTTCAAGCCAAAGCGTAAAAATCACCACATTGGGTTTGCGGCAAAGCCGCACAGTGGAAGTCAATTTGACGAACAATGACAACTCGTACACTGGTAAAGTGGTAAATGGTGTCAACAGCAAGGGTTTGGAGGATGTCAAAGTAATTGCCACAAACATGGCAAACAAAGAGGAAACTTCCACACGTACAGATGCGAACGGTGCTTTCACCATTGCCATGAAATCAAAAACGAATTATCAAATCAGGTATTCGAAGCAAGGTTTCAAGGATTTGACGACAGAATTTACGGCTACTACTTCCAATCAGAAAAACCTAGAAGTCGCAGCAATATACCCTGTTGGAGCAAGCCCAACTGTAGGGAGTGCCATTAAGGAAACTCCCCCAGCAACGACGACCCAACCGAGTAATTCAGCGAACTCAGTTCCAACCGCTAGCGCTGAAGCAATCGTTGATGGATTCGCTGTTCAATTGGCGGCCACTACTGGAAACCCTAACCTGAAGCCTTACGAAGATAAGGTCGGTTCAATGGGAAATATTTTTACTGTGAACGAAGGTGGCAGGACTAAAGTACGCCTTGGTGTTTTCGATTCGAAAGAAACGGCTGCCGATGTACAGGCAAAAGCCAAAGCAGCCGGCTATTCAGGTGCATTTGTTGTAGCCCAAAAAGGAAAGCTGGTGAACAACCCTGCTGCTAAAACAAACTCCAATGCTAAAAATGTAGAAACGAAAACTACATCTATTGAAGAAAAGCCTGCACCAGCAGAGAAAAAAGTAGCAAATACTGCCACCTCCACAGAGCTGGACGGGTATTTGGTGAAATTGGCCGCATACCGGGATTTGAAAAACTTCAAACAAAGCGAAATTGAGGATGCCGGGCTTGTCCACTTCGTAAAAAAAGGCGATTTCACGATCGTGTTGTTGGGAGGATATGACTCAAAAACCTCAGCGCAGGTAGGGCTGGACAAAGCGCACAAACGAGGTTATCCGGGTGCTTTGTTGGTGACGATGGAAGGCGGTGAACTGAAAAAAGTCAATTGAATAATGTCTTGATTTTATTATAAAAACGAACGGGCTTGCACTTTGCAAGCCCGTTCGTTTTTATTTTTGTTCCCCTATCATTTCTATTTTCTTCCCACCAAAGTCGTTGCTTTTTTCATAAACCACCTTGACTTTTCCTGCGTCGAATTGGCAAGTGAATGTCTCAGAATGTGGGCTTTCGATGTATCGGAGTTTTAGTTGCAAAGTATTTTCATCTATCCAGCCGTAACTACCAGCAATTTTTGCAGGAGGCAATCCGACAAATTGATTTTTGATGCCAGAAACTAGGTAAGGCCCCAACCGTTTGGTAGTGCCCGTTTCCCAGCGATTTGCACCAAATTTTATCGGGTACTTTTTGCCGTCTTGCTCAATCAGCGTAAGCGTAAATACATCTCCTTCAAAGTCGAAGTCCATTTGCTTAAGCTGCAAATCGTTGGATGAAAACTGAAAACATTTTTTATCCAATTGACTGACCATTGGTGAGTCTACCTTGCCTTTCGCTTTACGAAGCTCCAATTTTTTTAAACGCTGACGCAACAAATCTGTATCTGCATTCTCAGGCAATGCAGAATCTCCCCCAAATGCTGGAAACAAATTATCCCAAATCAGGTCAATTTCACCTTGCATATCTGCCACTTCAGCTGTTACAGCGATAACTGCATCTTGTTCAGGAAGCACCAACATGTACTGTCCATAAGCTCCATCACCCCGATAGCTGTTGTGTCGGCTCCGCCACATTTGATAGCAATAGCCTTGCGCCCAATCATCTTTGTCACGAGCTTCTTGCGTGATTTCAGGTTTTTGTAAAATCTTCATGGTGGAAGCCTCCTCCACCCAACCTTTAGGCAAAATTTGTTTTCCGTTCCACTGACCTTTTTGTAAAAAAAGTTGGGCAAATTTTGCCATGTCCTCGGTCTTCAAACGAAGGCCCCAACCACCAACATTGTAGCCCAAGAGGTCTGTTTCCCAATCCATTCCCCCAATGCCCAATGGATCGAAAAGGCGAGGCTTCAGGTATTGCACCAATGTTTGGCCAGTCACCTTTTGGACAATAGCTCCAGCGACGTATGTCCCCATCGAATTGTAAAGAAACTTGGTACCTGGCTGGTTCAAAATGGGAGTATTAAAAAAAGCTTTTATCCAATTATCATCTGTGACAGCCAATGTAAAACTAGGGTCTGGATCCATCCCCACGCTCATTGTCAGCAAGTCTTTTATGGTTAATGCCTCTAGGTAAGGACTGACTTCCTTCGGCACATACTCTGAGAAAAACGTGATTACTTTATCTGAAAGCCTAAGTTTACCTTCGGCAATAGCAAACCCAACGGCAGTAGCAGTAAAACTCTTGCTGCACGAATAAAGCGTATGTTTTAAATCAGGTCGATATGGTGCCCACCATGCTTCGGCCACCACTTTTCCATGGCGTAAGACCATGAGGCTATGGAATTCATATTTACTGCTGAATTTGGCGGCAGCATCCAAAAAATTGAGCAGGTGGGTAGAGGAAACACCCTGCGCTTCTGGGCTGCTGCGAGGAAGTGAACCGCCCACCTGCGCTAAAATGGAGGTCTCAAAAAATAGCCCTAAGAGTAAAAAAAGGAAAAGTGCTTTTGCGGATTTCATTTTAAATTGGTTGAAAAACAAAGATAGAATTTCAAACCAAGTGGCCGCCGCATAGTGAGAGCTGTTTTTTGATTCATTTTTGGATAGCCTCAACATGAGAAAAACCGAAAAAGGAAAGCGTATATCCCAGTTATTTACAAACTAAGTTAGTTGGTCGCTCTTACAAACCGCTTATTCAATTCATAATTCAGCTTCCCTTCAGCTTCATATTGTCTATCTACTACAAGCAGGTTATTTTCCAGCAATTTGATTCGCCATGCTTCTTTACTAGAACAAGGGTCTCCAAAAATTATCATTTTAAAAAGCTGTTTAACCAAGTATGGTTCTTCTCGTGAATCACATAGGTTCAGAATCGTACAGTTTCCTTCCTTAAAATCTATTCCGGGTATATGTATGGAAGTCTCAGGCTGCCCAGGGCAAGGGTTAGCGTCATTTGGAATACCTTGTGCATATTGTTCAAGGTACCATTTTCCCAAAATTTTATTCTTGTCAAACTCGGGTTCCATCGCTTTAACCAATCGTTCCCCTGTTTGAGTACAATTAAACTCAAAATCTCCATCGCCTAACTGTTTTGGAATATAATCGTGTGTATCAAAATCAAGTATCAAATGATTGTCTTTCAGACTTACCTCCCACTCATCAACTATGAATTTTTCCCAACTATAATGTTTACTACATGTTTCATAAAAAGTGATATTTGTTGTATCATCATTTTGTGCATTAATTAGCCAATAATCATGATTAATTAATGCCGCTTTAACCTCGTCTGTAGAATAATCTGCACAACTAAAAAAAATAATGGATACTAGTAAACAAGAAAAGTACTTCATTTTAATTCTAATTTAGACCGTGTTCGGAACTTGGTTTTCGGCGAAAAAACCTAAACTCTGAACACGGTCTTAATTTTTGTTTAGGCCAACCATAAATCATTAAGCAATGTATGGTTAAAGCCCTGCAAAACTAGCAAGTTTTCAATACCGATAAGTAAACTCTATGGATTGGATTCAAACTTTTGGAATTGGTAGGAAGTATGTTCGGATTTTAGCTTCGGTAAAATGCCCATTCATGCTGAATAAAATTCAGCATGAATGGGCAAGAAGCCAAACCAGCGTTTTAATTATTCACCCTTAAAGCATAAAGGGCACCCACTTTATAAATCAGCAGTTTTCACGCTTAAGGCATCGCCCATTTATAGTTTAAAGCTGGGCAGTCAAGGTGCCATTTTTTTTGATAGCAATCGGCTTAAGTGATTTAGATTCACCCAACCACTCATCCAAATCAAGTTCTCCAATGGTATCAACTATCAAATCTGGTGCAAAGGCATAATGGTGAAGATTTTCCCGTTTCGAAACGCCGGAAAGCGTCAAAACCGTCCTGTATCCTACCTGGATTCCACCCAGAATATCCGTATCCATTGTATCGCCTATCATGGTGGTTTCATTTGTATCCAATCCCAATTTTTTGCGGGCAACCCGCATCATCACTGGGCTCGGTTTACCAACGGAGAATGCCTTAACACCCGTTGCTTCCTCTATCATGGAAACCACCGCCTTAATTCCAAGGTTGCTCCAGCCTTTTTTCTTTGGTGATGGGTCTAAATTTGTAGCAACCAATTTTGCCCCATCCAATATCAAATCAACAGCGTGGTTGACCATTTCTAGGGTAAAGTTACGCCCCTCCCCTACAACTACGAAATCAGGATAATGTGTTACAAGCGAATAGCCATTTTCATGCAAGCTGGTTATCAAGCCCCCCTCTCCCAGCACATATGCTGAGCCGTTGGGCTTCATCCGAGATAGAAACCAACCTGTAGCCATGGCACTGGTGAAAACATCTTCTTCATCTGCCTCAATACCAATACCCGCTAGTTTATTTACTACATCCCTTGGAGTACGCTGGCTATTGTTAGTTAGAAAAAGGAATGGAATTCCTCTTTTTTTCAAGGATGCCACAAAAGCATCAGCACCCGGAATTAGGTCATTACCGCTATAAATTACGCCATCCATATCTATTAAAAATCCTTTTGCCATGGTTCTTTTATTTTAGTCAAATGATTAGTTCTACGATTTGAAAATTATTCACAATCAACAAATCGTCAAAAATGTTGATGCAAAGATGGCGGGTTAAAAGCAGTAGGAACTAGGTCAGAATTCGCTTTTTATGATACTATTTTAACCTTAGAGGCTTTTTATTGGCAAAAAACCATCAAAAACATGCAATTCTAATGCGAACAAATTATTCTTGCCGCCTATCGTAAAACTAATCTTATTTCTTCTTAAAATACTGTTTGAAATTCGTAAGTTTTCATTTGAAAATGGTTAGCAAGGAATGATATTCTGCTCGTCCTTTGCACTTGAATTTAATAACAAATTGAAGTCCATGAAACTCGGGTACAGGTTTATTAAATTTTTGCCATTTTCAACAAAACCGTCAAGGCCATTATTAAAGGTGATAAATTGGTCTGGAATATGGGCTTAGTTTACGCTTTTAATAAAGAATATGTGGCCCAAGATTAGAATTTGCTGTTGTTTAATATTATCATCATGGATAAAATAGAAACTTTAGAAGAATTTTATCAAAAAAAGCACAAATGGATGCCCGGCAATATTCACAATGAAATTGGGCATTTTAATGTATTTCGCTTGGAGCCACTGGTGGATGGGAAAAACCAACCCATACCCTACAAGCGCCGTGATTTCTACAAAGTGATGTTGGTTTGTGGCAATAGCCAAGTCTATTATGCAGACAAGGTAGTGGTTGTAAAAAAGCAGGCTCTGTCATTTTCAAATCCTTGGATACCTTATAAATGGGAGCACCTCGACAATTATCGGGAAGGTTATTATTGCATATTTAACCAGCATTTTTTTCACCAATATGGAAACCTCAACCAATACTCGGTTTTTCAGCCAAATGGGGAACATATCTTTGAACTAAACGATGAGCAAGTGCAGAAAGTACGCCCAATATATGAGCGGATGTTCGAAGAAATTAATTCAGAATATATTCATAAATATGACGTATTGCGCAACCTTGTACTTGAGCTATTGCATATTGCCATGAAGATGCAGCCGTCCGCCAGTTTTGACCAGCAGCCCATCAATGCCTCACAGCGAATTGCGACACTTTTCATGGAACTTTTGGAGCGGCAGTTCCCTATCGAAGAAAACCACTCGAAGGTCACGCACCGCTCGGCCTCAGATTTTGCGGAGCAACTCAATGTCCATGTGAACCACCTGAACCGTGCTGTGAAAGAAACCACAGACAAAACAACCACTCAACTCATCACGGAGCGCATTTTACAGGAAGCAAAAATCCTGTTGAAGCACAGCAAATGGAATGTGTCGGAAATTGCTTACGCACTTGGCTTCACGGAAGTGACCCATTTCAATAATTTCTTTAAAAAACAGATGGGAACCAGTCCAGGGAAGTTTAGGAATACTTGATTTTTTATATCTGAAAGCTCCATCATGCCCATCTATTAAAATTACACCTTATAACCTGGCTCTTTGTAAAGAATTTCCTTCTTTTCCATAATCTCCTCCGGGTAGACTTCCTTACGCCAAACTTCCCAGGTGAAATCTTCAATCGTTACGGAATAGGACTCATCGCCGTAGCCGATGACTTTCTGAGCGGCTTTGACTACTTCTTCGGCTAGTTTTTGCTTCTGTGCTTCGGACTTTCTTTCCAGCAGCTTGATTTGAAAATGTGGCATGTCAATCTTGTTTTGTGTACTGTGAATCAGTGACTTTTTCCATCCAAGTAACGGCGCTGCCATCTATTTCTTCTTGAATGGCAATATGACTCATTGCTTTCTTAGCCGAAGCGCCATGCCAGTGCTTTTCGTTGGGGGCAAACCAAACAACATCGCCTGGACGAATCTCCTCAATGGGGCCGCCTTCCCGCTGCACCCAGCCCAAGCCGGAGGTAACGATGAGGGTTTGGCCGGCAGGATGAGTGTGCCAAGCCGTTCTGGCGCCCGGCTCAAAAGTAACGAGGGCACCAGCGGCTCTTGTCACTTCTTTTTTCTGGAATAAAAAGTCAATACGTACTGCACCAGTGAACCAATCTTCTGGGCCTTTCATAGAGGGGATAACCCCATTTTTGATGATTTCCATTTTTACAGATTTTATTGTTCAGTAAATGTTTTCAAAAAGTCGCCGCATCAATCACATACCGGTAGCGGACTTCCTTGTTCACCACCTTCTCCCAGGCGTCATTGATTTCATCCGCTTTGATGATTTGAATTTGTGGATAAATCTTGTGTTCAGCACAATAGTCCATAACTTCCTGTGTTTCGGGAATGCCGCCAATCAGGGAGCCATTGAAATTTACCCGATTGAAAATCATGTTGAAATTGTTGATGGTCAATTGGCCGTATATCGGTTGGCCCACTTGCGTGAAATACCCGTATGGTTTTACACAGTCAATATAAGACGACATTTCGTATGCATATGGAACTGTGGAAATCATGTAATCCAATTTTCCCCGCCAAGGCATCAAATCTGCTGGAGAATTTACCACGATGGCTTCTTTTGCACCAAAGCGTTTGATATCGTCCACTTTAGAAGGGGAAGTCGTGAAGCCATAAACTTCCGCACCCTTGGACATCGCCAACTGAATGGCCATGTGCCCTAATCCACCGATACCAACCACGCCAACCTTGTCACCTTTTTCGATTTTGTATTTCATCAAGGGCGAATAGGTGGTAATGCCCGCACAGAGCAAGGGTGCAGCATGTTGCAGGTCAATATTGTCAGGAATTTTGATGGCAAAATGTTCCGTCACCACGATATTGTCTGCATAGCCGCCCTGCGAAATGCCTGTGGGCGATGACGCTTCAGGTGCTCCGTAAGTACCAGTGAAGCCCGTGGTTTCGCAATGGTGTTCCTCTCCGTTTTTGCAGCTCTCGCATTGCATGCAACTGTTCACCATGCAGCCTACCCCAGCCTTGTCTCCCACTTTGAACTTGGTGACGTTCTTCCCAACCGCTGTGACGATGCCAGCAATTTCATGGCCGGGCACCTGTGGATAATGCTGTTTTCCCCAATGGCCACGGATGGTGTGGATGTCGGAGTGGCAGATGCCGGAATATTTGATTTCAATCAGCACATCGTTGTCGCCGACGGGTCTGCGCTCAAAATCCCACGAGGTGAGTTTGCCGTTTTCGTCCGTTCCGGCATAACCTTTCGATTTGATATTCTTTGCCATGTTGAGTGATTTTATTTTTGAAAAAGACTGCACCGGATTGGCGAGCATGATACCCGTGCCCACCAGCGCCGTTTGCTGAATAAATTTTCTTCTGGATGTTCCAGTAGTTTCCTGATTGGTGATTTTTTCCATGATGCTGTTATTAAATGGAGGCAATAGAACCCACTGTTTACAGCCTGCATGGCTGTAAATGTTAGATTGATATTTTGCCTCGAAAATTTGGTTTGTTGCCTTGAAAGGGCAGCCAATTAACTAATCCAGATGCGGTTTATTTTGGAACGCCATGGTTGATGAGGTTTATAGGGTTGATGTAGTTCATTTTGGGCAAGAAAGCAGCCTTTTATCAACCGTTATCAACTTTATCAACCTTTATCAACCTTTATCAACCAACATTCGCAACTTGAGCTAATCACATATTATAGGTTTCATCCGTCACGGGCTCCATCCAGTTTACTATCCCCTTCTCCGTATTCGGAACGATGTACATTTGTTGCAAACCCTTGTCAGGACTGGCGCCGTGCCAATGCTTCACCTCCGGCGGACATTTCACCACATCGCCTTTTCGCATGATTTGCTTCGACTTTCCTTCCTCCTGATAATAACCCACGCCATCGGTAATGATTAATATCTGGCCACCGGGATGGGTGTGCCAATTGCTTCTAGCCCCCGGTTCGAAATAGACATTGCCCACTAACGTAGTGAAGGTCGAATCCGCAGGAACCAAGCCGTAGTTGTAAGCATTGCCGGTGAAATACTCGGCAGAGCCTTTTTGCCCTAACGGGAAAATGGCTTGAATTTCATTTGTAGGTGCCTGCTCAGAA
Source organism: Bacteroidota bacterium (assembly GCA_016124585.1). Taxonomy (GTDB): domain Bacteria; phylum Bacteroidota; class Bacteroidia; order Chitinophagales; family Saprospiraceae; genus UBA6168. The sequence goes on along the minus strand of WGNL01000024.1, from coordinate 44,877 downwards.
TTTTGCTCTTTACAACTCATTGCAATTAATATTGTGGAAATGATAATTGCGGATTTTGCTGTTCTCATGGATTTGGGTTCTTATTTAAGTTTTCCGTAAAAAAAGACGCCAACTTGTCGAAAGGAATGACATCTGTCCTGTCGTACAAATCAACGTGAACAGCACCCGGTATAATCATCAATTCTTTGGGTTCAGAAGCCATTTTGTAAGCGTCCTCACTGAAATATCGTGAATGGGCTTTTTCCCCTGCAATAATTAAAATTGGTCTTGGTGAAATTTCTTTGATATAAGTTAGCAGAGGCATATTCATAAAAGAAAGGCCACTAGTTGCCGTCCAAGCTCCATTGGAGTTTATGGATCGGGGGTGAAAACCTCTTTCAGTTTTGTAATAATCATAATAATCTTTTACAAATTGAGGTGATTTTTCGTTGGTCTGGCCCAATCCGTTTTCAGGGTATTTAGGTGTTCCGTTCTTTGCATCTTCCCAACGTTGCAAGCTCATTTCTTCCAACATTTTGGTACGTTGCGCTGGCGTAGTAGAACCAAAATATCCTTCAGCGATAACTCTTGACATATCGTACATACTGGTGGTTGCAACTGCCTTTACACGCTTATCAACAGCCGTTGCGTTTAAAGCAAAACCGCCAAAACCACAAATCCCGATAATACCAAGTTGATTTCGGTCAACGTTTTCCTGCAATCCAAGGAAGTCAATGGCAGCGCTGAAATCCTCTGTATTGATGTCAGGTGATGCAACATTACGAGGTTCTCCACCGCTTTCGCCTGTATAAGACGGGTCAAAAGCTAAAGCAATGAAACCACGCTCGGCCATTTGGTTGGCATACAATCCTGATGATTGCTCTTTAACTGCTCCAAAAGGCCCGCTGATAGCCAATGCTGGTAATTGATTGCCGCCATTTTTCGGAATATACAAGTCGCCTGCAAGTTCAATTCCATAACGGTTTTTAAAGGTTACTTTTTCGACGGTTACCCGATCGCTTAACTGGAAAGTCCTGCCGCCCTGTTGTGCGGCCAAAATGGTTGCTAACGACATCATGGTTGTGATTATTAAAATTAACTTTTTCATGTTTTTAATGGATTATGCTACTCATCTAACCGTGCGGTTCAATCAAATAGCTTTGATGAATTTGGCTGGAACACCGCCAACCACGGTATTGTCCGGTATGTCATCCGTTACCACAGCCCCTGCCGCCACAACGGAGTTTTCCCCCACCGTGACGCCCGGCAGGATGGTCGCTCCCGCAGCAATCCATGCATTGCGTTTCACAACTATGGGTTTTAGGATGAGAGTCTTACGAGTAGCAGGGTCAACAGGGTGGTCTTCCGTTACCAGATTGACCCGAGGACCAATCATCACATCGTCTTCGATGGTAATGCCGCCCAAGTCGAGGAAGGAACAACCGTGATTGATAAAGACGTTTTTACCCAAGCGGGTATGCTTCCCAAAATTGGTGTGAAAAGGAATGAACACCGTGGTACTCTCGTCAATCTCCTGCCCAGTTATTTCGCCCAAATGCCTCCGAATCTCATCAATACTGTTAGATTTGTTGAGCGCAGCAGACAGCTCAATAGTTCGGGAAACTACCTCGAACAGTTTTGGATATTCCGGGTCGTTCATCGGAATGGCCTCACTGGCCAACATTCTTTCGAAAATGTCTTTTTTGGTTTGGCTCATGATTCAATTCCTTTTGGCTTTTGAATTGCAATGCAAAATTGCACCCGCCAATACAGGCACGGTTAATGACTTTCAAACCAAAAAATAAGATTATCAAACAAACCCTAAAAACATCAAGCCGCCTGCAAGCGCACCGACTTGGGATTGCTGCCCGTCATCTTTTTGAAGAAATTGTTGAAATAGGTGGGATACTCGAAGCCGAGCGAATAGGCAATGTCGGAAACGTTCCAGTCTGTGTGCAACAGGATGGCCTTTGCTTCGGTGGCAATTCTCTCGTTGATAATGGTGGAAGTGGATTTGCCCGTGATTTCTTTCAGCGAACGGTTGAGGTGGTTGACGTGAACCGCTAAATTATCTGCATAATCCTTGGCAGTTTTTAGTTGCAATGGATGGTCGGCACTCTCTACCGGGAACTGCCTTTCAAGCAATTCCAAGAAAACACGGGTCAGGCGGGAAGCTGCGTTCTTGTCCTGCGCATAGTCTTCAGAAGGCTGCATCTTCAGCGCCTCATGGATAATCAGGTGAATATAATTGCGGATGAGGTCTCCTTTGAAGGAGTAATCTGACTGTTGTTCTTCAATCATTTTTTGAAAAATGCCATTCAAGAACTCCCGTTGTTGCACGGAAATATTCAAAACGGGTGTCCCTCCCAACTTGAACAATGGTGATTGCAACAGGCTTTCTGAGCGGTCGGAAAGCTGTAAAAACTCCTCTGAGAAGAGAACGGTGTAGCCCACATAACTCGTCGAAACCGTCTCCCAAGAATAAGGGATATGAGGGTTGCCAAAAAACAAAATAGTGCCGTCCATGTCGAAACTCCGGTCGGCATAATGGATAATGCTCTTGCCAGTGGTCAGGCAGATTTTGTAGAAATCCTTTCGGCTGTAAGTTCGAACAGCTTTGCTGTCATCCTCTATCTGAAAGACATTGAAGCCCTTAAGTTTCAACTCAGAGTTAAAAGCGGAGACAGTCCGTGCATTTTCATTTTTCATTTCGCAAAATTAAGGAAATCAAACAGGAATTTTAAAATTTAGAATAAAGCTTGGTCTTTAAAATCAATTTTGATCTATCGTAAATATCATTAGTCAGTGAACCGAAGGACTATTTGAAATTTGTAACTTATCGTTTGTATCTGGTTAATTTTTGGTGATAGGACACTAGATATTTGCACTGTATTTACAAACAAAAAAAAGTATTGCACATGAAAAAACGTAAATTAGGTAGCCTCGAAGTCTCAGAAATTGGACTCGGCTGTATGGGCATGACTTTCAGCTATGCCCCGTTTCCTGAGAAAAAAGACAGCATTGCCGTCATCCATGCCGCTGTGGAGCAAGGTGTCACTTTTTTTGACACGGCAGAGGTTTACGGCCCTTACAACAATGAGGAACTCGTCGGGGAGGCACTTGCACCCTACCTGGACAAAGTTGTCATCGCCACCAAATTCGGCTTCAACATCGTGGACGGCAAAATATCAGGCGTGAATAGCCGCCCTGATAACATTCGCAAAGCTGTAGAAGGCTCGCTCAAACGACTAGGCGTGGAAACAATTGACCTGCTTTACCAGCACCGAGTTGACCCCAACGTACCCATTGAAGATGTAGCTGGCACGGTGAAAGACTTAATTGCTGAGGGAAAAGCCAAGCATTTTGGCCTATCGGAAGCTGGGGCAAACACCATCCGTAGGGCACATGCTGTTCAACCAGTAGCTGCTTTGCAAAGCGAATACTCACTTTGGACTAGGCAACATGAGGCCGAAATAATCCCTACCATTGAAGAACTGGGAATCGGTTTTGTGCCGTTTAGCCCGCTGGGAAAGGGTTACTTGACTGGAAAAATTGATGAGAACCGAAAGTTCGAGCCAGGCGATATCCGGGGTGTAATTCCCCGTTTTACGGAGGAAGCCCGTGTTGCCAATAAGGCATTACTTGAGGTGATTACACAATTTGCGGAGCGAAAAAATGCCACACCTGCTCAGATTGCACTTGCATGGGTCTTAGCTCAAAAACCTTGGATTGTGCCCATACCCGGCACCACAAAATTGCACCGATTGAAGGAAAACAATAGAGCTGCTGATATTGATTTTACGCCGGAGGAATTGCAGGAACTGACAGCTGCTTCTGAAGAAGTGAATGTGACAGGAGCGAGATACACGGAAGCGCAAGAGGCAGCAACGGGTTTGTGAAATTGATGAATAAAATGCCGAACTGTAAGTACCAGTCCGGCATTTTTCAAATTAAAATTCTCTCCCAGAAAATTGTACATCATAGGAATGGGTCTGACCAACGAACATCTGCATAAATGTTTGAACCACTCAATGTCTGCAAAAATGCCGCTAGCGCATCTTTCTCTTGGGTTGTCAAATTTAGACGCTGGCCATTGCCAGGACCACCGGGGCCACCACCTCCACCACGCAGGCGGTTGTCAAGGTTGTTGTTACCCGGTACGATATTGATGGTGTTGTAATGGTCAATTACGGCTTGGAGGGTTGTAAGGCTTCCATTGTGCATCAATGGGCCGTTCAACTGTCCAGTCGAGTTTGTCAAATCCCTAAGCGAAGGGGAGCGAGTCACCGTCACGTCAATGGCAGTTGGGTCATCCAACACACCTACTATATTGTTGTTACGGCTATTGGGGTCGATGTCAAATTCTGGTGCACGATGGCAGCCCTGACAACCTGCACCACCTTGGTTGGGCGCTTGGATAAAAAGGGTTTTACCCATGTTCTCCTGTGCCGTATAATTGGGAAAAGGTGCATTATTGTTGTTCACCTGTGCCCTACCCTGGTCAAATTTTGAATCAAATGATTGGAAGCTACGGATAAACTGTGCCAAGGCATCCTGCATGCGTTGTTCCGTAATATTAGGGTCGCCATACACGAAGGAGAAAAGCTCCTGATAATAAGGAACTGCTTCCAGTTTTATTATCAAATCATTGATGCCAGGGTCACCATCTTGGCCGCTGAAGCCCATTTCCACATGGTTCTGAATAGGCATTGTGGTCTGGTCTTCCAAGGTATTTGCCCGCTCATCCCAGAAGAAATGACGCTCATTTGCAAATCGAGCATTGACAAGGCGCATGGCATGTCGCCCAGTGACGCCTGCTACGCCATCACTTTGCAATTGTCCGTCGCCAAACGCAAACGCCTGCTTATGGCAACTGGCACAGGCGATGGTATTATTGACCGACAGTTTTTTATCATAAAACAAGACCCGGCCCAGGGTGGCCCCAGCGTTGGTGATATCATTATTTGTCGTATTGTCTTTATTGATGTAGTTGGGGATAGGCTGGTTGGCGTAGTTCAGCAGGTTTGTCAAATCAATCTTTCCACCAAATGTTTGCTCAATAGCTGATAAGTTATTTCCGTTGCCATTGCCGTTGTTATTACCATTTCCATTATTGTTATGCCCATCGTCATTGGCTATGCTGTCATCTGAATCATTTCCGTTGCCAACATATCCGACTGGCGCCTCGCAGGACAAGAAAGTAACTAAGGGGTTCCCAAGTCCATCGTTATCCGCATCCTGATACCAGGTCTTTTCTGTGCAGGATACCTCTTGGTCATCTTTACAGGAAAATGTTGAAAGGAGTGTCATACAAAGAAAACCGAACAGGATTGATTTTGCATTTTTCATTGCTCAATTGTTTTAATGATTGGATTTGGAGTAAAGACAGTCTATCCAAAATAAGACCTACCTGATTTTTTACTTTTCAAAAAAAGAAAGGGGCAGGTGCCCCTTTCCCATCCATTTGGATATTGGGTTATCTGAATCATAGCCAACCTTATTGCTTTACAACTTTTCTTACAAAACTTTCGAATGGGGTGATTACCTGAACAAAATAAAGCCCACTCACTAACTGACCTGTATCTATTCTCCGCTGAAAACTGCCCTCAAATCCTTTTTCTTGGAGCTGAATGGCGATTCGTCCATTGGCATCAAAAACAAGGATAGTAGCGGAAGTAACTTCGACTGAATTCAACATGACCTGCAATTCGCTACCAACTGGGTTTGGATAAACGGCCATACCCTGTTCCATGCTTGAAAAGTCTGAAAAACCGACATTATCATTCAAGTTGGAGCTGCGACCGTCGTTTTGTCCAGGCCCACTCAGGTGCCCACCACCGTGGCCATTTGGCCCACCGGGGCCGCCAGGCCCACTAGGGCCATTGGGGCCATTGCAGCCTTCTGCGACGAATACATTGGCTTGCAATTGCTGGATATTGGTGTTGCGTTTGATAATATCCGACAGGCGGGTAGTGCGAATCAGGTTTTTATCTTGGCCAGTGAACCAGTTGTCGTTTTCGTAGTAGAAAAAATCCCCGTCACGAAGGCGCTCAAACTGATTGACCAAAATTCTATCCAACGTTCTGCCGACCGACTTGCCAGGCACTTGGTTCTCTGCCAACAACCCAACCCAGGCGTCCACATCATTGACATTATCATACACTGCTGCCAATGCCTGAGACACCGTTGGGGAAGGGTTGATGTCGGAGAAGAACTGGGCTGGCCCAAAACCATAAGCCTGACGCACAGCATTGTAAGAAGGCAACCCATGATCCCGACCTCGTTGGATATTAAGTGATGCTAAGTCAAGTCCAAATGAAACTGGGCTGCCTGGAACGGCAAAAAGAAAATTTCGCAGCTCATCCACGACATAGTTGTCCACCTCCATCTGTCGTTGCATGGCCAAACCTTTCAGGAAAGGAGAAATATTGTAATCCCTAATTGGGTCAACACTAAAGAATGCTTCTATGAGTGAGATATTGCCGACTCCAACCTCATTGCACTGATCGTCCCGAAGAAGCAATTCCTTTGTCACCATGGTATGGCCAAGGCGATAGGCAGCCGTGGCGAAAATGTTGGAAATGTCAGGACGTACATTGTTCTTGTATCCGTTGTAATTTTTGGGTTGGATGCCCATGGCGGGTAGAAACTCCTGATACGTTATGGCTTCAATGTAAGCCCCCACCCATTTTCTGGCAGTCTGGTACATCAATTCATCATTGTTCATGCCTTGCTGCTTCAGTTGGTCGCAGATGCGATTGTGTTCCCGAACAAACAAAGTGTGCAGGGTGGTGAGACTGACCTGTTCATTGGCCCGCACATCGCCAGCCACAAATAGTTTAGTCACACCATCTTCGCCAGCCATGCTGGGTGCATTTGGGTCGATTGGGCTACCATATTCACCATCAAGCGTGTTGAAGGGAAGAAGATTGCCAGCCGAGGTTTTCAACTTGCCTTCTTGAAATGTGCGAAGCCAATTTGCCCGTGTTTCCTCCGAACCATAAACATTGGAAGCATCCAACCAGGAAGTGATGAGGTTGGATTGCTGACGAGGATTGTCAACTCCCGTACCAGTATGCACTGCCGACCGGAAAAATGGGATGTCGGAAGTAAAAAGCGGCTCGTTGGCAGGCATCGGAATCGGATAGTATTCGCTGTTTCCTTCCGGTGTCAGGTCAATGTCGTGGTCAATAAATTGCCCCCAAGAAAACACAAAAGAACTGAGGTTAGCTGCACTTTCGCCGCCAGCAGGCTGGGAGGCACAGGCATTGGAAATGGCACGGGGGGAAGGTCGGTCTTGGCCAGCCATATCGTTCCAAATGTCGGGGTCGCCATAGTCAGATGGGATTTCCCTGCGCAACTGGATATCCGTTGCCCCCCACTCTACCCTGTTTGGGGCCGATTGGTTGTTGCAGGTGCCATCAACGGTGCGAAAAGGACTGCTCGGACAACCGAAATCCTTGTTTACATCACGTTCCTGGTGTTCTATGGGCATACCATTTACCCGCAGCTTTTTCTTTTTGCCAGATTGGGCATCCAATGTGGACGGGAGTAACAATAGGGCCAGCAATAGCACACAGGCAACTTGGATAATAGGTCTTAAAAGCATGATTTTTTTCATAATCGTTTTTTTAAATGAAAAAATTGATGAAAAAGCAAAGCGCACCCAGCCGACTTGGGATCTACTCGTCGGGTTGTGCATTCTTTTTATTAAAATTCTACTGGGTTACAGGGAAGGGTTTATTCAGTTGGTCTTTTGGGGTTATGACCGCCTCAATCTTTTCCCCATGCTGACATAAAAGTCTAATTTGTACATTTGGGCATTCGTAATTTGCTGTCAGGGGTAAATACAGTCCAGTTCATGAAAGACCTACCTAGGCAGTGATATTTTTTTTGAAGTTTTTATTTGCAACCATTCAAGATGCCTTCAATCTGCGACGAAAAAAACTATACCGCCATTTTCTGGGAATACTCGGAAACACTCCACAATTACCTTTTTTACAAAACCGGAAACCTCGACATGGCCCTTGATCTGACGCAAGAAGCATTCATGAGGCTTTGGCAAAACTGTGCCTCCGTGCTTTTCAATTCAGCCAAAGGATATGTTTTCAAAACAGCCAATAACCTCCTGCTCAATCAATACGAGCACCAAAAAGTGGTCTTGAAATTTCAGCAAAAACCTACCCTCTCCCACACCAATGAAAACCCTGAATTTATTCTGGAAGAAAATGAACTGAAGGAACGGTTGGAAGCTGCGATTTCTGCGTTGCCTGAAAAGCAACGGGTCGTTTTCCTACTGAGCCGCATAGAAAAAAAGACCTACCAGGAAATTGCAGACATACTTGAAATAAGCAAACAGGCCGTGGAAAAGCGCATGTACAATGCGCTGGATGCATTGCGGTTAGTCGCCCAGATTAATTAACTGGAAAGGTGCAGGTAGGTCATTTCAAATCTAAACTGTCTTTAATGAAAACCTTGGCAAAAAACCTTGAACCTCAACACGATGAATTAATGAAATCATGATTGATGACGAACTTTTACACAAATGGATTCACGGTGAACTGACGGAAACGGAGCTGGAAACTTTCAAACAGCGCCCAGAATACGATTCACTGGTCAAATTATATGAAAATACGGAAAGTCTGGCGGCCCCTGCTTTCGACAAGGCTGCCATGCTTTCTGGCATTTTGCAAAAAGAAAAAACAAATGTCCCAACTCAGAAAATGGGCCGAAGAGTATTGCTGTATTGGGCAAAATATGCAGCGGCAGCTTGCTTGGTTTTAGTTGCTGGTTGGTTCGTTTTCTCTTTTTTCAGCAGGAATGTTCACTTCGAAATGGCACGTGGCGAAACCACGGAAGGTGTTCTGCCCGACCAGTCCACTTTCATATTGAACGCCGAGAGTTCGTTGACTTATAACAAGTGGTCTTGGAAAAAAGAACGGAGCCTACAATTGAAAGGTGAGGCGTTTTTTTCCGTCAAGCCAGGAGCTACTTTTACGGTAAACACACCGAACGGAAGCGTGCAGGTATTGGGAACAAAATTCAATGTCTGGTCAAGGGCTGGCAGCTTGGATGTCAAATGCTCGCAAGGAAAAGTAGCTGTGTTGGAGAAAAGCGGCAAATTGATTGCCGAGCTAAAACAGTACGATGCCATCCGTATTTTACCAGACCTAGCCCCAGAAAAATACCAGATACCGGGAGAGGATGATGCGAGTTGGACACGAGGTATAACGAAACTTCGAAACGAAACTTTGGCCACTGTTTTACAGGAATTGGAGCGGCAATTTGATGTAGAAATAGACGCAGGTGGCTTGGATACAACAGATGTTATAAACTGTAATTTTCAACATGAAGATTTGGCGCTGGCACTGCAAACTGCACTTTCACCATTGGGTATCAGTTTTGAAATAAAGGGGAAGAAGGTTTTATTGAAAAAATAAGCCCTTTCTCATACAAGATTCTTTATAGGTGGTAAAAAGGTTCGAATAGTTAAATGAAGCAACAGAAATCAAGCAGCAATAATTTTCGGCTATTATTTCAGCAGTATCCTTTGCTGTCAAAATTTACTTGCATAATCATTTTTTCAGCCTTGCCTTTCCTTGCTATTTCCCAGCAAAAATTAATTGACATACAAACCAAAGATGTTTCATTATCCACCATCATCACACAGTTGGAAAACAGGTACGATTATCTTTTTTCTTATAAAATAGATGATGTAAAAAATATCATCATTACCGAATCATGTAGTAAAAAAGGTATTGACGAATTTTTAAAAAAAATACTAAAAAACACAGGACTGGAACACGAGATAATCAATGGCAATTATATTATTCTAAAAAAATCTAAAAAGCTGGATAATGAATTATCAAAGGCTCAAGAAGACAATGGATTTCAGATATGTGGACAAGTATTCGACAGCATCAGTCAAAAACCTTTGTCTTATGCGAATGTATATTTAAAAAAATCGCAAAAAGGAGATTTTGCTGGAGAAGATGGAGCATTTAATTTCAATTATAACCTGAGCAGAAATGACACGGTTGTAGTGAGCTACGTGGGATATGCTGAACGGTTTATTCCAGTTAATTTTTTCATCAAAAATCCCTGCCCAAAAATAAAACTAAGTTATAGTAATTATGAAATAGATGGCATCATCATAACGGACTACCTAACAGATGGCATTGATCTAGCTGATAATGGCGCAGCTACCGTCCTGCGGCCCGAGCGAATAGGTGCATTGCCAGGACAAGCTGAGCCAGACGTATTCACAACGCTCCAGTTTTTGCCAGGCATCAACGCCCCCAATGGTGGGGCGTCAGACTTGTATATCCGGGGTGGAGCCGCAGACCAAAACCTGATACTTTGGGAGGGCATCCCTATCTACCATGCATCCCATTACTTTGGGATGATTTCGGCATTTAACCCCTATATTATTGACAAAATGAAAGTCTATCGGGGTGGATTTGGAGCGGAATATGGCGGACGGGCTTCTAGCGTAATCGATATGCAGACTGCTGATTATAAGGACTTAAATAAATCGGAGTTTGGAGCAGGAGTCAACTTCATCAATGCCTATACACAAGGAAAATTGACCTCGAAAAAGAAAACTGCCTCCCTTGTGTATTCCCTCCGACGCTCATTATCTGAATTATGGCGTTCACCCACTTTTGAAAATATTACCCAAAGAAACCAACAAAGTGTTATCGAAGGCAATTTTGATTTTAGCAATCTGCCAAAAGGAGTACACATCAACGACGGTTTTTATTTTTTGGACAGCCATGTTAAGGCAGCTGCCCAGCTTTCGCCAAAAGACAATCTAGCGATAGCATTTTTTTATGGAAAAAATGACTTTGACAATAATGTAACCGACCTTCAAAAAAAGGAAAAGCAAATTGATATACTGGATTTAAAGAGTGATGGTTTGAGCGTGGCTTATGAGCGGGAATGGACTCCCCATTTTTCCAGTAAATTAATGGCTGTCAATACGCTCTACGATTACAAATACAAATACGAGATTGACCAATTGGACATCCCTCCTCCCGTCAATCGGTTCGGTAACAAAGACAACCGATTAAAAGAGCAGCAATTGCATATTTCCAATATTTATACAACTGCAAAGAAACAAGACATAAAGTTTGGTTATCAACATACCAATGCGGCCGTAAAGTATCAAATAAGGCACGAATCCAATTCCGCATTATTGGCAAAAGAACAGGCAGACGAAGTGTCCAATATTGATGCATTGTACGTTGAATATAATAGCCCACAAAAAAACATTATCGGGTTGGATGCTGGTTTTCGCTACAGTTATTTTGGAAAATTAGACCAACAATACTTTGCCCCTCGCTTACGATTGTGGTACAATATGTCAGACCATATAAGCTGGCAAGGGAATGTCGGGAAATATTACCAATACACCAGCCAATTGGTGCAGTTCAAGGGGGATTTCTTGGGAATTGACACCCCAATTTGGGTACTTTCCAATGACCGGAATGTGCCTGTCATCTGTGCCACGCAATATCAACTCGGCATTGTTTACAATAAAAATGCCTGGGTCGTTGATGTGCAGGCATACATCAAGAATATCAAAGGCTTGTCTGCCCTAGCGACTTCCTTCAATACTGGCCCAGCGCAGATAAAACCGGGCGATTCCGATTCCAAAGGCGTTGATATTTTGCTCAAAAAAAGATGGAAAAATTTTAGGGCCTGGGCCAGCTATTCCTTGAGCATTACCACCTACCATTTCCCAACTTTTAATTTCCCGGAATTTCCAGCCCCGTTCGACCAGCGGCATGTGTTGAACTTAGCCACGCAATGGTCAAAAGGCAATTTCGAACTGGCGCTTGGCTTCAGTATTTATTCCGGTACGCCCTACTCCATCATGGACAGTTTTGAATCTGTTCCAGACAATATGGGGCATATATTGAATGTGCCCATCTATGAAAATTACAATAATTACCACGTTGATGTACAGCACCATTTGGACGCATCAATTCTGTATAAATTCGGTGGAAAAAACCAGTCAAAACTGCACGGTGCGGCAGGGCTTTCGTTTTTCAATATTTACAACCAGAAGAACATCTACGACCGGGATTATTTTATCGGGAAAGCACAAAATGGAGTAGATGAAATCAAAGTGAATGATTACCAAGGTTTAGGGTTTACACCTAATGCAGTATTTAGGGTGACTTGGTGACAGGTTGAGAAATGGTTTAAAACAACCAACCCGTCTGACTAAAGATAGTTATAAGTAAGGGCGATTACCTCCGAACGGTAGTCGCCCTTTTTTATGTCCAATCTGTGCAAAACGAAAAATTCATCATCGTTTCAAGTTTTTAAAAGCATTATTGGTATTAATTGGCGTTGAAAAAAGCCACCCAAACTAGGTACTTAACTCAAATAAAAGCCAAGAAATAGCCCACCCCGACAACTTTTGACAGGTTCAGGGTATTCTGAGTGCCATCCAGAAAACCGCAATTGGCTTCAGAATACGCTGAACACCTATTTTTTTTCGCTGAAGTATTTGGAACATTACAAAGGTGTCTAACGGGGGTTTTTGAGGGTTACAACCTTTTTAACTTGAAGCGCTTCTTTGGTGTTGGGTTGCAGGTAAAGTTGTCCATGTTCGGCTTTTGGGGATTTGATTATGGCATTGAAGTGGAACCCTACAGCATGTAGAAGTATTGGAACGCTAAAAGCATTGGCAATTGCAACAACTTCTTGGGATTTGAGCAGGATTGAGCGCTTAGATAAATAAATAGCAGATCATCTACTCGAGTTAAAACCTAAGCAATACAGCACCATTTTTCTGAAGAACATTAAAATAGATGCGTAATGCTAACAATCAATTTTTTCAGTAAAAAAAACAACCGCATATTGGCGCAGACGCTGTTCTGGGCTTGCCTGTTGGGTGCGATGAACCTCCTGTTCATCGGCTCACAGTTGCCTGCTTTCTTTTTGCTGCGGAATCTATTCGTGGTGGTGTCCGCCATTATATTGATACTGCTCAATACCTATTATTTCGTGCCCAAGTTTTTTTACAATAAACATTACGGGGCTTATGTTTTGGCAGTTTTTGTGAGCATGGTGGCCATGGTTTTATGGAATGCTGCGCTGGAGTCATGGATGTTGGATGATATGCGGATGCCACCGCCAGGTTTTAATAAAATGCCCAATGCCGACTTGCCCAAGCCGCCAAATCTGATGATCAATCCAAGGCATTTCATGGGCTTAGTAATTTATACGGCGGTGGTGATGGTGAGCACCGTTTTGGAGAGCGTGCAACTCCACCGCCGACAGGAGTACTTGGCCAGTCAGATAGAGAACGAGAAGCTGGCAACGGAACTCAAGTTTCTAAAAAACCAAATCAATCCGCATTTCCTCTTCAATGTTTTGAACAATGTCTATACCCTTTCGCTCATCAAATCGGAACAGACAGCGGAGGTAGTGATGGAGCTTTCCGAGATGCTGCGCTACATGCTCTACGAGAGTAATAACGAGCGGGTGCCACTGGCAAAAGAAGTGAAGTACATCCAGAACTATATTTCGCTGCAAAAACTGAAAGACGATGAGCCGTATTCTGTTGAATTGGATTTGCAGTTGAGCAACCCCGCTGCGGAGATAGCGCCCATGCTGCTGATACCCTTCGTCGAAAACGCTTTCAAGCATAGCAGGATTGAGGACAAACAGCAAGGTTGGGTCAAGGTTTCAATCATCGAACAGGACAACCAGCTTAGTTTCAAAGTCAGCAACAGCCTGCCCAATATGGAATTCACCAAAGACCCGACCGGGGGCATTGGCCTGACGAACGTGCAGCGCAGGCTGGAATTGGAGTATCCCGATAGGCACCAACTTGACATCCAGAAAATGTCGCAATCGTTCAGCATACAACTCACCATGGACCTAATATGAGCAGCAAAAAAATAAAATGCCTGGTCGTTGACGATGAAAAACTTGCCCGCCTACTGCTGACAGGCTATATCAAGCGGTTGCCGCAGCTTGAACTCGTGGCATCCTGCAAGGACGCTCTGGAAGCCCAAGCGTTGCTGGAACAAATCCCTGCCGACCTGCTTTTCCTTGACATCCAAATGCCCGGATTGACGGGTATCGAGTTTTTAAATGCCTTGCCACAAAAACCGCTGGTTGTCCTCACCACAGCCTACGAAAAATATGCGCTGGAAGGCTATCAACTTGATGTGGTGGACTACCTGCTCAAGCCATTCCGGTTTGAACGGTTTGCACAAGCGGTGGCGAAATCGGAAAGGCGGCTGGCGCAGGACGCCTCGCCAGCCGTGGAAAATCCATTTCTGTTGGTCAAGTCCAGCCACACCGTCCACAAGGTTTTTTTGGATGAAATCATGTACATCAAGGGCATGAAGGAATACGTTTCCTACCATCTGGCGGACAGGCGGATAATTTCCCTGCAAACCATGAAACAGTTGGAAAAAGAATTGCCTGGCGACCAGTTTGTCCGCATCCACAAATCCTATATCATATCCATCCCTAAAATCACGGCCTTGGATGGTGGCCATGTTTATATTGGCCAGACCAAACTGCCCATAGGTGGCAGCTATAAAGAAGCAGTCGCCCAATCCATTCCCATCCAACGATGATTATTCGCTGCCCGGCAAAAGATATTTCAGCCAAAAAACTGTTTCGTTGAATTTCCCCCCGCTTTCGTTGAAAACAAAATGACCGAAGCAACCCAAGTTTGACACCTCCCACCTCCTTCCTTCGCAGCAGACCAATAACAAGTTTCAAAATCGGCGCTGCCAATATTTTATTGAACTAACTAAACACACCATAAAATGAGTTGCAAACACTTAGCCATGTGCTTGGGGGCGGTCTTTTTGCTTTTTTCGACCAAAATCATCGCACAGGACATGGCCAACACGAAAATCAAAGTAACCTATGTGGACGAACCGCTCGACCTTGTTTTCCTCAACCTCAAGCTCAGCTATGGGTTGAACTTTGAGTACTCGGAGGCCGAGGTGAAGGGCATTCGCCTCAGTATGTCCACCCCGAAATTGCCTGTTAATGAGGCGATGATGATGCTATTGCAAGGCACAGGGCTCACCTTCGAGCTGAAACCACCCAAAACTATCGTCATTTTCAAGGATAAAAATTTCGGAAAAACAGACCTCGACCCTTCGGAATTTGAAGTAAAAAACCGCAATATCACCGTCTCCGGCACAATCAAAGACAAAGCCAGCGGTGAAACCTTACCCTACGCCTCTGTACAGGTACGAGGCACTACCTTGGGCAATACGACCAACGGCGACGGGTATTTTACGATACAAGGCGTACCGACCGACACTGCCATCCTCGAAATTTCCTACCTCGGCTACCATACCCGGTACTTCCGGCTCACCCCGGAAAATGTAAAGCAGGATTTTTTGATTGAAATGACCGTCATTGGTGAAATGCTACAGGAAGTAGTCATCGTGGCGGAAAAAGAAGACCAATTGTTAAAGGCATCGTCCGGCATCAGTACCATTGGTATTACCCCGGCGGCCGTGGCATCGCTGCCAAGTTATGGCGAAAAGGACATCTTCCGCTCGCTGCAACTGCTGCCGGGCGTCAGCGGCTCCAACGAAAGCTCCAGCGGCCTCTACGTACGGGGCGGCACCCCCGACCAGAACCTCGTGCTCTTCGATGAGTTCACGGTCTATCATGTTGACCATTTGTTTGGGTTTTTCAGTGCCTTCAATTCCAACGCCATCAAGGATGTACAGCTTTACAAAGGTGGTTTCGATGCAAAATATGGTGGGCGCCTCTCCAGCGTGGTGGAGCTGACGGGCAAGGACGGCAACACGGAACGCCTGAACATGGGCCTGGGCCTCAGCCTGCTCAGTGTGAACGGCTATGTGGAGGCGCCTTTTGCCGATGGGAAAGGGTCGTTTTTGGTGGCTGGGAGGCGCTCTTTTCAAAGCAAGTTTTACAGCAACCTCTTTGATGATTTCACGAATATCGGCGATGGGCCGGGCGGCAGCACCAATACTGGCGGTGGCAGTCAGCCCGGCCCGCCCGGTGGTGGCAGGGGCTTTGGCCAGCAGGAGGTGCAGCCCACTTCCTATTTCTATGACCTGAATGCCAAGGCAACCTACCGCCCCAGCAAGAAGGACATCGTGTTCATCAGCTTTTACAATGGAAAGGACAACCTCGACAATTCCCGGGACGCCAACACAAGCGCCTTTGGCAACCGCCCGATCAATTTCAATTTCCAACGGGAAAGCGTTGACCTGACCAACTGGGGAAACTGGGGTACCGCCGTGAAGTGGAGCCGCCGCTGGAACGACCATTTTTACTCCAACGCCAATATTTCCTACTCGAATTATTTCAGCAAACGTGACCGGCACAATTCAACGACCATCACCCGGGAGGACTCCACCTTCACTATTTCCAATGGTAATTTTGAATACAATAACCTCAAGGATTACACCCTCAAACTGGACAATGAGTGGCAGCTTTCCCACCAGAACCAGTTGGAGTTCGGGGCGCAGGCTACCTACAACGACATCCGCTACAAGTACACCCAAAACGATACACTCAACGTGCTGAACCGCACTGACAAGGGGCTTATTACTTCCGCTTATCTGCAAGACCGGCATACTTTCAACGACAAGCTCATCCTGAAAGGCGGCCTGCGGATGACGCACTACGGCGTGACGGGCAAAATTTACACCGAGCCAAGGGCCTCCCTGACCTACCTGCTCACCGACCGCATCAAGCTGAAGGCAGCTTGGGGCAAGTACCGACAGTTTGCCACCCGCATCGTGCGGGAAGACATTCAGCAAGGCAGCCGGGATTTTTGGTTGCTGGCAAATGACGAGAACGTACCCATCGGTGCGGCCATGCACCATATCGCTGGGGCGAGCTACGAGACGTCCACTTGGCTGTTCGACGTTGAGGCTTACTACAAAAACCTGGATGGGCTTTCGGAATACACCACCCGCTTTACGCCCTCCGGTTTTGGCCCCAATTCCACGCTGGATTATGAAGAGTTTTTCTACACGGGCACGGGCAAGGCAAAAGGTGTGGAGCTGTTGACGCAAAAGAAAATCGGCAAACTCACAGGCTGGCTCGGCTACACACTCGGCGAGGTGTTGTATGATTTCGATGCTTTTGGTGATAAACCTTTCCACGCCAACCAGGATGTAACCCATGAAGTGAAACTGGTGGGCAATTACAAGCTGGGGCAGTGGGCCTTTGGAGCAACCTTTATTTATGCTACGGGCAAGCCCTACACCGCCCCCACTGGTTTTTACCAAGTGAACCTGTTGGATGGCAGCACGGCGGATTTCTTTGAAGTGAGCGGGAAGAATGCTTTCCGCCTGCCTGCCTATCACCGGGTGGATATTTCCGCCACCTATGATTTCCGCCTCGGCAGGTCGAAAGCAAACCTGGGCTTGTCACTTTTTAATATCTACAACAGAAAGAACACCTGGTACAAGGAATACGAAGTGGTGGAGGGCGAATTACTCGAAACCAATGTGTCGCTGCTGGGCCTGACGCCAAGTTTGTTTTTCAACTGGACGCTGCGTTAATTTTTAAAACTAAAATCATGATGAAATTCATATCCATACTGCTGCTTTTTCTGGTAATCCTTTTCACGGCCTGCCAAGAAGAAAACATCAACAATATCAAAACAAAAACCGCTGTGGTTACGGGCTATCTGTTTGCGGGCCAAGCCTGCGACAGCATCCGCATCACGGAGGCTACCTCTTATAGCAGCAACGATAGTTTGACCGTGACGCTGGACGACCTGAACGTTACCCTCGACGACGGCAACCAATCCTACAGCCTCTCGCCCATTGGCGGGGGGTATTACCGCAATGCTGACCTCATCATTGAAAGTGGCAAAACCTATACGCTACAATTCGAGCATAATGGTAAAAGCGTATCCGCCAAAACCTTCGTGCCTGAGCAGCGGAGCTTTGCTATATCCGATACTTTAATTGGCATGGAGAAAATTGAATTCAGCAACGGCCCGCCTTCAGGTGGCTTCACAGCCGTTGACCCTATCGAATTGAGTTGGGATAATCCGGAGGGTGACTATTATTATGTGGTAGTTCAGAATATCGAAAGCAACCCCGAATATGTGAACGAAATATTTGAAGAACAGGATAGCCTCTTCAGCAATTTCCGCTTCACCACGGAACCGCAAATCATGGATTTTTACAGCATAGACCCCCGCCGGGAAATCGAGCAGTTTGGCAGGCATCGGGTTATTCTTTACCGGGTCAATCCAGAATATGCTTCCCTGTATAATGTATCCGATGCTTCCACGCTATCTATTACAGAACCACCTAGCAATGTAGAGAATGGGCTGGGAATATTGACGGGAGTGGCCAGCGATACGTTGTATTTTAGGGTGAAGAAGTTGTGAAGGCTGCTAACTAATGGTTATTTGCAAATGATAAGCTAGGTTGATAACGGTTGATAACAGTTTATAAGGGTTGATTTGCACGAAACATAATAGGTACAGCTTGTTTGGCGACGGAAATCGAATTGTGTTTGGAAGTAAACCAAAATCTGACCACCCTCACAGTGAAAACCATACTTTTGCCATTATTTGAATTCTGCAAACCTAGAATCATGAATGACATCAGTATAAAAGCGTTTTACAAGGAAATCTTCGGGGAGAATGGGAATCACCTTGATTATTTTTTGGAAAGTAAAAGCTCAAATGATTTGGGGCATTTCAATGTCTTTGACACAGCCAAGTTTTATTTCAGTGGCAATAAGAAATCAGAGATGACCTACAACCGCAGGCTGTATTACAAAATCAGTTTGATAAAAGGCAAAAACCTCGTAGAATATGCTGACAAAACGGTGCTCATCGAAAAGCAGGGAATCTTATTTGCCACGCCTAAAATCCCTTACCGATACATCCCTCAAACACAGGAGCAGTCAGGATATTTCTGTGTATTTACCAAGGAGTTTTTATCCAAATCAAAAACAGGTTTATTGATTGATGAATTGCCGATTTATCAACCCAATAGTGATTTTGTATTTCAATTGAATGATGAACAATACCTTGAAATAGAAGTGATTTTCAAGAAAATGGATGCGGAATTGTCCTCGGATTATGCCTATAAGTATGATTTAATACGCAATTATCTCTTTGAATTAATCCATACCGGACAAAAATTAAAACCCATAGAAAGTTATGCGGGAACCACCAATGCGGCCAGTAGAATTTCCTCCCTGTTCATCGAATTATTGGAAAGGCAATTTCCAATTGAAAGCAATTCGCAGGTGATACAATTCAAAACACCGCTTGATTTTGCTAAAATATTGGGCATACATATCAACCACTTGAACAAAGTATTAAAAGAGACCACTGGCAGAAGCACCACAGAAATCATCAATGGAAGGTTGGTCGAAGAATCGAAGATATTGCTAAAGCAAACACCGTGGAACGTGTCAGAAATTGCCTTTGCCTTGGGCTTTGATGAAGTCGCACATTTTTCCAATTTTTTTAAAAAACATACCCAGCTATCACCGATTAAATTTAGGAATTGATTGAATTTTGCAAATTTTGGATTGGCATTTACAAGTAATATACCTAGGTTAAGCTTGACTTTTGTGGTTCAAATTAAACAACAATCAACATGAAAAAATCAACCACATTAGGAAATAGCTCACTGACCATAAACCGAATCGGCCTTGGCTGCATGGGCATGTCCGAATTTTATGGTGCTTTTGATGAAGCCGAATCCATTAAAACCCTGCACAAGGCCATTGATTTGGGGGTCAATTTCTTTGACACCGCCGATATGTATGGCTGGGGAGCCAATGAAAAATTGGTTGGCAAAGCTTTTAAAGGCCGTTGGAACGAAGTGGCATTGGCCACCAAATTTGGTGTGATGAGAGGGCCAAATGGGGAGTGGCTCGGAATCAATGGACAACCGGACTATATTAAAAAGGCTTGTGACCAAAGCCTTTTAAATCTGGGAACAGATGCCATTGACCTATATTATATGCATCGCCAAGATACCAAAGTGGAAATCGAAGAGATAGTGGGTGCCATGGCAGATTTGGTCAAACAAGGTAAAGTGAAATACATCGGCCTATCCGAGGTAGACGCCGCTACTATCAGGCGGGCACATAAAGTCCATCCCATCACTGCCTTGCAGA
Organism: Bacteroidota bacterium; assembly: GCA_016124585.1. Lineage (GTDB taxonomy): Bacteria > Bacteroidota > Bacteroidia > Chitinophagales > Saprospiraceae > UBA6168. The sequence goes on along the minus strand of WGNL01000024.1, from coordinate 24,759 downwards.
CGGAATATTCCCTGTGGAGCCGTGAGCCGCAACAGGAACTTTTTTCGGTTTGCAAGGAGCTGGGAATCACCTTTGTATCCTATAGTCCGCTGGGCCGGGGCTTTTTGACTGGCGCTATTAAAAGCCGTGCTGATATGGAAGCCGGTGATTTCCGGTTAAACAATCCACGCTTTACGGAAGAGGCTTTCAAGGAAAACATCAAATTTGTCGAAGTCATAGACCAAATGGCAAAAGACAAAGGAACCACGAAGGCCCAGATAGCTTTGGCTTGGATTTTAAATCAAAATGATGAAATCACAGCGATACCTGGCACCAGAAAAATTCACCGATTGGAAGAGAATTTAGGTGCTTATGGCGTGGAACTGACGCAAGCTGATTTCAATACCATTGAAGCAGCTTTGCCTGAAATGACTTTTGGAAGCCGGTATTAAGAGCATTTAATTTAAAAGTTGGCCTGAATAGAATTGTGTATAATATTTAGGCACTACGTTTATGACTGGTAGAAGGCTATAGATGTAAATCCTTATTGTAGCCCCTACCGTACAGGGTTCAAAACATTGCTCATATAATAATCATTTTCCCAAAACGCAGACGGGCCGGCCCAACCCTGAACCAGCCCGTTTGCGCTTACCCTGCTCACCCTTCCACCGCTTCCGTCACCATCAGCTCATACTCTGCCGTTACCGTACCCATATTCTTTATAATGATAAAATTGGCACCCGGAGTCCAGCCTGATTCAGCCGCATTGGTTTGCGCCGATTGCATGGCAAGTACATTGGTATGCACCGGATTATCCGCCGCAGAAGCATTGGCGGAGAAGAAAAACTGCAATTCGGCCAGGTTGGATTTATTTACAAATATACAGCTATCATTAGCGCTCAGTTTTAATTTACTGGATACAGCCACCGCTGCCGTCATGCCCGGCTCCACTGCTCCATTGGAAGTAAAGCGGGAATCATTATCATTGGATGATTTGCGAAGCTCCGTCAAATCATAAAAGTTCTCCACCATCTTGATATTCTTGCGGTATTTTTTCTTTAGGTCACAAAGGTTATCGTCCAGCAGGTCAGCCAACACCAAGCGTTGGTCTTCAATCATGCTCGCCGTAAAAACATTGGCACCAAAGCTCTCCGTTTGCGTGGTGCGGGCATCGTTCAGCAATACAATCTTGGCAGCCACGTCGGCAGCCACATCACTGAGCGCCGGATAGGTCAGTAGCTTTTTGTAGAGTGCATCGACCGCCACCATCCGCAAATCATATTCTACGCTTTGAAACGGCTCCTTGCCACGAGGGAATATGGCAATAAAATCAGGTGATTTTACACCGAATACTGGCCGCACCATCGTTTGCCAATCATCAAACCAAATTTTCTCCATTTCATCCAGCCGCTTCTCCCATAGCGCCGTATTGCCCAAACTCGTGCCCTCCCCGCTATCCAGCGTGGAAAACATGCTTCGATAGAGCAGTATGGCAGGTTCAAAAATCAAGAGCATGTCGGCAATAATAGGGTCTGCCTGCATGGCTTGCAACCGGGAGTAATGATGGTTGGCAATGCGGAGCATCTTGCGCCTAGAGCCACGTGTGTTCACCTCAAACGTGTTGATGAGTTGGGACCAGAGACTTTTCATGTTTTCAAAATTAAAAGGTTAATAGTAGGTACGGCCACGACGACCATATTATCGCCAGAAAACGCATGCTCCCCGGGGCCGTCAACCCGGAAGTGCCGGGTTATGTACTTGAAGACGGACTTTTTTAGGAAGGTAACACTCCTATCAACATATTTTTTTTAAAATCATAGCCTAGCAATGGAGCGGCTTTTCCCGTCTGTTATTTTTGAAATTAGGCTAAAAATGCCCTTTCTTCGTTTTGGAATATTCTGGACGGCATTTTGGGGTTCTGAACCCCATTTGGAATATTCCGAATGGCATTCCGGCTGCCGGAATGGCGTTCGGAATATTCCAAATACGATTCCGGCAGCCTGCCGAGCATTTGAAATGTTCCAAAAAGCGGGTGCATTTTCGGGAAGCTGTTCGGAATATTCCAAATAGTGTGCAGGCGGTTTTTCTGGGTTTTGGGGAAAATGGGAGATGAAATGGGTATTTAGGTTGAAATTCTTGGTTGAGATTTTAGATTAAGAGCTAAATTATTATTAAGCGATTGTTCCATCAATTTGAAAAGTAGAATAATTTAGCATTTCAAATAAATTTTGCAAATCTAAATGAGCAAAAGTCAATCATATCAGTATTTGTTTGTTGGGAAAATGCATTATTTGCATTTAAAACTCATTAGTGTAAAGTACCACAAAGTATATGCTTGATTTTTAGGAGGTTTTGTGGTGTGAGTGCGTCAATACAAATATTAACAGTAACTTATTATGACACAATCATGGAAAAACTGACACAAATAATTATTGGACTGGCTTCATTGATAGCCATTTTGACTTCTTGCAATAATAACACTGAAAGCTCATTTGATATTTTTACCAAAGTTTACTCAGTTGACAATATCCAAGAACAGATATATTCTATTAATGCTAATATTGACAACATCATAACAGGAGAAAGTGGGACAAAAATCCGTATAAACAGCAACACATTTCTTAATACCGATGGACAATTATTAAGTGGTATAATTGAAATCCATTTAAAAGAAGCTCTGACCATGCAAGAAATGGTTTTAGGAAATCTCACAACCACTTTTGATGGCAAACCTCTTGAGACAGGTGGAATGATATTTATTGATGCTTATGCAAATGACAAAAAACTTACAATTTCAAAAAGTAAAGAAATTCTAGTTGCATTACCTACCGATTCAATTTTGACAGACATGTCATTGTTTTCAGGACAACAAGACTCTTTAGGTGTGAAATGGGGCAACCCAATTCCATTGCCACGAAAAGAAAAATTTGATAGCCTAGATATTGATTTTGACTTTTTTGAAAAGACAACTAATATTACATATACAGTTGATGGATTTGAAATAGGTAGGGAAAATTATCCTGACACTGTTAATTTAGAAGTGAGCAGAATTGCATGGGAAGGTGCGGGACTAAAAATTAAAAGAGACTCTGTTTTCAAAATAGGCGAATACACTGTAAGATTTTATAAGAATGAAAAGCTCCAAAAATGGGATGAAATCTCAGCTTTCAGAAAGGGAAACAATTTATTTGCAGAAGATAGGAAAACGAACTATATCTTTTCAATAAAAAAACTTGGGTGGGCAAACATTGACAGGTTGCTGAAAGACCCACGGACAAAAGATGTTGAACTAATCACCTCAATAGACAACGAAAATGACTTTAAGTTTATTTATGTAACATTGGTAACACAAAACATGTATTTGCCAGGGTATCAGAAAAAAGACAATACATTTTGCTTTTCACACAATGACGATGAAAAACAACAACTTCCTGTCGGAGAAATAGCAACGATTCTTGCAACAGCCTATAAAAACGATAAACCATATTTTGCAATTCAAAAAATCAAAATCAGGGACAAGCAGACTATAAAATTTAAATTAGAAGAAACAACGTCTGAAAAATTAAAGGAAGAATTACTCACAAAGATTTGAACTCTGTCGTCTCAAATTTTCTCTTAACCGTCTGCATTACCTCACATTCCTTCTGTGGAATGCATACTGTTCAAGCAAGATTTTTTTTGCAGCGGCTCTAAACCAGAAGAGGTGACACCTTTTAAATCAAGGTGTCACCTCCCTATTGAAGAAAAAGAATCCCTGGCTCTAAAAGGTGACTTGAAAAGAACAATTCCCCTTACCGCTTCCCATTCGCCAAAATCGCATTCACCTCGCTGAGGAATTTGACCTCCTCTTTTCCTTTTTTCGCACCAGCCGGGTAGCCAGTGGAACCCAAGGCGTTCAAACTGATACCATTGGTGGCAGGGTCAGTTTGGGCATAAAATATCCAAATGGTGGGATAGCCCCTTACTTGGAAGCTTTGCTGCAAGTTCATGTTTTGTTGGGCAATCTCCGGTGCCAATTGTTTACGGCGTGGAAAGTCCAGTTCCAATAAGACGACGTTTTGACGGGCCCATTCCTTGAAGGCATCCTTGGCAAACACATCGGCTTGCAATTTTTTGCACCAGCCACACCAATCGCTTCCCGTAAAGAACGCAAAAATGGGTTTATTGCTTTCGTTGGACGCCGCTTGGGCTTTCGTCAACTCCGTGTACCAGACGAGGTCGCTGGAGGCAGTTGGTTCTGGTTGAGATTGGGCATCGCATGATTCCATGCTGAAAACTAGAAATAGGAAGGCGGCAAAAACTGGCAATTTCATGAAAAAAATAGTTTAAGGTGTAAGAAACTGTTATAAACTGCAAAGGTAGGAGGCTTTTTCGCAAGGATAGGTGGTTCGCCCAAAATTCATTGGGTTTTTGCCGAAGTACAGTTCCAACTTATGAAATATCCCTCTGCTCCAGCAAAAGTTAAGCGCAGTGGTTGTTGCGAGGTATCTGATATATACACATGGAAGGCTGGCCCCTCACAAATCCCCAATCATCCCCACCTCCGCTTCCAGTATCGCCGCCTCGCTTGGCTTTTTCACCAAGTATTTCTTGCCTACATGAAACACAATAAAAGCAATCACCGAGCAAGTCGTCATCACGCTCACCATTGGCAGTACACTGTGGTTTTGAACGATGCCCACGATGGCGGAGGCACTTGCACCGATGGTCATTTGAATGGCACCGATGAGGGCGGAGGCATTACCGGCGCTTTTGCCCAGCGGGGCCAGCGCTAGCGCAGTGGCATTGGGGAAAATGAACCCTTGGCAGGCCAGAAACGCAAACACAAGGGAGACGGTGAGCAACAGCTTGGTAATCCCTAGCAGCGAAATGACAATGAACACCAGCCCGATAATACACTGAATGCTGGAAGCCACTTGAATGATTTTTTCACTTTCGAAACGCTTCAAGGCGAGGTTGTTCACCTGACTTGCACCAATCAAACCCGCTGCGATGATGGCGAATATCCAACCAAACTGCGATTCGCTCACCTGGAATATTTCCATAAAAACATAAGGCGAGCCGCCGACATAGGCATACAATCCTGCATAGGAAATTGCCCCGGTGAGGGCATAGGTAAGGAAATGCGGATGCTTTAGCACAGCAGCAAAATTCCGCAGGATGGGCCTGGGTTTCAAGGAATACTGCGGGTCGGGCTGCTTGCTTTCTGGCAGAAAAAACCAAGTGCCTGCCAACATCAGCAACACCACAAAAATCAGCACGGCAAAAACATAGCGCCAGCCAAAAGCAGCTGTGATGAATCCGCCCAGCGTTGGTGCGATGATGGGCGACACGGATACCACCAACATTAGCATAGAGAACACTTTGGCACTCTCGCTGACATCGTACAAATCCCGCACCATAGCTCGGCCAGCCACCAATCCCACGCATCCACCTACCGCTTGAAACAATCGGAAGATAATCAGCACTTCCACCGATTGCGCCAGCGCACAGCCCACGGAGGCAAGGAAATACAGGCAAAGCCCTGCGTACAAAGGAGGCTTTCTACCGAAGCGCTCCAACAGAGGGCCATAGAGCAACTGCCCTAAAGATATGCCGATGAAAAAGCTGGACAAGGAAAGAGTCACCTCTGACACTGAAGTATTCAGGTTTCTGGCAATGGCAGAAAATGCAGGGAGGTACATGTCAATGGATAAAGGCCCAATCGCCGTGAGCAGCCCTAATATGAGGATGGTTTTGAAATCTTTTTTCGCAGGTTTGGTCAACATATAGTTTGGTTGGATACCACGATACTTAGGACAATCGCTTTGTGAAAGCAATGCAAAGATACACCCGTCATATCCCTAACCCACTAAGTGTTTCAAATCAAAACTTATGAAAATCAAGCAAGCATCAATTCTGCGCCCGATACTCATTTGGAGACATCCCGGTTTTCTCCTTGAACAATCGGGTGAAATGCTGTGGATATTTAAAGCCAAGCTCATAAGCCACTCCACTAATGGATTTGTGGGGGTCGAAGATGCGCTCTTTTGCCACTTCTATCAGCTTGGATTGGGTGTATTCCTGCGCTGAAGTAGCATGAAATTTCGGTAGAAACCATCGGGAACACGGCCATTTTACTAAACAAAATCACCCTGCTGGCAGTGGTCGGTAGCAATGAAGTGACCAATGGGTTCATGGTAACGGAAGTGTACATTAAAGAAGGCAGCAAGTGGAAATTGGGGCGCTGTCGTTTACCAAACTGCTTGGCAACTAAGTGACTTTATGAGATAGTCAACAAAATAGTGCACAACTGTTTGATTATCGTAACTATTTCTTTGTTTTATATTGCCCCAAAACCAAATACAAATCCTTATTTTGCGCTATGCGCAAACCCCAACAGACAATTCTAAGAACTTTTTCAATTCCAATATCATGGCAAATTTCACCTTAAACATCAACGGCAAACAACAGACGGTAGACGTTGACCCCGCCACGCCCATGCTCTGGGTGCTGCGTGACCACCTCAACCTCGTTGGCACGAAATACGGCTGCGGTATCGCTCAATGCGGCGCCTGCACCATCCACCTCGGTGATGTGGCCATGCGCTCCTGCATGTTGCCTGTCTCACAGGTTGGCGATCAAGCCATCACCACTATAGAGGGGCTTTCCGAAAACGGCGACCACCCCGTCCAAAAAGCATGGCTGGAGCACGATGTGGCCCAGTGTGGATACTGTCAAGCAGGACAAATCATGAATGCTGCTGCTTTACTGAAGTCTAACCCCCACCCCTCAGATGCTGAAATTGAAGGGGCAATGAATGGGAATATTTGTCGCTGTGCTACCTATGTTCGGATAAAGGCAGCGATTAAGACAGCTGCGGGATAAGGATTTCTAAGCCCGGCCGTAGGAAGGGATTGGAAAGCCCGGTCTCCCCTAGCGTTGAACGGCTTAGAAATCCCTGCCGGCTTTCCAATCCGTTCAAGCCAACTATTCAAAAATCAAACAATCCAACAATGACAGTTTCCAATAGCAGACGTTCATTTTTGAAAAACTCCATCCTCGCTGGAGGCGGCCTCGTCATCGGCTTCAACTGGCTGGAAAGCTGTAAGCCTGTTTCCAAGGAAGAAATGCTGACCATGCCCAAGGAGTGGTTCAACATCAACAGTTACCTGAAAATCGGCGAGAACGGCGTCGTGAGCATTATCACGCCGAACCCGGAATTTGGGCAGAACGTGATGACCTCCATGCCCATGATTGTAGCGGAGGAACTTGACTGCGATTGGAAAAAAGTCGTTGTGGAAATGGCGATGCACGACCCCGTCAACTTTCCACCTGCCGCATTTGGGCAGTTCACCGGGGGCAGCCGGGGCATTGCCACGAAATGGGAACCGCTGCGCAATGCAGGCGCTGCTGCCAAGCACATGCTCAAAGAGGCGGCTGCACAGGCATGGCAAGTACCATCAGATGAAATCACCACAGAATTAGGTGTACTTAAACATGAAAAAAGTGGCAAATCTGCAGGTTACGGAGAAATGGCTGCGGCAGCCACCAAAATCCCTTTGCCGGAGAAGCCGACACTGAAAGAGGTGAAGGATTTTAAGCTCATCAGCCATTCGCAGAAGAACGTGCGGGGCAAAGAAATTGTGACCGGCAAGCCCATGTTCGGCTTGGATTATCAAGTGGAAGGTATGCTCATCGCCATGATTGAGCATCCACCCGCATTTGGTATGAAGCTAAAATCTTTTGACGGTTCGGCAGCCAAAGCCATGCCCGGCATCAAGGATGTTTTTTCCTTCAAAACTTACAATGATGGCTTTGAAAAAGCCATGTTCGATACCAACGCCTTCCCCGAACTGGTCGCCGTCGTGGGCAATTCGACTTGGGAAGTGATGCAGGCGAAAAAGGCATTGAAAGTGGAGTGGGAACCTATTGCCGCCTACTCAGAGACAGTTGCAGGGTTTGGTGGTAAACAGACCGTAAATGTACCCGCCGGACTCGAAAGCAGCGACGACCACCATGCGAAAATGGAGGCACTGGCCGCCAAGCCCGGCAATATCGTTCGCCGGAACGGCGACCCAGAATCTGCATTTAAAAAAGCAGCAAAAATTATCGAGCGGAGCTACTCCTGCCCGCACCTTGCCCACAACTGCATGGAGCCGATGAACTTCTTCGCCGACGTGAAGGGCGACAAAGTGAAAGTGGCAGGACCGCTACAAGCCCCCGGCATCATCGAACCGACGCTGGCAGCCAGAATGGGCATCCCCGCTGAAAATATCGAAATCGAGATGACCCGCATGGGCGGCGGCTTCGGACGCAGGGCATACTCGCACTACATGGTGGAGGCGGCGCTCATTTCCCAACAAGTGAAGGCCCCCGTGAAGCTCATGTACACGCGTGAGGACGACATGACCAACGGCATTTATCGTCCCGCATACCACGCCACTTACCGGGCAGCTTTGGATGAAAACAACAACCTGCTTGCCTTCCACGTGAAGGCTGGCGGCATCCCTGAAAGCCCGCTCCATGCTGACCGTTTTCCCGCAGGTGCCATCGATAACTACCTCGCCGAGGACTGGAAAATTGACTCGAACATCACCATCGGGGCCTTCCGTGCGCCGAGGTCGAACTTCATCGCTGGGGCAGAGCAGTCCTTCCTCGACGAGCTGGCCGAGGCAATGGGCAAAGACCCCATCGAGTTCCGATTGGAATTGCTGAAACGTGCGAAGGAAAATCCTGTTGGTGAAAAGAACGACTACGACGCTGACCGCTACGCTGGGGTGCTGGAATTGGTTCGTGACAAGTCAAATTGGGCGAATCCGCCCGCAGGTGTGAGCCGTGGCGTCGCCGCCTATTTCTGCCACGCCAGCTATGCCGCCCACGTGCTGGATTTGACCATTGAAGATGGAAAGCCTGTCGTGCAAAAAGTGACCAGCGCCATTGACTGCGGCATCGTGGTGAATCCAGATGCTGCCTCCAACATGACGGAGGGTGCCGTGACCGACGGCATTGGCAATGCGCTTTACGGCGAGATGACCTTCAAGGCAGGCGCTGCCGACAAGACGAACTTCGACAAGTACCGCATCATCCGCATGAGCGAGGCGCCGAAGGCCATTGACGTGCATTTTGTTCAGAATGAAATCGCCCCAACGGGCATGGGCGAGCCGCCGTTCCCGCCTATCTTCGGAGCACTGGCGAATGCGCTGTACAAGGCGACAGGGAAACGGGTGTATCAGCAACCGTTTATGGGAGAAAAGTCAGTGCTGGGATAAGCCTCATGAGAGAAATGAAAGCCCCGGAATTAATCTTCCGGGGCTTTTCTGTTCATCAATTTTGTATCGTTGAGAGCCATTCTGAATGAAAAATCATCACACCTCCCCCTCCAGCGATTTCCGGATCAATTCCCCCTTGCTGTTGATGTTCAATGCCCTGTAAACGTGCATGATATGCGTGCGGACGGTGTCAATGGAAATGTCCAGCCGGTCGGCAATCATTTTATAGCTGAGGCCATCCACGATGCAGCGCACGATGTCGAGCTGGCGGTCGGTGAGGTGGGCGCTTTCCTTTTTTGGTTTTGGGGAAAAATGCTCGACGACCTTGCGGGCCACCGATGGCGACATGTAGGAGCCGCCTCGGCTCACGGTGATCACTGCATCCCGGATATTTACCAACGAGGTTTGCTTCGACAGATAGGAACAGGCCCCTGCACAAAGGGCGGCGAAGATGCTTTCGCTGTCCTCGAAGGTAGTGAGCATGACGATGTTGGTGGAAGGCCGCAGCCGTTTGATATGCGGTATGCCAGCAATGCCCGACATACCCGGCAGTTGGATGTCGAGCAGCAGGATGTTTGGTTGGATTTGCGGGGTTGTTTCGAGGGCTTTCAAAAAGTCCTCGACATTGCCATGCACGGCCTGCAACTCGAACTGAGGGTTCTCTCCGAAAAGAGTCTGAAGGCTCTCCCGGACAATCAAGTCGTCTTCGACAATGGCAAGGCTTGTTGCTTTCATGGGACAAAGATAAATGGGACAGACTTGCGAAGGCATCACATTTTGATGGGATGATTGAATGCGCTACCTTTCCCCACCCAAGCATCAGCATGACACCTTGAAGGCTGTCTTGAATCACTTATTTAAATTTACATAAATATTGAAGCACGTCATTGCCTTGGCCATCCTGTTGCTGCCGCTGCTGCTCCATTCCCAGCGGTTGCCCAAACCCGATGCCCTCACCATCGAGGATGGTCTTGGCTTTCGGAAGGTGACAGCGGTGGTACAGGACAGCCGTGGCCTGATGTGGTTAGGTACTTCGCAGGGCCTTGAACGGTACGATGGGAGTCAGTTCGTCAAGTTTGGGAGCGACTGGCAGGCAGATTTGCCGTTTCCCGGTGAGGATGTTTCGGAAGAAGCCATGATTTTAATGGGCGACACAGCACTTTGGCTCATCGCCGATGGCCTGCTCTACTCTCTCGATTTACGGAGTTACAACTGGCAAAACTTATCAGAAAAAGCAGGTCTGAAAGGGAATATGCACAGCCTGAGAAAGGCAACGGATGGCACAGCCTGGGTGGTCAGCGACGATGACACGCAACAGTATTTGTGGCACTACACCGGTGGCTTACCTTTCAGCAAGGTGGCCAGTTCACCACACCTTCGCATGCACTTTAACGCTGTTGCCTGCGACCCCGATGGCAACGTCTGGTGGAGCACCATCGCCGACGGGCTGAGGCTTTTCAACCCCCAAGGTGAATTGTTGCATGCCGTGAAACCCGATAGCTTCATCTGGAACGGAACGAAGATGTACTTCACGCCCATTTTCACAGACAGCAAAAACCGGGTCTTCATTTTTCCAAAAAGTACCTTCCAAATCTGGCAGTACCACCCCGACGAAAGGCGAATCGAAGTCATTGCCGACAGCCTACCAACCCCTGCCTATTTTGCGTTGGAAGACAGCCGTGGCAATTCCTGGTTTTCAACAAGAAGCGGCCTGTTAAGGCTTGCCACGGATGGGACGCTGACCGATTTTAGTGTGGCGATGCGAGGCGTCCTGCAATTTTCAAATAGCTATCATCTCTGCGAAGACAGAACGCACCTGCTTTGGGTAGCCACCGACAACGGCTTGGTGAGGTTTCCAATTGGGGCGCAACTATTCCAAAACTATCTCGCTGTGCCCGGTGCAGTTTGGGGCAATGCCATGCGAGGGATGGTTGAGGGCAAGGATGGCCAGATTTACGCTTATTGTGAAAACGGCGAAACTGGCCTACACCGTCTTAATCCGCTCACGGGCGAGCGCCAACGGATGATGCCTTTTGGGGATTCATTGACGAACCGTGCGGTGATGGAGGGCGCTAAACATTTTGCCCTTGATGATAAAAGCAATACACTTTGGACCTTGACGGACAAGCTCTTGAAAATCAATTTGGAAACTGGCAAAGGTACCATCGCTGGGGACTTTCGGGATGTGAACGATAAAATCGGCCATGCCCCTCTCACGCAGTTGTCCGATGGCAACCTGCTCTTTGGTTTTGAACTCGATAAACTGACCGTTTTTGATACCAAGGCCAATACTTCCCACAGGTTTTTTTCTCAAAAGCAACTTGACGAAGCCCAAATTGGCGCTCAAATTAGGACCGAAGTTTTCTTGGAAGAACCCAAAGGGAATTGCTGGGTCGGGACAGTCAGCGATGGGCTTTTTTGCTTTAACAAGCAAGGCGAAATGCTTGCCCATTTCAATACTAAAACCAAGCCTGCACTGAGCAAAAACCATGTGCTGACGCTGCATTTGGATAAAACCAACCGATTGTGGGTGGGGACTTTCGGCGGTGGCCTGAACTGCCTCAGTGGGGATTTGAAAAATTTCGAAAAATGGTCAAATCTAGTTTTTACCAAGAACGAAGGGCTCAGCGACAACAACGTTGTGAGCCTCCTCGAAGATGCCGAAAGCAATATCTGGGCGGGTACCTACAGTGGGCTTTCTTGTTACCGGATAGGGGAAGGTACTTTTCACAATTTTTTCGAAGAAGATGGACTGACAAATAACGAATTCAACTACGCCTCAGCCATGAAAGATGCAGCTGGGCGGCTCTGGTTCGGCGGCCTGAACGGCCTGAACGTCCTCGATTTGAAGGCAGTGCTGAATTTGGAGAAAAACCCACCAGTCTGTCTTACGGGCTTTACCCAATACGATAGCCGTCGTGACTCGACATTTGTGCAAGTAATTGGAAATCAACCATTTGACCGCTTCATTATCTCCCCTCATATCGCTTGGTTTCAATTCAACTGGGCGTTGCCCAATTATTTTAAACCCGAAAAAAACCACTACTACGTCCGCCTCGATGGGCTGGAAAACGACTGGACGTACCTCGGCGGCTTAGCCTTCGTGCGCTACAACCGCTTACCTCCCGGCGATTATGTGCTGCACGTGAAAGCGTCTGATAGCAAGGGCAACTGGAGCGAGTCGGAGCTGGCTGTACCTTTCACGGTGCGCCCGTTTTTTTACCAAACTTGGTGGTTTTACCTCCTCGTGTTAGCCTTGGTGGCAGCCATTGCCTTCGGCATAGCCAGGTATCGGGTTCAGGGGCTACTGGAAATGGAACGCATGCGCACCCGCATAGCCAGCGACCTGCATGATGAGGTAGGCTCGATGCTTTCCGGGCTGGCCATGCAGGCCGAACTGCTCGAAATGTCGAACAACGAGAAGGATGTCAGTCGCATCAGGCATATTGTCGAAATAAGCCGCACTGCTGTCTCCAAGATGCGGGACATGGTCTGGAGCATTGATAGTCGCCGAGACAAGCTGAAGAACCTTCTCGACCGGATGCAGGAGCAGACGGCCGACCTGTTGCAGCCCCATGACATCCAATCCAGCTTCGAGCTAGGTGAACTGCCTTTGGAGAAAAGCCTGCCCGTGGATATTCGGCAGCACCTTTTCCTTATTTTCAAGGAGGCCCTGAACAACGTGGTTCGCCATTCCGACGCTTCGCTGGTAAAGGTGCGCTTCGGCAATTTCGACGGCCAGTTTGAACTCAGCATACATGATAATGGCAGCCATGCCGTATCAACGAAAACCTACACCGGGCTCGGCCTTTCGAATATGGAAATGCGGGCTAAAAAACTGGGCGGAAAGTTGGAAGTGTTGCACACCGACGGGTTCACTGTTCGGCTCACCATGAAGGCCATTTGACGCATCACATCAAAATGTGATTTCCAACCGTTGAAGCCCGACCTACCTTTGTCCTATCACACCTGAAGCACTTTCGACAAGATTTCAGATTCCTTTTTACCGTAGGAAAACAACAAAAATCATCACTCCAACCGTGTGCTGCATCGGCTGGAGGTGGGGAGTTTTTGATACAAAAAAATACAATTACCGGGTTGCCGAAAACGGAACAGAGTAGGCATCAACAACTTAAATCAATTAACAAATGAAAAAAAGCACCATCATTTTTCAAATTATCAAAAACATGCGTTTTGCTTTGCTGCTGGTAGCAATGCTCGGTACAACCTTGGTTTCTGCTCAAACTGCTGCACAAAACAAGGCCAATTACCTCAAAGTCATAGAAGGGTTCAACACAAAAAACCTTGCTGCATTGGACCAGTATTGCACAACTGATTTTCAGGATAATTTCCCTCCAGGCTTTCTGGAAGCGACAGGGTTGAAAGGGTTGGAGGCCTCCAAAGCCTTGTTGCAGAGTATGTTCACTGCCTTCCCAGATTTAAAATTTGAAATAAAGGAAGTGTTAGTAGATGATAAATCCCTCATGGCCTATCTCGTGACGAGCGGCACGATGAAGGGTGAGTTCATGGGCATGCAGCCTACTGGCAAATCTTTCAAATTGGATTCGGTGGACATCATTTGGTTCAATGGAAAAGGCAAAGCAACCAGGCATCTCGGGGTGATGGATAACCTCGAATTCTTTGGGCAGCTAGGCTTAGCACCAGGAAATTAATTTTTAAAAACGGGGAAGCCGAAAACCGAATAGAGTAGGCAATAACTCTAAAGACTGATTTATTCAGTTTTACTAAATTAATTAAATTATGCCAACCGTAGTAGTCCGTCACAAAGTAGGTGACATCAAAAAATGGCTTGATGGCCACCAAGATAGGGTAGAAATTTTTGGCCCTAATGTTCCTAGTTTTAAAACATTTCAGGATACAGACGACCCTAATTCAATCGTCATCGTCGCAGAAGTAAATGACATGGAAAAGCTTGGTGCCATGATGGCTGACCCGCAGCACCAGCATGTAAAAGACAAGCACACCGTGCTTGAGCCATTTACCGTTTCTATGCAGGTTGAATTATAGCTAATTGGCCAAAACATTTTCCCAAATGCTAAATTGATGGGTTAACCATTGATTCAGCATTTGGCATGTGGTATTCAAATAAGCGCAAGGTTTTGGTATACTGGGTGATGTTCTAAGTATTCTCATTCGTCGCCAAACTTTAATGCTGAGTTTTCAGATTCAGCTAGAACGTCTAAGAGGCTCTGCTTTTTAGACGTTTTCTTTTTCCAAAATGCCTATCTTGGCCAAATTCAAGTCCTGAAAGTCCAACCATCCAGTTCACCAAATCCATCCATATGTCATCGATGAAAACCCACTACGGTAGACGTTCCTTTCTCAAATCCACGGCCCTCGCAGGTGGCGGCATGATGCTCGGCTTTAGTTGGTTGGCGGCAGCTTGTCAAAATGCCACAAAGGAGGAGATATTGGCCATGCCCAAGGAGTGGTTCAATATCAACGGCTTTTTGAAAATTGGGGAAAACGGCGTCGTCACCATCATGTCGCCGAACCCGGAAGGGGGGCAGAATGTGAAAACCGCCATGCCCATGATTGTGGCGGAAGAATTGGATGTGGATTGGGAAAAAGTAATCGTGGAACAGGCACCTTTGAACACCGACTTGTACAAACGCCAGTTCATCGGTGGCAGTCAGGCCCTGCGTCAAGGTTGGGAGGGACTGCGCATGGCAGGTGCTTCAGCCCGGCACATGCTGCGGGAAGCAGCCGCCCAATCGTGGAAGGTTCCAGTGGAGGAAGTGACGACAGAGGCGGGGATTTTGCACCATAAAAAAAGCGGCAAGTCAATGGGATACGGCGAAATAGCTTCTGCCGCTGCTAGTATTCCGGTACCGAAGGAAGTGCAGTTGAAAGAAGTGAAGGATTTCAAAATCATCGGTACGCCCCGCAAGAACGTGGACATGCTGAAAATCGTGACCGGGAAACCGCTTTTCGGAATTGACACCCAGCGGGAAGGAATGCTCATTGCCATGATTGCCCATCCTCCAGCTTTTGGTTTGAAATTGAAATCGGTGGACGATTCAGCGGCTCGTGCCATGCCGGGCATCAAGGACGTTTTCACCATCAAACTGCTCAACGACGGTTACAAAAAGCAGTTTTTTGATACCGTCACATACCCTGAGGTAGTGGCCATCGTGGGCAATTCAACTTGGGAGGTGATGAACGCCAAAAAGGTGCTAAAAATGGAATTCGAGCCTATCACCGCAAAGACAGAAACCATTGACCGCCTTGGCAGAGACATGACTGTGAGAACGCCTGCCGGGTTGGAAAATACAACCACGCATTTTGAAAAAATGACGGAAATGGCCGCCAAGCCTGCCACGGTAAAACGCAGGGACGGCGACCTGGATGCCGCCTTTAAAACTGCCGCTAAAATTGTTGAGGCAAAATACACTGCACCTTTTCTTGCCCACAATTGCATGGAGCCGATGAACTTCTTTGCCCATGTGATAGCAGATAAGGCAGAACTCGCCGGGCCTTTGCAGAAGCCGGAATTTACCGAAAAGACCCTTTCCGACCGGCTCGGTATGTCGCTCGAAAAGATTGACATCCAAATGACCCGCTTAGGCGGTGGCTTCGGTCGGAGGTCGTATGCCCATTGGCTGTTGGAGGCTGCCCTTATTTCACAAAAAATGAATGCACCCGTCAAGCTGATTTACACCCGTGAAGATGACATGACAGCAGGCATTTATCGCCCGGCCTACCATGCGACGTTTCGGGCCGCCTTGGATGCCGACAACAACCTAATTGCCTACCATCAAAAAACAGGTGGCATTCCCGAAAGCCCCTTGCACGAAAACCGCTTCCCCGCTGGAGCTGTAGACAATTACCTCGCCGAGGACTGGACGATTGACTCCAATATCACCATCGGCTCGTTCCGTGCGCCACGTTCCAATTTCATGGCGGCTGCCGAGCAGTCCTTCCTTGACGAAGTGGCAGAAGCCGCTGGAAAAGACCCCATCGAGTTTCGCCTCGAATTGTTGAAAAAGGCGAAGTCAAACCCTGTTGGCGATAAAAACGACTACGACGCCGACCGCTATGCTGGGGTGCTGGAATTGGTTCGTGAGAAATCAGGCTGGGGAAAAGGCGAAGCGACAGGCGTTTCAAGAGGTGTTTCCGCTTACTTCTGCCACGACACCTACGTGGCGCAGGTGCTGGATTTGACGCTGGAAAATGGTAAGCCAATCATTCAAAAAGTACACTGCGCCATTGACTGTGGCATTGTGGTGAACCCACTTGGAGCAACCAACCTTGCCGAAGGCTGCATTGTGGATGGTATCGGCAATGCGCTTTATGGTGAAATGACCTTCAAAGATGGCGTACCAGACAAAAGCAATTTTGACACCTACCGAATCATCCGGCACAGCGAAGCACCGAAAGCAATCGAGGTTCATTTTGTTAAAAACGAAATCAACCCAACTGGGATGGGTGAACCACCCTACCCTCCCGTGATGGCGGCGCTTGCCAATGCATTGTATAAAGCGACAGGAAAAAGGCTGTATCAGCAACCGTTTTTGGGAGAAAAGTCGGTGCTAGGATAAGTACGAAAATGAAAGACAGTCAATTAGGAAAGTGAGGGAAATACTCACCGCATCAGCACCACATCCCCCTCGAACAGCTCCGCCGTGCCGTCCACAAACTCCACCTCCGCAAACCAGACGAATACTGCCGTGTTGAGCGGCTGGCCACGGTGCGTGCCGTCCCAACCAAAGGCAGGGTCGTTCGGCTGGAAGTCGAAGTAGCGGAAGACCGACTCCCCCCAGCGGTCGAAGACGAGGAAAGACCTCACCTTCCGCACCTGCCCCTCCTTGGCGAAGACCTGCAGCAGGTCGTTGACGCCGTCCCCGTTCGGCGAGAAGGCGTTCGGCACGTACACCGACTTCCTGCGGTCAACGTACACCGTCACACCGTCCGAGGCGACGCAGCCCTGCCCGTCCACCACCGTCACCGTGTAGGCCGTCGTCACCAGCGGGAACACCTGCTGTGCCGGGCAGCCCGGACATTCCACATTCCCCAGACCCGTCCAGTCGACCTGCGCCAAGGAGTCCAACGGCACGTTCGTCAGAGCCGATAGGGCCGTACCATCGCCCAGCTCCAGGAACACGTCGTCGCCCAGCTCCACGCTGAGCGGCACGGGGGCGTTGATGGCGACCAGCTCGGTGGCCGAGCAGCCGTTGGCGTCCTGCACCGTGATTTCGTAGGCACCTGCGCCCAGCCCGCCGAAGGTGCCGGACGGCTGTGGGGCACCGCCGCCTGTCCCTGTGGGATTGAGCGAATAGGAATAAGGCGGGACGCCGCCCATCGCCGTTGCGTTGATGGCGCCACTGTTTCCGTCGAAGCAGTCCAGGGCGTTAACCGAGAGCGCCACAGAAAGCCCTTCCGGCCCTGTCAGGGTGACGGAACCTACAGAGGTGCAGCCGTTGGCGTCCGTCACCGTGACGGCGTAGCTGCCGGGGGACAGCCCTTCCAATAGTGGCAAGATACTGCCGTTGTCCCAACCATAGGACAGCGGCGGCGAACCGTTTGCCGATGCCTGCGCCCAGCCGTCCGAGGCTCCCTCACAACTTATACCATAGCCGTTGAAATCGGAGGCGGAAAGCGTCAGCGCAGGCGGCGGCGTCCAGGCCACCGTGGTCGTCACGGTGCTGTCGCAGCCCTGCCACGTCATGAGGTTTTGGACAAAGACGCCTGCCTGCGTTGGGTCACAGGTAGTGGAGTTCAGCGAGGTCGTGGCGCTAGGCAAAAGCGTAACCGTGGTCGTCACGGTGCTGTCGCAGCCCTGCCAAGTTGTAAAATTTTGGACAAACACCCCTGCCTGCGTTGGGTCGCAGGTCGTCGAGGTCAGCGAGGTCGTTTCACTAGGCAGCAGCGTCACAGTCGTGGTGACAACGCTGTCGCAGCCCTGCCAAGTCAGCAGGTTCTCGGTGAAGACGCCTGCCTGTGTTGGGTCGCAGGTCGTCGAGGTCAGCGAGGTCGTGGCGCTGGGAATCAGCGTCACCGTCGTGGTGACAATACTGTCACATCCCTGCCAGGTACTCAGGTTTTCTGTGAAAACACCAGCCTGCATCGGGTCGCATGTCGTCGATGCAAGCGTGGTCGTGGCGCTGGGCAGCAGCGTCACCGTCGTCGTCACGGTGCTGTCACATCCCTGCCATGTCAGCAGGTTCTCGATGAAGATGCCCGCCTGCGATGGGTCGCAGGTCGTGGAAGCCAGCGAGGTCGAGGCGCTAGGGAGCAGTGTAACCGTCGTGATTACCAAACTGTCGCAGCCGTTGGCATTGGTGAAGAGCTGCTCGGTGAAGCCCACACCGTTCGTGTCGCAGGTGGTACCAACTATAGCTGTCGTGTCCGCTTCCGCAAAGGTGATAGTTGTTACAACGAGGCTGTCGCAGCCAAACTGGTTCGTAAGTGTTTGGGCAAAAGTGCCCACGTCACTTGGGTTGCAGGAGGTATCGTAAAGCTGTACTGTGTCGCTTTGCAGAAGTGTAATGCTTGTGATGACCACGCTGTCACAGCCGTACTGGTTCATGAAGGTCTGCTCGAAGGTGCCGACACCGTTGGGGTCGCAAGACGTGCCGGCTATCGCCGTCGTGTCTGCTTCCGAAAATGCAATGGTCGTGATGACGAGGCTGTCGCAGCCGAACTGGTTCGTCAAGTTCTGCTCGAAGGTACCCACGTTGGCCGGGTTGCACGAGGTGCCGGACAGGTAGGTCGTGTCGCTTTGCAGCAATGAGATAGTGGTAATGACCACGCTGTCGCAGCCCTGTTGGTTAGTGAGGAGCTGCTCGGTCATGCCCACGCCGTTCGGGTCACAGGTGGTGCCTGAAATTGCCGTCGTGTCCGCCGCCGCAAACGTGACGGTCGTGACGACGAGGCTGTCACAGCCGTACTGGTTCGTCAGGTTTTGCACCGTGACGCCCACGTCGCTTGGGTCACAGGAGGTATCGAAGCGCTGTACAGTGTCGCTTTGCAGCAGTGAGATAGTGGTCACAACGAGGCTGTCGCATCCGTACTGGTTCGTCAGATTCTGCTCGAAGGTGCCGATACCGTTGGGGTCGCACGAAGCAAGGGCTATCGACGTCGTGTCCGCCGCAGCGAACGTGACGGTCATGACGACGAGGCTGTCGCAGCCAAGCTGGTTCGTAAGGTTCTGCTCGAAGGTGCCCACGTTGGCCGGGTTGCACGAGGTGCCGGAGAGGTAGGTCGTGTCGCTTTGCAACAGCGTCACGGTCGTGATGACGAGGCTATCGCAGCCGCCTTGGTTCGTGAGGGTCTGTTCAAAGGTGCCCACGCCGTTCGGGTCGCACGAGGTGCCGGACAGGTAGGTGGTGTCGCTTTGCAGAAGCGTCACCGTCGTGATGACGAGGCTGTCGCAGCCGTTCTGGTTCGTGAACAGCTGCTCGGTGACGCCCACGCCGTTCGGGTCGCAGGTGGTGGTATATACGGCGGTCGTGTCGGCACCGTTGCCGCTGTTGCCGACGAGGGCCGTTGCTGTGGCCGTGCAGCCCGTCCCGGTGGCGATCACTGTCACCGTGTAGATGCCAGCAGGGACGCCCGTCAGGTCCTCCGTGCCTGCGCCGTTGTCCCAGGTGAAGGCAAGTGGCGGCTGCCCCGCCAGCACCGTCAGGTCCACCCCGCCGTCGCTGCCGCCGCAGGTGGCCGGGGAGGGCTGTGCGCCCAGCAGCAGCGCCTCCGGCAGGTCGAGCACCGTGAAGCTGGCCGAGGTGGTGCAGGTGCCCACCGTCACCGTCAGGGCGTAGGTGCCGCCGGGGACGGGCGAAAGGCTGGGGGTGCTGGCCCCGTTGTCCCAGGCGTAGGTGTAGCTGCCGAAAGGTGAAACCGTCGTGTTGATGCTGCCGTTTGCCCCAACACATGCCGTGTTAGGGCTCATATTGCCGCCTAAGGCGATGGAGATGTCGGTGTCTGCAACAGTGGCAGTGGCCGTGGCCGTGCAGCCGTTCGACCCGGTCACCGTCACGGTGTACATGCCGCCAGGAACACCCGCTAGGTCCTCCGTCGTGGCGCCGTTGCTCCATTCAAAGGTGAAGAGCGGAACCCCGCCGTTTAGGCTAAGATTCACAGTTCCGTTGGGTAGGCCACAAGTAGCAGTCAATGACGTTACAGATGCCGAGGTTTGTATGATGTTTTCACCGACAGTAAACGCTGATTCATTGCTGCACCCACCCGGGTCCGTGACAGTAACGGTGTATGTCCCTGACCCCAGTCCATTTATATCCTCGGTGTTTGCCCCATTGCTCCAGTTATAATTATAGGTGCCGGGAGGGTTCACGGTAATATCAATAGCGCCATTTGGCATACCACAGTTTGAATTCGGAATCGTATTTCCTGTAAATGAAAACGTTGGGTTGTCATTGACAAAGATTGTTTCCACAGAAGTACAGCCATTGGCCCCAGTTACAGTGACGGTGTATAGGCCAGACGCCAAATTATTGATGTCCTCGGTCGTTGCCCCGTTTGACCACTCAAACACGTACGGCGGCACGCCTTCCGTTGTGGTCAAGTCAATCATACCATTGGACAACCCACAGCTTGCGTTGATGGTGGTATAATCAATGGATGGGGCATCGGGTAGGAGTAGTATGGTTAGGGTATGGTCAAACATGCATGAGCCAAGCGTTACGGTTGCAAAATAGTCGCCAGCTGCCAGCATAAAATTATCCTCACCTATTACTCCATTGGACCAAACCCAAGTGTAGGGCAGAGAAGTCAAGGGTGTAAAATCTATATACCCATTCGGTGTTCCAACACACACTGAATTGGATGAACCTGTAAAAGTATAAATGCCTTGAAAATTGGGGGGCCACATATTCACGAAATTGGGAACAAAAAAGCTGCCTATTTCCTGTACGCCGTTCGCATCTTCCACGGTTACCGTATAGTTTGTTCCTCCCACCAAGCCTGAAATGTCCTCCGAGGGTGCGCCATTGCTCCACGTAAACATAAAAGGGGGCGTTCCGCCACTGACA
The DNA here is from genome assembly GCA_016124585.1 of Bacteroidota bacterium. Taxonomy (GTDB): domain Bacteria; phylum Bacteroidota; class Bacteroidia; order Chitinophagales; family Saprospiraceae; genus UBA6168. The sequence continues at coordinate 3,521 of WGNL01000024.1, read as the reverse complement.
GAAAGGTCGATGGAGCCATAGCCCAGTTCGCAGGTATCCTGATTTATGACCGCTGTCAAAACCATCGGTGGCGGGTTAAAGTCCTCCACCACAAAGCTCGACGTGGCGGTGCAGCCCTCCGGGTCGGTCACCGTCACGGTGTAGGTGCCTGCCGCAAGGCCGGAGATGTCCTCCGTGCTGGCGCCGTTGCTCCAGGCGTAGGTGTAGCTGTCCGGCGGGTCGGGGGTGATGTCCACCGAGCCGTTGGGCGGGTCGCTGGTGTTCGGGGTGGCAGTGCCGGAGACCGAGAAGGCAGGCGAGTCCAAGATGTGCCAGTTGCCAACTGCCGTGCAGCCGTTCGCCCCGGTCACCGTCACATTGTAGAAGCCGGGAGCCAGGTTGTCGATATCCTCTGTCGTGGCACCGTTGCTCCATGCGTAGGTGTAGGGTGGCTCACCGTCCGATGCCGTCAGGTCGATGCTGCCGTTCGAAAGGCCGCACAAGGCGTCTTCTTGGGTGGCGGCTAGCTCGGGAAGGTCGGGGATGTCTTCTACAGTAAAGGGGGAAGGCCAAATATTAACACAAACCCCTAAGGTGACGGTCAAATAATAACTACCTGCAGCAAGTCCCAGGTTATTTGGAGTCGTCACCCCGTTCGACCAGTTCCACATAAAGGGAAGCGTCGTCAGGGGCATTGTATACATACCCCCGTTGGGAGGTGCCATGCAGGTAGTGTTGTGATATATTCCAATAAATTCATAATAGTAGTTAAAATCGACCCCTGAGATAAAGGTAATGTTGTCCACAACGAAGCTAGTGGCCTGTGTCCCGCCCACTGCATCCGTGACGGTCACCGTGTACACCCCGCCCAAAAGGTTGGAGATGTCCTCCGTGGTCGCCCCGTTGCTCCAAGCGAAGGTGTACGGCGGCACCCCTCCTGTGGGCGTTATGTCGACGGAGCCGAGGCCGAGGCCACAGGTGTCCGTCACGGTGACCCCGGTCACCGACAGCGGCACGAAGTTGTCGTCCACCGTGAAGCTCGCCGTCTGCGTGCAGCCGTTCGCCAGTGTCACCGTCACGGTGAAGGTGCCTGCTGCCAGGCCGGAGATGTCCTCCGTGCTGGCGCCGTTGCTCCAGGCGTAGGTGTAGCTGTCCGGTGGGTCGAGGGTGATGTCCACCGAGCCATTGGGCGGGTCGCTGGTGTTCGGGGTAGCGGTGCCGGAGACCGAGAAGGCGGGCGAGTCCAGGATGTGCCAGTTGCCCACTGCCGTGCAGCCGTTCGCCCCTGTCACCGTGACATTGTAGAAGCCGGGAGCCAGGTTGTCGATGTCCTCTGTCGTGGCGCCGTTGCTCCATGCGTAGGTGTAGGGTGGCTCACCGTCCGATGCCGTCAGGTCGATGCTGCCGTTCGCCAGGCCGCAGCTGGCGTTGGTGGCTGTGCCGGAGATTTCGGGGAGGTTGAGGGAGTCGAGGATTTCAAAGTCATTTTGGCTGTGTGGTATGATACAGCTTCCCAAAGTGACAGTTAAATTATAGAACCCGGCTGCAAGGTCAGATATGTTCGTTGTGGTCGCCCCGTTTGACCAGTTCCAGATAAACGGGAGGTTGTTTACAATGGTGTCAAATGTAATACTTCCGTTGTAAGGGGCTGTGCACGAGGTGTTTTTGGTTGTGTAGAAATGGTGATAGTAGTAAACCCAAAGTGGTACGCCATTGGTAATATTCCCCACCGTAAAACTTTCGACCTGCGTACCGCCCACTGCATCCGTAACAGTCACCATGTACACCCCGCCCAAAAGGTTGGATAAATCCTCTGTCGTAGCCCCATTACTCCATGCAAAAGTGTAGGGCGGAACTCCGCCGCTGGGCGTGATGTCGATGGCGCCGAGCGCCAAGTCGCAAGTATCAGTGACAGTGACTCCGGTGACCGACATCGGTACGAAGTTGTCGTCCACCGTGAAGCTCGCCGTCTGGGTGCAGCCATTGCTCAAAGTCACCGTCACGGTGTAGGTGCCTGCCGCAAGGCCGGAGATGTCCTCTGTGTTCTCGCCGTTGCTCCAGGCGTAGGTGTAGCTGTCCGGCGGGTCAAGGGTGATGTCCACCGAGCCGTTGGGCGGGTCGCTGGTGTTCGGGGTGGCAATGCCGGATATGGTGAACGGCACGACGTCCGTCAGGCTGTAGCTCGCCGTGGACGTGCAGCCCTCGGCATCCGTCACGGTGACGTTGTAGATGCCCGGCAGCAGGCCGCTGAGGTCCTCCGTGTCCGCCCCGGTGTTCCAGGCGAAGGTGAACGGCGGTGTGCCCTGCGTCACCGTCTGGTCGATGCTCCCGTTCGCAAGGCCGCAGCTGGCGTTGGTGGCCATGCCGGAGATTTCGGGGATGTTGAGGTCATCGAGAAGATGTATGCCAGTTGGGCCGTTATGGATATTTGGTGTGCAATTACCCAAGGTAATAGTGACATGGTGCCAGCCACCGGGCAGACCTAGGCTGTAAGGCGTCGTATCACCGTTCGACCAGTTCCAAACGAACGGGAGATTGGTGGGAACTATGTTTTCAAATGCGATGCTGCCGTTGTAGGGGGCCGTGCAGGACGTGTTCAATTCCTCGATTAATGCGTCATAATAAACCCCGAAAACGGCTGCGGTATTCGTAATATTCTCCACTGTAAAACTTTCAATCTTCGTTCCACCCACGGCATCTGTAACAGTAACATAGTAAACCCCACCCAACAAGTTGGAGATGTCCTCTGTCGTGGCCCCATTGCTCCAGGCAAAGGTGTAGGGAGGAACCCCGCCACTAGGCGTAATGTCGATGGCTCCAAGTGCTAGGCCGCAGGTGTCAGTGATGGTGGTTCCGGTAACAAAAATCGGAGGTAGGCTGGTGCCAATTGGAAGCGGGGACTTGGCATCGGCAGCAAATAGAACAGACAAAAAAACGGGCAGCAGAACGAGGTGTAATTGGCCTTTCATTAGCTGTTAATTAAGGTGGTACGGCCAAATATAGCCAACGCAGCAGTTTAACTGGCGGCAATCCGCATGTTATTTATGAAAAGCCGATGTTTTATGCGGGAATTCAGGGTTTTGTATGGCATATCAACCATTAGCGCCAAGTTCTAGATGAAGATTATTTGACAAACAATGTTTTGTTCGGAATGATTTAGGACAAATTTTAATAAAAAAAGCTCCACGGCACGTTTCAGTACCGAAGAGCTTAAATTATTGATAACAATACTTGTTGTACGTTAGAAAACATCCACCCGGAAGCTTTCCGACCAGTCGCTTTCCCGCCCATAAGTGGCCATGAATTTGAACTGGTAGAGCACTGGGGTGCCGCTTGGCTGGCTTTCCAAGGTGAGGCTCAGGGTGAAATCGTAGATGCCGTTCTCCCAGCTAATGCCGTTATCAAGGCTGCGCCTGCCTACAATGCCCTTTACTTCACGTGGTTTTTCAGCCTTTAGGATGAACTTGACACGGCCCCTCACCTGTTGACTAGTGGCCTTTTGCAGTTTAGGAGGCTGCACCGTGGCGGTCTTGGGCGAGCCT